>NZ_JACRYL010000010.1:0-46574 GCF_014306625.1 Pedobacter fastidiosus
TCTGCTTTTTTCAAGCAACAACTCTGGGGGTCAATTTAAAATTGGCGAAAGGGGGTCAAATTTATTGGTATATGCAATAAGTTAAGCAATACGATTTTAAGAAGAACTTATAATATTGATTTTACTGTTCCATCTTCAACGGTAAATACATCTTCAACTTCAAATATTTTAGGTTCAATCGGTGGAGTATCAAATTTAAGATTTGTTAATTCAGATGCTACATTAACTTATCAAACACCGTATAAATATTTGAATATTGAGAATAAAAATAACATTCCATCAGTGTTAACACTTAATTCTCAGTTCTTGCAGTGGGATAGTGCAAACACATTACCAAAATATTGGAATTCAAATGGTTTGAATATAAGCAGAACAGGAAACACTAGGAGTGATGCGGTCTTATACATTGGAAGCAAAAATAACTCAGATGCATCGATTGTATCTACATCTCCTAACATAACTTTACCAGTTTACAATTTTAGCAATATGCTTTTTACTGGTGATAAGTTTAAAGTTAAGCTGGCTTATTTCGGTAATGTTAGAGTCTGTATAAAGGTTAGTAGTCCTGTTTTAACCTACTTTTTAACCAAATCTGGTGACAATTATATTTGGTCTACTACCTTCAAGTTTTTGAATTTTCAAGTTCCAGATGATGTGTACGTTCAAGATAGACTTAATAGGAGCGGTGATTGGAGAGCAGATTTTTGGTACACCTCCGAGATTTCTTCACCTGCAATTGCTGATACAACTTTTAACAAGTTGGAACTGTTTGTTTATCCAAGCTATGATAATCCTAATGGTTATCAATTTGGTGGACTATTGAGAGAATTTTCTGTCTCGTTAAGCGTAAATAATACCAATAATTATGAGGGCGAAATTTATAAAGTTAGTACCGACAAAAATTACACTGAGACCTACGATGATTTAGTTCCAACCTTTGGTGAATTTGGAAATATCGGTAATACGAACCAATTAATTTTCAATACATCTACTGGTTACATTTATACGCAAAATTGGTATAGGGAGGGAAAAACGGAAAGCAAATCACTTTTAGAAATTGCAAGCAGGTCTATTTTAAATCAGTATCGTAGCCCTTATATACAGTTTACTTCAAGTGTAAGGGGTGATTTTGATTTTGGAAAGGTTTACAATATCAATAACCTCGCAGGTCGGTTTATGCCCTTTAAGGCTACACTAAATCTGAAAAGTGATATATCATCAATCGAAATGTTTGAGCTGCTTAATGAATCGGATACAATAGAATCCACATATACTTTCAGTAAGAAAGCTAATCTTGGTACAGCAGACTATAATACGATTACACCTAAATCAGCTGTTGATACCAACAGACCACGTCCACAAAGGGTGTACACATAAACCTTGGTAAATTGAAATTAGATAAGAATGGATTAGAATTTATCCAGAATGAAGAAGGGCTAAGGCTCAAAGCTTACAAATGTCCTGCTGGTGTTTGGACTATTGGATGGGGTAATACTTATAACCTTAACAACACGCCAGTAAAAGAAGGTCAGGTTATAACTAAAGATGAAGCAGTCTCACTTTTTGAGAATAAGATTAAGCTTTATGAAAGTGCAGTTAACAAAAATGTTAAAGTTACTTTAACCCAAAATGCTTTCAATGCATTGGTGAGTTTTTGCTATAACGTTGGGATGTTTGCGTTTGCTTCATCTACATTATTGAAGAAAGTGAATTCTAAAGCATCTCTACCAGAAATATTTATTGAATTTAAGAAATGGGTTCACGCTGGCAAGGTGATTATTGATGTGTTGGTTAATAGGCGCAAAAGAGAAATTGAATTATATAAAAGCTAATGTGGCACGACCTATTAAATCTTATCTCAAAGGCAATTCCGTATGCCTATAAATTTGGCTTCTTTGTTTATCTTTATTTTTCGCCAACACATTCATCGTTGTTGGTGATTACAATTTTTGTAATAATTGATTTCATTACTGGTGTGTGGAAAGCCCGAAGAAATAAGCAAGATGTTACCTCAAAAATGATGAGGGTATCGATTGGAAAGGCTGTAGCTTATATGATAGCCATTTTAATAGCCCACCTTTTTGAACTGACCTTTGCATCAGCTTTACCATTTATGCGAATGGTTGCATTCTTTATAGCGAGTGCAGAAATTAAATCTATTTATGAAAATCTGGGTGAGATAACTGGATTAGACTTTTGGACTTTTATTAAAGAGAAGCTAGCAGGGATAAACAGCAACAAAAATTCTAACTAACTATATTCATTGTGAAATTTTTTTAGTATTTGTCACGGTAAAATGCTCATTCATCAAGGATTATAGGTGTTCTAAATAATCATAGTTTTGCAACTTATTTTATTACATATATTTAATTCAAATAATCTCCAATAAGGAAATTAATAATCAAAAATAAAAAGTATATGAAAAAAAAATTAATGCTACTCACACAGATTGTATTACTGTGTTTATTGTTTTCTTGTAAAAAATCTTCTGATTCAGCACTGAATGAGACTTTGGGACTACAAAAAACAAATTCAAAAATTGAGAATGTCTTAAACCTTTCTAATGTCGAGGAACGCAAATTGGCTTATAACCTTTTAGACCAAAATGATAAGTATACCTTATGGACAAATCATTTAAAATCAATTTTAGCAACAAAAAAATTGAATGAAAAACAAAAAGCAATAGTTATTGACTTGATTACCACATTAAATTCAGAACTGTTCGTAAGTGGAAAACAAACAGAACTGACAAAGCTAAGAGACCCTTGGTTAGTTCAAGCCCAATCATCTTTTTCGTCAGAAGAAATTAGAGAAATGGCATATGTTTTTACAGATGGTGGTTCTACAACCAATGGTATTGGACCAGACCCGATAGACGATAAGCCCTCTTGTAATTGCAATATGAATTCTTGGTTTACTTGTGATTCGGAAAGTTTGTGTCCAACTAAAGGTGCATCCTGTAAAACTGGAAATGGGTGTGGGTTTTTAGGTCAGTACGATTGTAATAATATCTGCTACAAATTTTAGATTCTTACAATGAGAGTAAAAGTAAACTTATCGTTGATTGCTGTTCTTGTTCTAATATTGTCGTCTTGTAAAGAAGACCACAATACTATAATTGAAGTTCAAAATAAAGATATCAAGCTAGGTGAATTAAAGAATGTCGATACAGTCGAACTAGCCTATAGAATAAAAAATATAGGTAAAAATGCTATGAAAATAGATAGCATTGTTGCATCTTGTGATTGTATGATAGTTAAACCTAAAAGTAAAATAGTAGAACCAAATGATTTTGCGATTATTAAAGTAGCTTTGATACCTAAAGTAACTGATTCTATCTTGACTGTAAAGAAGATAATGTTTTTGGCTAATACAGATACCCCGTTCACCTCATTAAGTGTAAGCTACCTTGTTAAAAAATAAATATTCCTCGAAAGTGAGGGTCAGATACATATTACTATTTGTAACTGTCGCATTAATAGGAGAGGTTCTGATTTCTCCATTTAGAGCATTATTCACAATGAACCTTGCATCAGTAATTGGGTTTGCATTATTTTTAACTATTACAGTTTTTTTTAATTATAGATTCAAAACTATTTTAAGTACGAACGCAATAGTGTTCAGTCTGATATTCGGTATTCTGATTCTGCAAGTTCCTACAAGATTATACGACTTTCAACATTCTAGAATTTCTTTACTTGAAGGAATTTGCCATATCCTAGGTGTGTTTGCTGGCTTGGTCTACATTAGGTGTAAAACTCAGATTATGAAGATTAGTTGGCTTTGCATTTATATATTATTTAACCTCTTTGTCTTCCTAAAAGGTTATGACCTTTGGTTAAATAAGGTTAACTACGGTACGTTTGTTGGGAAAGTTAACATCCAAAAGGACTTTACTATCACTGGTTTTGATAAAAATAATAAACCAGTGATAGTAAATAAGGGTAAATATGTTGTATTAGATTTCTGGTTTTCTTCCTGCGGTGCTTGTTTTAAAGAATTTCCACAATTTGAAAATCTCTATAAAAAATATAAAACCAGAAAAGATATTATGTTTTATGCAGTTAATACACCTATGCCTTCTGATAAAGTAGGTATCACATCATTTAGAATGATTGCTGAAAGAAAATATAGTTTTCCCGTACTTCAAATGACCGATAATCTAGAAGCCAATAAGCTTGCGATAACTGTTTATCCCACCACATTCCTTCTTGACAAAAATGGGAATATAATTTACAAGGGAGATATCGAAGGTTTAATTACACAACTTGAAAAACTATAATGTGTCGATATCGATAAAATGAAGTTGTTATCTTGGCGTTAACGTCTGAGAGCGTTGATTTGCGTTAACGGATGTATAGTTAGCACACACGACTTCTTTTATTAACTATCTTTAATTATAAGACCTAATATTGGGTACAATAATAAACCTAAAAATATGGAAACAGTAATTATCATAGCAACAGTTATATTATTATATCTTCTATTTAACTTTTTGAGGACAAAATATCTTGATAAATTTTTGTGGAAAAAAGTAATATTAAATGTTTTATCTGCTATACTCTTTTTCATCCTGTTTAGCAGATTTATAACATTTAATAGTTCCAACTACTTCACACCAGAAAACGTTGTATTTGCTCTATTGATAGGTTATTTTATTTGCAAAACTATTCAAGAAATATTTATGATTAATCGAAGCAAAACAGTATAATTTAAATTCTTAAAGAAATAGATAAGGGGTAGTAACAAATGTTGCACCCCTTTTTTATTTAAGCATAAGACCATTTGTGATTGCAAGTTTTACAATGTCCATATTGGACTTTAATAAAGAAATATTTAAAAGCATAATATAAAGTTGCAATACCTGTAGAAATGCCAATAAATGCTACAAATCCATCAAAATATTTCATTAAAACAGAAACACAAATTAATGTCCAGACTGCCATAATGAACATCATCATTTTCCTGCTTTTTTGGGAATCTGATTTGGTATAATAGCTTTTACAGTTTGGACATTGTTTTTTACTTTGCATATTGAGAATATTTAGAACTTTAAAACTAGAATAATAATCTGATTCACAGAACATATTTATTTAGTTTGTGTTGTAAAATGGTGTATTTTAGCAAAATGATGTGATATTTAAAGTGACAAAATCACCCTAAAAAAGTGACAAAATCAATAAATTATCACTTTTTTTAAAAATAAAAAGTGCCTTATAGTATATTTAAAGGCAGATTGAGTAATTTTTTATATTAAAATTAAATATGAGAATTATGTGTTATTTTTGGATACATAGTTACCAACATAAATCGACCAAAAATTCGTTTAAACTTTATGATGAACCAGCAAGATATTTTCAGGAAAATAGGTAATATATTAACAGAATTAAATGAGCAATATCAGTTCCTCGCTCAAAATCCCCATCAATTAAATGATTTGGAAGTAGAGCTTTTTCTGGCAAATGCCAACTTTCTATCCGATCATGTTCAAATTGTAAAGAAGTTAAATACCATTAATACACAGGATAAAACACCAAAAACTGAACCTTCCAATTTTAAAAAAGATGAAGAACTTGTTGAAGTTCCTGCCCAGGAATTGTCCAATCAAGTGGAAGAGGGTTTATCAGATTTAGAAGAACTTGCTGATGTGGCGACTGCGGAAGAAGAAGAAGAGCGTGTAGATGTAAAGCAGGAGCAGGAAGTTCTTGATGATGAAAAAATTCAAGAGGAAATAGCAGAGAAGGTAAGAGAGCAAGATTTTTTTAAGCCTGATCAAAGCGATAAAACATTCGAGTTTGTTTTGGGAAACCATGATGAGAATGATCAATTTGATTATGAGGCAAAAGCGGTCGAAGAAATTTTCGATAGACCTTTAAGCAAAGCCGAAGAAGAAATTTTAGCTCAAAAGAAAAGAATTCATGAGAAGGATGAATTGCAGGCTGAAGCTCCGGAAGAGACTGAAAATTCTGTAGATGACGAGATTGGTCCTGAACCATTCTTAATATCTCATGAAGAAGAAGTAATAACCCAAGAACCTGAATTGGAATTTCCAACGGCCGAAGAAATTACAGAACCGATTGAGGCGCTGAAAGATGTAGATTTTGATGAACCTGTTATATCTCCTCCAATGGTAGAAGAGCGTCCAATTTTTATTCCTGAAGCAGTTCCAGTAAAACCAATTGTTGAACCCATTTCATCTAAACCAGCACCAAGTTTAAATGATTTGCTAGCAAAAACAAATCATAATTCTGAAATCGTAAAAGCTCCGATTTCTGATTTAAAACAGGCCATAAACCTTAATGAGAAATTGCTTTTCATTAAAGATTTATTCAATGGTTATAATTTGGCTTATTCTGAAGCGATAGACATTGTAAACAAAATGAACAATTTCGAAACCGCAGATGGTTTCCTTCAGAATAATTATGCTGTAAAAAATAATTGGGCAAGCAAACAGGCTACCGTTGATCAGTTTTATGAATTGTTAAATAGAAGGTTTAGTAAGTAATAAAAGGATAGCGAAAGCATTATTCCAAATGTACTCCTGCGGAGCGATTGCCAGTCAAGCTGAGAATGATGGCCACCGCGTCCTTCCCGCGCAGGCGGGAATCTTAATGCGAAATAACAGGATAGCGAAAGCATTACGATTCCCAGTCAAGCTGAGAATGACGGCCCTGTGGTCTTTCCCGCGCAGGCATGAATCTTAATGCGAAATAACAGGATAGCGAAAGCATTACGATTCTCAGTCAAGCTGAGAATGATGGCCACCACGTCCTTCCCGCGCAGGCAGGAATGTCAATGCGAAATAACAGGATAGCGAAAGCATTACGATTCCCAGTCAAGCTGAGAATGACGGAACGCTTAATATGCGAAGTGCATAGTACGGAAGTGGTAAAGCAACATCGCCCAGCCACCACGTCTTTCCCGCGCAGGCGGGAATCTTACTACTAAATAAATATAACGAACGAGTTATCCCGAAGGGACTCTCCCGCGGAGGGATTCATCCAATAACTTTCGGATTAAGCTGAAAATCACGAAGCCTTTAAATAAAGCCCATTCTATTAGAATCCAACTTCAGGAATATAAAAAGTAAAATCGTGAAGCTCCATAGGGAAGATCCACCATAACTAATTAATGGTAGCGGAATTCCAATCACTGGAATGATCCCAATGGTCATCCCGATATTGATAAACACGTGGAAGAATAAGATACAAGCCACGCTATAACCATACACTCTGGAGAAAGTAGATCTTTGTCGCTCGGCAAGGTTGATCAGCCTCAACAGCAAGAAAATATACAAACCGATAACAACTGAGCATCCCATAAATCCCCATTCTTCCCCAATTGTAGAAAATATAAAATCGGTACTTTGTTCGGGTACATAACCATATTTGGTTTGAGTGCCTTGTAAAAAACCTCGGCCCGTTGCCTGCCCAGATCCTATGGCAATTTGAGATTGAATTACATTATAACCTGCACCTTTATTATCGGTTTTTAAACCCAGCATCAGTTCAATCCTACTTCTTTGATGTGGTTCTAAAACTTTCGTGTAAGCAACTTTTACCAAGAATAAATATCCAATAGCAATTAAGGTAACGAAGACGGTGGTAATGATTAACTTCTGTTTCCGCTTGTTTGCATAAATAAACAAGGCTCCAATGGTGGTTAAAATTAAAATCAAAATATAGGTTGGAACCAAGAAATCTGCCACAAAAAGAACAATCATTCCGAGGAAAATTAAAAGGAAATAACCCGATAAACCTTCTCTATACAAGGGAAACATAAAAGCTAAAAATACCAAAGCCGAGCCCGTATCGGGTTGAAGCATAATTAGTAAAAGTGGAGCTAATACAATAGCAGCGGCGATAAATATAGATTTTATGTCCTGAAATTTAGGGTTAAAAGTACTTACATAACGGGCTAAAAGTAAGGCTGTTCCAAACTTAGCAAACTCCGAAGGTTGTAACCTAAACGATCCAATTGGAATCCAAGCTTGGTTTCCGCCCACGTTTCTTCCTACAAAAAGTACAATGACAAGCAACACTAGCGTTACGCCATAAATAAATGGCGCAAACACGTTAAATAATCTACCATCAAATAACAGGATTGATAATCCTAAAATTAATCCGGTAATTACATAGATTAATTGCTTACCATAACTGCTGGCAAAATCAAAACCGACAGATTTATCGGGATTGTATATAGATGCATAAATATTTGTGAAACCAATTGCACAAAGCGCAATGTAGATTAATACTGTAATCCAATCTACATTGAAAAAAAACCGGTTACCTTGTTGTTGCATCATATTTATTTGGTTTCGGGTTTGGTATTTAAAATAGCGGGCTTATTTGCTACAGGCTTGGTGGAAACAGATTGTTTAATTACAGCAGATTTTATTTTCAAACTGTCTTTAACTCTTTTTACTGAATCTGTTTTTTTAATGGATAAGCTATCTGCTTTAGTTAATTTTGGTTTTTTGTTCGGGTCAATAAGTGGTGGGAGCAGATTTTGTCCTTTCATCCATTCTACCTGATTAGCCCTTGCGCCAGTTACCGCTCTCTTTAAATATTTTTCTACCATATAACTTGCAATTGGTGCAGCATAGGTACTACCATATCCTGCGTTTTCTACAATAACGGCAATGGCAATTTTCGGATTATCCCTTGGTGCAAAGCCAATAAAAACCGAGTGATTTTTTCCATGTGGATTCTGTACCGTTCCAGTTTTTCCACACATAATAATATCAGGAATCCGAGAAAGAGTTGCAGTTCCCCAAGCACTATTAACCGCATCTTGCATCCCATCAATTACAGGCTCAAAATATTTTGCGTCTACCCCAACATAATTTTTCGTTACATATTCCTTTTTAACCAATTTTTTGTCGCCCATTCCTTTAATTAAGTGTGGCTTTATATAATAACCTCGGTTAGCAATAATAGCCATGGCATTTGCTATTTGAAGTGGAGTAGCTGTAATTTCACCTTGGCCGATTGCTTGAGAAATTACGGTTGTATATCCCCATCTGTTGCCGTAAATTTTATCGTAATGATCTGCGTTATAAAAATAGCCTTTGCGTTCAAAAGGCATATCAATATCTAGTTTGGTGCCGAAACCAAATTTCGCAACTTTATCACGCCAATCTTGATAAGTTTGACGCTGGTTTTTCATGCCGTTTTTGGTAATCAGATTCTGGAATACGTGACAAAAATAAGTGTTACAACTTCTCGCAATTCCTCTACGCATACTGATGTTTCCATCCACGTGCTCACACTTTACCTTATGGTTTCCTGCCATGTAATAACCTGGGCAGTTAAAAGTTGTATTGGGATCAACAACACCTTCCTGCAAGGCAATTAAAGCATCAATCGGTTTAAAAGATGATCCCGGTGGATAATAACCCTGAATTGGTCTTACTAGCGATGGGCGATATGGATTACCCACAATAAAGTCCATGTAATTATTGCCGAATCCCTTTCCTACTAAGATATTTGGATCGTAACCCGGACTGCTTACCAAAGCTATAATTTCTCCGGTTGCAGGCTCAATTGCTACAACAGCACCTACTTTATTCAGCATCAATTCTTCACCAAGTTTCTGTACGTCGATATCAATTCCCGAAATTAAGCGTTCGCCAGAAACCGCATTTACATCGTATTTGCCATTTGCATAACTTCCCTGAGGTGTATTTCGTGCATCGTAAACAGTATTTACAACGCCTTTTTCACCACGCAAAACATCCTCATAAGATCGCTCCAAGCCACTTTTACCAATGTAATCACCAGATCTGTAATAACCTTCAGATTTATCTATATCTGCTTGACTAACTTCTTTAACATAACCAAACAACTGTCCAGCCACACTGTCGGGGTAGTGGCGAATAGTTCTATCTTGAGTAGAAAAGCCAGGAAAACGATACATAATTTCCTGAAGCCGAGCATAACTCTGAACGGAAATTTGTTTTGAAAATGGGGTAGACTGATAATTAGATTTTGCTTTCGCCTTTTTTAAGTTTTTGCGCACCTCATCAAAAGAAATTTCCAGTGCATTTGCTAGGGCGAGGGTATCAAAAGATTTAACTTCGTTTGGGATAACCATTAAATCGTAAACAGGTTCATTCTGTACAATAACCTTCATGTTTCGATCCAAAATGGCGCCACGAGCTGGGTATTTGAATTTCTTCTTTAGCACATTACTCTCGGCTGCAACGAAAGCAGCGTCGCTAACAATTTGAATATAAAATAGTTTAGCCAATAAAATTATGGCCACAACTAGAAATAAACCTTGAATAATGTATTTTCGATTAAATAATTGCTCCATTAGCGGGATGTTCTTTTATAGAATATAAACTCTACCAGTAAAATAATAAGTAGCGTAAAGATACAACTTAAGCCGCATCTCATTAAGGTATAACCAATTTCTGTTAACCTAAATGTTTCTAAAAAAAAGAGCACAAGATGATGCGTTAAAACGCAAAGAAAAGCATATAACGAAAACCATTGAAAACCCATGTAACTTAAAGAAGGTTCAGGATCATCAATAGCATCCTTATTTAAACTGATGGATATAAAGGAGATTCTTACAAAAGCCAAAACCACGCAAGCTGTAGCATGCACACCCATGGTATCGTAAAAAGCATCCATCGTTAATCCTGTTCCAAATGCCAATAGGTACAAAAGTATATTCGGCATCCCGAAGGGGAGGAGAAGTAAAAACAGTACGTAAATAAACGGTGTAGAAAGATCGTAAAAGCCCATGTTTTTGAGCAAAAATATTTGCACAAAAAGCAGTAGAAACCATCTAATAATGTTAATAATTATAATTCTGCTATTCATTAGGCTTAACAGGATTTTCTAAAGTTTGTTGTTCTTTTGCCAATTTATCCTTTACAATGTAAACATATTGCAAAGTGCTAAAATCGTTAAATAAATTTAGCTCAGCAGATAAGAAATTGTCATTTGTTGCAACATTTGTTTTACTAAGCTTACCCACTAAAATTCCTGCTGGAAACTTTGCCAAACCTGATGTAACAACAGTATCACCAACATTCATTTTAATGTGATTTGGAACTTCCTTGATAAAGGCTTTTCTAATATCGAAATTGTTATCGCCCCAAACTAAAGAACCCAAAGCATTATTTTTTTTGATTACGACACTAATTTTCGTGTCTTTATGTAAAAGTGATTGAATGGTGGCTAAATGTGCAGAAACATCGCGGATAAAACCAACAACTCCCTTTTGAGGAGAAATTACAGCCATGCCGGTTTCAATTCCATCAACCGTTCCTTTATTAACCGTCATTACATTATTGCGTAAGGTAACCGAGTTTTTTACCACTTTGGCTGGTAAGTAAGTATATTGCTGATTGGTAACGGTATCAATAACAGTTACATTTTTGGCAGAATCTACGGTTGTTACTCTAAGTAATTGAGTTTTGAGTTTGGCATTTTCGGCTGCAAGGCTATCATTAACCATTCCCAAGTTCATGTATCTCTTAAAAACGTTCAGCCTTTCGTAAGCCGTTCCAACAATCTCATTAGTAGAGTTTAAAGTAGCACTCCGCTGATAAGCATTGTTTTTCACCGTTAGGAAAACCCCAATTGTAAAAAAGATAATAAACAAGAAAAATGCGTTGTATCTGCTTATGAAAATCCAAAGGTTACGCATACTAATTTACGGTTTTAGATTTACGGTTTACGATTGATTGCATAGTTTCAAATCAACATTTAAGATGTTTTACGATTCTGTTCGTTTTTTCCAATCCTGATAATGGAAGAAACCATAATTGAGAGTAATTCGTTTCCTTCTTTCCAGTTGTTTGAAATATCAACTTTCAAATCTGGATTAAATTCTTCCAATAACTCTAGAAAAAACATGGATTCACCCAATTCTTCCTCAACTATTTTGGGCTTATTCAAAAAATCTGCTGTCGATTTTGCCCTGCATGCTGCTCTGTACTTTGCACCAACAGAACTTGAACATCTAACAAGCTGATTTGAATCATTTTTATTCAGCACGTTGAAAGGTAATGTAGAGATTAGTTTTCCGATTGAGATAGAACAGGTTTTGGTTCTTATTTTTAACGTTTCGCTATTCATCAATCGTCAATCTAAAATCTACATTCGTAATTATGCTTATTGCATTAAGAATTTATAGCTTCCAATATTTTTAAGCGCAATACCAGTTCCACGCACAACTGCACGCAAAGGATCTTCCGCAACGTGAACAGGTAATTTAGTTTTCGCTGCAACACGTTTATCCAAGCCTCTTAATAAAGCACCTCCGCCTGTTAAATAAATACCGGTTTGGTAAATATCTGCAGAAAGTTCTGGTGGTGTAATCTCCAAAGCTTTTAAAATTGCTTCCTCAATTTTAGAAATCGATTTATCTAAACAATGTGCTATTTCAGTGTAAGAAACTGTAATCTGTTTTGGTACGCCAGTCATTAAATCACGACCTTGAACTGCAAAATCAGCAGGCGCATCCTGTAATTCAGGTAAAGCGGCACCAACTTCAATTTTAATTTTTTCAGCCGTACGGTCACCAATCATAATATTGTGCTGGCGACGGATGTAGTTTACAATATCAGAGTCGAAGTTATCTCCCGCAACGCGGATAGATTGATCGCAAACAATCCCTGATAATGCGATAACCGCAATTTCCGTAGTACCACCGCCAATATCGATAATCATATTTCCCATTGGCTCTTCAACATCAATTCCAATACCTACGGCTGCAGCCATTGGCTCATGAATTAAATAAACTTCTTTTGCACCAGCAATTTCAGCAGAGTCACGCACGGCACGTTTTTCTACCTCGGTAATACCAGAAGGAATACAGATCACCATACGTAAAGATGGAAACATCCAGCCTTTACCGCCATTCAACATTCTGATCATACCTTTAATCATTGCCTCTGCAGCGTTGAAATCGGCAATTACACCATCTTTTAAAGGGCGAACGGTTTTAATATTGTCATGGGTTTTTCCTTCCATTTGCATCGCCTGACGACCTATAGCGATGACTTTGTTTGTAGTCCGATCAAAAGCAACGATAGATGGCTCATCTACAACTACTTTGTCGTTATGTATAATTAGGGTGTTCGCTGTGCCTAAATCGATGGCAACTTCTTGCGTAAACCAATTGAATAATCCCATGTATAAGGTGTGTTTTCTTTATTTTATCAAATCTATACTATTCCTAATGTAAAAATAGCTTTTTTATTGTTTTAAGTTTTATTTTCTTCAGTCATTACATTGTTTTTAAGACAATTAAAATCTTTTGAAAAGCAAAACCTGTAATTCTTCGTTTTAATCAGTCCCGCTATACGTTAAAATATTTTGTTAATTTTGTACCCAAACCTCGTAGGTTTTAAAAACCTACGAGGTTTCTTTATCTGTACTACAAAATATTATCACTTCTATCGGGTTTATTTAATTGGGATAGTGCAACAAAAAAAAACAAACGTAGTGAGATTGCTTCGTGCCTCGCAATGACGACATGTGGGTTAACCCTAAACCGTTTATCCTCTACCTCAAACTAGTGTTTAAAGTGTCTTACGCCTGTAGTTACCATTGCAATGCCCATCTCATTTGCTTTCGCAACAGAATCAGCATCTTTAATAGAGCCACCAGGTTGAAGAACAGCAGTAATTCCAGCTTCTGCAGCAATCTCCACGCAATCAGGAAAAGGGAAGAAAGCATCAGATGCCATTGAACTTCCTTTAATGCTGAAACCAAAAGATGCAGCTTTCTCAATTGCCTGTTTCAAAGCATCAACACGAGAAGTTTGACCAACACCACTTGCAATCAAAACATCATCCTTAACCAAAACAATGGTATTCGATTTGGTGTGTTTTACAATTTTATTTGCGAAGTGTAAATCTTTTAGTTCTTGAGCTGTTGGAGCTTTATCGGTAACTGTTGTCATTTGCTCAGGACCTTCGATAATTAAATCTTTATCTTGCTCAATTACACCATTTAATAATGTTTTGAATTGCTTTTTGCTTAATTCAACATTATTGCGTTGTAAAATAACACGGTTTTTCTTTTTGCTAAATAACTCAATCGCTTCAGGCTGATAAGATGGCGCAATTAAAACTTCAAAAAACAGATTGTTTATTTCTTGAGCCGTTTCCAAATCAACCTCTACATTGGTAATTAGTACACCACCAAAAGCAGAAACCGGATCACATGCCAAAGCATCAATCCAAGCCTGTTTAACAGTAGCGCGAGAGGCTATACCACAAGCATTTGTATGTTTTAATATGGCAAAAGTTGGATCTTCAAATTCATCAATTAATGCCACAGCAGCATCAACATCAACCAAGTTGTTGTAGGAAAGTTCTTTACCGTTAAGTTTTGTAAACATGGCATCTAAATCGCCATAAAATACACCACCTTGGTGTGGGTTTTCTCCGTAACGTAAAGTTTTAGCTGTATTTATACTCTGTTTAAAAACATCAAGTGGCTCTTCAGCATTGAAGTAATTAAAAATAGCCGTATCATAATGAGAAGAGGTATGGAAAGCGATTTTGGCAAAAGTTTTACGTTGTGCTAAAGTAGTTTCTCCGTTTTGCTCCTCTAATTGTGCTTGTAAAGTAGGGTAGTCGTTTTTAGATGCGATAATTACAACATCGTTAAAGTTTTTACCGGCAGCACGAATTAAAGAAATTCCGCCAATATCAATTTTCTCGATAATTTCTTCTGGTGTTCCGCCAGCTTTAACCGTTTCTTCAAATGGATATAAATCAACAATAACCAAGTCAATTTCAGGAATCTCATATTCAGCAATCTGCTCCTGATCTCCCGCTAAGGCTCTACGATTTAAAATTCCACCGAAAACTTTCGGATGCAAAGTTTTAACTCGACCACCTAATATAGAAGGATAACCCGTTAAATCCTCAACCGCGGTTACCGGAAGATTTAAGTCTTTAATAAATTGTTCTGTTCCTCCGGTAGAAAATAATTGTACGCCTTGAGCGGCCAACAATTTTACCAACGGCTCTAAACCATCTTTATAATATACTGAAATTAAAGCGTTTTTAATCTTAATGGATTGACTCATTCTGCTGTAAATTTTGAGCCGCAAAGGTAGTAAAACACGATGGTTTTTTTATTATGTTATCTCCCTAAAAAATGGAGATTTTTCAAAAATAAATCTTCAAAGCTTTAATGTGCAACAAAATTTTATAAATTGCTAATGCTTAGTGCTAGTTTTTATGCCAAAACCGTTAAATAATGGATATCTCAATTGTAGAAGATCATAAGCTTGTTGCCCAGTTTTTAAAAACATCATTACTCCAGTTGAATTTTGTAGAATCGGTTAGGGTTTATAGTACAGGTTCAGATTTTCTTCAAAATTTAGATTTACTTAAAACAGACTTGCTTATTTTAGATGTTTATCTGCCTGATATTAATGGTTTAGATTTGGTTTTGGAGCTCAGAAAAACCAAAGCAAAATCCGATTTAAGGATCGTAATGTTTTCATCTGTAATTGATCAAGGTCTAATTTCTAAAGCTTTTGAGCTTGGCGCTAATGGGTTTTTTCCGAAAGACATTTCGCTAGATGAGCTTTCTAAACTGATCAAATCAATACACAATAGTCCTTTAGATACATATCTAGGCGAGGGCCTAATGCAAATTGCTCCTTTGCGGAAAGTTGAAAACAAAACTAACATACACCTTTCTCCAATAGAGTTGCGTTTAATTAAGCAGATAGATGGATTCAAAACTATTGATGAAATAGCTTTAGATATGGATTTGAGTTTTGAAACTGTTCAATTTTATATTAATCAGATTATCCGAAAATTTAAGGTGGAGGATCTTAATCAGTTGCGAAACAAGGCAAAAGAGCAAGGTTTAATTTCATAATTGGGGAAATTTGGGAACTACATTGGGGAAATTTGGGGATTTATCTCTACTGTTTTAAAAAGGATATATTTAAAAAATAGCCTTAAAATAACATAAGGCATTGTTTTTTAGCATGGTTCTGTTTTTGTAACCATGCTGTTAATGAACATCTCTATTATCGACGATCACAAGCTTGTATCCCAACTACTCAAGCTTTCTCTCTCTCAATTCGATTTTATCGAATCGATAAACATATTTAATGATGCTGAGCAATTTTTCGAACATGCTGATTTTTGGCAAACTAATTTATTAATAACGGATATGTTAATGCCTAAAATGAATGGCGTTGATGTGATTAATAAGTGCAGGGGCTTACAAACTAAGGCAGAACTTAAAATTTTGGTTCTTTCTACCGTGGCTGATGCCGTAATAATAAATGATGCATTTGCTATTGGAGCAAATGGTTATTTGGGTAAAGATGTAAGTATAAAAGAACTTATTAAGGCCATAAAATTTGTTGATGCAGAAATTAACAGATCTTATGTGGGAGAAGGTTTGAAAAGTGTTTTGCCAGAATGCCCGCTTTACGATTCATTCAAATTTAATCTGTCTCCAAGAGAAAAAGAACTTTTAAATAATGTGTGCGTTGGTAAAACTGCAAAGGAAATATCAACGGATTTAGCGCTTAGTTTAAACACCGTTCAAAGCTACATGAAGCAGTTAATGCGGAAAATGGAAGTGAAACGAACTCCAGATCTTATTTTGAAAGCCATCAAGTACGGTATGCATCACCCGCAATATTTAGCCTAGATTATTTATCTTATTTTTTAATTTTTTTTACTATTCCTTCGATTATTCTTGGATAATGTAAATGTTCTAATTGCTGGCCTTTAAACTTAACCATTTCGAGGTTATCGTTTTTGTCAATCTTATATTTTGCTTGATAAATATATTCTCCCTCATCATAGTTCTCATCAACATAATGAATGGTAATTCCACCTTCATTATCTCCTGATGCCATAACTGCATTATGAACATGATCACCGTACATGCCTTTTCCACCGAATTTTGGTAAAATGGCTGGGTGTATATTTATAATCCGACCAGGGTAAGCTGCAATTAAATTTTGTGGAACCAGCCATAAAAAACCCGCAAGAACAATAAAATCAATATCTAGATTTTTTAATAAATCAATTATATTATCTGTTTTATAAAGTTCGTGTTTATCAAAAATATGACTTGGTATTTCGAAGTTGTCTGCCCTTTGCAAAACATAGGCGTCCGAATTGTTGGTTAAAACTAAAGAGATTTCAATATCATTACTGCGCTTAAAATGCTCCATCAGCTTTTGGGCGTTGGAGCCAGAACCTGATGCAAATATGGCTATTCGTTTTTTCACTCGAAATTCGTTTTCCCCAAAAATAGTATTTTAAGCGTGTATTCATAATAGAAACTGATTTTTATTAAATTAAATAATTTATATTTTTATTGCTCAAAATGACGTACTTTTGCACAACAGAAATGGGGTTTAATTTTAGTTAATAAAAAAATTAAAAGTGTTTGTATTTTAAAAACATAAATCCTATATTTGCAACCCGAATTATAGGAAACGATTAGAAAAAATAAAAGGCTAAATAGAAATGGCAAATCATAAATCTTCATTAAAAAGAATTAGAGCAAACGCAACAAAACGTTTACGTAATAGATATCAGGCAAAAACTACACGTACTTTCATTAAAAGACTACGTGCAGCAGAAGATAAAAAATCTGCTTCTGATTTATTGCCTAAAGTAATCTCTATGTTGGATCGTTTAGCTAAAAAAAGCATTATTCACAAAAATAAAGCGGCTAACAATAAATCAAAATTAACGAAATTCGTTAACGGTTTAAAATAAGTCAATTTTTTTACGATATTTAAAAAGGCATCTCAACCAAAAGTTGGGATGCTTTTTTTATTTTAAAAAAAATGGCAGATTACGAACAAAAATTAGGTATTAAGCTTTGGGCTGAAGAAGATCGTCCACGAGAAAAGCTTTTGCAACATGGTAGAAGGCATTTAACCGATGCCGAACTTATAGCCATTTTAATCGGTTCTGGAAATAGAGCCGAAACGGCGGTAGATTTAAGTAAGAGAATTTTAGCCTTTTACGAAAATAACCTAACCAAACTCGGCAAAGCATCTATTGGCGACCTTTCAAAATTTAAAGGTATTGGCGAGGCCAAGGCAATTTCTATTGTTGCGGCGTTAGAACTTGGATTAAGGCGGAAGGAAAATGTAGAAGATGAAATTTTCCAAATCACTACATCAAACGATGTTTATAAATATCTTCATCAAACATTCGCAGATCTTAATCATGAAGAATTTTGGATTCTTTTGCTCAATAGATCCAACAATATCATAGGCAAATATCTTATTAGTAAAGGCGGACAAGCGGGTACAATAGCCGATCCAAAAATAATTTTTAAAGTAGCCTTAGAAAATAATGCCGCTAATATTGTCTTGGCGCATAACCATCCTTCAGGCAATTTAAAGCCAAGCGATAGTGATAATAAATTAACCAAGCAACTTGTTGCTTCAGGTAATTTTTTGGGTCTTTTTGTTGTTGATCATCTCATATTTGCCAACAATAAATATTACAGCTATAAGGATGCTGATATGATTTAGAGATGATTCTTAATGTTTAATTAACAATTATTGAACCTGCTTTATATTCATTTTTGTAAATTGCTCCAATGAAAACACTTAAATTTTTATTGATTTTTTTATCTCTGGCGTCAATATCAATGGCTCAAAAAGGAAATGTTGCGATTAATATTATCACTTATAATATTCGTTTAAATGTAGCTTCTGATGGAATAAATGCTTGGCCAAATCGCAAAGAAAACGTTAAGGCCTTGGTAAAGTTTCACGATGCAGATATTCTGTGTGTGCAAGAAGCTTTACCCGAACAGTTTGATGCGCTTTTAGAAAATTCAAATTTCGATGTTGTCGGCGTAGGTAGAGATGATGGCAAAAGAAAGGGGGAGTTTTCTGCTGTTTATTTCGATAAATCTCGATTTACCAAAAAGGATGGAGGCACTTTTTGGCTCTCTCCAATACCAGATGTTCCATCAAAAGGTTGGGATGCAGCTTTAAATCGAGTTTGTAGTTGGGCGAAATTATACGATAAACTAAACAAAAAAGAATTCATTGTTTTTAATACCCATTACGATCATATTGGCGTTCAAGCAAGGATTGAATCTGCTAAATTGATCAAAAAGAAAATTCAGGAAATTGCACCAACTTTGCCCGTGGTTTTTACTGGCGATTTAAATGTTACCCCAGAAACCGAAGCCATTTCTACCATAAAATCTTTTTTAACTGATGCTAAGGATATTACTGTTGAGCCTCCTTATGGGCCATCTGGTACTTTTAATTCTTTTGATTTTAACAGCGACTTAAAAAATAGAATTGACTACATTTTTGTAAATAAAGACTTCAAAGTGCAAAAATTTGCCGTACTTACAGATAGTAAAGACAAAAGATATTTTTCTGATCATCTTCCTGTCTTCGTTAAACTTTTCTTTAAATAAGGCATTTGGAAACAGCTCATTCATCATATTTTCCCTTTCAGTTTGAGCTTTTTGGTCAGTTTTACCATTGGCATTACATTTTTGAAACCTTAGCCTTTATAATCGGTGTTCGCGTATATTACTATTTAAAAAAGGGTATCATCGATCCAATATCCGATGAAAACCGATTGTGGATTATGTTGGGTGCCATGCTTGGTGCATTAATCGGTTCGAGAGTTATCGCAATTTTAGAAACACCAGAAGTTTTAAAACATCTAACCTTTTTAATGCTTTACCAAAGTAAAACCATTATTGGTGGTTTACTCGGCGGTTTATTTGGGGTAGAGCTTATCAAAAAAATAATTGGTGTTAAAATCGCTTCTGGCGATATATACATTGTTCCGATTTTGGTTGCGCTGTTTATTGGTCGGATAGGGTGCTTTTCTATGGGGATTGATGAGCCCACTTATGGGATCGAAACAACCTTTATTATGAGGATGGATTTGGGAGATGGTAAACTGAGGCATCCGATCATGCTTTACGAAATGATATTTTTGATAATGCTATTCCTGCTATTTCAAAGCATCAAAATGAAGCATTTAATCAACGGCGATCGTTTTAAACTCTTTATGGTTTTGTACTTTTTATTTCGGTTTCTAATTGAATTCATTAAGCCATATCATCCATTATTCTTAAATTTAAGCAGTATTCATTGGTCTGCAATTTTTATTTTTATATATTACTATAAGTTTATAATTAGAATAACTAAGGTCAGTTTTAGCTAATCAACTTTATGGCAAATACCCGAGATTATATTTACTACGATTATACAAAAAGCCTTTGCCCTGAATGTTTACAGCTTTGTGATGCCAAAATTGTATTTCAGGATGCTAAGGTTTTTATGCTGAAAAACTGCAGAACGCATGGCGATAGCAAGGTTATGATTGCTGATGATGTAGAATATTACAAGCAGATCAGAAATTACAACAAGCAATCTGAAATGCCCCTAAAATTTAATACCAAGGTGCATTATGGTTGCCCATACGATTGCGGTTTGTGTACCGATCACGAGCAGCATTCTTGCTTAACAGTAATCGAAGTTACTGATCGATGCAACTTGGCTTGCCCAACCTGCTATGCCATGTCTTCTCCGAGTTATGGAAGGCATAGAACACTTGAGGAAATTAATAAAATGATGGATGTGGTAGTGGCTAATGAGGGCGAACCGGATGTTGTTCAGCTTTCTGGCGGAGAACCAACCGTTCACCCTGATTTTTTTGCAATTCTAGATTTGGCCAAAACAAAGCCCATTAAACATTTAATGGTCAACACTAATGGAATCAGAATTGCAAAGGATATCCACTTTGTGGAGAAGTTGGCCAGCTATATGCCCGATTTTGAGATTTATCTACAGTTTGATAGTTTCAGCCCCGAGGTTTTAACCAAGCTCAGAGGTGAAGATCTAACGGAGGTTAGAAAAAAAGCCATAGATCATTTAAATCAATTCAATGTTTCAACAACCTTAGTGGTTACGCTTCAAAATGGATTGAATGATCATGAAATTGGCGATATTCTGGATTATGCACTGAAGCAAAAATGTGTTCGGGGAGTAACTTTTCAGCCAACGCAGGTTGCTGGAAGAAACGACGATTATAATGATCAAAAAGGAAGAATTACCTTAACCGAAGTAAGACGTAAAATTTACGAGCAATACCCAGTATTTACGCCTCAAGATTTAATTCCAGTTCCATGCAATCCAGATGCTCTTTGTATGGCTTATGCGCTAAAAATTGGCGATGAGGTAATTCCAATGACGCATTTGATCAATCCTGAAGATTTGTTGAACAATTCAAAAAACACCATTGTTTTCGAGCACGATGAGAAGCTGAAAGAGCACATGCTCAATTTATTTAGTACCGGTGTTTCTGTAGATTGTGCCGAAGATACCTTTGGAGAATTGATGTGCTGTTTACCCAGAGTTAAATCTGATAACTTGAGTTATGATAATCTTTTTCGTATTATTATAATGAACTTTATGGATCCGCTGGATTTTGACGTGCGTGGGGTGAAAAAATCCTGTGTGCATATTGTGAGCGATAAATACAAAATTGTACCTTTTGAAACCATGAATATTTTTTATCGCGATAACAAAATAGATGCAATAAGAGAGAAATTAAATATGAATTGATATGCTTATAGTCCTTTTGTTTCTTTATGCCTTAACCGCAATTGTTCTTTTTATTGTTGGAGTTATTCAGGTAATTATGAAATCGACTAATAACGAACCGGTTAAACCAGGTTTGAAATTAATTATCATATCTGTAATTATGGTTGTGATAGGTTTTGGTGCCTGTGCAGTAATTCTTAGCCAATCTTAGTATGGAAATTTTTATTTTATATTGGATTATCGTTGCAATATTGTTTGTAGTCGGAATTATTCAAATTATCATTAAGGCAGCAAATAATAAACCTTTAAAGCCTGGTTTAAATTTAGTTATCATCTCTGTGGTTATGCTTGTAATCGGTGCTGGAGCATGTGCCGTTATCCTTTCAAATCTTCATATTGGTCATTAGTTAATTTATTCATTAAGATTGTTCGTTAAGCTTCCTGCTTTGCGGTTTTAATAATATCTTTGCATTTTATAAAATTTGAGTATTTGTCGAGATTATCTCGATACACAATACTCATTACTTGATACTTTAACAATGAAAATATCATATAACTGGTTAAAACAATTCGTACAGATAGATAAAACCCCTTCAGAACTTTCGTTAATTCTGACCAATGTTGGTTTAGAAGTAGAAAGTGTAGATCAAGTTCAGCCCGTTATTGGTGGTTTGGAAGGCTTAGTAATTGGCGAAGTTTTAACCTGTGTACAACATCCCAATGCCGATCGCTTACGAGTAACAACCGTAAATGTTGGCGGAACAGAAAATCTTCAAATTGTTTGTGGCGCACCAAATGTAGGTGCCGGTCAAAAAGTTGTGGTTGCTACAGTTGGCACAACCGTTTATCCTTTAGAGGGTGAACCTTTTAAAATTAAGGAATCAAAAATTAGGGGAGAAGTTTCTCAAGGGATGATCTGTGCAGAGGATGAAATTGGTTTGGGAAAATCTCACGATGGAATTATGATTTTGGCTGAAGATACTCAGGTTGGTATTTTGGCTAAGGAGCATTTCAAAATGGAAGATGATTTTGTTTTCGAAATTGGACTAACACCAAACCGTGCTGATGCAGCTTCGCATTTAGGCGTTGCTAGAGATTTGGCTGGATATTTCCGCAGTAAATATGAAATGCCAGATCTTTCAGCTTTTAAAATAGACAACGAAAATTTGGTTATTCCTGTTAAGGTTGAAGATTTAGAGGCTTGCCCACGTTACAGTAGCTTAACAATTTCTGGTGTTACCGTTGCTGAATCTCCAGATTGGTTAAAAGATAAATTGAAGGTAATTGGCTTACGCCCAATTAATAATATTGTTGATGTTACAAATTATGTTCTTCACGGTTTCGGTCAGCCGTTGCATGCTTTTGATGCTGATAAAATTGTTGGCGGGCAGGTAATTGTTAAGAAAGTTGCAGAAGGCACTCCATTTTTAACGCTTGATGATGTAGAGCGTAAGCTGAGTGCAGAAGATTTAATGATCTGCAATACTGAAGCGCCAATGTGTATTGCAGGTGTTTTCGGAGGTAAAACTTCTGGCGTATCTGCAGAAACCAAAAATATATTTCTAGAAAGTGCTTATTTTAATTCGGTTTCGGTACGGAAAACTTCGAAAAGACACGGATTAAAAACCGATGCTTCGTTCCGTTTTGAACGTGGTACCGATCCAGAAATTACAGTGGTTGCTTTAAAATATGCAGCACTGTTGATTAAGGAATTGGCAGGTGGAGAAATTTCTTCATCAGTTTCTGATATTTATCCAAATCCGATTAAGCCATTTGAGTTTGATGTAACTTATAATGGGATTACCAAATTAATAGGTGCGGATATTCCTGCAAAAGAGATAAAAGAAATTATTTTAGCTTTAGGCATTGAGGCAACAGCAGAAAGAGCTGAAGGTTTATCTTTAAAGGTTCCAGCTTATAAAGTAGATGTAACTCGCGAATGTGACATTACTGAAGAGGTTTTACGGATTTATGGATACAATAATATCGAGATTCCGGCTAAAGTAAATGCGTCACTTTCTTACAGTATTAAGCCTGAAAAGGAAAATACCCAAAACGTAATTGCGGATATGTTAACCGCCAATGGTTATGCGGAAATTTGGTGCAATTCCTTAACCAAGATGGCTTATTCTAAAAATCTAGATGAAGCCGTTCGGATTTTAAATCCTTTAAGTAGCGATTTAAATGTAATGCGCCAAAGCATGCTAATGCCAGCTTTGGAGAGTGTGGCGTATAATCAAAATCGTAAAAATGCTGATGTTAAGTTTTATGAATATGGAAAAACATATCATTTAATTAACGGGAAGTATGTAGAGCGACCAAGATTACTTTTGGTTATTTCTGGTGCAAAACAAAGCGAGCAATGGAATCAGAATTCTAAATCTGCGAGTTTTTATAATTTGAAATCTGCGGTTGATGCCATAATTACTCGTTTGGGTATTTCAAGTTATCAAACGGATACTTTAAGCGATGAAAATTTCGCTTATGGAATAAAATATTTCCGTGGAGATAAAACATTGGTAAGCTTTGGAGCGGCTACGAAAGCAGATCGTAAATTGGCTGATGTTAATGCTGAAGTTTTTTATGCTGATTTTGATTGGGCAGGATTGTTGGATATCGTTAAGAAGAATAAAATTATAAATAAAGAGGTTTCTAGATATCCGCAGGTACGTCGCGATCTTTCTTTATTGATCGATCAAAACGTAACTTTTGATACCTTAAAAGGAATTGCTTTTAAAACCGATAAAAAGCTGATTAAAGAAGTTGGCGTGTTTGATGTTTACGTTGGAGACAAATTGCCAGAGGGTAAAAAATCTTATGCGTTAAACTTCATTCTACAAGATGAGGAGCAAACCCTTACAGATAAGCAGATTGAGCAAACCATGCAGAAATTAATAACCAATTTAACCCAACAAGCAGGGGCAGAAATTAGGAAATAAAATATAAATTCGTATTTTTAGAAATAAATTCATGACTTCTGTTGCAGATCAATTAGATAAGGTAATACAAAAAACGGCTCAAGTAATTGAGTTATGTAATGCTTTACAAGAAGAAAATGATTTATTAAAGCTTGAAAATCAATCGTTAAAAGTTGCGCTTGATACTGCGAAAGGCAAAAATGTAGAATTAGATGAAAAACTAAGGGTTACAAAATTGGCTAAAAGTATTGAAGGAACAAGTGAAAAGTCTATTGACATTAAACAAAAAATTAACGATTTTGTGCGGGAGATTGATAAGAGTATTGCAATGCTTAAGAAATAAGTAATGCAAAAGAATCAGAAACTAAGCTAAACAAATGGGAGAAATCTCGATTAAAATAACCATTTCCGACCGTATTTACCCATTAAAGGTTAATATGGAAGAGGAAGAAATTGTGAGACGGGCAGCAAAAATGATCAATGAGCGCATAAAAGACTACCAAGAAAATTATGCGGTTAGAGATAAACAGGATCTACTTTCTATGGCAGTATTGCACTATGCAACGGCCGTATTAAGAACGGAAAATAAAGTGCAAAACCAAGATTCTGCCGTTGCTGATAAAGTTGAAGAATTGGATGTTTTATTAAACGATTTCTTTACAAAATAAGGTACGTTCTTTATATTTTTTGTCTAATAATTATTTACGCCGGATGAATTTATCCCGCTTAATTATAATGAAGACAATACAACATTAGCACAAAAATATAGCCGCAGCTAGTTTTTTGAGTTTCAAATTTTATAAAACTTAACACTTCAATATCTATAGGGTTAAGAGGGCGTATTTCATCTGCTATGGCACCTGAAAATGGCTTAAACCCTAATTATGCTTAGTTGAGGTTTAAAATGTATGAGACTTAAAAAAATTAGTTGCGGTTTTTTTTTACTTAAAAAACAAAATGGAAATAGTTGAAATATTAGGATACGTATTTGCCGTAATAGCAGGTTTAGCTATCGGAGTAGTGGTAGGAAGATTCCTCCTGCGTAACTTGCTTAAGCAACAAGAAGTTGCTGCTCAAAACAAAGTGAAGAAGATTTTAAAAGACGCAGAGAACAACGCTGAGATTTTAAAAAAGAACAAACTTTTAGAAGCAAAAGAGAAATTTTTGCAGATGAAAGCAGAGCATGAACAAGAAGTAAATGCTAAAAATAACAACATCAACCAGCGTGA
This sequence comes from Pedobacter fastidiosus, assembly GCF_014306625.1. Classification (GTDB taxonomy): domain Bacteria; phylum Bacteroidota; class Bacteroidia; order Sphingobacteriales; family Sphingobacteriaceae; genus Pedobacter; species Pedobacter fastidiosus. Next base: position 25,715 of record NZ_JACRYL010000010.1, read on the forward strand.
AAACACGATGAAACAGAAAGAACAATCTGTTAATCAACGCATGGAAAACTTCAATAAAAAAGAACAAGATTTAGATAAGCAAAAATCGCTTTTAGAGAAACAAACTGAAATTGCTGTTAAAAAGCAAGAAGAAGTTGAGGTGCTTAAAAATCAACATTTGTCTCAGCTGGAATCTATTGCGGGTTTATCTGCAGAAGAAGCTAAGAACCAATTGGTTGAAAACCTAAAAGAAGTTGCTCGGACGCAGGCAATGATCCAGATTAAGGATATTGTAGATGAAGCAAAACTAACGGCAAGTAAAGAAGCTAAGAAAGTTGTTATTCAAACCATCCAACGTACCGCTACAGAAGCAGCGATAGAAAACTCAGTATCTATATTTCACATCGAAAGCGATGAGATTAAAGGTCGTGTGATTGGTAGAGAAGGTAGAAATATTCGTGCTTTAGAAGCAGCAACTGGAATTGAAATTATTGTTGACGATACTCCAGAGGCAATTATTTTATCTGGTTTCGATCCGGTAAGAAGAGAGATTGCCCGTTTGGCTTTACACCGCTTGGTAACAGATGGTCGTATTCACCCAGCTCGTATTGAAGAGGTTGTAGCTAAAACGAAAAAGCAAATTGAAGATGAAATTGTAGAAATTGGTGAGCGTACGGTGATCGATTTAGGCATTCATGGTTTGCATCCAGAGTTAATTCGTATGGTTGGCCGTATGCGTTACCGTTCATCTTATGGACAGAATCTTTTGCATCACTCGCGTGAGGTTGCCAATTTCTGTGCTACAATGGCTGCAGAATTAGGCTTAAATGCGAAGATGGCTAAACGTGCAGGTTTATTACATGATATAGGTAAAGTGCCCGATGATAATCCAGAATTGCCTCACGCAATTTTAGGAATGCAGTTGGCAGAAAAATATAAAGAACATCCTGAAATTTGTAATGCAATTGGAGCTCACCACGATGAAATCGAAATGACATCAATGATTTCTCCAATTATTCAGGCTTGTGATGCAATTTCTGGTGCTCGCCCAGGTGCTCGTCGTGAGGTTGTAGAAAGTTATATTAAGCGTTTAAAAGATTTGGAAGAGTTAGCACTTTCTTATCCTGGTGTTGAAAAAACTTTTGCCATTCAGGCAGGTAGAGAATTGCGTGTAATTGTAGAAAGTGAACGCATTACTGATGCTCAGGCAGAATTACTTGCTGCAGATATTTCAACTCGGATTCAAACCGAAATGACTTATCCAGGTCAAATTAAAGTTACGGTAATTAGAGAAACTCGTTCTGTAGCTTTTGCTAAATAAGTTTTCCGTCAATCTGAACGTTTCAGAGTCTTAAAAAGGTGCTGAATTAAATCCGATGACTATCGGATCAGCATGACGATTGTGATAAACAAAATTAAAAGCGATGGATATTCCATCGCTTTTTTTATTTTTACAGTAGATGAGCAATCAAAAAATGAAAACTGAAATCAAACGTCCTGTAGATATTTATTTTGATAAATACCAGGAAAGCCATAACAACCAAACCAATGAAGCAATCCATTGGATTTGTGTACCATTAATTATCTTTAGTTTGTTGGGCTTAGTTTGGTCTATCCCTTTTCCACATTTTGATTTTCTTGGAAGATATAATGGCTTCGTAAACTGGGCTTCTTTTCTTATCGCGTTTTCTATTTATTATTATTATCGACTTTCTCCTGTATTATCATATATGATGTTGTTATTGGTTTTTTTAATGAGTTGGGGGATTGTATCAATCGAATCGTGGGAAAAAGTTGGTGGACCTGCTTTATGGCAAGTTTCATTAATCATTTTCGTACTGGCTTGGATTGGTCAATTTATCGGTCATAAAATAGAAGGTAAAAAACCATCGTTTTTAGATGATGTTAAATTCCTGTTAATAGGTCCGATCTGGCTATTGCACTTCATCTGCCAGAAAGCGGGAATAAAATATTAAACCTTAATCCATTAACATAGTATTAACCTTAAGGTGTTTTAAAATTAATTAACACCTAACCTGTAGTTAATACTCTGGTAATAGCTTTGCCTGCATCAAATAAAGGCAAAATTGGATTTACTAAACACTATTAAAAGAGTGGCGCTTACTGTGCTAACTCTTTCTATTAGCATATATTCTTATGCTCAAACGGGGAAAATCTCCGGTAAAATAACCGACAAAACAACAGGACAAACCCTGGTGGGCTTATCGGTACTTATCGAGGGAACTTCCATCGGAACAACGAGTGATGCCGAGGGAAATTACACCTTAAACACTGTAAAAGCAGGTACTTATAAGGTTGTATATTCTTTTATTTCATTTAAAAAGCAAACCATACCAAATGTAAAAGTAACCGCAGGCAAAGTAACAACTGTTGATGTGGTTATGGAAGATGACCAATCTACGCTTAATGATGTTGTAGTATCTGGCAAGAGATTAACTGGAACCGAGGCCTCGCTTTTGGGAGAACTTAAAAAATCTCAATCTATTGCAAATGGAGTTTCTAGTCAAACGATCCAAAGATCGGGAGATTCGGATGCAGCCCAAGTGGTTAAACGTGTGCCTGGTATTACCATTGTAGATAATCGTTTCATCAACATTCGTGGGTTATCAGAACGTTATAGTAGTGTTTTACTTAACAATGTTGTTGCCCCTAGTTTGGAAACAGATGTTCGGTCTTTCTCTTTCGATTTAATTCCTAGTAACCAAATTGATCGTGTTTTGGTTTATAAAAGTCCTTCGGCAGATTTACCAGCAGATTTTGCAGGTGGTGTAGTTAAGGTTTTTTTAAAAAGCGTACCAGATGAGGATAAGTTAACCATAGATTATGGTGTAAATTATCGTGAAAACGCAAGCTTTAAAGATTTTAAACGCCCATCATCTGGCGATTTATATTTTACGGGATTTAATAGTGGAGACAATGATCTTGCTGTTAATTTCCCTTCAACACTTAAAGGTATAACCGATAGTAGGTTAAATGCTGCCGGTCATTCATTCAACAATAATTGGCAGCCGGTTACCAATATCGCCAATGTTGATCAGAAACTAAATATTTACGGAAGTAAGCGCTTTAATATCAATAACAAGTTATTGGGTAATATTACGGCCATCAGTTATAGTAATAGCAAAACGCATAATGCAGTTTTTAGAGGTAATTATGATAAGTATGATCCTGTTTCACAATCTGCTAGAGAAGTTTATAACTATAATGATGATCAGTACAATTACAATGTGCGTTTAGGAATTGTGCACAACTGGGCTTTTAAATTAGATAACAACAACACTTTCGAGTTTAAAAATCTTTACAATCAGTTAAGTACTTCTCAATATATCAACAGAATCGGTAGCGAAGATCAAGCTAATTACTCTAATTATGCATCTAGCGTTTTATATAGAGGGATTTACTCTGGTCAATTAACTGGAACACATAAATTTAATAACGAAAATACCAAATTTGATTGGGTTCTAGGTTATAGTAAATCTTATAGAGATCAACCAGATTATAAGCGATACAGAACTGATGCTACTGGCAACGGGGCTTATAGCTTATTTGTACCAATAGGTGGTGCGCAACCAGAATTTTTGGGTCGTTTTTATTCTAGAATGGATGAAAATGCAAAAACTGGAGCTTTTAACGTTGAACAGAATTTAAATCCTAAATCGGAAACGTTTAAACCGAGTGTTAAAGTTGGCGGGTATTATGAAGATAAACAAAGAACATTTAATTCTCGAAACATTGGTTACGTTAGGGCAAATTCATCTTTGTTTGATACAAATTTGCTTAATGGGACTATTGATCAACTTTTCCAATGGGAAAATATTAATCTAACAAATGGTATTAAGCTTGATGAGAAATCAAAGCCGAGCGATAACTATGATGCATCTAATAGGTTATTTGCAGGTTATGCCAATTTCATTTTACCCTATAAGGATAAGTTAACATTGGTTGCAGGTGTACGTGTTGAAAATAATTTACAGAAACTAAACAGTGCAGATGATGTTGGCCCGATTAATTTGGCTAACGATATTACCAGAGTATTGCCGTCTGCAAATTTATCCTACAACATAAGTGAAAAATCGTTATTTCGCTTGGCTTATGGAAAAACTTTAAACCGTCCAGAGTTTAGAGAATTGGCTCCTTTTACTTTTTATGATTTCGATTTAAACTTAACAAATACTGGAAATCAAGGTTTACAAACTGCAAAAATCGATAATTATGATTTGAAGTATGAATTTTATCCTACCACTTCAGAGTTAATAAGTGTATCAACTTTTTACAAATATTTCACCAACGCAATAGAAACGACTATTGTTCCGGGAACTGGAGCTAAATCTTTCAGTTTTCAAAATGCGGAATCTGTTAAAAACTTGGGGGTTGAGCTAGAGTTGCGTAAAACATTGGCTGGTTTAACCGGTTCCAAATTCTTAAACGATTTAACCTTATTAATTAATGCTTCTTACATTAACAGTAAAGTTAAACTCCGCGACAATACTACAGGGCAATCAGATAACAGGCCAATGCAGGGGCAATCTCCTTATATCGTTAATGCAGCAGTTTTTTATAATAATGTAAAATCGAAAATTCAGGTAAATCTATTGTATAATGTTGCAGGTAAACGAATTGCGTACGTTGGAACGGTTGATGTGCCAGATATTTATGAAATGCCTAAAAGTGTAATCGATCTAGTGATCACTAAAACTTTCTCAAACAAAATCTCCTTAAAGGCAAACTTTAACGATCTGTTAAATCAAAATACTACGCTTCTACAGGATGGAAATGGCGATGGTAATTTTGACAGAAATACGGATCAAATCTTTTCTCAATTTAAAAGCGGTCGCCAAATCGGCCTAACCTTATCATACAAATTATTTTAAATCAAAAAATGCAAAATCTAAATAAAAAAAATATGAACATGCAAAAGCTTTACAATCTAAAATTTGGTTCTGTATCATTCAAAATCATGACTGTAATTTTAGCGGGAACATTAATTGTTACCTCATGTAAAAAAACAACAGTTATCGAATATATCGAAGCTGGCGGAACAGTTACACCTCCAACTACTACACCTACAAAACCTATTGTAGAAGTTGCTGCTGGAAGTATTACAGCCAATACCAAATGGACTAAAGGAAATATTTACCGTTTAAATGGATTTGTTAGAGTAGGTAGAGATCCAAAAAACACAGGAGGATTAGCTGCGGTAGAAGGAGTAACTTTAGAAATTGAAGCAGGTACAGTAATTATTGGTGATAGAGAAACTCAGGGCACTTTGGTTGTTCAACGTGGTAATAAAATTATCGCTGAGGGTACAGCTTCTGCACCAATTATTTTCACATCAGAAAGAGCTGCTGGTTTCCGTGAGCCTGGAGATTGGGGTGGTGTTGTATTGTGTGGTAAAGCTGTAAACAACCAAGTTGGTGGCGAAGCACAATTAGAAGGTGGTTATGATGGATGGCATGGTGGTACAAATGATGCAGATAATTCTGGCGTACTTAAATATGTTAGAATTGATTATGCTGGTACCCCAATTAATCCTAATCAAGAAGTTAACTCTTTAACCATGGGTTCGGTAGGAAGTGGAACCGTTATAGATTATGTTCAATGTTCTTATGGTTTGGATGATGCTTTCGAATGGTTCGGTGGTACTGTAAATGCTAAACACTTAATTGCTTATCGTGGTTTGGATGATGATTTTGATGTTGATTTTGGTTTCCGCGGAACAGTTCAATTCGCGATCGGGATCCGTGATGCAAACTCTGCAGATCAATCAGGATCGAATGGCTTCGAAGTTGATAATGATGGAAATGGTACAACAAATACACCTTTTACTGCTCCTCAGTTTTCAAACGTTACCATCATCGGTCCTAAGAAAGATAAAAACAAAACTGTTTCTGTTCAATTTCAAAATGCAATGCACTTGAGAAGAAGCAATAAAATTAAAATTTATAACTCAGTATTTACCGCTTATCCAAACGGATTATTTATCGATGGAGCAGTAACTTTGGCTAATGCAGCTGCAGGAGAATTGGTTTTGAAAAATAACGTTCTTGCCGGTGTAGATGGTTGGGGAACTAACGGTTACGGAACAGGAAGCACGCCTGCATTTCCAAATCCAATTGGTGTAGAAATTAAAGGAACAGGTAATGTTGGTGCAGAAGCTGTAGATGTTTGGTTTAAAACTGCTGCTTTTGGTAATCAGGTTTATCCAAAATGGCAGGATATCGGTATCGATGGTTCTATATTTGATGTAGGGTCAACACCTAAATTGGTACCAAACACAGGATCAATATTACTTTCTGGCGCAAGCTTTACAGGTTTAACTGGTTTCGAAACTGTTACTTATCGTGGTGCATTTGGTACTACAGATTGGACTACAGGTTGGGCAAGTTTTACTCCACAGCAAAATGTTTATTAGAAGAAATCTCTAAATAATATTAAGCCGGAATGTAAATTCCGGTTTTTTTTTGGATAAAATTTTGGAAAGCTAGAGCATCTCTAGCTTTTTCTTGTTTAATGATTTTAAATCTTCATCAAATCTTCATGTTTCAAAAGCATCTTTGGAGAATCTGTAAGCATTATTTCTGGTCATCCAAAACGGGTGTTAAGATGCTATATTCTCAATGTTTTCTCTTTATGTCTTTTTTGTTAAAATATAGTTAAACTTAATTTACTGTTAATATTGAATTAACATTAAGGCTGTTGTTTTGTATCAAAATAAAACAACTTAAAATGAAATCACGCGTACTATCCCTATTTAGTATTTTAGTGTTACTGATTACCACAGTTCAGGCTCAGGTAACCACATCTAGTATCAATGGAAAAATAAAGGATGAAAAAGGCATTATTCCTGGTGCAACCATTGTTATGGTGCATGTTCCAACAGGTACTGTATCCAAAGCATCATCAAATGAAACAGGTCTTTACCGTATAGGAAACTTAAATCCTGGCGGACCATACAAAATTACCGTAACCTATGTTGGTTACAGTCCAATTGTTAAAGAAAACATCTATTTAACTCTTGGTTCAGATCAAAAACTGGATATCGATATAAAAGAACAAGGTAACCAACTGGCGGAGGTAAGTGTTAAAGGCCAAAAAGGTGGAACAAAATCTGGTGCAGGTACAAGTATTGGCGAAGGTCAGATTAAAACTTTGCCAACCATGAATCGCAGTTTGCAGGATGTAACTCGTGTTACGCCTCAAGGAAGTAAAGACAATACCTTCGGTGGAACCAACTTTAGATACAATAACGTAACGATTGATGGTGCAATTAATAACGATGCAATTGGCTTTAGTCCATCACTAGGTGGTCAAAGTGGAAGTTCCGGTATGCCCGGAAGTAGTACACGTACCAATCCGGTATCTTTAGACGCAATCCAGGATGTAACCGTTTTACTTTCTCCTTATGATGTTAAGGTAGGTAACTTTTTGGGTGGAAGTATTAATGCGGTAACTCGTGGCGGTACTAATGATGTAACGGGTTCAGTTTATGGTTATGGCCGTAATGCTGCCTTAATCGGTAGAAATAAAATTGGTGATAACTCTAAAGAACCATCTGCATTTCACGATTACCAAACAGGTTTCCGTGTTGGTTTCCCAATTATAAAGGATAAACTATTCTTTTTCACCAATGAGGAAATTACCCGTCGTCAAGATCCCGTAATTTTGGGAGCTGGTTCTTCTGATATGAAATTACTTACCTTAACTGAGGCTCAACAGATTTCAGATCGTATGAAAACAGCTTATGGCATCGATGCTGGCTCATTTGATAATTACAACATTTATTCTCAATCTAATAAATTCTTTAATCGTTTAGATTGGAACATCAACGAGAATAATCAATTAACGATTAGAAACAATACGATTATTTCAAAAGCTACAAATTTAGAAAGAGATCAATCTAACTTTAGATTTGGTGGCATTGATTTTAAACAAAACAACAATCAGTCATCAACAGTGCTCGATTTAAAAACTCGTTTCGGCAATTCGGCGACAAACAATTTAATTATTGGTTATTCTACAGTTCACGATTTCCGTGATCCAACTTCTAATCCGGCTTTGCCACAAATCGAAATTGCTTCGAATGGTGGAACATTATTTTTAGGTACAGATCGTGAGGCCAGTATCTTCAATATGAAGCAAAATACTTTTGAATTTACAGATAACTACAGCTTCAGCAAAGGCAACCACACGTTTACCTTTGGTACACACAACGAGTTTTACAACATTAATTATGGTTTTGTAAACTCTTGGAACGGTCGTGTTGCCTATGGAAGCGTTGCAGATTTTTTAAACAACAGACCTAACAGAGTTCGTACGAGTTACAATTACGATAATAACAGTCGCGATAATATTATTGCAAATCCAACGGCAGAATTTAACGTAAATATGTACAGCGTTTATGGCCAGGACGAGATTAGAGTTGGCGATCGTTTAAAGTTAACACCGGGATTGCGTTTCGATATGGCTAATTTACCAGATATGCCAACCTTAAGCAGTAAAACAACAAATTCTCCTGTTGATGCTAATTATGGTACAACTTATACGTATACTCAACCATCATCAATTACAGGGAAATTCTTAAACAAAATTCAAATTTCGCCACGATTAGGATTTAATTTTGATGCACTTGGCAATCAAAGTTTAATTGTTCGCGGTGGAACTGGATTATTTACGAGTCGTGTTCCTTTCGCCTGGATTGGTTATGCCTACTATAATAATGGCGTAAATTATGGCGCTTTTGATAAGAGCTACACTTACACTGGTACAACTCCAGTAGTTCCGGCAGTGGGTTCAGATCCAATTAAAGATGCTTTAACTGGTAATGGTGAAGCTGGTTTTGTAACCAATCAGGGTGTAAATGTTAAAGATGCATCAGGTGCAACCCAGGTAGATTTAGTTGATAATAACTTTAAAATGCCGAAAGCATGGAGAAGTAATTTGGCTTTAGATTATAAAACTGATGATCAATGGAAATTTACTTTAGAAGGGATTTTCAGTCAAGTAATTAAGGATGTTCAGTTTCAGCAAATCAACTATGTGGATAATCCTAAATACATGATTTACGATACACAGAAACAACAACCAATTTATTCTGGAACAAAAATTAATCCTTTGTACACTAATGCTTACCTTTTATCAAATACAGATAAGGGCTATAAATACAGCTTAACGGCTCAGGTTAGCAAATCACTTCCTATCGGATTGGATGTGATGGTTGCTTATACTTATGGAAAATCGAAAGATATTGCAAACGGAATCCGTAACTCAATGGAATCTAACTGGCAGTTAAATCAAGCTTTGAGCCCAAATAATCCAGGGATTGCTTATTCCAATTTTGATATTCGTAACCGTATTATTTCGACCATCAACTATAGATTGGATTGGGCTAAAAACGGAAAATACGTTTCTAACTTCTCCTTATTCTTCAGCGGTCAATCGGGTTCTCCATATTCTTTGGGTTTAGTTAATACCAGAATCAATGGAACAGGACAAACCGTTAGCTTATTGTATATTCCAAATGCGGGCGAAACAACTAAGTTTTTTGCAAATACACCAGATGGAATTGCACAAGCTGCAGCGTTTGATGCTTATATTAACGGAGATAAATATTTAAGTACTCGCCGAGGAGATTTTACGGAGCGTAATGGTGCTCGTACACCTTGGAATGTTCAGGCAGATTTCCGTTTCTCACAAGATATTCAGGTAGCAAAAGGCAAACATCCACACGTGCTTACATTAACTTACGATATTGTAAACCTTACAAATTTGGTTAATAAGGATTGGGGAATTCAGTATTTTTCTCCAAATACCTATAATTCAATGGCTAGTGTTGGCGTAAAAGTTGCAACAGCTGGAACACCAACGGCATATCCAGTTTATACTTTTGCACAGAAAGATGTAACCTCTTATTCTAAAGATTTCTTCGCCTCAAGATATCAAATGCAATTAGGATTGAGATACAGTTTCTAATATTAAGCACAAGGAAAAGCCCTGCTAGTTTCAACCAGCAGGGCTTCCTTGTTTTTTGTTATTTAGTTTCAACCACAGCCTTTGGCTTTTTAGCAACCAATGGCTTAGTAACTTTAGTTTTGGTTTCTACTTGAGGAGCTTTTTCTTCTGCAATTGGAGCAACATCTTTATTGATTTCAATAGAAAGCTTTTTGATCATTTTTTTAGAGAATCTTTCAATCGCTTTTTCTGATTTTTTAACCTTTCCGAACTGAGCAATCACCTCTTTGATTTTCTCTGTTAAAGTTAATTCTAACTCTTTTTTCTGCTTTTTATTTGCCGATTGGCTTTTTAATTTAGACTTATTTTTTTTCATATACCTTTTGTGTGCTCAAAGATATGTTATCGTAAAATTAAATCCATATTATGATTGTGTTAACAAGCTTGTGTGTAGTTAACATATAGAATATTTAAGGTAAGTTTAAGAAAGTCTTATTTTTAATACTGAAATTATGAATATAAATTATGTAATCCTAGCTATTGTTGTTGCAATTGTTTTAGCATTAATTATTTTCATTATCCTCAGAAATAAGAAAGATGAAAAGAAATTTGAGCAGGATGTAATCGAATCTGAATTAGGACCGGAAAAAGACGATAAAGAAAGTACCTAAAAGTTTGATCCTTGGGCAATTTCTCCACCTAAATCTAGCGTATTTTGAAACTCTTCCAAATATTGAAGTAGGTGTCTCTCTGCATTTGCAAATGATGTAAAAGTAGATGCCGGTTGGTTTGCATCTAAATGGCTTTTACTTTTATAGTATAAACTGGTTTGGAAAACAAATACATTTTCATCTGAAATTGGAGACATAATTCTAGCTTTAACCGGGTGATTATGAATCTCAACAAAATATTCTTTTAAGATTGTATAAATAACAGCTGACATAAGGATCGTTTTAAAATTAATTTCAATTAAGTGGTTAAATATACTCGCTATCCACTACGATTGAACGTGTTATTGATAAGATAACACTTTGGTAACATTAATTTAACACGATTTTTAAGCTGTTCAAACCGATGAAATTTACTTTTTTATAGGCTCATAAGCATAAACAACTTCATATTTAATGTTTTTAAGGCTTGTAGAAACCTCGCCGATTTTTAAATCTTCAACTTGTGGTGTGGGTTCACAGAAAGAATACTTTCGGCCATTGTAAATAATGTACTCGCCAACAGGCTTTTCAAACTGAACAGCCATTGTTAAATGAGTAGGGTAGAGGATCGCAATCATCGGGAGATTATAAATTTCCTTTACCAAAAAAAAGAATAATCCAGCTCTGTCGTCGCAATCGCTATACTTATTTAATAAAGTTTGCTCTGGCGATAAGCGCTTTTCCTTACCAAAATTCTGTTCATCATTCTCATAAAGAAATGCGTAACGTGTAAATCTCATTAAATAATCTACGCCCTTTTTTTGATCCATTCCCTTTAAATTGTTCTTCAAAATAGGAATTAGAGAACTATAAGTTTCCCTACTTAAAGGAATGTTAAAGTAAGTTTCGAAATCAACCACGGGATAATTTTGGAATATCGTCTGCACACTTTCGTTTACTTTCAATTTAAAATGATATATTTTTTGGCGGTAACTAAACTCTACATCTTTTTCTTCATAGCTATCTGGCTTAAAATCGGGCATTCTAGTCACTTTGTACGAAAATGGATTTTTTGCTTCAGGAAAAAGGATTTTTATGGGTTTGTAAGTATCAGCCTGCATAAATAATTTTCCATAATCATGATAATTTAAACACATATATTTTTTGCCATCAACCATAAAAAATGGAATATCACTAATGTCTTCATCATTGCGGACATAAAAAATAATCTGTTCGTTCCCAACCGCAATTCTTGCATCGTAACCGCATTTGTTAAGTAAATACCATTTGTAAAGCGTATATCTAAAATAATTATCTGCCTTAGGGCTAATCTGCTCAGCTGTTTTTCTAATGAGCTGGTAATAAATCCAATCGTTTAAATTGTACTTATTTTTATAATCTTTTAGTGAAGTAATTATTGAAGCGGTATTGCTTAAGCTTATCTGATCATAAAACTTGGATACTGCATTGGCCGATGCAATTTTTGGAGTAGAAATTAAGGATGAAGAGTCTATATTGAAATTGAAAGTTCCATTATAGAAATCAAAGGAATGGTTCTGCGCATTTGCAGTAAAAAAACTTGCAGCAATGCACATCATAAAAAATGTTTTTAAAAAATATTTTCGACCCCTGCTCATCAACGCTTAAATATTTGGCTAAAATAAATTTACCCATAAATAAGATAAAAACAACAATTTCTTTATGTGAAGAAGAAGGGCAGAAGGTAACTTTAATTTAACATTGTAGGCAATTAATTGGCTAAAGGATTTTTTGTTTTAGCAAGTCCATATAATGATGTTCTCAAATATTTCAGCAAAGAAATGTTACAGTTTTTGCAGTCTATATCTTTAACTAAAATTGGTTCTCCAATTCTAATTTTAAGAACATGCCCTTTTTTGTTAAACAGTTCTGAGATTAGTTTTGCAGTTTGTAACGAAGGGTGAATCAACTTTAATAAGCTGAAAAATATACCGTTATTGCCATGAAAGTAAACGGGTAAAATTGGCACGTTGGCTTTCGAAATAATTTTCCCAACTACCGGATGCCATTCTCTATCGGTAATTTGATTTGTTTTTATTTTATAGGATGAAACTTCCCCGGCAGGAAAAATGGCGACTGGAGTTCCATCTTTTAGTGCTTTCAATGTCGTTTTTAAACCGCTGATGCTTGATGCATCTATAACCTTTTCGAAAGGATTAACGGCAATGATGCATTTTTCTAAATTCGGGATTTTCTTCAGTAAAAAATTTCCCATAAACATGGTGTCTGGTCTGTGTTTGGCTAAAGTGCTTAGTAAAGCGAGCGATTCTATAGCGCCATAAGGATGATTGGCAATTGCAATAAAAGATCCATCTTTCGGGATGTTAATCAAATCTCTTTCATCCAACTCGATGCGAACGCCTAATGTTTCGAGTAAGTGCGTTGCAAATTCTTGCCCTTCCAACTCCTTCGCGTTTTTTATGATCCCATTAAAGTCGTTAATTTTTAAAAACTTCATTAAAAAAGAAGCTAAACCCGGAATAGGAACATTACATATACCGGTTGCCTTAGAAAAATTTTCTTTAGATATGACTGTCATAAATTGTAATTCAAAAATTGATTAAATGAAAATCAACCTGCTTAAGGGATTAAAATATTTTGAGCAAAATACAAGGTGGGAAACAATCGATTCTCATAAATCAAATGTTTGTCGTAGCTCATACAGAGTATCTAAAGATAAAAGATTATTGTTAATAAGCAAGTAATTTAATTACAACTTATTGTTAAGGAAATTGGTTAAAGAAGATTCATAAAATAACATTTCATTAATATGAACTTTAATAGAACAGGGTTAGTTTGACGACATTTAGTTAAATTGGAAATGAACCAAAAGCATTGCAAAAGATTAAAGAACTAACGAAAATGTTCCCTGATTTAGTAATCTTCTGAATCATTTCTTTCGAAAAACAATAATAAAATAAAGTAGGCAATAATTGGACTGGTGAATAATGCCAAGAAAAATGAACCATAAAATCCTAATGAAGTATTCCTGCCGTAATCTGCTACAGCCCAATAAAGGTATGCTATTATAGAGCATATTAATAAACCAAGAACTATTACAATTATTTCTGGTATTCCAATCATAGAAGTAATTATTGAGTCTTTATTTTTTATTAAAGATAATTAATTGGTAGGTGTATTTTATAAATTAAAAGTAGAAAATTTACGGAATGATCTCTTTTTTACAGGTTTACAAATAATTTCTTAGTTTTCTAAAAACAGCCTTTAAGCTAATAAAAACAATGAATTAATAACTTTTAGCTAACACAGATTTAACATGATAACCTCATATTTGCGTATAAATATTTGGTTAGTATTTATAAAGTTTAGGTTAGTTGATAATAAAAAACCCAGATGGATGTCTGGGTTTTTTTATGTTTAAAAATTACAAGTTCTTGCCGAGTTTCTCGAGCATTTCTGGTGGGATATTATGCGTATCTACCACTAAAAATCCATCCAAACAATCAGAGAATTTAGGATCGATATTAAATGAGATAATCTTTGCATTTAGGTTCATATATTGTCTTAATAATACAGGAATCTTAATGTGCGAATTTTCAATATCTCCAATAATGCTATCCAAATCTTTAAAAGATTCACTGCTATCTACCAGAGTATCAGTAGAAATAGGTAAAAGATCTGCCTTGAATTTATTTTTGGGTTTTACATATTTAGCCATCTCATAATCGAAATGGTTTTTGGTAATGTAATCTACAATCAACGCTTTACTGAATTTAGAAAAATTGTTGCTAATGCTCACAGGACCAAACATATAACGGTATTGTGGATTGTCTATTAGGTATTTCAAAATTCCTTTCCACAGTAAAAATAGTGGAAGTGGTTTGCCCTGATATTCTTTTCTAATCCACGATCGGCCAAGCTCTATTCCCTGTCTTAACATTGGGTAAAACTGATCTTTCATTTTAAACAATTCAGAAAGGTAGAAACCGCGTCTGCCCATGCTTTCTAAAATCTCATCTCCTTTGCCAATTCTATAAGCACCTACAATATTTTCAAGATCTCTATCCCAAATAAATAAGTGATTATAATAAATATCGTAATTGTCTAAATCTATCTTTTTGTTTGTGCCTTCGCCAACCTCACGGAAAGTAATTTCTCGCAAACGACCAATTTCCCTTAGCGTATTCGGTATTTTTAAGGTCGGTACAATATAAACTTCGTAATTTTTCTCTGTCCAAACTTTAAAATCTTCTAAAGTTTCAACCTCTTGTTTAATTAATGTTCGAGGTGTTTCTTCAATAATTTCAACAGGTTTCTTCTTAATTTTAAATAGGTTAAGTGGGTTAAAAAGTTTTTTCTCTTTATCCAAACCTATTCCCAAAGCATAAGTACGAGCACGCAAAAAGTCCATTAACTTATTGGTGCTGTTCATGTGCGAAATCTCCGAAATTGAAATCGGCTTGCCAACCCTAACTTTTATGGTTAAACCTTGCTTATTCAAAAATTCTGAAGGTAATTTAGCAGTGCGCAATGTTGGGTGAATAAAACTTAAAATGTTAAAGAATACGCCATTATTGCCATGAAAATAAATGGGTACAACTGGAACTTTTGCCTTCGCAATTAGTTTTCCAACAACAGGGTGCCACATTCTATCGGTAACTTGTTGCGCATCTAATTTAAAGGTAGAAACCTCACCAGCAGGAAAAATACCTATCGGTGTACCGCTTCTCAACAAATCGAAAGTCATTTTTAAACCGCTAATGCTCGATGAATGCTGAACATTTTCAAAAGGATTTACAGCGACGAAAAATTCATCCAGGTTGGGGATTTTTTTCAAAATAAAGTTAACCATTACCTTAGCATCCGGTCTAACTGTACACAAAAGCTTTACAAGCGCCAATCCTTCTACACCACCGTAAGGGTGATTAGCAATGGCTATAAAAGGACCTGTTTTTGGAATACTATTTAAATCATCCTCGTCAAAATCTATTGAAACGCCAATTGTTTCTAAAATTTTATCTACAAACTCTAAACCTTTAAAGTGCTGATTTTGAGAGAAAACATCGTTAATGTCGTTCAATTTCATCAGTTCCATCATCAAACCTGCTAATCCAGGCACACCAAGTTTATCAATCTTTGTCGCCTTAGCAAATTCTGAGGTCGTAATGATCTTCATATAAATAATTGTTAGGTTGTTGATTTGCAAAGCCCGTTGAGTTTCGCAATTCCAAAAATAAGATTTATATTTATAATACACATGTCATATCGTATTAATGAGAATTTGGCTTAACAAACATTTTGGTTTCAGTAAAGGCGAGTTCAATGGGCTACTCTTTCTTATCTTTATAATTATAGCACTTAAAGCCGTTCCCTATATTTACGATCACTTTAAATCTCTAGAAAAAGATAGCCCTGACCTTTTAGCACAAATTCAAAAAATAGAAGTAACGGATCAAAATAATTTTCATTATACAAGAGATCGGATAGAAGAATCTAGCCCCAGCAAAACAAGTAAACTTTTTACATTCGACCCCAATAAAATTGATGAAGAAGGCTGGCAAACCTTAGGATTATCCCCAAAGCAAGCCAGTTCTATTGTTAACTATAGGAATAAGGGTGGTAAATTTTATAAAGCGGAAGATTTACAGAAAATGTACACCATTTCGCCTGAAATGTACAAAAAGCTTTTGCCTTACGTTCAAATTGAAAATCAGCAATCTAATTATCCGAAAAAAGATTTTAATTTCGAAAAGAGAGAATATGTTAAGAAACCTTTGGCGATTATAGATATTAACGTGGCCGATTCTGCTCAGCTCGATGAAATCAAGGGTGTTGGAGGTGCTTTCGCCAATCGAATTTTAAAATATCGTGAGCGCTTGGGTGGTTTCTATAAAAAAGAACAACTAATGGAAGTTTATGGTTTAGACTCTGTTAAGTATGAAGAAATCAAAAATCAAATTTCGCTTAGCCCAATAAAGCTTAAAACTGTAAATATTAATACGGCGATTTTTAACGATTTAAAATCTAATCCATATTTATCTTACAAACAAATTAGCGCTATAATTCAGTATCGAAAACAACACGGCAATTATTCAAGCCCTGCCGATTTAAAAAAGATCGTCATCCTTAATCAACAGATTATTGATAAAATTACACCATACATTTCTTATTAATAGAAGCTAGCTTTTTTCTGGAAAGCGTTGGGATCAGGCATTTTCTACTCCAACCTTGTTTATTTGCCGAAAGACGCAGAAAAAAATTAAAAAACTTTCATCTGCCAATTTCAAGGTTTAAAATTAACCGAATAACTTATTGAACCAAATACCATTTCATTCTACAATTAAACGAATATTTAATGGTAAGTAACTATCAAATAATTGTTTATAATTGCCTCAACTAGCTTAAAATATAAACTAATGAGCGTAAGCTTTAACTTTTCAGAAACAGAAACTCAGCAGAGTGTAAAGGCCATGGTCCGCGATTTTGCAGAGAAAAACATTCGTCCAAATATAATGGAGTGGGATGAGGCACAGCATTTCCCGGTAGAATTGTTCAAACAATTGGGAGAGTTGGGTTTAATGGGCGTATTGGTTCCCGAAGAATATGGTGGCTCAGGTTTGGGTTATCAGGAATATGTTGATGTAATTGTAGAAGTAGCCAGAGTTTGTGGCTCAATCGGTTTATCATTGGCAGCGCATAATTCTTTATGTACGGGTCATATCTTGGCTTTCGGAACAGAAGAACAAAAGCAAAAATGGTTACCAAAATTGGCATCTGCAGAATGGATTGGCGCTTGGGGTTTAACTGAGGCAAATACAGGTTCGGATGCTTTGAGAATGATGACAACCGCTGTTGAAGATGGCGACGATTACATTATTAATGGGGCAAAAAATTGGATTACCCATGGCAAAAGTGGAGATGTTGCCGTTGTAATGATAAGAACAGGAGAACAGGGAAGTTCAAAAGGGATTTCTGCAATTGTTGTAGAACGAGGAACGCCAGGTTTTACTGCAGGAAAAAAGGAAAATAAATTAGGAATGCGAGCTTCAGAAACCACTGAAATGATTTTTGATAACTGTCGTGTTCCAAAAGCCAACCTCTTGGGTAATGTTGGGGAAGGCTTTAAACAGGCTATGAAAGTATTGGATGGAGGAAGAATTTCTATTGCGGCATTAGCATTGGGGATTGCTAAAGGTGCTTTTGATGCTGCTGTAGCTTATTCAAAACAGCGTCAGCAATTCGGACAACCAATATCAAGCTTTCAGGCAATCAGTTTCAAATTGGCAGATATGGCGACAGAAATTGAAGCGGCTGAGTTATTAATTCGTCAGGCTGCAGATTTAAAGAATAGGCATTTGCCAATGACAAAAGAATCGGCAATGGCGAAATATTTTGCCTCAGAAGTTTCGGTGAGAGTTGCAACAGAAGCCGTACAGATTTTTGGTGGTTATGGTTACACAAAAGATTTCCCGGTAGAGAAATTCTATCGCGATAGTAAATTATGCACAATAGGTGAGGGAACATCCGAAATACAGAAGATCGTTATCGCTAGAGAAATATTAAATTAGACCAAAGCAGAAAAGCTTTGTCAGATTAGAAACAACAAACCAAATAAATATTATGAGCAATCCGGTAGGCGTAACCACGCCTCCGGATTTTTTTTGGCCAAATTTTAAAACCAATTTTTTTCAGCGAATGTTTTTCAATTAACCAATTAACCAATTAACCAATTAACCAATTAATTTGCAACTTACTGCGGTATATCTTTAGAGGTTAAAATACTATCTACAACATACACACTAAAGCCTCTCCATGGCAAAGTGTTTTTATACTCCTTATAATGTAGCTCGTAAAATTTCCCGCTGTTGGCCATCATTTTATCGGCTATATCTTTATTGGCAATAGAAAATTCAAATTCGTTATTTTGTAATGTTCCAGTTTGGCGTGATTTAATTCCACTTTGAATTAATTTACCTTCATAAGTTTTAAATATATATCCTTTCCTTACTACGTAATTTAATTCTCCAGCTTTCACGCCTTCTCCAAAAACAAAGAAATAACGATAATAGCCGATGCCAACCAATATTAATAAAACGATTACGGAGATGATTGAAATTACTTTTTTGCCTTTAGTCATAAATTTAATGTTATAAATAAATGTAGGGAAAGAATAGAATAAAACAATTACAAGATCGAATAAATATTTTACGGGAATATATGCTGTATATATAAGGTGTTTAAAGATTATGACAACCAAATAATTTCTTTTATAAAACCTTTCTCATTTTCAATAATTTACTTACATTTGCATCCCCGATAACACGGGAAATTAAAAAACCACGAGAGGAGGTATTTCAGCGTTATGATCATTATTAACATTAAAGACGGCGAATCATTAGATAAAGCCCTAAAACGTTTCAAGAAAAAGTTTGAAAAAACTGGTGTATTGAGAGAACTACGTAGTCGCCAAGCATACGAGAAAAAATCCGTAGCTCGTCGTACTGAAATTAAACATGCTGTTTATATTCAAAACATGAATTTAGATACAACTGTATAAGTTGTTTACTATATACTTATTAAAGCCTTCAGGATTTTTCTGAAGGCTTTTTTGTTTTTGCCTCAATCGAAATCTTTACAATAAACAATTAATTAATGATTTCTTTATATCAAAACTATTTGTAACTTCATATTAATGCCTTTGCAAAATATATTGAATGTTGCTAAAAAGTTTTATAACATATTTAACTCACGAGAAGCGCTATTCTCCGCATACCGTAACCTCTTATCAAACCGATTTAGATCAGTTTGAAGAATATATTAATACCACATTCGAACTAAGTTTTCAAGAAATTAAACATACCCATCTTCGGAGTTTTATGGTCGATTTGATGGAAAAGAAAACATCAGAAAGTACAATTAATAGAAAGATCTCAGCTTTGAGGAGTTTTTATAAATTCTTATTAAGAGAAGAAAAAATTGATCAAAACCCCACCGTTTTAATTAAAGCACCCAAAATCCCCAAAAGACTTCCCGTTTTTATCGATGACCAAAAGATGAATCAACTTCTAGATTCTGATCGTTATTTTGATGATAGCTTTTCCTCTGTTCGAGATCATTTAATAATAGAACTTCTTTTTGGAACGGGGATGCGTTTAACAGAATTGCTCCAATTAAAGGAGCTGGACGTGGATGTATATTCAGGAACAATTAAAGTTTTGGGTAAAAGGAATAAGGAGAGAATTATCCCTATAAATAAACAGCTTATCAATCAAGTAAATAACTATCTTGAGTTAAAAAAGTTGCAAAACTTTAATAACAATTTGCCTATATTAATCGTTACAAATATGGGCGCAGTGGCTTATCCTAAGTTGATATACCGAGTGGTAACATCATACTTAAACCACGTATCTACTAATAATAAAAAAAGCCCGCATGTATTGCGCCATAGCTATGCTACAACATTACTTAATGCTGGCGCAGATTTAAATGCAATTAAAGAACTTTTAGGCCATGCTAGTTTAGCGGCCACCCAGGTTTACACACACAATTCAATCGAAAGATTAAAAACAATTTATAAACAAGCCCATCCAAAGGCATAAAAAAAGGAGGAAAAATGAAAATCGGAGTTCAATCAATCCACTTCAGTGCAGACAGTAAGTTGTTAGATTTTATACAGAAGAAGGCAAACAAGCTAGATCAGTTTTTTGACCAGATTATTAGCGGTGAAGTGTATTTAAAATTAGAGAATGTAGAAGATGAAGCCAATAAGGTTAGTGAGATAAAACTCATTGTCCCGGGTGGAACCCTGTTCGCTAAAGAACAATGTAAATCATTTGAAGAAGCCACAGATTTGGCAATTGAATCGCTAAGAAAGCAGATCACTAAGCATAAAGATAAAACTCGTGCAAAATTAATTGAACATAAAGCAATTTTAAGCGAGAGCGAAGCGACTGATTACTAAGTAAATATTAGTTTAAAACATAATTTTAGAGGTAGCGGACAGCAATGTCCGCTATTTTTTTTCAAATTTATTTTGAAGTGAAATATAATTGTGTAGATTTGCATTCCCTTTCGGAAACGGCGTTATGCCAATAAGAAAAGGTTAGTTCTTTTAAAAGTTTAAAGTTTTTAAAAAACACGCTAATAATATGAAAAATGAAGATTTTTCGTATCATTGCACAAAATTTAAAAGCCTCCTTAGCTCAGCTGGTAGAGCAACTGACTTGTAATCAGTAGGTCATTGGTTCGATTCCGATAGGAGG
>NZ_JACRYL010000010.1:46641-196762 GCF_014306625.1 Pedobacter fastidiosus
GTTTTAAAGTGTTACATTTTGAAATAAAGTAGGGGGGATTCCAGAGCGGCCAAATGGGACAGACTGTAACTCTGTTATCGCAAGATTTCGAAGGTTCGAATCCTTCTCCCCCCACAATTTGATTTCGGATTGGAGATTTACGATTTTAGATTGATGTTCAATCGTAACTCGTTTATCCAAAATCTTAAATTAACAAGCGGAAGTAGCTCAGTTGGTAGAGCGATAGCCTTCCAAGCTATAGGTCGCGAGTTCGAACCTCGTCTTCCGCTCTTGGAAGTTCAATTAGGAAACTGGTTCATTAGTTCATAGAACACAAATGAGCTAATTAATAAATGAACTATTGAGCTTAAAAAAAGCCGACTTAGCTCAGCGGTAGAGCACTTCCTTGGTAAGGAAGAGGTCATGGGTTCAATTCCCATAGTTGGCTCAGGATAATAAAGCTTTGTTAAATCTGTTTAATAAACAGAGTAGACAAGGTTTTTTGTGTTGCATTGCAATAAAACAATAAATAAAAATAATAAAAAGTTAACCTACTAATTAGTTATAAATAAAATGGCAAAAGAAAAATTTGACCGTAGTAAACCGCACTTAAACATCGGTACAATCGGTCACGTCGATCACGGTAAAACAACTTTAACAGCAGCTATTACAAAAGTTTTAGCTGATGCAGGTTTATCTGAGGCACGTTCATTCGATTCAATTGACTCAGCTCCTGAGGAAAAAGAAAGAGGTATTACTATTAATACTGCGCACGTTGAGTATTCAACTGCAAACCGTCACTACGCACACGTAGATTGTCCAGGTCACGCGGATTATGTTAAAAACATGGTTACAGGTGCGGCTCAAATGGATGGTGCTATTATCGTTGTTGCTGCTACTGATGGTCCAATGCCACAAACTCGTGAGCACATCTTGTTGGCTCGTCAGGTTGGTGTACCTTCATTGGTTGTATTCATGAACAAAGTGGATATGGTTGATGATCCTGAATTATTAGAATTAGTAGAAATGGAAGTTCGTGAATTATTATCGTTCTACGATTTCCCTGGTGATGATATTCCTGTTATTCAAGGTTCTGCTTTAGGTGGTTTGAATGGCGATCCAAAATGGGTTGGAAAAATTATGGAGTTAATGGATGCTGTAGATAGCTACATTCCAATTCCTCCACGTTTAACTGAGCTTCCATTCTTAATGCCTGTTGAAGATGTATTCTCGATCACTGGTCGTGGTACTGTTGCAACTGGTCGTATTGAGCGTGGTGTAATCAACTCTGGAGATCCAGTTGAAATCTTAGGTATGGGTGCTGAGAACTTAAAATCTACAGTTACTGGTGTTGAGATGTTCCGTAAGATCTTAGATTATGGTGAAGCTGGTGATAACGTAGGTTTATTGTTACGTGGTATTGAGAAAACTGATATCCGTCGTGGTATGGTAATCTGTAAACCAGGTTCAGTAACTCCTCACACAGATTTCAAAGCTGAAATCTATGTATTATCAAAAGCAGAAGGTGGTCGTCATACTCCATTCTTCAACAAATACCGTCCACAATTCTATTTCCGTACTACAGATGTAACTGGTGAAATTTCACTAGCTGAAGGAACTGAAATGGTAATGCCAGGTGATAACGTTACAATTTCTGTGAAATTGATCAACGCAATCGCAATGGAAAAAGGTCTACGTTTCGCAATCCGTGAGGGTGGTAGAACAGTAGGTGCTGGTCAGGTAACTGAAATTGTAAAATAAAACCCTAAACCCCTAAAGGGGCTTAAAGGAAAATAATGAAAGCAAGGTGCTTGAGAAATAACTTAAGTACTTTGCTTTCTAATTACGGGAATAGTTCAACGGTAGAATAGAGGTCTCCAAAACCTTTGATCAGGGTTCGAATCCTTGTTCCCGTGCCAAAAATAATGATTAAATTAGTGAATATTTTAAAGATTGAATGTAGTTTACATTCTCTCAATCACTAACTCAATCATTTAATCATTAAAATAAATATGGCTAAAGTAGTTGAGTTTATAAAAGAATCATACGATGAAATGACCAATAAGGTTACATGGCCTACTTGGGGCGAACTGCAAAGTTCTGCGATTCTTGTTTTAGTGGCTTCTTTAATTATTGCATTGGTTATTTTTGCAATGGATAAAGGTTCTACTTTTGTTTTAGATACTTTTTATAAATCACTTTCTAATTAATATTTCCTGATGAGCGATCTAAAATGGTATGTTGTAAGAGCTGTAAGCGGTAAAGAGAAGAAAGTAAAACAGTATATTGATGCTGAGATCAGCCGTTTAGGTTACTCTCATTTGGTGCCACAGGTATTAATACCAATGGAAAAATATTACCAAATGAAAGATGGTAAAAAAATTGCCAAAGAACGTAACTTTTATCCTGGATATGTTTTGGTTGAAACCACACTTGATGGTGAATTGGAACACATTATTAAAGGAATAAATAGCGTTATTGGTTTCTTAGGTGATAAAGCTGGTAATCCAATTCCAATGCGCCAAGCAGAAGTTAACCGTATTTTAGGTGTTGTTGATGAGATGAGCGAACAAGGTGAAACTATGAATGTTCCTTATTATGTTGGCGAAGGCATTAAAGTTATGGATGGACCTTTCAATGGTTTCTCTGGAGTGATTGAAGAAGTAAACGAAGAAAAGAAAAAATTGAAAGTAATGGTTAAGATTTTCGGACGTAAAACTCCGCTAGAACTTAACTACATGCAAGTAGAAAAAGAGTAAGAAATTTATTTTCAAAATATATTGTAGGACTGCAAGATTATCCATATCTTTGCAGTCCTTTTGGTTTTGTATAAAACCGTCTAGGGAATTAAATGTTACATGCTTCCAATATTTAACATTGAGTTTTAAATAAACAAAAAACACAAAATGGCAAAAGAAGTCAGTGCAATGATCAAATTACAGATCAAAGGCGGAGCTGCAAATCCATCGCCACCAGTAGGGCCTGCATTAGGTGCTAAAGGTGTTAACATCATGGAGTTTTGCAAACAGTACAACGCTCGTACCCAAGATAAAGCAGGTAAAGTATTGCCAGTTGTAATTACTGTTTATGCTGATAAGTCATTCGATTTCATCATCAAAACCCCTCCTGTAGCTATCCAGTTAAAAGATGCTACTAAATTACAGAGTGGTTCTGCTGAGCCTAACCGTAAAAAAGTTGGATCGGTGACCTGGGACCAGATTAAAGTTATTGCTGAAGATAAAATGCCTGATTTAAATGCATTTACAATCGAATCTGCAATGAGTATGGTTGCCGGTACAGCACGCAGTATGGGAATCACCGTTTCTGGTGACGCACCCTGGAATAATTAATTAAAAACAGTTTACAACAGTGGCGAAATTAACTAAAAATCAAAAAAAGGCACATGCTAAAATAGAAGCTGGTAAAGCTTATACTTTACAGGCTGCTGCTGCTTTGGTAAAAGAAATCACTACTACTAAGTTCGATGCATCAGTTGATATTGATGTTTCATTAGGTGTAGATCCACGTAAAGCCAATCAAATGGTTCGTGGTATTGCTACTTTACCACACGGAACAGGTAAAACTGTACGTGTTTTAGCTTTAGTAACTCCTGATAAGGAAGAAGAAGCAAGAGCAGCTGGCGCAGACTTCGTAGGTTTAGACGAATATGTGGCTAAAATTGAAGGTGGTTGGACCGACGTAGACATTATTATCACAACACCAGCTTGTATGGCAAAAGTGGGTAAATTAGGCCGTGTTTTAGGTCCAAGGAACTTAATGCCAAATCCAAAATCTGGAACGGTAACCAACGATGTTGGTAAAGCTGTAACAGAGGTTAAAGCTGGTAAGATTGATTTTAAGGTAGACAAAAGCGGTATTATACACGCTTCAATAGGGAAAGTATCATTCCCAGCAGATAAAATTTATGAAAATGCTATGGAGATTATCTCTGTAATATCTAAATTAAAACCATCTGCTGCAAAGGGAACTTATTTTAAGAGCATTCACGTGTCTTCTACAATGAGTCCTGGGATTGCAATTGAAACCAAATCAGTAGCGGGGATTTAATCATGAACAGAGAAGAAAAAAACGAAGTAGTTTTAGAACTACAAGGACAAATGCAAGAGTATGGCAATTTTTATATTGCTGATACCTCTAGCCTTTCTGTTGAGCAGATTAATAACATCCGACGCAAATGTTTTGAAGGAGATATCATTATGAAGGTTGCTAAAAACTCTTTAATTCGCAAAGCGATTGAAGGTTTGGATGGCGATGCTTCTGAGATCTACGAAGCCCTTAAAGGTTCATCATCATTATTATTCTCAAAAACAGCAAACGCTCCGGCTAAGTTGATTAAAGCTTTGAGAAGAACATCTGATAAACCATTGCTTAAAGCAGCATTTATAGATTCATCAGTATATGTTGGCGATGACCAATTGAATAACCTAGTAAGCTTAAAATCGAGAGAAGAGCTTGTTGGCGATATCATTGGATTATTACAATCACCAGCTAAGAATGTTATATCTGCGCTTAAATCAAGCGGAGGCAAAATTGCAGGAATTGTTAAAACTCTACAAGAAAGAGAAGGTTAACGAACACCTTAAGTTCGCAATAAAACAAAATTATTTTTACGTAAAAATTTAAAATCTTAATAAAATGGCAGATTTAAAATCGTTTGCTGAGCAATTAGTAAACTTAACCGTTAAAGAAGTTAACGAATTAGCTCAAATCTTAAAAGACGAGTATGGTATCGAGCCTGCAGCTGCTGCTGTAGTTGCTGGTCCTGCTGCTGGTGGTGATGCACCTGCTGCTGCTGCAGAAAAAACATCATTTGATGTTATCTTAAAAGAAGCTGGTGGCGCTAAATTAGCAGTTGTAAAACTTGTTAAAGACTTAACTGGCCTTGGTTTGAAAGAAGCAAAAGACTTAGTTGATGGAGCACCAAAAGAATTAAAAACTGGTGTTGCTAAAGACGAAGCAGAAGCTCTTAAAAAACAATTAGAAGAAGCTGGAGCAGTAGTTGAAATTAAGTAATCACTTAATTTAGCTAAGCTAAAAATGTATTAGACACCGACTGAAAATGTCGGTGTCTTTACCTGTTTATAAACATCTCATTTTGCTTGGTTGATGAGAATGTTTCAAACCCGAACCAAACAAATAGTTTATTCTTAAACTAAAATCTTTTAGTCCATTGGCAAAGACAGTCGAACAAAGAGTAAATTTTGCAACTAGTAAGCACATTATAGACTATCCGGATTTTCTGGATGTGCAATTGCAATCATTCAGAGAATTTTTCCAGATAGATACCACATCAGACGATCGCTCTAGCGAAGGTTTGTTTAAAGTGTTTGCTGAAAACTTTCCAATAA
The DNA here is from genome assembly GCF_014306625.1 of Pedobacter fastidiosus. Taxonomy (GTDB): domain Bacteria; phylum Bacteroidota; class Bacteroidia; order Sphingobacteriales; family Sphingobacteriaceae; genus Pedobacter; species Pedobacter fastidiosus. The sequence goes on from NZ_JACRYL010000010.1 coordinate 51,990, forward strand.
CAGATTCAAGAAATATCTTCGTATTGGAGTTTCTTGATTATTTTGTTGATCCGCCACGTTACGATATACACGAGTGTATTGAGCGTGGATTAACCTACAATGTTCCATTAAAAGCAAAGCTTAAGCTTTCTTGTAACGATGTTGAACATGAAGATTTTGAAACCATTATTCAGGATGTGTATTTAGGTACTATCCCGTATATGACACCAAAAGGTACATTTGTTATCAACGGCGCAGAACGTGTTATCGTTTCGCAATTACACCGTTCTCCTGGAGTGTTCTTCGGCCAAAGCCGTCACACTAACGGAACCAAATTGTATTCTGCACGTGTTATTCCTTTCAAAGGTTCATGGATCGAGTTTGCTACAGACGTTAATAACGTAATGTATGCTTACATCGATCGTAAGAAAAAATTCCCGGTTACCACTTTATTACGTGCTATCGGTTACGATTCTGATAAAGATATCTTAGAACTTTTTGATCTTGCTGACGAAGTAAAAGTTAGTAAATCAGGTTTGAAGAAATATATCGGTCGTAAACTAGCGGCAAGAGTATTGAAGAAATGGGTTGAAGATTTTGTAGATGAAGATACAGGTGAGGTAGTTTCTATCGACCGTAATGAAGTGATTCTTGAAAGAGAAACCGTTTTAGAAGACGAACACATTGATATGGTTATTGAGGCTGGCGTAAAAAGCATCATTCTTTCGAAAGAAGATGGCGCAAGTCAGGCTGATTATACCATTATATATAATACATTACAAAAAGATACATCAAACTCAGAAAAAGAGGCTGTAGAAAACATCTATCGTGCTTTGCGTAACGCAGAACCACCTGATGAGGAAACAGCTCGTGGTATCATTGATCGTTTATTCTTCTCGGATAAACGTTACGATTTAGGTGATGTTGGTCGTTACCGCATTAACCGTAAATTGAAAATGAATACCCCTGATGAGGTAAAGGTTTTAACAAAAGCAGATATTATTGCAATTGTTAAATACTTGATCAAATTGATCAACTCAAAAGAAGAAGTAGATGATATCGATCACTTGTCTAACCGTCGTGTACGTACGGTAGGCGAGCAATTGTACGCACAATTTGGTGTTGGTTTGGCTCGTATGGCTAGAACAATCCGTGAGCGTATGAATATTCGTGATAATGAGGTTTTCACGCCAACAGATTTAATTAATGCCCGTACTTTATCGTCGGTAATTAATTCATTCTTTGGTACCAACCAACTTTCACAGTTTATGGATCAAACCAATCCTTTAGCAGAAATTACGCACAAACGTCGTTTGTCAGCCTTAGGCCCAGGTGGTTTATCACGTGAACGTGCTGGTTTCGAGGTTCGTGATGTGCATTATACTCACTATGGTCGTTTATGTACCATTGAAACTCCAGAGGGACCAAACATTGGTTTAATTTCATCACTTTGTGTGCATGCAAAAATCAATAGTTTAGGTTTTATTGAAACACCATACAAACGTGTTGAAGATGGTAAAGTAGTTGTTGATTCAGACGTTATTTATTTATCTGCAGAAGATGAAGATGGTAAAACCATTGCTCAAGCTAATGCAGAATATGATGATAAAGGTGTATTTACAACTCCACGCGTTAAAGCACGTTATGAGGGTGACTTCCCAATTATTGAGCCTGAGAAATTAGACTTAATGGATGTTGCACCAAATCAGATTACTTCAATTGCTGCTTCGTTAATTCCGTTCTTAGAACATGATGATGCGAATAGAGCGTTGATGGGATCGAACATGCAACGTCAGGCGGTACCATTGTTACGTCCTGAAGCGCCAATTGTTGGTACAGGTTTAGAAGGTCGCGTTGCTCGTGACTCAAGAACTTTGATCAATGCTGAAGGTAACGGTGTTGTAGAATATGTAGATGCTAATGAAATCACTATTAAATATGACCGTAACGAAGATGATCGTTTGGTTTCATTTGAAGGTGATAGCAAAACTTACCGTTTAATTAAGTTTAAGAAAACGAATCAGAATACTTGTATCAACTTAAAACCAATCGTTAAGAAAGGTCAGAAAGTTACTAAAGGACAAGTACTTTGTGAAGGTTATGCAACTCAAAACGGTGAATTAGCATTAGGTAGAAACTTGAAAGTGGCTTTCATGCCTTGGCAAGGTTTCAACTTTGAGGATGCGATTGTAATTAACGAGCGTATTGTTCGTGACGACATTTTCACTTCATTACACATTGAAGAATTTGAATTAGAAGTACGTGATACTAAACGTGGAGAAGAGGAATTAACACCAGATATCCCTAACGTTTCTGAAGAAGCGACTAAAGATTTAGATGAAAACGGTATTATCCGTGTAGGTGCTGACGTAAAAGAAGGTGATATTTTAATTGGTAAGATTACTCCTAAAGGAGAATCTGATCCTTCACCTGAAGAGAAATTACTACGTGCAATTTTTGGTGATAAAGCAGGTGATGTTAAAGATGCGTCTTTAAAAACTCCTCCTTCAATCCAAGGTGTAGTAATTGATACTAAATTATTCAGCCGTGCTAAGAAAACTACAAAAGCTGAGGAAAAATCAGCAATTGAGAAATTAGACAAAGGATATACAAATATCACTGAGAAATTAAAAGCAGAATTAGTAGATAAATTATTCACGATTGTAAACGGAAAAACATCTCAAGGTGTATTCAACATTTACAAAGAATTATTGGTTGCTAAAGGCGCTAAATTTACTCAGAAAATTTTAGCAGATCTTGAATTTGCTCACATTAGCCCTAACAAATGGACTACTGATGATGATAAAAATGAGATGATTAAATTATTGCTTCACAACTACGGTATCCGTGTTAACGAAGAACTTGGAGCTTACAAACGTGATAAATTTGCGATTAGTGTAGGTGATGAGCTTCCATCGGGAATTGTACAAATGGCAAAAGTTTATGTTGCTAAAAAACGTAAATTAAAAGTAGGTGATAAAATGGCGGGTCGCCACGGTAATAAAGGTATTGTTGCACGTATTGTACGTGATGAAGATATGCCTTTCTTAGCCGATGGTACTCCAGTTGATATCGTGTTGAACCCGTTGGGTGTACCTTCACGTATGAACCTTGGTCAGATTTATGAAACTATTTTGGCATGGGCTGGTCAAGAGTTAGGTGTTAAATTTGCAACTCCTATTTTTGATGGTGCTACACATACTGAAGTAGAAGAGTGGATTGCTAAAGCGGGAGTTCCTGCTTCAGGAAAAACCTACTTATACAATGGTTTAACAGGTGAGCGTTTCGATCAGACTACAACAGTAGGTATTATCTACATGTTGAAATTAGGTCACATGGTTGATGATAAAATGCACGCCCGTTCAATCGGACCATACTCATTAATTACACAACAACCATTGGGTGGTAAAGCTCAATTTGGTGGTCAGCGTTTTGGTGAGATGGAGGTTTGGGCATTAGAAGCATTCGGTGCAGCTAATATTCTTCAAGAGATCTTAACCGTTAAATCGGATGATGTTATTGGTAGAGCCAAAACTTATGAAGCCATTGTTAAAGGTGAAAACCTACCAACTCCAGGTGTACCAGAATCGTTTAACGTATTGGTACATGAGTTACGCGGTTTAGGTTTAGATATTACGTTAGACTAAGAATGATGTAAAATGTATTATGGAAGATGGATTAGGTTCCATCTTCCATCTTCCATCTCACATCTTACATTTTAACCTTAAAAGAGAGATATGTCTTACAAAAAGGATAATAAATTAAAAAGCAATTTCACATCAATCACGATTAGCTTATCGTCTCCAGAAATTATTTTGGAACGTTCAAGCGGTGAGGTGTTGAAACCGGAAACCATTAACTACCGTACTTACAAACCTGAACGTGATGGTTTGTTCTGTGAGCGTATTTTTGGTCCGGTAAAAGATTACGAATGTCATTGCGGTAAATATAAACGTATCCGTTATAAAGGTATTGTTTGTGATCGTTGTGGTGTTGAAGTAACTGAAAAGAAAGTACGTCGTGAGCGTATGGGACACATCGCTTTGGTGGTTCCTGTTGCGCATATCTGGTATTTCCGTTCTTTACCAAATAAAATCGGTTATTTATTAGGCTTACCTACTAAAAAATTAGATTTAATTATCTATTACGAGCGTTACGTAGTTATCCAATCCGGCTTAATGGAAGAGGATGGCATTAAGTATATGGACTTCTTAACGGAAGAAGAATACTTAGATATCTTAGATAAATTACCTAAAGAAAATCAATATTTAGATGATAAAGATCCTAATAAATTCATCGCCAAAATGGGCGCTGAAGCATTAGAAGATCTTTTGAAACGTATTAACTTAGATACTTTATCTTACGATTTACGTCACCAAGCTGCTAACGAAACATCTCAACAACGTAAAAATGAGGCTTTAAAACGTCTTCAAGTTGTGGAAGCTTTCCGTGGTGCTAATACGCGTATTGAGAATCGCCCAGAGTGGATGATTGTTAAAATCGTTCCGGTTATTCCACCAGAATTACGTCCTTTAGTTCCATTAGAAGGTGGTCGTTTCGCTACTTCAGATTTAAATGATTTATACCGTCGTGTAATTATCCGTAACAACCGTTTAAAACGTTTGATCGAGATTAAAGCACCAGAGGTAATTTTACGTAACGAGAAACGTATGTTACAGGAAGCTGTAGATTCGTTATTCGATAACTCACGTAAAGTTAATGCGGTTAAAACTGAAGGTAACCGTGCCTTGAAATCACTTTCAGATATCTTGAAAGGTAAACAAGGTCGTTTCCGTCAGAATTTATTAGGTAAACGTGTGGATTATTCAGCTCGTTCGGTAATTGTTGTAGGGCCTAGCCTTAAATTACACGAGTGCGGTATTCCTAAAGATATGGCTGCTGAGCTTTACAAACCATTCATTATTCGTAAGATGATTGAACGTGGTGTTGTAAAAACAGTTAAATCTGCTAAGAAAATCGTTGATAGAAAAGATCCATTAGTTTGGGATATCTTAGAAAATGTATTGAAAGGTCACCCGGTATTATTAAACCGTGCACCAACCTTACACAGATTAGGTATTCAGGCTTTCCAGCCAAAATTAATTGAAGGAAAAGCAATCCAATTACACCCATTAGTTTGTACTGCATTCAACGCCGATTTTGATGGTGACCAGATGGCTGTCCACTTACCGTTAGGTAACGCAGCAATTTTGGAAGCCCAAGTATTGATGTTGGCAGCACATAACATCTTAAACCCTGCAAACGGTACACCAATTACAGTACCATCTCAGGATATGGTTTTGGGTCTTTATTACATTACTAAAGGCCGTAGAACAGATGAAACTCGTGTTGTAAAAGGGCAAGATTCAAATTTCTATTCTCCAGAAGAAGTGATTATCGCTTATAACGAGAAAGAATTAGATCTACATGCTTTCATTAAAGTAAGAGTTAATGTTAAACAAGCAGACGGTTCTATCGTTAATAAATTAACAGAAACTACAGTTGGTAGAGTATTATTCAACCAAATGGTTCCTGAGGAAGTTGGTTATATCAATGAGCTATTAACTAAGAAATCTTTAAGAGATATTATTGGTGAAGTAGTAAAAATGACTGGTATGGCTCGTGCTTCTCAGTTCTTGGATGATATTAAAGAATTAGGTTTCCGTATGGCATTCCAAGGAGGTTTATCGTTCAATTTACAAGACGTAAACATTCCAGTTGAGAAACATACTTTATTAGAACAAGCAGCTGCTGAGGTTGAAGAGGTAAGAAACAACTATAACATGGGTTTCATTACCAACAACGAACGTTACAACCAGATTATCGATATCTGGACTCGTATCAACAACAGGTTAACTACTTTCGTAATGACTCAGTTATCTTCGGATAACCAAGGTTTTAACTCAGTTTACATGATGCTTGATTCTGGTGCACGTGGTTCGAAAGAGCAGATTCGTCAGCTTTGCGGAATGCGTGGATTGATGGCGAAACCTCAAAAATCTGGTTCAGGTGGTGACATTATTGAGAATCCAATCCTATCAAACTTTAAAGAAGGCTTATCGGTATTAGAGTACTTTATCTCTACTCACGGTGCTCGTAAAGGTTTGGCGGATACGGCGTTAAAAACAGCTGATGCTGGTTACTTAACTCGTCGTTTACATGATGTTGCACAAGATATGATTGTTAATTCTGTTGATTGTGGTACTTTAAGAGGTATGTACACAACAGCATTAAAAGATCAAGAAGATATTGTTGAGCCATTATACGACAGGATTTTAGGACGTACTTCATTACATGATGTTTATAATCCTTTGGATAACACATTATTAATTGGTGCTGGCGAAGATATTAACGAAGATGTTGCTAAATTAATTGAAGAGTCTCCATTAGAAGGTATCGAAATTCGTTCGGTATTGACTTGTGAGAACAAACGAGGAGTTTGTGCATTATGTTATGGTCGTAACTTAGCATCTGGTAAACGTGTTCAAAGAGGTGAGGCAGTTGGTGTAATTGCAGCACAATCAATCGGTGAGCCGGGTACACAGTTAACACTTCGTACTTTCCACGTGGGTGGTACTGCATCAAACATTGCTGCAGAATCAAACATCGTAGCTAAGTTTGATGGTGTTATCGAGTTCGAAAATATTCGTACTGTTGATACACAAACAGAAGAAGGAACAGTTCAGGTGGTATTAGGTCGTTCAGGTGAGTTCAAAATTGTTGAGCCAGGAACTGGACGTATCATTGTAACCAACAACATTCCTTACGGTGCATTCTTATTCGTTAAAGAAGGTGATAAATTATCTAAAGGTGATAAAATCTGTTCATGGGATCCGTACAACGCGGTTATTCTTTCAGAATTTGCCGGTAAAGCGCAGTTTGATGCAATTATTGAGGGTGTAACCTTCCGTGAAGAATCAGATGAGCAAACTGGTCACCGTGAAAAAGTTATTATCGATACACGTGATAAAACTAAAAATCCATCGGTACAAATCGTTGATAAAAAAGGCGAATTTATAAAAGGATATAACATTCCAGTAGGTGCCCACGTTTCAGTTGATGAAGGTGAAGCTATTCAAACTGGTCAAATTATTGCTAAAATACCACGTGCAACTGGTAAAACCCGAGATATTACAGGTGGTTTACCACGTGTAACGGAATTATTCGAAGCACGTAATCCATCTAACCCAGCTGTAGTAACTGAGATTGATGGTGTGGTAACTTTAGGTGGTGTTAAACGTGGTAATCGTGAGATTACAATCGAATCTAAAGATGGCGAAGTTAAAAAATACCTAGTTCCATTGTCTAAACACATCCTTGTTCAGGATAATGACTTTGTGAAAGCGGGTATGCCTTTATCAGATGGTTCAATTTCTCCTGCGGATATCTTATCAATTAAAGGCCCTGCAGCGGTTCAAGAATACTTAGTAAATGGTATTCAAGAAGTTTACCGTTTACAAGGTGTAAAAATTAACGATAAGCATTTCGAGGTAATTGTACACCAGATGATGCAGAAAGTTCACATCGAAGATCCAGGTGATACTATTTTCTTAGAAAACAATGCTGTTGATCGTTGGGATTTTGCTGACGAGAACGATGCAATGTACGACAAGAAAGTTGTTGAAGATGCAGGTGATTCGAACGATTTCAAACCAGGTCAGATTGTTTCATTACGTAGATTAAGAGATGAGAATTCTCAATTGAAACGTAAAGATTTAAAACAGATTACGGTTAGAGATGCAAGACCAGCTACAGCAAGTTCTATCTTACAAGGTATTACTCGTGCATCATTAGGTACTAAATCGTTCATTTCTGCGGCTTCGTTCCAGGAAACAACGAAAGTATTAAATGAGGCAGCTATTGCAGGTAAACGCGATAATATGTTAGGCTTGAAAGAAAATGTGATCGTTGGTCACTTAATTCCTTCAGGAACTGGTGTACGTGGTTACGAAAGAATCATCGTAGGTTCTCAAGAAGAGTACGATAAATTATTAGCTTCTAAACAAGAAGAAGTAGAAGCATAATAGCAAATCATATTATTTAAAAGGGCTGTTTCATTTATTTGAAACAGCCCTTTTTGTTTAAATAAATTTTAGCAACTGATAGTTAAATATTAACTTTAAATGCTCTTATTTAAGAACATATATCAATATTACTCGATCATGGAAGAACAACAAAACGAAAACCAATTAAATATAGAGCTATCAGAAGAAATTGCAGAAGGAATTTTTTCAAATCTTGCAATTATTACACATTCCAACACAGAATTTGTACTCGACTTTATCCGAGTGATGCCGGGCTTACCTAAGGCTAAAGTTAAATCAAGGATTATTTTAACTCCAGAACATGCGAAGCGCTTATTATCTGCTTTAGAGGATAATATTCAGAAGTTTGAAGCTGTTAACGGACGAATTAAAACTCAAGAAGAACCACCATTTCCTATGGGTTTCGGCGGGCCAACAGCACAGGCCTAATTTCTTTTTTAAATCTTTTGAACAAATGTTTGTTTGCTATGTTAGCATAGCATACATTTGTGCTATAACCATATATAAGAATGAAAAAAATTTTATTGAGCGTATTACTATCTGTTCCATTTTGGGTTATGGCACAGGGTTTCCAGGTTAATTTACAAGGACAAAAACAAATTGGTATGGCAGGTGCAGGTTCTGCATTGGCTTTAGATGAGGCTTCTGTATTTTTTAATCCTGGTGCAGTTACTTTCTTAGAGAAAAACTCAGTTTCAGCAGGTGTTAACCCATTATTATTTAAATCAGCTTTTCAACAAGCAGGTTCAAATATTACCGAAAATGTTAAAAATAAAATTGCTCCTCCTTTTGAATTTTATGCCGTTTGGGGACCAAAATCAAACAAATGGAAATTAGGCTTAGGTGTTTACACGCCGTTTGGAGGCTTGGTAGATTGGGGCGATAACTGGTCTGGCAAGTATGCATTAACTTCATTAAACCTTAAAGCAATTTATATACAGCCAACTTTAAGTGTTAAAATTACGGATAGAATTGGTATTGGTGCTGGTTTTGTCTATAACCATGGTGATGTAAATCTTCAAAGAGCAATCCCAGTTAATTTCCCTGATGGTCATTCAGGAAAAGTGACTTTGGATGGAACAGGGAAAGGTTACGGATGGAATGCTGGGATTTACATAAATACATTAAGCAACATTACTTTTGCCATTACACATAAATCTAAAGTGATTACCAAATTAGATGGAGGTACTGCTGAATTTGACGTTCCAAATTCTTTAAGAACTTCTTTCCCTGCAGGCAATACATTTACTGCTGAGCTTCCTTTACCAGCAACCACCACATTAGGAATTGGTATCCCACTTTCTAAATCAACTAAATTGGCATTTGATGCAAGTTGGGTTCAATGGCATATTTATCAAGATTTATCTTTTGATTATGCTACTAATACCTCTGCTTTAGCTGATACAAAATCTGCACGTAATTATCGTGATGGTTCTTCATTTAAATTAGGGATCAATCATCAGGCAACTGAAAAATTAGCTTTAAGAGCTGGTGTTGGTTATGCTTTCAGTCCAGTTCAAGATGGATATGTAACTCCTGAGGCACCCGATGCAGATCGATATATTTTAAGTGCTGGCGCTGGCTATTCATTCACTTCTAAGTTTGAAGTTAATGCTTCATTCTTTTTCGAGGATGTTAAATCACGCACACAGAAAAACATCGAAACAGGTTTAAACGGTACGTTCAAAACCCTAGTTTATGCACCAGGTATTTCGTTAACTTATAAATGGTAGGAGAAATTATAATGAAAAAATATATATTAAATAGTCTTTTGGTTGCTGCTGTACTTTTTGTAGCTTCTTGTAAACCAGAAATTGAAAGTCCGGCTGGTACTACTGCCGGCACTGCAAATTTTGGTAAATACATTGCGGTTGGTAACTCATTAACTTCTGGATTTGCAGATGGTGGATTATATTTAGAAGGACAAAAAGTAGCATATCCGAATTTAATCGCTGAGAAAATGGCAACTGTTGGTGGAGGAAGTTTTACTTCTCCATTTTTTACAGATGCTCAAGCAAACGGATCAGGATATTTATCCTTAACGGCTTTAGTTAATGGTGTTCCAACTTTAACTCCTGTAACAAACAATTTAGCCTATCGTGATGCAACTCATTTAGCGAAATATACAGGTGAAGTTCAAAATTTAGGAATACCTGGTATGCGTGTTGATTTAGCTTTTGCTGGACCATTTAGTGCAGCCAATCCTTATCTGGAGCGCTTACTTCCCGATGCTCAAGTTGGTGTAACAACTTATTTCCAATTTATTCAAGGCAGAAATCACACATTTTTCTCTTTATGGTTGGGCAACAATGATGCATTAGGTTATGCAACAAATGGTGGCGTTACTACAGATGCAACCAATGTTTTAACCGATAAATCTACATTTGCATTATTGTATTCTAACTTGGTTAATTCGCTTACTGCAGGTGGACAAAAAGGTATTGTTGGTACCATCCCTGATGTTACTTCGATTCCTTATTTTAATACGGTAACGGTTGCAGCATTATTAACAGCAGCAAAAGCTATAAATCCTGCTGCGGCAGCCATATATATTCAAACTGGAACAGGAGCTGTTAGAGCGGCAACTAGCGAAGATTTAATTCGTTTGCCATTTCAGTCTGCAGGTTTATTTGGATCTACAGCATCATCACCATATCCTTACGGCTTGCATCCTTTAAATCCTATTGCAAACAATTGGGTTTTAGATAAAGATGAAGTGGCGAAGGTTAAAGATTTTGTACTTAGTTATAATAATACAATTAAATCTCTTGCAGATAGCAAAGGATTGGCAATTGCCGATACTTACACTTATTTAAATCAAGTTAAAACAGGAATTGTTATTAATGGAATTGGAATTAATTCAGCTTTCATTACTGGTGGTGCATTTTCTCTTGATGGGGTTCACTTAACGCCTCGAGGTAATGCTGTAATTGCAAATGTATTTATCAATGCAATAAATGCTAAATATGGTTCTACCATTCCAATTGTGGATGTTACGCAATATAGAGGCGTGAAATTTCCAAATTAGTATAAAATAAAACATTTAAAAGGCTTGCAAATTTGCAGGCCTTTTTGCTTTAAAGCAATTCTTCTATAAACTGAATGACTTTATCCTTTTCATCTGGTTCAAACCAATTTACTTCCTGATCTTTTCTAAACCAAGTCAACTGGCGTTTTGCAAAACGACGTGTATTCTGTTTTATAGAAGAAACCGCATCATCTAAAGAAACTTTCTCCTCTATATAATCGAATAGCTCGCTGTAACCAACTGTATGGAGTGCATTGTATTTTCTAAAGGGTAGGAGAGATTGAACTTCCCCCAATAACCCTCTTTCCATCATCTTATCAACGCGAAGATTAATCCGATTGTAAAGTACTGCTCTTTCTGTATTTAATCCGATTTTAATGATGTTAAATGGTCGATCTTTTTTAGTTGAAGAAAGCATCGAGGAAAGCTTTTTACCCGTTGATAAAAACACTTCCAATCCTCTAATCATACGTTGCGGATTGTTTTGATCAACTTTCGCGAAGTATTCTGGATCAATTTCTTCAAGTTGTTTTTGTATAATCTCAATGCCTTCGGTTTCAAATTGTGCATTTAGTTGATCACGGATTGATAAATCGATTTCCGGCATCTCATCTAAGCCGTTAATTACTGCATTTATATACAGGCCAGAACCGCCAACCATAATGGCAATATCATGGTTTTCAAAAATCTCTTCTAATGTTTTTAGTGCCTCTAATTCAAAATCTCCTGTACTAAATAGTTTTTCTACAGAGTGAGAATTAATGAAATGATGTTTAGCAGAAGCAAGTTCCTCTTTATCTGGCTTTGCAGTGCCAATTTCCATCTCCTTGAAGAATTGTCTGGAATCGGCAGAGATAATTTCGGTTTTAAAGTGTTGGGCAAGTTCAATCGCTAAGGCAGTTTTTCCAATTGCAGTGGGACCAACAACAGAGATGAGTGTTTTAGCTTTTTTTAGCTTTAAATAATCTGCCGACATATTTCTTTTTAAACAAAAAGTCAGATGATTTCATCTGACCGTTTGTATTTGTTTTGATATTTTAATGATTAATAGTCGTCTTTATGGCTTTCATCTTCGTAGCCTTCGCTATCAGAAAATTCATCTCCAAATTCGTCACTTTCTTCTGTTTCGTCTTCTTCGTCTCTTTCTTCTGCGTTAATTCCCATTTCCCCCATTGCTTCTAGCTCGTCCGTATCTTCTGGTACAAAGTTCATTTCATTTAAGAAATCGAACTCACTAGAAACTGCTGCGCCTCGTGGATCAACTGCTTGCGGACTGTTTTGCTCCATTATTTTTGGTGCTTCTCCACTGCTTCGAGCCAAGAATGGATATTCAATATTAGGATCAGGGTCTAAAACAATTTTAACCAATTCTACGTGAAAATCGTATGGCCGATCAAAATTGTAGATGTAATAAAATTTCTGATGTGGATCTTCAATAAAACCACTCAGCTTAGAATTTTCCATTAAAACAACACGATCCTTTTTGCGCTCGTTAGGCAAATAAGCTATCTCATCACCTTTTAACCAGTTATCAGTACTTACATAAAACGAAGATGGTTTTTCGGCATTGTAACCAGTAGACCTATGAATAGCCTTGTGCAGGTCTTCAAATGTTTGGTTTGATTTAATGTCGATCTCTCTCACCACATCATCAAAATCTTCGAAAGTAATTCTAAATTTATAAATAGCCATTATTGTATTTTGGAACCGTAAAAATAAAGTTAATTTGCCTTACCACAAAACAGTGAAAGTCACAAAAAGGTGTCTAACTGTCTGTTTTCGCAATTATTTTAAGTAAATTATTTAACAACAGGATTTAATCCCATTTGTTTTGCCTGATTAAGCATAAAGTTAAACGCTTCAGTATAATCATTTGTTATCTCGCCCTCGAGGATTGCTTCGCGAATTGCATTTTTAATAAGGCCAACTTCTTTGCCTGCTTCCAATCCGAAAGTTTCCATAATGTCAGTTCCAGTGATGGGCGGTTGCCAATTTCGAATTTTATCTCGCTCTTCAACATCTTTTAACTTCTTTTTAACCAGCTCAAAATTGTTGCGATATTTAGTTTTCTTATATTCGTTTTTAGTGGTAACATCTGCATTGCAAAGCAACATCAAGCTTTCAATTTCCTCACCGGCATCAAAAAGTAATCTTCTCACTGCCGAATCTGTAACAGTTTCTTGCGCTAAAACAATTGGGCGTAAATGTAGTTGTACCAGTTTTTGAACATATTTCATTTTCTCGTTAAGAGGCAATTTAAGCTGTGCAAAAATTTTCGGAACCATTCTCGCTCCTTTATCTTCATGGCCATGAAAGGTCCAGCCGTGTCCTTCCTCAAAACGTTTAGTAGCCGGTTTGGCAATGTCGTGCAAAATAGCTGCCCAACGGAGCCATAAATCATCTGTAGTATTACAAATATTATCCAAAACTTCTAAGGTATGGTAGAAATTGTCTTTATGCCCTTTTCCTTTGATAATTTCGACACCAAAAAGCTGAGCCATTTGAGGAAAAATGATGTGTAATAAACCCGTATCAAAAAGATGCTTAAAACCGATGGAAGGTTTTTTTGATAAAATAATTTTATTCATTTCATCGGTAATGCGTTCTTTTGATACAATGCTAATGCGTTGTTTTTGGGCTTTAATTGCGCTTAGTGCAACGGGATCTATGTTGAAATTCAGCTGGGCAGCGAAACGAATCGCCCTCATCATGCGCAATGGATCATCTGAAAATGTAATTTCAGGATCAAGAGGAGTACGAATGAGTTTGTTTTCTAAATCGTTAATTCCATCAAATGGATCTAACAGTTCTCCAAAGCGATCTGCATTTAGGTTAATCGCTAAAGCATTTATGGTAAAATCTCTTCTAATTTGATCATCTTCTAAAGTCCCATCTTCAACAATCGGTTTGCGGGAATCAGAACGATAGGATTCCTTTCTTGCGCCAACAAATTCTACCTCTAAATCTTTAAATTTAATATTTGCTGTTCCGAAGTTTTTAAAAACTGCTACTTTGGTGTGCAACTTTTTACCTACAGCCTCAGCATATTCAATCCCTTTTCCAACAACTACAACGTCTATATCTTTTGATGGTCGATTTAAAAATATATCACGTACGAAGCCACCAATAACATACGCCTCGGTATTATTTTGATCTGCTACGGCAGATAACGTTTTAAATATTGGATTTTGTAGATGAATCCCTAAGTCCCCTAAAGAAGACTTTTCATTTTCATCGCTTAAATTAGATTGCATATAAGGGCACTTAATCTGGCAAAATTAAGAAAAACATTCGGTGCTGAAAGCCTTTTAACCTTTTAAAGCTTCAGCCGTTTACTTCCGAATAAATTCAAATTGGCCGCCTGGAGAAAGTTTCATTATGGTTGAAGGCTTTTTAACGGACCTACTTTCTTGCTCAAAATCGATTACCAAATCAACGGCACCTAAAATTTCCGGGTTAATATCGTCAAAATATTTTGGGGAAGCCTCACCACTTAAATTTGCTGATGTGGATACAATAGGTTTACGAAAACGCTGAATAAGTTGAGTACAAAAATCATGTTTAACAATGCGAATGCCTACACTTCCATCGGCATTAATAACATTAGGAGCTAGGTTTTTAGCGCCTGAAAAAATTATTGTTAAAGGGTTTTCTGCGTATTCAATTAAATCGTAAGCAATTTCTGGAACTTCGTTTACATAACTTTGCAGTTTGCTATCAACATCCAAAAGAACAATTAAACTTTTTTCAGCAGGGCGATTTTTTATTTTTAAGATCTTCTCAACTGCATCAGCATTGGTTGCATCGCACCCTAATCCCCAAATGGTATCCGTTGGATATAGAATTACACCGCCTGATTTTAGCACTTCTAAAGCCTTATTAATTTCATCTCTAAGCATAATGCAAAGTTAATTTAAAAACGATATGTTAAATAATGTAAAACCTTAATAATTTAACAATTAGAGTGAAACATTAGTGTATTCATGAACGTTTTTAGGTTAACAATCTGATTGTAAAAATTATATGAAATTTTCTCATGTCAGAATTAAAATCGTTATTTTTAATACAGGTTATTTCTAAAACAACATACACATGAAAACGATCAAAAATTTATTAATGCTTTTTACTGTGGTAATTGCATTAGCGGGATGCTCTTCACTCCGAACAGCATCAGATTACGACAAAAACGTAGATTTGAATGGTTACAAAACCTATAATTTTTACGATAAAGGCATGGCAAGAATTAAGTTGAACAATCTTGATAAACGCAGATTGATTGCTGCTGTGGAAACTCAAATGAATGCTAAGGGGTTTACAAAATCTGATAAACCAGATTTGCTTGTAAATCTTTTTGTAGTGGCCAGGGAAAAAACAGATGTTTATGGCCCAGGTTATTACGGCGGATGGGGTTGGGGCGGTGGCTGGGGCTGGCGTTCTCCTTATTGGGGCGGAGGTGGTACCTACGTTAACCAATATATTGAAGGAACTATAATTATCGATTTCTTAGATCCAAATAAAAAAATTCTGTTCTGGCATGGACAGGGAAGTGGTTTTAACTTAGATAGCTTTACTAAAAGGGAAGAAAGATTAAATACTGGTGTTAAGGAGATTTTAGCACAGTACCCGCCAAATGCAATTGCGGCTAAGTAATCGCCTCGCTATCCAAAATATTTAAATAGCAATTCATTAATTGCTTAGTTACTAAAGGGCTGTTGAATTTTTGAACAAATTCCAGCCCTTTTTCTTTCATTTCTTTTTGAAGTTGTGGAGAATCAATAATTTGATTTATAGATGCTGAAAGTGATTTAGAATCCAAAGGAGATATGTATAATGAATTTGGGCCGCCAGCTTCTTCCAAACATGAGCCTGTTGCTGCAATTGTTGGTACGCCAGAATACAATGCCTCAATAATAGGTATTCCAAAACCTTCATAAAATGATGGATAAACAAAAATAGAAGCCATTTGATAAATTCCAGGCAAATCAGCAAAGGGAATATTTTGAAGAAATACAATTCTTTTTTTTAACCCTAATTTCTCAATTTCTTTTTCTACAGATTTAAAATAAGGGGTTTGTTTCCCAATCACAACTAATTTATAATCTTGGTTAACATCTTGTAAAGCCTGAACGATTAATTTTAAATTTTTTCGTTCTTCTATTGTGCCAACATTTAAAATATATTTTTCCGGAAGTTTATAGGTTAATCGGACTCTATTTAAGGTTGTAGCGTCAAAAGCTTGTTTAAAGTTATCATCACAACTTTGATAAATTACTTCAATTTTATTTGGTTCAATATCATAGAACTCAACAATATCGGCTTTGGTTTTTTCGCTTATTGCAATAATTTTATCAGTGTTTTTACAGGCCGATTTACTTTTCCACTTATAAAGTTTCCGATCAATAAACTTATAATATTGAGGGAAGCGAAGAAAAATTAAATCGTGTATGGTTACAACAGATTTAATTCTGGTATGCTGAATGGCAAATGGAATTTCGTGACTTAAACCATGATAAATCTGAATTTCATCACGAGTTAAATCTTTTAGAATATTAACACTTCGCCATAAAAAGCTTCCATTTTTTGGAAGCTCTAGCTTGATGTTTTCATTTTGAAAGAAAGCGTCGATCTGCTTTGCAGACTTTACTTTTGGTGTATATACAAAATATCGATTTTCTGGATATTGTGTTGCCAAATTATCAATTAACAATCGGCTGTAATTGCCTAACCCTGTTAAATTGTTTGCAGCACGTTTGCCATCAAAGCCTAAACGCATACAACCCCCCAACCCCCTGAAGGGGGAGTAGTATGCGTAAAAAAAAGTATGGCACTAAGCATTTTCCGATTTGCTAAAGCCCCTTTAGGGGTTTGGGGTTTTTATACGGCTACATTATTTTCTCTCAACGCATCGTTAAGCGAGGTTTTCTTATCTGTACTTTCTTTACGTTTACCAATAATTAAAGCACAAGGAACTTGATATTCTCCCGCAGGAAATTTTTTGGTATAACTTCCAGGAATAACTACTGAACGAGCAGGAACAATTCCTTTATATTCGATTGGCGTTGGGCCAGTAACATCAATAATTTTAGTCGATGCCGTTAAAACAACATTAGCGCCTAAAACAACTTCTCTTTCTAACTTAACACCTTCTACAACAATAGCTCTTGAACCTAAAAAGCAATCATCTTCAATAATAACGGGAGCAGCTTGAACAGGCTCTAAAACACCGCCAATACCTACACCGCCACTTAAGTGAACACGTTTGCCAATTTGCGCACATGAACCTACAGTTGCCCAAGTATCTACCATTGTACCTTCATCAACATAAGCGCCGATATTTACGTAAGATGGCATCATGATTACACCTTTTGCTAAAAACGAACCGTAACGAGCACTTGCCATAGGCACAACGCGTACACCAGTTGCTTTATAATCGGTTTTTAAATCCATTTTATCGTGGTAAACAAAAGGACCACTTTTAATTTCTTTCATCTCGCGAATCGGGAAATATAAAATAACAGCTTTTTTTACCCATTCATTAATGCCCCAAGAATTTAAAACTGGTTCAGCAACACGAATTTCACCTTTATCCAAGCCCATAATAACGGCTTCAATGGCTTCGCAATAATTGCTGTATTTTAAAAGGGTTCTATCTTCCCAAGCGGCTTCAATTAATTTCTTTAAATCTGAATACATGATGTTTTTAAATTTTACGCAAAATAAATGAAATTTATCTATAACTGAGGATTTCCTTCTATAAATATTGCTGAATTGCTACTTTGTTCTATTGTTGCGGGGAGCAATACCTAGCTATTTGGATTTGATATTCGAAGAAATAAACAATTTATCAATTTAACAATTCATCATTTTTACCGTATTTTTGATGTTTATGGCAGAAACAGAAAAACTTAGAATCGATAAATATTTGTGGGCAATTAGGCTGTTTAAAACCAGAAGTTTAGCTACAGATGCTTGCAAAGCAGGAAGAATAAAACTAAACGGACAAAATCTGAAGCCTTCTGCCATTGTAAAAGTTGGCGAGGTTTATTCCGTTTCTAAAGGGATAGAAAAGAAAATTATCGAAGTTGTTGAGCTATCTTATAATAGAACTGATTCTCCAACGGCTTTAACCAAATACAAAGACATTACACCAGTAGAAGAGACGCATGCTTTTAAATCGATGTTTCATTCTCCAAACTTAAAGCGAGATAGAGGAACAGGTAGGCCAACTAAAAAAGACAGGCGAGATACCGATGACTTAATTGGTGGATTATTTGAAGAAAAGGAAGACTAATCCATGTTAAGTTCGATATTTTTGGTTGTTTGCGTATTGCTAATGGCATACTGCAAATTAAAATACCTCATTCTATAACTCATCATGGCGGTTTTGCCAAGCCTATCTATTAATTTATAATTGGCTACAGCTCCAACTGCAGCACCGACAAATGGCAACATTTGTGCAAGCTTTGCCAAATCGATATAATCACGATATTGTTGCTGAAAGGTTAACCAATCAAATTCATCAATATTTGTTGGAAGCTTATGCGCCTGGTTATCCCAATCCTGCATTTTAATAAATATGTTTTTACTTTCTTCTTTGCTCGAAAACGCCAATTGAAAAATATGGAGGATAAATAAGCGTTCGCGGTAATCTTTAACCTCGTAACCGTAAATAGCCGCAATATCAAAAAGCATTTTCATTTTAATGCCCAGTAATAAAGGGAAATCTGCCAAACTCATTAGGAAGCCACCAGCTCCAGTAATGCCACCTTCTGCTGCGCCAGTTTTTTTGTAGTTGTCAATTTTCTGTTTAATTAATGCTTCGCGATGCATTAAAGATAAATCAGTTATAGGTTTCGATGTTGTAAAAGTAGAGCCGAAAAGAACCGCTTTAACCATTTGCTTAATTGCAGTTGTTATGGCATTATGAACCTTATCAGGAATAAAACTGTTAATTTTCTTTTGAACGCCATCGGTAACTTTATTAAAAAGCGATGGTTTTTGTAAAGTTTTAAACTTCCAAAAATCCAGCTCGCTTGTAATCTTTTGTTCGTAAGTCATTATGTTTTATTTATAGTTAGACTTTAGAACTGACTGTTTTGTTTCAAAAAGAATTAACCCTAGTAGTCAATTCTCATTGGCGAAGTCTCCCAAAGTTTAAATGCGTGGCTTGCTTCATCTCTAAGCAGCTGCAAAACTGGTAAAGAACGTTTTTCCATCGGTTTATCTAATTCATCGTAAATAAACTTATCGTCGAAGCCAATTTTACCAGCATCAGCTTTGGTGTTTCCATAGTAAATGGTTTCAATTCTAGACCAATAAATGGCGCCTAAACACATTGGGCAGGGCTCGCAACTGGTGTAAATTACGCAACCACTTAAATCGAATGTTCCCAATTCGGTGCATGCCAACCTAATTGCAGAAACTTCTGCATGCGCTGTTGGGTCGTTTGTAGAAGTTACTTTGTTAGCAGATTTTGCGACAACCTTGCCATCTTTCACCACAACAGCACCAAAAGGACCGCCAATGTTTTCGCTCACATTTTGTACGGAAAGCGCAATTGCTATTCGCATAAATTCTTCGTGTTGTTCGTTATCTTTCATATCGTAAATATTAAAGCAAAAAAAATGCCCCGATTTGCGGGGCATTTTCATTATGTATTTTAAAAATTATTTTTTGGTGTAATCTGCGTTTAAGCCTTTAATCACTTCAGAAGTTACATCTAAACTTTCATCAGCAAATAATATTGCGCTGTTTCCTTTAGAGTACGTTAATACCATTTTGTAGCCTTTTTCTTTAGCATAACCTTTAAGGTAAGTGGCAACTTTATCGTATAATTTTTCGTTTTCTGCCGCTTGCTCATTTTGTAAAGCACCACCAGCATTTTGCTGATAAGTTTGTAATTCTTGTTGTTTACGAGCTAAGCGTTCTTCGGTCGCTTTACGAACATCGGCAGCTAAAGTGCCAGCAGTTTGTTGGTACTGAGCTACTTCTCTTTGAAAAGCTTGTCCTTTTGCCTGCATATCCGACTGAGCATTTTTTGATTTACCTTCAAATTTAACTTTAAGGTCTTTGTAATAATCGTATTTTGTTAATAACGAATCTGAGTTTACAAATACAATTTTCTCGCTTGCAGAAACCGCTGCAGTGCTATCTGTTTTTTTAGTTTCAGTAGTTTTAGTGTCTTTGTTTTGACATGCAGAAAATGTAGTAATTATAGCTGCTGTTGCAAATAAACCAAATGTTTTTAAGGTTCTTCTTTCCATTCTTGTTTAATAAATTTTAGCAAACTTATATAAATTAGTTTTTATATGCAATTTAAGAGTTATTAAGACAGTCACTTAGTGGATATTTATTAATCAAAATGATATGAAAAGCAATTGCAGTATTTCATTTTAATGTTATTCCCGCCAATCGCTTTACTGCGTGCTCGCTTTTGTCGGGTTTAGGTGGCTATTTTTTTGATAAAATTTATGGTTGCTGGGTGTTTATAAATCAAACGTTCCTATGGAACGATTAAAAAAAAATATTTTTTTTCTACCCATCATACGTCCCGATGGGACGTGCAGATTGAATGTTATTCAATATTGTTTTATCAGCTAAATCAAGCACTAGGCTTTAATTGGGTTTTTCAACGTCCCATCGGGACGTATGCTGGGTTAAGGCATAATAACGTTCCATTGGTCACCTTAACCCAATTGTTCCAAAGAAGTCCCTATGAGAAAAAGGTAAGCGCCCAATTCTTTATTTCATTTGGGCATATGTTGTTTGAGATAAATCAAACGTTAGGTTTATCGAGAATTCTCCAACGTCCCATCAGTTAATATCATTAAGTTGATATTTTTGAACCACGGATGGACGCAGATAAACACGGATTTTAATCTCTGTACCCATTCTTGTGAGGGTCGAAATTGTAGCGCATCAATTTGCTAATTTAAGGACATCATCTATTGAAACTATTTGATCTAGTAGGTTTTATGGGATAAATCAAGCGATTGGTTTTATTTAAATTTTTCAACGTCCCATCGGAACGTACGTTGGGTAGCCAATTCAAAGATTGGCGCAGTTACGTTCCTTAGGAACGTTTGGTAGGTCAAGGTATTAAAAATAACGTACCATTAACCATATAAACCAAATTGTTCCAAAGCAATCCCTATGGGAAAAAGGTAAGCGTCCAATTCTTTATTTCATTTGGGCATATGTTGTTTGAGATAAATCAAACGTTAGGTTTATCGAGAATTCTCCAACGTCCCATCAGTTAATATCATTAAGTTGATATTTTTGAAATACGGATGGACGCAGGTAAACACGGATTTTAATCATTCTTATGAGGGTCAAAATTGTAGCGCATCAATTTGCTAATTTAAGGACATCATCTATTGAAACCATTTGATTTAGTAGGTTTTATGGGATAAATCAAACGATTAGTTTTATTGAAATTTTTCAACGTCCCATCGGGACGTATGCTGGGTAGCCAATTCAAAGATTGGTGCAGTTACGTTCCTTAGGAACGTTTGATGGGTAAGCCATTAAAAAATAGCATACCATTGGCCAGATAAACCAAATTGTTTCAGAGGAATCCATCTGGGAAAATGGTAAGCGTACAATTCCTCATTGGGCCTTATATTGTAAAGCGAGAGTAACGCCAGATTGAAACACAGGTCTTGTTCCAAAGGCGCTCTCTCGAAGCTGTCCAAATCCTTATTTAAAATAGCTAGGAAGCCTTTTATGAGCAAGCTATCAGTGCTTCAAAACTTATCCACATATTAGTTTAATTGCCAAAATTTCCGTATTTTTGATACTTATTGTTTCAAATTAAAATATGAGCGAAGAACAGGATTTAAAGTCAAATTATTCGGCAGATAATATACAGGTTTTAGAAGGTTTAGAAGCGGTGCGTAAGCGCCCTTCGATGTATATAGGTGATACTGGTGTGAAAGGTTTGCATCATTTGGTTTACGAGGTTGTAGATAACTCAATTGATGAGGCTTTGGCCGGTCATGCGGATACAATCGACGTAAGAATTTTAGAAGGAAACTCAATTAGAGTTGAAGATAACGGTCGTGGTATTCCAACCGGGATCAATACAAAAGAGAACAAATCGGCACTTGAAATCGTAATGACGGTTTTACACGCAGGTGGTAAATTTGATAAAGATACTTACAAGGTTTCTGGTGGTTTACACGGTGTTGGGGTAAGTTGCGTAAACGCATTATCAACACATTTAACGGCTGAAGTTCACCGTGAAGGTAAGATTTGGATGCAGGAGTACAACATTGGGAAACCTCTGTATGATGTTAAGGAAACTGGTGTAACGGATAAAAGAGGTACAATTGTAACTTTTAGTCCGGATGCTACGATTTTTACGCAAACCACTGAATATAAATACGATACGTTGGCTGGTCGTTTACGTGAATTGGCTTTTTTAAATAAGGGAATTAAATTAACGTTAACGGATGAGCGTGAAATATTAGAAGATGGATCATTTCTATCAGAAGTTTTCCAATCTGAAGGTGGCTTAAAAGAGTTTGTTACATTCTTGGATGGAACGCGTGCATCTTTCTTGCCAGAACCGATTTATATTGATGGTATTAAGAATGGTGTTCCTGTTGAATTGGCATTCCAATACAATGATAGTTACTCGGAAAATGTTCACTCTTACGTAAACAACATTAATACACATGAAGGTGGAACGCACATTGCTGGTTTCCGTAGAGGTTTAACCCGTACCTTAAAAAGTTATGCAGATAAATCTGGCTTGTTGAAAAACCTGAAAATGGAAATCACTGGTGATGACTTTAGAGAGGGTTTAACGGCTGTAGTTTCGGTAAAGGTTCAAGAGCCTCAATTTGAAGGACAAACGAAAACCAAACTGGGTAATACTGAAGTAATGGGTGCGGTTGATATCGCCGTTGGTGAGGCATTAGGTGCTTATTTGGAAGAAAATCCGAAAGAAGCTAAGATGATCGTTAACAAAGTTATTTTGGCTGCAACAGCTAGGGCTGCTGCTCGTAAAGCTCGTGAAATGGTTCAGCGTAAGAGTGTAATGGGTGGTTCTGGTTTGCCAGGAAAACTAGCCGATTGCTCTGACAGTGATCCTGTAAAATGCGAAATTTATTTAGTAGAGGGAGATTCGGCAGGTGGAACTGCTAAACAAGGTCGTGATAGAAATATTCAAGCAATTTTACCATTAAAAGGTAAGATCCTGAACGTTGAAAAGGCGATGGAGCACAAAATCTACGAAAACGACGAGATTAAAAATATGTTTACGGCAATTGGTGTAAGCATTGGTACGCCAGAAGATGATAAGGCTTTAAACATGACGAAACTTCGTTACCACAAAATCGTTATTATGACGGATGCGGATATTGATGGTAGTCACATTACAACCTTAATTTTAACATTCTTCTATCGTTACATGAGGGCATTAATTGAGGCTGGTTATGTTTATATCGCATCACCACCACTTTACCAAGTTAAAAAAGGTAAAGATTTCGAATACTGCTGGAACGATGTACAACGCGATGCGGCTGTACAACGAATTAAAGGAAACGGTAAGGAAGATAGTGTACACATTCAACGTTATAAAGGTTTGGGTGAGATGAATGCTGAACAACTTTGGGATACTACTTTAAACCCTGCTACACGTACGTTATTACAAGCTACAATTGAAAGTGCTGCAGAATGCGATCATACTTTTTCTATGTTAATGGGCGATGAAGTTGCTCCACGTAGAGAGTTTATTGAGCGTAATGCAAAATATGCTAAGATTGATGCTTAACCCCTAATCCGATAGCTATCGGATCCCCTAAAGGGACTTTGAAAACCCACATCAGGTTAAAACTTGATGTGGGTTTTTTGTTTTAATTTATAAGGTGAAAGTTAAAAGGTTATATTACTAAAAACTCTCTTTACTTCCATTTTACATTTCGAAAAAACAATTGCAAAAATATCATGTTATCTTACCAAAAATCGAATTAATGCAAAATCAAACCATCATCCAATATTTTCATTGGTATTATAACGAAGAACAAAATTTATGGTCTAAAGTAGCTTCAGAAGCTAATCATTTAAAAGAGATCGGAATAACTTCCGTATGGTTACCGCCGGCATATAAGGCGAGTACTGGTGGTTATTCTGTCGGTTATGATATATATGATCTTTTCGATTTAGGTGAATTTGACCAAAAAGGAAGTGTGAATACTAAATATGGCTCGAAGGATGAATATATTAAGGCAATTGAAGCCTTGCATGAGCAGGGAATCCAAGCTTTAGCCGATATTGTTTTCAATCATAAGGCTGGGGGAGATGAGCTTGAAAAAATTTCTGTTAGAACAGTAAATGAAGATAATAGAACTGAATTTACGAGTGATGTTTTTGAAATAGAAGCTTGGACCAAATTTACGTTTCCGGCAAGACAAGGGAAATATTCTGAATTTATTTGGGATCATCAGTGTTTTAGTGGTGTAGATTGGGCTGAAGATTTAAAGAAAACCGCGATCTATTCCATCCAAAATTTTTCTGGTGAAGGTTTCGAGAATGTTCCATCTACAGAATTGGGAAATTATGATTACTTAATGTTTAATGATATTGATTACCGCAATCGTGCTGTAATTGAAGAATTAAAATATTGGGGAGAATGGATTGTAGAAAACACAAAAATTGATGGTTTTAGATTAGATGCCGTTAAACATATTAATCCTGAGTTTATTATTGAATGGCTTGATCATTTAAATGCAAAATATAATCGTGAGTTTTTTGTGGTTGCAGAAGACTGGAATGTGGTAGATATTGAAGGTCAATTGGAGTATATCAACATAA
The DNA here is from genome assembly GCF_014306625.1 of Pedobacter fastidiosus. Taxonomy (GTDB): domain Bacteria; phylum Bacteroidota; class Bacteroidia; order Sphingobacteriales; family Sphingobacteriaceae; genus Pedobacter; species Pedobacter fastidiosus. Next base: position 76,860 of record NZ_JACRYL010000010.1, read on the forward strand.
CTGCAGGCAAAACACAGATTTTTGATTCGCTGTTGCACCATAATTTTTATCTGGCAAGTCATGAAGAAAATGAATTCGATATGCGGACCATTTTCGATAAAACATTGGTGCAGGTAAATCCGGAGCTTGCCGTAACCTTTGTTGATAATCATGATTCTCAACCTTTGCAGGCTTTAGAATCTTATGTAGAATTTTGGTTCAGACCATTGGCTTATGCCATGATTCTTTTACGTATTCAAGGGATTCCATGCTTGTTTTTCCCTGATTTATACGGCGGAATTTACGATGATAAAAATGAGCAGGGTGAAGATGCTCATCTTGAATTGGCTATTTTGCCTGAATTGGAGACAATGAGCAAAATTAGAGCGAGCCATGCCTATGGATTACAGAGAGAACATTTTGATCATGGAAACTGTGTTGGTTGGACTAGAGAAGGTGATGATGAACATGAAAACAGTGGTTTAGCTGTTTTATTGAGCACTGGAGAAGAAGGTTATAAATCGATGGAAATTGGAAGCAAATTTGCTGGAAAAACTTTTATTGATGCTTTAGGACATAGGGAACAAGCAGTTGTAATTGATGAAAATGGCTGGGCAGAATTTCATTGCAATGCAGGAAGTGTTTCTGTTTGGATTTTGAAAACTGATTAAAATATTATTTAACCACAGATTTTAAATCTGTGGTTAATTTTCTAACTTAAAAAATTGTCTTCTGTTCGATAAGCGGAAATTACAGCCAATTCGCCCTCTTTTCCTCCTTTTGAATTTCCGTGTTCCATTCCCATTACGCCTTTGTAGCCTTTTTGGTGAAGGAATTTAAAAATGCTTTTATAATTTATTTCACCTGTAGTTGGTTCTTTTCTCCCCGGATTATCGCCAATTTGAATGTAGGCAATTTCATCCCAACAACGATCCATCGTTTTAATCAAATCGCCCTCTGTACGCTGCATATGGTAAATATCAAAAAGAATTTTACAAGCCGGACTTTGAACTGCTTTGCAAACGGCATATGTTTCATTAGTTTTTTGAAGAAATAATTCTGGGGTATCGCTTAGCGTTTCTAAAACCATAATTAATCCATGTGGTTCAAAAATTTCTGCACCGGCACGCATTGCATCAATAACATTGGCGAACTGATTTCCATAAGGTAGATTACGCTCGTAGAAACCCGGTACAACTGTAAGCCATTTGGCATTACATCGCTTTGCGGCCTCGACAGATTTTTTGCAGGTTTCTATAAATTTATCCTTAAATTCTTTTTTGCCAGTGGTTAAGGATGTTTTCCAATTGTCGCCCCCATCTACCACAAAAACACCCATTCTCATGCCAAGCTTGGAAAGTAAATTTCCGATTTTTTCTTGTTCCTCTACAGATCTATTTAAAAATCCATTGTCTTCTATTGATCTAAACCCTTTGTCGTACATAAACTGGATTTGATCTAAAAAACTTTTTCCTGCATGGTTTTCGAACATACCCTGATGTGGAGCATAATCTAGATTAAAAGTTTTATCTGCAAAAGAAGTTTCTTTTTCAGTTGCAAAAGTATTTGTAATTCCCGCTCCTGTAGTTAGTGCTCCAGCGGTAAGTAAGGTATTTCTGATAAATTCACTTCTTTTCATCTGTTGGTTTTTATTAGGTGAAAGCTGTTTATTTGGTAATCATTTTTTTAAATCCTGTTGTTAAAGTGTCGGCAACTGTACCGTCTTTTTTATGGTATACAAAATAAGCTTCGAGGTTTTTCCTTTGTTCTACAAATTCCATTGCCTCATTTAAATGCATTCCCATTAGGGCATTATCATAGCCATCTGCGGTTATTGCATCATTTGCAAAAACGGTTACGCTAATCATCTCGTTATCCAGCGGGTATCCGGTTTTAGCATCAATTAAATGAGAAATTTTTTTATTTCCACTTTGATGAAATTTTCTGTAATTGCCAGATGTTGTTATAGCTCCAAAATTTAATGAAGCAATATGCCTTATAATTGGTGTTCCATCTGCATCAGGCCCTTCAATTCCAATTTTCATTGGTTTTCCATCTGGTTTTGGTCCTAAAATTCTAAGTTCGCCTCCAAGTTCGGCCACATAACTTTTAATACCTTTTCGGTTTAAGTAATTTGCAATAACATCAACACTGTAGCCTTGAGCAATTCCATTTAAATCTATTTGAACACAGGGTTTACGCTTCGTTAAATAACCATTTTTCAAAATTAGGTTTTTCATTCCTACGCATTTTAAAATGCTTTTAATGATTAAACTATCCGGGTCAATTCTATTTTCTTTCGGTCCAAAACCCCAAGCCTGTACCAATGGCGCAACTGTTACATCGAAAATCCCCTTGGTATCTAAATTAATTTCGAAGCTTCTTTTTAGCACATCGTTTATAAAATGATCTGTTTTAATTTCCTTTTCAGCCGAATTGAATTGATTTATCAATGAACCCTTTTTGTATAAGGACATCGATAAATCAATTTCATTTAAAATACTCTCTATATTTTCTTTGGATACTAAACTATCTGTAGCATAATAAGTTATCGTATAATCTGTTCCTTGTGCAAAGCCAGTTATCTTATATTGATTAATTTCCTTTTTGAAAAAAAGTACACCTAATAGTGATAAAAGCAGGAACAGTTGATTATAATTCATCAATTATCTATAAACTAAAGTACCTTGGTTTTTCCGGGCATTGCGTAAGGGTATAAACCATTTGCATCAGGAAGTACTTTAGGCATTGCGTCCCAAGCCAAACGGTCGGGCAACAAACTGTTATTTGCAGCTAAAGCTTCATCCCATTTAATGGTTTGTCCGGAGTAAGTCGCATAACGGCCAATAATTCCAGTTAATGTGGTAGTTGCACCGTAATCAGCATTGGCAAATTTATATTCACCTTTTGATACGGCTTCAAAAAGTTCATCGTGTTCAGTTTGATAAGGATTTTTATTTCCCTTGGTATCATGACGATAAATTTCTTTTCCTTTAGCATCCCAAATCACGGCTTCATTGCTTCCCGATAAATAAACTCTTCCTTTTGTACCTTGGAAAGATTCATCAACGCGATTGCTTGCGCCTTCAAAATGTCTACATTGACTGTAAATTACGGCACCGTCGGGATAAGTAAGTTCTAGCGCATGATTATCATAAATTTCTCCATAATCTTTACCCGTTCTCCAAGCTCGGCTTCCAGTTCCTTGTACCGAAACTGGGTGAGCATTTTTTACCCAATTTGCAATATCTAAGTTATGAACATGCTGCTCTACAATATGATCTCCGCATAACCAGTTGAAGTAATACCAATTGCGCATTTGATATTCCATTTCGGTTTGGCCAGCGGTACGCGGACGAACCCAAACGCCTCCGCTATTCCAATACACCTGACCAGAAACGATCTCGCCAATGGCGCCATCATTAATGCGTTTCATCGCTTCGCGATAATTTGTTTGATATCGTCTTTGCAAACCAACTACAACATTAAGTTTTTTCTTTTTTGCTTCTTCAGCTGCGGCCAAGACTCTTCTAATTCCAGGCGCATCTACTGCCACCGGTTTTTCCATAAAAATTTGTTTGCCCTGTTTTACGGCTTCTTCAAAATGGATTGGTCTGAATCCTGGAGGTGTTACCAATAAAACCACATCAGCTAAAGGAATTGCTTTTAAATAGGCATCAAATCCAACAAATTGGCGTTCTTTTGGAACATCCATTTTAGTTGCGAATTTAGAACTTAAGGCTTGATAGCTATTGTCTAATCTATCCTGAAAAGCATCGGCCATTGCAACAAGTTTAATGTTGAATTTGGTGCTTAGCGCTTGAAACGCTGCGCCTGTACCACGATCTCCACAGCCAATTAAAGCAATTTTGATGGTGGCACTTCCTGATGCATAAGCACCGGCTAGTGGGATACTGCTAATAATTGCACCGCCTGCGAGTAGGGCAGATGCTTTTAAAAAATCTCTTCTTTGTTGGGTAAGTGGTTCTTTGTTCATTCTTGTAGGTTTATATTGGTTTTTGTATGTTTCTGTTAATAATCTTTTATTGGAGATTTATTGTAGTACGCATCAATCATTTCTTTTGATGGAACTTTAACTGGTCTTACTAATCTCATTCCAACAAAAGGAGCTTCTGGAAACCACCAATTGCTTTTTGGAATTTGTGGGTCAAGTTGCTTCCATGAAGGATCGGAGGCTAGCCTAACCGTTGAAGTTAAATTCTTGGCAACTTCATCATAAGATCCTCCACGTACAGTATTTGGATAAAGTTTTTCAGGAATCGCTACAGGGTTTTTAGTAGTTTTATCTGTCTTGTAAAAATCTGGAACGTACTGATCGTAAGTCCATTCGGCTACGTTTCCATGCATATCGTAAAGCCCCCAATTATTAGGTTTCTTTTGTCCTACGGGATGGGTTTTATTTCCGCTATTGTCTTTGTACCAAGCATAATCTTTAAGACTAGATGCATCATTTCCGAAAGAATAAGTTGTATTAGAACCAGCTTTACAGGCATATTCCCATTCGGCTTCGGTGGGTAAGCGATAAAAAATTCCGGTTCTAACATATAACCATTTACAAAACTGAATGGCATTGTATTGAGTCATGGCTAGGGCGGGCTGATTTTCTTTTCCCATGCCGAAAGTCATATCAAGATAAGGTTTGGTTGGTCGAGTTACGGCATCTACTTCTGCAGAAATTTTTTCGGTACTTGCTTTTTGTTCATAATCGCGATAAAGAAATGGCTCAAAAATATCCCAGGTTATTTCGTATTTTCCAATCCAAAAGGCATCGAGTTCAACCTCGTGAATGGGTTGCTCATCAGGTTTGCCTACTTTACTTCCCATTTTAAATTTTCCAGCCGGAATGGCAAGCATTTCAAAAGTTAATTTTGTTCCATTAATATTTTGGTTATACGATTTTGAATCACTCTGTGCAAAAACAGGCAAACAAGTAAATATTATTAATGCCGAAGCGATTAATTTTTTGAACATAATAGTTGGTTAGAAAATGCCTTTTTAATCAGCATTTATGGTTTCTCAATAATCTGATTACTAAAGTAATTACTCAGATTTTAAATCAAGAAAATTTGTGTAACAATAAAGGTATAATTGACAATTAATCCGTTTAGTAAAAGGATTTATCTTCTATCAGAAGGCTTATTACTTAAATTTACAAACCCAACCAAAGTTTCCCAGCGAGCGCCAGGCCTGCGGTAATAAACAAAAATTTGATAGCTATTTTCAGTCTGGAAAAACGCCCCTTCGAATGGTTTTGTTTCAACAGTATTGCTGGTTTTGTCTAGCCAAGCATATTCGTAATCATAAAGACCTTGCTTAAGTAAAATGTTGCCATAAAACTGCTTTCTATTGGCATCGTAAAGTAATTTGTTTTCGTTACTTAGCGTATAATTATTAAATCTGCCTACAACATAAGCATCGCCATTTGCACTTGGAGCCGGAGAATTTAGAGTGAACAATACTCCTGTATATTCTGATTCTGTTCTATCATCACGCCCATCAGTATTTCGAACAAAGAAATTCCCATTTTCATCGTATTGATTTGCAAAAGCTCCTGTATTTCTTGGCACATCTTGAAAGAGCATTACATTTACAGATTCGTTATCTTTAAAAATATCCTTTACGTTATCAGCTTTATAGCGTAAACTTCTGGTATCAAATTTCCTAAACTCATTATCTCCCCAAAAATCGTTAGTATTTAAATCATTATAAACCAATTGGTTTGGTCTGATAAATGCAGGTTTTGTATTGACTTGTGCGGTATTAGAATTAAAATTCTGCATTACCACAGCTTTCAAATCTTGGTATGGATTTGAAATTGGAATAGAATGATTAATTGTAAAGTTTATTTTTTGCTTATAATTTCGATCGGCAACCTGCATGGAGTTGGTTACCTCTGCAGAAACTGCAACCTGACTATCAACAATATAAAAACGTTGAGAGATAACAGGTTTTTTTAAATCTCCATCTTCATAAACCTTTAACAAATAGTTGCCGCCAATTTTAGGTTTAATCTGATAATTGGGAAGACTAACTTCATAGTGCGTATATTTTCTGGTGGTGTTGGAGGAATAACGATAATTAATGATTCGATCATCATTAAAACTTTCCAAATAATCTATACTCGAAATTCGGGAAGGTTGCCAGTCTGCTGTGCAGTGTTCAACGGTGTACCAATAGTTTTTGGTTCCAGCCAAAAGATCATCAAAAGCAAACGTTAAAGTTTCTGATGAGTTTAAAAGGATAACAGGCAAGCTTTGTTCCTTATTGCTGTTGTAGCAGAGAACGGTTTTAATATTGGGCAGATAAATCTTGTTTTCGTAAGTAAATATTTTATCTGTTTGGGCAAAGATTAGGGTGGGGATGAAAAATAAAATTGTAAATAATATTTTTTGCATGGGATAAAAGTAAAGTTTTATTGGAGATTGACAAAACCTCTTTCTATGAAAGTTTGTGGTTTTTAATTTGAGCGTGTTTTATCCCTCCTTTAAAGCAGGAGAAGAGTCAATGGCATGAACTTTAAGGGTATGGCAAAAAAGATTAATTAACCAAAGATGGACAGGATAGGCACAGATAAAAATTCGTAAATGAAATCTGTTTTTATCTGTGTGAATCTGCTGTGAAAAAGCTTAAGTTAATGACATTGGGAGGAGAGCTCTGAATTCTGCGTAACAACGAACTTCTATAAGAAGAGGTTTTAAAACAAAAAAGCCACAGAAGATATTCTGTGGCCTTACTAATAAGATTGCTACAGCCGATGAAAAATCGGCTTCGCAATGACGGTTTTGAGTTAACCTTCCAGCTCCATTATTTCTCCAGCCAATTCTTCCCATCTGCTTTGGCTTTTATCCAAATCGCTTTTGGTTGCTAGATAACGTTTATTTGCTTCTGCTAATTTATCTGCTTTGCCATAAATATTTTCATCTGCTAATTCAGCTTCGATATTTTTAACATTTTGCTCCAATTCGGCTATTGAAGTTTCTATTTTCTTCAATTCTTCATTCAGTTTTTTTAACTGATTGGCCGAATTTGGTGTGGCAGGTTTAGGCTCTTCTTTAACTTTTTCGGGCATTTTTACCGGAATAGGTTTTGAAGCCGGAATAACACGTTTGCTATTCCATTCCTCGTATTCTGCGTAAGTGCCTGGGTATTGTTTAATCTGTTCGTTTTCGATAAACCAGATTTTGTTGGCCACGTTATCCAAGAAATATCTATCGTGAGAAACTGCTATAAATGTACCCTCAAACTGTTGTAAAGCTTGAATCAGAATGTTGACCGATTGAATATCCAAGTGATTGGTTGGCTCATCCAGAATCAAGAAATTTGAATCTGTTGTTAAAGATTTTGCCAAAGCAACCCGTGATTTTTCACCACCGGAAAGGACCTTGATTTTTTTGAAAACATCATCGCCAGTAAATAAGAAACATCCTAATATTCCACGCAATTCAGTATCGCTATGTTTTGGTGCAAAGGCTTGTAGCTCTTCTAAAATAGCATTGTTTAAATGCAAAGATTCAAGCTGATGCTGTGCAAAGAAGGTTGTTGTAACGTTATGGCCAGTCTCACAGAAACCATCAAATTTTTCGGCACCGGCAATCATTCTTAACAAAGTAGATTTACCTTTACCATTGGCACCGATAAGTGCAATTTTATCGCCTTTTTCAATTACAGCTTCCGCATCTTCCAAAATATGAACGTTTGGATAATGCTTGGTAGCATGCTCTATTCTAACAACGTGTCGGCCAGATGGTTTAGAGAATTTAAATGCAAAGTTAACGGTTGGGTTATCATCATCCACATCATCAACACGTTCCATTTTATCCAAAGCTTTCATTCGCGATTGAGCCATTTTTGCTTTACTCGCTTTAGCCTTAAAACGCTCAATTAAGCGTTCTTCTTGCTTAATTTTGGCTTGCTGATTTTTAAATTCGCCCTTTTGGATTTCGCCACGTAAGGCTTTTTCTTCAACATAGAAACTATAGTTACCCGCGTAAACGTTTAATTTCCCTTTACGAGATTCTACAGTGCGGTTAACAATTTTATCTAAGAAATATCTATCGTGAGATACAATTACGATTGCGCCTTCAAAGCCCATTAAATAGTTTTCAAGCCATTTAATTGATGGTAAATCCATGTGGTTGGTAGGCTCATCCAGTAATAAAATATCTGGAGTTTGAAGAAGAATTTTAGCAAGCATTACCCGCATTCTCCAACCTCCTGAAAAGGTATTTAATGGACGTAATTGATCTGCAGTACTGAAACCTAAACCAGCTAAAATTTCATTTGCTCTGTATTCGATGTTGTAACCATCCAAAGCTTCAAATTCTTGCTGTTTATCGCTCAGTTTATATAAAACTTCTTCGCTATAATCGGTCTCGATTTTTTTAAGCAATTCTTCAATTTCATCATGCAACTGGTTTTGGCGCTCAAAAGCTTCCATAGCCACATGCAAAATGCTATGATGAGAATCGTAAGAAAGTAAATCCTGATTCAAATAACCAATTTTCAAGTCTTTAGACATGGAAACCGTACCTGAAGTTGGAGCGTACTCGCCAACAATTATTTTTAAAAGTGTAGATTTTCCCGTTCCGTTGGCTCCGATTAATCCAGCTCTATCGCCTGGTTTAATGTGCCAATTCGCTTCATCGTATAAGGCTCTTGAGCCAATAAGGAATGTTAAATTATTTATTGAAATCATTTCGGGTGCAAAAGTACGAAATTTTAAGGCTTATTTTATGTCGAAAGTCAAATTGGAAAGAACCATGATTTCTTGACGCTTATTTGATTATTTGGAAAGCAACGGCAGATGATTTTTTTAATGTTTGTTCCTGCTTTCTGTTCCAACAAAAGCAGAAAAAGCTTTTGGTTTCCTCGGCAATCAGGTTTAAAAACAAAATTTTGTGCTTTGTAGGGCAGGCAATAAAAACCCATAGTAGTAAGATTGCTTCATTCCTAGCAATGACGATAGCTTAAATACCATTTATTCATTCAACGTATTAAAATAGTAATACATTTGGTTTCAAGACCAACCGGACATGACCAACGAAAATATTAAAATCATTAGTAAAGAAATCCTTTCAGATAACTGGTACACCTTAAACAAGATAACCTTTGAGCAATTAAAGAGTGATGGAACTCGAGAGGTTTTAAGTCGAGAAGCTTATGATAGGGGGAATGGGGCAACTATTTTGCTTTATAATAAAGAAAATCAAACTGTAATCTTAACCCGTCAGTTTCGATTGCCAACCTATATTAATGGCAATGAGAGCGGTATGCTTATCGAAACCTGTGCAGGTTTATTGGATTTGGATAATCCCGAAACTGCTATTAAGCGTGAAACTGAAGAAGAGACGGGTTACAAGATTAAAGATGTTAAAAAGGTTTTCGAGGCATATATGTCGCCGGGTTCGGTAACGGAAATCTTATATTTTTTTGTTGCCGAATATTCAAAAGATATGAAAGTGAGCGAAGGCGGAGGGCATCATGATGAACAAGAAAATATCGAAGTTTTGGAAATGTCTTTTAGAGATGCGGTGGCTATGATTGCCAACGGTGAAATTAAAGACGGTAAAACGATTATGCTTTTGCAGTATGCGCTAATAAATAATTTATTTGGTTAGTGCACTCTTTTTTACCATTGATATTTATCTAAGCTTAAATTTATTAGACCCGATAGAACGTAAAGCCCGGAAGCCGAGGAACGAGGCTGAGGACTTGAAGAGATAGCGGGACTAACGTTAAAAGAGGCTTCTGTTATTGCTCTTCAGAAAAAAATATTAACATAAGTTTTGATTCTACAAAAATCTACTTACATTTGTACTGTAATAAAAATAATTACAGAATGAACAACAGCAGGTTTCCAATTTCCTTACATATTTTAACTTTACTAGATGATTCCAAAGGTGCTCTTGTAAGTTCGGAATATTTGGCTGGAAGCATTAATATCAACCCTGTTTTGGTAAGAAAAGAGATTATGAATTTGCGGAAACACGGTTTCGTAGATAGTAAAGAAGGAAAGGGTGGTGGATCTTTTTTGGCGAAAAGTGCTTCGGATATTAATCTTGGCGACGTGTACATCGCTGTAAAGAGCAATAATATTTTGGGACAGAGTAAAAATGAGCCGAACCCCAAATGCCCGATTGGAAAGCAAATCAATCAGCATTTAGATACGTTATACTTGGATGCGGAAAATGCATTGATCCAAAATTTATCGACTCAAACCTTAGCAGATTTTGCATTAAAGTTTAAATAAAATTTTTTACCATAAACTGTAACAAAATATATTACAATTAGTAAATTAACCAATAAGCAATTATCAAAGCTCGAAAGAGTATAAACCATAAATAAAAATAACATGAAAGTAGCATTAATAGGCGCCTCAGGATTTGTAGGCAAAGCCCTTTTAAACGAATTAATTAGTCGTGGAAATGAAGTAATCGCAATTGCCCGCGATACGGATAAAATTGAGAGCACACATGGAAAAGTAACCAAAGTAGCGGTTGACGTATTGGATACCGAAAAACTGGCAGAAGCATTGAAAGGTGCAGATGCAGTAATAAGTGCCTTTAATGCCGGTTGGACAAATCCAAATCTTTACAATGATACATTAGCAGGAGCGGAGGCGATTCATAAAGCGGTTAAAGCATCTGGCGTTAAGCGCTACATTTTTATTGGCGGAGCTGGTACTTTACAAATCGACGGAAATCAATTGGTAGACGGACCTCAATTTCCAAAAGAAATTTATCCTGGCGCATCTGCAGTTAGGGATTACTTCAATACTTTGAAACAAGAAAAAGAATTGGATTGGTTGTTTTTTAGTCCGGCAATTGAAATGCATCCAGGAATCACAATAGGCCGTACGGGTAAATATCGCTTAGGTAAAACCAGCCCTGTTTTTAACGAAGAAGGTCGATCAATTTTATCGGTAGAAGATTTATCAATCGTTCTGGCCGATGAGTTAGAAAACAATGCACATCATCAAGAGCAATTTACGGCAGCATACTAAGCATGTAAGATGTGATGATGTAATATGGAAAATGTAAGGAAGTAGATGCAGGAAATACCTTTATCTATTTTCCATCTTTACATTTTCCATATTTTATTTATCTTCGTTGCATGTATCGCCTTATTAAACCAATATTCTTCAAATTTGACCCTGAAAACGTACATTATTTCGTTGTCAAACGGTTAAAATGGTTTAATGATAAATTCCCTTTGGGTAAAACCATTATCAGGAGCAGTTTCGATGTCCACATTAAAGGCTTAGAACGAGAGGTTTTTGGAATAAAATTTAAAAATCCGGTAGGTTTGGCGGCGGGCTTCGATAAAAATGGCGAATACGTAGAAGCACTTAGTAATTTGGGTTTTGGTTTTATAGAAGTAGGGACGGTTACGCCAATGCCTCAGCCGGGAAATGACAAGCCTCGAATGTTTCGCTTACCGAATGATGAAGCGCTAATTAACCGGATGGGTTTTAATAACAAAGGCGTTGATGTAATGGCAGAGCGTCTGCGTTTGCTAAAAGATAAACATCCAGAAATTGTTGTTGGCGGAAATATCGGCAAAAATAAAGCTACATCAAACGAAGATGCCGTAAGCGATTACATTAAATGTTTCGATAGGCTGTTTGACGTGGTTGATTATTTTGTGGTTAACGTAAGTTCCCCAAATACACCTGGATTGCGTGAATTACAAGAAAAAGAACCGCTCAAAAAAATCTTAAATACGCTTCAACAAAGAAATCGTAAGAACGATATTTCTCGGCCGATTTTACTGAAAATTGCCCCGGATTTAACGGATGCGCAACTAGATGATATTATTGAAATTGTTGCTGAGACAGGCATTGCAGGCATTATTGCAACCAATACAACCATTAGTAGAGAAAATTTAGCGACTGCAAAAGTATTGGCTGGAGAAACGGGCGGTTTGAGTGGTAAGCCAGTTAAGGAACGATCGACAGAAGTGATCAAATATCTTTCAGAAAAATCAAATAAAGCCTTTCCGATTATCGGTGTAGGTGGAATCCATTCTGCGATAGATGCACAAGAGAAATTAGATGCTGGTGCATGTTTAGTTCAGCTTTACACTGGGTTTATTTATGAAGGCCCTGGATTGATCAAGCAAATCTGCAAAAGCTTAGTAAAGTGATAAACAACGCTTTAAATAAGTTTAAAGTTATGTAAATGCTTAACTAGCCCTTGTCTTTGATGCCAATCATTATAAACAAGTTCTAAATTAGCTACTGTAAAAGTGCCGAAATCGTAATTTTTATGTTTTTCGATTAGGGCTAAAAAGCCATTTTTGTCTTTTAATTCTTTTCTAAATCGAACTATGGTAGAATGTGCGGTTTGAATGGAATATCGTTTGTCTATACTTTGTTCTAAACCAGAATTTCTGAAGTCTCTTCGTAATTTATTTCTTATTTCTTTTAAAGTATCGTCATCAAAAAATCCCTGAACAATTACACAGGAAGGAGAAAGTGTAAGGCCTTTAAAATGAACATTGAAACTTTTTATGCCTGCTAAACTTTTCTCAACGGTTTCGATATATTCTGGAACAGAAATTTGATTTAAGTTGAAGCCTGTGTAACAAGAAATGAGTGACATTACGGTGATGTGAAGATCAGAGTTTTGATAGTAGTATTGCTCTCCATCAATCGTTTTTAATTCGGTAAGAAAACTTTGAATCTTATTTTTAACTACAAGGCTTGGTCGTGCAACTAAGGTTATTCCATATCTATAATCGTCTTGTGAATCCAAAAGAGGGTCAATTTCATAATTTCCATCTGCTATTTTTTTAAATGATTCTTGATAGAGATTTGAATAATGTTCTTTTAAGTTCATCTCAATATTAAATGCAATGATTAATTATTGTTTCTGTCTGCTCACCATTGCATTTATCCAGATCGGCGCAAAGGGAGAAGTACAGCCTTTCGAAACCGGATAATCACGATAAATGCCAAGTTTTTCTCCAATAGCTAACGCCCTTTCTCTATAATTTGGATGATGAATGCCAACCTGTACCAAGGCAGAATTCATCGTCCATTGAATTTCTGTTGGCAAATTTTGCATTTCAGATTCGATTCTATTAAGTATTTCTGGAATGTTTATTCCTTCAGGTTCTCTAGCAATACGACCACTGGTTAAGCTCCAGCCAGCACGAGCCAGCATTTTGTCATTTGAATTTATCCACTTTTCTCTGAATTGCTCTTTAGTGGGATATTCTTTAACTATATAATTGTAAAACCAATCTGCAGCCCAAGCAAAGGTTTCTGAAGATACCATCTTTTCAATTTCTTCTGGAGATAACTCTTTTGGATTGAGAATTAAAATGGCCAGCATCCGAGCATCAATATTTTCGGTTTTCCAAAGTTCAAGTGCCAATGGATGATCGGATTTAATCTTCTTTGCCACCGTTCTAATGTCTCCCATTTTAGCGCCAAAAAGATTTTCGCGAGCTCCACTTTTTAAATGTTGCTTACGAACTTTTTCATCTGCGAGTGATTCAAGGGTAGAAAGGGTATCTTGAAGATTCATGGTTCAGTTGGTTTTATAATTCCAAATTTATTTAAATTTTGGGCATAAAAAAAGCATCCTGTGATCAATAGGATGCTTTAAATCTTTAAAGAAGTTTCTAAAAACTATTTTGCCAAAGCAGCTAAAACAGCGTTGTTTTTAGCTAATTGGTCATTTTTAGGTTGTGCAGAGCGACTTCCTAACTCAATGTTAGTTGCTCTCTTTAAAAAATCTACATCTTGTTGAGCAAAGTTTTTATTTCTTCTGTCTTTTCTTTTTAATCTGGTAACTGCCATGGTAATAACCTTTTATTATTTTTATTTGTACAAATGGAGGTCGAGAGCGGATTCGAACCGCTGTAGAAGGTTTTGCAGACCTCTGCCTAGCCACTCGGCCACTCGACCTTGAAATTCAAGGTTGCAAAAATAGCAATTAATAGTTACTTAGCAAATATAAACGAACAATAAATCTTTTTAATTTTTAACTCTTACAATTTCCGAGCAAAAAATGGCAGCGCTTACGGCTACATTTAAAGATTCTGCTTCGCCAATTCTTGGAATGGTAATGGGTTGATTAATCTTTTTAATTACCTGATCCGTAATCCCTTTTCCTTCATTCCCTAAAATAATTAAACCCTCAGTACCCCAATTCGCTTTATAAATTGATTGGCCATTTAAAAGTGCGCCAAAAACCGGTATTTGATTGCTTTCGAGTAACAAGTTTAAATCTTCGTAATGTACATTTACACGAGCCAATGAGCCCATGGTGGCCTGCACAGTTTTAGGGTTATAGGCTTCTACGCAATCATCTGAACAGATAATATTTTTAAAGCCAAACCAATCTGCGGTTCTAATAATTGTACCCATGTTCCCTGGATCTTGTACGCCATCGAGCACCAAAGTAAACTGATTTTTTAAATCTGTGGGATTTATTTTTTGATTATGAGGAATATAAATTAAAGCAATTAGGCCTTGTGGAGTTTGTAAAGTACTAATCTTGCTCAATTCAACGTTGTTTACTTCAAATAAGTTTATATTTGCGGGCAATTTGGGTAACAAATTGTATTGTTCACTTGTATAGAATAGGCTATGAATTTTATAGTTGGATTTTATAAATTCTTTAAAGGATTTTATACCTTCAACAAGAAATAAACCATGCTCTTTACGGTATTTTTTTTGATGTAACGATTTTACAAAACTAATCTGAGATTTTGAAAGCATACAAATACTTAATAAATTATAAACTGAAAAGCCCTGCAATATTACTATTTATTATTGTGTTAATACAGGCCTGTTCATCAACAAAATACATCGCTGACTACCAATCTATCGTAAAAAAAGTTACCATTGATAGTGTTGATAAAAAATTTGAGGAACAAGCATACAATTATGTTCAAAAGGATATTCGTCCTGCATCTGCATTTAGTATCAACGTTCCACTTTACAATTTATTCAACACGAAAGATGGCCGTTATAAAACCAATAATATAAAACCATTTGGTACGCCCCCCGCTATTTTAGATAGCACTTTGGTGGAAATATCGCGTACACAGATTCAAAAATTTCTAAAAAGCAAAGGTTATTTTCAGGCTCAGGTAACTTCGGATATTAAGGTTAAGGATAAGAAAGCTGAATTGAAATTTAGTGCAAAGCCAGGGCCAGCATATTTTGTAGATAAACTATCCGATTCTATCTCTAATTCGAAAATTAAGCAACTTTACGAATCTAATAAACCAGGTTTAACACACCTGCATACTGGAATGCAGTATGATGAAGATTCGTTAAGCTATGAGCGTGAGCAGATTTATCATGTGATGAAAGAAAATGGCTATTTCTATTTCCTGCGTCCGTATGTTAATTTCGATGTTGTGGGCGCAGAAGTAACTTCAAAAACGAACAAAGTTGATTTAAGATTAAATGTAACCAATCCAGAGAAAGGTCCTCACAAGCAATACAATATTGGTACAACCTACCTTATTATAGCTCCAAGCCCTGATGGTTTCCCAGATTCGCTGAGAAATTATGTAAGTAGAGATACAACTCATGGCTTATCTTTCACCGATTTATCCAAGCGCTATAGACGGAATCCTATAACCCGTTATGACTTTTTGAAACAAGGAGATCTTTACGATATCCGAAATGAGAACTTAACATATGATCGATTATACGAACTAAATGTTTTTAAAAACGTTAAGATTGATTATTTTAATAGAGACAGTACATCCAACAAAATAAACCCTGTAATTCAGTTAATTCCTCAAAAGGTAATGAGTAATAGGATTGAGGGAGAAGTTCCTTTTAATGGTGGTACGGTTGGTTTTAACTTAAGTAATACTTACACCAATAATAATTTATTCAGGGGCGCAGAGCGATTTGAGCTTCAGTTAAAGGGAGGTTTGCAATCTAGAATTGGAAATGGAACTTCACCATTTAAAGATATTTATCAAAGAGATTTTTCAATCAGTGCAAGTATTACAGTACCTCGATTATTAATTCCGTTTTACAAACCAACCCTAGGTGGAAATGGAATGCCTCATACTACATTTTCATCCAGTTATATTTATGCACTACAAAAGGATGTCTCAGTAAGACGTATTTTTATTAATTCAGTAACTTACGATTGGTTTGAAACCAAGTCTAAACTTCACTCTTTTACCCCATTAAATTTCGAATATCGATTTGGAAATTTGTATGATGGTGTAGATGCGGCCACTGTGCTCAATAATTTGTATTACGCAACCCTTTTGGGAAGAAAAGATTTAACACTTGGCATGAAGTATAACTATTCTTTGAATGCAGATAAGTTGAGCCAATTTAGAACCTTTGTTTATTTAAGGGCTGGAATGGATATTGCTGGAAATCTGCTTCAAGGTATTTCAAAACTTACAGGTTCTAAAAGTGATCCATCAAATAATGATCCTGCCAAAATTTTCGGATTACCTTTTAATCAATATGTTCGTCCAGAGGTTGATTTAAGGTGGTATAAATCTCTAGGTGGCGAAAAACAATTTATCGCTCGTCTAAACACCGGTATTGCTTATGCTTATGGAAATTCTATCCTTACGGGTATTCCATTCGAAAAGCTATTTTTTGCCGGTGGATCTAGCGGTATTCGGGCATGGCAAGCAAGAACAATAGGTCCTGGAAATTACAACAGAGAAACGCTCCCGAATGATTTGTTAAGGAAATCGTTATTCGGATTAGATCAGCTTGGTGAGTTCAAAATAGAAAGTAATTTTGAATACCGATTTACCCTTGCTAAAAAATTCTTTGGAGCTACATTAAAGGGCGCTACTTTTATCGATGCTGGTAATGTTTGGAATGTAAATAAAACAACATCAACCGCAACCGATGGTACAACAACAACAAATGAGGCTACTCTGTTTAAACTAAGCAAACTGGCTCAGCAAGTTGCAATTGGTACTGGTTTTGGATTAAGATATGATGTTCAGTACTTTGTTTTCAGGTTTGATATTGGTTTGAAATTGAAAGATCCTCAGTTTTCAGGATCAGATCAATGGGTAATTGGGAAGTATTTTTCTGGGTCTCGTGACTTTAAAGATAGTTATAATGCAACACACGGTCCCGATACTTACCGATTTGTTCAATATAACTTTGGAATTGGAATGCCTTTCTAAAATTTTTTTAGCCGAAAAGGCTTAAGGGCCTAGGTTTTTCTTGTGGATTTTTGAAGGTATATTCCTTAAAAGGTTGCCATATTTTATCAATATGTTTATAAACAGAAAACCCATTAACTTCAAATGTCCGCTGAAATTTCCTTTCCTTATACTTATCCATAATTAGGGGATAAACGGCTGGCTTTACATCTTTAAATGCTATAGTAAGGTGCGGATTAAATTTAGGTTGATCTGCCTTTTCCAACAAAGCCATAGGTTTCAGCGCCTTTTTTATCTCAGCTTGAAGATTCATAATTCCTTCGTTATGATCTACATCGATAAAAATAGTATGTGGCGGAAATGAATTGAAATTTTTTAATACCTGGGTAAAGGGTGGAGCAAACACAGCTTCATCAAGTTTCTTGAAAAATCCTTCTTCCTGCTCTTTTGATGATAATTTAACAGGATTATACAATGTAATATGCGCAGGCCGTTTTAAAGATTCATGCACATTAAATTGAGCAGCAATTTCATTTCTAATCACATCAATGTCTTCCACAACTGAAAGAGGCGGAACTAAACAAACTAAAAATAAATTTTCCATAACTCAAATTTACTAATATTTTTAGCAAAAATGAAAAGCAATAAAATATTTATTTTACTTTATCAGAAGAGATTTTTTAAGCCATCAAAGATGCTTTCGAAGAAGGTTGCCAAGTTTAATCCACTACTGTGATTAAAATAAACGAAAACTAAAAATGCAATTACAACGAAGATGATTAGTTTCCTAAAGGCAAAGGCAATAATTACTAAGATGATTGGAATGATAAAGAGCCAAAGACTATTAATTGCATAAGGTGTTAAATCGGTGTCTTTTTTGTAAACATAAACCAACTTGCTGTGCGTGCCAGCATCGTTTTGATGTTTGATATAGATGAAAGTAGATTTATCAATTGGCAGTTGTAAAACGGCAATCCCATCATTAAATTTAAGACTTTGAGTAAATCCACTTACGCTAAAAGTATAAATTCCATTAATTTTTTCGTTCGGGTTGTTTAAAGAATCTGCAGCAATTATTGCCAGTTTGCTGTTTTTTAGCAGGTTTTCTTTTACCAGAAAATTGTTAATGGCTGCGGTTTGTGCCGAACAATAAAAGCCAATTAAACAGAGGATGGATAATATAAATACTCGTTTCATTCGATAGAACGTTTGTTATAAATTAAGTAGCCAATATGCAATAATACACCATTTCTTTTAACTGCATCATTATATAAATTATAACTTAAGCTTACAGGGCCTAATGGCGTGTGGTAAACAAGTCCGGCGGTGGCAGCATAACGCAGTTTAGTTATCGCTTTTGCATAATCTACATCTTGAAAATTATTTAATTCGAACTCCTTATGAGGTAAAAATAAATAACCTTCTAATCTAAAATCTAAATTTTTTCTGAAATTATAAATGTTTTTTATTCCACCTGCTATATAAGTTGTGGCTCTAAATCGATCAAGAAATAGCGAACGGCTATCTTGCAATGGATAAAATGCCGGTGCAACCAAAAGGGTAGAATAATAATTGCTAAATAAGGGCTGGTTTGAAATTACACCTTCTATTAAGTATCCAAAAGTATATTTTTTAAGGTGAAAAAAGTAGTTTTCTTGTGAGAGTTTTATGCTGCCCCAATGGTGTAAATGACTAGATTCTGGAAGTTTGGTAAAGCCTGGCGTATTGCGGAAAATATTCCCAGGATCGTAATTTTCTCGCCCTGTTGTGTAACTGAAGCTTAACGAAAAACTTTGTCCGTTGGTGGCGTATTGTTTTCTGTTAAGTGAATTCTTCTGGAGTTTTAACGAGCCTCTAAATCCATTAAAATTTGTTTCGTCCAATAAATCGCCCACTGCAAAGGTATTGTTTGGGCTATACCGATCACTATTGTTTATAAATGTAGAGTGAAGTACAATTTTAGTATTGTAATTTAACGGCATTCCAATCATCAAATCTATTTTCCGGTCTGATTGCTCTATGTAAATCGGATGCGGATTTTCAATAAAAATCTGGCTCGTATTATAGTAATTCCAATGGTTGTAAGTAAGTTCTGCAGCTAAAAAAAGCGGGAGCTTTGTTGGGTAATCTACTCGGCCATTTAGTTGTACAGATTCGTAAAAACGACCAGAATAGAAGCTTGTTCCAAAGGTATAAGCCTTTCTATTTAGGTAATTATATTCTGCGCCAAGAAATACATTGCTTATTGGTCTGGTCGAAATATTGCCACCCAAATCTAATTTGAAGCTTTTTTTGGGCTGTGCCACCACTTCAAAAGTATAACTATCTGTCGCCGCCTGATAGGATATTTTCGGATAAACGGTTTCGAAAGTTTGATCGGCGACTAATTTATAATACCCACGCTTAATATCCTGTAGATTAAAAGTTTCTTTATCACTTTTAAAAAGGCGCTCGATATATTTTTTCTGTTGATTATTTACGCCACTGACGGTGATGTTGCTAAAAACGAGATCGGGTTTTTGTTTGTTAAATTTTTCTCTTCGCTTGGCTAGTTCTTCGTCGCTAATTCTTTTACTAATTAAAGCCTTAATTCTAGGCATATCTGCGATTGTTGCATCGTAACCTTTTTTTATCAGCTCTGCTACCGGACTAAAATTTGTAACGCTGTAATCGGCTAAATCGGGTTGAATGTAAACTCCATTTTTACCAATCATAGTCGAATCTGATTTAGAAAGAAACATAAAAACCAAAAAACGGTTCATCAAGCGGTCATCGTTATTTTTTGGGTACTCGTTATACGTTTTTGAAGAAACATTTGCGCCGATCACGTAATCGGGTTTGAATTCCTTTTCCATAACATCGGCAGGGAAGTTGTTGTAAAGGCCACCATCAAAAACATATTTCCCGTCCAATTTTATAGGTCGGTAAATAATGGGCACCGTCATCGTTGCACGAACGGCCTCTGCTAAACTTCCTTTACTTACGGTGATACTTTTTTGGGAAAGTACATCGGCAACCATGCAACGATAGGGAACAAAGAGGTTGTCAAAATTATCTTTTGAGGCTGCAGAAGCTTGAGAAAAAAGTTCTAAAAAGGCAAAATTTAATGGAATATCATTAATTAAATTAGAGCGGAAGCTGAAATGAAAACCAGTATCTATGGCAACCTTTGCGGTAAGCATAGATGCATTTGGCTCATTCTTTTGAAAATAGTAGGTGTAATCACTTGTATATCTTCCATTAATCCAGTTTTGAAAATCATTACTGAGCGCAATTTTTTCTATCTGAGCCGGAGAATAACCTGCGGCATACATAGCGCCAACTATGCCACCCATTGATGTTCCGGTAATGTAATCGATGGGGATATGGTTTTCTTCTAATGCTTTTAGCGTACCAATATGCGCCAAACCTTTAGCGCCACCACCACTAAAAACAAGGCCAACTTTTTGCGCCCGCAATTGGGTACAGCACAAAACGAAGAGGATCAGCAAGTATCTTTTAAAAATTACCACCCTTAAAAATAGGGTTTTCTTTTAAAATTAGTTTAATATGAAGATGTTGTATGTTAAAAATGATGCAAAACTTACCCAAAGTATATATGGAATAAATAAATAACCTGCCCATTTATCAATCTTGTAAAAAGTTAGTGCATTTATAACAATGAAAATTAGCAACAATATAATTTCTGCTAAGGCAAAACCGATTTCATGGAGGTAGAAAAAAATAAATGACCAAGCTAAATTTAAAATTAGCTGAATTAGATAGATGGCAATCGTTCTTGGAAAATGAACAATCTTATCTCTTTTTATCCAAACGAGATAGGCTGCAATTCCGATTAGAATATATAAGGTTGTCCAAACTGGCGCAAATAGCCAATTTGGTGGGTTGAAAGAAGGCTTGTTTAATGTTGGATACCAAACTCTTACAGATTCTGCCGTTGCATATGCAGCCAATGCGCCAACGCTTAGGGTTAAAATTATATTTAAAATAAAAGCCAAAAATTTCATGCCGCTAAATTGAGTTTAAACAACGATAAAACCTAAATATTTTGTTAACGGCCAATGCCAGGAACTACGGGTAGACTCTCATTATCTTCGTTTCCAACACTTTGAACGGCAAAAAGATAATTGTCTTTACTATATGGCAACCTAAGTTCTGTTGCGTTGGTAAAAAATTTCTTTTGCCAAACTGGACTACTGGTCTCACGCATTAAAACATAATAACCTTTTACAGCTCCATTTACTGGCGCTTTCCAATATAAAAAAGTAGAGTTGCTTAGGTTTTTAACATCAACTTTAACTTCGGTTGGCTCTGATGGCGCCTTTGCCAAATTTGCAAGAACAGAAATATTTACCGCTGTGTTTTTTCTCAGGTATTCGAAATCCATAAATTCCTGTAAATCGCCATATTTAATTCCATTTTCCGTTCTTAAATCTTGGTGCTGGTGATCAAAATTTTCGTTCATTTCTGTAATGCGAACTGCGGTAAATCCGTTCTCGACAAAAGGCGTATGATCTCCGCCTCGCAAAAAGCGATCGTTTCTATAAATAAGCTTTATCTCTAATTGATCTACATAACGCTCGCCAATTTCTTTAACATAACGGGCTAACTGTCGGCTTTTTCCATCATTTTCTAAACCAAACTGACGAATGTTTTTGGCGTTTTTTTCGATTTCGAAGCTGGGTAAACCTTCGCTAAACACACGCAGCTTGGTATTGTCGATAATTTGGGTTTCGCTGCTGTTGTTGCTCCCAATCATATCGTTGTTGAGCATGGCATCAATATTCCAGCCTTCTTTTTTGGCTTTTGCGGCCATAAAGCCCGATCCCAATAAAGATTGTTCCTCGCCACTTACGGCAACAAAAATTATCGTTGCAGAAAACTTGTATTGGCTCATTATTCTTGCGGCCTCGATAACCCCCGCAACTCCACTACCATCATCGTTTGCGCCAGGCGCATCACTAGTTCGGTTCATTACATCTGTTACCCGGCTATCTAAATGGCCACTCACAACATAAACTCGTTTATCATTTGCATCCGTTCCCTTCAAAATGGCAACCGCATTTCCTAAAAGAATCGCTTTGTCTACTCTTTTTCCATCGGCTTGTAAAGTAACTGTATCTAAAAAAGCTGTCAATCGGCCATCGCCTTGTTTTGCAAACTGATTAAACTTGCTTACCACCCAATTTCTGGCTGCGCCAATTCCCTTTGTTTTGCTTTTAATATCGCTTATGGTACTTCTTGTGCCAAAGGTGACCATTTTAGAGATGTATGATTTTAAAGAATCCTGATTAACGGCCTTAACCATTTTATCCAAATCTGCATGGCGATTGATTAACGTTTGAGCTTTAACTGATGATGCTATAGCAATTAAAAATACTAGGGAGTAGATTTTTTTCATGTTGTTTAATAAGAAAGCTAATGTATTGAATCATTGGCTAATGTATAATAGGAAATTTGGTATTTACTGTAACATTTTAAACATAAAAATGCCCCTCGATGTTAATCGAGAGGCATATAATATATAGCGAAGACAATGTGTTATTTTGAAAGAGAGGCAATGGTATTGTTTTCGCCTTTGTTCCAGTTTCCAAATGCTTTCTTTGCCGAATTTTTGGCATCGTTAACATTTACATCGCCAGCAATGGTTAAATAGGTTTTAGCTGGGGTAATTTCGTTGTAGAAATCTTGAACATCAGCTAAAGAAAGTGCGTTTATAGAATTTTCCGTTACGGTTTGATCATAATCATAATCTTGAAGTTTTAAGCTTGCAATTAGTTTTGCTTTGGCAATATTAAAAGTTTTTTGATCAATTTGAGCATTCTCAATATTCGATGCAAAAGCAGTTAACTCAGCATCAAAATCTACTGCAGTTGTGGCAAGTTTTCCACTGTTATCTTTAAAGCTTATGTGATCATTTTTTTGAACACCTTCATTAAGCACCGCATTTAATAATTCTACTACACCATCTTTTTTATTCTGAAAGGCTTTGGCATCCAAAGTAAAACTCGAAAAGGCTTTTTCCGAACGACTGTTTTCTGAAACAATGATTGTCATACCATTTTTGAGCTTGAAAGTTACCGGCTCTTTTAGACCATTTTGTGCATTACTGTTTAGGAAGGAGAGGAGGATTAGGGAAGTTAATAAAGTTGTTTTGATCTTATTCATAAGCTTTTATTTAATTTTTGTTTTCTTTTTATTTCTGCAAAATTATATCCGCTAAGTTGTTAAGCCAATGATAACGAGGTAAAAAGGCAAAATTCCTCGACGAATGCGGTAATATACGTGTCGAATTATTTTATGGTTTTCTAAAAAGTCGAAATTTATTCATTTTGTTCATTAGCATTTAATTCAAAAGTTTTTCAATAGGTTGTATTAGATTTAATCAGATATCCATAAAGTACTAAATGAATTGCCTCATAGTTGATGATGATATAATTTGCAGAATCGTAATTAAACATTTAGTTACGTTCGAGGAATCATTGAATTTGGTTGCAGAATGTAAAGATGCCAATGAAGCTTACCGACATTTAGAAGCGAGTAAAATAGACTTGATCTTCTTGGATGTAGAAATGCCTGGAATATCGGGTATTGAGTTGGTTAAAGGATTGGGGCATTCCAAACCACTAATTATTTTTATCAGTTCTAAAAGGGATTATGCTGCAGAAGCATTTGATTTAAACGTTGTTGATTTTATTACGAAACCAGTTGCTCCAGATCGATTTTTGAGGTCGGTTATTAAAGCAAAAGACATTTATAAACATAAAAATAACGCTTTTTTTTTAGGGTCTAAAAAGGATGAATTCATCTTTATTAGAGATTCTAATATCATTAGAAGAGTTAAGCTAAATGATATTTGTTACCTAGAAGCGCAAGGAGATTATGTTAAAATTTATTTAAGCGATAGAGTTCATTCCATTCATTCTTCATTAAAATCGGTTGAAGATAAATTGCCGGCAGATACTTTTTCGAGGGTGCACAGATCTTTCATTGTTAACTTAGGTAAGATAGATACAATTGAGGGAAGCACATTAATTATTAATAAAAATTTTGTCCCCGTTTCGGATGCTTACCGTTCCGCACTAAATAAAAGAATGCAAATACTTTAAACAAAACCTATAAAAAATTATACCTACTAAAGCACGTTATTATGGACAGAGAAATAGAAAAATTAAAAGGCGATGCTCAAAATAACTCGGTTGATGTTTTGCTTGTAGAAGATAATTCCATCAATCAAAAACTATTTTCTTACTATTTTAATGAGTATGAGGTGAGTTTTGATGTCGTTAATGACGGTTTTGAAGCCATAGATATCCTACGTAAAAAAAAGTATAAGCTGATTTTATTGGATATTGAACTCCCCAAAATGGACGGATATAATACAGCTAAAGAGATTAGAGAGGTTTTAAATGTAGATACGCCTATTGTGGCAATAACAGCTCATGATATTGATGATGTTAAGGAGCAGTGTTTTGAAACCGGGATGAATGCCTGTTTTTCGAAACCAATAAGCAAAATAGAGTTGGTTGGCGTGCTTACACAGTTTCTGCCACAAGAAATTTTTTCTAACGCTATTAAAAGAAAAGCGGATATAGAGAAAGTGAAAGATTATCAAACAATTGATTTTGACTACCTGAAACAGATCAGCATGGGCGATAAGGTTTTCGAAAAAAGATTGACAGAACAGTTCTGCGAAAAAATTTCGGAGAACCTAAATATGCTAGATGAATGTTTGATAAAAGAGGATGTTGCCGAACTTAAGTTTGTTGCACACCAAATGCACTCTACTATTTTTATAATGGGATTGCGTTCAAAACTAGAATCTCATTTAGATGCAATAGAACGAAATACGTTAAACTATGAGCAGTTAAAAGCACGGATTGGAATTATTAGTTTGGTTTGCAAAAGGGCTAGGGAAGAAGCGAGACAGTTTTTAGCAACAGCAGGTTGATTTAGGTTTAATTATTTGAATTACAGTTATTTGTGTTTTTTAAT
Source organism: Pedobacter fastidiosus (assembly GCF_014306625.1). Lineage (GTDB taxonomy): Bacteria > Bacteroidota > Bacteroidia > Sphingobacteriales > Sphingobacteriaceae > Pedobacter > Pedobacter fastidiosus. Next base: position 101,982 of record NZ_JACRYL010000010.1, read on the forward strand.
TTCTTATTATTATATTTATTATGGTGATTTAGTTTATAAAATTTGATGGATTATGAATGGCAGAAAAAAAGGATTAAGAATTTTTAATCCATCCTTAACCAATAGCATTATTAACCTCCAAAAGAGTGGTTACGATTATGATTTTCAAAAAGTAAACGAAGAGGATGTTTTATGCGTACAGAATAATCTTAGGTTTTCTACCAAGCATTTAATCATTAAATCTATTGAGTTACCACACAAATCCGCAAAGGGATTACAAACTATAGAAACTATAACTGGCGAAAGAGGATTGTTGTTGACCGAAATTAATTATTAAATCTTAAATTTAGTTTTTAAAGCAAAACTTAAGATGGCAGAAATTAAATTTGAGACTTTACCGAATGAGCCGAGCGCTTTTAATCTTTATCTCGAAGAAGTAAAAATTGGTGAAATGATTGTTGAAAATAAAGACGGCAATTTAACAGTTTACCATACTGAAGTAGATGAAGATCAATCTGGCAATGGTTATGCAGGCCAATTGCTTGCCGAAATGGTTGCCTATGCAAGAGCGCAAAAACTTAAAGTAATTCCACTGTGCCCGTATGTTCATGCGCAATTTATTCGCCACCCAGATTTATATGCAGATCTTTGGGAAAAGGAGAATTAGTTTTACTGAAATAACAATATTTTAAATCCTCGATTTTAACCAAGTTGGGGATTCTTTTTTTGTAAAAAATATAGTGAAGAAATTAATTTGTGTTCGTAATGATTATATTTATCCTACACACAAATGAAATCTAAATATGAAATTTAAACGCAATTTTTTGCTCGTGTTATTTACGGGCATCGGGCTCATGGCGAGCGCACAAACCTTTTCTTCGGTTAATCTATGCAGATCCAACTATACGCTTGGTATCCATTCTGTTAATATTTTTGTAAATGATAATATCATTTCACTTAGTTTAGATGGTGAAATTTTGGATCCTTATCTAGAAGGAAAAAGTTTTGAATACTACACAAACTTTGATGGAGCGGAGAAAAATGGAAAGCTTAAATCTATAGATAATATAACCTTTGACTATTACGATCGATTTAGCTCAAACGAAATTCAGGGTAAAATCAAATCAATTAATGGTTTAAGTATCGAATATTACGATCGGTTTGGAGATGCGAGTGCTTCAGGAAAAATTAAATCGCTTGGCAGTACCTCCATTAGTTATTATGATCGATTCGTCTCTAATGAAAAAGCTGGCAAAGTAAAATCAATAGATGGAATGAGCGCTGATTATTTCGATCGATTTGACAAAAGTGAGCTTATCGGTAACATCAAATCATTAGCCGGCATTACTTTTAGCTATTATGATCGATTTGATTCTGAAGATAAAATGGGACAGTTAAAATCAGTTCAAGGTTCTGATGATCGAATAATTATCAGCGTATATTAAAGAAAATTTAAATGCTTCATTTTAACTGTGAGGCATTTTCGCTTTAAATGTTTTTCTACATGAAATTAGGTAAAACGTTTAACCGGTGTTATCTTGCAATAGAATTTTTAATCTAACCAAATCTCATTCCTAATGAAAAGACTTGTTCTATTGTTCCTATTCGTTTCTCCATTTTTCTTGAAAGCACAAATTCCAGTCGATTTAAGCCGTTTCAAGAGAAATGGTTCAACAGTATCCGTCAGCAAAAAGGTAATAACGGTTAGCTGGCCAACAGGAAAATCAGCATCTGGAAAAATGGTTTTAGATTTGGATCAGAACAAGCCACTTTTTAATAGGATTTTCTTAAGCAAAAATGGAACATTTAAAGAAGTTGCTAAAAATCTCGATCCTGCTTTCGTTCTTAGAGTAGGGAAAAGAACGCTAAGTCCGGCTAGTGGTGGTTGGGATGTGTTTTTTGATCGAGTTCCGACGAGGCCATATACCACTAATTTGGTCGAGTTTGATAAACGCAAGGCCAGTGTTCAAACCAATGGCTCGCAAACCATTATCAAAATTTCTCAATTAAAATCGACCACTTTTAGTGGCGATTTAGAAATTACGCTTTATAATGGAAGTCCTTTGTTTAATGTTGCTGCGGTCTTATCAACCCAAGTTGATAGTACCGCAATTTTGTACGATGCAGGCTTAACCAGCAAAACAGATGTTTGGGGGAGTATTGCATGGTCTGATGTAAAGAAACAAATGCAATCTGTTAAACCAGCATTAACCGATCAAAGCAAAAATTTAGAAGTTAAATACCGTACTGTAATTGGCGAAAATAAAGCCGGAAGTTTAGCGCTTTTTCCTGCACCACATCAATATTTTTATCCTTTAGATGAAGCCTTTAACCTTAAATTTACTTGGTATGGTAACAATTATCTAAACTTAATTCCTGGTTTTGGCATCGGCATTCGTCAAGATCCATTAGGCGATAAACGTTATGTGCCTTGGTTTAATGCAAAACCGGATACAAAGCAACGCCTTAATTTTTTCTGTTTGATAAGTACGGAGCAAGCTGAAACTGCCTTGGCCGAGGTAAAGAAATTTACACATAACGATTCTTATATTCCTTTACCTGGTTATAAAACAATGGCAAGCCATTTCCACAACGAATTTATTTCTGATGTTGCCCTTAGTGGAAAACCAATTCCAGAAAAACCGGAGTTTGTAGAAGTTTTAAAAAACACAGGTTTGAATATTGTTAAGTTGGCAGAATTTCATGGGCCGGGGCACCCTAAAGGACCAGATAGCACGAGGTTAAAAGAATTAAGTTCGTTATTTGAACAAACTAAAAGATTATCGGATGCTAATTTTCTGTTACTCCCTGGAGAAGAAGCCAACAATTTTTATGGTGGGCATTGGCTTGCATTTTTTCCAAAACCTGTTTATTGGGTAATGTCTAAAAACGAAAATACCCCGTTCGAAATGAACGATGCCAAGTATGGAAAAGTTTATCACGTTGGCGATAAGAATGAAATGCTGAAATTATTAGAACAGGAAAAAGGTTTGGCTTGGGTTGCACATGCTCGTACGAAAGCATCAACAGGATATCCAGATAAGTACAAAGAAGAAGCTTTTTTTAAATCGGACACCTATATGGGCGCTGCATGGAAGGCGATTCCTGCAGATTTATCATTGCCAACTTTAAGCAAACGCGTACTCGATTTAATGGATGACATGGCCAATTGGGGCTTGAAAAAACACGTAATTTCTGAAGCAGATATTTTTACCATAACAGAGCAGAACGAAATGTATGCACATTTAAACGTAAACTATCTTCAAATGGATAAAATTCCAAAGTATGAAGATGGTTGGCAACCGGTTTTAGATGTAATTAAAAGTGGGAAATTTTTTGTTTCTACCGGCGAGGTATTAATTCCTTCCTTTAATATTAATGGAAAAGGTGCTGGCGAAAGTTTAAAGTTAGATCAATTGGGTAAAGCAACGGTTAATATGCAACTTAACTGGACTTTCCCTTTAAACTTTGTCGAAATAATTTCTGGTGATGGAAATAAAGTTTATCGGGATCGTATTAATTTAAATGCTACACAGGCCTTTGGAAAGCAGACTTTTAAGTGGTCGATTAATTTGAAGGGTAGAAAATGGGTGAGGGTAGAAGCTTGGGACATTGCCACAAATGGCGCATTTACACAGATGATTTGGTTAGACTAAATGTTTTCTGTTAAGAAAGCTCGGCAACTTTGTTGGTAGAGATATCCTGAATAAAATTTTCTACGTTTTGAATAAAGGCAATTTTGCCAAAGTTCCAAGTTTGTGGTGATGCCATATCTTCAATAATTCCATGGATGGCTTCATCAGGCACATTGCCTAAATTTTTAAACTCTCTAACTAAACTGTACGAATCCATATCACCAAAACCCCTAAGCTGTTTAACCTTTTGTAAAAAGGTACTCATTTTGCTAATCTTGCTTGAATTTTCCATAACCAAGAATCCCATTTCGCTCTAATTAATACTACAGTAATTTTACCCTTTTGTGTTTGGTAACGTAATTGTGACGTTGGTTTATTTAGGTATTTTAAATGCGCTGGAAAGCGATATTGTGGATTGTTTTTAGAATTATCGATTTAAAAAAAAGGAACGAGCCCAAAAAGCCCGTTCCATCTAAACCCAAACATGCGCTCAAACATGAAAGAATTATTAGGGTAACAAATGGTTTTGTGATTGGTTTTTAATTCAAAGTAGTAAATTGATCAAATAATGTAAAAAAATGCAGAGACTATGGATATAAAAGTCATTATAACGGGCGCTACGGGATTAGTTGGAGAAGGTGTTTTACTAGAATGTTTGGAACACGCAAATGTTAGCGAAGTGCTGATGGTAAATCGGAAACATTTTAATCTAAAGTATCCTAAGTTAAAAGAATTAATTATTCAAGATTTTTTTAAGATTGATGATTTTACCGATCAACTAAAGGGTTATAATACCTGTTTCTATTGTGCTGGAATTAGCTCGAGTGGGATGAATGAGGCAGATTACAGTCGAATTACTTATGATACGCCATTGCACTTTGCAAACAAATTATTGGAATTAAATCCAGATATGGTTTTTAATCACATTTCGGGTGGACATACAGATGGATCTGAAAAGGGAAAAGTAATGTGGGCTAGAGTAAAGGGAAGAGCGGAGAATGCTTTAATGCGTTTGCCATTTAAAAATGTTTATAATTTTAGACCAGGATTTATGAAGCCAAGCAAAGGCCAGCAAAATATTCGAGGTTATTACAAAGCGATTAATTTTTTATATCCACTACTGGCACTGATATTTCCAAAGCAGGGCAATACCATTCATGATTTAGGTTTAGCAATGATTAACGCTGTTTTAAAGGGTTATCCAAAACAGGTTTTGGAAGTTGCAGATCTTAAAATTTTGGCAAAAGCTTAATATAGAAAAAGGCTATGGAATTAATTTAACTCCATAGCACTTAATTTTACTGTATCTTATTTACAACTAAATCATCAAAATAAATGTAGCTGGTTTGATCCGATCCCCATACAGAAACATCTTTTCCTCCTCTAAAATTATGGAATGATAATCTGTTGATCAGCCTTTGTGCATCATTAGTTGTCCAACGGATAGATTGATCTAAAACCGTTGTACCGTTAATAATTACTTGTACCCATCCATTTTTATTAGAGCCGGTATTGCTTTTAATGTACATATGCACTGTGTAGGTATCACCTTGTACCAAACTTCCGCTAGACGGATAAGATTTTCCAAAAGTATCTCCACAAGGACCAGCCATGTCTCTATGATAAACATAAGGCTGAAAGAAAACTCTGCTTCCAGTGTTATACCACATTAAACGTAAACTGCCACCATTACCATCTGATGCGATATCGCAACCTGTATTTCCTTCTCCAATAAGAAAACCAAACCCAACTTTGCCACCACGGCTCCAATCAAATTGGCTATGAAAGCGGACTTTGTAAGTGGCTTCGTAAGCAGAGCCGTCAGAAATATCTACACCAGCAATTAGCCCGTTCGATACTGAATTTGGCATTATTGTAGCACGAGCCCAGTTTCCAGAAATCCACGCTCTTCCTTCATTCCAACCTGTTATAGCAGCCTGTCCAAAATCAGAACTTGCTTCGCCATAGGTAAAAGTTCCATCTGGATGCGTAAACTGTGTGTTAATATTGCTTGGGTAAGCTTGGGCCACCGCAACGGATTGTGCCTGAGTTGAACTGCTTTTTTGGGGGGATTGAAGATTTTGTTCAATAGGTTGCTCATTATCTTTTTGGCAACTTTCGAAAACGCAAATGGAAAGCAATGCAATAGCTGTTAATTTCAAAAGATTAAATTTTTGATTCATCATAACTTGGATTTTAATTTAGGGATTTGGTTAGTTTTTCAAAAGCAATGTCAAGTCCTAGACTATCCATAGCAGTCTTTTGTGATTTTCTGTTTTTTTAAGGCATATGTTGCCTTTCGAGAAGAATTTGGTTAGTCCTTATATTATCTGATTAAACAAATATAGACGGTGTTAAACCATAAATCCAAATTAAATAATTTATAATTATCTGATTTATAAATAGTTATATATTATTTTGTACGTTTTGTTCGCAACAGTATAATTGCTAAACAACTGATTTACTGATGTATAAACGGAGTTGTTATTTTCTGGTTGATACGCTTGGTACACAAGAAAAAAATGCAAAATTTATATAATAATACCTGATATGATTGTGGCTTAAAGATTACCCTTGCTGTTATTTACTTAGGCTTTGGATATAATTAGATGGCGTTACCCCGAATTCTTTTTTAAAGGCTTTGGTGAAGTAGGATTGTGTTTGTATTCCGATTCTATACATTACTTCAGTCATTAAAACATCTTCGGTTTTCATTATTTCAATGGCTTTTCTCAACCTAGCCGATCTTACAAATTCCCCAATGGATTGACCAGTAATGGATTTTATTTTTTGGTAAAGTTTGGTTCTGCTCATCCCAATTTCTCTACATAAATAATCGATATCCATTTCTGGATTAATCATTTGTGCATCGATAATAGATATAAGTTTAGCCATAAAAACCTTGTCTCTTTCTGAATGAGCGAGTTCTCTTGGCTCTATTTCTTTGTTTTTTAGGTAATGATCTTTAAGCTTTTGCCTCTGCTCAAAAATATTTTTGATTGTAATTTGGAGCAAACTGATGTTGATCGGTTTAGTAAAATATAAATCTGCGCCCGATGTTGCACCCTCAATTTCTGCTTCGATACTGTTTTTGGCGGTAAGCATTAAAAACGGGATATGGCTGGTTTCGATATCATCTTTTATGATCTTGCAAAATTCAGTTCCATTCATTCCCGGCATCATAACATCACTAATAATTAAATCGGGAAGATCTTTTTTAGCTTGTTCCAACCCTGAACGGCCATCAGAGGCTTCTGTTATTTGGTAAAACGGACTTAAAGTTTCCTTTAAAAAAGTTCTAAGCTCTTCATTATCATCTACGATAAGAATTCGCGTATCTAAATTTTCGGTTACTTGTTCAATTATAATTTTCTGTGTTTGTGATTCTGAATTATATATAATACTTTCCAATCTCGTTCCGCCCTGCTCGGTAGTTTGACTAAACTGTTCGCTAAGATTGTAATCTTCTTTACCATTTGGAATGCCGATAATAATTTCAGTTCCCTCATTTCTTTCACTCGATACCTTAATTAATCCTTTGTGTAGTAAGGTTAAACTTTTTACAAAAGCCAAGCCTACACCTGATCCTAAATGTGTTTCGGTGATGCGATAATAACGTTCGAATAGATGTTCGATGGATTCTTTTGAGATGCCAATTCCACTATCGATTACCCGAAAATAGATGTACGAATTTGCCTCGTAATCACTTTTAACCGTTAGTTGATTCTCAAATGTTGGCGAAAAATTATCTAGTGAAGTAAGCACTTGCAGTTTTAGCGTTCCGCCAGATTTTGTATATTTTAAAGAGTTGTTGATTAAATTGAGGATAATCTTTTCAATTACCTGCCGATCGAACCAAATATTTTCTGGAAGATTATCTTTTTCTACAGTAAAACTGATGTTTTTTTCGGTCGCCATTTCTGAAAATTCTTCCGCTACTTCATCAATAAAAAGATTTAAATTTCCGTTGATTACATTCAATTTCAATGCTCCCGATGCTGTTTTTCTAAAATCCATCAGCTCATTAATTAACCGCAACAAACGGTTTGCATTTCGATGGATGGTATTGTAATAATTTTGGAAAGAATCATGCGTGTCTTCTTTCAAAAGGCGTTCAATGGGCCCTAATATTAAAGAGAGTGGAGTGCGGAATTCGTGGGAGATGTTGGTAAAAAATTGAAGCTGTGTTTGGTGGATTTCTTCCCGCTTTTCTTCTTCAATCTTTCTTAGCTCTAATCTGCGTTTAAAGCTGAGTGCGATGTAAGCGACATAAATAGCCAAAGCAATTGCCCCTAATCTAAACCACCAAGTAGCCCAAAAAGGGGGAGAGATAATAATTTTTAGCGATGTTCCTTTGTTATTCCAAATGTTATCGTTGTTAGATGCTTTTACGTGAAAAGTATAAGTTCCGGGATCTAAGTTGGTGTAAAATGCCTGTTTCACATTTCCGATACTAATCCAATCTTTATCCTCGCCATCTAATTTATAAGCGTAGTTGTTATTCTCGTTCGAAACGTAATTTAATCCCGCGAAGCGGAAAGAGATTGTTGCCTGATCGTAATCGAGTTTAATTTCTTTGGTGTAACTAATGTCGTTTTCCAGTACAGAAGCGTCGGTATTAGGCGAAATTTTTTGGTTGAAAATTTGAAATTCGGTAATGTAAACGGGTGGAACAAAGCTGTTCGTTTCAATGTCATTTGGAAAAAAAGAGTTGAAACCATTAACGCCACCAAAAAACATCTCCCCATTTTTCGTCTTCATGTAAGCATTCGCCTCAAATTCTAATCCCTGTAAGCCATCGCCAGTATTGTATTTTTTAAAGCTTTGATTTTGTGGGTTAAATTTTGTTAATCCTTTTGAAGTCGAAATCCAGAAATTACCTTTCTCGTCTTCAGTTATGCCTTTTATAAATTCGCTACCTAACCCAGCTTTTGTTGTATAGAGATTAAACTTGTTTTTTGTTCGATCAAAACGATAAAGTCCAGCTTGGCCAATCCACAAATTACCTTTGCTATCTACAAAAATCACTCTTAAATCTGGCTGTTTGCCTTCACTAATAAAGTAGTGCGTAAAAATTTGAGTACTTAAGTTATAACAGTTTAGTCCACCATCATCTGTTCCAATCCAAAGGTTTTTGTGCTGATCTTCATTAATAGAAACGATGTTGTTCCCGATTATTTTAGTGCCGTTTTTACCTTCAATAATTCTTTTAAATTGTTTAGTTTGAGGGTTGAAAAGGTTCAGTCCGCCATAATATGTGCCAATCCAAATGTTTTTATTACTGTCTTCGAATGTTTTTTGAACATAATCTGAAGTGATAGAATTCGCGTTCGAATTATGATTGAAGCGGGTAAATGAACCATCGCTATTCATTAAATTTAAGCCACCTGCCCAGGTGCCAACCAAGATTGTTCCGTTTTGGGTTTGCGTAATATCCAGAACGGCATCTGCGCCGATACTTTTCGAATCAAACGGATTATATCGATGATGCGTAAATGTTTTGGTTAATTTATTATAAGTGTCTAATCCACCGCCATCAGTCCCGATGAGAATATTGCCTTGATAATCTTCGCAGAAAGATCTTACATCGTTATAACTCAAACTATTTTTATTAGGTTCTTGCCGAACCAATTTAAATTTCTCTGCCTGCGGACTATACAAATTTACGCCGCCACGATGTGTTCCAACCCACAAATTACCTTGTTTATCAACAAAAAGAGCAGATACTGTTCGTTGAGATAAGCTTGATGCATTGCCGGGTTCGTTTTGGTAGTGACTGAAATTTTCTGTAGCAGGATCAAAATAATCCAATCCGCCATTTATGCCACCCACCCATAATTTTCTTTGTTGATCAAAAGCAATTGCTCTAACCAAATCGCTCCCAATACTATTTTTGCCTTTTTCTTGATGCTGGTAAATTTTTATGGCGTTAGTTTTTGTTTCCAAATGGATCATTCCACTCTCTTCAGTTGCTAACCAAAAACTATTGTCGTTAAATTTTTTAATCGCTCTAATGGTATAGTTTTCTAATCCATTAATGGTTTTTGCTTCGGCTGTTTTTAAGTTTAAAACTTGAATTCCGGCATCGCTAGCCATCCAAATATTTCCAGAAAAATCGCAAAAAACATCATTAATATAATCTTTTCGGTTTGATTTTGAATCCGATTTGTAAGTATAGCGACTAAAAGTATTTTTGTTTTTATCGATTAAATTAAGTCCACCACCGTAGGTTCCAATCCAGATTCCTTTTTTGGTTTCATTAATTGAAGTGATGGTATTGTCGCTGGTTTTTTCTTTAGCTTTATAGGATGTGAAGTTATTTTTTTCTGAGTTGAATTTATTTAGCCCATCAGAAGTGCCGATCCAAAGTGTGTGGCTTTTATCTTCAAAAATGCATCTAATAAAATTATCACTTAAGCTGTTGGCCGTTTTATCATGTTTAAAAACAGTAATCTGATTACCATCATATTTATTCAAACCATCCCTTGTACCGAACCAAATGAACCCTCTATAATCTTGAAAAATACATTCAATTGTGCTATTTGATAAACCGTTTTCTATACCAATGTGCTTAAACTTTAAGTTTTGAGCAAAGCAGTTTCCTATTGAGAAAATCAATATAATTATAAAACAGTTTCTGATTAGGGTAGTCATTTAGGGATTGGTCTGACGCGATAAATATAACAGAATTTTTTCTGTTCTCTGCGCTTCGTTATTCATGCCTTCGCAGTATGGACAAGTGGCGGTGCTAAGCGGTAGGCAATTAATTGAACTACTAAACACGAACGGTCGTCATTCCCAACTTGATTGGGAATCTTAAAGCTTTGGCTATTCTTTTCTCTCGCAATATCCCAAAGGGACTCCTACGGAGCGATTCCCGCCTGCGCGAGAATGACGGGTGGCTGTGCGATCGGCTATTCCTTTCTCTCTCATTGCAAAATGCTAAGGCAATTAATTGAACTACAAAACACGAACGGTTGTCATTCCCAATTTAATTGGGAATTTTAATGCATTAGCTGTTCTTTTCTCTCGCATTGCAAAATGGCAAGACAATTGGTTAAAAGACAAAACACGAACGGTCGTCATTCCCAACTTGATTGGGAATCTTAATGCTTTGGCTATTCCTTTCTCTCGCATTGCAAAATGCTAAAGCGATTAATTGAACTACAAACACGAACGGTCGTCATTCCCAACTTGATTGGGAATCTTAAAGCTTTGGCTATTCTTTTCTCTCGCATTATCCCAAAGGGACTCCTACGGAGCGATTCCCGCCTGCGCGGGAATGACGGGTGGCTGTGAGATTGGCTATTTCTTTCTCTCTCATTATCCCAAAGGAACTCCTTCAGAGCGATTCCCACCCATGCAGCATGACATCGTGGCTATAAAATATGTCGATTAGCACAAAAGAAATGAACGATAGAACAAAAGGAAATTACAGATATAAGCGTGATTTGTACAGTTAATTCTAACCAAAATATTCTATGCACATTTTTACATCTTTTCTCAAGAGTAACAAGCGAATGCTAATGCTTTTACTTCTGATTTTTACCCATGGATATCTTTTTGCACAGCAGGCAACCGTCACCGGTGTTGTAAAAACAGCACCCGATAATTTAGGGATGCCCGGCGTAAGTATTCGCTTAAAGGGAACGGCAATTGCAACATCAACGGATGCGAACGGAAACTTTAGCATAAAAATCCCAGCCAATGCAGGTGTTTTAGAGTTTACATCGGTGGGGTATAAAACTCAGGAAATTACGGTTTCAAAATCGACAACTCTAAATATTACCTTAACCGAAGATGCATCTACATTAAACGATGTGGTTGTTGTAGGTTACGGAACAACTCGAAAACAAGATTTAACAGGTTCTGTTGCTGTTGTAGGCGTAAAGGATTTCCAAAAAGGAAGCATCAGCACGCCTGAGCAAATGTTATCAGGTAAAGTTTCTGGTGTTGCCATCACTTCAAATAGTGGCCAGCCGGGCAGCGGAAGTACTATTCGAATTCGTGGTGGTTCTTCGTTAAATGCAAGTAACGATCCACTTTTCGTTATTGACGGCGTTCCTTTGGAAAATGGTGGAGTTTCTGGCGCATCAAATCCTCTAAGTTTTATTAATCCTAATGATATTGAAACCTTTACCGTTTTAAAAGATGCATCGGCAGCAGCAATATACGGTGCTAGAGCTGCAAATGGTGTAATCATTATTACAACCAAAAAAGGGTTAAGCGACGCCTTAAAAGTAAGCTTCAATTCGGTAAACTCAATCTCTAAAAATACCAAACAGCTTGCAGTTTTAAGTGCAGATGAAATTCGTTCTATTGTAAATTCAAAAGGTACAGCAGCGCAAAAAGCTCAATTGGGTGGTTTCGATACCAACTGGCAAGATCTTATTTATCAAGATGGTTTTTCTACAGATAACAACATAAGCATTAGTGGCGGTGTTAAAAAACTGCCTTATCGTTTGTCGCTTGGTTACCAAAATCAAACAGGCGTATTGAGAACGGATCAGCTTCAAAAAACTTCTGCAGCCTTTGTACTTAATCCACGGTTTTTTGATGATCATTTGAAATTGGATATCAACCTAAAAGGAAGTATGCAGAAAACGCGATTTGCAAATACATCCGCTATCGGTGGTGCAGTAAGCTTCGACCCAACGCAGGCCACTTATACCAACCGACCAAATTATAACGGTTATTGGGAATGGCTAGATCCAACTACACCAACTGGTTTGGTTAACTTGGTTGGTCGTAATCCGGTGGGTTTATTGGAGCAAAGAGAAGATCGTGCGAAACCTTTACGCAGTATTGGTAACATTCAATTAGATTATAAATTTCATTTTTTGCCTGAGTTACACGCCAACTTAAACGCTGGTTACGATGTGGCAACAGGAAAAGGAACTGTATATGTTGATCCAAATGCAGCGGAAACCATTTTAAACAATGGGGTTAGCAATCAATACAAACAGAATAGAAGAAATACTGTTCTCGATTTTTACTTAAACTATGTTAAGGAATTTAAATCGATTAAAAGTAGGGTAGATGCAACAGCGGGTTATTCTTATAATGATTATTTAACCACTCAATATTACTATCCAAGCTTTGATGCGAATGGAAATAAGGTTGCCAATTCTGACCCAGCCTTCGCTTTCAATAAACCTCAATACAGATTAATTTCTTACTTCGGAAGATTAAATTACAACTACGATGAAAGATTCTTACTAACAGGTACCATTCGTCGAGATGGTTCATCCCGTTTCGGACCAGCTTATAAATATGGTGTTTTTCCATCCGTAGCATTAGCGTGGACAGTTAAAAATGAATCTTTTTTAAAGGATGGCAAAACTGTATCAGCGCTTAAATTACGTGTGAGTTACGGGATTACTGGTCAACAAGATGGAATTGACAATTATGGATATATGTCTACTTATGGTTTGAGTTCATTAAATGCTTCTTACCAATTTGGAAATACTTTCTATCAAATGTATCGCCCAAGTGCTTATATCGCAAACATAAAATGGGAAGAAACAGCAACAACCAATCTTGGTTTAGATTTCGGTTTTCTGGATAATCGCATCACTGGAAGTTTAGATCTTTATAAAAAGAAAACTACCGATTTATTAAATAGAATTCCTCAGCCTGCCGGAACAAATTTCGCCGCAACAGCAATTGTAAACGTTGGCGATATGGAAAATAAAGGTGTAGAGCTGACATTAGGTTTTAATCCGGTTAGAGAGCAAGATTTTAACTGGGATTTCAGTTTCAACGCTACTTATAACAAAAATACCATTACCAATTTAACGGTTGTTCCGAACGATCCGAATTATTCGGGTTTCCCGAGTGGAACAATTGCTGGCGGTATTGGCGGACAAAATGCTTTTATAAATGCGGTAGGCGGACCAAAAAATACCTTCAATTTATTTGAGCAAACCTACGATACAAACGGCAATCCAATTGAGGGTGTTTATGTTGATCAAAATAGTGATGTCGTAATTAATGAGAACGATTTCAAAAAGGGAAAACAGGCAGATCCAAAGGTGTTTTTAGGTTTTAGCAACAACTTAAGTTATAAAAAATGGAACCTATCTTTCACCCTTAGAGCGAACTTGGGCAATTACGTTTACAACAATAACTTTAGCCAAAGCGGAAATTTAACTCAGATTTTAGGTACTGCGGTAATTTTGAATGGATCGCCAAATTACCTAACCACCAATTTTAAAACGCAACAACTCCTTAGTGATTATTATGTGCAAAATGCTTCTTTCTTGAGAATGGATAACATCAATCTAGGTTATTCTTTCGGGAAAATTTTAAAGAAAAAGGCAAATTTACAGCTTACAGCCAGCGTACAAAATGTATTTGTAATTACAAAATATCAAGGATTAGATCCAGAAGTTGCCTCAGGAGTAGACAACAATATCTATCCACGACCACGCATATTTTCTCTAGGATTAAACGCTAATTTCTAAAATTATGAACTGCTTTAACAAAAAATATATGAAACCACGTGTTTTACAACTATTAATCCTCGCCTGCACTACTGCGATTTTTACGGTGTCTTGCAATAAGTTGGATTTAAGTCCGACAAATGATTTAACTGCTGATAAAGTTTATACTTCGGCTGCCGGTTATAAACAGGCTTTGGCTAAAGTTTATGGTGCTTTTGCCCTTACCGGAAATGCATCTGTTGGTCAGCCGGATATCCCTGCAGAAATTATTAAGGATGAGGGGAATTCAGATTTTCTTCGTTTGTATTGGAATCTTCAAGAAATAACGACTGATGAAGCGGTATGGTCTTGGCAAAATGATGCCGGTATCCAAGGCTTACATGAGTTGAGCTGGGGTTCAATCAACTCTATCATCAATGGATTATATTATCGTTCATTTTTCCAGATTACGCTTTGTAATGATTTTATTAATCAATCATCTGATGATAATTTGAGCAAAAGAGGGATTTCTGGAGCGGATGCAGATGAGGTTCGCAAGTTTAGGGCTGAGGCTCGTTTCATCAGAGCTTATCAATATGCTGTGCTGATGGATATTTATGGAAATCCGCCGATGGTTACCGAAACTACAGAAATTGGAGGTAAGGATTTACCTAAGCAAATTGCCCGTAAAGATTTATTCGTTTATATAGAATCAGAGCTTAAAGCCATTGAAAATGATTTGGCTGCTCCAAAAGCCAATGAATATGGTCGTGCTGATAGAGCTGCAGATTGGGCTTTACTATCCAGAATTTATTTAAATGCAGAAGTTTATACCGGTACTGCCCGCTTTACGGATGCGATTACCTATTGCAATAAAATTACTGGAGCAGGCTTTAGCTTACATGGAAATTACCGCGAACTTACCATTGCCGATAACAATTTAAATAAAGACGAATTTATTTTAACCATCAATTACGATGGTACAAGTACACAAAATTACGGTGGCACAACTTATTTAATGCACGGGCCAGCGCATGTTCCGGCTGATGTTTCTGGATCTAGTGGAGATTGGGGAGGATTAAGGATTACCCAACAATTTGTTAATTTATTTGCTGATAAAACTGGCGCAACAGATACTCGGGCGCAATTTTATATGTCTGGACAAAATATGGATGTGAATGATTTATACACATCAAACGATGGCTACTCAAGCACAAAATTTAGAAACAAAACCAGATCTGGTGGGCCAGCTCCGCATCAAGATGTAGCAAAAGATTTTTCGGATATTGATTTCCCTCTTTTCCGCTTGGGCGAAACCTATTTAATTTATGCAGAATCTGTTTTGCGTGGAGGTACTGGCGGAAGTTTAGCAACCGCTTTAGATTATGTAAACAAATTGCGTACACGTGCTTACAACGGAAGTTTAACAGGAAACATTACTTCCAGCGCCTTAACAACCGATTTTATTTTAGATGAACGTGGTCGTGAATTATGGTATGAAGCTACTCGAAGAACTGATTTAATCCGTTTCGGGAAATTTACTACAGGTGCATATTTATGGGCATGGAAAGGTGGCGTTAAAGGCGGCACTTCCGTTAACAGCAAGTATAATCTGTTCCCTTTGCCTCCTACAGATCTTTCTGCAAATCCAAATCTTCGTCAAAATACAGGTTACTAATCTAGCATTATCAATTATGAAAAAATTATCTATTCAGATCATATTTACCTTGCTCATTGCCAGTCTGTTTTTCGGCTGTAAAAAAGATGCAAGTACAAACATTGTAACCTCGCCAAGTGTAGGTTCACTGTCTTTTAAAAGCTCGGCTTCAAATGTTGTTCTATCAGCAACTACTGATGCAACCAATGTGGTTACCTTCAGTTTTAAAGCTGCTAATTTTGGGGTTAGTATTATTCCAACATATTCTTTAGAATTCGATTTGCCATCTGATACCTCGGGAATAAACGCATGGGGAAATGCGATTGCAGTTAAATTACCTTCTGGTATATTGGAGAAAGCATATTTAGGTGCCGATTTTAACTCTTTGTTGGCAAATCAATTGATGTTGCCTACAGGTTCGGTAAGTACATTAGCGGTTAGACTTAAAGCCGAAGTAAACCAAAATACCGGAACAGCCTCCGTTATCAAACCCATTTATTCGAGTATAAGCATAACGGTTAATCCTTACAAAGCAACAATCGAATATCCGGCTTTACTGTTAAAAGGAGGAAATTCTTGGAAAACACCAACCGTTAGAACGAATGGATTTATCTTAACTTCTGCTAAATTTAATTCAAAATACGAAGGTTATTTAAACCTACCAAATGCAGATGGATATGGCGGTGATGCTTTCCAATTGGTTTCTTCAAAAGATGCAACTAAAGTTTACGGTTGGGGTGGCACATCAACAACAATGAGTTTAACTGGCGGTAATCTGTACCTTTCGCCAGCACCTGCTTATATGAAAGTAAATGCTGATGTAGATGCCTTAACCATAAATTATACTGCTGTTAAATTTTTTATCTCGGGTGATGATAATGGTTGGAGCACATCGTCTACACCAATGATTTACAACGCTACCACAGGGAAATTGGTTGCTGCGAATGTATCCTTAACAGCTGGTAAAACATTTGTTTTTACCTGTAACGGTGGTTATGATATTAGTTATAAAGTAGATGCAACGGGTGCGTTGGTTTATGCTGGAGCACCAACATGGGGAGGAATTAATATACCAGTTGCAAAAACTGGCGTATTTACGGTTACTTTAGATTTAAGTGCTGGCGACGGTAATTACACCTATTCAGTTAAATAATATTGACCAATGCGCTATTTCCGGATAGGCGAGAACCTTAAATAGAAACATAGAGTGCATTAAGATTCCCATCCGATAGCTATCGGATCGGCATGGAAATAAGAATAATTGAGATTCAAATATTAAATTCAGAGATTGCTTAAAAGAATACAGAAATGTTTAAACAGATAAAAACCATAAAATGGCTAGGCCTTATTTTGTTGCTAACCATTACGTTTGGCGCTTGCAAAAAAACCGTAAAAGGCGAAACACAAATTTATCCATCACCAGATCCAGTTGGCACCTATGCGCTAGGAGCAGATGTGAGTTGGATTACTGAAATGGAAGCTGCAGGTAAGAAATTTTATAATGCAGCTGGTGAGCAACAAGATTTATTTAAAATATTAAAGGATAAAGGCATTAATACCATTAGACTTAGAGTTTGGGTAAATCCATCTGCCGGATATTGTAATACTGCTGATGTTTTAGCAAAAGCGAAAAGAGCACAGGCCATGAATATGAGAATTTTGATTGATTTTCATTATAGCGATTCATGGGCAGATCCTGGGCAGCAGAACAAACCTGCAGCCTGGGCATCGCAAGATTTTACTACCCTAAAAACCTCCGTTTATAACCATACGGTAGAAGTTTTAACCGCGTTAAAAAACAATAAAATTGTTCCAGAATGGGTTCAGGTGGGTAACGAAACCAATAATGGAATGTTGTGGAATGATGGAAAAGCATCTGTAAACATGAAAAATTATGCAGACTTGGTGCTTTCTGGTTACAATGGTGTTAAAGCCGTCAACCCAACTTCGAAAGTTGTTGTTCACATTTCTAATGGATATGACAATAGCTTGTTTAGATGGATTTTTGATGGATTGAAAACCAATGGTGCAAAGTGGGATGTAATCGGAATGTCCATGTATCCTTCGGCTACAGATTGGTCTGCAAAAAATACACAATGTTTAGCCAATATGACGGATATGGTTTCGCGTTATGGATCGGAAGTGATGATTTGCGAATTGGGAATGCCAGTTTCTGAAGCCGTTGCCTGTAAAGCTTTTATCAAAGATTTAATTGCAAAAAATAAATCATTGCCAAATAACAAAGGATTAGGCGTTTTCTATTGGGAACCACAATCTTATAATAGCTGGAGTGGCTACAAACTTGGAGCATTTGATGATTCTGGTAAACCAACGGTTGCCATGGATGGGTTTTTGCCTTAAACCCCCAAACCCCCTAAAGGGGGCTTTTAAAACCCATGCGGTAGGCGATGTAGCTATTTTTCAAATTGATTAACAGTTATCTTGTTTATATGAACGATAGAAAGTCAAAGCCCCCTTCAGGGGGTTGGGGGGTTAATTCGATAAGGAATATAAGTCGGCCGTCATTCCCAACTTGATCCGATAGCTATCGGATGGAAATCGCTCGGCAGGAGTCCCTCTGGGATAATGCCTTGGGTGGGTTTAGATTCCTCTTTGCGTTGGAAAGATGGCAAGAGGTAACGCAGAAAAAACGTAATTTTAATAGTTAAATTTATTTATGATATCATTTAAAAAGCTTTTACTTTTCGTTGCCTTTGCTTTTCTGGCAATTGTTACCTATGCCCAAAACAAACAGGGAATTTATGTTGATGCATCTGGCGTAATCCGCTGGGAAAAAGACAATAAGGAAGCTGCTTTCTTTGGTACAAACTACACTGCTCCTTTTGCTTATGGAAATCGGGCTATTTTAAGAATGGGTCAAACTGCCGAACAAGCCATAAAAGATGATGTTTACCATTTTTCGAGATTAGGATTGGATGCCTTTAGAGTGCATGTTTGGGATCAGGAAATTTCTGATGCTCAAGGAAATTTAATCAATAATGAGCATTTGCGCCTTTTCGACTTTTTAATCGCAGAGCTTAAAAAACGCAAAATAAAAACCTTGGTTACGCCGATTGCTTTTTGGGGAAACGGTTATCCAGAGAAAGATGAAAATACAGGAAGCTTTTCCAGTAAGTACGGAAAACACAATGCACTAATTAATGAAGATGCTTTTAAGGCACAAGAAAACTATTTAAAGCAATTTTTTAAGCACAAAAATCCATATACAGGTTTAACTTATCAAGAGGATGTAGATATTATTGCGGCGGAAGTAAACAACGAACCTCAGCACAGCGGATCAAAAGAAAGAACGACAGAATATATTAACAGAATGGTTGTTGCCATAAAAAGTGCTGGGTGGACAAAGCCCATTTTTTATAATATAAGTGAATCGCCGAAATATGCGGATGCCGTTGTTAAAGCCAATGTTCAGGGGCATAGTTTTCAATGGTACCCAACCGGATTAGTTGCAGGGCACACGTTAAAAGGAAATTATTTGCCAAATGTGGCGAAATATAAAATCCCATTTGATAGCATTCCGGCCTTTAAAAATAGGGCAAAAGCAGTTTACGAATTTGATGCTGGTGATGTTATGGCGCCAATTATGTATCCGGCAATGGCCAGAAGTTTCAGAGCTGCGGGCTTTCAATGGGCAACGCAATTTGCTTACGATCCAATGGCTACGGCTTACGCAAATACCGAATATCAAACGCATTATTTAAATTTAGCTTACACGCCATCTAAAGCAATAAGTCTTTTAATCGCATCAAAAATCTTTCATAAAATCGGTCGGTTGGATACATTAAACTCAGGCGATTCTTTTGGCCCTTTTAAAATAGACTACAAAACTTCGCTAAGCGAAATGAATACCGATGATGAATTTTATTATTCAAACTCAACGGAATCAAAGTTATCAAATCCTAAAAAACTGAAGCATATTGCAGGTGTTGGAAGTTCTAAAATAGTGAAGTATGATGGAACTGGTGCATATTTTCTTGATCAAATTGAGGCTGGTGTTTGGCGGTTAGAAGTAATGCCCGATGCAATTCTGATCAGAGATCCATTCGGAAAGGCATCTCCAAAAAGAGAAGTTACAAGAATTAATTGGGCAAATTTGCCAATGGATATTAGTCTTCCAGATCTTGGAGCCGATTTTTCAGTTACTGGCTTAAATCAAGGTAATAGTTTCTCATCAAAAGGAGAAAAAGGAAGTTTTAAGATATCTCCAGGAACGTATTTGTTGGTTCGCAAAAGTATTAAAACCAAGGTTAATGCTAAAAGTATTTATCAAAATATCGCTTTAGGAGAATTTGTGGCGCCAAAATCATCAACAGAAAATGTGTTTGTGAAGAATCAAGCTTTGACTACGATTTCTGAAAATATCGCTTTCAATGTCAATGCAGAGATTGTAGGTTTAAATGCGAATGATTCTGCTTTTGTGCAACTTAATAATTCTAGCAATCAATGGAAAAACATTCCCTTAACTAAGGTAAAAGAATATCAATATTCTGCTTCTATTCCTTCGGATGTTGTAAAATCGGGTTTATTAAAGTATCAAATTATCGTTCACAAGGCGAATGGCGAGTACTTCTCATTTCCTGCGAATGTAAA
Organism: Pedobacter fastidiosus; assembly: GCF_014306625.1. Lineage (GTDB taxonomy): Bacteria > Bacteroidota > Bacteroidia > Sphingobacteriales > Sphingobacteriaceae > Pedobacter > Pedobacter fastidiosus. The sequence goes on from NZ_JACRYL010000010.1 coordinate 122,288, forward strand.
AGGCAATCCTTATGCTTGGGATAAATTAGAAACCGAAAGTTATCAAACTTATGTAGCAGGAAAAAATGCTTTATTTGAAATTTTTAACGCTGGCTTAGATGGTTCAACCATCAACGTTTATAATCCAGATTGGGAAAACAATAAGGTAGAATATAATTCTGGAGAAAATTCTTCTCATTTGAATTTGAAGTTATCCATGAACCAGCCAAAGAATAATCTATTATTGGGCTTTCAATATTACTTTGCCGATAAGATGGCTGGAAGAATACGAGAAATAGATGATTTAAAAACTTTGGTGATTAAAGTTAGGGCGAATGTAGAAAATACAAAGGTTAAAATTGGATTGATAGATGCTGATGCACATTTCTTTTCTGCTGAAATTTTGGCCAACAAAGATTTTCAGTTAATCGAACTTCCATTAAACCAATTAAAATCTGATGCTCAACTTTTGTTGCCACGTCCGTACCCAGGTTTTTTGCCTCTTTATTATAAGCCTACAAGTCAATCACTTTTCAAATTAAAAAATACTGAAAAATTAGAAGTTACGTTTGGTTATGGTCAGTTAACTAAACCAACTTCGATAGAAATAGAATCTATTTATATAAAATAAACCGCCAAGATGATGTGCCGATATAAAGAATTTTTTATTCTGATGCTGGGTTTTTTAACCCTTACCTTTAATAGTTTTGCTCAACAAAACACGCTTCCAAAAAAAATAAATTTTGATGAAGATTGGCGTTTTAGTTTAGGCAATGCGAGTAATCCCTCAAAAGATTTCAATTACAAAATAGCGAATATATTTTCAAAATCTGGGAAGGCAGATAGTACAGCAATTGATGGGAAATTTGACGATAGCAAATGGAGAAAACTGGCTGTTCCGCATGATTGGGCAGTAGAATTACCTTTTGCAAAAAGTGCTAACGCCGATGTTATGGCCCATGGTTATAAACCAATTGGTGGTTTGTTCCCAGAAACAAGCATTGGCTGGTATCGTAAGCATTTCTCAGTTTCAAAGGCAGATTCCGGTCAGCGTTTTCAAATTCAGTTTGATGGTGTTTTTAGAGATGCCGAGTTTTGGGTAAACGGTTTTTATTTGGGCAATAACAAAAGCGGTTATTTAGGTGCAAGTTATGATTTAACGGATTACCTAAACTTTGGAAAAGATAATGTAATTGTCGTTAGAGCAGATGCTTCCCAATCTGAAGGGTGGTTTTACGAAGGTGCAGGTATTTATCGCCACGTTTGGCTAAAGCAAAAAAGTAATAGTCATATTGCCGATAATGGTGTTTTTGTGCATGCCGAGGTCAATAAAAACCAAGCCAATGTAACCATAGAAACTACGGTAGAAAATAAAAACCTAAATGAAGATGAACTTCAGGTTTACAGTTATGTTGCCGATAGAAATGGTAAAAAGTTAAATAAAAGTACATCGACAGCAATAAAACTAGCGGTAAATGAAAGTACGGTAGTGAAACAATCCATTGCTTTAAATGATGTTAAACTATGGGATTTAGACAACCCATATTTGTATAAAGTGGTTTCTCTTATAATGTCAAAAGGGAAGGTTGTGGATAGCGTAATTACGCGTTACGGCTTCCGAACCATTTTGATGGATGCCGAAAAAGGGTTTTTTCTCAATGGTAAACATTTAAAAATTCAGGGAACAAATAACCACCAAGATCATGCAGGTTTGGGCTCTGCCTTGCCAGATGCGATTCAATATTACAGAATCGGCTTATTGAAGGCTTTTGGCGCAAACGCATATCGAACTAGTCATAACGCGGCCACACCAGAGCTTTTAGAAGCCTGCGACAGTTTGGGAATGCTGGTATTAAATGAACAGCGTTTATTAAACAGTAGCCCAGAATATATCGAACAGTTTGAGCGATTAATTAAACGTGATCGTAATCACCCAAGTATATTTTTATGGTCGATTGGGAACGAAGAAGGTATGATTCAGAAAACAAGTGTAGGGAAAAGAATTGCACAGACTTTATTGGCCAAACAAGTAGAACTAGATCCATACAGAACAAGTACTTATGCTGCAGATTTGGCGACAGAATTTAATGGTGTAAACGAGGTAATTCCCGTTCGAGGTTTCAATTATCGCCAGTTTGCTTTTGGCGATTATCATAAGGAGCATCCAAAACAACCCTTAATTGGCACAGAAATGGGCAGTACGGTAACTACAAGAGGGATTTATGTTAAAGATTCTATTGCAGGATATGTTCCAGATCAGGATATCACGGCGCCTTGGTGGGCGAGTAAAGCGGAAACCTGGTGGAAACTTGCTGCGGAAAATCCATATTGGATGGGCGGTTTTATTTGGACAGGATTCGATTATCGCGGAGAACCAACGCCTTACGAGTGGCCTAATATCAACAGTCATTTTGGAGTGATGGATGTCTGTGGTTTTCCGAAAAACATCTATTACTATTATCAATCGTGGTTTACAGATCAAGATGTTTTGCACTTATCGCCTCATTGGAATTGGAAAGGTAAGGAAGGCAAAGCGATTGATGTTTGGGTAAATACAAATGCAGATAACGTAGAGCTTTTTCTCAATGGTAAAAGCTTAGGAAAAAAAGTAATGCCAAGAAATAGTCATTTGCAATGGAGCGTAATTTACAAGCCAGGAACATTGAGTGCCATTGCTTATAAAAACGGTAAAAAGTTAACGGCGAAAGTGGAAACCACAGCTGAAGCTTATAAAATTATAGCTACTCCAAATAAAACAATTGTTATGGCCGATGGTCAGGATGCTGTGGTTGTAAACATTAGCGTAGTGGATAGACGAGGAAGAACGGTGCCAACAGATAATCATTTAATTCACTTCATTCCGATTGGGGATGGAAAAATAATTGGCGTAGGTAATGGTGATCCAAGTAGCCACGAGGCGGATAAATTTTTAAATGGAGATTGGCAACGGTCGTTGTTTAATGGCCATGCTCAAGTGATTATTCAAGCCGGAAAAACAAACGGTAAAATTGGATTGGCTGTTACTGCCGATGGCTTGGAACCTGCGCAGGTTGAGGTTACTGCAAAGTAGTTTTTTTATAATTATCCAAATGGAATTGAGCCTGTTGAAGTCTTTTTTTAAGTTCTTCGACAGGCTCATAATCATAGCCTATTGCGATTAAGGTTTTTCATCAACGAATACTTTTTTAATTGCATTTAAATAGCCGTAACCAAAAACATTATCTGGCTGAAGGTAGCTCGTTTCTGTCCATTCGTTCCAACTGTTAATGGTAATAAGCGGAACTTGTTTTGGATGGGCATCTGCGTAAGCCTTAGCCATGCGCAATCCTTTTTCGAAGTTTTCTGGCGTATTGTTTCTAACTACGGCACTTTTTCCTGTCCGTGGACTATTATCCCAGCCCACGCTAATGTGTGGATAGTAGACAAAATCAAAGGTGGTATCTATTCTTGTCCATTCTTTTTTCACACCTTCAAGAATGTTTAAGTAATCATCATTTACGTTTGCGAAATGGCAAAACTGATAGTGCGTTGCGCTGGTAAAACCAAGTTTCTTGACAAATGAATTTTCTGGATTTTTGGTTTTGCTTCCATCAAAACCACTGTGGTTCATATTAATGGACCACATAGTGAGTTGCAATTCCAAACCCGGAAAACCAGCTTTCTTGGTTTCTTCCTTAAACCATTTTAACGCATCAGCGGCCTGATCAACACCACCTAATCCATCAATAAGTTGTGGCATATCGTAAATCATAAAAACAGGTTTTCCATCAATTTTATAATACTGAGGAAGTTTAAAATACTTTTCAATATTGCGCTTGCAGATTTTTTCAAATTCTGCCCGATTGATTTTGCCAGTCCAAATTACATTGTTTTCATTGTACTTATTTAGGCGAGTATCCCAAGTATTTACCACATCATGATTTGCCCACATTAGATAGAACTTCATTTGATTGGAATTATCTGCTTTCAGAAAACCATTATCTAGCGTTGTTTCCATAAATGGTCGCCCATCATACCAATACCAATCGAAAATAAAAACGTTTACGCCATGTTTTACCGCTTGATTAATTTCCATCGACATCACCGATGGATCTGCCTCATTCACTGGTCCCCACAATGGTTTTCTATACCAATAATGGCCCGGAAATCTTTGTTGCATATTTAAAACGGTTTCCCATTCGCCATTTCCATCTGGCCAAAAAGGTCGTAATCTTGGATCATCGCTCACATAAGCCGGATATAAAAACGCCGCCACATCATAAGCTCTTTTGGGTTTTACTACTTTTGTTTGTGCGAAGGAAACATTATTGAAAAATATAAAAAGCACTAAAAATAAAACCTTAAAGTGTTGGTTAGCTTTCATAATATATCTGGTTAGTTTTCTCTGTGAAGAAATCAAATGTAACTTTAAGCATCAATTGATGCATCCTGTTCTATCATGCAAAATGTTAGTTGAGCTTTCTATTTTTGAACAATCTTTACCGGACCAATTAATCCTGACGGGAGCAAGGGTGAATTTGCATTGTATTGTTGTGTGGTTGTGAAGGTAAAACGACCACTTGTTCGTGGCTGATTTTTTAAAAGCCATTCTGGCCATTGGCCGTTAACAACCCCATCGTACGGTTTTTTTTCATCACCAATAAGTCTGTTCGGCCATAAGTTTACAACTTCTATTTCGAGCTCGTTTTTGCCGGTTTTTACAAAATCTGAAATGTTCAATTGCCAAGGCGCTGTCCATAATACACCAACTTCCTTACCGTTCAATTTAACTCTAGCCATGTTTTTAACTTCACCTAAATTAAGATAAATCGCATTTTTATTTTTGCCTTTAAACTCGAAATCTTGCTTGTAAGTGGCTAATCCTGAATAATATTTAATTCCTTCCACATCACTTTTAGTCCAATCTAATAAATTATTGAAAACCACTTCTTTCGGACCGCCCCATTTTTCATCGAAGTTTATTTTCCATGGGGCATTGAGTGTTTGTAGATCTTGATTAATCTGAGCAGTTGGATTGTTATTCGATTGCCAATTATTTCCCTTGTCAAAAACGATAAACGCACTTTCATAGGCATCAAGTTCCATCGGCAAACTTGTAACTCCTTTTTCTACTTTAAATTGAGTGATTCTTTTCGTGGTTCCATTAATGGCATTCCAAAGTTCTGGTGAGCCTTTCGAACTCCTAAAATGAACGTTTGCTTTGATTGGATTTTTAGTTGTATTCGAAATGAAATAGATATCCCAATCATCAGATGTGCGATGCGTGTATCTTATTTTGGCATCGGTTGTAAAATCCTCTTGAATACCTTTCGATTTTAGAATTTTCGCCGTGATCTCATAATTTGGATAGAGTTTATCTTTCTGATTATCAATAGATTTACCACTAATAATTTGTCCTTTTCCATATTTTCGAGGTACGAGCTGATCAGCCAAAAGTCCTTTACCCCAAATTTGAGCAACTAAATTTTTTACCATTACATCACATTGTGGATAATTGGTTAAACTCGGAGAGCGGAGCGGAGGATTACCCAAAACAGTAGCACCTTGGTTAATTAAACTACCTATTTTTTCGAGCAAATCTGGAGTCATTGTTTCATAAATTGGCAGAACAAGAATTTCGTAAGAGGCACCACTCGGGAAAACTATTTTATTGTTTTTTACCGATGCTTTCATTAATTGGCCGGGCGCACAACCATCAAAATTATAGCTTTTTCGGTCGCCAATTGTATCGCCAACAATGGCAGATAATGGCGGTTCGAATACATTGGGAGAACCTTCTGGGGTCAGATAAAGAATATCGGCAACGGTACGGCCTTGTTGCAAAAGATATTGGCAACGGGTTACGTATTCGTGATAACTGTCGACCATTGGCCACCAAGTTTGACTGCGATCCCAATGTACACCATAAGGCCCCATAGTTGCGCCTGGTTTTAATGAGTCTGGCAAAAACTGATTCTGAAAAGTATGATAAACAAAACGATTTATTCCAGAGGCAAAAGCCCAATCTCCCTGATTTTTCATCGAAGTTGGGTGTTGTTTCCAACCTTCATTATCTTGAGCGGTAAAAGCTTCAGCAGGAACCAAAGAACGGCCCATAACATGCGCAATCGAAGTGGCTTCAATTACGCTGTAGGTTGAATTAAATCCAAAACCCTTACTCCAAAACTCAGCCATTGGCACATCTGCTACACTACCAAGTTCCAAATCGGAAGTTGGATTCATATCATAAGGTTCGATAGAAAGTGTTAAGTTATGTTTTTTAGCATATTCCTTAACGTGGTTGGCATGATTTTCTAAAACAAGTTCTTGCGCAGTTTGCCTTAAATCCCAAAGAAACCTTTCACTTTCCTTTAAGTTTCCAACTACATTTCCTGCATAAACAGGATAATACTTCAATGGATCGTAACCTCGTCGTTTGGTAAATTCCTTTCGGAAATTGGGCGTCCAGTTTTGAGCACCCATTTCCCAGCTATCCATGTGTAAACGCTTTAATCCGCCAGGTTGGTTTTTTTCTATCTTCCCGATTTTGCTGAATATTTTACCGAGATAAAAATCTAAATGTGCATTTAGCGCTGTGGTATCCATTTTGTTGGATTCGAATCCAATTCCCGGGAAAGGAGCGGGGCGAGTAATTGCGCCATTGTTTCGACTGCCAAATCTCATAATTTTCCAAGTTCCCGTTGGTGGAGTCCAATTCAAGGTTCCGTTGGGGAGCATTTTTCCGGTTAAATCGATAATTTGATTTTTGGCAATGGCCGATTGTGGATTTCCATTAATACCACTTGGCGGAGCCAAATTGGCTTTAACCGTTCCTGAGCTAAAAGGTGCACGTTGATAAAGAGCTTTCTCATCGATATCTTTTATTTTTTCATCAGTTTTGATCATTGGAAAGGCTAAAACGGCTACGTCTTCATAATAGTTTTGCCATTCCTTTTTAAATTCTGGCGTAAAACCACCCTCACCAAAAAACGGTGCTTTTGGAGGCGGAACTGGAAGCGTAATAATCTTCCTATCTTTTGATGAAACGATAACTTGACTAGAAACCAAATGTTGCATAGATTGGTTGCCCTTAACCCACGGGCCACCACTGCCTGTCCAGCCTGGGCCGATGCCCAAGGTAATTTCTATGCCTAATCTTCGAGCTTCTTTTTCTGCATGGGCAAAAAGTGTTGTCCATTCATCACTTAAAAAATCAACTTTTCCGCGAGGTACGCCAACATTAACCTCTAAAAAAATAAGATTACCGATGCCAGCCTTTTTCATCGATTCCAAATCTTTGGTTATGGTTTCGGCAGTCATGTTGCCATCCATAAAATACCAATAAACGCCAGGTTTATAAATATTGGCAGGCTTTTCGAAATCTGATTTAAGCTTTTTTAATTGAGCCTTTGAAATTGTATTTATGCAACAAATAAATAATAGGACAACGAATAGAAGTTTAAATTTCATTTTAAGATTTGGTTACAGTTACTCTAAAACGTGCACACGGGAATCTCAAAATACGACAAATTATTCTGTTATAAATAGATAATTTGATAATAGAAATGCATTTTATGGTCAGCAATTAGGTGTGATAGATGCCATTATCCAACCATCTGCTTTTTAACGCGACAGATAAAATCGTAGATATCAAAAGGCTTGCTAATATAATCATCTGCTTGGCACTCGCGACTTAGTGCAGAAAGATCTCCAGAAGCTGACATAATAATAACTGGAAGATGAACCGTTGCGGGGTTAGAACGAAGTTCTTTGCAAAGATCGAAGCCATTTCCATCAGGCAGCGTAACATCAAAAATCAATGCATCCGGACGAACATTAGCAATTTGTTCTCTAAAACTGGCTGCATCAGCGAAAGAGCGAACGGCGTATTTTTCGCTTTGGAGCAAAAACTCTAGCATCTCGCGGATTTCGTCATTATCTTCCACGATCATAATCTGTTTTTGCATAACCGAAATTAATTTAGAATAATTTAAGATAACAACATCTAAAAAATCACTTTGGTTTTGCGATTCTAAATAATATTGTGAGGTAATTTACTGATATATTGAGTTTTAGGGGAAAAAGTTAATTAAGGGTAAAATTAAATATGCTTTTGGTATAACATGTTTAGAGTCAAATTGGAATTGTTGGAGGCTTTAAGGATAGGGATTGGTAAAAAAAGAATTAATTTACATTTATCCGTTCGGTAATCGGCTTGCCTGTAGATTCTTCAATTCCTTCAATTTCTGCGTATTTAACATTCGGAAGCCAAAAAGAACCGCCCTCAATTCGAACAAAAAGGCGTGATACTCTGATCGTTTTATTGTTTACCGTTACTGATGCATGGTAGCTTTTATCACTATATTTTTTTAGGATAAAAGGCAGTTTTTTATGAGAAACAAATCTCAGCTCATACTGGTCTTTACCTAAATCTTTTACGTCCATTCCGTAAGCAAATTTTCGCTGAATGTAGCCCAGATCTTTTTTCTCACCTTTCTCTGCGTAACGAATCCAATAAATGTGAAGCGGATTAGCACTATTAATACTTCCGTTTTCCTTTAAGTTTAGGGCGTAAATAAGTGTGTTTGTGTTGGGATCGCGTTGGAGATAAAACAACAAATTTTCTACATTTTTTGGGGTAGGGAAATTAATTGGAGATGGATTTTTTGCTTGCGCCCACAATCCTGAATAGAACATGATAGATACTAAAGATAGAATTGCTGATCTCAAATAAAGATTTTTATAATTACTATTTAAAAATTGTACTGATTTCTTAGTCATTTTTTTGATATTAGTCTAGAGGCATATTTCCCTCATAATGATAGCCAGAATCTGCAATCTGGCATTTTTTGGTTTGAAACGTTTTATTGTTAAAAACCCAATATTTCATTAAGGGATAGTTAAATCCATACGATACGATACTTTCAATCAAAAGTCGCCCTATTCTATAATCTAGGTTAAGAGAACTGTGCAACAAATAAGTGCCTGCAGATTTTAATGTGATGCTCCCCATTACAACGCTAAAAAACCTTAAGAGTTGTTTTTTTGCAGGGATGGAATAACCATCATTACTTTTAAAAGCCCAATACCTGTTTATGCAAAAGTTAACTATTCCTCCAATGGTTCCGGATATGAGGATAGAAATGGTAAAATGGATATGAAGGATTTCGGTAAGCAAAATCATCAATCCATAATCGGTAACGCCACCAGAAAAAGCCGAAACTTGAGCTTTTAAAAATGTTTTGATCGATTTCCAGCTGATCATGAACGCTTTTCCTCCCGATCTCGAAGATCACCAGCTTTTAAAAGTTTAACAGAATCAATGCTATTGATGATGAAAAGTAAAATCGTAATCGCTATCGCCAAATAACTAATTGATCCTTCTATAAATACTTCAAGTACTAAAATAAGGCTAATAATTACGCGGAGTTCGGTAGGCCCGAGGTTGCCAGAATCTATTTTGTAATTGCCTATAATTTTGTATCGAAGCAACGAAATAATCATCGACCAGCCATAGAACACAACGAAGAGGAAGCCAAATACTTTGAAATCAATACTTGCATAAAAGTAGTATCCAAGGCCAATCAAAATAATGCTTAGCCAATCCATCATAATATCAAGCGCAAAACCATACCATTTTCTAGGTGTTTCCCTAAAGTAAGCCAATCTTCCATCAAGCGAATCGCCGAACCAATTTACCGCAAGTCCAAAAATGCCTATTAAAAGGTAAGCTCGCCCATAAAATATGGCAAGAATGAATGCAGAGAATACAATAAACGAACCAATCATTCCAATCGCCGTCATACCATTTGGTGATATAAAAGAAGGAACTTTTTGGAGTAAGAAAAGAATCAACTTTTGCTCGCCTCTCTTTAAAATATTGGTTCGTTCCCGATCAGAAAATACTTTTTTACGATTTACAATTTCCGTTTCACTAACCAAGTTCAATGCCATTATATCCTGTTAAAATGATGCCTGAAATAATTGCTGTTTCCGGTCTATAAAGTTTTAATGCGATTCTTTTCGGAAAGCTTTTAACCAACTGAACCTGTCTTTTCAGTTTCCCCGATCTAATCAGATAACTAAATAATAGGATAACCAGCATACTTATTTTACAATTCCGGCAAAGCGCTGGTAAAAAACTGTTGGACTATTTTCGTTTTTGGGTGCGTATTTTCCAGCAACAATTGGAACATAAATTACACGTCTTCTACTTTCCTCACCACGAACCGATGACTGCGCAACTCTGTGCCACAATCTTCCATCGTGCACCGTAAGATCGCCTGCATTTGGAAGAATAGATATCTCTTGATTATCGGGATTGTTATCCAGGAAATACTTTTTTCTAAAAAGCATCTGATAGATACTCTGCTTGTGCGTTCCCGGAATAATTTTAAGTCCACCGTTTTCTGGTTTTTGGGTACTCAAATGGATGCCCACATTAAGCATCGGGTTTAATTTCCCGCCATAAAAGATGTCTCGTAAACCATCAGTATGCCAACCCATCTTACTGAATTTGCTTTCGGGTCCGTTGATATAGTGATTGAAAACCATGCCATCCTTTTCTTCAGTTCCGAGTCTGGCGCCGTCTCCTGCAAGTTCTAGCAAGGCGCTAAAACGTGGATCGAGCAAAAGCCCACTTAAAGTTTGGTGATGTTGGTTGATAAAGGCAAAACGCTGTACAATTGGAGAACCATCAAGATCTTTGCCGTATTTAATCGGTACACCATTTATTTTTTTAATGTCTTGATTAACCCATTTTTCTTGAACTTCTTTCGAGGCCTCGATAATAGATGATACGGTTTCTGATTTAATGAAGTTTTTAAAATGTATAAATCCGTGTTGATGAAAAAAATCAAGCTGTTCTTGAGTAAGTTTATCAGATAGGGTAAAGGTAGGATACGATGCAGCCATTGGTAAAGGTTTAAATATTTTAAAAAAGAAGAATTGGAGGGAAGAATTATGCGCAACAACAGCACATTCGCATTCGCGAGTGGTTCTGTACTAGAGTAAAATAAAACCTAACTGTTTTACTTGACATTATCTATAGATTTAGTAGTGTTTAACACAAACATAACAATTCTTTAACATCTCAAAGAATATTTAGTTTACTTTTTTTAAAAATAAATTTTAGGTTTTATAAATTCCAGCGGCCATTTTTTCGATTAAAGCCTTTGGAAGAAATCTAACCCCAATTACACTAATCAAATTGGTTAGGCCTGGAATAATTTCTGATTTCTTTTTAAGCAATCCTTTAATAGCAATTTCTGCTACCTCATCTGGTTGCATGTTAAACTTTTGCGCCATTTTACTAAACGGATCTAAACCTGCACGCTCGGCAAAACCGGTATCTACAGGGCCGGGGCATAAACAGGAAACTGAAATGGAGGTATCTTTTAATTCAAATCTGAGGGCTCTTGTAAGAGATAAAATATAGGCTTTTGTTGCCGAATATATGGCCAATGTAGGTACAGCCTGATACGCTGCAGTGCTAGAAACGTTGAGGATATAGGCTTGCTCTGCCTTTAATAAATTTGGAAGCAATAGGTGGCAAAATTCCGTTACGACATCCATATTTAGTCGGCACATATTCATTTGTTCACTTAATTTTTGGTCTGCAAAATTGCCCCAAATACCATAGCCAGCATTATTTATTAGGGCATTGAGTTGGTATCCTTTGGTCGAAATCCAATCGGCAACTTCTGTTGGAGCATCAGTTTCGCCTAGATCAATGGCAAGCATCTCAACACGAACACCATATTTGTTTATGATTTCGGTACGCAAAAGGCTGAGTTCATTTTCAGAACGAGCAACAATAAGCAAGTTGAATGCTCTTTTTGCCAGAGCAATTGCAATAGCTTTTCCGATGCCTTTACTTGCTCCTGTAATCAACGCATACTTTTTTTCTGAATCTGCCATTTTTGCTCTTGATGATTTTTTTGTAAATATCATATATTCTTGAGTTTCATCTCACCTTTATAAATGTTTTTATCACTAAAAAGTTTTTTGCCCTCCATTATAACTGAGATTGAAGTTGGGCTTATATTTATTGGGGGTGCAATAATTTAGCAGTCGGTTTAAGAACAGGATAAACTTAGCTGATTGTTATAACTAATTGTATTTCAGTTTATTAATTCTGATTTATAAGCATTTGTCTCTACAAAAATCAACAATTGTTATAGTTTTAGATGCAATTTTTATATTATTTAGTAAGCTAAATCTCTAAAATTGTTCTGTGAGAACTTCTCTAAAAATTCTCCGCGAACTAACCAAGTATTAACCAAAACCAAGTCTCATGAGCAGGAGCAAATCTTGTATGCCAATGAAATATCTTCCACAAGATTTTTCATCAATTCCATTAACTAACCAAAATCAAATGTAAACCAATTATGAAAAAAGAAATTTTACTTAATGTATTTAATATCCATCGGGTAAGTAATTTTAAAAAGATACTTGTTTTGCCACTCGTTTTCGTGGCGCTGGTATCTCCAAATTATGCAAGGGCAATTAACAAAACCAATTTAGAAATCAAGAAAAGTAAGGCTGATGTTGTAATCACCGGAACGGTAACGGCATCAACAGGCGAAACTTTACCGGGTGTTTCTGTAAGTTTAAAAGGAGGAGGAAAAACCGTAGTTACCGATGTTAACGGAAAATTTAGCATCAGTGTGCCCGAAAATTCTATTCTGGTATTTAATTACATCGGCTATACCGCAAAAGAAGTTACGGTTTCTGCAACATCAACAGTAAATGTGGTTCTAGAATCTGCAAATACTACTTTAGATGATGTTGTCGTAATTGGCTATCAAACGGTAAGAAGAAAAGATTTAACGGGAGCCACAGGTTCTGTAAATATTGGCAACACCGAAAAATTAGTTTCGAGATCGTTACCAGAAGCTTTACAAGGGCAAACTCCCGGTGTTGCAGTAAGAAACGGTGGTGCACCAGGGCAAGAAGCGGTTGTAAACATCCGTGGATTGGCAACCTTTGGTAACGCAAGTCCGCTTTATGTAATCGATGGAATGATTGCAGATCCAAACACAACTGTGAGTCCGAACGATGTAGAAGATGTTCAGATTTTGAAAGATGCATCTGCAGCTGCCATTTATGGTTCTAGAGCTGGTAATGGTGTAATTTTAATTACCACAAAAAAGGGTAAGGAAGGACCTGCAAAAATATCTGTTACCTCTAGATATAGCGTTTCGGAGGTTCATAATCTTTACGAAATGATGGATGCAAACGAATATGCGGCCACAAATACAAGAGCTTATCAGAACTCTAATGTAGCTATTCAGCCAGGTGTTGCAGCTTATAATGGCCGGATAAATACAGATTGGATTGATGAAACACTGAGAACAGGTTCTGTTCAAGATTACAATGCCAGCATCTCTGGTGGTGGTAATGGATCAAAATATCTTATTTCTGGTGGTTATTTTAAGGATAAAGGCGTATTAATTGCTCGAGAATTTGAGCGTGCATCTTTTAGGGTAAATACAGAAACGACAAAAGGAAGATTTAAATTCGGAGAAAATCTTTCGATTTCTTCATCTACCGCAAAAGCGCCATTTCAGGGCGGTGCATTTGCCGGTAATCCTTGGTATGATATGTTTACCAGTATCCCATTAATTCCCGTTCAAGATAATTCCTTAATCAGCACAAACAACCCTGGTGGATGGGGATATGGCTCTAATGCCAGTATCAATACTTTTTCTCGTAACCAAACAGCCATTGCGAACATCACTTCTGTAAAATCAAACTTTGCAAAAATTTTGGGTAATGCGTATGTCGATTTCAAAATTATTGAAGGTTTAAACTATAAATTTAATGCAGGTGTAGAAACCAGTTTTGATAAAAGTAAAGCCATCAGAAAGGACGGTTCTTGGTATCAAAATCAATCTCCAGATTTTAGTCAGTTAAGCGATAACCGCAATCAGTTTTTAAGTTACCTGTTAGAACATACTTTAAACTATAACTATAACATTGGCAAACACCGCATTAATGGCGTTGTGGGTTATACAGAACAAACTACGCAAACAGATAATACTTTGGGTAGTGGCATTAAGCTGGCTCAGTTTGGTGGCGATTATTTTACAACTTTAACCTCAACATCAGGTGATGGAAGAAACTCATCAGGACAATTATACAAAAGCTTATTAAATTCATATTTAGGCAGATTGAACTACACTTATGATGATAAGTATTTAGTTACATTTACTTTCCGTGCCGATAAAGATTCTCGCTTTTCTCCACAGTTTAGAACTGGATATTTCCCATCCGGTGCATTGGGCTGGAGAATTTCAAAAGAAGATTTCTTTAAGGTAGATTGGATTTCCGATTTAAAACTTCGTGGATCTTATGGCGCATTAGGTGTTAATACTTTAAGTCCATACCAATACATTGGATTTTTAAATCAGGCGCCCGATGCCATATTTGGAACAGGACAAACCTCAAATCCTGGTGCAATACAGGCAAAACTTGCTTCGGGCGATTTAAGATGGGAAAAGAAAAAAACAACCAACTTAGGTTTTGATGCCTCATTATTAAAAGATCAGTTTACTGTTAATTTCGACGTCTTTAAATCGGTTTCTGAAGATGTTTTACTGAGTCAGCCTTTACCTGGTTACTTAGGTAATTTACAGGGCGATCCAATTGTAAACATCGGCTCTATTCAAAATAAAGGTGTTGAGCTAAGTTTGGGATATCGCCCAAAATTGAGCGGTGCTTTTAAATGGGATATTGCCGGCAACATCAGTGTAGTTAGAAATAAGGTTTTGGAACTGGGTAATTTAGGGATCGATTTAGATACCGGCCTACCGAAAAATTACATCCAATCTGGCAATACCAGAACACAGGTTGGCCGCTCAATTGGCGAATACTACGTTTTAAAAACAGATGGTATTTTCCAAAGTCAGGCAGAAATAAATGCACATAAAGCGCAAAGTGCTTACGCAAAACCAGGCGATATCCGTTATGTAAATACTGTAGATGGTGGTACAAATGATGATATTAATGATAAGGATCGTGTTTTTGCAGGTTCTCCTTTTCCAAAATTTACCACAGGCTTACAGTTCAATTCGAGTTACAAAAACTTCAGTTTATCTCTACAATTATATGGTGCCTTCGGACAGAAATTGTATAACGATGTACTCAGAGAACTAGATAGTTATGGAAATTCTAACTATAGAAAAGCAATTAATCCATGGACCCCAACAAACACCGATACAACTTTCCCAAGATTAGGTTATCAGTTTGCTGCTAATGATCGGGGCATTAATGAAAACGCTAGAGGAAACACTGATCGTTGGATTGAAGATGGATCATTCTTGAGATTGCGTAATGTAGAATTGGGTTACAGTTTACCTTCGAAATTAATTTCAAAAGCGAATATCAGTAATGCTCGTTTGTATGTGAGTGCACAAAACCTATTTACCATTACAAAATATAGTGGTCTTGATCCGGATGTGGTTGGTGCAAATCCAAATTTAGAGCCTGGTGTCGATAACGGAAATTATCCATCTTCAAGAATAATATCATTTGGTTTAAGTGTAGGATTCTAATTATCAATAAAGAAATCATGAAAAAATATATAATCATATTAGCTGCATCTTTTATCGCCCTATCGGGATGTAAAAGAGATTTTGATGCTGTTAATCCCAATGCACCTACAATTGCAAGTTTTTGGAAAACGAGCGACGATGCAACAAAGGGGATTAATGCGGTTTACAGTACGTTTTATCGTACTGCAGGTTTATATTCCCGTTGGATTTTTTACCACGGAATTTTAAAATCGGATGAAGGTTTCGGTTCTGGTGGAGATGGGGGTTTAAATAACTTAATGCGTTTTAACCAAACCAATTATAATGATGGTTTAACGGCACAAACTTGGTCTACTTTATACGTTGGTATTTTTAGGGCAAACCAGGTAATTGCCAATGTACCTGCCATTAACATGGATGAAACTTCTAAAAGGAGAATTATTGCAGAAGCAAAGTTTTTAAGAGCATTGTTTTATTATAACCTTACGCTTTATTTCGGCAGACCGCCACTAATGTTAGAACCATCGCAACCAAAAGATGTACCAGCTAATGCAACTTCAGCACAGGCATACGCTCAAGTTGCGAAAGATTTAACTGAAGCCATAGCCGATTTGCCAACAAGTTACGCCGCAAGCGATCTTGGCAGAGCAACTAAAGGCGCTGCCTATGCATTGTTAGGAAAAACTTATTTACAACAAAAGTTATATCAGCCTGCATTAGATGCATTTGCTTATTTGGTAACAGGACCTGGAAGTTCTACTTATAACTTAACTGCAGATTATCGTGATAATTTTATAATTAGTAAAGAGAACAACATCGAATCTGTTTTTGAAATTCAGTTTAGCGAAAATCAATCTGAAAGTACAGATGATGATGTAGATGAATCGAGAATAAATAATACTGGATCATCAATTGCTCAGTTTTTTGCGCCTCCGGGAATTGGTTATTCTGATGGTGCAGCCCGTAGATGGGTGGTGAACGAATTTCTCCAAGAAACAACTGTAGGTGGTGCTCAAGATCCACGTTTGGCCGCATCGTTTATTTTTAACAACGCAAATCCGGCAGGACCAACAGCAACTTTGGTTTACGGACAAACATTTGCAAGCCGTTATGGCAATGGCCCAGATGCAAATGGCGTATGGTTCCGTAAATTATTAAATGATCATTGGAAAAATCAGGAAGGATTCCGTTCTCCAAATAATTACCGCTTAATTCGTTATGCTGATGTTCTTTTGATGTATGCAGAATGTCTTAACGGTTTAAACAGAACCGCAGAAGCTTATCCTTTTGTGGATAGAGTGAGACAGCGTGCTGGGCTTGCAACTTTAACCGCAACAAAACCAGGTTTATCTCAGGCTCAGTTTTTAACTCAATTAAAACACGAACGCCTTACCGAACTTGCAGGCGAAGGCTGGCGCTGGGCAGATCTTGCCCGTTGGGGAGATTTAGGCCCGGCTTTAGCAACCAGAGATGCTGATTTTTCAGGTTTTATAGTTGGGAAACATGAACTTTATCCAATTCCGCAAAGCGATATAGATTTAAATCCAAATTTAACGCAAAATCCAAAATACTAATTTTAAAGGCTAGTGGCCGTTTAGCCACTAGCCTTATCCACTAATCAGATACCGATATGATTAACAATTTTAAATATTTAAAGCGCAGATCCTTAAACTTGATTTTTGGAAGTTTGGTTATTTCTGCATTTCTATCTTGTGGAAAATCTGGTAGCCCAGCTCCAATCGAGCCAGTTATACCACCCCCTACTGCATCTACATTTGCAAATCCATTAATGAATGGTGCCGATCCTGCCGTTTTTCAAAAGGATGGAGTGTATTATTACTTGCAAACAAATGGCAGTTCAATCGTTTTGTATGCAACCACAGCAATGACTAAACTTGCAGCTGCGGTTCCAAAAACAGTGTACACGCCAACAGCTGGTGCACAAAATGCAAGAAATGTTTGGGCACCCGAAATATTTTATTTTGATGGCAAATGGTATATCTATTACACAGCCGGTAATGGAGCAGATATTAGTCAGAGAACTTGGGTTTTGGAAAATAGTAGTGCCGATCCAACAACTGGAAGTTGGGTAGATAAAGGCCGTATTTTTAGCACAAGTGCAGATTTTTGGGCAATTGACGGTACCGTTTTCGAATTTAATGGAAGTAGATATTTCCTTTGGTGTGGAAGACCAGATTTAACAAATGTTAATCTAACGCAGAATATCTACATTTCAAAAATGACAAATCCATACACCTTAGAAGGTACAGCAACCAAACTAACCGAACCAGAATTTAACTGGGAGAAAAATGGTTTTGGCGTTAATGAAGGTCCAGAAGTGTTGGTTACTTCAGATAATAAGCCCTTCTTAATTTATTCGGCAAGTTATTGCGGTACCGATGATTACGCATTGGGAATGTTGAGTCTTAAGGCAGGTGGAAATCCTCTTGTTAAAACCGATTGGATAAAATCCGCACAACCAGTATTTTCTAAACAGCCTCAAAATAATGCTTTTGGCCCTGGTCATAATTCATTTTTTAAATCTCCGGATGGAAAAGAAAACTGGATAATTTATCATGCCAACTCTGCAACCAACCAAGGCTGTGCCGATAAGAGAAATATCAGGATGCAAAAATTTACTTTCAAGGCAGATGGAAGTCCCGATTTTGGGGAACCTGTAGCTACTGGATTACAGATAAACAAACCTTCCGGAGAACAATAAAATGAGCAACAATAAAATCTTCCTAAAATTTATTTTGATGTGCCTGGCTATGTTTGGTACAACAATCTCTTTTGCTCAAACCTTTACAAATCCCTTATTGCCATCTGGAGCTGATCCATGGAGCATTTACAAAGATGGATATTATTATTATACCCAATCCATGCAGAGTAAGCTGGTAATTTGGAAAACAAAAAACTTGGCAGATTTAAAAACGGCCGAGAAAAAGACCATTTTCCTTCCTCCAGCTGGTAAAGCGTATTCGAAAGAATTATGGGCACCAGAAATCCATTTTATAAACGGCAAATGGTATGTTTATTTTGCTGCGGATGATGGCGATAATAACACCCATAGAATGTATGTATTGGAAAATTCAAATAAAGATCCTTTAAAAGGCAGTTGGGTTTTTAAGGGAAAAGTTGGAGATGTTACCAATAAATGGGCTATTGATGGATCTGTATTTATCTATCAGAAACAGCTTTACATGATCTGGGCAGGATGGGAAGGTGATGTGAATCAAAAGCAGGAAATCTACATCGCAAAAATGAAAAATCCATGGACAATTGATGGCGAAAGACATAAAATATCTTCACCACAGTTCGATTGGGAAAAACATGGAGATTTAAACGATCCAAAAAACCCTCCACATGTGGATGTAAACGAAGGTCCACAGATTTTGATTAACAAAGGGAAAGTCTTTCTAATTTATTCAGCCAGTGGATGTTGGACAGATTTTTATGCATTGGGCATGTTAACCTTGAAAGGTAAAAATCTTTTAAATGCTTCTTCTTGGGTAAAAAGTAAACAGCCAGTGTTTAAGCAATCGCCAGAAAATGGAGTTTATGCACCGGGACACAATTCTTTCTTTAAATCTCCAGATGGAAAGGAAGATTGGATTCTTTATCACGCAAACTCTGGCCCGGGGCAAGGTTGTGGCGGACAGCGTTCTCCGAGAGCACAGAAATTTACATGGAATGCAGATGGATCTCCAAACTTTGGTAAACCATTAAAAACAGATCAGAAATTAAAAATTCCGTCAGAAAAAAAATAAATTAGCAAAGCCGATTATTCTATAATTTAAAAAGATATTAAATGAAAAAGTATTTTAATTACCTGTTCCTTTTCCTTGCGGTTTTTACCATAGAAGCCAGTGCACAAGATAAAACGGAAATTGTTGGAAAAGTATGGTCAATAGAAAAAACCAATGCTTGGTACAAACAATATAAATGGATAAATGGAGCAGATTTTTTGCCCAGTACCGCTATTAATCAATTGGAAATGTGGCAAGCAGATAGTTTTGATCCAACCACCATTGATAAGGAACTTGGGTGGGCCGAAGGGATTGGTTTTAATACCATGAGGGTTTATTTGCATAGTTTGGCATGGAAGCAAGATCAGGCGGGCTTTAAGAAAAGAATGGATCAATATTTAACCATTGCCGATAAACACCACATTAAGACCATTTTTGTATTCTTTGATGATTGCTGGAATAAACAAGCTAAAATTGGCAAGCAACCAGAACCAAAATTAGGCATTCACAATTCTGGATGGGTTCAAGATCCTGGAGATCCAGATTTTAAAGAAGAGGCTAACTTTCCTGCGCTTGAAAAATATGTTAAAGATGTTTTAACGCGATTTAAAGCAGACAAACGAATTCTTTTGTGGGATTTGTATAATGAACCTGGCAACTCGGGTAAATTAACAGCTTCGTTGCCACTATTAAAAAATGTTTTTACTTGGGCTAGAGCAGTAAATCCAGAACAGCCAATTAGTGCAGGACTTTGGGCGTGGAATTTTAAAGAACTGAATGCTTTTCAGGCACTAAATTCTGATGTAATTACCTATCACGATTATGAAGAACCACAATGGCATCAAAGGGTAATTGATATGTTAAGATCGCATGGAAGACCTATGATCTGTACAGAATATATGGCCAGAACTCGAGGTAGCCGTTTTGAAAACGTAATGCCCATGTTGAAGAAAGAAAATATTGGCGCCATTAATTGGGGACTTGTAGATGGAAAATCGAACACAAAATACGCTTGGGATACGCCTTTGAAAAATGGAGAGGAACCAAAAGAATGGTTTCATGATGTTTTCCACAAAGATGGTACACCTTATAAAACGGACGAAGTAGAACTGATTAAAAAACTTAATGATAAAAAATAAGCCATTCAGCAACCGAAAGATCAGTATCTTGGCTTAAAGTATTTCTAACCATTTAATATGATTAAAAAATTAAGCAGGGCAATAGCCCTGTTACTTTTTTTTAGCCTGTTTTTATTACAGGCAACTGTTGCCCAAAAAATATTCTTTAGGCATTACACGGTTACTGATGGTTTGTGTGCCAATACCATTTGGGATATTGAACAGGATGAGCAGGGTTATATGTGGTTTGGAACCAAATATGGGCTCAGCAGATTCGATGGCTATAATTTTAAATCCTTTCAATATCAAAAGGGCGTTCCAGAAAGTCTAGGTAATAATTTCATCCGAAAAATATTTAAATACAATGCAAAAACATTTTGGATCGGTACGGACGAGGGGATTTATATTTTCAATTTAGAAACTGAAAAGTTTAGTTTATTTGCTCCGCTTGGGCATTTTTTTATTAACGATATTCTTCGTTCAAAAAACGGCGATATCTGGATTGCCACGAAAGAAAAAGGAGTTTATCAGTTTCAGAATAAAACTAAAAAACTCGTCAATTTCTCTACTTCATCACCATCTAAAATATCATCGAATGAAGTTTCTAAGTTATTGCAAGATGATGCGGGCAATATCTGGATTGGAACTTATGGGCAAGGTATTGATGTTCTAAATCCAACCAACCATCAACTTAGGCATTATAGCGCATCTTCGGCTAACGGAAAATTATCAAGCAATGTAATCTTGGATTTATATAAAGATGGGCAGGGCGATATTTGGATTGGCACCATGGCTGGCGGTTTAAACGTTTGGCGAAAAAACGATGATACTTTCAAGGTTTATCAAAAGTCGGCAGGCAATTCCATCAGTGATAATATTGTTAGGGCAATTTACGAGCCTAAACCCGGCTTTCTTTATCTAGGAACTGAAAAGGGACTGAATATTTTCGATTTGAAAAATCAGCGCTTTACTGTTTATCAGAATAAAAATAATGATCCGTTCAGCATAAATGATGATGCCGTTTATAATGTTTTTAAAGATAAAGAAGGTGGCATTTGGGCCGGGACTTACTTTGGTGGTTTAAATTATTACCATGAAAGTAGCTTAGGCTTCGAATTTTACTACCCATCAGGTGTAAAGAATTCGCTCTCAGGTAATGCCGTTAGCGCTTTTTTAGAAACAAAACCCGGAAATATTTGGGTGGGGACGGAAGATGGAGGATTAAATTATTTTAACGCGGTTGACAAAACCTTTAAAAAATTTCCTTTTTCAGCCAATCAAGATAGTCTGTCTTATCACAACATTCATGCATTATTTAAAGATAAGGCTGGCAATATTTGGATTGGCATGTACACTGGTGGGTTAAACATTCTAAACCCAATTACTGGCAAAATTAAGCGCTATAAAAGCGATCCATCCAACCCCAATACGCTGAGTGATAACAGTGTGTATTCTATTGATGAAGATCGAGAAGGCCGAATCTGGATCTCTACCATATCTGGATTAAACCTCTACGATCCCCAGAAAGATTGTTTTATTAGAATCAAGGGCAAAAAATTAGAGAAAAGCTGTATCTATCAAGTTTATCAAGATAAGGATCATGTTATTTGGATAGCTACTTACGATAATGGTTTGATTAGAATGGATCAAGAGAAACAGCTTACACAATACGCCTATTCCAAAAATGCAGGTTCCATTAGCTCTAATAAAATTATCTGTATGCTTGATGATGATGCCGGAAATTTATGGCTCGGAACCGACGGCGGAGGCTTAAATGTGCTGAATAAAAAAACTGGAAAATTTAAGGTTTACGAAGAAGGAAACTGGGTAAAAAGTGCTGTAGTTTATGGCATAGTAAAAGATGATTCTGGAAAAATGTGGTTTTCTACCAATAACGGAGTTTTTGAATTCGATCCAAAATCTAAAACGAAGAGGAGTTTTGGTAAATGGGATAATCTGCAAAGTCAGCAATATAATTACAAAGCTTACTATAAGGATTTATCAGGCAAGTTATATTTTGGAGGGATAAATGGATTTAATGCTTTTTACCCTAATCAGGTTAAAAGTATGGTGACTACTCCACGAATTTCGTTTACCAACTTCCAATTATTTAATAAGGATTTAGATTTAAATGCTGAAAATAGTCCGTTAAAAAAATCGATCAATTATACGGATGAGATTGTTTTAAATCACGATCAATCGGTTTTAAGTATCGAATACGCTTCGCTAAGTTTTATTGCGCCCAACAAAATCCAATATGCTTTTAAGATGGAGGGATTTGATAAAAACTGGAATAATGTTGGGAGCCAGAGAAAGGCAACATACACCAATCTTCCGGCAGGAGACTACGTTTTTAAAGTGAAGGAAACTGATGAGCTGTTGCACGATAATGGAAAAGTTTCGACCATTAAAGTCCGCATTCTTCCACCATTTTACAAAACCAACATCGCCTATTTCTTTTATTTGATTGTGTTCATAATCACCGCATTTTTATTGCGAAAATACATTTATGATAAAGAACGGAAGCGAAACGAGATCAAACTAGAAAGGTTGAAGAACAAAAGTGAGCAGGATTTTTATAAACAGAAGATTGAGTTTTTTACGGCAATGGCTCATGAAATAAGGACGCCACTTTCTTTAATTATTGCACCCTTAGAAAGATTACTTTCTAAAAAACAAACAGATCCCGAGAGTTTAGACCAGTTGCAGGTTATGGAAGAAAACTCGGATCGCCTTCTTACACTCGTTAATCAACTCTTGGATTTTAGGCGGATAGAAAGTGATATTTTCGATATCCATACCGAACCGTTAGAACTGATTTATTTGGTGAATAGCATTAGAGATCGATTCTCGCCAATCGCGATCAAAAATGGTCTTGAGTTTTCTGTAAGCAGTCATTTTCAGCATCTTAATATCGAAGCAGATCCAGAAGCACTGATGAAAATATTGAGCAATTTATTAATTAATGCATTCAAATTTGCTAGAAAGAAGCTCGAAATCAGAATTAATGATTTTTACATAACAGAGAATGGCGAGCAGATGATTTCCATCAGTGTGGAAGATGATGGAATTGGAATTCCGAAGGAACAGATAGATTCTATCTTCAAGAAATTTTTTAAAGTTTCTACACCAGAGCATCAGTACACCAATTTGGGCGGTACAGGAATAGGTTTGGCTTTGGCAAAATCACTGACAGAAAAACACGGCGGAGAGTTAAGGGTAGAAAGTAAAGAAGGGGTTAAAACAACTTTTACAATGCTGATTCCATTTAATCAGAATGAGGAGAATCTTGTTGATGTACAAGAAATTGTAGATGAAACGGAAGGTTTGCAATCTGTTCTTTTGGTAGAAGATGATCCCTCCCTGCTTGATTTTCTTGTTAAAAGTTTCACTGCTGAAGGTTACCAAATTGTAAAAGCAAAAAATGGGGTAGAAGCCCTTAAACAGTTGGAAAAACATCATGTAGATATTGTAATATCTGATGTAATGATGCCGATAATGGATGGTGTTGAGCTTTGCAAAACCATTAAAAACGATATTAATTTTAGTCATTTGCCTGTTATCTTGCTTACCGCAAAAACCAATACCGAAGCAGAAATAGAAGGATTGGAAAGTGGTGCCGATGCCTATATTCCCAAACCATTTAAATGGAAACAGCTTTCCCTAATTATTAAAAATTTATTGGAATTACAGCTTAAGCTTAAACAACGTTTTGCTCAAAGCCCTTTTGAAAGTACTGATATTTTGATTAGTGGAAATCGGGATAGGAAGTTACTGGAAAAAATTACCAGTATTATCGAAGAAAGAATTTCAGATCCTCAGCTCTCCATTGAAGATTTAGGTAGGGAAGTTGGGTTGAGCAGATCGAGTTTGTACAAAAAAATTAAAGCAAAAACAGGTCATGTTCCCAATGAATTTGTGCGCTTAATTAGATTAAAAACGGCAGCAAAACTTTTGGCGCAACAAGAATATACCATTTCGGAAATTGGTTATATGGTAGGCTTCAATTCGCATTCTTATTTCAGTAAATGCTTTTACACGCAGTTTCTACTAACCCCGACCGAATTTGCAGATAAATACAAAAAAACCAGTAATGCAGAATAGGTGTGGTTTTTAAAATACGAGTTGAGCAGATTAATGTTTTTTCATTTTATTTTGAAAATGGCTAAGAACTCAATATGATTCAATGAGGATTTTCAAAAATTTTATTTACTGAAGTAAAAACATCCAATTTAGATGCTAATGGTTGCTGCACTCTTAAAAATTGGCAAGGTAAACCAAAAAGTAGTACCAACGCCGAGTTTGCTATCTACACCTATTTTGCCCAAATGTTTTCTAATAATATCCTCACATATATATAAACCAAGCCCTAAGCCGGAATATGAACTATCGGCATTATCTACCCTGTAATATCTATCAAATAAATAGGCAAGTTTTTCTGCCCTTATACCAGGGCCCTTATCTATAACCGATAATTTTACGCTGTCTTGCTCTTGCTCAATCTTAATTGTTATTTCAAAAGATTTTGGTGCATATTTAATCGCATTATTAATGAAATTGGTCACCACCTGTCCAATTCTAATTGCATCAGAAAATACTTCGACATCCGCATTGCCAATAATATTTATGGAATACCTCGAATCGTTTATCAGGCTGTTGCATGAATCTGTAATACAATCAGATAGACTGCATCTTTTTTGATTGATCTGAAGCTGTCCCTCTTTTGCCATGCCTGTATTAAGCAGGTCTTCAATAAGTACGTTTACCTTATCAAGACCCTTATTTGCTTGTGAGATAAGAGCCGGAAATCTAGGAGAGGTGGGGTCGTCCTTAATTTTATCCAACAGTTGTAAAGATAGTTTAAGGCTTGTAATAGGTGTTTTTAATTCGTGACTAGCAATGCTGATAAAATCATCTTTCTGCTGTTGCAACAATCTGAGTTCTTGAATATCAGTAGCCGTTCCTATCCACATTCCAATATCGTTGGTTTCATTCATAATAGGCATTAATCTGATTAAGTGCCATCTATATTCCCCATCCGATCGTAGGATGCGACTCTGAAATTCTCCTCCAATTTTTCCATCAAGAATTGAAGTAAAAAGACCAAAACTTATTTTCAAATCTGCCTTATGTATTAAGCTATTGATTTTTAATAGGTCATTGTTTTTTTCTTGAAAACCAGTATAATCGAACCAACGCCTGTTAAAGAAAATGATCTTGCCTTTCAAGGTATTTGTCCAAGCAATTTGCGGAATGGTTTCCATCATGCTTCTAAATTGATGTTCGCTTTCTGCCAGTGCTTTTGTACGGTTTTCTACACGAATTTCAAGATCTTGATTCAGCTGAAAAAGTTCTAAGTTTATCAATTCTACTTTTTCCCGTTCAGCAATCAATAAACGATTTGAGATTAGAAGTTCTTGAGTCTGAATCCTAAGCTTTTCATCTGTTAATAATTTTTCCTTTTGTTCTAATACATCTTTCAGCGCCCTATTAATCTTTATTGGGAGCGTAAATAATTTATTTTTAGATACATAATCAGTTACGCCATCTTTGATTAACTCTACCGCATTTTCCTCACCAATTACTCCAGATACGATAATGAAAGGGATGGAAGGATATTTGTTCTGCTTAATTCTGAAAGCCGTTACGGCATCAAACGCAGGTAGCGAATAATCTGAAAGAATAATATCGGGGATGAAAGATAACAAAGCATCCTCAAATGAAGAACGAGTATGAACAATTTCTGCACTAAATGTGATACCCGATTTCTTGATCTCGCGGAGAAGCAAATCAGCGTCACTTTTGTTGTCTTCAACAATTAGAATTTTTAAGGGATTGGGCATTGGCATGTTTAGCTTGGAGGCTGATTAAGGATCATCCAATAAAGACCAATTTCTTTAATCGCATTGAAGAAGTTATCGCTATCAACTGGTTTTACAATGTAACTATTTGCACCAAGTGCAAAGCATTTTTCAACGTCAGGACCTTCGTTTGAGGAGGTAAGCATCACAACTGGGATTGACCTGAGCTGTGGATCTGACTTTAATTTTTCTAAAACCTGAATGCCCGAAACCTTTGGCATTTTAACATCTAAAAGTATTAATTTAGGTAAATCAGCACTATTTCTACTGCTGTAAATTCCTTTGCAGTAAAAAAAGTCAAGTGCTTCAGCACCATCAGTTAAATGATGGAGTTTGTTGGTAAACCCACTTTTTTTAAGAGCTCTTATTGTAAGAATTGCATCGTCCGTACTGTCTTCTACAAATAAAATTTCAATATTATCGTAATTCATATTTTCTATTTTTTTTATGCTTTATGCAAGCTAAAGTGGAAACAGGTTCCCTCCGTTAATTTTGATTCGGCCCAGATGGTACCGTTGTGGCGATGGATTATTTTTTGAACAATGGCAAGACCTATTCCTGTACCTTCAAATTCTTCTTGAGAATGCAAGCGTTGGAATACACCAAAAAGTTTATCGTAATATTGCATATCAAAGCCAGCACCTTCATCTTTAATGTAATACGTAACTTGGTTTCCCTTTAAAGATGCTCCAATTTCTATGCGGGTTTCTTTTTTATGGCTGGAGTATTTAATCGCGTTGGAAATTAGATTAATCCAAACTTGTTTAATTAAAGATTTATCCCCTTTAGCTGATGGAAGTAATTTGATGTCGAATTTTGGAATATTTTCATTTTCAGTAGGCAATATTTCTGCAATTACTTCTCCCAACAACTCATCCATATTAACAGTAGAGAATGTAACTTCCTTTCTGCCGAGTTTTGAAAAAGCCAAGAGATCATCAATAAGTTCACCCATTTTTTTAGAATTATGGATGATAGATTGTAGAACCAATTCCCCATCTGCATCAAAGCTTTCGCCGTAATCTTCTACTAATATTTTTGTGTACCCATTAATGGCTCTGATGGGGGCTCGTAGATCGTGCGATACCGAATAAGAAAAAGACTCTAATTCTTTATTGGCCGCCAACAACTGTGCAGTACGTTCAGTTACCTTTTGTTCCAATTCCTCATTTAGTACCCTTATGTCATCTTCAGCTTTCTTTAATTCTCGGTTGGCGGTTAACAACTCCACTGCTCTTTTCTCTTTTTCCTTATTCTGAAAAGCAAGTTCTTTATTTGCTAATACGAGTTCAGAAGCTCTCTTTTCCTTTTCTTCGTTTTGAAAAATCAGCTCTCTGTTTGCAATAATAAGTTCCTGAGCTCTCTTTTCTTTCTCTTCATTTTGAAACGCAAGTTCTTTATTTGCAATAACCAACTCTGCAGCTCTATCTTCCTTTTCCGAATTTTGAAAGATTAACTCTTTATTGGCAATTACCAATTCTGCTGCTCTGTTCTTTTTTTCGCTAGTTTGATAAAGCAGTTCCTTGTTCGCAATGTTAAGCTCTGCAGCTCTATTTTCCTTTTCCTCGTTCTGAAAAGCAATTTCCTTATTTGCGATGATCAGCTTATCTGAATCATTTTTTGTCATGTTGTGGTATAAAAGACAGTGAATTTTAAGGAAAGAGATGTGAAAAGATCAGATGACTGCCCGGGAGTTTTTATAAAGCTAACATAATATTCTCATCTATTGCATTAATATTAAAATACAAGCATTAGCACTTTCCTCCAAACTAATCTAATGTTAAATTGTTTATTGTTATATCTATCAAAATTGGAAAATTCAAGGCCACAGGATCTTGCCATCCTGGTTCAAAATAAACTTAAACTTACCATAAGTGCATTGCAGGTGCCAGAGCTTACAGTGCTCGAAAACCTGTTCGATTGTTTATATTTTTCAAGCATGTGTAAAGAGGAAAGCGAACTGATCAAAGTAACGGTTACCTTTATAGATCCTGCAAACCCAGATCCAAATCCGCCAAAATATAAGGTGCCCGAAAGGTGGAGTTGTGTTGCTTTTGAGAAACAGATCCCATTAGTTTCAAAATCACTTGCCAAATTGTCTAAAGCCGCCGATCCTTCGAGTTCGTCTTTGGCGGTTTATTACGATCAAAGCGGAAATCTCTTTATATGGGGCATGATAGATCAGGCGATGCATTATCAGAATTTTCTCAACTACGAATCGGATACGGATTCTGAACAGCCCTGACTATTTCAGGTTTCTATTAGCGATATTGGAACGCTGAATGTTCTTTTTGATTATGAGTTACTCGCAACCCTAAAGCACAATATACTTGTTAAACGCTATTTGGATGTATTAACCATCGGGCCTATTTCAAAAATATTAAGGAAAAATGCAGACTTTTTAAAGCTCGAGTTGAGAGCATATATTGAAAAGGCACATCCTTCAGAAAATTATGCGGATTGGGAAGATTTTTTGGATAACCTTTGGATTCAGACCTTCTCTAGATTGTGTTAAAAATTCAAAATTACCAGCACGGCGGTGCGATACTAATAGCCGATGATAGCGCAGATTTGGATGTTAAGTACCGAATTAATTATCAGCGCCTTACTTTAGCGATGGTTTCACATGCCAAGGCTTCTATTGATAACTTTGTGTCTGAAACCGCTATTGAACATGAATTTAATGGTGGCAAAAGATCGGTTAGCAAAAATTTTTATTTAACAGAATCTTACTCTTTCTACGATAAAAAGGGCACAGCCGATGAAATAAAGGGCGCCATAAGTTTTATAGCCTCCCAAAGCTGTGTTGATGGTATGGTGCTTTTTAACCGAAGAATGGAAACCAATGGCTTTGGTGCCGTATTGCGGGCGAAGAAAATGCCTCGAAAAATTTATATTTCCGCTACTTCTACCGCTACTCCAAAATCATTAAGTCCGCATGATCCGAGGCATTATGGCACAAGGCACAGATCTAT
The DNA here is from genome assembly GCF_014306625.1 of Pedobacter fastidiosus. Classification (GTDB taxonomy): domain Bacteria; phylum Bacteroidota; class Bacteroidia; order Sphingobacteriales; family Sphingobacteriaceae; genus Pedobacter; species Pedobacter fastidiosus. The sequence continues at coordinate 151,485 of NZ_JACRYL010000010.1, forward strand.
GATAGCGTATTGTTGGAGCCATCCTTCGTCTCTCGGATTGGTCATTTCTCAAGATGGTGAAATCCGGGCATTTTCAAAAATCGAAAATAAACTGATTATGTGGGAAAATATTAAAACACAGCAATACCTAACCAACAAATCGCAAAGGCGCAAAAATATCAGAAAAAGTTCTTAGTTTAATTCTACGGCTTAATCCAATTAGGCCACTTTATCAATCAGTTTTAAAGAAGTATCAATTTCCCTTTTTCTAATTCTACTTAGAGTTTCCAATCTAATCGAGAGGTAACTTGCAACATAGCGAAGTGGAATTTGGCTCAGAAGGATTTGGTTATCCAACAACAATTGTTTGTAGCGATCTGATGCTCTTGTTATTCTTGCCAAAATAGATCTTTGCGAGGCGCCAAAATATTGAAGTGCAAGTACTTTCCTGCCAATTATATTTGATTCAGGATATTGATTGTAAATTCTATCGATAAATGAATGAGGTATGCAAACCAAGATGCAATCTTCCAAAGCCTGAAGATATTCTTGAGAAGAAAGACCACCCTCATTTAGATTTGGGATTGTACCAATAATTTGATTTTTAAAAGCAAACCATGTTGTAATGTCTTTACCACTGTCTCTAATAAATCCACGGGCTGTGCCTGTAACAATATAATATAAGAACAGGTTATTATCTAGAGGCGAATGTATGTACTTGCTTTTTTTTATTTTGGATACAATGCAATGTTGTCGATATTCAGAAGCGAGGCTTTCAGATAATTCATGGTATTGCCCTAAATAAGAAAGTAGAAGGGAAATTGCCAATTGATCTTCGTCTTTATAACTCATGAGGATTTCGTCTAAATTAAATTTAAGGGAACAAATTGCAATGGCGAAAGCAGAGCGCAGAGCACTCAAAAGTCAACTATTTTACATTTACAATACTGCCCGATTAGTGTGCTAGCCTGACAAAATTTGGTTTGTTGCACTCCATTTTAAAAAAATGAAAAAAGGATGGCATAGATGTTCACTTGGAACTTTGTATTTTACCCATCTAATCCCAGTAGAAAAGAAGATTAATGCCTAAACCATCCAATAACGCTCCTTTTGATTTGGAATATTTTTTTGAATTATCGCCAGATTTGCTTTGTGTAGCAGGTTATGATGGCTATTTTAAAAAAATTAACCCAGCCGTATCCAAAACTTTAGGCTATAGCAACGAAGAACTATTGGCGGCTCCAATTAATTCTTTCGTTCATCCTGCCGATAAGGAGCGTACCGGAAAAAGTAGAGATGGATTGCGGAAAGGCGAGGCGCTTTTACGTTTCGAAAATAGATATCTAGCGAAAGATGGAACTGCAGTATGGCTCTCTTGGACATCAATTCCGATAGAGCGTGATCGTGTGGTTTTTGCCATTGCGAAAGACATAACCTATAGGAAACAATTTGAGGAGTATGAACGGATTTCTGTGATCCTAATGCGCCTCAATACGGAACAAATTCAAAACTTTAAAATTCGTACACACGGTGTAAGCGAGGTAACTAAAAGTGAAGATCATAATCTGCAAAATTCCCAAGTAACAAGTCAGCCATCAGAATCTGATCAAACTTGGCTTAATGGTTTCGAAACTATTGTAAGAAAAAATATAGGCAAGCATGATTTAACCTTGAGTTTTATTGGTAGTGAAATGGCCATTAGCGAACGCCAATTATTTAGGCAGATTAATAGAATTTTGGGCATCACACCAAATAATTTAATCCGCATAATTAGGTTGCAAATGGCATGGGAAGCTATTGCTACTGGAAAATACCGAACTATAATGGAGATTGCTAACTTAGCAGGTTACAGCTCTAGGGCGTACTTCAAAAAACTTTTCGAACAGGTTTATGGGATAGATGTTGGCGAACTTATCTAGTGCAGAGCATTTATCCTGAGGTAATTTTTAAACCAGAATCCATTATCTTTCTTAGTTTTTTGCGGATTGGGAGATCAATAAAAATAAGAACTACAAAAGCAAAAGCGATTAGTGCAACAACGCCAATTGCCATTACAGGAATCATCTCATTCATCGTTGGTTTTTTGCTTTCTACATAACTCATAAACACCCATATAAATGGATAATGAACCATGTATAGTGGGTATGAAATTTCGCCTGAAAAACGGCAGATCCAACTCGATTTTTTCGCCAAGCTTACTCCAGCACCAAGAGCAATGAGGAAAGGAAAAAATAAAACAATGACCAATGGATCTATAATAAAATTGAATTTTTCTGAAAATGGAATAAGAAAGGCCAAAATCAATAGTATGCCAATTGTTGCAAAACCAAGTTTAGAAGGAATTTTCCATTTTGAACGATAGATAAGAATACCCGCTAAAAAGGAAAAAAACACTCTTGCTCCACCACCAAAAAAATTATCGCCTCCCCAGCCAACAGACAGATTTCCTGATTTAAAGGCTTCGTATCCAAGCAAAATTGCAGCTAGAATTGTTAAAAACCATAACACTTTATTTTTTAGCTTAATTAAAACAAATGCATAAACTAGGTTAGCTACATATTCCCAAAAAAGTGACCAAGTTGGTGGGTTAAGATGAAAAAAGTTGAAATATCGTTCATGAACAAGCGCATATGGAATCATTAAACAAGAAGCCACAAACATCCAAAAACTTCTACCTATGTAAGCATTGAATAAGTTGCTCATAGGATCGAAAGCAAAAGCAACCAGCCCTATAATCGAGCCAATGATAACCAAAGGATGTAATCGAATCAATCGAATTTTGAAAAAGTTCATCAAGCCAATGCTTTTCAGTTTCTGATCATAAGCGTAGGCAATTACAAAACCAGAAAGACAGAAGAAGAAATCTACTGCTAAATAAGCATGTGCAATAAAATTTTCTTTATAATCTGGAACGGCAATCTCCATAAAATGAAATATAACTACCGCAACAGCAGCAAGGCCACGAAGACCATCTAGAATTTCAAAATGAGGCTTTGTAAAAATTACGGGTTGTGAGGAGGTTTTGTGCATAAAATAAATTTTCAGGGCTAATCTTTTCTGGTTTTTTTAATCGGGTCTGAATCGAAAAAGATCCCACTCAAAACGGGGTTATCTCCCCTAACTAGGTTTATTCTAAATTTTGCAGATTTGTTGTATGCATAAGTTAAATACGTGCCACCGCTACAGCTTTCTACAATTTTAACTGGGGCAATTAATTTTGAAGTTTTTTCATCAAATAATTCCACCGAAATTTTCCGGCCTTTATTATCCCAATCTAAAAAATATAGAGATACCTTATAGTCTTGATTCCCTTTTATGCCGATGGTTGTGGTAAAAGTATTTCCAATTTGATCTGCATCCATAGCAAATAAACAGGCTGCGGTTCTGGGAAAACCGTTTCTTCGATCGGGAGCAAGGGCGTTCTGGCTGGTTGTTGCCGGATTCCAGACTGTATTTAATGGTAGATTATTGCCTTTAACTTTGTAATAATTTATAGCAGAAACGTAATTGGGAAGAGATTTTTTATCAATCCCATTTCCTTCGTAGTTGCAAAGTATATAACCATCCTTTCCGTAAGTTTTTCCCCAGTTTCCATGAGTAGTTGTATCTATTCCGGTAAACTTCGATTCAAAAATTTCTTTAGCTTCATAATATCGTGGCGTAGTTCCTTTGTACTTCACAGTAATCGAATATTTCCCTGGAAATACATCTTTAAGGTAAACAAATTCAGCATCTTCTACGGCATTGTTAATCCCTTAACCGGGTGATAAGTTCCATTCCACACCAGATTCCCATTTACTTTTATGCTTACAATATTTTTTTCAACCTTCGGAATTCCTATCCTACCAACACTTCCAGCAGGCGTTGAAATTGAACACAATCCTGTAGAAACATCAAAGCTTGCGCTAATATCTCCCCTTAAAGTTGGTGTTTTACCCGAAACGCTTGTGAGCGTTCTGCCCAGGTGTGGAAGAATATCAAATGTTGCAAAACCGGGTGATGTAGGTTTTATCCCAAGCACTTCCTCACTCAGCCATTTTGTAACGCCTGCACCCCACGGATGGCACAAACTGGTATAACCACATTGATTGCTCGGTACCACGCCATTAATGCCTACAGCATTATTCCATGATGGACGGTAATCCTCAAAAAAAGTTGTACCGCCATATTTTATTTGTCCACCCCACAAATCCTGGATCGAACTCAATGCATCATCGTATTTTTTCATCACGGCAAAGGCTTGAATTACAAAATATTGATTGAATGGAGAATAAGAAATCCGATTGATTTTATCCGTGAAACTGCTCTCGTAGATGGCATTTATTTCATTGCGATTTAAAAGGCGAGTGGTTACGGCATCCGCACCAGCATGAAGACCAAATTCTTGATACCAAAGGGGATTTTTTTTAAGTACCACTAACTTTTCATTTGTATAATCACTGTACTTTTTAAATAAATCCATCCGTCCATCGGCTTTCATCACTTCAGCAAATTCTTTCCAAACCCGAATAGAAAGCATTTTATAGGCATTTTGTGGCTCTGGTAAATTGGGATGTTCAAATCCTGCACCTAAACGTTCGTCCCAACCATAAAACTCTAAATTGGGATTAGTTCCATAAATTTTATAGGCATCATCCAACTTAGCACAGGCATTTTCTAAATAGTTCGCAAGTGTATTTTTATCGCCTGTATATTTATAGTAATCAATTAAACTCAAAACCCAATAAAGTGCATAGCTCTTAATGCCATTACTCTGGGTTGATGTATATGCAATGTTTTTTTTAATGAAGTCATAGTTTCCAAACGCAACCATTGATGCCGCCTGAGCCGGATGTGCATCACCTGTCCAAGAAAATCGATCACCACGATTCATTAAAATTGCACCAAGATAATCTTTAAGCAGGTTTAGTTTTACCGTGTAAGCGCCTGTGTACCAAATTTTAGTGAGTGTAGTATCACTACATGAAAAACTGCCATTGTAGTTTACGGGTTTTGTTTGACAAACCAACCTTAAACCCGTAATATGCCATGGGCCTACAAAAGATTTAACATGAATCCAACCAAATCTTACCCCTTCATACAACTCCGGATTCAGTTCCAAGCGGTAAGTATTGCCATACTTTTTGGGTGATCTTGTTTTTGGTTGATAGTTTGGAGCATAGTCTGGTGGTTGGTTGTATTCGCTAATGCTCATTTCTATTTTTCCAGTTAAATCAGGACTATCGAACTCAAGCCAGCCCGCATTGGTTTGGCCGAAATCAAAACGGATATATCCTTCGCCATTGACCAAAATTACGTTGCTTTTTTTAAAATTAACTGTGTTAAAACTATTTCGATTGGAAGTGATCCACCTAATAGGTTGTAGTATAAAACTCTCCAAGCCATCCGTTGCTTTGGGTTCTGTCCAATTATATTGAAATATGGGGTCTGGAGAATACGGATTAATAACTCCGGTTTTAGTGGCGGATAATGGAGGATAAATGTTTAATTGCGACCTCGCAGATATTCCAAGACACAACAAGCCAATTAAGAAAGGTAATTGTATAATTAATTTGGGTTTTCTATTGCTCATTGGTTATTTGGTTTTCTTTAATTTCAGTAAGTAAAAAAGGGTTTTACAATCTGATTTAGGTTTCCCCCCCCGTAAAAGATGGCAATAAAAATAACCATTACAAACCTGAATATTTGCTGTTTCAGGCCTCATTTATATGGGATATGATTTCCGAAGATATATTTTTTTATCCAATTGGATAAAAAATGCTTAACGAAACCTTTTAACTTTTAGATAGGAAAATGTCTCAATGTATATTGAGTTAATTATTCGATTATTGTGCTATTAAGTTCAGTAGGCGCTATGCCAAACCTTTTTTTGAAGGAATGCGAGAAGTGCGAAAGGCTCTCAAAGCCTAAGTCAAGGTAAATGGCTGAAGGCTTTTGGCGCTTGGTTTCAATAAAGTATTTAGCGGTATTTAGTCGCTTTTCTTGCAACCAATGACGTGGTGCTGAGCCAAAGGTTTTTTGAAAGTCGCGTTTGAAAGCCGCTAGGCTACGACCAGTTAACTGTGCAAATTTTTCGACGGGAATGTTGAAATGAAAGTTACTGAGCATAAACCTTTCCAAATCTATTTTGTGGTGGTCTGAAAAGTCAAATAAAAAGTTGCGGAGTTGGGGTAAAGCAAGGAGTAATAATTTAACTCCCTCCTTTACTTTAAGAATGCCCATTTCGTCTGTCATTTCTGCTCCAGAGCTTCGGGCATAAGGAACAATAGACTGAAAATACCCTTGCAGGAATTCGTTTGTTGGAATTAAAATATTGGGAGGACCAGCATATTTTTGGTCTGCTTCGAGCTTTTCTTCCAATGCTATTTTGCGCAGTAAATCTTCCTGAAGGGATATAACGATGGTTTCATAGTTTCCGCCAGGCAAAGGTGTTTTGGTAAGCGTACCCAATTGGTTTTTGCCAATCAGCAACATTTCTCCCCCAATCATAGAAATATGCTGCACTGATGTTTCCAGTATCAACTGCCCAGAAACTTGCAATATCAGGGTATGATAGTTCCATAAGCATGCTTTCTCCTTCCGCTCTGTAGAGAGATAAGAATAGAAGATTACACCGGGGAGAATTTCTGCTGGACTGGTCATTTTTAGCGTTGTAGGTAAGTGCCACCAAGTATAGCGCCTTTTGCAAAAGTAGCGTTTAAGTTGTGCATTTCTTCTGGCGTAAATACAATGTTCATAGCTTCGATGTTTTCTGGCAGGCGAGATCTTCGGCTCATACTCACTAAAGGCATAATGCTTTCTCCCTGCTCTTTTACCCAAGCTATTGCAACCTGTGTTGGTGTATAGCCTTTATTAATTGCAAATTGCTTTAAAAATTCTACTTTTTCTAAGTTATGAATTAAATTTTCTCCTTGAAAACGAGAGAAATGATTGCGGTAATCATGATCTGGAAGCGGAGCCTTCATCTCACCCGTTAGTAAGCCTTCAGCAGTATTGGCAAAAGCCACTATACCAATGCCCAATCCCCTCGCTGTCGGAAGCAGTTCTTTTTCTATCTCACGATCGGCCAGCGAATAGCCAATCTCCAAAGCACTTATGGGGTGAACAGCATTTGCCTTGCGAAGCTGATCGGGTGTGATTTCGGAAACGCCGATGTAACGCACTTTGCCTTCTTTGATTAGGTCGGCAACCGTTCCGATGATGTCTTCAACTGGCACACTATCATCCATTCGGCTTGGCTGGTAAAGGTCAATGGCTTCAATACCCAAACGGGTTAGCGAGTAATTTACAAAATTCTTGATGGCATTTGGATGAAGATCCATTCCCAGCCACTGACCGTTGTGAAAGATTGCTCCGAATTTCACACTGATAAAAGCATCGTCACGTCTTCCCTTAATGGCTTTACCAATCAGCATTTCATTATGGCCAGCGCCGTAAAAGTCTCCTGTGTTCAAAAAATTAATTCCACTATCCAAAGCCTCATGGATGGTAGCAATGCTTTCAGCCTCATTAGGTGTGGGGCCACCCCAGATAGATGACATTCGCATACAGCCCAAACCAAGTCTGGAAACTAACGGGCCATTTTTGCCCAATTGAATTCTTGTATTGTTTTTCATAATACAAAGATCTCGTTTCAAAAGAGTCACGGGTTTCTTGTATAGCTCAAATTACTTGTCTCTACGGCTCACTTAAAGCTTGCAATAAACCCGTTGAGTTAATATTTACAGCATAATATTTCGAAAAACATATCCATTTTTCTGAGCTGTTAATGTTTCTCTTTGCCGTAGGAATAAAATAGATCAATTTTTCGGCGAACATCCAACCCAAAACTTTTAACTCTTGTACGATGTTATTTTAGTACAACATATTATTTCAAGATTCGAAACTTTAACATAAGCGCCTCACTTTTTATAGATATCATAATGACTATAATCAAAAGAAATAAATGTTGACAGAAATTTATCTCATAAACAATTGTAAAGAAATTTTAAATGGCAAAACGCGGTCTGGTTTGGTTTAAGAATGATTTGAGACTGCATGATAACGAGGCGTTAACAAGGGCGCAGGAGGAATGTAACGGTCTACTTTTTTGTTACTGCATTGAAAAAAGTGACTATGAGAAATTGCAGCTAGGCTTCCAACGAGTAGATGTGATCCGATTTAAGTTTATGCAACAGTCTGTTCTTAATTTAAAGAAGAATCTTGAGGCTCTCGGGGCGCACTTAATTGTTGGAGATGTTTCAGCGGTTGTTACCTTGCCCGAGCTGATTGAGGAATACGGTATAACAGATGTATATGCCGAAAAGGAGTATGCAACTTACGAACTCGAGTTAATTGATCGCGTTGCGAAGGCTTTGCCAGACACAAGATTCCATTTTTTTTGGGGCAAAACACTTTACCATGAAGAAGATCTCCCTTTTGAAATTTCTAAAATTCCCCTCACAAGCAAAGCCTATCGGATTCCGGTTGGAAATCAGGCAGAGCCTCGTAAAACCTTCAGTCGCCCAGCTGAGTTAAATTCTGTTGCTAAAATAAAAACTAAAGATTTTCCTTCTTACAAGCTTTACGGGTTCGATAAAAAGGAATTTGAAAGTGCAAAGCCTTTTGTTGAGGGTGGCGAAACTGCCGCCTTGGAAAGATTAGAATATTATACATTCAAATCGGAGCTTTTAACAGGTTATAGATGGAGCAGAAATAAATCTGATGGACTGGACTATAGCTCTAAATTTTCGCCATATTTAGCATTGGGCTGTATTTCACCACGCGAAATATACCAAAAGATTAAAGATTACGAAGCAAAAGTCAAAAAAAATCAGAGTACTTGGTGGCTCGTTTTTGAGCTGGTGTGGAGAGATTACTTTACATTTAAGGCAATGCGTTTTGGACGTTCCATATTTCTAACCAAAGGCTATAAAAATAAAAATATAGATTGGGAAAACGACCCTTTAAAGTTTGCGAAATGGTGTCAAGGTAATACAGGAATTCCTTTTATCGATGCGCACATGAGGCAACTTAACCAAACTGGATATATGAGTAATCGCGGGCGAGTTAACTGCGCCAGCTATCTCGTGCACGATTTAAAGATAGATTGGACTTGGGGCGCTTCTTATTTTGAATCTAAATTGATCGATTATGATGTCACCTCGAATTGGATGAACTGGCATATGCAGGCATTCGAAATTTGGTATACCAATCCTGTGCACCAATCCAACAAATACAAGGCACAAGATTTTATCCGGCACTGGGTTCCAGAACTTTTGGAAAAAAATAACATCGAAGTTCTAATCCCCTGGGCGTTCGATATTCCAGCGTATGCCAAACCTATTGAAGTATATAAAAAGTGGGGCAGGGCAATTGGCTTAATCCAAAAACTGACAGTTTGATTGAGTATGCCAATTTTTTTATCTAGAAAAGAAAACAGTTGGCTTTTGGTGTTCAGATTTAAAACGAGACAAACATTGGATGCTCCCAATCATCACTTGTGTTTGCCGGATGCCCTTTCCATAAAAAAATACTTATTAGCATAGTATTCAAAACGAAATTTTGGAACCTTCAGGTTTTGGAAATTGAACAATAATTTAATCATTTAGGGTTACTTTTTTAGTTCAAACCAATTGTATTTTAATTTAAGATTATTCAAATTTTTTATAAAATAAGTATAGTGAGATTTAAAGTTGATGCCATTCTTCTTTTATAAAAGTTGGGGCATTTCCCCATATTTTGTTTGCATTTTTCCCCAAAAATCCCCACCCCAAAAATTCTATAGGTTTTGAAAGTGGTTTATATCAATCATTTCGTTCTGGCTTAATAATTGGCTATCCCAATGTGGCTTAACTAGAAATAATGTGAGCCGGAAATTAAACAAATTAACGCCTGTGACTATAACTTTTACATTACGTGTAAGGCTTTTGTCTTTCATTATATCTTTTCTATGTATTTCATTTTCTTACGCCCAGTCGAGCAAAAATTCTGATAGTGCGAAAGTTAAGCGCTTTGCGATTAACGCAGTAGCGCAATTGGATCAAAACAACCATTATACAGAATACCTAAATCCCACCGATTTAAATGAATTGCCCATTGGCCTAAAACGAACAGTTAACAATATAACTTATAAAATAGCCATTAGCAGTGCCGTATTTCATTCAACTTATGCTGAGCTTACCGTATTTGCCAAAGTCGAGATTCCTCAAAAACCTGGCTCACTGTTTTTCGGTATCAGCGGGCTAAAGCTTTCCTATGAGGGTGGAATAATAGGAGATGCCAAATTGATGTTGTTGGGTGATATCCCTATAGACATAAACGGGGGCAATAGCAAGGTTATATTAAAGGGCGGCTTCAACTTATCCAATGGGCAGGCAATAGACGATCTGACCTATATTACTATGGACTGTAAGGGATTTAAGGAGCTGGGACTTGCTGCTGAAGTTACTTTTCCACGAAACCTTTTGATTCCTTGTGACAATACAGGTGAAATTATAAAGGATGAAACCAAAAAAGTTACGGGCTCATTTAAAACAGTTGTAAAAGACTGGAATGATATTCTTGTCAATATTAGTTTGCCAAAATTCCAGGTCAATAAGCTGAATGATGTGGTGTTTACAGTATCAAATGCAACAATAGACCTTAGCGATACGCAAAATAGCCCAGCCATTGCTTTTCCACCAGGATATGAGCTTAATTACATGAATTATCCCAGCCCTGCAATGTGGAGAGGTGTATACATTCAGACCTTGGAAGTTATGTTGCCAAAAGCTTTTGCAAAAAGAAACAGTGCTACACGGATAAGCTTTGGCGCAAACAACCTGATTATTGATAATAATGGGGTAAGTGGAAGCTTTTACGGGAAAAATATTTTGCCCTACAACGAAGGCTCTGCCTCGGGCTGGAAATTTTCTGTTGATGAATTTAATGTAGACCTGGAGGCAAACCGATTGGTTGGAGCCGGCTTTAAAGGTAATATAGGCATTCCGATAGCAGACAAAGATTCATTAAAATATGAAGCGGTAATAACTACGGATAATAAGTACTGGCTAACCGTTGCGCCAAAAGGCAAAATAGATTTTAGTATCTGGAAAGCTAAGGTGACCCTCGATTCCAATTCTTATGTTAAACTTTTGGTTGACAACAATAAATTTTTGCCAGAAGCCAATTTAACAGGGAGAATGGATATAGAAGCTGGTAAAGATTCTTCTTCTACAAAATCACTGGCAAGTTTTAAAGGGATTGAATTTAGGGCCCTACGTTTAAAAACTGTAGCACCTTACCTAACTGTGGAATATTTTGGTTATAAAGGAGAACTGAAACTGGCAAACTTTCCTGTTTCCATTGATAATATTGCACTTACTGCAACTGGAGCCAATGCGAGTTTGGCCTTTGGTCTAAAGGTCACTTTAATGGATGAAGCATTTAAGGCTGATACACGTTTACATCTGGATTCAAAATTTGTACAGGATAACGGTTTCCAAAAATGGAAGTTTGACAAGGTTGGGCTTTCGGCAATAGAGATAAAGGGCGTTGATATAGGTGGAGTAACCCTAAATGGCATGATCAACATCATGCAGGACGACCCTATTTACGGTGATGGCTTTGGAGGCGGCATTAATATCAAGATAAAATCTTTGGGCAACGTAGATGTTAACGTAAGGTCTATTTTTGGGCGCAAAAACTTTAGGTACTGGTTCGTGGATGGCAAGGCGAAGTTTGGTAATGGCGTACCAATAGCTGGACCACTAAACTTGGAGGGCTTTTCAGGTGGCGTTTATTACAGGATGAGCAAAATGAACCAGAACGTAAACTCAGGTTCGTCAAGTTTAATGCCCGAGTACAAACCCGACTCAGCTATGGGGCTGGGCGTAAAGGCCGGGGTCATGTTCAATATTACCAAAAGCGAGGTTGCCAATGGGATGGTCGAATTTGAAATGGCTTTTAATAAAAATGGCGGTTTAAGTTATATAGGCCTGTTTGGCAGTGCAAAATTTATGGGCAAGATTCCCATTGTAGGCGATTTGCTAGATGAAGCTACTGCTGTATTGGGAGATGTACAGGACCAGATACAGGAAAAGTTGAAAGGCCTGTCCGATGCTCTAAAATTGGAAAAACTTGAAAGTATCAAAAAACTGACTATTGATGATCCACAGGCTACCGCAAGGGATGTTAGGACAAAAGTGGATTTTACAGAGGGTTTGGGCGCTTACGTAGGTATCAGTTATGATTTTCAGAATAAAACCTTCCATGCAAATTTTGATATTTACATTAATGCGGCTATGGGGCTATTGCGTGGAGTAGGCGCAAATAACCGTGCAGGTTATGCTGTACTTCATTTTGCACCCAAAGAATGGTATGTGTATATGGGTACACCTACCGATCCAATTGGCATACAGGTAGGTTTGGGAAGTTTTAGCATCAAAACCCAATCTTATTTTATGCTCGGCACCAAAATACCCGGCTCACCGGCTCCACCACAGGAGGTAGCCGATATTCTTGGTGTAGATATGGCTCAGCTGGATTACATGAGGGATTTAAATGCATTGGGAAATGGAAGAGGTTTTGCGTTTGGCTCAAGGCTATCTGTTGAAACAGGAGATATTACCTTCCTGATTTTATATGCCAATTTTAAAGCTGGTGTTGGTTTCGACCTCATGCTTAAAGAATACCCTGATGCACATTGCGAGGGCAGTTCTGAACCTATTGGTATACATGGCTGGTATGCAAATGCACAGGCTTATGCCTATTTGCAGGGGGAACTGGGGATAAAAGTCAAGCTATGGTTCCTGAAAGCAAAAATACCGATCATAAGGGCTGGCGTGGCTGCATTGTTACAAGCAAAATTGCCAAATCCATCATGGTTTAGGGGATATCTAGGCGTACAGTACAATGTGTTGGGCGGCCTGATCAAAGGACGTGCAAATTTCAAGGTTCAATTGGGCAATGAATGTAAAATAGTGGGAGGAGGTCAGGAAAGCCCAGTAGGCATAAATGTAATTTCGGATATTTCGCCAAAAGCCAAAGAAGGAGTCGATGTATTTGCCGCACCACAGGCCGCGTTTAACTTCCCTGTTGAAAAGGATATCCCGATTACAGATGAACAGGGCACCAAAACATTTAAGATAAAACTCGAAAAATTTGAACTGACAAAAGCAGGTCTGCCAATTGCAGGGAGACTCGAATGGAACTCGGGCAAAGATGCCGTTTCTTTTATCTCATCAGAGATACTACCCCCAAATTCAGATCTTAAAGTTTATGCAAAAGTAAGTTTTATGGAACTGAAAGGCGGCAGCTGGCAAACCGTTTACATGGATGGCAAAAAATCTGAAGAAGAGAAATCAATTGATTTTAAAACGGGGGCGGCACCAGAAATAATCCCGCTTACCAACGTAGAATATAGCTGGCCAGTTGTTGAACAGCGGAATTTCTATAAATCTGAAAGTACCGCCGGCTATGTACAGCTTAAACGCGGACAGACCTATTTGTTTACTGTTCCTGGCTTTAAACAGAATTTAACGTTTAAAAAGGAAAATGGTAATGCCGTACCTGTGTCTTTCGCATACGATGAAACCAATAAGCGGTTGAAATTTGATCTGCCATTCATGGATTTAAATAGTATTTATACCTATGAACTGGTAAGTAAGTCACAGGGATCAATTACGGGTAGTACTACAACCGTAATACAGACCACCACTGCCGAAGGAGATACCACAAACATTACCAATAAAGCTGCTCAGGATGTGGTTAAGGAAGATGGCGGAAAGGTTATATTGGGCTATACTTTCCATAGCAGCGCATTCGAAACTTTTGGTGCAAAAGTAAATTCGATATCGGGAACAGTAGGTATAACCAATAAAATATCATCAGATGTGATCAGCATACAGAACCAGGTAAATACATATGAGGCATTTGATCTGGCTGAACTTTCGGGTACGGCTTATACCGATAACAAACCTTTATTGCAGCCTATAGCCTTACTTGATAACAATTACTATCAACAGGATATTTATCCACGCAATTATCAGCAATATCCTATAGCCAATGATATTTTTATCACCAACCGCGATACGACGGAACTTGGACTTCAGCCTATTAAATCACTGCCAATTTCATTAAGTTATTTATCAAATGTAGAACAGGGCAATTTTAATACCCAGTTTGTAAATCAGCGTCTTCCATACATCTACGATTTGGTCAAAATCTATAAATCAGATTTTTTGAACCTGCAAAGCCAAGTGGTAAATCGTTATCTGGGTACTCCTCAGCAGGCAAGTTACGAATGGCTGATCAATGGATATTTCCCATTTATGCGCCAGGGCATGTATAAAGTCCAGTACCGATTCATCCTGCCAGACGGAAAAATCGGTACAACGGCTATCGTTCAATACAATAACCCAATACAGTAGTTGGTAGCTACTTACAATTAGACTAGAAAGATGAAAACAGATAAAATTTGCACCCCATGTAACTATAAACAAAAAATATTTTTTTACCAAGTCTGGATATTTACTGTCCTGTTGTTTATGGCACAAATAGGTATAGGCCAGCAAAAAGACAAACCAGCCTCAAAACAGAAAGCAGCCATTAAAACAATGGCCAGACCTTCCAAAAAAGAAAATGTAATCTACATCCGTTGGGGGGTAACCACAGCAGAAGCCTGGAAAATGAGCAACCAGTACGGTTTTGATGTAGAGCGCTATACTGTGCTGAGGGATAAGAAAATGCTGGCGAAACCCGAACGTAAGTTTATAGCAAAAGCATTAAAACCAAAACCTCTTGCCGAATGGGAAACTTTGGCAAAAAAAGACAATTATGCTGCTGTGATTGCACAGGCAATATATGGTAAAGAATTTGAAATGACGGGTACTGCATCAGGTGGACTCACCAATATCATGGCGCAGTCTCAACAGCTCGATCAACGTTTCGGCTTCTCATTATACGCTGCAGATATGAGCTTTGAGGGTGCAAAACTGGCCGGTTGGGCTTACACCGATGCCGATGTTAAACCGAATGAAAAATATTTTTATAAAATCAAATCGGCAATCCCGGGTAAAACATTAAAAATAGACTCAGCGGGGGCTTATATTGGCTTAGCTGATTACGAAGAACTGCCAAAAATACAAGAGGTGGCCAGTAATTTTGGCAACAAAACGATAACGTTAAGTTGGGATTACGGAAGATTGGTTGGTGATTATAATGCCTACTACATTGAAAAATCAGTTGATGGAGGCAATACTTTTAAAAAGATAAGCGATCTTCCAATAAGCAATATGAATGCAGAGGACGGCAATGGTACAAGAAGGATGTACTATATAGATTCTTTGAACAATAACCAGCTTAATTATCAATATCGCATTGCAGGTATTAATCCTTTTGGTGAAATGGGACCTTATTCGCCAATTTTAGCCGGTAAGGGCAAAACATTGCTGGCTTATGTGCCGAATATCCGAAGCAAGACAATTGATGAGAAAGGTGTTTTAAAAATGAGCTGGGAATTTGATGAAAACGGAAATGATCAGATTTCGGGCTTTATATTAAGCCAGGCATTAAAATCAGAAGGGCCGTATAAAGAAGTCGTAAAAAATATTCCGACTGCCCAACGTAGTTTGAGTTATGATAAACTGGAATCCAGCAATTACTTTACCATAACAGCTGTAGCAAAGGAGGGAGAAGGTCGTACTTCTTACCCGGTGCTGGTCCAGCCTGTCGATTCGGTTCCTCCTGCAGTACCAACCGGTTTGATGGCCGTAATAGATACAACCGGAAAAGTAAACCTGAAATGGAATGCCAATACAGAAAAAGATCTATTGGGCTATAAAATCTACAGGGCACTGGCCAAGGGAGAAGAGGCTGTTCCCCTCGTAGATTCAGTTTGGTATATAAACAGCTATAGAGATATCCTGTCTCTTAAAATGATGAACAAAAAAGCCTATTACGGAGTTTCAGCATTAGACCAGCGCTTCAATCAATCAGCTATTTCTCCCTTAATCGAACTTAAAAAACCAAATATCATCCCACCATCGCCAGCGGTGATCACAAAATTCCGGACAGATTCCGGACGGGTAAGTTTAAAGTGGGTCAACAGTACCGATGAAGATATTGAAAGCCACGCCATTTACAGGCGGGCGGCACCAGATAGCCCCTGGGTAGAATTAAGGCTTTTTCCGGGAAAACTGACCAATAATTACACTGATGAGAAGATCAGATCGGAGAAAAACTACCAGTATGTGGTTGAGGTTAAAGCCGAGGGCGGGCTTAAAACACGTTCTGAAATATTGAGCATCCAAACACCGCCGAACGCTGCAGACAGACCTATAATTACCCGTTTTTATGCTTATCCAGATGTTACAAACCGCAGAATTGAGCTAAGTTGGGACGATAAGATAATAAAAGTAAAAGAATATCAAATTTATAAAGCTATTAAAGGAACCCCACTTTCTTTATGGAAAGTGGTTGAAGCACCTCATAAAGGGATTTATGATATAGACCTCAAACCAAATACCGAATACGAATATGCCATAATGGCTATTTTGCAAAGTGGTTCTTTTAGTGAAATAAAAACGGTGGGGATTAAATATTAGAACTTATGAGAAAGATATATATAGTACTGTTATTGATGTTCGGATGTTTCACAGCTTTTTCTCAGGATTATAAAGCCAGTATCAAACTAGATGTAAGGCCTTCGGGAGGCAACTATGGTGACGGTTGTGATAATAAGATCGAAATATACATCAAATTTACAGATGGCTCGGAAGAGGCTATCATACCTTACATAGATTTGAATGACATTCCTGAAGGGCCATATACACATTACGAGGCAAGTATTGTTTTTCCAGCGAACAAAATACCTTATGCACTCAGAACCAGAACCTCAAGACAATGGAGAAGACTAGTTGGTGGGTGTGGGGGGAATGGCTCACATCAAAATGCAGATAGAATTTTTGGCATAGGCTATTGTCACAATTATTTTGATGAGGAAGCTACTCCGGGAGATGACAACTTTGCCGTATGGTGGACAACCAGAATTACTTTGGATGTTAACCCAGTGGTAGATATTATAAGTCCAGCTAACGGTGCAATTTTCCCCAATGATGATAAAATAACCTTAAACGCAACTTCTGGATTTCAATCCTTTGTTTATAACTGGCAATATCGCGTAGGTATTTCAGGTAGCTGGGAAGACATGCCCACTGCACTGAATACAAGCGGAAAAGAAACAATCGAATTATCGGGGAAAGATTTATTGGGCGCCAATTTTGACACACTCTATGGAAATTCAAATGTATTCTTTAGAATTAAGTATTGTAATAATCTTTACACACCTATACTAACTGTAACACCCCGACTTTCCTCCCCACACATTACTTCGGTTACACAGATACCGAATGTTTGTTTTGGTGAAAGCAACGGTAGTTTAAAAATACAGTTCGATAGGGCATTGGTAACAGGAGAAACACTGAATGTGCTATTGGAAGACACGCTCAACCACATCAACTATCTGGGCAGGTACAATTTAACCGAACTGGAGACCGGCAATACAGTTACTTGGCCTGATTCACTGGCACCGGGGCAGTTTAAAATTTCGGTTATCGGAAAATTTCCCAATAGTAGTATTGCAACCTATACCGAGGCATCCAGCCACACCGGGCGAACAGGTTTTACCGGACCGACAGCCGTAGGTTTTAACATTTCCAAAAGGGATGTTTACTGCAACAGCGGCAAAGATGGAACCATTACGATAAATGCAAGTGGAGGCAACGGTGGCTATAAGGTTTTATATAAAAAAGCACAGGATGCCACTTATGCAGAAACAGCATTTTCGGCAGCTGTTCAACATATTATAACCGCTTTGGATACAGGTACCTACAAAATAAGGGTGATTGACCAGAGGGGTTGTTTTACAAAGGATGAATCCGGCAATGAGGTGATCCTTTCCACCACGATTGTACAGCCTGTAGAAGCTTTGCACATTGATTATAAACAGATAACCAACCCTACGGCTTTTGGTTTTACAAATGGTTCCATCCAAGCTATTATCGTAGGTGGTACCTCTAGTGCAGGTAATTACAATATCGAATGGACGGACATAAATGGAAATAACCTGACCACTTTTACCAACACCAATAACCCATTTAAAACCACACTGAATAATGTTGGCAATGGCAGATATATCTTAAAAATCACAGATGCAAATTATGCACTGGCACAGGCGGCTAATGCGTCCAGTTGCATCGTTATAGATACTTTTACAGTAAAACAGCCAGAACCCTTAAAAGTAGTTGTTGAGCAGTTCAAATATATATCCTGTAAGGGCGATGCAGATGGGCAGCTTTATGCGAAAGCAAGTGGGGGCATAGAAATATCGGGATCAAAATATATATACGATTGGTCAAAAGAAATCAATAACGTATGGACAGCCATAAACCAGCCAGACAGTATTATAACCGGATTAAGCATCGGAAATTATAAAGTTAAGATAACCGATGCCAATGGCATTACAAAAGAATCAGTTGCGTTTATGCTGTCCGAACCTGTGCCGCTGGCAATAAGTCTTTCTGCAACACCAGTAAACTGCGATGGTAACAGCAATGGAACGGCAAAAGCCATTGTAACAGGCGGAACTTTGCCATACCATATTGAATGGAGCAATGGCGATACTACAACCACTATAAGCCAGCTTACGCAGGGCAAATATATTGCCTTTGTAAAGGATTCGCATGGATGCGAGATCCAGTCGCAAATTGAAGTAAGCGCTCCAAACCCTATGGTTTTAGCCAGCGAAACTATAAAACAGCCTACATGTTATGGCAGTTGTGATGCTTCAATAAACTACAACATAAATGGGGGAACCAAGCCTTACCAGTTTCATTGGAGCAATGGTGCCACTACACAGAACATCAATAACATTTGTGCAGGTACCTATACACTCCAGATAAGCGACGCACAGGGCTGTACAAAATCTGTAATATATAATATTGTAAACCCCGAGGCGATAAAAGTTGATGCAGGCCCGGATGTAACCCTATGCGTAGATCAAACACATACTGTTGATGCTGCCATAGGCGATGCAAATGCTACCTATAAATGGACGAGTACCAATGGCTTTATGGGAAATACGGCAAAAATAACCTTGGCAAATGCGGGCACATATTGGATTGAGGCAACCAGCAGTAAAGGTTGTATCGGCCGCGATACATTGGAAATCAAAAAAAGTACAGCGGTAATCGCTTCCGAATTTGTAGTATCCACGCAGGCATTTAAAGGAGAAAATGTTAAATTAATTAACATCACTAACCCAGCGCCACAAACCGCAGAATGGATTGTGCCTAATACCGTTGCGGTTATTTCCAAAACCAGTGATGAGCTGGTTCTGCGCTTTGCGGAAACAGGAATTTATACTGTATCCCTAAAAGCGACGGTTGGCGAGTGTACAAAAATATTTACCAAACAGATCAGCGTAATAGAAAGCACATCCTTCAACGATCCGGGTACCGTGAAAGATCCTTTCATAAAATCTTTTTCTATTGCCCCGAATCCTAACAACGGCAATTTTTATGCTAAAATAGAGCTTCAGGATATATCTAAAATAAAACTCAGGTTATTGAACACCATAACCGGACAGGTGATAGATACTCGTGAAGAAAACGGAAGCAGCAGTTATAATTTGCCTTATCATTTAACACTGTCTACCGGAGTTTATGTAATGGTGCTTGAAACCTCGAAAGAGAACATGGTGTATAAGGTTTTGATCCAGTAGGGGTTAAGGAGTAAGACAACCCATCTGTTGATTTAATATCATGGATTTTAAAGGATTAGAAAATAGAAGAAGGAACAGTGCAAAAGGAAACAATAAAGTATTGATACAGGAAATGATAAAAAGTATATCAGCGTATTTTTCGGAAAAATTAACTAAACCATTTTTGCTTTTTTGCCTTATGCTCATTGCATTCTGTTTAAAGGCTCAAACCTATCCGGTGCAGGTAATGCCGGTGCTTATTCCGCCATATACGCTGCAAACAAGCAGTTACTACAATGGTGCGTCTGAGAGGCTTGCCGTAGTACTTACCAATACCGATTTGCAAAAACCCGTACTGAGTGTGCGTTTGCGGATGTATATTGAAGGACAGAATGCCAAACTGCAGAGCAGGGACGGAGTATATTACCCAACCATAAATTTAGATGCAGGTGTTCCCACACGCATTGCCCTGAGCGACCTAGCACCCTATTTCAATGCCGACAACCTGAACTTTCAGGGAATAACCAGAGCTCAATATATACAGAACGGCAAACTGCCCGAAGGATTTTACCAGTTCTGTTTCGAGGCGGTAGAGGTTACAACGGGCAAAGTGGTAAGCCGAAAAAGCTGCAGCATGGCCTGGATCAGCTTAAGTGACCCACCGTTGTTAAATCTGCCGCGTAAGGGCGAAAGCATTGCAAGCAGAGAAGTACAGAACATTGTTTTTCAGTGGACACCGCGTAGCCTGGGCAGCCCCAACAGTGCGTTCAATACCGAATACGAATTTACACTTGCCGAACTCTGGGATACGGGCATAGCGCCCGAGGCCGCATTTGGCACCGTACAGCCATTATACCAAACCACGGTAAAAACCACAACCCTGCTATTGGGGCCATCAGAACCACAGCTTATTCCCGGCAAGCGCTATGCATGGCGGGTAAGGGCGGTAAGCACTTCGCCAGCTGGCGACCCGACCGATAGCTACAGGAACAACGGTTACAGCGAAATCTACTGGTTTACCTACCAGAGCAACTGTAGGCCGCCTGTTGGTATAAATGCCAGTATAACCGGAGGCAGGGCAACCATAACCTGGAGCCCCGATGCCGCAGGCGGAGTGCCCGAGGGCGGTTACACGCTACAATATCGCGAACGCAGCCAGAGCAGTAGCCAGTGGTATAGCTACAGTACCATAAACCCAAGAATTATGCTGTACGACCTTAAACCGGGACTGACTTATGAGTACCGGGTGGGCAGCAGCTGTAGCACAGGCTTTACAGGCGACCTGGACGGGGCAACTTATTCCGACCTGCTTACGCTGGTAATGAGCGGCAACGTGGGCGATACCACCACAACCAATTGCGGTATGATTGCCCCGGAAATCGCCATAGCCAACCGAACGCCCATCACTACATTGGGCATTGGCGATCTGTTTACGGCAGGCAAGTTCCCGGTAAAGATAACCGAAATAATAAGCGGGGGCAACGGGAGCAGTGTAACGGGCAAGGGTTATGTAACCATCCCAATGCTTGGACAGATGAATGTTAAGGTAAGTTTTACCGGTATTGGCATAAATAGCGACAGGCAGCTGTACAATGGCGTAGTAGAAACTACGTACGATGTTAAGGAAGGACAGATTGGTGACATTGATGATATAATTGAGGGTGGTAATGGAACAGGCATAGTACGTACAGGGGCAGATGCTGCCGATCACAACGTAGATTTTCCGATAAGAAGTATAGACGATATAAAGGTTGAATTAAAAGATGCAGATGGCAATACTGTACCTGCAGGAGGTAGTGGAACAACCCAGGCAGTTATAAAAGTAAACGGCCCCAACGGTAAAACAGAAACCATTAATGCAGATAAACTGCCAACCACCATTAAAGATAGTGAAGGCAATATTTATAAGGTAGATGAAAAAGGTAAGGTAACCAAAATATCAGAAAATGTACCACTAAATATGACACCTGCCCAGTTAAATACGCTGGCTGCTGATAAAGGTGTTGTAAATTTTATAGATTATCCCGAAAAGCAGGTTTACGCATTCGATGCCTACAAGGAACTTTACGGTAAAAGCAGCCTATTTGGTAAAGAATATGAAAACCTGAACGGGTACTATGTAAATGCCAAAGCTATAATACCGGGCAAAACCGATGTGGTTAAAGCAACCATTTTGTTAAAGGATAACCAACTTAAAGCAGATAGTGTACAGTTTATAACAGGCAAGGGAGCCAAACTGTCAAAAAACCACTTAACTGGCAATGATTACGAAATTACCACTGTAGGCGGTCCAGCAAACGATGCTCAGGAAATTTATGCCGTATACCCACAGGGCAATGGCAAATACCTGTCATTGGGCAAGCTGCTGTTAGCCTCGTACAAAGCTGAAAACTATAAAATCAATCTGGTTCCGGTTAATGGTGCAACAGCCAACGAAAACGAAATTGCTACAAAACTGAACAGGATTTATAATCCAATTGGGGTAAGTTTTACGGTAAGCAAAGCCGCTGATTTTGCCGATAAGAGCTGGGATTTAAATAATGATGGAAAGCTGGCCGTTTCGGGCAGTGGGCTGCTTTCTACCCAAACCGCAGAAATGAAGGCATTGAACAATGCCTATAAAGCAGCAAATCCAGCATTGGCAAAAGATATAGCAACCCTTTTTGTACTCGGCACATCCGATAGTACCAGCAGCCTTAAAGGCGATATGCCACGCAACAAGCAGTTTGGATACCTGTTTAATGGTGCCGATGGCAGTGTTGCAGCACACGAAATTGGGCATGGCCTGTTTAGCCTAAAACATACTTTTGATGGTTTTGGCTTTGTAAAGGGCGAGATGGCTTCCAACTTGATGGATTATCCCAATGGAGAAAAACTGACCAAATTTCAATGGGATATCGTACATGCGCCAGGTGTTGTTGTTGGCCTGTTTGAAAAAGATGCAGATGCTCAGGATATAGTGGTTTCTAACCTTAAAGAGATTTATAAAAAATACGGACAGGATGGAAAACTTACATTTTTATCGCCAAGCGGACAGCCTATTACGATTAAGGAAGAAATAGTAGAGCTAAGTTTTTCAAGTTTCGAAGATCAGTGGTATCAGGATAAGTTTAACCAAAATTCCTACCTGCCAATAGGTGCCCTACAGTCGTTTACCTTAAAAGATGGTAGAAAATTTACGGCCGCGAGAATAGTAAACAGCACGGGCACTTCTGTTAAAATAGCGGGTTATTGTACCACATTTGGAACCAGTTCTTCCGAATGCAAGGATAGTTACCTAGATACGGAAAGCAAAAAGCAGCTTAACAATAAAATTGTTTTAGGGTTTTTGGGTATCGATAAGTCATACCCGGTATTCAAAATTTATGGGGCCGATAAAAATAAGTTTGTTTTTGCCGATATCCCTGCGCAAAATTCTGCTGCAGGCACTCAGGTATCACTATTTTATGCGGCCAATTTTATAGAGGGCGAAGCATTAAATATTGCATCCAACATTCAGCCCTTAAATTTAAAAGAACTCTTGTTTATCAATCAGTTTGGTAATCAGGATGTACAGGGAATATCTGCACTATACCTGTTAAGAATGGCCTATTTTCTAAAAAATATGCCACAGCTTAATGATTGTATGGGGCTAGCAGGCCAGAGCACGGCAAATTCGCTTAACTCATCATATAACCAAAAAATTATAAGCGGTTTAAATAGTAACAGTGGCAATACCGGTGTAAATGTAAAAATTCCATTTTTTAAGGTTGCCGATATTACAGCGGTAATGAGCACACCAAAATATCTTCCTGAGCTTCATAACCTGCTGGAAAAAATGTTCTTTACCTTAAAAAACAACAGCGCCACCATTAATTCGCTAGAGGATAAAGATATAGATGATGTTGTAGATCTGCTGGCAATAAATGATAAGGTAGGCCGCGAATGCCTGCTTACAACGCTTCCGATTAACATCAGGATGCAGATTATACGCAAACACACCCAGTGGACCACATCCAACAGCAAGGAAGTGTTTGTAAGCGATCTTATGGACTATATTAATTACGAAGATGCGCCGAAACTTTTAGATTCGCTAGCGGCCAATAATTATAGCCTGTACTGGTCATTATATAATGATCAATATTTCCAGTCCGATAAAGATAGGTTGGCAGGGATCATAAGCAACCTGATTATCAACCTTAAAAAAGGCGAAATCAACAGTCTAAATAAAAGCATTACAGCCAGTTCGGATAAATATATATACCTGTGCAAAGAAAACGTAATCGATGCAGTGGTTGTGCCGATCTGTAAGGTAATGTCCGCTCAGGACGGTAATGATATTTCGGTAAAGATATTCGACATCAGCAACACCTTTTCTAACGAATCCGTATCCGATTCGTATAAAGGGGCGCCTTTCGATTTGGTTAAGGTGGTATTTACTTCCAATTTCCAGTTCAAAATGATGGACGGGAAAAAGATAGAAAAGGGAGACAGTACCGTTGTTCCTTTAATCTGGCTCGACTGGTTAATCAACAAACAGGAAAATACCACCAACTGGACACTGGTACGCATTGGTGCCGATGCCGTGGCAGTAGTTGCAGCGGTAGCAACGGTTAATCCCGAGATTGTGGTAATCGTAGATGCCGGCATGGCGGCTACCGATATTGTTGTCCAGCTATCATCAGATAAACTGAGAAGTACCTATGCCAGCAACAGTACCGCAATAGCCTTTTTAGATGGATGGGATCAGCTGTACGGGGTTTATGGAGGTGTAAGACTTGGCCAAATTGTGTTTAACCCGAGCAACTGGGTTAAAACGATGGACGGTTTAAGAACCGCAGGTAAAAATTTACGGGGCACTGCCGATTTATTTTACAACGTATACAAACTTGTAAAAAACAGCAATGGCAGCGTAAAAATAATAATCGATGCCCAGCGCGATGTATTTGGCAACCTATTGCGCAAAATAGCCATAGAAACCGAACTGGCAGAACACTGTACGAGGGCCGATGAAATTTTTATGACCATACAGGGCAGAAAGTTTTTGGTAGGCGTTAAAGCCACCCTACGGAACACCAGTAGCGCCATTGCAGATTTTGAGCTTGCTGAAAATGCGGCAAACGTAAGCGGAATGGTGCTCTCCAACCTGAACAGGCTACCGGCAAATTTAACCAGTACCAGGGTTTTAGAAACCATTAAGGCCGTTAAATGCATTGGGTACGCAGAGCCGATAACTTTTGATGTGGTTTTGGCGAGCGATGGAAATTATTATGCGGCTAATGTGGTAGAAAACAATCAGAATATTGATAACCTAATTGCTAAGTTAACAGGTGATGATGCCAAGTATATAACAGTATTAAACAGCGATTTAAGAAGTTCAAATACTTTATTAAGTGCACTTACCAATAAACCTGCCTTACTTAACGAATGGCTGTTATTGGAAAAAGCTGGTAGTAAGGTTGTTAAGCTAGATGTTTCTTATTTGGAAAAATTTGATAAGCTACAAGCTAAGGTACAGGAAATGGTAGCATTATTTAGTGACACCAAGCAGGCATCAACTTTAACCAAATTTTTGGATGATTGTGATGATGTTGCATTTAGAAGCTTTATTAATGAAGGCGAAAATATAGATTACGTTAAAAGCTTTTTAGAATATAAAAACGGTATAGATGTTTCGGCCGAAAGAGCATCGGTTATTAATGATGAAATAAGGGAGATAACCGATATAGCTGTAAGAGAAAAGGCCATTAAATGGTACGATAGAAGTTTGCTAATACAAGGAAATCTATCTAAGTTTAAAAAGGCAAATGCATTTGGCGATGCAAATTCTGTTAAAATTGCCTCAAACTCAAACCCACCGTGTAATGCATGGGGAGGCAATGCAGGTAAGGTAGTACATAAGCAATTAGATTTAAAAGCAGTAAATGGAAAACATGTAGTTTTGGATGATGGCATAGTAGATTTAACACCTGTGGCTTATACTGGGCCAAATAATAATATACCAATTTATAAACTTATTTATCATGATAGTAAACTCACAGATGCAGCAGCGTGGACAAAAAACCAAACAACAGAGATTATAGAGGCTTTAAAAAATAAAAGTGCTCCAAATGATTTTGTTGAATTTGAAGTAAGAACTGTCAATGATAAATTACCTCCAAATTCTCCTTTGGTAACGACTAGTAAAGTTCGTATATATAGGGCTGATGTTTATAAATCAATAAGTAATGGCGATGGTTTAAGTATTATTCAAACCAAAAAAATATTTTAATTATGATAGAACAAGAATGGTGGAATGATGGAAGAATTATAAATCCTTTAAAAGAAGTTTTGCCTAAAGGATTTTCGCTATTTACAGATTACGAAGGGTTTATTCGTTTTGATAGACATGAAGATAATAGATTACTGTCTATTGGATTAGGTCAGGTCATGAAAGGTACGTTTTCTCCTAATTGGATACAGTCGTTTATAACTTTTTATCCGATAGAAGATATTTTAGAACAAAAATTTAAAAAAAGTAGAGATATGAGAGATGGGGTTACTCTTAAAACTAGAAATCATGGTCTTATTTTTCATCAAGAGCAGGGTAAAGGTATTTACGAACACTTGCCCATAGTTTTAGATACTGACGATGCGATACAACGAGCCCAGTTACTGATTGTGAAATTTATAGAGGAATATTCAACCCCATTTTTTGATTACTGGAAAGATATTCGCTGTTTTTTGCCTTTTTTAGAAAATGAGGATGGCATTAGGCTTAACGATTTTTTTGCAGGTTATGCTACTGAAAGAAAGATGGTTATTTGGCACTTATGTAATCATCCTGGTAGCAAAGAATATATAAATAAAACAATAAATGCCTGGGAAGAATTTTGCTCGGATAATCCAGAAGATGGAATTTCAATACGTCAATTTAAAAACATGAAAAGAATTGTGAAAGAACTTGATCAAACCCCACCAATATATGAGTGGGATGAAAAATATTTGAATTTACCAAGTTGACGGGTAATGTTTCAAATGTGTGGATTTTGATTTTTTAAAATCTAAATATCTGATGGTCAGAAAATTTAATGTGTCTTGTTTTCGAAATAATATAAAATAAACTATAAAAACTATAATTATGAAAAATTGAAAGCCTTAAAAAGATTAAAATGAATGCAAATATTACTACATGTTCCAGATGTGTGGATTTTATAAAAATAAGTTTTTCCAGTACTGTAAAATGGGGGTTGGTTCTTTGAAATAATAATTTAAATACACACACGACACGCCTGCGCCATCGGGGGGTATTAACCTTAACTGATGAGGTTAAAAGCCCAACGCTTTCTAATTTCTTAAACGATTGCGATAACCATTTCATCGCTTATATTAACCAAGGCGAAAACCTGCCAACGGTTAAGGCCATGTTTAAGCATAAATTAGCTGCCGATGAAGTAGAAGCCATTGCCGAGATAGTACCAAATGGCGATAACCTATTAACAAAAGTTAAAAAATGGGTAGATCGATCGGAAGATATTAATAACTTTAAACTTAAAACGGCCGAAGGCATATATTATGGCAAACGTGCCGCTAAAGATTTACTCTCGGCAAACGGTGTTATAGCCCAAAAACTGGGCATTAACATGGCCGATTATCATCTGTTCCGTGAGGTACAGCTTTGGGTAAATGCAGAAAAAACCGAATATATGATAGCGGATATTGTATTGGTAAAATATGATGCAGGTGGAAGGATTGCCGACCTTATTTTATTGGAAAACAAACTAAGTGGTAGCACGGCCAACACCATACGACAAAACCAAGGCTTTACCATTATTGGCAATGGAGGTAGTTTGGAGGTTAAGGCTGGTTCAAGAAGTCGAGCGTTTAACGAAAATAGCCAGCTATTTATAGATGCTCAAAATGTTAAAACTTTGAACTCGGGTATTAAACTAAATTTTGCAAAAGATAAAACTTTTAAAATTAGTGATGAAGGAAATAAAGAAGGTAATTTTGATGTAAATCAATTAAATTTTAAATAATAAAAATGATAGGCAAAGTACAAATAAGAAAATGGATAAATGAATTGTTAAATGAATTTTTAAAATCATTTGGATTCAAAATTTCTCCTATTGTAGGTGCATACGGGATAGTAAAGAGAGAAGATAATATTATAAAGTATCATTTTTTATCTCAGCATACAGGAGGTGAGATTGCATTTTCATATCCAAGTATCAGATTTAACGAAGTTGAAAAAATAATGTTTGAAATCACCAAGCTTGGTGTTTATGAGGCCGAAAATGAAACTATAAGTATTAATACTGAAGAAATAAAAGGAGTATTTGATTTGGTTCAAGACACTATAACTCAGGAAGAACAAATTGTATCACTTTGTGAAAACTTTAAGCGTTACTTTGTCGATTTATACCTGCCTGCTTTCGAGAAATATAGTAAGCCAGAAAATGTTTTACAGCTTTGGGATAGTTTAGATACCCTAGAGAAAAAAACCAGCTATTTCCCAGGTCCTGATAAGTACATTAAGATTTTAATCTTTTCTAAAATGTGCAATGAGCCACAGTTTGAAGATAGGTGTAGAGAGAGCATATCTCGTTACGAAACAATTCTGAATAGTGAAGAGACGCAAAATAATGAGATGCTTAAAACTGGATATACCGAAGATTTAGAGAATTGTAAAAAAGTTATTGAATATTTAAGGGTTAATGAGGTTTAAGAACATCTAAAGATTGTATTGGTAAAATACGATACTGATGGAAAAGTTGTTGATTTAATTTTATTGGAAAACAAATTGAGCGGTAGTGTATCAGATGTGTGGATTTTGATTTTAAAATATTTAACTGATTGATAATCAATAATTATTGAATTATCAATATTTGATCTGAAAGAGAAATTAACAATAAAATATATCAAACAAAAAATTATAGCCCTTTAAAACGGCTTAAATGAAATGAGATCACACCTCGTGTTTCAGATGTGTGGATTTTGAAAAAAAACTAAGTTTCCTGAGCTATAAAACGGGAAAGTTCTTTGAAATAATATATCAAATAAATACGCGACACGCGTGCGCCAGCGAGGGATGTGGTTTTGGCAAGTGATGGAAATTATTATGTTAACAATATACTTTCTACTACCAAGATAAATTTACTTGCAAGCGTTAAACAATTTGCGAACTTAAAATCATGGATTAATAGCTTAGATGAAATTGTAGACGCAGGCTTATTTGCAAAATTAAATAATCTGGAAACAGGGTATTTTGCTAAGCTTGAAACAGATTTGGCTTCTGCTTCAAATGGTGCAGAAATAAGAAGTTTGCTTGGAAATGCGGAAGATATAGATATTTGGAAGATTTTAAAAGATGATCCAGGATATGCTTTTGATCTAGGAGAGGAAGGCTTGGGCAACTGGGCTAAATGGGGAAAATCCAATTTCTTTAAAACTGTAACAAAAACTGGGCGTGAACTGAGTAAGAACATAGTAATCTCTATCCAAAGTAAAGGAAAAATATTTAATTTAATTGCGGATAAACTCGGTATGGATGTAGTGGAGTTAAGCAGATATAAGGTATTTGAAGAAGTAGCCTTTGAAGTGCCAGTAACGGCTAAAACACCAGGTGGATTTATGAAAGCCGATGTTGTTTTGGTAAAATACGATGCTTCAGGAAGATTTATTGAGGACGTAATTGTAATAGAAAACAAACTTTCTGCTACAACTGCCTTTACCGATGCACAGAAATTAAAATTTACAGAAGTGAAAAATGCTTCTGATGGCTCTAAAGTAGAGTTTAAACTGAAATTTGATAATGATAAATTAAAGCTAGATAAAGGAACCTCATTAAATGCCCATAAAGATAAAGTATTAAAAATAAACGATGGTGGCACAAGCAGTGTAGAAAATATTACAGCTAATGATGTGCGAAAAATAAAAGATCTATAATGATGGACAGTTTGAAAGAAAAAAAGCAGGCATTGTTTGGCATATTAATGCCCTATTTTAAAACAAAGGGATTTGAGCATATAAAAGGTATTCCCGAAAGATTAGTTAAGGATGACAGATTGATTTTTATAATGGGTTTTGACTTTAAGACTAAAACTGATTTCCACTATGGTTCGCCATTAAGGATTCATTTTAGAGAAGTAGAAAATATTGTTAAGGAAGTCGGCAAACCGAATTATGATTACAGTTTAGAGACAACTGAATATAGCTTTGGTACTGTAAGTAGAGATTTTTCCGATACATACAACCAAAAGTTTTCGGAGCTCAATTTGCAAACAGTTGCTGGTTTTGAGCAATGGGCACATTTGATAATAGAATATATGGAGGGCGAAGGAAAGGCTTTTATGGAACACTATTCTTACCTGCCAAACGTGCTAAAAGAAATGGACAGGCTGGAAGCTGAAGGAAAATATTGGAATGAAGTAATTATAGGTCTAGCGGATTATGATTTTAGGGGATTGATTATTTCAAAATTGTGCAACGATACTGGTTATGATATAAAGGTAGCAAGTAGGGATGATGTTTTTTATAAGATACCCCAACTATCAGAATGGATTCCGTACTATGAAAAACTTAAAGAGCGATTGAAAATAGTTGAACCGATTTATAATGTGTAGAAATAAATGACGGTGGTACAAGCAGTGTAGAAAACATTACTGCGCAGGATATTAAAAAGATAAAAGACTTATAGTTATGGTTAGTTTAAAAGGAAGAAAACAGGCATTTTTTGAGATTTTAAATCCTTATTTCAAAGCTAAAGGATTTGTATATACACAAGGAATTCCCCAAGGGTTTGTAAAGGATAGTAAATTAATTTATTTATTATTTTTTAGATTTTATACCCGAACAGATTTACATGAAATTTCCCCATTAAGAATTCATTTTAGGGAGGTAGAGAATATTATTAAGGAAGTTGGCGAACCCAATTACGATTATAGTTTGGAACCAAGAGAATATCTTTTTGGCAGTATCAGTAAAGAATTTTCCGATACATACAATCAAAAGTTTTCGGAGCTCGATTTGAAAACGATAAACGGTTTTGAACAGTGGGCACATTTGATAATAGACTATATGGAGGGCGAAGGAAAGGCATTTATGGAACACTACTCCTACCTGCCAAACGTATTAAAGGAAATGGACCGGCTTGAAGCTGAGGGTAAATATTGGAATGAGATAATTATAGGCCTAGCTGATTATGATTTTAGAGGGTTGATAATTTCAAAATTGTGCAACGATCTTGATTATGATAAAAAGGTAGCTAGTAGAGATGAAGTTTTTTATAATATTCCGCAACTATCGGAATGGCTTCCCTATTATGAAAACCTAAAACAGAAGCTAAAATCAGTTGAGCCAATTTATAATATTTGATGCTAAAATAACTGTTCCAATAGATAAGGCCTTGAAAATAAACGATGGGGGAACAAGCAGTGTAGAAAACATTACTGCGCAGGATATTAAAAAGATAAAGGATTTGTAGTTATGATTGACTTAAAAGAGAAGAAAAAAGCATTGTTTGGGATTTTAACCCCTTACTTAAAAAAGAATGGATTTCAGCATCCAAAAGGTATTACTGATGAGTTTATAAAGGATAATGGATTGATTTATTTACTGTTTTTTCGTTTTGTAACGAGATCAAATTTACATGAAAGTTTTCCTGTAAGGATTCATTTTAGAGAAGTAGAAAATATTATTAAAGAAGTTGGCAAACCGAATTATGATTACAGTTTAGAGACAACTGAATATAGCTTTGGTACTGTAAGTAAAGACTTTTCCGATACATACAACCAAAAATTTTCGGAACTGAATTTGAAAACATTGGCTGGTTTTGAGCAATGGGCATATCTGATAATAGAATATATGGAGGGCGAAGGAAAGGCATTTATGGAACACTATTCTTACCTGCCAAATGTATTAAAGGAAATGGACAGGCTTGAAGCCGAGGGAGAAATGTGGAAAGAGTTTATAATAGCTGGTAGTCCCATTTGGTTTTTTAGAGGCCTTATAATTTCAAAACTATGCAACGACCCAAATTTTGGTTTTAAAAGGAGCTGGGTAGATACAATTTATTACGACAAACAATATGAATTAGATGAATGGCTTCCATATTATGAAAGATTAAAAGAGCGATTGAAAACTGTTGAACCGATTTATAATGTGTAAAAATAAATGATGGTAGTGTATCAAATCTGTGGATTTTGATTTTAATATGTTAAACTAATTGATAATCAATGATTGTTGAAATGCTTGATTTTTGTTTTGAAAGAGAGAATAACAATAAAATATATCTAACTAAAAATTATAGCCCTTTAAAACGGTTTAAAATAATTGATTTTACACCTCGTGTTCCAGATGTGTGGATTTTGAAAAAAACTAAGTTTCCTGAACAATAAAACGGGAGAGTTCTTTGAAATAATATAACAAATGCACACGCGACACGCGTGCGCCAGCGGGGGTAATCAGTTTTTACATAGGTAGTAGAACCAATAAAACCATCAATGTGGTTTTGAATACCTTAAGGCTTGCTAATGCTAAAGAAATATTTACTGATAAACTAAAGCAATATAAAGGTCTAATTGAAAAACGCACCCATAACTCTGACCAGTATGGTACAAACCATATTGAAAGAATGTATTTAAATATGAGAACACATCTGAAACGTTTAGCAAGAAAAACGATATGTTTCAGTCGCAACCTTTTCATTTTTAATGCGATTTTAAAAATATATTTTTGGAACTTGAGTAAGCTCATCATGTAATTATTTGATAAACGCTTACGCAAATTTCTAACAACAACAAAACAATCATCCCTGATTGTAAAAACGACTGAACATTCCCTATAGATTTGGTCAAAAAACAAAGTATTGCACATCCCAAAGGCAATAGAGATAATAATACCATTAGCAAACATCCCTAAGCTAATGGTTAGGCAGGGTAGGTGCCCTGCAGATTTAACTGGGATTAATGAATAACATAAAAAAAGGATTATTAACAAAGGCACTGCTTTTAGCGGTGTTGCCCCTCTGTGCCCAAAATATTTCGGGTGTACAAACCGATGGAAGTAGGAAGAGCAATATTGTTACCGCCGTGCCATTTTTGCAAATAACGCCCGATGCACGCACCGGGGCAATGGGTGATGCAGGCGTGGCCGTTCCCGGAGGCATGGGCAATACCAGTATAAACGCAGCAAAACTAGTATATCTGCAAGAGCAATCTGGAGTAACAGTTTCATACAGCCCGTGGTTGCGCAAGCTGGTGCCCGATATGAACCTTGCCTATCTGTCCGGTTATTACCATTTGGATGATCGGAATACCGTTGCCGCATCATTAAGGTACTTCTCTTTGGGCAATATCCAGTTTACAGATGCCAATTTTCAGGAACTGAGCACCTTTAACCCAAGCGAGCTGGCCTTTGATATCAGCTACGCCCGCAGTTTTGGCCCCGATTTTTCGCTGGGCGGTTCCGTCCGGTACATCAGCTCAAATCTGTACAGTGGCCAGTTCTCATCGGGTATCAAGGCACAGGCAGGCAATGCCCTTGCTGCAGATGTTTCGGCTCTGTACAAAACTGCACTTAACGCAACCGCAGTGTGGGCATTCGGTCTTAACCTGTCCAACATCGGTACAAAAATGGGCTATAGCAGTAAAGGCGGGAATCTCTATTTTTTACCGGCCAATTTTAAACTGGGCACTGCCTTAAGCTTGGATTTTAAGAATGGGAACAGCTTTATCATGGCGCTGGATTTTAACAAGCTAATGGCTCCTACACAGCCCGTTTATGATACCGATGGAAACATAATAAAAGGCAGCGACCCCAATCGCTCGGTGCCGGCAGGTATTATTGGCTCGTTTATAGATGCTACCGGCGGCTTTACAGAAGAACTTAAAGAAGTGAGTTTGGGAACAGGGCTTGAATACAGCTATCAAAACCTGTTTGCACTTCGGGCAGGTTATCATTACCAAAGCGCAGAAAAAGGGGGCAGTCGATACCTTACGCTAGGTGCAGGTTTTAGATACAACTTGTTCAATATCGATTTTGCCTATCTGGCGGCCAGCCAGCGGCAAAGCCCTTTGGCCAATACCCTCAGATTTACACTAGGCATAAATTTTAGCAGGAACAAAAGAAAAACTAATCAATAATTATACACAATTTAAAAACAAAAAAAAATGAAAAAGATCAGAATTACACTTATCACTCTTGTAACAGTATTGGGCTTGGTAAGCTGTAAAAAAGACAGCGTGGAAAAAACCACGTCAGAGAAAATTCAGGCAAAATGGAGCATTACCTCTTCGGTAAACATCGAAGATGTGCCACCAGCACCAAAAGCAACCTTTACGGAAAAAGGCGCCGCGGGTGATTATGTTGATTTCCGTACTGATGGGAAGGTTTATTCCAAACAGGGAAGCAGTGCAGAAGAGGTTTCACCTTATACCATTGTAAACGATAGCCAGGTTAATATTGATGGTGAAATTTACACCATTGACCAGCTAACCGATAACGTACTGGTACTCCATTCAAAACAGGTTTTCAGCACTGGTGGCTATACCGAAGACATTGTAAACTTATACAAGTAACAAATTGCCATCGGGGATATATTTTGCATATCCCCGATAATCTTTCTTTTTAGAAAGAAGAAGATAGCCGGTATATACCGGTATAATATTAAAGAATACCATGAAAACAAACCATTACCAGATGTTCTTGGCTTCCCTGTTCTTATTCGCAGGGTGTAAAAAAGAGCAGATCACAACATCCAAAGCAGATTTCAGTTACGCTATACAGAACAGCAATTTTACCGTGCCTGTAAAAGTAGGCTTTGTAAACAACAGCACCGGAGCAGATAATTATGAATGGACCTTTGAAGGGGGAATACCCTCAGCCTCGAACAAAAAAGATCCGGGCGTGGTTCAGTTCGATCAGGCAGGCAGCCATAAAATAAAACTCAGGGCATGGAACAGTGATAACGAAAGTGTTAAAGAAGTTACATTAAATCTGGACAGTGCAGTCAACATAGATTTTGATCCTGTGATCCAGACCAACGAATTTTCGCCCGTACAGGTGAAGATTACCAATAAAACCATTGGCGCAAAAAGCTACAGCTGGACATTCGAGGGCGGCAGTCCATCAGCTTCTACAGAGCAACAGCCGGCCATTGTAAATTTTGTTGATACCGGTTACCACAACATCAGCCTTACGGTAAGCAATGGGCGGGAAAGCTTTTCCAAAACCAAAAAGATCCACGTATCGGCCAGTCTGCAGCCAACCTTTGCCATAGATCCATCCTTTGAGGATGAAGATTACGAAGCGCCACTAACAGCCACCTTACAGAATACGACCATCAGTGGCCAGACTTGGGTCTGGTCATCAACAGGAGGCACCATAAGCAATACAGTGGCAAAAACACCCACCATCCATTTCGATCAGCCGGGAACTTACACCATTACCTTAAAGGCATCCAATGGCAAGGACGATAAGACTTCAAGCCAGACAATTAAGGTACTGCCCAACAAAAATCTGCGCAGCTTTACCAATATAAAACTGGGCATCAACACCGCACACGGCACGGTTGGAAGTTTTTTTTCTACCCAATTGCGGAAAACATTCAAAGCGACCGATGATCTGGATACAGCTGGAAAATATATCGATGTGGTATATTTCGGGCTGAACCAGAATTTTTCCTACAACAAGTTTCTTTCGCCCGACTCTGCCGCTGAATACACCTTTAAGGCAATACCACAGGCCATGCACAATAACGTAATCAGCTCGCAGGAGCTTTGTGGCTGCGGAAGCATGATGAGCATTGCCGATTTCGAAAATCTGGGCACCGGTGCCGATTTTCAGAACTATGCCATTGTTTCCAGCGCAAACGGAAGAAAGCAGTTTACAAACACTACAGTTCCACGCATTGTGCTCTATAAAACTGCCGATGGCAGAAAGGGTGCCATAAAAGTTAAACAGTTTGTGGCCAACGGAAGTCAATCCTATATTATAGTGGATGTAAAAATCCAAAAAACGCCCTAATCCATACCATCTAAATTAAACCCTTAACCCAGTGAGAAAAATATTATACGCTCTAACCGTCACAATAGTTTATGCTGTAAATGCATATTCGCAGAATGTAGATATAGCGGGACTGAAAAATATTACAAAAGCTACGCCGGTAAAGTTCAGCGGTGGGGTAAACGCCAGCAGTGTTTACTTTACCGGCAACGGGCCGACCATGCGTGATCCCTTTACCTATTTTTTTCAGGGCAGTGTAAACGCCAGCCTTTTTGGCCAGATAAACCTTCCGTTTTCCTTCAATCTTACCAACAGCGGGCATGGCTTTAGCTACCCAACAATGCCAAACCGGTTGAGCCTAAACCCAACCTATAAATGGGTAGCCGGGCATATCGGAGATGTATCCATGTCATTTTCGCCTTATACCCTGAGCGGACATCAGTTTACAGGTGTTGGCTTTGACCTGACCCCTGATGGGCCGTGGAAAATAAGTGCCATGTACGGGCGATTGCAACGTGCAGTTGATTACGAACCCTTAAACAGAAATGCCCAACCTGGTTACAGGCGCATGGGCTATGGTACAAAGCTTGGCTACGAGAAAAAAAACTATACGCTTGGACTCACCGTTTTCCATGCAAAAGACGACCAGAATTCGCTGGTTAACCGTCCGGACAGCCTGCTGATCTTTCCACAGCAGAACCTGGTGATGAGCTGGGAGTCAAAGGTTAGGCCCATGCCCGGTCTGGAGCTTTCGGGAGAATTTGCAACAAGTGCTCTTACGCGTGACCTTAGGGATACCAGTAGCAGAAAGGAAAATCACAATTACCTAAGCCTTTTATCAAAAGGCAATGGTTCTACGAGTTATTATTCGGCTTACAAAACACAGTTGAGCTACACCTATAAAAAAAGTACACTGGGTGTAGGATATGAAAGAGTTGCACCTGGCTATCAAACATTGGGTGCTTATTACTTTAATAGTGATCTGGAAAACATTACCGTTAACATGGCACAGAGCCTTTTCAAGGACAAGGCGAACATGGCCGTTAATGTAGGTTTTCAGCGGGACAATCTGGACAACTCCAAGGCATCGGGAACAACCCGCTTTGTAGGCTCGGTAAATGTAACTTACAGCCCGAGCGAAAAACTTCAGACATCTGTAGGCTATTCAAGTTTTCAGACACATATGAACATGCGCCAGCAGTTTGATTACATCAATCAACAGTCGCAGTTCCAGAATATCGATACCCTGAATTATGTGCAGATTTCACAGAATGCCAGTTTCAATATGAACTGGCTGACCAAAAAGAATGAAAAGCAGAGCCAGACCTTTAACCTTAGTTTGAGCTTTCAGGATGCATCTGATCAGCAGGGCGGGATTGTGGCAAATGGAAATGCGTCGCAGTTCTATAACCTGGCTACTTCTTACTCGGTTATGCTCTTAAAGCAGGCAATCGGTTTCACACTTGCCTATAATACCAGCTACAATACCATTGGCAAAAACGATTTTCTGACTATGGGACCCACACTTTCATTGAACGCAAAACTGTTTAAGAAGACACTGACTACGAGTCTTTCTACCTCATATAACTTGAGCAATTCGATGGGTATAAGGCAGAGCAGTGTACTGAATGTTAGGGCTAATGCATCTTATGTAGTAATGAAAAAACATAATCTAAATTTTAGTTTAATGAACCAGAACCGCAATATAATGTCAAAGGGTAAAAATAATGATTTAACCACCACCCTTGGTTATGGGTATAGTTTTAGATAAAATATAGAAACAAATTTGAGCGAATCAATACATAGAGATGAAGTAGACGCTTCAATATAGTCATTCATTTGGTAATGCGAACTATTACAGCAAGGATTTCTGGCGAACATGACTAGTTTTAGTGATATTAAAGCTATTGGCAATTCACTTTAGTAAGTAACAGTATTTGGTCAGTAATCATTGGTCTGCACATATCAAAAGAGCTAAATAATACGCTTAATCTTTTGGATATCTTGAACGGAAGTATCAGATTCAAATGTACAGGAAGTTCTCAAGAAGGGAAAAATCCATTAAAACCACTCTAAATTTTCATTTTCAGTCAATTTAATGGCATCAGTATAGTGATGTATCCTTTTAAAAAGAGAATTCATTAAAAGTATAAAGAGTCGAAGCAGTATGCCGAATTCTATTCCTTTGATGGATTAATCGAATACCTTGGTTAAACAAATGCATGAAACTAATTTGTTCGATTAATAGTTGATCGTATAAAAAACGAGACAAACAGCTTAAAAACTGATTTGTCTCGTTTGTGTTCCCAGCGGGATTCGAACCCACATCGGTGGTACCGGAAACCACAATTCTATCCATTGAACTATGGGAACAGAACTGCAAATATAGAAAATCCTAAACTTAGTTTGCTGTAATATCTAAGCTAAAATTAAGATTCTTTTAGTCGCCTTAAAAACAACCGAAGGCTTAGTCTGTTAGTTTATCAATGCGATAAAAACCAATTAGAAATAATTAAATGGTGTAAATCTAAATTTTATTTTTCGGCAGAATAAAATCAGCGATTTAGATAAAACACAACTGATTTCTATTTCAAATTTAAAGAGATTTAATTTTCTAAAAATTAGTCATAAAGCAATCAATGTTGGCTTTTTAAGAAATAAAAACGCACCTTTGCGAACCGTTTATAAAGGTTTAAGCATGTAATAAGAAATTTTGTTGTTTATGGAAGAATTGGTTGTAGAAGAGGTTCAGGAACTGCTTGAAAAAGAAAACGATAAAGCATTAAAGCAATATCTAGATGAGCTGAATATCTCGGATGTAGAACAACTAATTGATGAACTTCCACAATACGCAGCAAAATTTATCGAAACCATTTCTGTTAATAGAGCCGTAAACGTTTTCAGAATTCTCGATTTCCCAACACAAGAACGGATCATTAAAAAACTTTCTGGAAATAAACTTAATCAAATCATTAAGGATCTTCCTCCTGATGATAGAACAGCACTTTTTAGTGAATTAAAAGGCGACGTAGTTAAAAAGATGATTACGCTTTTACCTCCAGAAGAACGTAAAGAATCACTTGCGCTTTTAGGCTATAAAGAAGACAGTATCGGCCGGTTAATGACGCCCGATTACATTGCTGTGAAACCAGAATGGTCTATAACCAGAGTTTTGGCACACATTAGGCGTTACGGAAAAAATTCTGAAACCATTGATGTTGTTTACGTAATCGATAAGGAAGGTGTCTTATTAGATGACATTCGAATTCGAGAGGTTTTGTTGGCAGATCCGGAAGCCATCATTGGCGAGTTAACCGATAAACGTTTCATAGCACTTAAAGCAAATGATCCGCAGGAAGATGCCATTAATATTTTCCGAATGAACAACCGTGTGGCTTTGCCAGTGGTTGATGAAAATAATATTCTTTTAGGTATTGTAACCGTTGATGATATTTTGTGGATTGCCAACGAAGAATACACAGAAGATATGCATAAAATTGGAGGTAGTGCTGCCTTGGATGAACCATATCTGGATACTTCGATTTTTAATTTGGTAAGAAAACGTGTGGGTTGGCTTGCTATTTTAATGATTGGCGAAATGCTTACAGCCACAGCAATGGGCTTTTTCGAAGGGCAAATTCATAAAGCAACTGTATTGGCACTTTTCATCCCATTAATTATATCATGTGGTGGTAATAGCGGTTCTCAAGCCTCAACGTTAATTATTCAAGCCATGGCTTTGGGCGAGGTTACGATTAAAGATTGGTGGCTTGTAATGCGAAGAGAAATTACTTCGGGATTTTTACTCGGCATATGTTTAGGAATAATAGGCTTTCTTCGGATTCTTGTTTGGCATGTTGCCGCACCAAATGTTTACGGAGAACATTGGATTTTAATTGCTGCTACAATTAGCGTTTCTTTAGTTTTTGTGGTTTTATGGGGCTCTTTAAGTGGCTCAATGTTGCCTGTTTTGCTCAAAAAATTAGGTGCCGATCCTGCAACTTCATCAGCTCCCTTTGTAGCAACCCTTGTAGATGTTACTGGATTAATTATTTACTTCAGCTTTGCTGTTTTGTTTTTAAAAGGCGTACTGCTTTAACTTATATTCATGGAAAACCAAAAGAAAATTACAACCTTATTTACCGATATCGGTGGTGTTTTGTTAACAAACGGATGGGATAGACAGGCGAGGGGAGAAGCTGCGGTACTTTTTAATCTCGATTCTGTAGATTTGGAAGAACGCCATCACCTTACTTTTGATACTTATGAAGTTGGTAAATTAACGCTGGATGAATACTTGGAAAGAATTGTATTTTTTACAGAACGCTCCTTTAGTTACGATGATTTTAAAGAATTTATGTTCAAAAAATCGTTGCCTTATAACGATATGATTGCATTAATCTGCGATTTAAAAAAGAAATACAATCTTAAGGTTGCCGTAATCAGCAATGAGGGAAGAGAATTAAATCAATACAGAATTAATACTTTCAAGCTAAATGAATTCGTCGATTTCTTTGTTTCATCAAGCTTTGTTCATTTCCGTAAACCCGATGCAGATATTTTTAAAGTTGCCATAGATATTTCGCAGAGCGATGTTGCAACGAGTTTGTATATCGATGATAGAATGCTTTTTGTTCAGGTTGCAGAAGGTTTGGGCTTGCAAGGAATTCATCACATTAACTATGAAGATACAAAAGCGCAGTTAGCTGCATTTGGTTTGGAGGTTTAAGCCATATAAATCAGTGCAAATCAAAAAAAAGGGATAAAATGTTTTGGGAAAGCAAAGACAGCATCTCTTTTTAAAATCTGTTCCCGTTCCAAAGGAACCCCTATGGGGCTTTCCGTTATATCCCTGATAAAATCCCGATAGCCATTGGGATAGGGGATGCCACTTCAATCGGGTTTAAGAAATTAAGATTGTGCTACTATTTACATTTGCAAAGTTGGCCTTTCTAAATTATTAATTCGACCCAGGTTCCGTGCATTCTGGGTTTCCGTGGCAAATCAGCCCATAAAAAAAGCCACTCTCTCGAATGGCTTCATGCTTTCAAAGTCCCTTTTAGGAGTTAAACATTAAATCTAAAATGCATAATGTCTCCATCTTCAACGATGTATGTTTTGCCTTCAACACCTAATTTACCCGCATCTTTACAAGCATTTTCCGAACCTAATGTTACAAAATCAATATATTTTATTACTTCAGCACGGATAAAACCTTTCTCAAAATCGGTATGAATTACGCCTGCAGCCTGTGGCGCAGTAAATCCTTTGGTAATGGTCCAAGCTCTAACTTCAGTAACACCAGCAGTAAAATAGGTGTAAAGATTTAATAATTTATAAGCCGCACGAATCAATTTATTAACACCAGATTCAGTTAAGCCTAAATCAGCCAAAAATTCCTGGCGTTCTTCATAACTTTCCAGTTCAGCAATTTCCGATTCAATTTTTGCAGAGATTACCAAAACCTCAGCATTCTCATCAGCAACGTTTGCCTTTACTAAATCAACATATTTGTTTCCGTTGATTACCGATGCTTCATCAACATTGCAAACATACATTACAGGTTTTTGCGTTAACAAGCCCAAATCTTCTATAAAATCGAAATCATCTTGAGGAAGAGATGCAGTACGAATAGATTTTCCACTTTCTAAATGTGCCTTTACAACAGTTAAAATTTCAAAAGTGCGTTTAGCCTCTTTATCGGTTTTAGCCATTTTTTCTACTTTCTGAATTCGTTTATCAACGGTATCCAAATCCTTTAGCTGTAACTCGGTATCAATAATTTCTCTATCACGAATAGGGTCAACAGATCCATCTACGTGAATAACGTTACCATCATCAAAACAACGCAAAACATGAATAATTGCATTCGTAGCGCGGATATTTCCTAAAAATTGGTTTCCCAATCCTTCACCTTTAGATGCGCCTTTTACTAAGCCGGCAATATCAACAATCTCAATTGTATTCGGTTGCACCTTATTTGGCTTAACCAATTCTGCAAGTTTAGTTAATCTTTCATCAGGCACTGTAATTACGCCAACATTTGGCTCAATTGTACAAAACGGAAAATTGGCCGCCTGTGCTTTCGCATTTGATAAACAGTTAAAAAGTGTCGATTTTCCAACATTTGGTAAACCCACTATACCACATTGTAATGCCATTTATATTTTAAAATTATTTGATTTACGATTTACGAACCCCACCTTCACCTTTCTTAAAGTCGGCAAAGATAAGCTTTTAAAACCTTTATTTAAATCCTTTCGCTTGTAGGAAATCGATATTTTATCTAAGTTTAAGCCAAATTAGAGAATTAAGCCCATGGAAGATTTAGAACAAGACGTTCCCCAAGAAGTAAAATTAGTTGTTACAGAAGAAATGCGCAGCTATATTTATGAAATTACAAAGTGGAGCAGGTTCTTATCCATTATCGGTTTTATTTTATCCGCACTTTTAATTCTTGGTTCTTTAAGCATTGGCGCCGCAATTGGTGCAAATCCAGCCATGTTAAAACAATTGGGTCCATTAGCTGGTATAGGTGGAATTGGCTTAACAATTATGTATTTGGTTATAGCCCTAATTTATTTCTATCCCAGTTTATTATTATTTAGGTTTTCCAATAAAGGCAAACATGCTGTTTTATATGGTGAACAAGAAAGTTTAAATGAAGCCATGCTCAACATGAAATCTTTATTTAAATTTTGGGGAATCCTAACCATCGTAATTATTATTCTTTATTTTCTTCTAATTTTTATCGTTGGGGCAAGTATTGCAATGAAATAATTAAAAACTTCATTAATTTCAGATTACTGTTTTTTTATGCTCGTAGAAATTGAAGGATTACTTATCAATTTTACCATATAAGGAATATAAGAAAATATAAGTGAGTGGTTCGTCTAGCTTTAATCATGTTTTAACCTTAGAAATTGAAGGATTACTTTTCAATTCTACCATATAAGGAATATAAGAAAATGTAAGTGAATGGTCCGTCTAGCTTTGGTTATGTTTTAACCTTAGAAATTGAAGGATCACTTTCAATTTTACCATATAAGGAATGTAAGAAAATACAATTGAATAGTTCTTCTAGCTTTAGTGGTGATATCAAATTACAAATCAATATAGCGATTTTATCACCAAACCTAATGTGCTCAGCGCATACAAAAAAAGCCTTTGTGGTTTAAACAAAGGCTTTATATAGAAATATATATTACTTAAAAAGAAAAATCGTCGTTAGTTTTTGTGCTATGTTCTCCGTTTTCAGAATATTCATAACGTTTTTCTACAACATCTTGGTGAGTTTTGATGTATTCAACAGTTTCTGTTAATCCTTCAGTAAATTTTTCGAAGTCTTCTTTATATAGAAAGATTTTGTGTTTTACGAATACCCCGTCTTCTAATCTTTTTTTGCTCTCGGTAACTGTTAAATAATAATCACCTGAACGAGTAGCCTTCACGTCGAAAAAATAAGTTCTCTTACCTGCCCTTACTTTCTTTGAAAAAACTTCTTCTCTCTCTTTGTTGTCGAATTCTCCCATGGTTGGTATTGATGTTGGTTTTTGGTTTCGGTAAATATAAAGCAAATATTTAAAGTTCAAAATAGTATTTAACAGAATTTAAATACTTCTGCTTTCTTCTTCCAAAAGTTGGTTATTGTACAATTCGGTATAAGCGCCATTTAAGCTAAGTAATTGGTGGTGTGTACCTTGTTCTATAATCTTTCCATCATCAAGCACCAATATTTTATCTGCATTTTTAATAGTAGAAATTCTGTGTGCAATTAAAATACTTGTTTTGCCAAGCATAATTTTACTCAGATTTTGTAATATTTCTTCCTCAGTTTTGGTATCAACAGCAGAAAGGCAATCATCAAAGATTAAGATCTTCGGCGATTTAATTAATGCTCTGGCGATTGATACACGTTGTTTTTGTCCGCCAGAAAGGGTAATGCCACGTTCGCCAAGCATGGTTTCGAAGCGTTCTTCAAAATCTATAATGTTTTGGTAAACCGAAGCATTTTTAGCAGCATCAAATACCTGCTCATCCGTAACTTCATCCAAACCAAAGGCAATGTTGTTTTTAATGGTGTCAGAAAAAAGAAAAACTTCCTGCGGAACAAAACCAATCTGACCGCGGTAATTTTTAAGATTTACCGATTTTAAATTCTCCCCATCAACCTTAATTTCGCCATCCTCAACATCGTACATTCGCATAATTAAATTGGCAAGTGTAGATTTTCCAGAACCTGTTTTGCCTATTATCGCAACAAATTCTCCATTATTGATTTCGAAATTAACGTTCTTTAAGGCCTCAATACCTGTATCTGGGTAAGTAAAACTTACATTTTCGAACTTAATGTTTCCCTTCAATTCTATTTCTTCAGTTTGTTTAGATTGAATATCAGAAGGAATATCCAAAAACTCATTAATCCTTTTTTGCGATGCAGCTGCCCTTTGAATTAAAGAAGTAACCCAGCCCAACATGGTTACTGGGAAAGTAAGTTGATTGATATAAATAATAAATTCGGCAATATTTCCGGCCGTAATACTTCCATTCATTACTTGGATCCCACCAATGTAAATAGTCAAAATGGTACTCAAACCAATTAAAAGTAACATTGTTGGGTAAAAGAGCGCCGATACTTTCACCAAACTCATTGAGTCTTTTTTATACGCATTGCTCTGTATTTCGAACATATTCCTGGTATAATCCTCTCGAACATAAGATTTTATAATCCTGATGCCCGAAAAACGTTCTTGTACAAAACTCGAAAGATCTGATAAACGCTCCTGAATTTTCCCACTCTTTTTAAAAATCAAAGTATTTACATAATATATAATGATCACTAAAAAAGGAAGAGGCAATAAACAATAAGTGGCCAGTTTGGAATTTACATCAAACATCGACCAAATAATCAATACCGATAAAACAAAAGTGTTAATCGTGTACATAATTGCTGGGCCAACATACATCCGCACTCGGTTTACATCTTCCGTTGCTCGGTTCATTAAATCGCCGGTATTGTTTCTTCTATAAAAAC
Source organism: Pedobacter fastidiosus (assembly GCF_014306625.1). Taxonomy (GTDB): domain Bacteria; phylum Bacteroidota; class Bacteroidia; order Sphingobacteriales; family Sphingobacteriaceae; genus Pedobacter; species Pedobacter fastidiosus. Next base: position 196,181 of record NZ_JACRYL010000010.1, read on the forward strand.
CCAAACTCAGTTCTTGGTAGTGCTGATAAATGTCGTTTTTCATATCGAACTCAATATGTCGAGACATTAAAATAATGGTTTGACGCATAAAGAAGAGAAACAATCCCCGCAAAACGTAAAGGGCAATAACCAATAAGCCGAAATAAAGCAGGTTGCTGCTGAAAATGCTATAAATGATTTCCTGCCTTTCAAAACCTTGAAAAAGATTATAAATCTGGATGTTTTCTGTAATTAAATCTACAGCGTAACCAATTACCTGAGCAGGCACAACACCAAAAATGTTGGAGATCACAACGAAGATACTTCCAGGAATTATCCACCACTTATATTTAAGAAAATACTTGTTTAATCTGCTCAGATGTTTCATGTATTACAAACTTAGATAAATTTGTTATTTCATACTATATAAATGTAGGTGTGTGCGTAAGCTTTAAAAATTAATGACATTCGTTTCAGCTTTGACAAATTTACTAGTGCTTTGGAATTGATTTTTCAAAGCCTTTCACTTAATTATAGATTTTTTTGAAAACGAATGGTTCGGTATTTCATCGCAATTGTAGCCCCGCTATCCATTTCAAGCCG
>NZ_JACRYL010000010.1:196812-197027 GCF_014306625.1 Pedobacter fastidiosus
TGGCTTTCCATTTCTATCAGGTTTATTTACAGAGGTTTGTAAAGCGGAAAATAAGTTTTGATAATTAATGACATTCGTTTCAGCTTTAACAAATTTAATGGCTCTTCGGAAATGAATTTTTCAAATCTTATTCTATCCCTTAATTATAGATTTTTTTGAAAACGAATGGTTCGGTATTTCATCGCAATTGTAGCCCCGCTATCCATTTCAAGCCG
>NZ_JACRYL010000010.1:197073-217880 GCF_014306625.1 Pedobacter fastidiosus
GGGCTTTCCATTTCTATCTGGTTTATTTACAGAGGTTTGTAAAGCGGAAAATAAGTTTTGACAATTAATGACATTCGTTTCAGCTTTGACAAATTTAATAGCGCTTTGAAAATGAATTTTTCAAATCTTATTCTATCCCTTAATTTTAGGTTTTTTTTGGAAACGAATGGTTCGGTATTTCATCGCAATTGTAGCCCCCCTATCCATTTCAAGCCGATGAAAAATCGGGCTTTCTATTTCTATCAGGTTTATTTACAGAGGTTTGTGAAGCTAAAAAATAGTTTTGACAAATTTAATAGCACTTTAGAAATGACTTTGTCAAAGCTTTGAATTGAGCATCAACAACTATTTTGGTATTTTAGATATTTATCAGGTATACGAGAGCATGGCCAACGAAAATAAAATAAACATGGTAGGAGCGAGCACGAAACCCGATGTTTCTTCGATTAGGTAAAAGCGAATAACTCCAAGGTGTGCCTATGGCATGGGGCTATCTAAACCGATGGAAGCTGGAGCCTGCTTTTCAAAATTAAGCATTGAAATATTGATTGCATTCTTTGCTGTCATTACACCAATAGAATTAATTTTGTTATTGTTTAGTTAAATTCATGTATTAACGGTTTTTTATTTTAATTTTGCGACAAGTTAGCCGTACATACCAACATGCCAGCAAATTCTTCGTCAGATATTTCAATTTTAGATCAATTAAGTGCTTACGGGCATAAAAAATTGGTTTTTTGTAATGATCCTGACACTGGTTTAAAAGCAATTATTGCTATTCACGATACCACATTAGGTCCTGCTTTGGGCGGAACCCGCATGTGGAGTTACGCTACAGAAGGTGAAGCTTTGCAAGATGCTTTACGTTTATCGAGAGGTATGACTTACAAAGCTGCCATTACCGGGTTAAATTTGGGTGGTGGTAAAGGCGTAATCATCGGCGATTCTAGAAAAGACAAAACTGAAACTTTAATGCGCAGCTATGGCAGGTTTATTAAAAACCTAAATGGCGAATTTATTACCGCAGAAGAGATGGGAACCAATACTCGCGATATGGAATATATCCGAATGGAAACCAACCATGTTACAGGTGTACCAGAATCTATCGGTGGAGCAGGCAATCCGGCTCCATTTACTGCGCAAGGTGTTTATTTGGGAATTAAAGCAAGCGTTAAAGAAGTTTTCGGTACTGATATGCTTGCTGGAAGAACTATTTTGGTGCAGGGAATTGGCAATGTAGGCGAACACTTAGTGGCTTTGTTGAGAAAGGAAAACGCAGAAGTATTGATCAGCGATATCAACCAAGAACAATTAACGTACGTTGCTCGCAAGTATAAAGCAAAAACAATCGAGGCAGATAAAATTTTCGGTATCGATGCAGATGTTTATGCACCGTGTGCAATGGGCGCTACAGTTAATAGCAAAACAATTGAGAAAATGAAATTTGCAATTATTGCAGGTTCAGCAAATAATCAATTAAAAGATGAGGTTGCTGATAGTGAGTTATTGCTGAAAAAAGGAATTTTATTTGCACCAGATTATTTAATCAACGCAGGCGGATTAATTTCATGCTACTCAGAATTAACCGGTTTCGGAAAAAAACGTACCGTGCAGTTAACGGAAAACATTTACGATGCCACTCGTAATGTAATTAAACTGAGTAAAACAGATCATATACCAACAAATATTGCTGCAAACCGAATTGCTGAAAAACGGATTGCAGATGTTAAAAAAATTAAATCGTCATATTAAATCAATTATTAAAACAGGTTTTAAAAAACCGCACTCGTTCTTACATTCATGTTAAATAGAAGGCACTTAAGGATCAAAGCTTTGCAAAATATTTTTGCTTGGCAAATGGCAGACAAAAAAGACATTAAAGGTGATTTAAAAACCTTAATGCAGAGCATCGATAGTGTGTACGAAATGTACATCTGGATGCTATCTTTAATGGTAGAAGTTACCGAATTTACTGCAAATGATGCTGCAGAGCGTGCAAACAAGCACATTAAAACAGCAGAGGATTTAAATCCTAACTTAAAATTATTGCACAACAAGTTTAGTGTATTAATGCAGCAAAATCCCGAGTATGTATCGGCGATTAAAAAGTACAGCATAGATTGGGGTTTCGATCCAGAAATCCGTAAAACAGTTTACAATTCTTTAAAATCATCAAAAGAATATGCTGAATATCTTGCAGATCCAAACGAAAGTTTAGAATCATCTAAAGATATTATCAAATATATTTTCAGAAAAATCATCCTAAAAAATCAAGCCATTATTCAGGTTTTTGAAGAGAAATTTATCAACTGGCAAGTAGATCACGAAGTGATGAAAGGCATGGTTGCTAAAACGCTTAAAAACTTTACATCAGACGATCCTTTCAAAAATAAGCTAACTGAAATTAGTGCAGATTGGATTGAGGATAGTAAATTTGTACAGGATTTGTTCGTTTATACTCTGCAAAATGATGCGAAGTATCAAGAAATGATTGCGGAAAGAACTAAAAATTGGGAATCTGAAAGGATTGCTTTAATGGATACTATTTTGATGAAAATGGCAATTTGCGAACTGCTTAACTTCCCATCTATTCCGGTTAAAGTTACCATTAACGAGTATCTCGAGTTATCAAAAGATTACAGTACACCGAAAAGTAACTCGTTTATAAACGGTATTTTGGACAAAATTTTAGGCGATCTTAAGAAAACCAATACCATTAAAAAAATTGGTCGCGGGTTAATTGAAGAATAAAAAAAGTTTTATGTAATTGTGCGAAAACACAGTAATATACTTTTCAAAATTAAATAATCATGAAAAAAATATTCATCCTAGCTCTTGCTTCATTATCATTTGTTGCTTGTCGCAATGCGAATACAAGTAACCCAACAGCATCTACTGTTTCGGTAGGAAATGATACGACGAGCAAAATTGCTTCACCAAATGCCCCAATAATGACTTTCGAACGCGATATTTTCGATTTCGGAAAAATTAAACAAGGAGAATTGGTTCAGCACGATTTCAAATTTAAAAACACGGGTAAAAGTCCATTAATTGTTTCGAACGCAACAGCGACTTGTGGCTGTACCGTTCCTCAAGTTCCGGGAGAGCCAATTTTACCAGGTAAAGAAGGCTCAATTAAAGTTGTTTTTAATAGCACAGGAAAAATGGATATGCAAGATAAAATAGTTACAATAACTTCAAATGCAAATCCTACAGTAAGTAAAGTACATTTGGTAGGCGAGGTGCTTGCAAAATAATTAATTTGGTTGATTTTAATGGAAGTTAGTCAGGCTGACTATAAATATAAATCATCAACTATTCACAAATAAACAAATAAATAAGAAATGATATCAACAGTAATTTTACAAGCAGCAGGTGGTAGTAATATGTTGAGCACAGTGGTGCCAATGGTATTAATCATGGTAGTTTTCTACTTTTTCATGATTCGCCCGCAAGTTAAAAAAGCAAAAGATCACAAAAAATTAGTGGCAGAATTAGGTAAAGGAGATAAAATAATTACCACTGCAGGTATTCATGGCAAAATTGTGGATTTAAACGAAACGACTTTCTTAATCGAAATTGAAAGTGGTGCTAAAATTCGTTTTGATAAATCAGCAGTTTCTTTGGATGCTACAAAAGCAGTAGCTCCTAAAGCTTAGTTTTAAAGAAATTATAAGTTAAAAGCTACTCAACTGAGTAGCTTTTCTTGTTTTATACGAATGCCAATCTAGAGCAAAAATTTATAAATGGATTTTGTAATTAATCATTAATTGTATTTGTTTTAGAGTGCCTGTTTAGTTTTGTACATTTGGCTATATTGTTGTGATGGAATGATCACTCATTCACATTGCCCATTTTACTTTTATTATGCCCTTTATTAAGTTAACCAAAATAGAGAAAAGACGTGTTTTAAGTCTGCTGGCCTGTTTGGTGCTGGCTGTAGCTGCATGGCTTTTTATGGCGCTTAATAATAAATATGTGTACACGGCTAAAACGGTTTTAATTTATAAAAACTTCCCCCAGAAAAGAGCTTTTCATCCATTACAATCTGATACGGTTGATTTGCAGGTTGAAGGAACGGGCTGGCAGTTGCTTTTTGCCAGATTAAGAATTAGTCCTCAATCTATTGCCGTTAGCTTAAATCAACTCAATACCAAGGAATTTGTTGTTTTTTCAGATCAGCTTTATAATGTAAATAAGCAGTTGGAAAGCTCTCAAAAGGTTATTTCGGTTAAGCCAGATACCTTATATTTCGACTTTACCAAAAGAACAGTTAAGCGTGTTCCAATTAAATTGATTCAAAAGGTAGATTTTGCAAAACAGTATGGCGTTTCAAGCGAGATTCTTTTGAATCCAAAATTTGTAACGGTTACCGGACCGATTGAGGAATTGGAGAAAATAAATTCATGGTCTACCGATACCTTAAAGCTTAAAAATGTTCAAAGCAGCGCAAAGGCGAGGGTTTGGATGCAACACAGTACACATAAAAATGTAAGTATTTTCCCATCTTCGGTAGAAGTTAAATTGCCTGTTGATGAGTTCACGGAGAAAACAATAGAAGTGCCACTGAAGATTATCAATAATAGAAATTACAACAGCATAAAACTTTATCCCAAAAAAGTTAAGGTTACTTTTTTGGTGGCTTTAAGCAATTATGATCAGGTTGATGAAGGGTTTATAACGGCTACCGTAGATGCTGATGAATGGCAGAGTTTACATCACAATCAACTTACCATTAAAATAACCGAGTTTCCAGATTACTGTAAACTGATTAGTATTTATCCTTCAAAAATAGATTTCATCGTAGAAAAATAATGTACAAAGTAGGGATAACAGGTGGTATAGGGAGCGGTAAAACAACTGTTTGCAAAGTATTCGAAGTTTTGGGTATTCCTGTTTTTTACGCAGATACAGTAGCTAAAGAAATTATGGTTCGAGATGAGCTCCTAATTGAAGGGATTAAAACTACCTTTGGTAAAGAAAGCTATTTTGAAGATGGGAAACTGAATAATAAGCACATAGCAAGCATTGTGTTTAATAATGAAGCGGAGTTAGCCAAACTAAATGCACTTGTTCATCCTGCAGTTTTTAGAGCTTTCGATTTATGGGAAGTACAAATTTCTGCCGAGGTTCCTTATACTTTAAAAGAAGCTGCATTACTTTTCGAAAGTGAATCTTACAAAATGGTTGATACTACAATTCTTGTTACTGCTCCACTACAAATTAAATTGGATAGAGTAGTGGCAAGAGATGGCGTTTCTGCAGAGCAGGTTAAAGCCAGAATGGATAAGCAACTATCGGATGAGGAAAAAATAAAAATGGCCAATCATTTTATCGTCAACGATGAAGAACACTCCATTATAGAGCAAGTTTTAGCATTGCATAAAGTGTTTTTGAACACAGCAATTAATTTGAAACTTCCTCAATAATCATAATTTAAACAATTTTTTCTAAAAAATATGCCAAATCCTTTAGAATCTAGCCTTATCCTTAAATTTTATAAATCCTCGTTATGATTCTAGACGATTTTATTACCATTACGCCAACAGGATTGTATTGTGTTTACGGCGATTTTTATCTAGATCCACAACAACCCGTTCAGGAGGCTGTTGTTTCTCATGCACATGGCGATCACGCGATTGGTGGAAGTGCTAATGTTTATTGTACAAAACCTACTGCAACGTTTATGAAACATCGTTACCGCAAATTTGCAGCGGTAGATTTTCATCTGAAGGAATATCATCAAACCTTTAAAATTAAAGAGGTAATCATTTCATTTTATCCTGCCGGACATATTCTTGGTTCTGCCCAAGTAATGATGGAATATCAAGGAACGAAATATCTTTATACTGGAGATTATAAAATAGAACCAGATCCAACGTGTGAGCCTTTTGAGTTTGTAAAGGCCGATGTTTTGATCACAGAAAGTACTTTTGCCAAGCCTGAAACCAAACATCCAGATCCTGCTGAGGAAATTAAAAAACTTAACGCGACCACGGCTAATATTATGCTTGGTTCTTATGCTTTAGGAAAAAGTCAACGGATAATTCAGCTGATCAACGAGCATTGCCCAACCAGAAACATAATGGTTCACTTTAGTATTATGCCCTTTATAAAAATTTATGAAGATTATGGGATAAATGTAGGTGCTTATAAAATGTACGATAGAAAAGTGATGAAGAATAATCTCGAAAATCAGGTTTATATTGTTCCGCCGATGGTTTTTCATAGTTACCATAAAGCAATTAATGTGGTTAGAGCTTTTGCCTCTGGTTGGGAAAATTTACAGCAACAAAACGGAATTTCCCTTTACATTTCCGATCATGCAGATTGGGATGCTATTTTAGAAACAATAGAAAAGGTAGAGCCAAGCCAAGTATGGACTTTACATGGTGATGGGCGACAATTGAAGGAATATTTTGGAGGTAAATTAGAGGTTAAAATCCTTAATTAAGGAGCAGGATTAAAGGGATTTAAGAATTTTCAAAATATGGCGGTCTTTTATTCGTTTTTAAATTCACTCATTCAATAATTCAAAATTCACTCATTTTAGATGAAAGAGGGCGAAGACTTTTATATTAATGAAGATGGTTTTATGGTTTTTACTGAAGCCTACCATTTAAAACGTGGCTACTGTTGCAAAAATAAATGCAAGCATTGTCCGTGGGGTTATGGAAAGAAAAAGGAAAAGAATTAGTATCCTTATTTTGTGGGAGCAACTGTTTTTGATTCCAACTTCACGCGATAATAAATATCTTCCAGTTGAATTTTGAAGCCTAATGATACGAAGGTTAGCGCATCGCTAATTGCTCTGGATTCTTTCAACTCCCAATTTTGCTTTTCATTAACATAAAAAGCTTCCACTGAAATAGATTCTGAATCAATTAAAATATATTCTTTCAAGGATGGTATGTCTCTATAAAGCTTAAACTTATTTCCTCTATCGTAAATTTTTGTAGAAGGTGAAAGGATTTCGATGATTACGGTTGGCAACAAAGCAGTATTTTCATCCTCTTCTAAATGTTTAATTTCGTTGCAATAAATAGAAATATCAGGATAAGTGAACAAAGTGTTTTCTGGAATGTTCATCCGCTTATCGCTTCCGTAAGGCCTACAAGGTCTTCCTTTAAGGCTATTTCCAATTTCTAAAAATAAGTTACTGAAAATTTCATTGTGATTATTACCAGCTCAAGCCATCGCAAATATCTCGCCCTGAAAATATTCATGCTTTTCTAACGATGCATTTTCCATTTCGAGATATTCTTCAATAGTGAAATGTCTTTTCTGATACTCTACGGCAGGTTCATTAATAATCTCATCCATGTTCTAATCTAATGAAAATTTATGAGTTAACAATCACAATTGAATTTGGAATTGCTAATGTCCTCCGGTAAAAAAACCAATTAACGCTACGCCAATGCCCAATAAAACAGCAATCATTTTACGGGTATTTATTTTATGATCGGCACTTGATTCGAATAAAATTGTTGTAGAGATGTGTAAGAAAATACCAATTACAATACCCATTATCTTATTAAAATAAGCATCAACTCCTCCAATGGTCCCATTGCTTAAACCAATGCTAACATAAAAACCAAGAGGAGCCATTACAGCAAAAAGGATTAGATACATTAAAATACTTCCTTTTTTGAAATGGTTTTGCATTAAAATACTGGCCAACGCAAATGCGGCTGGAATGTGGTGTAATGCAATTCCAAAAATGAGTTCGTTGTGCTGATCTTTGGCAAGAGGCATTCCCTCTAAAAACGCATGTAAACATAAACTGATCATAATTCCATAAGGAAAAATCTGACCATCTTGATGCTTGTGAATATGTCCATGCTCAACTCCTTCAGAAAACTGTTCTAAAAAAATCTGTAATAAAAAACCGATTAGGATAAAGATGCCAATTTCGTGGCTATCAGACCCACTGTAAGCATCGGGAATTAAATGAAGGACAGTGATGGCAAAAAGATAAGCACCACTAAAAGATAAAATAAGCTTTAAGAGTTTAGATTTATCGCTTTTAACTAAAAATATAGCAGAGCCACCTAAAAAAGCACAGAAAAAGAGTACGCAAAATTTCCAAGCTTCCATATTAAAATTCTGGTTGTAAGGTTTTAAAAATTCGGGATGTAATAAGGCCGATTGTTGTGCCTAATAAAGCGCCCACAGTAACATCAATAGGGTAATGAACACCAACATAAACTTGTGCAAAGCTTATAATTGCAGCCCAAAATAATCCGATTGGTAAAATAGGCTTCCATCTGCTGTAAAAAATACAGATCAAAAATACGGCGATAGCAAAATGATTGGTTGCATGTGCAGATGGAAAACTTAAACCGCTTCCGCAAGGAACCCGGTGAATAATATCGTTCGCTAAACTTAAATCATTACAGGGGCGTACTCTGCTTACAAATGGTTTTATTAAGCGCGATGCAACTAAATCGCCCAAGGCAAATGTAAAAAGCACCATTCCAATAATGTAGCAGCCTTGTTTTTTATATTGCACAATACAAAAAACAACAATAAATAAATAAAGGGGCGACCAAAAAAAACGGTTGCGCATTAAAGGCATTAACCAATCGAAAAATCCGTTTGAAAGACCTCGATTGATTTTCAAAAACAGTTCAACATCAAATTGCTGTATGCTTTCTATCATGCTTTTTTGCAAATTAAAATTAAGCGGTCCGAGCTTGATTCATCAAAATCATCGAGCGAATAACTACCAAAAGTGTTTTGGATTACCATCCCAGCTTTTGTAATCATTCTTGTGAAATCTTCTAAACTAAAAGCTTGAACCCGTTCTTCAAAATTGTAAATCTTATGTTTATCCTCAAAATTTATCTTTTTGATAATTTTCCCATCAATAACATTTTTGGTAATATTGAAAGTAATTCCATCTAATGATTTGGTTTCGCAAGAGTTTAAGTTGCGCACAATTTTTTCGGTGTTAAAGTAATCGATAACTAAAATTCCATCGGCATTTAAACACTTTCTAAAGGTTTTTAAAGCATTAACATGATCTTTCTCCGTATCAAAATAACCAAAGCTTGTAAAAAGATTAAGTGCAATATCGAAGTAGTTTATGTAAAATAATCTGCGCATATCATGCACCAAAAAATGGAGTTTATCATTTTCGAACTGCTTTGCATATTTTATGCTCTGCGCTGATAAATCAATTCCTGTAACATCAAAACCCTTTTTATTCAGATAAATAGAATGCCTTCCTTTTCCGCATGCAATGTCGAGCATTTTGGAATCGGTTTTAGGTTGAAGAAAATCAGTGAGTTTATCTATAAAAAATTCGGCTTCTGCATCATTTCGTTGTTGATAAAGAATATGATAATATGGCGAGTTAAACCAATATTGAAACCATTTGCGCTGCATATAAAGCCGTTTTTATTTTAGAAAGGCACAAATATAAGGTTTTGTAACTGCTAGTAAAGTTTTGATTGTTTTTTATGCAACATTATTGCATAAAGATTAAGATGACAGAGCGTTAGATTGATCAGTTTAGAAATTCATTTTAATATTTTACTTAAAATCATTGAAAAAAATAAAAAACAAATCACACGTTTGATTTAAATGATTGAACTAATTTCTATTAAATACATCGTATAAATAGATATAAAAACAATGTAAATTAAGTTGTGCGTTCCGTTCAAAATAGCTGCTATCTTGTTTTTTTTCTTATTTTTGAGCCTCAAAATAAAATACACACAGTGACTTTAATAAAATCGATTTCTGGAATAAGAGGAACCATAGGCGGAAAAGCTGGAGATGGTTTAACACCTTTTGATATAGTAAAATTTACAGCTGCTTTCGGTAGCTGGGTAGTTCAAAAAACAAATAATAAAAGAATCGTTTTAGGTCGCGATGCCCGTATTTCTGGCGAAATGGTTAATAATTTAGTTATTGGCACTTTACAAGGATTAGGGATTGAGGTAATTGATTTAGGCTTATCTACTACTCCAACAGTAGAAATTGCTGTGCCAGATGAAAACGCTGGTGGTGGGATTATTTTAACAGCGAGCCACAATCCAAAACAATGGAATGCGCTTAAGCTTTTAAACGATAAAGGAGAATTTATCAGCGATGCCGATGGTATTGAAGTTTTAGAATTGGCCGAAAGTGCAAATTTTGAGTTTGCTGAAGTTGATAAATTAGGAAAGGTAATTAAGAATGATACTTATCTTCAAAAGCATATTGATAAAGTTTTAGCATTGCCTTTAGTTGATGTTGAAGCCATTAAAAATGCTGATTTTAAAGTTGTAATAGATTGCGTTAATTCTACAGGAGGCATTTTTATTCCCGCATTATTAAAAGCTTTAGGCGTTACTAGAGTTACTGAATTGTTTTGTACACCTGATGGGCATTTTCCACATAACCCAGAACCACTTCCAGAAAATTTAACAGCAATTTCCAAAGAAGTTCAAAAGCAAAATGCCGATTTAGGTATTGTGGTTGATCCTGATGTAGATCGTTTGTGTTTTGTAAATGAGGACGGGAGCATGTTTGGCGAAGAATACACTTTAGTAGCCGTTGCCGATTATGTATTGAAAAATACACCAGGTAATACGGTTTCAAACCTATCTTCTACAAGAGCTTTACGCGATGTTACCGAGAAATCGGGATCAGAATATAATGCCTCAGCAGTTGGTGAAGTGAATGTGGTAAATAAAATGAAAGAAACCAATGCAATTATTGGTGGTGAGGGAAACGGCGGAATTATCTATCCAGAATCTCATTACGGTAGAGATGCACTGGTTGGGATTGCTTTGTTTTTGACACATTTAGCTAAATTTGGTAAATCTATTTCTCTTTTAAGAAGTAGCTATCCGGCATATTACATTTCGAAAAATAAAATTACGCTTACTGCAGAAATGGATATTGATAATTTGTTGAAGCAGGTAGAAGAGAAATATAAAAACCAGCCTTATAGTACAATAGATGGTTTAAAAATCGAGTTCGATAAAACATGGGTGCATTTACGCCGTTCTAATACCGAGCCTATTATTCGTATATACAGTGAAGCAGAAAATGAAACTGTTGCCGAAAGTTTGGCAAACAAAATCATTTCTGATATTAAAGAAATATTGAAGCTTAATTAATACTTGAGTTTACGGATCAAGATTATTTCCTTTTGATATTTCGATTTAACAATATGCTAACTTTCAATTATTCATAAAATGAAAAGGGTTTATTTAGATAATGCAGCAACAACACCTTTAGATCCAGCAGTAATTGCCGAGATGACGAATGTAATGGAAAACTATTTTGGTAATCCATCTGCCATTCATGCGCTTGGTCGTGAGGTTAGAACGTTGGTAGAAAAGGCTCGAAAAACTGTTGCAAGCTTACTAAATGCATCTCCATCCGAAATATTTTTTACATCTGGTGGTACTGAAGCAGATAATACCGCCATTCGTTGTGGAATTTCGGCTTACGGTATAAAACATGCAATTACCTCAAAAATTGAGCATCATGCAGTGGAGCAAACGCTGAATATGATGCTTAAAAATGGAGAAATTGATAAACTGAGTTTCGTTAATATCGATGAAAAAGGGAATGTAGATTTAGCTCATTTAGAGGAACTTTTGCAAAATAATGAGCGTAGTTTTGTGTCTTTAATGCATGCCAACAATGAGTTGGGAACTTTGACCGACATGATAAAAGTTGGTGAAATTTGCGAAAAATACGATGCAATTTATCATGCAGATACTGTTCAAACCATGGGGCATTATCCGCATAACGTTCGCGAACTTAAAGCACATTTTATTGTTTGCGCTGCACATAAGCTTCATGGTCCAAAGGGTGTTGGCTTTTTATTTGTAAATAGCAATATCAAAATCCCACCGATGATTTATGGTGGTGCACAAGAGCGCAATATGCGTGGCGGGACCGAAAATGTTTACGGTATTGTTGGTTTGGCAAAAGCGTTAGAAATTGCTTACTCCGAAATGGAACAACACCAAAATCATATTCAAAATTTAAAAGATTATTTAAAGGAGCAATTAATTGCTGAAGTTCCGGGGATTGCTTTTAATGGCGAAACAGATGCTGATAAAAGTCTTTACACAGTGCTAAATGTTTCTTTCCCTGAAATGGATATGGCCGATATGCTGTTGTTTAACTTGGATATTAATGGCATTTGCGCTTCTGGTGGAAGTGCTTGTTCTTCGGGTTCGAATATCGGTTCGCATGTTTTAAACGGAATTAAGGCTGATCCTAATCGTCCTTCTGTTCGTTTTTCTTTTAGTAAATATACCACTAAAGAAGAATTGGATTACGTAATAGAAAAAGTAAAAATGGTTGTTAAGCAAAATGCTTTAGCTTAAAATATTCATTAACCAAATAGGAGAGTCTCGATGCAAATCGAGACTTTTTTTTGACCAAAATTTTTTGATCAAACTTTCAATTCGTCTGCTGAAGCAAGACGGCAATGATTTCAATAGCAATAGTTTAGGGCACTTGCATTTTTATTCCCACCAAATTGTTAGCTTAATCGCGTTTTATTGCTGGTGACTTCAATCAACGATTTTAATTTGCAAACCTCAAAATTAAACCTTATATTTAATTAAGACAAAGGCAGTTAATTATTGCTATTATTTGTAGATCCTAAACGAAACCTTATCATACACCCCAAACGTATAAGGTTAAGCAAATTTATTTTTGATATTGTTTTTAAATAATCTGAAGATCAGATTAATTAAACATTCGCTTTAAATTTTATTTAACCATGAAAGCCCCTCAGGTTTTCAATAAATTTTATCGTTATGGAAAATGATCAAGTTAACCAAAACTCAGAGCACAATGCTGAGCAAGAAAAGTTAAATCCAGCTAAGAAACACGTCTTCAATTTTATACTGACATCTTTCTCAATCGAGTCTTCAAGTCATTTTAACAAAGTGCACAAAAGGAAATTTCATTCTTTTGGGAATATTCACGATTTAGGAAAATTGCCAGGAGCAATGTTGTAAATTAAATTAATAGCGCTTCATTTGGTTGATCAATCATTAACCAAGTATGAAATTGGTATGTCCAAGCTAGATGCTAGGATATTGGGAAATATAAGGAATAGATTTAATCAAAAACATTCTTAAAACGACTAACAAAAACAATATTATTTCTCAGGTGTTCCATAAGTACATCAATTTGTAATCACTATGGAAACCAATAAAGAAAAAGGAAAAGTTGTTGAGAACGACTTACTAGATAAAACAGCAGAAGATGTTAAAGAGGATAGAACGCTAGATGAAAATAAATCATCAAAGGTTACCACAAATCTTTTCAACAAGGATAAAGATCGCAAGAATAATTCATTCGGGCCAGGTCATGAACCGGGAACAACTCCAGGCTCAGGAATTTAATTATACAATTAACTTTTACGAGCAAAAATTATTAAATTTAAACCACGGCAATAGCTGTGGTTTTTTTAGATTAATCTCAAAATGGAAAGAAGAAATTTTATTAAGAATTCAGCATTGGCAATGGCTTTGCTTTCAATATATAAAACAGATGTTTTTGCGCAACAAAATCTGCTTAGAGCTTATAACTTTAAGCCCTTGCGAAATAACGTTGGAATATTTACCGAACAAGGTGGAACCATTGGTTGGTTAAATTCTTCAAGTGGTTTTGCTGTTATAGATGCTCAATTCCCAACTTCAGCACCGCATGTTATCGAAGAGTTGAAAAAACTCAATGAAAAACCATTCAAATATTTAATTAATACACATCATCACGGAGATCATACAGCAGGTAATATTGCTTTTAAAGGCTTGGCAGAGAAAGTTGTAGCGCATCAAAATTCATTGGTGAACCAAAAGAAAGCTGCAGAAAAAGCCAATAATTTAGATCAACAGTTATTGCCAGATACCACTTTTGGAACTGGATGGAAAGCACCCGTTGGCGACGAAAAAATCAGTGCATATTACTATGGTTCTGGTCATACAAACGGAGATGCTGTTTATCATTTCGAAAATGCGAATATTGTGCATGTAGGCGATTTAGTGTTCAATCGAAGATTTCCTTATATCGATAGAGAAAATGGTGCACATATTGGAAACTGGATTACCGCATTAGATAAAATTACGAGTCAGTTTGATAATGATACCCAATTCATTTGGGGACATAGCTTAGATCCAGAAAAAATAACCGGAAATAAAGCAGATGTTAAAGCTTATCAAAATTATTTAAAAAGCTTAATGACTTTTGTTGGTGGCGAAATTAAGTTGGGTAAAACCAAGGAAGATATTTTAAAAGCAACAGAAATTCCTGGAGCGCCAGAATGGAAAGGTGATGGGATTCAAAGAAGTTTAACTGCAGCTTATGACGATTTGAAGGGAGTATAAACTTCTAAAAATGCTTTAAACCACAGCTTGTAAAATCTTAAAGCTGTGGTTTTTTTATGCCCAATTATTTCCAAATCTTTTTTCAATTTATAAACATTCTATATTTAAAATAAATAGACAAGTAAATGTCAAATCGCTTATTGCTAAAGCATTATCAACTATATTTGCTCCATACCTAATCCGCATCAGATATGGATGATTTTCTCGCAGCCCGCTCCCAAATGGCCTTATCACTCGGCTTCCACATTATTTTTTCTTGCATTGGTATGGTCATGCCGTTTTTTATGGCGGTATCTCACTATAAATGGCTTAAAACGAATGATGAGGCTTATAGAAATGTAACAAAAGCTTGGAGTAAAGGGGTGGCGATATTCTTTGCCACTGGTGCTGTTTCTGGTACAATGTTATCTTTCGAATTAGGGTTGCTCTGGCCAAAATTTATGGAACACGCTGGTCCAATTTTTGGAATGCCTTTTTCCTTAGAAGGAACTGCTTTCTTCATCGAGGCAATCGCTCTGGGTTTCTTTCTATATGGGTGGGATAAGCTAAATAAGTGGTTTCATTGGTTTACAGGAATGGTTGTAGGTGTTAGTGGATTAGCTTCAGGAATTTTGGTCGTTGCAGCAAACTCTTGGATGAATAGTCCGGCGGGTTTTGATTTTGTTGGTGGAAAATATCTTAATATCGATCCTATTCAGGCCATGCTCAATAAGGCATGGTTTTCTCAAGCACTACATATGTGCCTGGCTGCTTTCACTGCCACAGGCTTTGCGGTAGCTGGCGTTCACGCACTAATGATTTTAAGAAATTCGAATAAGGATTTCCATTTAAAGGCCTTTAAAATAGCCGCTATTTTTGCCTGTATTGGTGCTTTGTTGCAACCTTTAAGTGGTGATATTTCTGCAAAGGATGTCGCTAAAAGACAGCCTGCAAAACTTGCCGCTATGGAAGCACTTTATAAAACCCAAAAGCCTGCACCTTTGCTAATCGGCGGAATTGTAAATGAGAAAGATAAGACAGTTAAAATGGCCATTGAAATTCCAGGAGCGCTGAGTTTTCTTGCTCATGGAGATTTTAAATCTGAAGTTAAAGGGCTGGATCAAATCCCTGAAGATCAACATCCACCTGTTGCGATAACGCATTACGCCTTTCAAATTATGGTAGGAATAGGAACACTGCTTTTATTTGTTGCATTAATTTATTTTTTTACACTCTTTAAAAGGAAACCTTTAACAGAAAAACGTTGGATACTTAAGTTGTTTGTCTTTGCCATTCCATTAGGGTATATCGCCTTAGAAGCTGGTTGGGTAGTTACAGAAGTTGGCCGGCAACCTTGGATAATTTATGGCATAATGCGCACAAAAGATGCCGTTACGCCAATGCCCGGCATCGCTTACTCATTTTATATTTTTAGTGCAATTTATGTGTCGCTTAGTTTAGTGGTGACTTTTTTATTGTACCGACAAATTAAAATGGTTCCTGTATTGTATAATAAACCAGCTTCGAAAATCCCAAATCAATAATTATGGAATACGTTGTAATCACCTTTTTATGTTTGGGCATTCTGCTTTATTTCTTGTTGGGCGGAGCCGATTTTGGTGCAGGAATTATCGAACTTTTTACATCGACAAAAAATAGAAGTAGAACTCGAAAAACGATGTATCAGGCCATCGGGCCAGTTTGGGAAGCAAATCATATGTGGCTTATCATTGCCATTGTAATCTTGTTTGTTGGTTTTCCGCACATTTACACCACCATGTCGATTTACTTGCACATACCACTTTTAATTATGCTTATTGGAATTATTGCCCGTGGAACGGCTTTTGTTTTTCGCCATTATGATGCCATTAAAGACGATATGCAGTGGCTTTACAATCGTATTTTTAGGTATTCTAGCTTTATTACACCTTTATTTTTGGGGATTATAGCGGGGAGCGTTATTTCAGGTCACATTGATCCAAATGCGAAAGATTTCCGCTCTGCCTATATTTACAGTTGGTTAAACTGGTTTTCGATTTCTGTTGGCTTGTTTACTGTTGCACTTTGTGGTTTCCTTGCAGCCATTTATCTTATAGGAGAAACCGAAGACAATCATGATAAGCGTCGATTTATTAAAAAGGCCGAGTATATGAATATTGCTGCAATAATATTTGGTGCAATGGTTTTCATTGCAGCACAGCTTGATAAAATTCCTTTATTTGATTGGGTTTTTAAAAATAATGTAGGAATAATTGCGATTGTCTTAGCGAGTTTATCTCTTATTTTACTTTGGTATTTGCTATTAAAAGGCAAGACAAAAGTGTTGCGAATTTTAGCTGGTTTCCAAGTAACTATGATTTTGCTTGCCATTAGTTATGCCCACTTTCCGAATTTTATTCGCTTAAAAAATGGCGATACCATTTCACTTTTCGAAAGTATTGGTCCAGAGAAAACAATTTACAGTTTAGGCTTGGCTTTGCTTTTAGGAAGCATATTAATTTTGCCTTTTCTTGGTTATTTGTTCTATAAATTTCAGAAGAAAGAGGAATAGGCTTTTTACAGGAAAAATGATTTTAAATTCTTTAGATGTGATTTTTCCTAAATTCCTCAACTGCATCTTTTAAAGTTTTCCCTTCATTATCTTTAAGCCAAGCCATAAAAAATCGATTATTTTTCCATTTTGTTCCCAAATGAGATTGAAAATACCGCCTAACATTTTGAGTGTTTTTATAGGTTTTGGTAATTGTTGTTTCATCAGTTAAAGGCTCAGAATGCCAATCAAACTTTTCCATTCACCAATTTGGAGAATTTAATTGGATTAATAAAGATTATTATCTTTTGAGCCGTTGGTTGAAACCAACGGTAATGAACTCTTGCCTATTATGTGAACTGTTTAGGCTATTACATTTCAATTTTGGTATCTTTTCTCCGTTGGTTGAAACCAACGGTAATGAACTCTTGCCTATTATGTGAACTGTTTAGGCTATTTACATTTCATTGCAAGCTGCTTTAGCTGCCTGTTTAATATATTAATCTTTTGGCTTTAGCCAAAATACGGAAATTGATAAGGACTAAACAATCAAAAGAACCACAGACTTGTATTTCTAAACCTGATTGTAGTGAAAATACTTTTTGGTGCAGCAATCTAACAGCCTTAAACTAACATTCACAAAAAGATTGCAACGAAAAGCAGGACTAACATTGAAATAAAATGCCGTCCTTGCTTTTCAGAAATAAAATAAACACCCCACCTTTAAATCACCTCTATGGAAGATGAGGATTGTATTGTGCCAAACTTTTAGCTTTGCACTTTAGTCTTTCAGCTTAATTAGCTATTTTTGGGCTTTTATAACAATTTTTCATGAGCATTTCCACACATTACAATCCTGCAGAAACCGAAGATAAATGGTACAGCTATTGGTTAGACAAAAAGTTTTTCCATTCTGAACCTGATGAGCGTGAGCCTTACACCATCGTAATTCCGCCACCAAATGTTACTGGAGTTTTGCACATGGGGCACATGTTGAACAACACGATTCAAGATGTTTTGATTCGTAAAGCCAGAATGCAGGGCAAAAATGCATGTTGGGTTCCTGGAACAGATCATGCATCTATTGCGACTGAAGCAAAAGTTGTGGCCATGTTAAAGGAGCAAGGCATTAATAAAAAAGACCTTTCTCGTGAAGAGTTTCTGAAATACGCTTGGGAGTGGAAAGAGAAATACGGCGGTATTATTTTAGAACAATTGAAGAAATTGGGTGCAAGTTGCGATTGGGATCGTACCCGTTTTACAATGGAGGAAGATCTTTCGGCAGCCGTTATCGACTCATTTATTCACTTATATAAGAAAGGATGGATTTATCGCGGAATCCGCATGGTAAATTGGGATCCTGCTGGTAAAACTGCGGTTTCTGATGAGGAAGTAATTCGTAAAGAAGTAAATCAGAAACTATACTACATAAAGTATTTAATTTCGGGCACTGAAGATCAGTTTTTAACGATTGCGACAACGCGTCCGGAAACGATTATGGCTGATGCTGCAATTTGCATCAACCCGAACGATGAACGTTTTACGCACCTAAAAGGCAAGAAAGTTTTTGTGCCTTTGGTAAACCATGAAATCCCTGTTATCGAGGATGAATATGTGGATATTGAATTTGGTACAGGTTGCTTAAAAGTTACACCCGCACATGATTTGAACGATTATGAGTTGGGTGTTAAGCATAATTTGCCTGTTACGGATATCTTAAACGATGATGGAACTTTAAACGAATTGGCTGTTATTTTGGTTGGCGAAGACAGGTTTGTTGCCCGCAAAAAGATTGCCAAAATGTTGGAAGAAGCTGGTCATTTAGATAAGGTTGAAGATTATAAATCGCAGGTTGGTTTCTCGGAACGTACCGATGCAGCTATTGAACCAAAACTTTCTATGCAATGGTTTGTGAAGATGAAAGAAATGGCTCAACCGGCTTTGGATGATGTTTTGAATGGAGAAGTAAATCTAATTCCAAATAAATTTGAAAATACCTACCGCCATTGGATGGAAAATGTTCGCGATTGGAACATTTCTCGTCAGCTTTGGTGGGGACAGCAAATTCCAGCTTGGTACGATGATAAAGGAAATTGGGTAGTTGCCAAAACTAAGGATGAGGCTTTAGAAGAATTCTGGAAGAAAAAACATTTAGATGAAAACTGTTCGGATACAGAAAAAGCTGGTTTCAAACATCAATTAGAACCTTTTTTAAGGCAAGATGAAGATGTAATGGATACTTGGTTCTCGTCATGGTTATGGCCGATCTCTGTTTTCGATGGCTTTAAAGATCCAAATAATAAAGATATAAATTACTATTACCCAACCAACGATTTGGTTACAGCACCTGAAATTTTATTTTTCTGGGTGGCTCGTATGATTATGGCCGGACATGAGTTTATGGGCAAAAAACCATTTACAAATGTTTACTTAACAGGGATTGTTCGCGATAAATTAGGTCGTAAAATGTCTAAATCGTTAGGCAATTCACCTGATCCGATTGGACTAATTGAAAAATATGGCGCTGATGCGGTTCGTGTAGGTATGTTAATGTCGTCGCCAGCGGGTAATGATTTAATGTTCGATGAAAGTTACTGTGAACAAGGGCGTAACTTCTCAAATAAAATATGGAATGCTTTCCGTTTGGTTAAAGGTTGGGAAGTTGACGAGAATTTAGAAAACCCGAATAAGCAAGCCATTTCTTGGTTTGAAAATCGGTTCAACGAATCTTTAGTGGAGATTGAGGCTAACTTTAAACAATACCGTTTATCAGAAGCTTTAATGACGACCTATAAACTGGTTTGGGATGATTTCTGTGCTTGGTATTTGGAGATGGTTAAGCCTGCTTACCAACAACCAATTGATGCGGAAAGTTACCAAGCAACCATTGCATTTTTTGAAAATATCATCAAGTTATTGCACCCGAATATGCCTTTCTTAACGGAAGAATTATGGCATGATGATTTGTTCGCTGAACGTGGTGAAATGGATTGTTGTATAGTAGCTGAATTCCCGAAAGGTGGCGCAATTGATGAGAAATTATTGAAAGATGCTGAGGTGATTAAAACCGTTATTGCCGAAATTAGAAATGTTCGTAACCAGAAACAAATTTCGCCAAAAGAGGCTTTACCTTTAAGCTTAAAGGTAAATTCTGATATCGATTATGAAAAATGGTTGAACATCGTTTTCAAATTGGCTAATGTTTCTGAAGCTGAAATCGTAAATGATAAAATTGTAGGCGCAACGGCTTTCATGGCTGGTAAAGACGAGTTTTTCATTCCATTAACAGAAAATATTGATGCTGATGCGGAGCGAATTCGCTTAAACGCTGATTTAGTTTATTTGCAAGGTTTCTTAAAATCTGTTGATGCTAAATTAAGTAATGAGCGTTTCGTGCAAAATGCAAAACCGGAGATTATTGCCAACGAGCGTAACAAAAAAGCTGACGCTGAAGCCAAAATCAAGATTATTGAGGAAAGCTTAACGATGTTGGGATAAAGCCCCACCCAACCCTCCCCAGAGGGGAGGGCTTGCATAACGGTCATATTTGGTTCAAAAAAAGGCCTTTTAAAATTAATTTTTTAAAGGTCTTTTTGTTTTTTTACCTCACTCTGTTAATGTTAGCAGTTGGGCAATTGTTGTACTCTCCCTCTCCTTGAAGAGAGGGATTTTCGGTTTTTGCATTCAACCTTGGCTCAAACCACAATCTTTATTTCCCTCTCTTCAAGGAGAGGGATGCACTAAATCCGCAATAACTTCTTGCTTTCACAGGGTGAGGTGTTTTTGCAATCAAGATGCTCAACTAAATTCAGCATGGCTAGTGTGTTAGCAAGGTTTGTAAACCTTGGTTCAAACCACAATCTTTCGTTTCCCTCTCTTCAAGAATAGGGATGCACTAAATCCGCAATAACTTCTTGCTTTCACAGGGTGAGGTGTTTTTGCAA
>NZ_JACRYL010000010.1:217937-218252 GCF_014306625.1 Pedobacter fastidiosus
TCAGCATGGCGAGTGTGTTGGCAAGGTTTACAAGCCTTTCAAACCACAATCTTTATTTCCCTCTCTTCAAGGAGAGGGATGCACTAAATCCGCAATAACTTCTTGCTTTCACAGGGTGAGGTGTTTTTGCAATCAAGATGCTGAACTGAATTCAGCATGGCGAGTGTGTTGGCAAGGTTTACAAGCCTTGGTTCAAACCACAATCTTTATTTCCCTCTCTTCAAGGAGAGGGATACAGTAAATCCGCAATAACTTCTTGCTTTCACAGGGTGAGGTGTTTTTGCAATTAAGATGCTGTACTAAAATCAGCATTAC
>NZ_JACRYL010000011.1 GCF_014306625.1 Pedobacter fastidiosus
GGCAACAAATCGTTGTTTGCTCTTCGAAACTTAACTTCTTCCAATTATATGTCACTCAAGCCGAGTGCTGACAGACCACGGACCGCGAGCGTACACGCTTTGGTACCCGGGCCTTCACCTCCGGTCTTGTTAAAAATATTCAGGTGCCTATATCGGCGGTGTCCACCTCTTCCCATTCCGAACAGAGAAGTTAAGCCCGCCAGAGCCGATGGTACTGCGGTAACACGTGGGAGAGTAGGTCGGTGCCAGATCTTAAAGAGAGGCCCCGTAGCAACAGCTACGGGGCTCTCTTCGTTTATGGCCCTTTTCGAGCGGCATGGGCCTCCAATCACAAACCCGGGCCGGGCAAAGCCCTGCTCTTGACAGGCAAATTTTATTTATGTTATTCCAAAAAAGAGTGAATTAGTGGTTGTTAGGTTTTTATTTTGCTTATAAACGCCTCTGCAAATATTAGGATGTAATTGCTCTACCAAAATAATTACATTTTCGTTAAAAGAACCCTAGTATAAAACTGAATCGATGCAAATATGTTAATATGCTAAGGTTTGCCGTAATATTTGGTTATCTTTGTTTTTAATAAAAATATAAGTATAAGTAATGAGTTTTTTTGCAGATAAAAGAAGGGAAGTAATGATGCATATTGAAAAATATATGCTCGAATCGATGGGAACTTATTTGAAACCTATTGATACAAACTGGCAACCTTCTGATTTTTTACCAGATTCTACAAGTGAAACATTTTATCAGGACATCAGAATTTTAAGAGATAATGCAAAAGATCTCTCTTATGATTTAGTAGCCGTTTTAATAGGCGATACGATTACAGAAGAAGCTTTACCTACATATGAATCGTGGCTTGCAATGGTTGATGGACATAGTGGAGACGAAGAGGGTGGTTGGATGAAGTGGGTTCGTCATTGGACTGCAGAGGAAAATCGCCATGGTGATTTGCTTAACAAATACTTATATTTATCTGGTCGCGTTGATATGCGACAAATGGAGATTTCTACTCAGTATCTTATTGCCGATGGTTTCGATATTGGTACCGGACATGATCCTTACCGCAATTTTATATATACTAGCTTTCAGGAATTGGCAACTAATGTTTCTCACAGAAGAGTAGCATCTTTAGCTAAGAAAGACGGTGATACCTTACTTTCGAAAATGTGTGGGGTTATTGCATCAGATGAAGCTCGACATGCAAAAGCATACAAAGATTTCATGAATCGTATTTTCGAGGTAGATCCTAATGAAGCTATGTTGGCGTTTGAAGATATGATGCGTAAGAAAATCGTAATGCCAGCACATTTCTTAAGAGAAGTTGGTTTAAAAATAGGCCAAACTTTTGGTCACTTTACAGATGCAGCGCAACGTTTGGGCGTGTACACTGCGGTAGATTATGTTGAAATTATGCAACAGTTAATTATCGACTGGAAAATTGAGGGGATGCGTGATTTAGATGAGGCAGGAGAAAAGGCTCGTGATTATATCATGAATTTACCTTCGAGATTATTGAAAGTTGCAGAACGTATGAAAAACCCAACGATTGATTATAAATTCAGCTGGATTGCTGGATAAGCATTTCATACAGTAAAATATAACCCTGTTTCTTATTCAGAAACGGGGTTTTTTATTTAAATCTTTCGTGAAATGCCCTTTCCAAATTCTCAATATGAGAAGGATGGGCAATACTAATGAGTGCCCTGGCTCTCTGTTTCAAGTTCATGCCGAATAAATTTACTTTTCCATATTCTGTAATAATCCAATGTACATGCCCACGTGTGGTAACCACGCCAGCGCCCTCTTTTAAATATGGAGTAATTCTAGAAATGCCCTTATTAGTGATTGATGGTAAAGCGATAATAGGTTTTCCACCTTGTGAAAGAGATGCCCCACGCATAAAATCCATCTGTCCGCCAATACCAGAGTATTGATAAGTGCCTATTGAATCTGCACATACCTGTCCGGTTAAATCAATTTCTATTGCACTATTGATTGCGATCATATCATTGTTTTTTCTAATGATACTCGTGTCGTTTACATAACTGATATCCAATACTTCTATTTCTGGATTATCATCTACAAAATCATATAGCCGTCTAGTACCAGCCATAAAACTAGTCACCGATTTACCTCTATTTATTTTCTTCTGACTGTTATTAATAGCTCCATTTTGGATCAACGGAATTACTCCATCGGAGAGCATTTCGGTATGAAGGCCTAAATTTTTATGATTTGTTAGATTTTTTAAAACTTGATCTGGAATTGTACCTATTCCAAGTTGTAATGTAGCTCCGTCATCTACTAATTCTGCAATATTTTTGCCAATCTGTTTTATCGCTTCTGTTGCACCATGCTCATAATTTATTTCTGGTAAATCAGCTTCATGCCAAACTAAATTATTTATTTTACTCACATGAATGAAACTATCACCGTGAGTACGTGGCATTTTTGGATTGACCTGTGCAATTATAAATCTTGCCATTTCCACTGCAGCTCTTGCTATATCCACAGATGTTCCTAGTGAACAATAACCATGTTTGTCTGGAGGAGAAACATGAATAATTGCTACATCAATTGGTAAAATATTACTTTTAAAAAGCTGTGGAATTTGGCTTAAAAATACGGGCACATAGTCACCGAAGTTGCTATTTGCAATTTGTCTTGTGTTAGCGGATACAAAGAGAGAATTTATGTAGAAACTCTCTCTGAATTTTTCATGATTGAAATCAACATCTCCAAAACTGGTGATGCTCACGAGCTCTACATTTTTTAATTCCTGGTATCTGTTTTGAAGTGCATGAATAATATGAATTGGTGTTGCAGCACTTCCATGAAGAAATACACGATTACCAGAATGAATACTTTGAACGGCTTCAGCAGCACTTATATAATGAAATGTGGACATGGATACCTTGAAATTAGTTTGTACTAAGTTATTGATTGCCAAATGAGAGCATAGTTTTTACAATCTCAAAATAATATGATATTTATTACTTCTTATTCGAATTTCGTTACATATTTCTTCTATATTGCCCTCCAACCTCGTAAAGGGCTTTACTAATTTGCCCCAAGGAACAAATCTTACAAACCTCCATTAACTGTTCAAAAATATTATCACCGGCAACAGCAGATTTCTGGAGTTGTTTTAATAGGCCAGCAGATTTATCTTCATTTCTATCTTGAAACTTTTGGAGGGCTGAAATTTGATATTGCTTTTCTTCTTCAGTTGCACGAATAACTTCACCAGGTATAATTGTTGGAGAACCATTTTTGTTTAAAAAAGTATTGACACCAACTATAGGATATTCTCCGGTATGTTTTAGAGTTTCATAGTACAAACTTTCTTCCTGAATTTTGCCACGTTGATACATGGTTTCCATAGCACCGAGAACTCCACCACGATCGTTAATTCTTTTGAATTCGGCCAGAACTGCATTCTCAACTAATTCTGTTAATTCTTCTATGATAAAAGCTCCTTGTAATGGATTTTCATTTTTTGCTAAACCTAATTCTCGATTAATAATGAGTTGAATGGCCATTGCCCTACGCACAGATTCTTCAGTGGGGGTGGTAATCGCCTCATCATAGGCATTGGTGTGAAGAGAATTACAGTTATCATATATTGCATACAATGCTTGTAAAGTTGTGCGAATATCGTTAAAGTCTATCTCTTGAGCGTGCAAAGATCGGCCAGATGTTTGGATATGATATTTTAATTTTTGAGAACGGTCATTTCCCTTATATTTATTTTTGATTGCTTTTGCCCAGATTCGTCTTGCTACACGACCGATAACTGCGTATTCCGGATCAATTCCATTAGAGAAAAAGAAAGAGAGATTTGGAGCAAAATCATCAATATGCATCCCACGACTTAAATAATATTCTACAAAAGTAAATCCATTACTTAATGTAAAGGCAAGTTGCGAAATTGGGTTGGCGCCTGCTTCAGCAATGTGATAACCTGAAATAGAAACAGAATAAAAATTTCTAACTTTTTCATCAATGAAATACTTTTGAATATCGCCCATCATTCTCAAGGCAAATTCTGTTGAGAATATACAGGTATTTTGAGCTTGATCTTCTTTTAAAATATCTGCTTGAACGGTTCCACGGACTGAACTTATTGCTTTTGCCTTTATTTTTGAATAAACATCTGATGGTAAAACCTGATCTCCTGTTACACCCAAAAGTATTAATCCCAAACCATCATTTCCTTCTGGTAAAGTGCCTTCATAAACTGGGCGGTCTATATTTTTATCTTTATAGATGATTGCTATTTTTTCCTGTATCTCAGTTTGTAAATCATTTTCGATGATGTATTTTTCGCATTGCTGATCAATTGCTACGTTCATGAAAAAGCCCAATAGCATGGGAGCGGGGCCATTTATGGTCATGGATACCGATGTAGAAGATGCACAGAGGTCGAAACCTGAATAAAGTTTTTTTGCGTCGTCCAAAGTAGCAATGCTTACTCCCGAGTTTCCAATTTTACCATAGATATCTGGGCGAATATGAGGATCTTCACCATAAAGTGTAACGGAATCGAAAGCGGTTGACAAACGGTGAGCAGGCTGACCTAATGATACATAATGGAAACGTTTGTTTGTTCTTTCTGGGCCACCTTCTCCAGCAAACATTCTAGTAGGATCTTCTCCTTCGCGTTTTAAAGGGAATACGCCAGCAGCATAAGGGAATTCTCCGGGAAGATTTTCAGTTAGGAGCCAACGCAAAATATCGCCCCAATCTTCATATCGTGGTAAAGAAACTTTAGGAATGTTCAGTTTAGATAAGGATTCGTAGTATAGCGGAAGTTTAATTTCCTTATCCCTGACTTTATATATAAAAAACTCTTCTTTATAAGCTTTTTTTGTTTCAGGCCATTGGCGGAGTAGTCTCTTACATTCTCCATCTAACTGCTCTTCAAAAAAAGTGTAAGCTTCTTTTATTCCATCACCCAAAGAAAGAGATTGATGTTCTTCGGACAAATCAATAACGCCTTTAAGTTGATACATTTTTCTTGCAATACTAGCTTGCTTATCAACCCATTCATTATACGTTTGGCTAGATTCTGCAATTTCCGCTAAGTATCTAATTCGATCTGGCGGAATGATGTAAATCTTTTCTGATTGATCGGAAGTAAGCTCCATTTTTGCATGGAAATCAGTTTGCGTTTTCTCTTTTATTTGTTGCATTAAGGCTACAAATAAATTATTCATTCCAGGATCGTTAAACTGAGAAGCCATTGTTCCGTAAACGGGAATCTCCTCATCCTTGGCATCAAAAATATTGTGATTTCTTTTATATTGTTTGCGTACGTCTCGCAAAGCATCCAATGCACCTCTCTTATCAAATTTGTTTATTGCCACTAAATCGGCAAAGTCGAGCATATCGATTTTTTCCAGTTGAGTTGCAGCACCAAACTCGGGTGTCATAACATAAAGGGAAACATCGCAATGCTCGGTAATTTCTGTATCAGATTGGCCAATTCCAGAAGTTTCTACAATAATCAAATCGTAGCCCGCCGCCTTGCAGATATCTATACTTTCTTGAACATTTTTTGATAGGGCAAGATTTGCCTGGCGTGTTGCTAGGGATCTCATATAAACTCTAGGATTATTAATCGCATTCATACGGATTCGATCGCCTAGAAGGGCTCCACCAGTTTTTCTTTTAGATGGATCGACAGAAATAATAGCAAGCGTTTTATCTTTAACTTCAACAAGAAATCTTCTTACTAACTCATCTACTAAGGAAGATTTACCTGCGCCACCTGTTCCAGTAATTCCTAAAACTGGTGCTTTATTATTTTTTGAAAGTTTTTTTAACTCATCAACAAATTTTTGTGCACCTTCGGGATCATTTTCTGCAACTGTTATTGCTCCTGCAATTGCTTTAATATCTTTTGATGGGATGGTTTCCAATTCATTGGTGATGCTAGTTTTTGTAATGAAGTCCGTTTTTTGCAACATATCATTGATCATTCCCTGCAAGCCCATTTTGCGCCCATCATCTGGAGAATAAATTTTTGAAATTCCATAAGCCTGCAATTCTTCGATTTCCGAAGGAAGAATTACACCTCCACCACCGGCAAATATTTTAATATGACCCGAACCTCTTTCTTGCAAAAGATCGTGCATGTATTTGAAATATTCGATATGCCCGCCCTGGTAGGAAGTCATCGCAATGCCTTGAACGTCTTCCTGAATGGCACAATTAACCACTTCATCTACCGAACGGTTGTGACCTAAATGGATAACCTCGGCACCAGATGATTGCAGAATTCGACGCATAATATTAATAGTAGCATCATGACCATCAAATAAAGAAGCAGCGGTTACAAAACGTATTTTATTCTTTGGTTTATATATTTCTACTTGTTGCATAGTACGGAATTTTTTGATTAGGAATTTGAAGAATTCCTAGACTTTGGCCTATTTATATTTGGTATGCAAATGTAACAAATACTTATAATAGGATTGGTTTTTAATGGTATTGATACATTAATATAACAAAAATGCCCCCATTAAGTGTGTATCACTTTTGGGGGCATTTGGAGTTGGTGATTTTAAGCTTTATTTATTTGTAATTTCAGTTATAGGTTCTCCCACACATCCATTTGGCATTTGTATGTGGAGTAAAGCGGCCAATGTTGCCGAAATGTCCGTCATATAATGCGTTTTGTTTGATGCACCTTGTTTAATGCCCCAGCCCATAAATACCAATGGAATATGTGCATCATAAGGATTCCAGCTTCCGTGAGTGGTACCCGTGCTACCACCATTAAACCAGTTTGGATTTAGAATGTAATAAAGATCTCCGCTTCTTCTTGCATTGTAGCCATTAGTAATCATCTTTTTCTGAATCTCTGGGATGGTTGCCTGTGCTATTCTTGAAATATCAACAACATTTGCAAAGCCATCCATTCTTTTTAAGAATTCAATAGATGCTGCTTTAATTACATCAAAACTTACGGTACCATTATCGGTTTTATCATGATCGAAGATGATTTGATTGTTCATCGATTTTAGCACCACATTGTTCACTTTAAATTTTTCATTTAAGAATGCATTTAACTTAAAAACAATATCTCTGTCGCTAACAACACCTGCAGGGATTTTATTTTCAGCCATGAAACCTGGGACGTGGGCAGCACCATGATCTGCAGTTAAGAATATTGTATAGTTTCCTTTGCCTACTTTTTTATCTAAATAGTTAAGGAATTCTTCTAAATCTTTATCCAAACGCAAATAAGTATCTTCAGCTTCAATTGAATTTGGTCCATATCCGTGACCTACATAATCGGTTGCTGAACAACTCACCGCAAGAAAATCGGTAATGTTATCTTGGCCCAAATCTTCTGATAAAATAGCCAGTTTAGCTAAATCTAAAGTGATTGTATTGCCGTACGGTGTACTTCTAATCGCATCAAAGTTTTTATCGATATTTTGCTTAAGCATATGTGGAAAAGTACTTGTTTTTCCTTCATAAACTTTTTCATCAGCTGTACTGTTTACGTAGGTGTTAATTGGGTAGAGTGTTTCCCAGTTTTTAGCATAAAACTTATTCGCCAATTTTAATTTATTGTAATCTGCAATCCAGGTTGGAACTTCTTTCATGTAATATGAACTGGTAATCCAGTTTCCAGTTGTACCTTGATACCAATATGCTGCGTTTGCTGCATGGCCAGCGGGAAGGATTGAACCTCTATCTTTTAAAGAAATGCCAATTACTTTACCTCTAAAATTAGTCGCTAACCTAAGTTCGTCTGTAATTGTACTCGTTAGCATGTTTTTAGGAGACATTTGACCTTCGGGCGATGGGGTACTTCCAACCGTTACTACTGAAGTATCTTCCGTACAATACATATTCTTTTTGGTTTCAGAATCGTACCAATCGTTTCCAATTATACCGTGAATTGCTGGAACAGAACCTGTATAAATACACGTATGACCGCAAGCCGTATAAGTTGGAGTATAAGGAATGAACGTATTTTCTACAGAAAAACCTTCGTTAACCAATCTTTTAAAACCACCATTTGTATAGCGATTATAATATCTGTACAAATAATCCCAGCGCATTTGATCGACTACTAAACCAATTACCAACTTTGGTCTTGCAACTTCAGCAGGAAAAGCTTTTGGTTGAGCTGTAGTTGCTTTTTTTGTTTGTGCAGATGCAATAGATAGGGTAAAGAGAGATAGGGAAAGGACTAAATAGGATATTTTCTTCATTCTTATTTTGTTATTTGGCTAAAGTAACAATTTTTAGATGAAGAATTTTTGAAGTTTTTGTAAAGTTTATATTGCTTCTGCTACTACAAAAGTACTTCCGCCGATGAATATTAAATCATTAGAACTTGCTGATTCTATTGCTTTTGCCTTTGCCTCGGCAACTGAATTAAATTTGTGTCCTTTTAATCCAAATGTAGAAGCTTGTTCTTGTAAATCTTTAACTTCAAGACCACGCTCTAAATCTGGTTTGCAAAAATAATATTTAGCTTGTTTTGGAAGTAAGGATAGTACTTTGGAGATATCCTTATCTTTCACCATTCCAAAAACCATATGAAGATTTTGGTGTGGTGTTTGAATAATGTTTTTTACAACTTCAGTTATTCCAGCTTCGTTGTGGCCGGTATCGCAGATAATTAACGGATTTTTACTCAAGGTTTGCCAACGACCTTGTAAGCCGGTTCTTTTTTTAACTTCTTTCAACCCTTTATAAATACTTTCTATCGAAGTTTTAATTTCGGTTTGCTGATTTAAAATAGCAAAGGTTTCTAAAACTGTCAGAATATTTTTTGGTTGATAAAGCCCTGTTAAATCACTTTGGAGATTTTTATACTGTGGTTTGTTTCCCCGAAATATAGATAGTGATAGTTTGTTATTTTTTACCTTAATCTCTTGAGCTGATAACACTGCATCGGCAAAAATAATCTGGGCGTTCATTTCCTCAGCCTTACTTAAGAAAACGGCTTTTGATTTATCTTGTGTTTCTCCAATAACCACTGGCGTATTTTTTTTTATAATGCCCGCTTTTTCTCCGGCGATTTCTTCTATCGTATTACCGAGCATGTTTGTATGGTCTATACTGATGTTGGTGATTACTGAAATCTCTGGCTGAATGATATTTGTTGAATCCAATCGACCACCCAAACCAACTTCGATAACTGCGACATCAACTTTATGCCTGGCGAAATAATCAAAAGCCATTGCTACGGTAACTTCGAAAAAGGAAGGCTCAACTTCTTTTATCAGTTTCTTTTGCTGTTGAACAAATGTTATCACCTCGGCTTTCGCCATCATTTTACCATTTATTCGAATGCGTTCGCGAAAATCTTTTAAGTGAGGGGAGGTGTATAAACCGGTTTTATAACCCTGTGCCTGTAAAACCGAAGCAAGCATATGGGATGTGGAACCTTTACCATTTGTACCTGCAACATGAATACTTTTAAATTTATGCTGAGGATTATCTAAAGCTTCGCAAAAAATTATGGTGTTGGTTAAATCTTTTTTGAAGGCAGATGCACCAACACGAGTAAACATGGGCAGTTTACTGTATAAATAATCAAGCGTTTGCTGGTAGTTCAAGATGGATAAGGATAAGCGTAATAAAATTTAAATTCTAAATTACTTCACTTTAAAGTTAAAAACAACCACACCAGTTTGGCTATCGCCACCTATATCTGTTTTGCTCAAAGCCGAATTCAAAACGGCTTGAATACATTTGTTAACCAATTCAGTATCTGTAATTGTAGAACCTTTTAACTCTTGATTGGCTCTTGTAATTGTTCCCGATTTATTAAAATAAATCCTTATGGCAACCTTGCCGGTTTTTTGACCATCATCCTTCGGGATAACTAAATTTGAAAAACGACGTAATTCTATAGGTTTATTTCCAAAACCAGATCCACCTTCTCCATAATTATTTGATAAAGGGTCTCCATTAACAGATCCTTGATTGCCAGCTGTAGTTCCAGTTCCATCGCCACCACCTTGTCCGGTGCTTTTTTTACCTTTATATAAGGCATTTTGGTTGATAACAGGTTTTGAAGGTTTTTCTTCAGTTGTGGTAGTTGGTGTTGTGGCAGTTGCTTTTTTAGGTTTGGTATTAATACTCAAAGCTTCCTCAGTATTCTGAGTTTGAATGTCTTTATCGCTACTTTCTGTAGATGTTGTTGGTGTTACTTTTTCTTCAGGAGTTACCTTATCTGGTTTTTTATTGTTGGCGTTAGGATCTGCAGATGGCTCTTCGATACTTGTGTAATCATCGCCCATTCCTTCTGCCGAAGTTCCATAGTTTACAACCATGCCACCCATGCCCAGTTCTTCGGGTGGTTGGAAAGTACCAATCACAATAATAAAGCTTATGGCTAGTAAAATAGCCATAATGCCAGTAGAAATGGCAACTGCTTTTGGATAATTATTTTCTTCTTTATGAGTCATTATTTCTTAGGCTCAACAGCTACAACAAGCTTTAATTTTAATTTGTTTGCAATATCATTCACTACAAATCCATCCTGATAAGTTACATTACGAGATACATATAACAAAATCGTCATATCTGGCGCCAATTTTTGATAACCTTCTAATACGGGCTGTAATTCTTCTATAGTTACTGGTTTCTTATCAACGAAATATTTTAAATTTTCGTCTATCGTTACGGTAACTGCTTTTTTAGCAGTAGATTGTTGTCCGCTAGAGGATTGTGGCAAGAGTAATTTAACTACTGTTGGATTTACCACGGCAGAGGCCAATAAGAAAAACAACATCAGAAAGAACATGATATCGTTCAGTGCTGATGTATGTACTTCTACACTTCCTTTTGTTCTTTTGCGTAAATTCATTATTTGCCTGGTTCTTCTAATAAATCAATAAAATCAATTGCATCGGTTTCCATTTTAAGAATAATTTTCTCTACCATAATATTTAAAATGTGGTATAAAACATAAGCGATAATCCCGATAATTAGTCCAGTTGCCGAAGTAATCATTTTGGTATATAAACCACCAGAAATGGTTCCGATTTCAATGGCTCCTTTAATTGATACCTGGTGGAAAATGGTAATAACCCCAACAATTGTACCTACGAAACCAAGCATTGGGGCAATACCCGCAACGATTCCTAAAATGCTGATATTTTTTTCCAGTTTGGAAACTTCTAATTTACCAACATTCTCAATGGCGCCTTCAATGTCTTTAATTGGGCGACCAATGCGTTTTAGACCTTTTTGCAACATACGAGAGAGAGGAGAGTTGTTGTTCCTCAACATTGCAGACGCACCTTCTAAGTTTCCTGATTGGATATAGGATCTAACTTGAACCATTAAATTAGATTCATCTTTAGTTGCTTTTTTGATGGTTAAATAACGCTCAAAGAAAATAACCAAAGCTAAAACGGCTAAGAAAGCCAATGGAATCATTACCCACCCACCTTTAAAAAGCAAATCAATAAAATGTATTTCTGGTGCGGGCTGACTTAAATTTGGATTAACCGCGGTTGCCGTATCCTGCAATGCTTTTGTTGTATCTTGAATAATTGTTAATAAGGTTGTCATTACGGTGTGTTTATCTGTTTAATATCTAATTCTTTTATTCTAACTTTTTTACTTAATGCTGGCCTTGCTTCTAAAGCCTCTTTTTCTGTTTTAAAAGAAGCTATACTTACCTTTTTATATGGCCCTTCAATCGGTACTATTTTGGCCACTATGCCATATCCTTTCATTTGCTGTACAAATTGCTCAGCCTTTTTAGTTGTTTTGAAAGATGCTCCAATAATTTCATAACTTAAGGTTCCAGTTTTTGTACCTAGAACTACAGGTTTTGTTGGAACAACAGCAACTTTTTTAACAGTATCTTTTTTCGGTATAACCTGATTGGCTTTTAAAATGCTATCTGTTTTTGCGATGGAATCTTGCTTTGCTTTATTTGTATCTATTACAACTTTAGGCGAATCAATAATTACTGCTGGAGTTGGGCTTTTCTCTATTTTGGCAATTGGATTGAACAGCTCTGGATTGATGAAATAAACAATTGCGCCAATAACAATTAAAATTAAGATGCCAATAAATATTTTAGGCCAAACTGATTTGCTTTCTGCTTCAATTGGTTCATCCAAAAGTGGGTCATGACCAAATCGATTTGGATGTTCAGCATGCTGTTCCTTAATAAACTCTGGTGCTTCAATTATTTCTTCGTGAGGAACTACTTCTTCAGTTGAAACAACTTCATCATGTAAATTAATGTAAGTTTTGGGTGTTTCAACTTCTGGTGTATGTCCGAAACGGTTGGGGTTTTCCTCATGTTGTTCTTTTATAAATTCTGGAACAACAACCTCTTCTTCGTTTGTGTTGACTAAACTCTCTTCAGATTCTGGTGTGTGCCCGAAACGATCAGGATTTTCTTCGTGTTGCTCTTTTATAAATTCTGGAACCTCAATTTCATCTTCTGATGGTTTTTCAGAATGTTTTAGTGTATTCTTAAGATCGTCTTGAACCTCATCTAACTCTACATTTTCTACGACAGGAAAAACATTTTCAGTCTCTTCAATTTTATCGTTTTGCTTTGAAGGTGCTTCTGCAATTTCATCGTAAACTTCCTCTTCATCTTCTTTTTGGGCTGAAGATATTACTTCCTCAGGAGGATGTACAGTTTCTGCAATGGTAGGTAAGCCAAAAAATTCTGATCCGTAATTTATATCATTCGATGGCTCAAAACTTAAGCCATCATGCTCCGTATAAAATAATCTTCCGGTGTTTTCGAGTTCAGCTTCATGCTCAATTTCCAGCTTTTTATTAACATCCTCAACAAATTGAGAAATGTAATATTTAGCACTTTCGAGAGAGATATTTCTTTTACTAGAAATAAAGCTGGCTAAAGCTTCTTCATCTTTAACTTCCTTTGAAAACTGCAAAGTATATCCCGGAGGTAAAAACGATTGTTTTTCCTTATCGTATCTGCCCGGAAATTTCTTTTTATAGAAAGTTCCCAAGCCAGTAATACCGACTTCTTTGCTTTGTTGCAAAAGTTCTAAAAGGTATGATAAGATATCCATTCGGGTAAAATTAAGCGTTTTTTCTAAACCTACACAATAATTAATTTAATGTGTTTAAAATGAATAAGTTAGTCCGCCGAAAATATTAAATCCATTTACCTGATAAAATAAATACTTGCTGTAATTGCTATTTAAGATATTATTTGCCTTTGCAAAAACAGAGAATTTGTTGTTGATTCTATATTCTGCACCTAAACCCAAATCAACATAACCTTTAACAGTAACAATAGATTCTATTGCTGGATTTGGAACTACATATTGCAACGGACTAACTGGAGCAGAAACATTTATTTTAGCTTTTACATCATCTTGAATAACTACACCAGCATTAAAGCTTAGTTTTTTATTGTAGGTATAAACGAAGTTGGAGCTTACTTTTAATCCCGGTTTAAACCAGCTGTAAGTTTCTTGAGCAGGTTTCCAATCATCAATATTTAATTTTCCAGTCCATTTTAATGCATCGCTAACTTGAACAGAGATTTCGCCTTCTAAGCCAGTTAACTTTGTTTTGCCGAAATCATAAATAACATCGAACTTATTAAAATCTGTATAGTTATTTACGAAAAGAGGCATGTCATCAAATTGCTTAACGTAAACACGAGCTTTATAACCAAAACCTGGTCCGCCTGTACCTTTAATACCAGCACTGAAACTTAATTTCTCAACCGTATTTTTAATTAAGATATTGCTATTTAACCAAGGGTTTTCATCTGTGAAACCTTTTAAAGAATTTCTATTGACATCGCCTTTTACTTCTCCAAAAATCTGTAGATAATCTGGAATCAAAGTGAAGTCTGCCGTAACTGCAGGAAAGATTCTTGAGCTACTGAAAGCACCAAACTCTTGAACGAAATTAATTCCTGCCGTAATTTTTGCGCCTTTAACCTGTAAACGGATGTATGGATTTAAACGCAATAAGTTATTACCAACTCTTGTTAAAGCGTCTTTAGTGTTTCCGAATTCTGCTGCTGCTGCTAAACCTAAATTTAATGAGCTAATGCGTTTATTTAAATAACCATTAACCGTAAAATAATTTTCTTTAGCATTGAATTTATCGCTCCATACGTATCCATCAGCTTTTAACGCATAACTTAAAGCATCTTCATCTTCTGTAAAGTTTTTAACCAATTCACCTTCGGCTTCGAACATCGTTAAAGCCTGTTTTTCTGGATTAGGATTTAAAGTTGGGCGATCGTTATCGATGCCATAAAAATGAACACCATTGCGCTCGAAGTTAACCCGACCGCTAACCGTATTTTCATCTAAAATACTGCGACCAAAAACACTAAGTTGTTGGCTGCTGCTATTTTGTTTGTTTAATTTACCTTCCTGACTGAAGTGTTTAAAGTAACCGCCAACTTGCAGGCCTTCATCTTTTCCGGAGTTAAAATAAGCTTCACCTAAAAGCGTAGCTTGAGAACCAAATGCGCCCTTAACATAATTGTTAATTAGCTCTGTTGCCTTTTCATCTACCAGTTGTTGTGCCTGTAGTTTTTTAATATCGCTATTCAGCTCTAATTTTCTATCCATTAGGCTGTAATTTAATTTTGCTTTGTATGTTTTTACATCATCCAAATTAGGGCTTCTTCTCAGCTTTACAGCTTCTGCCAAAATTGGTTTATAAGGACGTACAACTTCAATCTCTTCGTTAACTGCAGCTTTTTCTTCAGGTTTCTTATCCTGTGCCTGGGCTGTCATTAATCCGGCAGCCAAGAAAAAAAGTGAACTATATATATATTTAATCGACTTCATAATTCTACTTCTTCTGGTTTAGTTTTTCTAATTTTTGTTTCGCAGTTGGGATAATATCATCCTTACCATCATAATTATCGATAATACTTAGAAGTGTACTTTTTGCCTGTAAATTATCTTTCAGCGCAACATAGTTATCAGATAATAAGATAAATGCTTTAGCTACCCAATAATCATAAGAAGCCATATTGTTAATAATGTCGAAACACGATTTTGATGAAGTTTTATAATCACCCTTAGTATATTCCAATTGAGCTAAATTATATTTTGCTTCTGCGGCTGCAATAGTTTTAGTAGTTGCAACAACATTTTTGAATTCTTTAACCGCGGTTGTTGTATCTCCTTTTAATAGATAAGCCTTACCTGAGTATAATCCAGAACTGTTTTTTTCTTCTTCAGAAGCTTTTTCAGATTCTTTGGTTAATTGCGCATATTTCAACATATCATCAGGCATACTAAGTGCAGTATATGCTTTTAATAAACTGTTAATTGCGTAACTATAATGTGCTTTATAATCTGTTGTGGTTTCTAATCTTTTCAGATAAACAATGGCCTCATTGTATTTTTTCTGATCCAAGAATACTTGTGAAATACTCAATAAAGAGCGTTCAGTATAGTCACTTGTCCAATCGTTCAAAATAAATTCGTAATCTGCAACGGCTTCATCTGGGCGCTTAAGTTTAACTAAAGATTCTGCTCTGATAAACTTGGCTTCTTTCTCATGAATTGCTTTCGGAAATTTATCGAAGTATGCATTAACAGCTTGCAAAGCACCGTTTGCATCACCCTTAAGATATAGGTTGTTGGCAGCGCTGAATATTATATTATCCTGCTCTGCATTTGAGTAATTTCCAAGTGGAGTAGTTCCTGCGTAAGCAATAAAGCCATTTGCATCACCTTTATCAACATAAATATTCTTGATCGATTCTAAGGCTTGCTTAGCTTCATCCGCACTCGGATAATCGCGGATAACTTTTTTGAAAGATTCTAAAGCCGCATCATCCTGATCTTGATTGTACTGAACCAAACCAATTGTTACTAAAGCTTTTGGAACATAACTGCTTCTTGGATATTTTGCAACGAGTTCTACCAAATCTGATTTAGATTTATCGAAATCGCCTTTGTTAAAGTAGGTATAGGCAGTTTCGAAACCAGCATCATCAGCGTAGTTAGAGTTAGGGAATGTTTTCAACAAGCTTTGCATGGTAGCAATTTTTGTATCATACTGAGTTTCCAAACCTTGGATCATTCCTTTTTGAAATAGGGCGTAATCTTCTGCGCTCGTTTTGCGACTGATGATTTTGTTATAGTTCGCCATTGCATCGCCATAGTTTTTATTTACAAAATATGAATCGGCTAAGCGGATGGTTGCATCATCAATTGTTTTTTGATCTTTATCGTTTCCGGCTAAAAATTTCTCAAAATAATTAGCTGCTGTGCTATATTTTTCATCTTCGAAAGCCGCATACGCTAAAGCATAGTTTGCAAAATTGTAAACGCCGGTTTTATCGGCATCGGGCATTTTTAAGAACAGTTCGAATGTTTTAACAGCTTCGCTAAATTTACGAAGCTCGTACATCGATTCGGCTTTCCAATAGGTGCTTAAAGCATGGATTTCATTGTCTTCAGGGAATTTTTCCGAACGTAAAAACATAGCTAATGCATTTGGGAAAGCCCTTTCGTTATAAAATTCTAATCCTCGGAAATAAGTAACCTTTTGATAAGCTTCCTTGGCTTCTAATGTTTTATTCGGAATTGGCTCCAGAATATCAACAGCAGCTTGGTAATTTTTTGTCGTTAATAAAACTTCACCCAATAATGTTTTGGCTTCATTAATTTTTTTAGAGTTCGGGAACTGTTTTAAGAAACCTTGGGTGGCATCTAAAGCCTGCTGATGAAATTCTAACTCGTAACTTAACTTGGCATAGTTTAACCAAGCTTCTTCTTGAATGGCTTTATCAAAACTTAATCTAGATGCTCTGAAAAACGCACTTTGTGCTTTAGGTTTATCACCCAGTTGAATAAATGCTTTACCTAAAGTGTGCATTCCGTTTTGAAGATAAACATCATCCGAATTAAGCTTCTCTAAAACAGAAACAGATTCTTTATACTTTTTATTTTGGAATAAAGAATAGCCGTATTGATAAATAAAGAGGTTGTTTTTGGTGTCGCTTTTATCTTTTGCATAAAATTCGGCAAAATATTTTTCAGCATTTTTGAACTCAGATTTTGCGAAATAAGATGCTGCTACCAAGCTTAACATTTCTGGTTCGAACTGCTGTTTGGTTTTTTGCATTGCAGGGATCGCATAACTAATCACATCATCATAACGCTCATCTAAATAATACATAGATGTGATGTAATACGGATAGCTAGCCTCATAAGTCGGAGAGCCTTTTAGCTTTTCAAAATTTGCTAGCGCCGTTTTGTACTCTTTGTTTAAATAATTAATGTAAGCAAAATAGTAGGTCGCACTTTCTTGAAAATCGCCTTTTTCTTTTTTAACCTGTTCAAATAAAGGTTCAGCCTTTTCATAATCTTTTAGCTCAAAATAGGAGTAGCCTTGTTTAAATTGATACTCATTGCGTTGCTTTCCAGAAAGAGTAGAAGGATCTGTTTTTTCGAACCATTCTAATGCTTTTTTATAGTTTTTTTGGTTGAAATAAGTTCTTCCAACGTAAAAATAAGCAAGTTTGGTATTAGGATTTAGAGGGTAATCGCGAATAAAAGCCTGAAATAAACTTTCGGCATCACTGTTAGTAAGTTCTAAAGCGCAAACAGCTGCGTAGAACTTAGCATTTTCTTTAAGTAAAGATAATTCCGCATTACTCTCGGTTTGTGTAGACGGTTTAAAGCGTTGTTGCTCAACAAGTTTAAACTGTTGCGAGGCCGCGGTGTATTTTTCCTTATCTAATAATTCTAAACCCGTTTGATAGTTTTTATTGAGGTTTTGTACCGCGCTAACTTGAGCGTATGTACTAAAACTTCCTGCTAAAAATAGCGGAATTAGTAAGTATTTTTTCTGCATTGGTTTCAAATATGGTTGGTACTAAATTATAAATAGTATCAAAGCTTATCAACAGAAGTAATTAACATCTGTTAATAACACAAATAAACGAAGGGATTTTTGGTTTGGTATTAGGAAGATGGCGATTGTTGAAAATTAGGCTGGCTCAATGGTTCATTGGTCATTTGTTCATTGGTGGAATGAGCGCTAAAAAAAGCATATCGAGGATTGTTGAAAATTAGACTAGTTCAAAGGTTCATTGGTCATTTGTTCATTGGTGGAATGAGCGCTAAAAAAAACATATCGAGGATTGTTGAAAATTAGACTAGTTCAAAGGTTCATTGGTCTTTTGTTCATTGGTGGAATGAGCGCTAAAAAAACATATCAAGGATTGTTTACAGGTTAATTGTTTAAACGCTTATTCGTTATGTGCTGAAAAATTATAATAAGACATAAAAATTAATCATGCGCAATTTGCTACGCTTTACACTAATGACCAATGAACTAATGGCTAATAAACTAATGACTAATGAACTATCCTAACCTTGACTTGCTAATAAATAGAGTACAGCCATTCTAACGGCTACGCCATTTTCTACCTGTTCTAAAATAATAGATTGCTTGCTATCGGCAACATCGCTGGTAATCTCTACACCACGATTTATTGGACCGGGATGCATTACAATTATCTCTTTATCAAGGCTATCCAGAATCTGTTTGTTTAAGCCATACATCATTGCATATTCCCTAAGTGATGGAAAATATTTAATATCTTGTCGCTCGAGTTGAATGCGAAGCATGTTTGCTACATCACACCAGTTCAGGGCTTTAATTAAGTTATGCTCAACTTTTACTCCAAGTTGATGAATGTGTTTTGGGATTAGTGTAGTTGGTCCGCACACCATAACTTCTGCACCTAAACGTTGTAAACAAAGTATGTTTGAAATTGCTACTCTAGAGTGCAAAATATCACCAACTATAACTACTTTTTTCCCTGCAACATCACCAAGTTTTTGGCGAATGGAAAAAGCATCAAGTAAGGCCTGCGTTGGGTGTTCATGTGCGCCATCGCCAGCATTTACAATTTGAGCTTTAACATGCTTGCTTAAAAACTGACCCGCACCGGCGTACGGATGGCGCATTACAACCATATCAACCTTCATTGATAGAATGTTGTTAACGGTATCTATTAAAGTTTCGCCTTTGCTAACGGATGAAGAAGAGGCTGCAAAATTTACAACATCTGCAGAAAGTCTTTTCTCAGCCAATTCAAAAGAAAGTTTTGTACGGGTAGAGTTTTCGAAAAATATATTGGCGATGGTAATATCACGGAGAGAGGGCACTTTTTTAATTGGCCTGTTAATTACCTCTTTAAAATTATCTGCAGTTTCGAAAATCAATTCGATATCATTCCGGTTAATATCTTTAATGCCTAAAAGATGTCGGGTTGATAGTCTGTCTGCTGCCATTTCT
Source organism: Pedobacter fastidiosus (assembly GCF_014306625.1). GTDB lineage: Bacteria > Bacteroidota > Bacteroidia > Sphingobacteriales > Sphingobacteriaceae > Pedobacter > Pedobacter fastidiosus. The sequence continues at coordinate 19,285 of NZ_JACRYL010000011.1, forward strand.
TATTTATTGTTTTTCAGATAATAAAATCACTTTGTCTTCTGCACCTTCACTTGCCCAGGTTACTTTTACCTGTTGCGAATTTAAGCTATCTACTTGATGGCCAATGTAATCAGGCTCTATAGGTAGGTGTCTGCTAAATCTTCTGTCAATCAAAACCAAAAGTTCAACTTTTTCTGGTCTACCATAAGCCAAAAGCGCATCTAATGCAGCTCTAATGGTTCTGCCTGTCCAAAGTACATCATCGATTAAGATAACTTTTTTGCCTTCAATTATAAAATCGATAGAGTTGCTATTGGCGGTTACCAAGCCATCTTTTCTTCTGAAATCGTCTCTAAAGAAAGTTATATCAAGGTTTCCCTTTAAAATTTTCTTGCTTTTTAGAATAATTTGAAGCTCTTGTTGAATCCGGTCGGCCAAAAAAATACCCCTCGGCTGGATGCCAATTAAAACGGTATTCGCGAAATCGTCGTGGTTTTCAATTAATTGATGGCAAAGCCTCTTAATTGTAATCTGAATTTTTTGTCCGTCAAGAAGTGTTTTCTTTTGCATTGAAGAAGGATTGGGCAAATATATAAAAATGTTTCAAGGTTGGAAAGTTGCAGGCAGATTGTTTTATTATTTCAACGCTAAATCGTTCTGTTACAACATTAAATTGTTTGTTTTTTAAACTTTATTAGAAAAGCAGGTTCCAGTTTACATCGGAAAAATGAATCCGGCTTTCCGCTTTACTTCGTAGGCAACCATGAAGGTTACCACTGCGTGTTCGCTTCAATCCGGTTTAAATGGCCTGTTTTGTATTTCTATTTGTCTGCTAACGGCATATACTCAACCATCTGATCTAATGCAATTAAGGCTAAAAGCTTTTCGTTAATCCTGCTGGTAATTTCATTTTTTCCATCGCCAATTAACTTTCCATCCACTTTATAAATGGGAAATGCATTTTTTGTAGAACTGCTTATAAAGGCTTCTTTGGCATTATATACTTCAGCTAAAGTAAAATCTCTTTCCGCAAAAGTGTGATTTGGAAGATCTAAGCTCAAAATTTTACTTCGGGTAATTCCATTTAAAATTTCGTTTTTGGCCGTTATAATTTCGCTATCGGTAATTATGAAAAAATTTGCTCTCGGGCATTCTCTCACTAAGCCATTATTATGATATAGAAGATCATCTGCATGGTTTTCCCTTACAAATTTCTGCAAGCGAATGGCCTGTAAATAATCAATGGTTTTTACGTGAGGAAGTTGGCGCTGATGATTGTAGCTCACCAGGGCTATTCCTTGTTCGGGTAAAATTTCATTGATGTCTAAGGGTGTTTGAATAATCACCAAGTTAGGTTTAATCATGGTATAGCCATCTTCAGAATAACCTCCAGTAAGAATAATTTTTATCCCCGAATTTGGAATATCGTTCTTCTCTATTAGTTTCTGAATTGAATTACGAAGTTGCTCTCTATTTAGCTCAACCTCTAGATTCATTTCTCGGGCAGAATTATAAAAACGATCTAAATAATTCTCAATAAATATTGGTTTATTGTTAATCGTTTTTAGAAAATCGAAAATGCCATAACCTCTTTGAATGGATAAATCAGAAACCGATATTTTGGCATCTTCTTTTAAATATAACTCGTTATTAATGGAAATATACATGCTTATTGGGCTTTAATAAGTTGAGCTAATGTACAGGAATATTCATTTTATTGCCAATAAATCTCGTTAAGAATATTAATAATACACAAATCTGATTTTTATTAAAGCTTAAATATCTAACTTTATTTATGGCTCAACCTGTAATCTTCTTTGATGGTGTTTGCAACCTTTGCAATGCATCGGTTCAGTTTGTTATTGAGCATGATCATGAAAATCTTTTCAAGTTTACAGCTTTACAGAGCGCTTATGCAAAAGAGGTGTTGCCACAATTTAATGTCGATCCGGAAAAGTTAAACTCTATTTTGCTTTTAGAAAATGGAATCCTCTATACAAAATCATCTTCAGCATTGCGAGTTGCCAAAAAGCTGAATGGACTTTGGCCTTTACTTTTTGGGTTTATCATTATCCCGAAGTTTATTCGCGATTGGTTTTACGATATCATCGCCAAAAACAGGTACAAATGGTGGGGTAAACAGGAGAGTTGTTGGGTACCAACACCCGATTTAAAAAGTAAGTTTTATTTGTAAATCTAATTTAAGGTTACTTAATTTTTCTGCTTGAGATCCAAAGCCAAAGTGTTAAAATAATTAATGGAACAGTTATGCTGAGCGCCGTTAATTCTAATTGGTTTCTTTGGCTTACAATATCAGCATCAGTTGAAGTGAAGATATAAACAGTTTCCTTAATTGCAAAAATGGTTATTACAGTACACAGAACGGCTAGAATTTTACGCATGTTTTAAGTTTGCAACAAAGATTGGATTATTTTGTGAGAACGCAAGTAACAAAAAAGCCAGCTGGAGTTCTCCAACTGACTTAATCTAACCAAATAAATATTATTCTGCAATTTTAACGGGCTCGAGATCTTCGAGTTCCTCGGTAGTAAAAAGTCTATAATGTATTTTAAATGTTTTTTGTAATGGCGTTTCTAACGAGAAACCACCAACACCGAAGCCATCTAAAACATCTAAATTAAAATGCGAAAATTTCCAGTATTCAAATAAATCTCTATCTACCCAAAATTCACAACCCTCAACTTCTCCAAGGCAAACATCACGCATTCTTAAGTAATAGCCTCCTTTTTCAAAACACTGAGGTTGTGTGCCTTCGCAACATCCACCGGCTTGATAGAACATTAATTCGCCATGTTTTTCTTTAAGAATAGCAATTAATTCCTTTGCTTTTTCGGTGCTATCAATTCTAATGATCATGTTTCGGATTTTAATTAAAATAGGTAATTTCCATCAGATTGAAATAAAATCGCAGATTAATTTGATGAACCTGCGATTGCTTAACAATAGGATTAGAATTAAAATAAGTTTAACTAAAAGAAACCTAATTTGTTTTTGTCGTAAGAGATTAACATATTTTTGGTTTGGCGATAGTGGCCAAGCATCATTTTATGGTTTTCTCTACCGACACCAGATTGTTTGTAACCACCAAAAGGAGCTCCGGCAGGATAAGAGTGATATTGGTTTACCCAAACTCGCCCAGCTTGAATGGCTCTTGGAACTTGATAAAGCTCATGAGCGTCACGAGTCCAAACACCAGCACCTAAGCCATATAATGTGTCGTTAGCAATTTCGATAGCTTCTTCAACGGTTTTAAATGTGGTAACTGCCAATACCGGACCGAAAATTTCTTCCTGAAAAATCCTCATTTTATTATGGCCTTTAAAAATGGTTGGTTTAATATAATAACCAGTTTCTAAATCGCCTTCTAATTTATTTACATCGCCACCAGTTAAAAGCTCGGCGCCTTCTTCTTTACCTAACTTAATGTATTGCGCTATTTTTTCATATTGAATTTTCGATGCCTGAGCGCCCATCATTACGGTTCTATCTAATGGGTTACCAATTTTTATAGCTTCAGTTCGTTCAATTACCTTGGCAATAAACCTTTCGTAAATGTCTTCTTGAATCAATAATCTAGATGGCGCAGTACAAATTTCACCTTGGTTTAAAGCAAACATTACAGCACCTTCAACGGCTTTATCCAAAAAGGCATCATCATGATCCATTACCGAGCTGAAGAAAACATTTGGAGATTTTCCGCCTAATTCTAGCGTTACTGGAATAATATTTTCAGTTGCATATTGCATCACTAGTCTTCCAGTCGGGGTAGAGCCAGTAAATGCTGCTTTCGAAATTTTAGGATTGGTAACTAATGCTCTTCCAAGCTCTGCACCAAAGCCATTTACTACATTGATTACACCTGGAGGAAGGAGATCTCCGATTAGTTCCATTAAAATCATAATAGAAACTGGAGTGCTTTCAGCAGGTTTTAGCACTACACAATTACCTGCAGCCAATGCCGGAGCTAATTTCCAAATGCCCATTAACAAAGGGAAATTCCATGGAATAATTTGAGCCACAACACCAATAGGTTCGTGTACAATTAGCGAAACTGTATTTTGATCCAGCTCAGAGAGAGAGCCTTCTTCAGCACGGATAACGCCTGCAAAATATCTAAAATGGTCAATCCCTAAAGGTAAATCTGCGGCAAGCGTTTCTCTAACGGCTTTGCCATTATCAATTGTTTCTACAGTAGCCAGATATTCTAAATTATCTTCCATCCGTTGGGCAATTTTATTTAGAATAATGCTTCTTTCAGTTGAAGATGTTTTGCTCCAAGTTTTAAAAGCTTCATAGGCGGCATCAACAGCAAGTTCTAAATCTTCTTTTGTAGAATGTGCGGCTTTAGTGAAAACTTTTCCATCTATTGGCGAAATATTATCAAAATATGCGCCTTTTACCGGAGCTACAAATTTGCCTCCTATGTAATTATCATAATGGGTTTTGAATGCTGGTTTTTGAATTAAATTGCTCATGATTTATATAATTTGGTTATACAAACCTAATGGCAAAGCCTAGCGGATAGATAGTATAATCGTAGCATTTGGTAGCATTATCGTTTCAGGGTATGTAACCTTATTGAAATACTTTTATATTTGAGTATTAGGTAAATATCTCTAACCAAATCTTTTTGATATGCAACATACATTGGATCAGGTAAATCTTAGCAATTCGAAAAGTTTGCAAACACTCGTCGAAAATAGAACATCATACACTTTGGAGCGTTGCGAACTAAATGTTTTTGAAACCTATACCGAATCTTATAAAGTTCCACTTACATTCAATGATTTTGTAATTACCAGCATGTTGAGGGGTAAGAAGGTAATGCATTTGTTTGATAAAAAAGGCTTTGATTATTTTCCTGGTCAAACCGTTATCGTTCCACCAGCTATAACGATGGAGATTGATTTCCCGGAAGCTACAAATCTTAATCCCACTCAATGTATTGCATTGGCTATAGATCAAGAGCAGATAAAAAAGACGATTACTTATTTAAATGAATTTTTCCCGAAGGAGGGAAGTAATGAAAAATGGTTGCTAAATTATGATGAGTACCATTTTTATAATAATGAAGAGATTGCTTATCTCATTAATAAAGTAATTAGAATTTGCTCCGAAAGAACGAAGGAAAAGGATGTTTTGGCCGATTTAACTTTGAAAGAACTGTTGGTGAGAATTATGCAAACGCAGAATTTGAAAACCATAAGTGATGATGGCTATAACCTTAATCAAAATCCTTTAGCATTTGTATTAAGCTACATTAAAGCAAACCTGAACGAAAAGATTAGCATCAATAATTTAAGTGATAAAGCCTGCATGAGCAAGGCAACGTTTTATAGGCTTTTTAAAAGAGAATTGGGCATTAGTCCAAATGATTTTATTCTTTCAGAGAAAATCGCGAAAGCAAAAATCCTGTTATCTCAACCAACCGCTAAAGTCGCATCAATAAGTTACGAGCTCGGATTTAGTGATGCAAACTATTTTATTCGTGCCTTTAAAAAGATTGTTGGAATTACACCGGGTGCTTATCAAAGCCAGGTAGTTCATACTATTCACTAGTAATTAAGTACCTTTTACTGTAGGTAATTCCCATTAAATCGTAACGTTTAAACTGAGTTTTTAAGCGCTTTAAAAAATCAGGATAATTGCGTTTCTCTTTCGGACTCCATAAAATTTCGCTTAGTGCATCTAATCTTGGGAAGAGCATATATTCTGCTTTTGCAGGATTTGTAATGTATTCGCTCCACAAACAGCCTTGTGCTCCCCAAATATATTTTGCCTGCTCTGGGGTCAATTCTGCCGGCACTGGTTCATAATTGTAAACATCTATTAATGGCGAAAATTTATTTGCTGTTAAGCTATCTTCTTTAACAAATTGAGCATGATTAAAGTACATTTTAATTTCTGGAGTCATGATGGCTTTATGTTGAAGTTTAGCAGCATCTATTCCGCCTTTTTCCCCTTGCCAACTCATTACTACAGCGTTTGGAGCCAGTCCGCCTTGTAAAATTTCATTCCAACCAATTATGGTTTTGCCTTTGCTATTTACAAATTTTTCCATTCTGCGGATAAAATAACTTTGCAGTTCGCTTTCATCTTTGAGTCCATTTGCCTTCATAATCTGTTGAGAAACCTCTGATTTTCTCCACCAAACTTTCGATCCTTCATCGCCACCAATATGTATATATTGCGAAGGGAACAGATTCATTACCTCGGTTAGTATATCTTCTAAAAATTGAAATGTTTTTTCTGATGGTTGTAAAACGTTATTGTATTTGTTCATCATTCCCCAAGTTTCTGCAACTTCATATTTTTTATCGGGTTCGGTTCCCAATTCTGGATAAGCAGCCAAAATTGCCATGCTGTGAGCAGGCATTTCGATTTCTGGAATAATGGTGATGTATTTTTTAGACGCATAATTAATCACATCTTTAATTTGTTCTTGAGTGTAAAAACCACCATATCGAATGCCATCGGTTTTAATTACCGCATCTTTAGGGGTAATTTTAATTTCTTTGGGTAGTATTTGGTATTTTATGTTTTCATTGCCTTTTCCTGGCCATAAACCAATAATACTGCCATTACGCCAAGCGCCGATCTCTGCAAGTTTCGGATATTTCTTAATTTCAATTCTCCAGCCATGGTCATCAGTTAAATGCCAGTGGAAGTAATTCATTTTATGAAGCGCTAAATAATCGATGTACTGCTTAACAAAAGCAACGTCAAAAAAATGGCGACTTACATCAAGATGCATTCCGCGGTAATCGAAGCGAGGATAATCGGTTATATTAACTGATGGAACTTGCACGGGAAAAGCTTTACGAGAGTAGGGTAAAAGCTGAATTAAAGTTTGGATGCCGTAAAATATTCCTTTTGAGGATGAAGATAGAATTTGAATTTGTTTATTGTCTGAAGTTAATTCATAATAATCTGGTTTTGTGGTCTTAACATTACTTATACCCAGTTTAATAATGTTTGATACTTTGTTGGATGTTGAATCTCTTGTAATCGTAATTCCATAATATTTTGATAGATAATCCTGTAGATAGGAGATACTATTTATTAAGGAATCTGGTGCAATAATTTGCGTTCTGTTATCTATTTTGAAGGGTGATGTTTTCGGGTTTATTTCCAATTTTACAGGCTGTGGAATAATATTTACTTCTTGAGCAGACAGATTTAAGCAAAAAGCAATTGATAAAAATAGAAAGATAATTTTTTTCATAGTAAGGCGATTTTCCTTTTCAAAAGTAATAATTATAGAGGGATGAAAGCGAAAGGTAGGGTAGAACGAATTATAGATGTTACATAAACCCGATGGGAAGAAAATCCTTCTTGATGTAGCAACCCTGAATATTCTGACATGCTGAGGTACGAAGCATCTGCAACCGATGAAACAGATGCTTCGTGCCTCAGCATGACAATCGCCAAAAAGATTAAACGAACAGCGGGGCAGGAGTTAACGATTATTGCTTGCTTTCGTTTTCAAAAACCTCACCCTGTTAAAGCAAGTGCCAAGGCTTATTGCTACAATCCCTCTCCTTAAAGAGAGGGGTTTATGGGTAGAAGCTATAACCTAATATTGATAAGGGTTCAAATCACAATCTCTTGTTTCCCTCTCTTCCGGAGAGGGACTACCACTAAAAAACATAAACCACAAACATTCATAGGGTGAGGCAAAAAAAAACGCCCCCCCGATTTAACGGGAAGGCGTTTAATATATTTAGTTAAAAAGAACTAGCCTTTTTTAGCTTTGCTTTCTTCGCCTTCTAATTGCGATTTCAATTGAGCCAATACGTCTAAATCTCCTAAAGTAGATTTCTCTACAGAATCTTTAACTTTTTTAACTGCTGTAATAGATGCTTTCGCTTCTTTTTTCTTAGCATTTCTTTCTTCTGCTACAGCTTCAGCTTTAACTTCTTCCCAAATACGAGCGTGAGAAACAACGATGCGTTTAGCTTCTTTGTTAAACTCGATGATTTTGAAATCGTTAGTTTCTTCAGCTTTAACCGAAGTACCATCTTCTTTAACCATGTGTTTAGTTGGTACGAAACCTTCTACACCATATGGTAAAGCAATAACAGCACCTTTATCAGTTACCTTAACAACAGTACCTTGGTGAACCGAATCTAAAGTGAAGATCGTTTCGAAAGTATCCCAAGGGTTTTCTTCTAATTGTTTGTGACCTAAGCTTAATTTACGGTTATCAACGTCTAATTCTAAAACAACAACATCTAATACATCACCAACTTTAGTGAATTCGTTAGGGTGGTTTACTTTTTTAGACCAAGATAAATCAGAAATGTGGATTAAACCATCGATACCTTCTTCAATTTCAACAAACACACCGAAGTTAGTCATGTTTTTAACTGTAGCTGTGTGCTTGCTTCCAACTGGGAATTTAGCAGCAACTTCTTGCCAAGGGTCGTTAGATAATTGTTTAATACCTAAGCTCATTTTGCGCTCGTCTCTATCTAAAGTTAAAACTTCAGCTTCGATCTCATCACCAACTTTTAAGAATTCTTGTGGATTTCTTAAGTTTTGCGACCAGCTCATTTCAGAAACATGGATTAAACCTTCAACACCTGGGATGATTTCTAAGAAAGCACCGTAATCTGCAACAGTTACGATTTTTCCTTTTACTTTAGAACCAACAGCTAAATTAGCATCTAAATTTTCCCAAGGGTGAGGAGTTAATTGTTTTAAACCTAAAGCGATACGTTTTTTCTCATCATCGAAATCTAAAACAACCACGTTGATTTTTTCATCTAATGATAATACTTCTTTTGGATGCTCTATGCGGCCCCAAGAAATATCAGTAATGTGAAGTAAACCATCAACACCACCTAAATCGATAAATACACCGAAATCTGTAATGTTTTTAACAGTACCTTCTAATACTTGTCCTTTTTCTAATTTAGAAACGATTTCTACTTTTTGGCTTTCTAAATCGTCTTCAATTAACACTTTATGAGAAACAACTACGTTTTTAAACTCATGGTTAATTTTAACAACTTTAAATTCCATTGTTTTACCCACGTACACATCGTAATCGCGGATAGGTTTGATATCAATTTGAGAACCTGGTAAGAAAGCTTCAACGCCCATGATATCAACAATTAAACCACCTTTAGTACGGCTCTTAACGAAACCGTTGATGATTCTATCATTTTCAAGAGCCTCGTTAATAGCTTCCCAAGATCTTTGAGTTTTTGCTCTTTTGCGAGAAAGGATCAATTGACCGTTAGCATCTTCTGGTGCTTCAACGAATACGTCAACTGAATCGCCGATTTTTAAATCTGGTGTATCACGGAATTCTGAAGTAGAAACTAAACCGTCTGATTTAAAACCAACGTTTAATACTACATCTTTGTTGTTAATTGAAACAACGATACCGCTAATGATTTCACCTTTAGTGATTTGATTGAATGTTCCAGCATACATATCTTCAAACTTTTTACGGTCTGCATCATTGTAATTACCGAAAACTTTTTCATCTGCATCCCAATCGAAATCTTCGGTTGGTGTTGCTAATGATGATTTGATCGATTCGATCGAAACTGAATCAGCTTCAGATTCAATAGTTTCTTTTTCAGTCAGGCGTCCGCCTTCTCCCTGAAGTTCAGCTGTTTTAGCTGCTAATTCTTTTTCTGCTACTTGTTTTTTAGCCATTAATTAATTATCTCCTTTTTTCCCTATTTAGGGACTGCAAAGGTAAAACTTTTTTAATAAATAGAAAAGATTTTTTTAATAAATGTTGCTGATTTTTAGTGGATTAGAAAAGGAGTATCAAGTATTTAGTCCCAAAGGGATGCTTTTGGCATATCAAGTATCAAGATTTGGATCGAAAAATAGACGTTTTGCAATTCCTCCCTATCAGATGATTCTCGATGTAGAGTGTTATTTTAAAAATATCAAGAAGTTAATTATTTGGAAATGAGCGTTCAGTTATTCTTCTGGGGCTGTAGTCCCGCTTTCGCTTATAGTCCTCGCCCGATAGAAGAAAATCGGGCTCCGGGCTATTCCGCTCCATCGGGTTTAAGAATGAAATCTGTGCTTTGAACGCAGATAACCTAATTTTTTATTCTGAAATAGAACTCAGCAATTCTAGCAATTCTTTATCTGTGATATTATCTTTTTCAGATTTATCATAAATAGCAAGTAAATAAACTATTCCATCACTCACAACAAAATTAGTTATTATTCTTGCTCCACCAGATTTGCCTTTACCTTTGGACGCTATTGCAATTCGAATTTTATAACAGTTTTTTCCAATTGGAATGCCAATTTCTGGCTCAATTTTTATTCTGAACTAATGCTAAAAGTTCGCCTTTTAGTGATGTGTACTTTTTGAACAGTCGTTTGGTTTGTTTTTCAAAAGACGAGATAGTTTTTACATTATAAACCGTTCAAAAAAGTCTCAGCATCATTACCCTTCAACTTCCCTTGCTTAATCAGATTCAATTCTTCAACAGCTTCTTTTATTTCCGCTTTTAAAATATCTTTCGGTTCAATAATAGTTTTGGCTTTAACATATGGAATGCTATTAAGTACATCCATTAAAGAGGATGCCTTATTATCTGGAATTTCTAATAACACTTTCATAACAACAAATATACAAATTTTAAAAGCCTATTTCTTAGTAAAAGTGCCTCTCGTAAAGCCTTCTCCAATCAAAGTGTTTTCATCCCTAATTAATAACATAATCATATTCTGCTGATCATATAATTTAATCATATCACCTTCAATAACATATTTCGCTGTAAAGGTAGAATCTGTATAAACATCTTTAACGATAACAGAATCATTTGTGCCAAAATCAAAAGATTTATATTGAGTATCCGCATTACTTGCAAATGTTCCACTTATCGTTTTTTCTTTTATAAAAGTTATAAAGCAGAAGTAAGCAACAACAAGAACAATGATTGTGGAAAAGCTAATTAGAAATTTATTCTGACTAGAATATTTAAATATGAAGAATAAAATCGTTCCCATTAAAAGCGCAACAACAGCGAAAAAGATAATATTAGAATAATCTTTAGCAACTTTTGGAACTTCTACGGCAATTGTGGGTTTGGCTTGTGCTGGTTTTACTGCTGACGCAATTTTAACCAAGAACTCTTTGCTCACCCAACCTTCGCCATTGGTAACTTTAACTTTAAAGTATTTAGCATCTGCAGAATCTAAAACAACTACATTTTCATCTTGCTTTATAAAGCCAATAACCTTGCTTTTTGGATCATTTGTAGATCTAACATTTAATTTATCGGCCTTTACCCGATATATATCTTGAGCTTGCAAGTTGATAGAAAAAAGAGACAGGGCAATAAAAACGAAGAATATTCTAGTCATGATTGGTATATTGTTGGATTGCATTTTAATTAAATCGATGCATTGACGCTATGCGCAAACACCGTGCTAAACATTCCAAAACTATGAAATACTTTTAAACAGAAGCCAATAAGTTTTAATCGAAATGCTTTACCAACTTCCACCAGTTCCGCCACCGCTACTACTGCCACCGCCCCAACTACTGCTAGATGAAGATGATGAAGAAGAACTACTACTTGATGATGATGAGCCTGATGAAGAGCTAGATTTTACCAACATGGCTAGTGTTATCCATTTTATAAATTCTGTATGCTTACAAAAGCCACATTCGTTTATAAGTTTAGCTTGTCCTTCATGGCTGTATGTTGCTTCTGTAACTGTTTCTCTCTTTTTCAGCTTATAAGTTCTAAAACTACAGGAAGGACATTCTACATAATCCTCATAGTTTTCTGCTGGCCATGCTTTAATAATATGTTCTTTATGATCAGCACTTTCCCAAATATCATAATCGTAAGTTTTAATCGTTTCTTCTTTACGTTGGCCTAGAGATAAAAAAGGCTTACCTTCAATATTTATATCTCTATCCATCCGAATCATCTCATTTTTTTTGCTATCCAGAATGGGTTTAAAACGATCTGCAGTTTTATTTCGTTTTATCAAGTGAATAATTATGGCAATTAAAATTATTGGCGAGAAAAAAATTAGCCACCAATTCCTTTTATGAAATGTTTTAACTTCATTAAAAAAGTTTTCATCATCGTTATGTGCCTTCCTTAAACTAGAAATGTAAAAGAGATATCTAAAGAAAAGCCCTATCGCTAGTATACTATATAATATTATTGGAATATGTGTTAACCTTATTTTTTTTAATAATTCAAAACTTTCTGTGAAGACAATAACAAAAATAGAAATGAAAACAATGAAGAAAAGTACGGCGCAACCTTTTGCAATTGCAAGATCCGAACTTGGTTTTTTTATAAATTGACTTCCAGAAATATTTTTTGCTTGTCTCTTTATAATTTTAAATATCCCGAAAAATACGAGCAAGATTATAGCTGTTGGAAGCCAAACATTTTCCCAGTCATTATTGCCTTTTGTTATTTGAGTAAAAAATTGATTAAGCTCCGATTTGTTTTCAGGTTTTAGGATAATAACGCCTAAAGCATCAACTGTATTTATTATTCCTTTACCAAAATCATTTTCTCTAAAAGCGGGAATTAAATAATTTTCTGCAGTATGTTTAAGGGTAACATCCGGTAAAATACCCTCAGTGCCCGTGCCTGTTATAAATCTATATTTACGTCTATCTTTAGAAATAAATAGGAGCAGACCATTATTGCTAGTTTTCTGCCCAATTCCCCAAGTATTAAAAAGCTCATAGGCAAAATCGAAGTCTTCTTTATCATGATCAAAATCATTTACAATGATTACCGCGAGTTGTAAATTTGTTTTGCTTTCAAAATCAGCGATGGTAGTATTAAGATTTGAAACGTCATCACTGCTTAAAATTCCATCAGGATTACTAACATAACCACCTCCATTATTTTTTGGATCGGGAATTTCATTTATTTTATAGGCGGTTTGAGCAAATGATACTACGGAAATAAATACAGCAAGTAAAAGTAAATTAACTCGTTTGTGCCAATTTTTGTTCAACATATTTTTCGGTTAAAATTTATGCGTTGCATAATTTAACAATAGGGAAGGAGGATATTTATTCTTTTAATATTTTTTCCAGTACCTGATCAAGCTTAGCCTTGTTCTTCATGTATGGTTCTAAATTGTAAAGTTGTACTGTTTTAAACTCAATCGGGTGGCTCTCACTTTGTAATGCAATATAACCAGATGTTAAAGCTTTACCATCAATTTTAACCTTTGGATCAAAATTAGAAACATTTCCACCTCCAATTTGGGGCTTTGTGTATTCCAAAACGACTTCACCGCCAATTATGTGTTTTATAACGGAATCTTGCAACACTAAAAACTCTGCCGTTACCCATTGATTACCTGCATAGGTTTTTGATTTTGAATCTAAACAATGAGGTGTAAATAATGCACCATTATAATTTATTAGTGTGCCTGGAGTACAAACATTGCTTGTATGGCGCTCATGTTCACCATCGCCACCTAAAATTTGTCCTTCAATAGAAATTGGAAAATCCTGATCTTTGAGCATGGTTGAAGGATCTTGGCAATGCAACATTGCACCGCTGTTTCTTAAAGCCCAGCCTTCGCCGCCCTTGGCTTGTTCTCCAACAAAACGATAGGTTACTTTTAATAAATATGCAGAGAAAGGTTTTTTATAAAAAATGTGTCCATATTGTTGATCAAACTCTTTATAACCATCATAACTTACTTTTATAAGTCCATCTTCAACCCGAAAAGTATTTGCATAGTTTTCTCTATACTCGTGCTTAGAGATTTTTATGTTCCAATCTTTTAGGTCTTTACCATTAAAAAGATCAATCCATCCTTTTTGAGCAAAAAGATTTTCTGCTGAAATTGAAAAAAGGAAAAGTAAGGTGCAAAATATTTTAATTTTCATAGATAGGAGAATTTGGTTCTCGCTAAAAATATGAAATAAAATTAAACTGATACTGCCATTAACTTAAAAAAGGTTCGGCACGTTCTAATGCAAAGGCCAATTGTTCTTCTTGTGTTAAGTTGGTATTGTCTAAAATCACGGCATCTTCTGCTCTAACCAACGGACTTTCTTTCCGTGTTGTATCGGCATAATCGCGGTGTGCAAGATTTTCAAAAACTTCTTCTAAAGTGGTTTCGTTGTTGCCCTTGCTTTCTAATTCTTTGAATCTGCGTTCAGCTCTTATTTTTGGATCAGCAGTCATGAAAAATTTAACTGGCGCTTCAGGGAAAACTGTAGTGCCGATATCACGTCCGTCCATTACAATGTTTTTTGATTTGCCCATCCGTTGTTGTTGTTTCACCATTTCGTGGCGAACAATTTTGTGTGCAGAAACTTCGCTCACTTTTTCAGAAACAGGCATTAATCGGATTTCATCAGAAACTTCTTCACCATTTAAAGTAATGTGCGATTGATAATCGCGTGAATGAAAGTTAAGTTCAATATGCTGTAAAGCATCAATAACCTTATTGTCATCAGAAATGTTGATGTTATTTCTCAAAAAATATAAGGTAACTGCACGGTACATGGCGCCGCTATCAATATAAATAAAACCTAATTTTTTAGCTAAAGCTTTTGCTAAAGTACTTTTTCCGCAAGATGAATAGCCATCAATAGCTATAACCAAGTTTTTTTTCATTACCACAAAGGTAAAAAAAGACCATGTACTTGTTTAACTTTTTATCACAACTTCAGTCATAAAAACTATACCTAACTTAAATTCAAGATTTTATTTATCAAACTTGGCAATCCATACAGCTGTGTAAGGATGAAGCCAACCTTTGTGTTGCAAATACCAAAACAAACCTTCGTTTATATGGAACTCAAATAAACCATGCATGGCGTGTACGGCATTTTTGGTTGTATAATTTTTACGATACTGAAACGGCGTAATTAATACCGCTTTTTTGTAAGTTCCTTCATCAGTAATTTCAATTGTACAAGGATCAAAAGCTGCAGCAAACCTAAAATTACCATTTAAACGTTCATTCCATTTATTCCAGGCAACCGTATTTTTTCCTTTTTTATTTAACAATGGTTGAATGTCATGGGCTCTCAGATAGGCGTTACTGTAAAAAACTCTCGTTTTATTTTCTTTGGGAAACAGCATGTAAAAATTCATTACACTCGCTTCACGTAGTGGGATGTAATCAAGAACAATGATCATTAAAACATTTCCATATATGCCACACTTCTCTTTAAAAGTAAGTGATTTGCCTCTATTTACCCTAGCCTGAAAACCTGCCGCGTTATTGTTGTATTGCGTTAAATTATAAGGTGTAGCAATTAAAAAAATAATTAATCCCACTACTAGAATTGCTGATAAATCTCTTCTTTTTTTTCTTCTGAAATAAAGAATCAAACCAATTGCTAAGACAATAATAAAAACGTAAAAAATATTTAAAGAGTAGCAGAATGTCCAGATTGTTAAGAAGAGGTAAACAATACAGAGAATAGTGAACAGGAATGCTTTTAAGAAGCTTTTTAGTTTTTGAGCAAACGATTTTAAAGTCATGGGACGTTTAAGGGTATTTAGAGCTTAATATGGATGAATCTTTGAAGTTAAGATTTTATCAACGAATTAGCAAAAAGAGCACTCAATTAACTATAATTTTAACATTATTGATTAATTTTTTCTAAATATATTTGCATTCAATAAAATTTAGAAAAAATAAAATGTTACCTACAAGAGAAGAAATTTTAAAATCAGTTGCATTCAATACTTCTCGAAGTGGTGGCAAAGGCGGACAAAATGTAAATAAAGTTTCGAGCAAAGTGGAGCTGATTTTCAACTTAGAAAACTCAGAATATTTAAGCGATGAAGAAAAGCTAATTCTAAAAACCAGGCTCGAAAATCGTTTAGATTCGGAAGGGTTGTTACATATTGTTTCTCAAGAGGATCGAAGTCAGCTTTTAAATAAAGAAAAGACCGTTGCCAAATTAATTGATTTGCTTAAACGTTCTCTTATAGTCCAAAAAAAGCGAAAGCCAACTAAAATCCCAAAGGCGGTAATTCAGAAAAGATTGAGGAATAAATCCGTTAACGCAGAAAGGAAAGAAACTAGAAAGAAACCAGGTTTTGATTAACCTTAGATTTTGCCAAACCTGTAATATAAACTCAAGCCACCGTAATTTTGTGCTTTTGCAACACTCTTAACTTCTTTGGTTTTAAAAATCACGTTAAAATCTGCCGTAAATCTTTTCGAACTGTAATTAACGCCAAACTGTTGCTCAAAAACGATTGGCTTAACTCCAAAAGTTACTGGGCTATTATTGTTAAACAAACTTCCCTGAATGGTTGCATCATAGGCAACAATGTTTAATTGAGGTTTTGCGTAAAAAAATAGTTCTGATTTATTGAGACTAGCGGTTTTTGAATTTCCGATTACTGCATTATGATAAGCACTATTAAATAATTGATTTAATCTTCCTGCTCTAAACAATACAGAGCCTCCCAAACCTGAAAATGTTGTGCCTAAATTAGCATAACCTTGTCCACTAAAATCAACCACATTATCGTCTGTTCTATAAAGTAATTTGCTGTAATTCGCAGCTAAATTAACAGCAACCTCATTCTTAATTTGATAATCCCACCCAGCAGGAGTGTAAAATCCTACCGTTTCATGAAGAAATCTTTGCGCATCTTGAGCGAGAGAATTTGGCCCAACCGTTCCAATTTCTGTACTTAATTTCAGTACACTTTCGTTTTTGTAAAATATAGAATAAGCACCACCAACATATAGGTATCCAGCAAAAGGCCTGTCTTGATCTGCCTTATTAGGTACCTGTCCCCAATATGGCGTGTACATTTTTTGGCCAGCAGAAATTTCGTAGGTTTTCTTCTCTATTTTTTCTCCAAATTTTTCTGGATTTATCGCTCTGCGGAAATAAATAAATAATCCATTAGTGTAGTATCGATCATTTAATGTGGCCAAATAAGCATCATTTTCTGTTTTAAAACCGAATTCATTTTTGTAGGATTGGGCAAAACTTGTAGAAACAACCAATGAAAGGATTACTGCGAATAAAAAAAATCTCATAAAAAAAGCCTAGGTGATTTAACCTAGGCTGTAAAAGTATTTATTGTAATCGAATTTTAAAGCTATAAAGCCAAAAGATTACAAATTAGTTAACGATTGGAGCAATTTTAATGCTTAAATCCAATGGTTTTTTAACCTTATTTTTTGTTAAAGCTAATTCAATTACCTCACTCATTTCTGTAACGTAATGGAAAGTTAAATCTTTAACGTAGCTTTCTTTAATCTCTAAAATATCTTTGCGATTGCTTTTACAAAGGATAATTTCTTTGATGTTCGCTCTTTTAGCTGCTAATATTTTTTCTTTGATTCCACCAACTGGTAACACTTTTCCACGAAGTGTAATTTCACCAGTCATGGCCAAATGTTGTTTTACCTTACGCTGCGTAAATGCCGAAGTTAATGCGGTTAACATGGTTACACCTGCAGATGGACCATCTTTTGGCGTTGCCCCAGCAGGAACGTGAACGTGAACGTCCCAATTATCAAACAGGGAATAATCAATGCCAAATTCTGATGCGTGCGCACGTAAATAAGCTAACGCAATTACAGCAGATTCTTTCATTACATCGCCTAAATTACCAGTTAAAGTTAATTTTCCCTTACCCGGACTTAAACTCGATTCAATAAAAAGAATGTCACCCCCAACGCTAGTCCAGGCCAAACCTGTAACAACTCCGGCAACTTCATTTCCTTCATATAAATCTTTATCGTAAATGGGCGCACCTAAAATACGTTCAACATCGGCAACAGTTAAATTAGGATCGTAAGTTTCTTCCATCGCAATTTTTGTAGCTACCCCACGAACTAACGAACCAACTTTTTTCTCTAATCCGCGTACTCCAGACTCTCTTGTATAATCTTCAATTACTTTTTCAATTAACGAAGTTTTTAAGTTGATGTCTTTATTCTGCAGGCCGTGATTTTCTTTTTGTTTTGGAAGAAGGTATTTTTTTGCAATCTCAATTTTCTCTTCGATTGTATATCCATTTACCTCAATAATTTCCATTCTATCTAACAACGCAGGCTGAATCGTACTTAATGAATTGGCTGTTGCAATGAAAAGAACATTCGATAAATCGTAGTCCATTTCCACATAGTGATCATAAAAAGAGCTGTTTTGTTCAGGATCTAAAACCTCAAGCAAAGCTGATGAAGGATCGCCACGATGATCTGTACCTACTTTATCAATTTCATCTAAAACAAATACAGGATTATCTGCACCAGCTTTTTTAATGGATGAAATAATACGGCCTGGCATTGCGCCAATGTATGTTTTACGGTGCCCTCTAATTTCGGCTTCGTCGCGAATACCACCAAGGGCCATTCTTACATATTTACGACCTAAAGCTTTCGCAATTGATTTTCCCAATGATGTTTTACCCACTCCCGGAGGACCAACTAAACATAAAATTGGTGCTTTCATATCTCGTTTTAACTTTAATACGGCTAAATATTCAATAATGCGTTGTTTAACTTTTTCTAATCCAAAGTGATCTTTATCTAATATGCGTTGAGCACGTTTAAGATCAAAATTGTCCTTAGTAAATTCGCTCCAAGGCAAATCCAATAAGAGCTCGAGATAATTTAATTGGATTGAATAATCTGGCGCTGCCGGATTCATTCTTCCAAGTTTATCGAGTTCTTTATCAAAGTGGTCATCAACTGCTTTAGCCCATTTTTTCTTTTTTGCTCTTTCCTGCAAAGCATCAAACTCTAAATCTGCAGAGTTTCCTCCAAGTTCTTCTTGGATGGTTTTTAATTGTTGATTTAGAAAATAATCGCGTTGTTGCTTATCAAGATCGGTTCGGACTTTAGATTGAATTTGATTTCTCAATTCCAACATCTGTAATTCGACCATTAAAAGCTCCATAACTTTTTGAGCTCTTTCCTGCAATTTATCCATTTCAAGGATTTTTTGCTTATCAGCCATTTCGGCATTCATGTTTGACGAAATAAAATTGATCAAAAATGAATTGCTTTCAATGTTTTTAAGTGCAATACTAGCCTCGCTCGGTATGTTTGGAGAAAGCTGAATAATCTGAGAAGACATCTCCCGGATTGAGGCAATTAAAGTCTTAAATTCTTTATCTGCTTTATGTTTTTGCTCTTCAAATTTTTTAACAACCGCTTTAATATATGGCTCATTCTGCGCCTCTTCTATTAAACTAAAACGTTGCTTCCCCTGAATAATAACTGTTGTATTACCATCGGGCATTTGAAGCAATTTTATAATATTTGCAACTGTACCAACGGTGTTAAGTTGCTCAAAGGTAGGGTCTTCTATAGAAACATCCTTTTGAGAAACAACACCTATAATTTTATTTCCCTTGTAAGCTTCTTTAATTAATTTGATGGATTTATCCCTCCCAACGGTAATTGGAATTACCACCCCAGGAAATAAAACAGTGTTTCTTAGTGGCAAAATTGCCAAGGTTTCTGGAGTTTCCTCATTATTCATTTCCTCCTCGTCTTGTTGAGACATTAGTGGGAAAAACTCGGTATCTTCATTTATGATCGGCATAGCTGAATTGAAATCAAATATATCTTGTTTACTCATTATCTACATCTTCCTCTAACGACAAACTGGCAGTATCATCGTGTATTCATTGTTTAATTTAATTGTTAAGGTAATAATTTCAACTCTTGTGCCAAAGTGAAAATAACATTAATCTTTTGTTAAAAAGGCAGGTTTGTTTTTAAATATTTATTGTATTATCATATTAAGCAAAATTTAGCGTTTAAGCTAATGTTTGCTGGATAAGGTTGTGCGAAAGAAATTAAAAAAACTTTTAAATTCTCAGAATAGGATTATATTGCGGAAAAATATTCCCTATTAATCCCACTGATGTGTTAGATTTGTTAACTTATTATTAATACATGAACTATTTTAAACAAGCCGTTTTAGGACTTATTCTTTTCTCATCGACAGCCAGTTTTGCTCAAAGCAATTATGATAAAAGCATGCAGGCAATGATGAAAGGCGATTATAAAACTGCTGTTATTCAGCTAGAAAAGGCCGATACAAAAGATCCTGATAATGCAAACGTTTTAAAAATGCTGGGTTATTCTTATTTTCAAAATGGAGAATATGAAAAATCTATTTCAACTTATAGCCGTTTAGTGGTGATAAAACCAGGTGAAGTTTCTGCGTATTATTACCGTGGAAAAGCTCGCTTAAATATTGCCAACGATCCGAAAGAATCCTTAAATTCTATGCGGGAGAACTTTTATACTGCCTCCATTAAAGATTTTACAAAAGCAATTGAAATTAGTGGTGAAGAAGATTCACAAATGTTGCAAAATAGAGCCTTAGCTTATAAAGATTACGCCATTTTCAGATCTTTCAAAGTAAAAAAGAAAGAAGAAAAGGCTGCTTGTGTGGCGTTGTTTAACAATTCTATTTCTGATTTTCAGAAAGTGTTAACTATGCAACCTTTGCGAAAAGATATTATTGATTGGGTAGCCTATGATAAAGCTCAGATTTTGAGCCTGAAGTGAATAGACCCTAAAGCAAAAAAATAGTCCTGAATTTCTTCAGGACTATTTTTTTTATCTCAGTTTTCCGATTATGCTATATTTCTTTGCACTAAGCAACCTTATTTTCTGTCGCTTTTCAATTTGATACAAACTATCTGGGTAATAAGTTAAAGTATCATTTGAGGTATAAAGAATGTTTTTATTTGCAATGAAAATTTCAACTTTTCTAATTTTATTCCCATTCTTTTCTATCAAAATCTTTTTAACCGGAATCTTCTTGCTAGAAGAAGTATAAGTTTCTTGATGATTATTTTTTATAGCTACAAAACTTCCCTTCCAAGATGTTTTATTAATATCAGCATCTACAAATACAGAGAGCTCTTTGGTCCAATCCTTTATTACCAAAGATTTGTTTTCTAATGCTCCATTTATGCTCACCGATTTTTTAACCACAGGTTTAAGCTCCTGAAGATGGATTATTTCCTTTGCAAAATAACCTTTAATATCAAAATAAATTAAATCTGTATTTGCTTCAGATTCTTTACGCTGATTGCAGGAAAAAAGTGCTAAAGCAAATACAAATAAATATCGTTTTTTAATCATTATACCAAAACGTTTCCTGTCATTTCTTCTGGAATAGCTACGCCCAATATTTTTAAAACAGTAGGGGCAATATCACCTAGTTTTCCATCCTCAATCATTTTATAATCTGTATCAATCAAAATGCATGGAACCAAGTTGGTTGTGTGCGCAGTATTTGCAGATCCATCTTTATTTACCATAAATTCTGAATTGCCATGATCTGCTAAAAGGATAAATGAATAACCATTTTCCAAACCTTTATTAACGACAATTTCTGCGCATTTATCTGCAGTTTCTACTGCTTTAATTACGGCTTCAAAAACACCTGTATGTCCAACCATATCTGGATTTGCAAAGTTTAAACAGATAAAATCTGCCCAACCGCTTTCCATTTCAGCCGTTATGGCTTCTGTGATTCCTGCAGCGCTCATTTCTGGTTGTAAATCGTAAGTTGCAACTTTTGGCGAAGGAATTAAAATGCGTTTCTCGTTTTCAAATTCGGATTCTCTTCCGCCAGAAAAGAAGAATGTTACGTGTGGGTATTTTTCTGTTTCCGCAATGCGGATTTGATTTTTTTGACTGCCCGCCAATACTTCACCCAAAGTTTTGCTCAAATCATCTTTGGTAAAAACCACATTTACTTTTTCAAAATTTTCATCGTATGTAGTCATCGTAACATAATACAATGGCAATTTATGCATTTGCTGTTCTGGATAATCTTTTTGTGTTAGTGCCGAGGTAATTTCTCGTCCTCTATCGGTGCGGAAGTTAAAGCAAATTACAACATCATCGTTTTGAATGGTTGCAATTGGTTCTCCATTATCTTGGGTTAAAACAATGGGTTGCAAAAACTCATCTGTAACGCCAGCCTCGTATGATTTTTTGATTGCGGCTAAAGCATCTTGGGTTTTTTCTCCGATGCCATTAACCATAACATCATAAGCCTGTTTTACACGCTCCCAGCGATTATCTCTATCCATTGCATAATAACGGCCAACCATTGTAGCAAGCTTTGTATTAGAGTTTTTAATGTAGTTTTGTAGATCGGTAATAAATCCTAATCCTGAATTTGGATCAGTATCTCGTCCATCAAGAAATGCATGCACAAAAGTTTTTTGAACATTTGCTTGGTTTGCAGCATCGCTTAATGCTTTTAAATGCTCAATGTGGGCATGAACGCCACCATTGGAAACCAAACCAATAAAATGAACCGCTTTGTTATTTTTCTTGGCATAATCAAATGCACTCAGCAAAACAGGGTGGCTATGTAATTCTCTATCAGTAATCGATTTATTTATTCTGCCCAGTTCTTGATAAACCACTCTACCTGCGCCTAAATTCATGTGGCCAACTTCTGAGTTCCCCATTTGGCCAGCAGGTAAGCCAACCGCCTCGCCAGAAGCCTCTAACTTTGAATTAGGATATTTTTGTAATAATGAATCAAAAAAAGGTGTATTGGCCGCATAAGCAGCATCGGATTTGTCTTGATTTCCGTAGCCCCAGCCATCTAAAATAATAAGTGCGAGTTTTTTATTTGTCATTAGTTTTGCTTTTTTAAGATAACACTGCTAATAGAGTTATAAATTAATTTTAAAATGAACAACTTTAACAGCTATTTTATCTAAAGTGATTCTATAATTAGGAAACATTTTTAAAACATTTTCAAGCTGCTCATGTTTTATTATTTTGTTTCGAACGCAAATATAACTTTATTGAAGGTTATACAAATTAAGAAATCCTTTTTTTGATAAGCTAATGGCATAATTTTAGCTATAGGGTTCTGTATAAAATGCAGAAATGATCCGGAGCTTATTTTTACTAGTTATTAGTTTGTCGTCATTATATCGTCCTATAGCCTTCCAAGCGGATATTATTGATGATTTATCTTCGTATTTTAAATCTAGTAATTCAAAAGAAATTGCCAAAAATTTTGCTTCAACCATAGAATTGATCATTATTGATGAGGAGGATGTATATTCTAAAGCACAGGGTGAGCAGATTTTAAAAGATTTTTTCATCAAGCATCCCCCAGTAAAAACAAGTATTTTTCATAAAATTAATACCAATCCCAACTACCGTTTCGGCGTAATTCTTTTTAGCACCGCTAAAGAAACTTTTCGGGTTTCCATTACCATGAAAAAGTTTAACACAAGCTTTTTAATTACCGAATTGCGCATCGAGCCAGCTAAAGATTAATTCAATTTATTTATTTCTCGATTAGAATCTGCTTAAATTAACTTTTTAAGCCTGTCAGGCAATTGTCTGATGATAAATAATTCTTATTTTTGTAATCAAATAACTTGTTTTGGATAAAGAACTTATAGATCAATTCATAAAAAATGCCCTCGCTGAAGATATAGGTGATGGCGATCATACCTCATT
Organism: Pedobacter fastidiosus; assembly: GCF_014306625.1. Lineage (GTDB taxonomy): Bacteria > Bacteroidota > Bacteroidia > Sphingobacteriales > Sphingobacteriaceae > Pedobacter > Pedobacter fastidiosus. The sequence goes on from NZ_JACRYL010000011.1 coordinate 42,739, forward strand.
ATCAACCATTCCTGTCGGTACTCAAGGCAAAGCAAAACTTATTATTAAAGAGAATGGAATTTTAGCTGGGGTGGAACTAGCTTTAGAAATTTTTAAAGTTGTAGATGCCAATTTAAAAGTTGATTTATTATTAAACGATGGAGTGCCTGTAAAAGTCGGCGACATCGGATTAACGGTAAGTGGCAGTACACATTCTATTTTAATTGCCGAACGTTTGGTTTTAAACTGCATGCAAAGAATGAGTGGCATTGCTACCAAAACAAATCACATTGTGGCGCTTTTAAAAAACACCAAAACTAAAATATTAGATACTAGAAAAACAACCCCAGGTTTACGCTATTTAGAAAAATGGGCTGTAAGAATTGGTGGTGGTGTAAACCATCGAATTGGTTTATACGACATGATTTTGATAAAGGATAATCATGTAGATTATGCTGGTGGAATTTCAAACGCAATTAAATCTGCTCAAAAATATTTATTAGATCAGCAAAAAACTCTACAGATTGAGATAGAAGTGAGGAATATTGGGGAATTATCTCAAGTTTTAGAAATAGGGGGAGTGGATCGGATTATGCTTGATAATTTTAGTTTTGAAAAATTAAGAGAGGCAGTAAAATTGATCGACGGAAAGTTCATAACTGAAGCATCTGGAGGAATTACAGAAGAGAATGTAAAGGAATATGCCGATTGTGGTGTAGATTATATCTCGATGGGCGCACTAACGCATTCAGTTAAGAGTTTAGATATCAGCTTAAAAGCATATTAACATGATGAGCTACTCAATAAAAGGCTTATTTTTTGTATCATTGTAGGCTATGGTTACGGTTTATTCTCTCAGCGCTCTATTACTCGCTTACCTTTTTGGGTCGATACCAACGGCTGTCTGGTTAGGACAGGCTTTCTATGGTGTTGATGTTAGAGAATATGGAAGTGGGAATGCTGGTGCCACGAATACCTTCAGGGTTTTAGGCAAAAAGGCAGGCATTGCAGTGATGGTTATTGATATTGCAAAGGGCTATACTGCTACTAATCTCGCTTATCTAATCGGTATGTCCGTAACTGGGCCACAAAATTCGGTTGTTTTTGTTAATTATCAATTGGCACTTGGTGTAACTGCAGTTATGGGGCATTTGTTTCCTGTTTTTGCTGGTTTTAGGGGTGGTAAAGGTGTCGCTACACTTTTTGGAATGATTTTGGCAGTTAACTTCGAAGCATCTATGCTTTGTGTTCTGGTTTTTGTGGTCATTTTATTATTAACTAAATATGTTTCATTAAGTTCAATATGTGCTGGATTTACCTTTCCGCTTAGTGTTGTCTTTTTGTTTCAGGTTTCCATAAAATCCGAAGTGCTATACGGAATGGTTGTTTGTATTCTGATTTTAGTTACACATCAAAAAAATCTTGAAAGATTGCTGAAAGGCAAAGAATCCAAAGTGTATTTGTTTAGGAAGAAAACTAATTAATTAACAATTCACACACGCTTTGAAACTTATTTGTAAGCTAAATGTTACTACATTGTTTGCTTATGATTAAAGTTCACAATCCTTAAAAAAAAATATTATTTTTTATGAAAAAGTTATTACTAACCGCTAGTGTTGCAGGTTTACTTTTATTTAATTCTTGCTCTACTGTTCCTTTAACCGGACGTAGTAGATTAAATTTAGTAGGCAACGACCAAGTTTTGCCAATGGCTTTCCAAGCTTACAGCGAATTTTTAACCGAAAATAAAACGGCTGTTTTGCCAGCATCCAATGCTCAGGCTTTAAAAGTAAAAACAATAGGTAGCCGATTAATTACAGCGGTGCAAACCTATATGAACAATAATAACTATGGTAATTTAATTCAGGATTACAAATGGGAAGTTAATGTTGTACAAAACAATGAAAAAAATGCTTGGTGTATGCCGGGAGGGAAAATCGTTGTTTACACCGGTATTTTATCGGTAACACAAGACGATGCAGGTTTAGCAACTGTTATGGGTCATGAGATTGCTCACGCAATTGCAGGGCATTCGGCAGAGCGTATGTCGCAAGAAATGGTGGCGCAAGGAATTGGTACAGCAGGAGGAGTAGCCTTATCTAAAAATCCTAAAGCGCAATCTACATTTAATACGCTTTATGGTGTTGGTGCTCCAATTGCAATGTTAAAATACTCTCGTAACCAAGAATTAGAAGCAGATAGATTAGGCTTGATATTTATGGCAATGGCTGGATATAATCCTCAATCTTCAGTAGGTTTTTGGAATAGAATGGCTTCCGCATCAGCAAATGCGCAAAAACCAGCTGAGTTTTTAAGCACGCACCCGAGTGATGCGACACGTATTGCTCAGATTCAAAAATACTTGCCAGAGGCGCAACAGTATTACAAGAAATAAAAACTTTAGTTAGAAGGTTTCGAGGTGGAAAGTTTTTGTATTAGCAAAAGTTTCCACCTTTTTATTTTGATGATTTAGTTCAGGATTTTATTAGTTATTTGGCATAGCCTAAAAGATGCTGATCCGATAGCTTTCGGATCAAGTTTAGCATGACGAGGCTTTTTGATTAAGGAAATCATAAACTAAGCGGATTGTTTTCACTAGTAAATAAACTAATCTCCTAAAACTTTTAATATTGCTGACGCTTTAAGTAAACACTCCTCGTACTCCTTTTTTGCATTACATTGATAAGTAATTGCCCCCCCAACTTGAAAGGAAAGATATTTTGATTCCGAATTATATAAAATACTTCTGATTACCACATTAAAATCGAAATCTCCGTTTGGATTAATGCAACCAAATGATCCAGAGTAAATACCTCTTTTGGTTTCTTCGTATTGTTCAATTAACTGCATTGCCTTAATTTTTGGCGCACCAGTCATTGATCCCATTGGAAAAGCATTTTTAATCGCATCAATAAAATGTATTTCTGGATTAAGCTGGCAGCTGATGGTCGAGATCATTTGATGGACTTGGGCAAAAGTATAGATACCGAAAAGCTCTTCTACTTTGACTGATCCTTTAACAGCGGATTTTGTAAGGTCATGGCGGACTAAATCTACAATCATTACATTTTCTGTTTGTTCTTTAATGTCACCTCTAAGAGCATATTTAATTGCTTCATCTTCGGCAGGATCAAGACTTCGCTTTGCGGTACCTTTTATCGGTTGAGAAATTAGTTTATTGCCTCTTTTGCATAAAAATCTTTCGGGCGTAGCAGATAAAATATAATGTTCATTAACTTTAAAGAAGCCCGCAAATGGTGTGGGCGATAATCTATTTAAAGCTTCAAAGGTTTCAAGAGGATTAATTTCTGCGTGTTCTGCAAAAAACTCTTGACAAAAATTAATCTCATAAATATCACCTCTAGAAATGTGTTCTTTTAGAGAATCAATTTTTGTGAGATATTCAGCTTCTGATAATCTGGATTTGATTTCTAATTTTCCGCTCTGCTTCGAGGGAATTTTCTCAAAATTTTCTATTTCATTTAATACAGAATCATGGCCAATTAAGACTTTTTCGATCCCATCTTTATATGCGATAAGATATTTTGGAACGAAGAAATAGAGGTTTGGAAAATCTAATTCATCTCGATTATTGGACGTTAGATCTTCAATTTGATTTTTTAAATCGTAACTGAAGAAGCCAAAAACCCATTGCTGATGCGCTTCATAGAAAGCTTTTAGATCGTCGAAAGAGTTTCTGCTAGATGATTTTAATTCAAATTGAAAATCTGCAGCTAATAAAAAATCAAATTCTGAATAAGCTTGATTGTATTGATTTGAATCCAGGAAGCAACAAACATCAAATTGGTTGGCCCAGTTTAATGCCTTGTATTTAAAATCGGTAACGGTTTGGAGGTGTTTCAAGCAGAACAAAGGTAACTAAACCCAACATAAGTGTAAAGCCCCTTGATGGATTCTTTCGTCTGTAAAAACTTTAATTACCATTTTAAAACATTATCGGGACTGAATAGGTGCACCGACACTAGTTTTCAAATTGAAAGATAAAAACCTTAGCTTTTAATGAAGCACTATTTTTATTCTAAATTTTTACCGCTTTGTTTATCGTTAAGCTGTTTAAAATTTTGGCTACTAACTATCTTTTTGCCTGACTTTTGTTCTAAATCTTCTCGAGCTTTACCTGCAACACTACCACCAGCTTGTGCAGCAACATGATTTTCTTCGAAGCCTTTTGCATCTCTATTTTTAGCAATTTCTGTTGTAGAGGCTTCTCCAAGCATAGAAAAAATCAATTCCAAATCTGTCATATGATCTCTCAGATTCTCAGAAGATTTTGTTAAACCTTTTAGTTTCTTGTAATCACTTGGAATGATGCCGAAGGTTGCTTTACTTATTTCTGCGGTTAAAATAGAATATTCTCTTCCTTCTTTTACCCCTCTTTGTTTCCATTCGTTGGTTAATTCATCACGAACGAGAACGCCTCTGATTCGTTTTTCGATCCATTCATCACTATAACCTTTGGCTTTATAAGTTGCTCTAATTCTGGATTGTGCTAATTCAGGGTTTTCTATTTCGGCAATTCTTTCTGCACCAACTTGTGCTAGCCATTGTTTAAAGGGTTCAGCTTTTGGCGAGGGAATAGATTGGATAAGACGTAAAATTTGTTCGGTGTCGGCGACGTCGGTCATTCGCATTTTTCCATCATCTGCCGACATTTTCAACTGTCCCAATTTATGGGACAGTTCACTTCCTTCATTTTGTAACTTTGTTTTTAGAGCATTCCAATATTTCCTAGGGCGTGGAGAATTTGTTAGTACTTCAACAACGTCAATTATGGAGAAATACCATTTGTCTTCCTGTTCATTCCAAGTGGAACGTACTTTTTTGTCTTCAAATAATTTTAAGCTATTCATTTACAATTATATTATTTTGATACAGAAATAAAAGGATGTGATTTTACAGGGAAGGTGCTCTAAGATAGATAAAGGCTACTAAAAAACTAAATAATGTTATAAACAAAAGAAGCAACCCAAATATGGATTGCTTCTTAATTTTTTTCAATATTTAACCTCAACAAAATCTCTCCGCAATGCTTGAGATGATGAGTTTAGGTTAACGTAATTCTAAAGTTTGTGCTCTATCTGGTCCTACTGAAAGGAATTTGATTGGAACTTGCAACTCTTTCTCTAAATATTCGATATAAGCAGTAAGTTTTGCAGGAATTTCATCAACCGATGTAATTTTAGTAACATCCGTAGCCCAGCCGTCAATTGCTTTTAATACTGGTTTTGGTTCAATCGAAATGATGTCGTAAGGCATATAATCTATTGTTTCTCCATCATATTCATAATGCGTACAAGCATAAATTGTATCGAAAGTATCTAAAACATCAGCCTTCATCATAATTAAATCGGTAACACCATTTAACATGATCGCATATTTTAGCGCAGGTAAATCTATCCAACCACAACGACGAGCACGACCCGTAGTTGCACCAAATTCATGCCCTAGTGTACGTAAGTTTTCTCCAACTTCATTATCTAATTCCGTCGGGAATGGTCCGCCACCAACACGCGTACAATAGGCTTTGAAAATACCATAAACAGCACCAACTTTATTAGGTGCAATACCCAAACCTGTACAAGCACCAGCAGTTGTGGTATTACTTGAAGTTACAAAAGGATAAGACCCAAAATCAACATCTAATAAAGTACCTTGAGCACCTTCTGCTAAAACAGCTTTTCCTTCTTTCAAATAGCCATTTACGAAATGTTCGCTATCTACGTGAGGAATGCTTTTTAAGAATTCGATTGCTTCAAAAAACGAAGCCTCTTTCTCTGCTAATTCATATTCAAAACCTTCATAGTGAGAAAGTATTTCTATATGCTTTTCTACCAATTTGGTGTAACGCTCTTTAAAGTCTGGCAGGGTGGTGTCGCCAACGCGTAAACCGTTACGACCAGTTTTATCCATATAAGTTGGACCAATACCTTTTAAAGTAGATCCAATCTTATTTTTACCCATTCTAGCTTCGTTAGCCGCGTCCAATAATTGGTGGGTTGGTAAAATTAAATGGGCTTTACGAGCGATAACTAATTTGCCTTCAGCAACTGGATCATGACCAGCTTTTTTTAAATTATCAAGTTCTCTTTTTAATATGATCGGATCGATAACTACACCGTTACCGATAAGGTTCATGGTTTTATCGTTAAAGATTCCTGATGGGATGGTATTCAAAACGAATTTTTTACCATCGAATTCCAATGTATGTCCGGCATTTGGCCCACCTTGAAAACGGGCGATAAGATCATATTTTGGACTTAGAACATCAACGATTTTTCCCTTTCCTTCATCGCCCCATTGCAGGCCGAGAAGTACATCTACTTGCGTCATTATTAAAAAATTAAGCTGGTTTTATTATTTTGGATTTATTTAATTTGATTCAATTTTTGCAGCAGCTGCCGCGTTTTCAATTACTTTTCTTGATACACTGCAATCGGAGCAGAAACCATACATATTTAATGAATGGTGTTTAATATCAAATTTTAAAAGATCACCAACCATAGTTTGAATTTGGTGTACACGTGGATCACAAAACTCTACAACTTTACCGCATTCAATACATATTACGTGATCGTGTTGACGATATCCATAAGATTTTTCGAATTGTGCCATGTTTTTACCAAACTGATGTTTGGTAACTAAATCACAAGATACGAGTAACTCCAAAGTATTATAAACCGTAGCACGGCTTACACGATACTTTTGGTTTTTCATGTGAATGTAAAGGGTTTCAACATCAAAGTGGTCGTTTCTAGAATATATTTCTTCCAATATGGCGAAACGCTCTGGTGTTTTACGTAGATTTTTGTTTTCTAAATAAGCCTCAAAAATCTTGCGAACGAGCTCATTTGTTTTTTGTTCAGACATAGTTTTCTAACTCCATTCAAAGGTAGGTAAATTGTTTGATTGTTCTATTGTTTGATTGTTGAAATGTTGTCAAAGTCAGAAAGTCTGAGGTCGGGAGTTAGGAGATTATATGATCAATAGTTTCTAACATAAACTTAAAATCATCTCTTCGAACCCCAGACTCCAAACTCCCAACTTCTAAGCATCAAATCTTGTTACACCAGTAACGCCTCTAACTTTTAATAAATTCTTAATTAGGTTTTCTAAATGTTCGGTATCGTTTACAAAAATCATAATAGATCCCTCAAAAATCCCATCGTTTGTATCCACAGTAATTGAACGCATATTAACTTTAAAATCAGTAGAAATTACTCTTGTAATGTTGTTAATTAAACCAACATCATCAATCCCAACAATTTTTAAGCCTGTCAAGAATGTAAGTTCTTGCTGTTTATTCCATTTTGCTTTAACTACGCGATAACCATAATTGGCCATCAATTGAGTGGCATTCGGACAATTTGTTCTGTGGATTTTGATGCCTTCACTTACCGTAATGAAGCCAAAAACATCATCGCCTGGAATTGGATTACAACACGCAGCAAGTGTATAATCAATGCGTTGCATATCTTCGCCAATCAGTAAAATATCCGATTCGCCTCCTTTGATTTTATTTTTAATTCCATCAACAGAAAGATTTTCTGGACGTTCCGGCCCACGGCTTTCTACCTCTTTTTCGCTATTTAAATATTCCTTAATATCCTTAAGTTCTATTTTACCCAACGCCACATTTACAAAAAGTTCTTGTGTAGATGGAAGCTTGAAAAAGTAACTTATTTTTTGAAGATTATCTGTGTTGTAGGTGATTTTGAGTGATTTTAACTTCCGCTCTAAAATCTCTTTTCCATTATCGGCAATTTTCCTCTTTTCTTCTTTTAGGGAGGATTTAATTTTGGATTTAGCTTTCGCAGTAACCACAATATTAAGCCAATCTTCTTTAGGTGTTTGCTTATTGGAGGTGATAATTTCTACCTGATCGCCATTTTGCAGTTTGTACGAAATGGGAACCAATTTGTGATTAACCTTGGCGCCAATACAGGTTGCACCAACGCCAGTATGAATTTCAAAAGCAAAATCTAAGGCAGTTGCACCTAATGGTAACTGAATTAAAGAACCTTTTGGTGTGAAAATGAAAATCTCATCAGAGAAGAGATTCATTTTGAAATCATCCAAGAAATCGAGCGCATTTGCTTCAGGGTTGCTCAACATTTCTCTAACTTTCTGAATCCATTGATCCAAACCGTTATCGTTACTAGATTCTTTATATTTCCAATGTGCAGCAAAACCTTTTTCAGCAATTTCGTTCATTCTCTGCGTACGAATCTGTACTTCAACCCATTGTCCGCGTGGACCCATTACCGTCGTGTGCAAACTTTCGTAACCATTTCCTTTCGGAGAAGAAACCCAATCCCGTAAACGATCCGGATTTGGACGATATAAATCGGTCACGATAGAATAAGCTTTCCAACAATCGGCTTTTTCGTTTTCTGGCGGACTATCCAAAATAATTCTAATGGCAAAAAGATCATAAACCTCTTCAAAAGGAATGTTCTTTTTCTTCATTTTATTCCAGATGGAATGAATCGATTTCGGTCTTCCGTAAACATCTGCAACCAAGCCTTGTTCGTGCACAATTTCATCAATAGGTTCTACGAACTTTTTGATAAACATGGCACGTTCTGCTTTTTTCTCGTTTAATTTTTTGGCAACAAATTTATAGGTATCAGGCTCCAGATATTTCATTGAAAGATCTTCGAGCTCGGATTTTATGGCGTATAAACCCAAACGATGGGCAAGGGGTGCGTATAAATAAATGGTTTCTGAAGCGATTTTAAGTTGCTTATGGCGAGGCATAAACTCCATGGTCCTCATGTTGTGTAAACGATCGGCCAATTTGATCAGAATTACCCGAACATCATCTGCAAGGGTAAGCAACATTTTTCTAAAATTTTCTGCCTGTAAGGAGCTATTGGTATCAAAAACACCAGATATTTTAGTTAAACCATCTATAATTTTGGCCGTTTTTTTGCCAAATTCGCGTTCAATATCTTCAAGGGTAATATCGGTATCTTCAACAACATCATGTAGAAGGGCGCAAACGATAGAAGTTGTGCCCAAGCCAATTTCTTCTGCAGCAATTTGCGCTACAGCAATTGGGTGATAAATATAAGGTTCGCCAGATTTACGGCGCATATCTTTGTGGCTTTCTAGCGCCATATCGAATGCTTTGCGTATTTCTTTTTTATCGCCTTTTTGTAAAGTAGATTTGCTTGCCCGTAATAATGCTCTGTATCTTTTTAGAATTTCCTGCTTTTCCGCCTCTAAATCAATCACTAACTCTGTTTTCATTTGTATTTTTTGCGTAAAAAATTGCGTCTTATTTATGAATAAAACCTATATTAGTTTTGTGAAACACCTAATATATGAAATAACACCTAACTTTGTAAAAGTATAAATTTATGAAATTTAAAGGGCTCTTTTTTCTGTGTATTGTAATGATTTTTAGCATTTCGCTAAAAGCACAAGACCCTGTTGCGCCAGTTTTTCCTAAATTGGGTAAAGCGGATACCATTAGAGTTGCTTCTACAAATGATAACGGTGTAATGATTCCCTGGATGCAGCTTAATGATGTAACCATTTTGGCTGCTAGAATTTGGAAATCGCCAGCAGAACAAGCAGCTTACAACCGTTTGCGTTATAATGTTTTAAAAGTGATGCCTTACGCTTTGTTTGCTAAACGCAGATATGAGCAATTGGAGCAGGATTTAGCTAGAACCCCAGAGAAAAAAGAACAGAAACAGTTGGTTAAAGCCTGCGATAATGAAATTAAAGATATGTTTAATCGAGAGATTAAGGAGTTGACCATAACGCAAGGACAAATTTTAACCAAACTTATAGATAGAGAAGTTGGAAGAACTACTTATGATATTGTGAAACAGACTAAAGGTGGTTTTGCCGCGTTTTCTTATCAAATTGTAGCCCGAGTTGTTGGGCATAATTTAAAAAGTACTTACGATCCCAATCAAGACAGAGACATAGAATCCATTATTCGTACCTCTGGATATTATCAATAATCCAAAAAATGCAGGAAAGCGTTCCGAATATTTACCCATTCAAAGTAAAGAGAATTAATGGCGATGAACAGCCGTTATCTGCTTACAGAAACAAAGTTGTTTTAATTGTAAATACTGCTTCAGAGTGTGGTTTCACCCCTCAACTTAAGGAACTTCAGCAACTTAAAGACGAAATAAATAATCCTGATTTTGAAATATTAGGCTTCCCGACCAATGATTTTGGAAAGCAGGAACCACTTAATGGAAGTGATATTAGTGCATTTTGTGAGATAAATCACGGCGTTAAATTTCCAGTATTTGATAAGATTATGGTTCGTGGAAATCAAGTACATCCTTTATATCAATTTTTGAGTAATAAAAAACAAAATGGAAAATTAAGCTCGAAACCGAGATGGAATTTTCACAAATATCTCATCAATAAAAATGGTGAGCTTGTAGATTTTTTCTTCCCTTTTACAAAGCCGTTAAGCTCAAAAGTTAAAAAGAAAGTTCAACGTTTGTTGGATCAAAACTCGTAGTAAAATAATGAAATTAGATATTTTAGTAATTGCCGTACATCCTGATGATGCTGAACTTTGCTGTTCGGGAACTATTTTAAAACACATTGCTCTCGGTAAAAAAGTAGGAATAGTAGATTTAACCAGAGGCGAACTTGGTACTCGTGGTACAGCCGAAACCCGGGATGAAGAAGCTGCGGATTCTGCAAAGATTTTAGGTTTACATGCTCGTGAAAACCTAAGATTTAGAGATGGTTTCTTTCAAAATGATGAACCTCATCGTTTAGAGGTTATTAAGATGATAAGAAAATACCAACCAGAAATTATTTTGAGTAATGCTTTAGAGGATCGTCACCCAGATCATGGTAGAGCCGGAGATTTAGTTTATGATTCTGTGTTCTTATCGGGCTTACCAAAAATTGAAACCGAATTAGATGGAGTAAAACAGGAAGCCCATAGACCGAGATTATTGTTGCAGTATATTCAGGATAGATACATCAAACCAGATATCATAGTAGATATTACGGATCATATGGATGCTAAAATTAAATCTGTTCAAGCTTTTAAAACACAGTTTTTTACACCAGGAGTTGAGGGATTAAATACATATATTTCTTCTCCCGAATTTTTTGAAAGTTTTATTGCAAGATCGAGAGAGTTTGGTAAAAATATTGGCGCAACTTTCGGTGAAGGTTTTACTTCAAGAAAATTGTTGGGTGTAGATAATTTGTTCGATTTGAAATAGGTTTTTTTATAAAATCTACCACCTCAGACACCTAATAAGATCTTAGTTTTATTTGCCCTTTTAGATATTGCTTGATCTCAGATCTAAGTTTTCTTAGGTGCTTAAAAACTCGCCTCCAACAAAACCATTAGTTATTTGTTACTCTAAAAACGAATAATAATGGCGAATATATTTTCTTCACTCAAAAATGCTTACAATCTTTTTAAACACGTAGATTTCGACAAGTTAGAAGCTTTATCCAAGAAAGTTGATCTCCCAAAAATGGTCGAAACCATTTCAAACCTGGATGATAAGCAAATTCAGGGCATGATGAAAATGATGGGTGGTTCTGGTAAAAAAAGAGAATTACCGCCGATAGAAGGCGATTTTTATCATCTGGGAGATGAAGCACTTAAAGATGAAGATAGAGCGTTACAACTTAAAGTACGAGCTTTTTTAGAGAAGGAAGTAAAGCCAATTGTAAATCACTACTGGAACAAAGCCGAATTTCCTTTTGAAATAATTCCGAAACTAGCGGAGTTAAATATCTGCGGATTAACTTACCAAGGTTATGGTTGCCCGGGAAAATCTAATTTAATGGAAGGTATTTTAGCTATGGAAATGGCGAGGATTGATACTTCTATCTCAACATTTTTCGGCGTTCAGAGTGGCTTAGCAATGGGTTCAATCTACCTTTGTGGATCAGAAGAGCAGAAACAACAATGGCTTCCCTTAATGCAACAGTTTGAAATTATTGGCGCTTTCGGTTTAACTGAGCCTGAAGTTGGATCGGCCGCTGCCGGAGGTTTAACAACCACCTGTAAAAGAATAGACGATAAATGGGTTTTAAATGGACAGAAAAAGTGGATTGGTAATGCAACTTTTGCCGATATATTAATAATTTGGGCAAGAGATGAGGATAGTGGAGAAGTAAAAGGTTTCATTGTTAAAAAGGATAATCCAGGTTTTGCAGTCGAAAAGATGCAAGATAAAATGGCCCTTAGGATTGTGCAGAACGGAATTATAACCTTAACCAATTGTGAAGTTGATGAAACAGACCGTTTACAAAACGCTAATTCATTTAAAGATACAGCCAAAGTTTTACAGATGACAAGAGCAGGTGTGGCTTGGCAGGCTGTGGGTTGCGCAAGAGGTGCATATGAAAATGCATTGGAATACACCAGAACTCGAAAACAGTTCGGAAAACCAATTGCTTCATTTCAGTTGATTCAGAATCATTTGGTTGAGATGTTATCTAATTTAACGGCGATGCAAACGTTGTGTTTTCGATTGTCTCAATTGCAAGACCAAGGATTGTTAAAAGATGAGCATGCTTCTTTAGCTAAGGTTTTTTGCTCTTTACGTACCCGCGATGTTGTGAGTAAAGCCCGTGAGGTTATGGGTGGAAACGGAATTTTGCTCGAATATAACGTTGCAAGATTTGTGGCCGATGCTGAAGCAATTTATTCTTATGAGGGTACCAAAGAAATTAATACTTTGATTGTTGGAAGAGCAATAACTGGATTTTCAGCATTTGTTTAGCATGCCAAGTTGTTAAGTTTAACGAAAAAAAAGTATAGTGAAAACTTTTTCATCTTCCTTAACTTCAATCAGCTTTGAATACTTTTTCTCTAAAAGTCTAACAAAGTTGTGAAAACTTTTGTATTGATGAAATTTTTTGAAAATGAAAGTCAGTATTTCATGGGTGCTAAAGTCCCGCCATTCGCTTTAGCCCAATGAAGAATTGGGGCAATCGCTTCTGTCTGGTTTATTAACATAGATTGTTCTAATAAATAGCACAAAACCCTTCAAAAAGGCAGTAAACTTTGTTTATAAACCCGATTGGAACGGATGCCAATTTCTTCAATTGGCAGGAGGAAAAGCGGGACTGAAATGGCCAAAAGTACCGAACCACTCATTTCCAAGTATTAAAATCAGTCAGTCAATAAGAAATTAGGCTGAGATTATGTAATAAGATTCCCGTCTGCGTGAGAATGACGGTTTAAATGAGTGAAGACGTTTATGGCATTTATTGAAAAAACTAAACATAAACGGTCGTCATCCCCAATTTAGTTGGGGATCTTAATACGATTGCTGGGCTGATGCATCAAGATTTATACTTATTGGAAATGACTATGAACTATAAGCAAATAAAAATATTTTTTTAAAACGGATGCTTATTAAATGCAACTTGGCTCATTGCACTTTTCTCGAATAAGGCAATACAAGATTTATTATATTGAGGATCAAAGTTTACTTCTCCCGGATGCAATGTTTTGGGGATATTTGAATTTTCCATGAAGAAGTAAACCTTGGTATTTCCATATTTTGTATGAGGCATTATATTTCCATAATCTTCCATTTCGCTCCAAATACTGTCTTTTACCGTAACAACGTAAATTCTTTGTACTGGGCCGGTATTATTGTCATTTCTATATTTTACAATTTCTTTAAAACCCGATTTCATATCATCGATTCCGGGTTGGTTAAGTGTATCTCTAACAATAAAAAAAATTAAGATTAAAATACCAATTATAAGAATGTAGAATAAGGATTTTTTGCTCATGCTTACAATAAAGGCAATATTTTTTCCATAACTGTCAAGCCCTCGTCAATATGCTTTTGTTCAATACATAGGGCAGGGCGGAAGCGGATTGTTTTGTCGCCACAGCCTAAAAACATCACATTATTTTCTACTCCTTTATTAATGAAATTATTTCTTATTTCTTTTGTTGGGAAATCAAATGAGCACAATAAACCTCTTCCACGCACATTACTCATTTTATCATATTTCTGTGAAAGTTTGTCTAGATTATCTTTCAAATAAGCACCAACTTTTGTCGCATTCTCACAAAGATTATCTTCTTCCAAAATTTGAAGAATTTGTGTAGAACGAACCATGTCTACTAAGTTTCCGCCCCAAGTAGAATTTATTCTGCTCGGCACTTTAAACACGTTGGTTTCTATTTCATTTACCTTATTGCCAACTAAAATTCCGCAAACCTGCATTTTCTTGCCAAAGGCTACAATATCTGGTCGAGCTTTTTCGCTAAAGTGCTGGTGGCACCAGAATTTGCCTGTTAAACCAACGCCCGTTTGCACCTCATCGTAAATCAAAAATGCTTCGTTTTCATCTGCCAAGGTTTTCAATTGAATTAAAAACTCTTCGCGTAGGTGATTATCACCACCTTCAGATTGAATAGGCTCGATAATTATAGCGCAGATTTCATCTTTGTTTTCTGCGAATGCTTGTTTTACCTGAGCTATAGAAATTTCTTCTGTTTGAATGGCATGTTCTAAATTACTTCCCTGTAATGGAAATTTAACCTCTGGAATACTAACTCTAGGCCAATCGAATTTTGCAAACCATTTCGTTTTATCGGGTAAAGTATTGGTTAAGCTTAAAGTATAACCTGTTCTTCCGTGAAAGGCACGCTCAAAATGTAATACCTTAAATCCTTTTTCTTCTTTATATCCTTTGGCGAAGTTTTTCTGTACTTTCCAATCCATGGCCACCTTAATGGCATTTTCTACAGCTAAAGCACCGCCAGCAATAAAAAATGCGTGAGGCAAATAATCTGGAATACCGATTTTAGAAAATGTTTTTACAAACTGAGCATATTGTTGCGTGTAAACATCAGAGTTTGATGGGTTGGCAATGGCGGCTTGCAATAGACTACTTTTAAAAGCTTCATCGTTAATCATTTTAGGGTGGTTATAACCTAAAGGAACTGAAGCAAAACAGGTAAAAAAATCGAGTAGGGTACGGTTGTATTTGGAATCGTAAATATATGCCCCGTTACTTTTTTCCATATCATAGGTAAGGTCGAAACCATCAGCTAAAATATGTTTACTTAGCGCTTCGTTAACTTGATCTGCTGGTACTGTTAATTGGTACATAAATTTGGTTTTGATGTTTTTCAAATTTAGTTAAATGTGCCTAAAATCAAAATTTAAGCACTTTTTGTACTCATTGGAGAAAAATAGGTTTAAACTGTTTAAAGTATGATTTTGTCTAGAAATCAACAATTGCTTAAAATAATGTGGAAAACTTTTTCTCAGAAACGTTCCTAACAGCACTTTTTATTTGCGAAACGTTCAAAATAATTTGTTCGCATATTTTTTATTCATTGCCAATAGATTGAGTAAGATTAGCTCGCTCTCAGCACAGTTGAGAAGGCAGAAAAACCGTTAAGTGAGGTGTTTTTAAAAACATTGCTCGATTTTTCTTGTTCTACGCCCAAACAGTAATCAGATGAAAAATTTATACTTCATATTATTTGCGACTATTTTCTTAAGCTCGACTGTAATGGCGCAGGAGAAAAAAAATATTTATTACAATCTATTTCTTCCAGTTCCTAAAAAAGCGTTAAGGGAAATGGAAACCGACAGGCCTAATGTTACCGAGTCGCCGATAACGGTTGACGCTGGTCACTTTCAGTTTGAGAGTGATCTTTTTAGGCTAGACCGGGAAACAACAGAAAGCACTTTGAAAAATACTTATTTATTCAATCAAGCCAATTTAAAATTAGGGATAACCCATTCTACTGCTATTCAGTTAGTGGTTCAGAGTTTTGCTTATCAAACAGAAAAGTCTTTAGAGGATGGAACGATAGAACGCTCTCATGGATTTGGAGACCTTACCTTACGCATTAAACAGAATTTGATGGGAAATGATCATGGGAGCTTTGCGATTGCCATTCTGCCCTATGTTAAATTTCCAACCGCTGAGACAGAAAAAGACGAGCGCTATGAAGGCGGGCTTATTGTGCCGATGTCGCTAAAACTGCCGAGTGATTGGAAGCTGGGGATGCAGGTTGAGGCCGACCGCTTGCAGGATAGTGAGGGAAGTGGATTGCATACTCAATTGTTGCAATCATTAACCATCGGGCACAGCCTTATAAACCATGTTGATGGAATTGCGGAAACTTATTTTACTTATGATCTCAAACAACACCACTGGAATAATTTTCTCAATGCAGCGATCCAGATCGAGCTTGCAAAAGATGTAAAACTGGATGGTGGATTAAACTATGGAATTAAACAGGATGCCATGAAAAGTTACTTTCTAGGACTTTCATTTAGGCTTTAAGTAGGTGTTAATTAGCTTAATTTGCCTCAAAATCTAGTTCTAAATAGGCTCAAACGTTTCTTTTAAACTTGCTCAACATGCCATAGTGATAAAGCAAGATTCCCTTTTTTCAATTTTCCCATTTGACACTGCATAGGAATATTTCTTTGAGCCTTGTTTAACCCAATCTGCGCCTAGATCTTACGGCTTATTATTTCCTACTTCTTTCAGAAAATACATAAAAATTTTAAGTGAGGGTTACTTGCAAAAAAGTAAGCTGAGTTTTTTGCATCAGCTAAAATTAGCTAAAACTTAAATGCTTTTTCTAGGGTTCTAATTAGACTAAGAACAAACATCATCCATAATGAAAACAAAGCAGACCGGAAGCGATCCGAAATTCGCCACGAAAACTACCCCGCAGGATGCGCCTGCTCTGAATGAACTTTTTAAAGACTCAATTGCTGATTTATACTGGGCGGAGAACCACTTGGTAAAAGCACTTCCAAAAATGATATCGGCGGCAACGGCTCCTGAATTAAAAAATGCAATTGAATCGCATTTAGATGAAACCAAAACCCATGTAACAAGATTGGAGCAGGTTTTTGAGCATCTTGGTGTAAAGCCAATAGCGAAAAAATGCGATGCAATGGATGGGTTAACCAAAGAAGCAGAGGGAATTGTGGAGGAGACAGAGCCAGGTACAGCCACTCGGGATGTTGGAATTATACTGGCCTCACAAAAAGTGGAACATTATGAAATTGCAAGTTATGGCGGATTGTATCAATTGGCAACCACCTTGGGGCTTACAGAGATTGCCGACATTTTGGAACAAACCTTGGCAGAAGAGAAACTCGCAGATCGTAAGCTGACTGACATTGCAGAAAACGAGATCAACTATAAAGCAGCTGAAGAGGCTTAAATCTAAAAAAAATGGCTAAGAAAACATCAGATAAAAAAAATTCTCCCGCTCAGCAGGAAAATGATAAAACAAAAAAACTGGAATCCATCACTACAGATTCTGCCAATCAATTTATGACAACAGATCACGGGGTTAGGATTAACGACGACCAGAATTCGCTGAAGGCTGGAGATCGTGGCGCAACACTTCTTGAAGATTTTATCCTTAGGGAGAAAATTACACACTTCGATCATGAACGGATTCCCGAACGCGTGGTGCATGCAAGGGGTTCCGCTGCGCATGGTACATTTAAGGTTTATGAAGACATGTCTGAACTTACACGTGCAGCTTTTTTATGTGATCCTGGAGCAGAAACCCCAGTATTTGTTCGTTTTTCTACGGTTGCTGGCTCACGTGGCTCAAGCGATCTCGCTAGAGATGTGCGTGGTTTTGCTGTAAAATTTTATACTCAAGAAGGCAATTTTGATCTTGTAGGAAATAATATGCCAGTCTTCTTTATCCAAGATGCAGTTAAATTTCCGGATCTAATACACGCGGTAAAACCAGAGCCAGATAACGAAATGCCTCAAGCTGCATCTGCGCATGATACTTTTTGGGATTTTATATCTCAAATGCCTGAGTCTTCGCACATGGTGATGTGGGCTATGAGCGACCGTGCATTGCCGAGAAGTTATCGAATGATGGAAGGATTTGGCGTTCATACCTTTCGTTTTGTAAACAATAAGGGTGTTGCCAGCTTTGTAAAATTTCACTGGAAACCGCTTCTTGGAGTCCATTCGGTAGCTTGGGATGAAGCGCAGAACATTTCTGGTAAGGATCCCGATTTTCATAGAAGGGATCTTTGGGATGCAATCGAGGCAGGGGCTTTTCCGGAATGGGAACTCGGCGTACAAATTGTGCCTGAAGAGGATGAATTTAAATTTGAATTTGATCTGTTGGATCCTACCAAATTGATTCCTGAAGAGTTAGTGCCCGTACAGCGAATTGGAAAAATGACTCTGAATAGAAATCCAGAGAATTTTTTCTCTGAAACAGAACAGGTGGCCTTTCATGTTGGGCATGTGGTTCCGGGAATTGATTTTACCAACGACCCGCTTTTACAGGGTAGATTGTTTTCTTATACCGATACGCAACTTATTCGTCTCGGTGGGCCTAATTTTCACGAAATTCCAATTAATCGGCCTGTTGTTCCGGTGCATAATAACCAACGAGATGGTTATATGCGCCAAACGATAAATCGGGGTAAAACCAGTTATGGTCCGAATGCTATCGCAGCAAATGATCCTAAACAGGCCAAGGCAGATGAGGGTGGCTTTGTTAGCTATAATGAGCGGATAGATGCTAAAAAGATTAGGGCAAGAAGTCGGAGTTTTTTCGACCATTTTTCGCAGGCACGTCTCTTCTTCAATTCGCAAAGCGATCCCGAAAAAAATCACATTACCGATGCTCTAAGTTTCGAGCTTGGCAAGGTTAAGGCTATTGAAATCCGTGAAAGGATGCTTGCTTTGCTCTCGCAAATTGATAAGGGACTAGCTACAGAGGTTGCCTATGCGCTTGGGCTGCATATACCAAATATTGCCTTGGAGGATTTGAATAACAGCATTCCTGCAGATGCAGATAGAAGTGAATATGCATCATTAAACCCAAAAGGTAGTTTGGAAAAATCGGAAGCGCTTAGTATGGCTGGAACCATAAAAGATACCATTCAGACAAGAAAGATAGCCATTCTTGCTGCGGATGGGGTGGATGAAAAATCATTAAGTTCGGTAAAAGATATGTTGATTGCGGAAGGTGCGGTGGTGCACATCATAGCACCAAAGCTAGGGATGATAATTTCCAAAGGCAACAAACAAATTATGGCTGACGAAAGCTTTTTAACAGCTGCATCAGTACTATATGATGCTGTATATGTTCCAGGAGGAGGAAATGCCGTAGCAACACTAGAAGCAGAGGCAGATGCGATACATTTTCTTAATGAGGCATTTAAGCATTGTAAAGCTATTGCTGCGGATGAATCTGCACTTCAGGTGTTGGAATCTACCTATTTCTTCAAGAAACTTCCAGCAGAATATTCTTTGGAAACGGTTTTGCGTGAAGGTGTTTTAATCTCCTCCGATTTAAAACAACTCACTGAAACTTTTATTAAAATGATTGGAATGCACCGTTTCTGGGAACGTGAAAATCCCAGAAAGATTCCTGCATAATTTATTTATAATTTGAAATTTTGAGGTGAAGGTCCTTTTGGATAATGCAATTAAGTTGAGCCTTTATTGTGCTAAATATTTAACCATAAATGAACAATATGGACATAAGGATTAAAATCAGTTTTTATCTGTTCATATTTATGATTAAAAAAGCTTAACTTAATTTCCTTGCCACTTGGGCTTTTACTTTTCCTACTAAGATTTATGGAGAAACAAAGAGATTTAGGGATAATACCTGTTCAGTGTATCGGAAGCCAGATGGATGTGGTTGAAAAACGCATTTTCAAGGATGAAGCAGTTGCAAGAGTCAAGTTTGGAGGAATTAAAGAACGTTTGCTCGATGTTAATAACTGGGGAAAATATGCAGGAATTTCGGCTTTTCGATTAATGGATACTCATGGAATACGTGCAGAAAGATTGGCAATAAAAACAGATTTTATCCGCATTGATATCCCAGGACCAGGCACGCATGCAGGCATGGGGTATGATTGGGTTTTAATTGAGGATATTGAGGAGATTGAAAGTGAACAGGAGCGGATACTTTACATGCGGGTTAGGCCTTGTCCGCATCCCCTTTCTGGAACGCATGAAACGGCTCATTTTCTAAAACAAGATGCCACTTCAACTTTTATTGTTAGGCAATTGGGTTCTTATATTTATGCAGAGGAACATGGTAGAAATGAAATGCCCAATATTGCAGACGGAAGCTTTTATGATAAAGGTCGGAACTTTGTGGTAGGGATGGCGGCAAAATTTGGGCTATCCTACCCTCAATGGAAAAGCTTGGTTAAAGGGTTATTGGCCGATTGATGTAAATTAGGATTTTATTAGATCCATTCCAATTTCATTTCCCTGTAGTGCTGCAAATTCCAATGCACTTTGGCCACTTGTATCTAAAATTGTTCTGTCGGCGCCACTTTCCAATAATAACTTCAAAACGTCGTTTCTCCCAAACATTGCGGCAAACATCATTGCGGTTCCGCCGTTGCCATGTTGCAGATTTAGTTGAGCGCCTTGTGAAATTAAAAGTTGCACAATTTCCAAATAACCTTTAAAAGCGGCGCCCATTAGTGCTGTATTTCCACCGTTATCGGCTATGTTCAGATTAGCACCAGCATCAATCAGTAATTTGGCGGCCTCTACCTGATTGTTGTAACAGGCAATAATTAAAGCCGTATATCCTTTTTCGTCCCTATAATTTAAATCAACTTTCCGGAGAATAAGCTCCTTTAAAACTTCGATTTCGCCTTTTCTGGCTGCGGGAATGATCAGCTGATTAATATCCATAACGATACAACCCTTGTTTCGGGATTAAAGTTTTGAAGGATTTTTTTATCAGCATAAAGCCACAGTCTAACGCACATCTTTTAACAGACGATTGAATTTGCCCTTTTCCAGAAACAGCGAAGTATGCCTAAAGTATTTATCACCACCAGAAGCTATTGTTCTAATTGATGAGTCTTGAAGATGGCTCTGGTAATTATTGCGGTATTCTCTTTTAGTTCGTCCAAGCAACAATGTTTTATGCCGATTGGTACTGCGAGGCCTGCTATATCTTCGGTAAATTCCAGTAAGATATATCTTGATCCGCTAGGTGTTGTAGTTCCTTTTAGCAGCGTAAATAACTCTGTTGCGGTTTCCCTATTAGCACCAAGTTCAAAATTTCCGAATTCTTTTCTTCCAGTCGAAGTTTCTATTGTGATGTGCACAGAAAATCTGATTTCCATAACATTTCAAATTCTTAGGTTCAAAATTCCTTAAAGAAAAAATGCCGCCATTTGGCGGCATTCCCACTATTGAATCTCTATTTGTTTTGAAAATGCTCTGGATTCCTCTTTTTTTGGAATGCTAAGCTTCAGAATCCCATCTGCATAAACTGCTCTAATGTGCTCAATATCGCCACTTTCTGGCAGTGCAAATGTACGTGTGAATGCTGAATAACTGAATTCTCTTCGGTTATAGACTTTGTTTTGAGTATTGTCTGTTTGAGACTGCTCCGTAGCAATGGTCAACATCTCTCGGTCAACGGAAACCTTAAAATCCTCTTTCTTAAGGCCAGGCGCCGCAAGCTCGATGTGATATTCTTCGCTAGTTTCGGATATGTTAACTGCCGGAACGTTACTTACGCGACGGTCTGGAAAGAAAGTATCGCTAAGTACAGATTCGAAAATGTCATTAAAGCCTGGCAATAATGCATTGTTCTTTTTTTCTGGATTAAATTTAACCAATGTCATAGTGTTTTTTCCTTTTAATTTTTTGTTTTTAAATGGACTATAAATCAATTAATGTTTCTCGAGGGCTCTTATATCAACTGCCTCAGCTGTTAAATATCAACTCGTATGCCAATGGTTTTAATGCTCAATTGAGCTGGTTTTTTATGAAAAATTTTCATGTTTTATGAAAAATTTTCAGCGCTCTAACTGAAATTTTTTCAGTTATGGTTCTTCATGTCGGGTTTATATGCACAAATAATATCATACTATAGATTTAATTACGTGATAAAGTAGACTTATTAATACTACATGATTCCTAAAAATTGTAAGGTTTTTTAAACTGTATGCTAAGTCAAATGTTTATAAAGCATGTTATTTCGATTTAGATATTTGTTGTTTTGCCTTTCCATTCTATTGATGTTTATTAATGGATGTAAGAAGAGTATTTGTGGCAAAATTAAAATGGTTAGTCGCGATGTCGGCCCAATGGGTAAAACCCGAACCATCCTATATCTAGAAACTGGCGAACAGGTGGAAGTTGTTGAAACGGATCTAAATCCAGGTGATGTTTATTGCAATTAAAAAATAAATTCTGCAATCTCAATCCACACCAATCATATTCTTCTTATCAGAATTTATCAATCTTAAAAAAAAATGACTCAGAATACAAACCTAGTCAATCCAGAAAAACAAAATATTAATCTCAAAAATTTGCTTGAAAAGGTTAGGCGACTTAGGGGTTACGGAGATATGGATACCTACAAATTGGCTTTTATGAATGAAATATATACTGGACCAGATGGTCCTAAAAAAAAGCAGATCCTGTTTCAAGAATTCTCTGATCCAACAACTTATCATAAAGCAAAAAACAAATTGATATCTGAGCTAGAGGCACAAATTATAGAGTTGGAGTAATTGTTTTAGTTCAAACTTTCTTATCAATTTTCCTCCAGCTTGAGCAAATGTTTAATTATTGGAGAATAAGGTATCGCTAAATTTGATGTTCCAATTCTTGGTAGCCTTTTTGTAAGAGATAAATCGATTTAGAGTTTCAGAAAAGTAGTATATTGGTCTTTTACGCCTGATGGGTTTTTAAAATAATGACACCATGAAAAATACTAAGTACCTGATTCTTTTCCTAGCAGTAATCTTATTTGGCAGTTTCCCGCAAAATGTTTTCGCACAAACCGCAAAACTGCCTACAAAATGGACTAGAGAAGCCATGTCATCTGCTAATCCATTTCCAGATTATCCACGCCCCCAAATGGAACGCAAAGAATGGATGTCGCTAAACGGAAAATGGGACTACTTAGGCGGTGGGGATAAGGATAATGCCCTTGATCCTAAGAAACCGATAAATTTTACGGGAAAACGTGAATCGATTCTAGTTCCATATTGCCCCGAATCCGTGATTTCTGGCATTGAGCGCAAGCAGGAAATCAATATGTGGTACCGTAAAACTTTCGAGGCTCCCTTGGGCTGGAAGGGAAAGCAATTGATCATCAATTTTGAAGCGGTAGACCATGATGCGACCGTATTTGTAAACGGAAAAAAGGCTGGATCGCACTCGGGTGGATATGATTCCTTTTCTTTTGATATTACCGCTTTCTTGAAAGAAGGTAGCAATGAACTTATTGTGGCAGCACATGATCCAAACGATGGAAGAACCCCTTCTGGTAAGAATGGGCCACGAGGAGACTATACTTTCAGCTCGGGCATTTGGCAAAGCGTGTGGCTCGAACCTGTAAACGCCAGCCATATTAAAAATATTCGGTTACTACCGGATCTTGAGAACAATAGACTTAAAGTGATCGTTAATTCAGGTTCAGATGCTGTATCGGCGGTAGCTCTTGATGGAAAGAAAATTGTTTCGCAAGCACAGGGTCGGTCTGGAACCGAATTTTATTTACCCATGAGCAATCCAAAACTATGGTCTCCAGAAGAGCCATTTTTGTACGATTTAAAAATTACCCTCAAAAATAAAGACGGAAAGATTGTTGATGAAATTAGCAGTTACTTTGGGATGCGAGATATTAAACTGGGTAAAGTTGGAGGCGTAATCAGGCCCTTGCTAAATGGAAAGTTTATTATGCAGGTTGGGCTACTAGACCAAGGCTACTGGCCAGATGGTGTTCTAACTGCTCCGACAGAGGAAGCGTTAAAATCTGACATCGATTTCACTAAAAAGGCTGGTTTCAATCTGATTAGAAAGCACATGAAAACCGAACCAAAGCGCTTTTATTACTGGGCAGATCGGATGGGGATGCTTGTGTGGCAGGATATGCCAGCAATTTGGTATCAGCACGAGGATACAGCAAAAGTGCGTTCTGCTTTCCGAAAGGAACTAAAAGCAATTATGGACGACCATTATAATGCTCCATCAATTATCACTTGGGTACCTTTTAACGAAAACTGGGGTGCATTTGATGTGCCAGAAATTACAGATTGGGTGAAAAAATACGATCCCTCAAGGCTAGTTAACGGAAACTCTGGGTTCAACAACAACCCAGGCTACCAGAAAGCCGCAGGCGACCCAAAAAATGGTGACTTTGTAGATACTCATATTTATATAGGGCCATACGATGCCTCGACACCAGATCTTAAAAGAGCGGCTTCTTTGGGCGAGTTTGGAGGGGTGGGGCTTTTTGTAAGAGACCATATGTGGCCGGTAGAAAATAACGCTTATGCATACGAGCCTACCCGAACTGCACTGACAGACCGATACGTGCTTTTGATGAGCCAAGTAGAACAACTGATGAAGTATAAGGGCTTAAGTGTGGCTGTTTACACACAAACAACAGATGTTGAGCATGAGGTTAATGGTTTGCTGACTTATGACAGAGCGGTTGAAAAAATGGAGATAGAGCGGGTAAGAGAAATTAATAGAGCGGTTATTCTTGCTGGGGAAAAGCTCAAGCCCTAATCGGATTCTTCTTTTTTGATTTGCCTTTTGAGGGCTTTTGAACTGATTGATAAGGAGGAAAAAAAGAATTTTTTTACACTCTTGAATATAGAATTGCAGTCAAAATCCAAACTTCAAGATGTCTTCAGTATTTTAAAACATATTTACATCTAATGAAGATTCTTATCATCGAAGACGAGCCGGTGCTTAGACACAGCATTGCTCAATACCTTACCACTGAGGGTAATGTGTGTAGTTTGGCCTCTACTTATGCCGAATCTTTAGAAAGGCTGAATTTATACGAATACGATTGTATTCTTTTGGATTTGACCCTTCCAGATGGAGAAGGGCTCCAGCTATTAAACTATCTCAAAAGAATGAATAGGGCTGAAGGTGTAATAATCATTTCTGCGAGAAATTCTATAGATCAAAAAATAGAGGGATTAAGTCTTGGTGCGGATGATTATTTAATTAAGCCTTTTCATTTATCAGAATTGAATGCAAGGATACTGGCTGTGATGCGACGTAAAAGTGCACAAGGTGATCGCCATATCGAATTTAATGAGATTCGAATTGATATTGATGCAAAAGAAGTTACCATAAATGGTTTGGGAGTTTACATGACCAAAAAGGAATTCGACCTTTTGCTTTACTTTATTGCCAATAAGGGCAAGGTAATTTCAAAATCTGCCGCGGTAGAGCACATATGGGGAGATGATTCGGATATGGCAAACAGTTTTGATTTCATTTATACTCACATTAAAAATATAAGAAAGAAGCTCACTGATGCGGGTAGCAGAGATTATTTTCAATCAGTTTATGGTGTTGGTTACAAATTCACGAGCACATGAGGTTATTTACAAGGTATAATCGCATACTCATCATCATCAGTTTTTTTGGAATGATGATTATCGGATTTCTTTTTTACAGAATGTTGGTTTATTATCTGGATATGCAGATTGACCACGACCTAGTAGAAGAAATTATGGAAGTGAAAGAGTATTCGGATAAGAGTACCTTTTATGAACCGCACGAGTTTGAAGATTTAATTGTACAATATAAAAAAATATCGAAAGCCAATCCTTCCAGTAGCTACGCAGACACTGTATTTTATAACCCCGTAAAACACAGAACAGAAACTGCAAGATACCTTAAAACAGAACTTGAGCTAGTTGGACAACCCTATCAGATACTTGTTATTGCTTCAAAATTTGAACGACAAGAGCAGATTAGAAACATTTGCCTTATTATTCTGATACCTGTTATGATACTTTTTGCCGTGGTATTAATGGTGAATAGAATTTTACTAAAGAAAATATGGAAACCATTTGAACAGCTTTTACAAAATATTACTGCTTTTAATATCAACCATGAGCGCCCGTATGAACCTGTAGATATGCCTGTTGCAGAATTTAAACAGCTTAATCAGGTTTTGGTGGAGCTTTCTGGCAAAGTTAAATCGGATTATGACGAGATTAAGCTTTTTACCGAAAATGCTTCTCATGAGATGATGACACCCCTTGCCGTTATCAATTCTAAGCTTGATAATATGCTCCAATCTAATGTTTTGGGGAAGGAAGATGGCGAAACATTGGTCGAATTGTACAAGGCAACTTCTAGGTTAACCAAACTTAACCAATCACTTTTACTCTTGGTTAAAATAGATAATAATTTATTGCATGATGAGCAAAAGGTTAATATAAAAGCACTGATAGAAGAAAAAGCCGTTTATTTTCAAGAGCTTATTG
This sequence comes from Pedobacter fastidiosus, assembly GCF_014306625.1. Taxonomy (GTDB): domain Bacteria; phylum Bacteroidota; class Bacteroidia; order Sphingobacteriales; family Sphingobacteriaceae; genus Pedobacter; species Pedobacter fastidiosus. Next base: position 68,994 of record NZ_JACRYL010000011.1, read on the forward strand.
GCGGCCGTAATCTAACCGTAGATTTAGAACTGGCGGATATCAGTATTTCTGCAAGTTTACAATTACTGGAAATGTTGATCAATAATTTATTCAGTAATGTAATTCGGCATAACTATGATGGTGGAAAAATTGAGATTAGATTGGATGCAGAGAAAATTGTGTTTTCCAATACAGGCCACAATCATGCTCTGGATCCAGAGAAAATTTTCGACCGTTTTTATAAAGACAGTGCATCAGAAGGTACTGGTTTAGGGCTTTCTATCCTAAAGCAGATCTGCAATCGCCAACATTATTTGTTAGCATATTCTTATAATCACGATCTCCATACTTTTACAATAACATTTAATAATTGAAACATTTATTATGGCAATTATAGAACCTACAAATCAAGATATCAACCAAAACGGAAAAGGTAAGAAGTATCCCAAATCAACCCGGATTTGGCATTGGATAAACTTTGTAATCATTACGGGTTCATTACTCACAGTACTAGTTAACTCAACTCTTTTTAATCGAAATCAGCGTGCTTTTGTTAAAAGCGAACTGTTGCATGCTGGTGCAACTATAAACGATAAGCAGGCAGGAGCGGTAACACATGGATTGGAAGATCAGGTATGGGGAATCCACATTTATTTCGGTTATGCCCTTGTTGCACTTTTTGTATTCAGGTTAATTGCAGAATTCTTTCTGCCGCCAGCGCAAAGAATTCTTCCAAAAATCAAAAAAGCTTATAACGCCTACTTTATTTTGAAAAAACAAAGAGAAATAGCAAAACACGAGCTTGTTGTAAAAGGGTTATATTTAATTTTTTACGTGCTTCTATCAATAATGGTGATTACAGGCTTATGCTTGGCTTTTGAAGATTATACCGGCATTCCTGAAAACATTAACCATAGCATTAAAGAAATACACGGTTTCTGTATGTATCTTATACTTGGCTTTATTATTCTCCATTTAGCAGGGGTATTTCTCGCAGAGCGTAAAGACGGAAAGGGAATTGTTTCAGATATGATTAATGGTGGAGATTTGTAATTCGAAATTAATTTGTAAATAATCGAATTAAGTTTTAATAGCGATTAAGTTGGATTCAACCATGTTTTTAAAAGAATTTAAACCCATATTAAATTTGCTAAAACAGATTAACCAGAATTGGGAACCTCAAAATTTTACTATTATAACTCATATAATTCAATAGTTATTGATATTTATCATTAAATGAGCATTTTTGCTGAAATTCTGTAGTATTAATTATATGTTTTATTATGTTTGTGCATGGAATCGCTCAATAAAGTTCAAATGTTAAATACCTTTCTTGCTAAAGTTAAGCAGTTGAGGGGTTTTGGTGATATGAATTCTTATTTCTTAGCCAGCCAATTTAAGGGTATTGATGAGAAAGTTCAGGAAAATGATGTAAATGAAATTATCACAGAATTTTCTTCTCCAGAAACATTTGATGTAGGTAAAACACATTTTATAAATGGCATTAACGCACTGCTAGCAGATATTTTACACAACTAGTGTACTTATCCTATCTATATAGAAAGCCCTTAGATTTTCGTCTAAGGGCTTTTTTGTGCTTATAATGTTTTAAAAAAATACTATAAAATTCCATTTGCGGTTTTAAATTGCAAATCGCTATACTCAACAACATTTTTGATTAGTTTCTGAGCAACCAGATTCCATTTTAATCCCGATTTTACGTAAATGTAAACCGTGCTCGGAAATCTGGGTACGCTTACCTGCAGATTTGGATTAGCTGTTAAATCATTAAGGTTGGAAAAAAATGTATAAATATTGAAATCCTTTTCACCAATTGAGTTATTGCTTATCCCTTGAGTTAAAGTTTTTCCTATTGAAACCTTTTCAGCTTTAGTTTTTCCCTTAAATTTTGAGGTCCAGTTTTGCGGGTCTTTAGGTACACAAACAATTTTACCATAGCCCTCATCTTTATTCTCATAAATAAACATGGGTACATTGCTAATTACTTTCTTAGCATCCTTAGATTGAAGAAAGCCAAGCCAAGCAATGTGAACGAATTTAGAATCTTTAAAAAAATCTCTATTAACCATAACAGCAGATTTTTTAACGTGATTTGGCGGATCAATATGCGTGGTAAAAAGCATAAGCATGCCTAGAAAGAATGATGGGATGTTCATTTTTGGTTAAAGATAATCGAGGGATATTTGATGCAAGTTATCACATAAAAACCCCTTTTTCATGCTCTGGTGGTATATTATGACACTATATAGATTATTGGGTATGTTTTATTATTTGAAGTGCATTTGTGAAAATACAGCACTGGTATCGAGACTGCGATCTTACTGTATTTCTTAAAGTTAATTTTTGAACTTTCGATTATACATCAACGTAGTTTTTTCCATTTCCTCTTGGATCAAAAGCAATAAACTGATAATTTTAAAGCTGATATCGGGCTAATTACTACTACAAGTTGTTGATTTTTTGTTTTTAAACTAAACATTATTTGCACTAAAACGTTTAAGTTATTATTAGAAAATTATTTTTCTTGTACAATTTCATTGTTTATTCTCGGTTCTTGTAGCAAGAATATCCATTGGATCATGTAATAAAGAAATCATTCAGCATCATTCTTATTGAGTAGATGCACGAGTTTAATTCTAAACTAGAAAAATGAGTATTTATGGCCATTAATTTAGGCAATTGTAATTTAATTAATGAATAAAGAATCCTTTTATACTCAACGTGATGCTTGCATGAAATTCTTGCTCACTCCTGAAGAATTTGTTGAAATATTACACGTACACGAAATGAGTCATATCAAAAAGGAGATTACATTATTAACAGCGCCAGATTCTTCTCTATCTAAGGTTGATGAAATCCATGTGGCTAAAAAGGATTTCGAATTGGCGCTTGAGATTTATAGAAATGAATTGAGTATTAGAAAATAGTCAATAGGATTCTGTAATTCTTATTTGGGAATAGTTCAATTAAATATTTTTTTTTAAAAAAGCAGCTTTAATTAGCTCTGCCCATTTTCTTTAAAACAAGATAATGAGATCTCAACGCTGCAGTAAAAGTTGTACTTTCATGATAAGGCATTCCATATTCCAGCGCAGTTTCTTTTACAATAACCGAGATTTGACCATAATGGATATGGCAAATTTTAGGGAAAAGATGATGTTCGATCTGTCTGTTAAGTCCGCCGAGAAAAAACGCCGCAAACTTGCATTGTGTGGCAAAATTAGCCGTGGTTCGCATTTGATGCTCGGCCCAGGCTTCTTCCATATTTCCATTAATGTTTGGTGAAGGGAAAATAGTGCCTTCAACAACGTGTGCAAGCTGAAAAACCAACCCCATTGTTAAGCCTTGAGCCAAATGAAGAAGCACAAAACCTATTGTAATCTGCCACCAAGCTACATCCATAATTAATAAAGGCAAGCCAATAAACATAAAGTAGTATAGTGCCTTGTAAAAGAAAAGATTGAAGTATTCAATTCTAGGATGTTTGTTTTCGCATGCGCCAACACTGGCCTGAAAAAATTTCTTATAATCTTTTCTGAAAATCCATGATAATGAAGCAAGGCTATATAGTGGAAAGGCATACCAATGCTGAAACCTTTGATGTGACTTAAGTTCATCTTCTTCCGAAATCCGAATTAAGCCAGGTGCAACTTCAATGTCCTCATCATGCCCAGGAATATTGGTATAGGTATGATGAACCACATTATGGGTTATGTTCCAAACATAAGGATTTGCCCCAACCATGTGAAACAAGAAACTGAAGAATTTATTTACAGATTTGTGTTTTGAAAAGGAATTATGAATGGCATCGTGACAAACATTAAAGCCAATAAAAGCAGAAGTAACGCCAAGTAAAATTGCTAAGCCAGTTAAAATGATCAGATTTAATGGGAGAAGTAAAATCGAAAAGTATAAACATAAAAATATAGTTAAAAACAAACTTGTTTTAAACCACATGGCAGTGTTGGCATGTGTACTTTTATTTTGATCTTTAAAATGAGCATTTACTTTCTTTCTAACTTCCGAATAGAATGTAGCTCCTGTGGAGCAAGGAAATTTTGCTTTTGACTTCATGGAATATTGGTGCTGTACTCATGTTCGCAGACCGTTAGTTCCAGGATCAGTAAGTTTATTTTACAATTACTTTGACTCGCAAGTTACACTTACAATTTTATAAACGGAAGTATTAAGATTTTGGTTTTCTCTATAAACGATTATAGCGTTATGTTTTAAGTTAGTCACCGCTAATTCATCTTTCATATATTTATAGAACTAAAGCCGAACATTTCTCGTATTTGCTGATATATAAGTACTTATTATAATTTACAATTGTAAGGTTTTACTTAACTCTACGACTAACGAGATATGAAAAAGATAAAATTATTAATCATTCCATTTTTGGCACTTGCATTAAATGCGTGTAGCCAAAATCCTTCCGCTCAAAAAAACGCCACAACTGGTAGTCGATCTGAGAATACCAAATTATATCCCGAAGCAAAGCCCAATGCTTACTGGAAAAAAATGCTTTCTGCCAATACTTACGAGATTATGGTAAACAGCGGGACAGAAACGCCATATAAAAATCCTTATTGGAATAATCATAAAAAAGGAATCTATGTAAGTGCTGCAACAGGAAAACCTCTTTTTTCTTCTGATACTAAATTTGAATCGGGAACAGGGTGGCCAAGTTTTTATCAGCCAATTGATGCAAAAGCAATTAAAGTTGTTCGTGATGCATCTGATGGAATGGTAAGAGATGAAGTAATAGAAACTAGTACAGGATTGCATTTAGGGCATGTTTTTGATGATGGACCTGAACCGACTGGAAAAAGATATTGTATGAATTCTTATGCTTTAAAGTTTATTCCCGCTAAATAATCTTAACAATTTATTATGAAAATATATAAAACATGGTTGCTTGCATTGGTTTTTTTAAGTGCATGCGCCAATGGTCAATCGACCAAAAATGAAAATGCTTTTGCAAAATTACCAGCTCCCCAAGCAGATGAAAAAGTAGCAACTTTTGCCGGAGGATGTTTTTGGAGTTTAGCGGAAGGGCTTAGCGAACTAAAAGGTGTTAATAAAGTAGTTGCAGGCTATGCAGGTGGAACAGTTAAAAACCCAACTTACGAAGAAGTTTGCTCTGATAATACAGGCCATGCAGAATCTGTTCAGGTTTATTATGATCCAAAAGTGATGACTTATGCGCAATTGGCCGAAGCTTTTTTCTACGCACATGATCCAACAACGTTAAATCGTCAAGGGCCAGATGAAGGAGAAGATTATCGTTCTGTAGCTTTTTATAGATCACCTGAAGAGCAACAAACTCTTAAAACTGTAATTGCTAAAGTTAATGCGAGTCACCATTATGGTGATCCAATTGTAACGCAGGTTGTTCCTTTTAAAGTTTTATATCCAGCAGAAAACTATCATCAAGGATATTATAAATTACATCCTAGCAGTTCATATATTCAAAGTGTATCTGCTCCAAAAGTTATGAAACTTAGAAAAAGCATGGGTAATTTAATTAAACCAGAGTTTAAAGGGAAATAGGATTGGGCTAAATAAATTATAGACCTGAGTAATAATCGTATCCTTGTTCGGCCCAATAATCTCTAGGTCGAGTATAGCTAAAAGACATGGTGCCAATTCTTTTAAGGTTTTTTATTCCATATTTTACTGGAACAATTAATCTTAATGGTGCACCATGATCATTTGAAATTGGCTGATTATTCATTTCATAGGCAAGCAAAGTTTGCGGATGAAGCACACATTCCATTTCTAGGCCAACATAATATTCTCCATTAGGCGTTTCCAAACCCATATATCGTTGCTTGGTTTGTTCGTTAAGTTTATAATGCTCTAAAAAATCACTCAGCTTTACTCCGCCCCAATGTTGAATTTGATCCCAACCTTCAACACACTTAAAATCAAATATGATTTCTGTTTTAGGGAGCGCTTTAATCTCTTCTATACTGATGTTTAAAGTTTTCTGATTTTGTAGCTTAATAGCCAACTTCCAGTTTGTTGGATCAAAATCTTCGTCATCTTCTATTCCAATTAAACTATTTACTCGAATGTTTTTTGCGGCTCTAGATTCTGGGTACGTTTTAACTAAATGATTATTGCTGAAAAAATTACGGAAGAAAAGTTCTGTTTTATTTAGCGCCCTTCTTAGCGGTGCTTTTGCATTTCCGGTAATCCCTGCAGTTTCATCAGGAGCATCTAAGAGCCATTTCCAGCCAGCAACTGCACTTCCACTCAGTGCAAAAAAAGCGCCAAAGGAAATAAAATTTCTACGTTTAATTTTCTGCTCTATAGTAAGCGGAACCTTAACTTTCTTTTGTTTATTTGTTTCCATCTTGTTCGTCGGTTTTTTCTACAGGTGAAGGTTCTGGTTTAATTTCTGTTTTGGTATTTATCACTTCGAAGCCAGAAATTACAGATCTAAAATTATTCCAGCCAGCGAGAATGACCTGAATAATGTGGATTACAAAGAAGAGGACGTATCCAATGGTTAACGTGAAATGAAGAATCCTAGCAAAATGGTAACCACCACAGAGCCAACAAAGCCAATAAAATTGAACAGGTTTATAAATGGCCAATCCGGTAAGAACAGAGCCAATTCCCATAACGATAATTGCTGTATAGGCAATTCGTTGGGCTGCATTATATTTTTTTTGGGGTGGAATTGTTTTTCGAATGTGAAGATCGTGAAGTAAGACTAGCCAAGCTTCTTTAAACGAATTCCGCTTAGGTATAAGTTCTCGCCATGCACCAGAGAAAATAGTATAAGCCAGATAAAGTAATCCATTAATAAAAAAGAACCACATAAATAAAAAGTGGTAGGCCATGCCTTCTGCCAATCTTCCAGGGATGTGAAAATAATCGTAAAACCACTGTGGGAAAAACTTAATCAGTGTAAAACCGAAAATAGAAATGCCATACGCATCGTTTGCCCAATAGATAAATAATCCGCTCCAAATCATGATGGTAAGCACAGGAAAATTAACCCAGTGTGTCCAACGCATCAGAAACGCATGTTTTTCTTTAATTATTTTCATTAGAGGCTGAATTATATTTTTATTAACGCAAAAGTTGGTTAGTTGGATTTAGCCGTTAAATTCTCACTTGCCGTGATATTTAATCTTGACGCTGCTGTTATGCGCCCTGTAGAATTGTTCTGCAAAAAAGCAATAATTTCTGAAACCTGCTCCTGCTTTGCATTTGTAACGGTGATGTTCGCAGATCCATTTGATTTCCCATTCAGATTTATGGTTTCAAACTGGCGGACAATTTGAATATGAGAAAGTGTTTTGCCCTTGTTTTCTCCCCTTAATATTTTGTTCGTTGCCATTGGACTCACCAAAGCAATAATTAAATTATATCCATCAGTTTTTTGATTGGTTTTATAGTTTAGGATTAACTTTTTTTCATCCGATTTATTTAAAGAAATTTCTAAATTATTTGTGTTAGGCTTTGCAAGCTCCGTCGAAATGCTTTTACGTAATATTTCTTCTTCTGAACCAACAAATTCTTTACTTCCGTTTACAACAATTTGAGGAGTATAAACTGTTTTTAAATTTAACCAATCTGCGTATTGGTTTTGTCTTGCAGAAAATTTCGCATCGCTGAAGGTATCTTTCCAACCTAATCTATCCCAATAATCTACATGATAAGCTAAAATGTAAATTGATTTTCCATCACTTTCTTTTTCGATTTTTGCAACAAGCGCATCTGCTGGTGGGCAACTGGAGCAACCCTCAGATGTAAATAGCTCAACGACTGCAAATCCAGTTTCTTTGGAATATATGTGATTGGGAGAAATTTTTCTATCTATATTAAAAGCTAAAGCTAAGCCAATTGCACAAATGGCAATAAGTGGCAATACCATTTTTTTGATCATGATTGTCATTTTAGGCTTAGTCGATTAAAGTTTAGAATCCTTACAGAAAATTGAAATAAATTAGAAAGAATTTTTATCGATGTTTCTTATTTGTAAAATGCTAATTACAAGATAAGTATAATTTATAAATTGGTTTGATTTTGAATTTGAAAGATGATTAATAAAAAAATAATTTTTTATGTAAGGTATTCAAATTCTTTGCGACTAAGTGGATATACAAAACTCATAAACATGAAAAATCAAATCTTAAAATCAGCAGGTAAGTTATTTCTTGCCACATTAGTTATTGCAAGTTTATCTTTTTCAACTTTCGCTTCCGTTGGCGGTCCTTTCCAGGAAAAAGATAAAATGTCGAAAATGAAATCCGACAAAATGGGTAAAAAGAAAATGGATAAGATGTCTAAAATGAAAACTGATTCAATGAAAAAAGCCAAAATGGAGAAATCTAAAATGGCAAATGACAAAATGTCTAAAAGCAAAATGTAAATTGTTTTGGCAGGAAGAACTGGTTTTTTCCTGCCAACTTTATTAGTGCCGTTTTCCTTTTATCACCTTAAATAAATGGAGCACTTGAGGGAAAAGTGCATCCATGCTTTCAGTTGCACCTTTTACTGATCCTGGAAAAGTCATCACCAAAGTTTCACCAATTAAGCCTGCAACACCTCTAGATAACATTGCGTAAGGCATTCTATCTTGGCCGTAACGCCTAGCCGTTTCCATTATTCCATCAATTGGTTTCTCAATTAATGGTAAAACGGCATCAGAAGTAACATCTCTCGGTGATAAACCTGTGCCACCTGTAAAAATTAAAAGCTGCACTTTTTCTGAAAGTAGTTTAACCTGACTTTGAATTAAATCAAAATCATCAGCAATAATTTCATAATAAATGGTTTCTATTCCAAAATATTCTAATTTAGAAACTATGGCCTTTCCTGATCTATCTTCGCCTTGTCCTGCAGAAATGGTATCCGAACAAACTACTACGCCAGCCTTCGAATCTGCATAATCTGCTTTGTTGAAATCTGTTTTACCACCCGATTTTTTTAACAATTTAACGGATTCTATTTCGACAGCTTTATCAATCGGTTTCAGCATATCGTACATGGTTAAAGCAGTAACCGCAGCGCCATGCATGGCTTCCACCTCCACACCAGTCTTATAAATTGTATGTACTTCAACAGAAATAACAATAGATAAATCCACTATTTGGTAAGTAATAGAAGTAAATTCTACAGGTAAAGGATGACAATCTGGAATAACATCACTGGTTTTTTTTACGCCTAATAATCCTGCTGCCCTTGCAAATTCAAAAACATCACCTTTCGGTACTTTTCTTTGTTGGATGGCTTCAATGGTTTCAATTTTTGATACCCGAACCGTTGCCGTAGCAATAGCGATTCTAAGTGTATTGGATTTATGCGTGATGTTAACCATATTATTTATTTTCTTTCCACTGATGTGATCCGTCTTCAAAAAGTTCTTTCCCCCAAATTGGCAACTCTGCTTTTAACCGTTCTACAACTTCTTCACAAGCATCAATTGCTGGCTTGCGGTGTGCCGATGAAGTGAAAACGAACAAGCAAATTTCTCCGGTTTTTACCGTTCCTAAAGATTGGTAAATATGCATGCAGGTTAGCGGATACTTTTCGAAAATATTTTCTCTGATTTCGTGCATTTTTTCTAATGCCAAATCTTCAAAAGCAGTATATTCTATCGCAGAAACTGATTTTCCGTCGATTTCGTCTTTTCTTACCTGACCTAAAAAAATACTGTGTCCACCAATTTCTGTTTTTGAACTGTGTTTGGCAATACTTTCAGCAATAAATGAAGGATCTATTGCGCCCTTTACAAATATATTTTTGATTTTTTTTTCGCTCATGATGCATTTGTAAAGTAGTTTTTCCAGCGGATAATGCCACCTTTCAAGCTGTAAATGTTTTTCTTTTGGCCATATTTTTCATGGAGATATTCAGCAGCCGCTAAACTTCTAATTCCATGCTGACAAAGCAAAATAATATTTTCTTCTTCAATTTCCTGATTCAGAAAACTCTCGAATATCGACATTGGCACTTGTTTATAATCTAATGGATTTAAAGCAGGAACTTCATAGGTTTCCCGAACATCTATAATTAAAGTAGAATCTTGGTTTTGTAGGTTTTGTAGTTCATCAATATCGATTTCCAATACTTGATTATGCTTTTTATCTAGAGTATTTCCGTAATTCATTTTCAAAAATTCATCTTTCCCTGCAGGTAATTTATAAGTTCTGGCAGGGGATGGAGTTATTGTTATTTCGTAAAATTGTTGATTTAAGAGGTTGTAATTTAAAATTTTGTTAACCAAGGATTCTCCAATTCCAGTAATTAATTTGATGGTTTCTGTCGCCATCATCGTTCCAATTATCCCTGGTAAAACCCCCAAAACGCCGTTTTCAGCACAATTAGAGATTTCTCCTTTATTTGGTTGAATAGGGAATAAATCGCGATAATTTGTTTTTTCGCCATTTTTATCTTCAATATTAAATATAGCCAGCTGACCTTCGAAACCTGAAACTGCTCCAAAGATTAAAGGTCTTTTGAGTAAAACACAAGCATCATTAATCAGATAGCGAGATTCAAAATTATCGGTTCCATCAATGATAAAATCATATTGCGCCAACATTTCTAAAGCATTTTCTTGCGTAATAAAATTTGGATAGATTTTAAGTTCAACTTCGGGATTTAAAGCGCTTAACCGTTGAGCTGCAACCTCAACTTTCAGTTTTCCAACATCAGTAGTCGTAAATAATATCTGCCGATGAAGATTGCTGAGAGATACAAAATCACCATCAACCAAACCAATTTTGCCAACTCCAGAAGCAACTAGATATTGCAACGCAGGACAGCCCAAGCCGCCAGCGCCTATAACCAACACTTTAGCTTTTGAGAGCTTCTGCTGAGCAACCTCTCCAAATCCCTTTAAAATTAACTGTCTGTTATATCTTTCAGTATCCATCTGTTACTATTTATCCTCCAGAAAAAGGAGGCATAATGGCAATTATTGCTTTGTTTTGAAGGATTGTATTTTCTTGAATAATTCGTTTATCAACTGCCAGTTTATATTTCATTTCACTAAGCTGTGGAAATTTATCTTCCAGGTGTTTTTTTAATCCATCCGTATCAGAAATGCCATCAAGCATGAGCCTTTTAACGGTTATAAATTCGGCTATTTTACCAAAGCTGAGTAATTCGATTTCCATTATACTAATTTACTTGAAGAATTGTGATTTTGCTCAATCCCTTCACAAACCGCCTTCCAGTTGCTTTATCGCTTGGCGTAATTAGGGCGATATTTCCTTTCTCAGTTTTTACCGGATCAGCATCAAAAGATGTCAAGATCAAAACATGATTTCCGGTTTCTGAGTTAAAAATTTCGTTCCAAGAATATACAACTTTATAGTTATCGGTTGCGGTACAAACGATGTAATATTCGCTCAATTTTTTTGGTGATTCTTCAGAAATTTGGATTTTAGAAAGCACATCCTTAAGCAGAACACCTTTAATATTTTTGATACTGCTTTTGCGTTGCTGAAGATGGTTGTAAATCACCATACTATCTAAACTAACACTTTTAAATGCTTTTAATGATTCCAAATTCACATCCAATGGCTTCGAAACTTTGCCTTCAATGATGAATTGTTTACTCTCTTGCGCCTGAACCTTTAAGCTAAAGAAAAGAATTACGATGATTAAATATTTCATGTTATGCATAAGTGAAAAGTAATTTATAAGCGGCTAATGCGAGTACACAAGCCAACACGTTTTTAAGTATAGTTTGAGGGAATTTTAATGCCCCGAAGTAGGCACCACATAAGCCACCAACAAAAGCAACAATAACATAAGCAATCATATCGCTATTAAAATTAATCCCTTTAACCAATTGTCCGCCCAAACCGGCAACGGAATTAACAAATATAAATGCTGCACTAATGGCTGCGGTTTGCTTTTGATCTGTCCATTTTAAGAGTAATAAAATTGGAGATAGGATTATGCCACCACCAATTCCGATCATGCCCGAAAGTAGGCCAATTATGCCTCCAATTAATAAGGATAAAGCAAAATTTGGGTGCTTAAAATCTTTAGAATCTGTGTTTTTAAAAAAGAAAAAACGAATTACAGGAATCAGCAACAAGGTGCCCAAAATCTTTTTATAAATATTGCTATCTATGGCCATTGTGCCACCAACGAACGAGAGTGGGATGGAGGCCAGCGAAAAAGGCCAAAACGTTTTCCATTTAAAATGCCCGCCTCTATAAAATTGGATAAATGAAACAGAAGACACAAAAAGATTTAATAATAAAGCGGTTGGCTTCATAACCAATGGCGAAATGGCAAAAATAGCCATGAGTGCTAAATAACCACTTGCACCACCATGCCCTACAGACGAATAGAGGAAGGCAACGATAAATAATAGACCGAAAAACAATAAAACTTCAGCTTGCATATGGGATTATTCGGGGATTAATAAAATGGTTACGATCTCGTCTTTTTCGAAGCGCTCAGTGTTTTCATCTAAACAGATTAAACAATTTGCGTAAGCGAAAGAGCTTAAACGGAAAGATTCCTGTGCGCTTAATGGGGTTGCAAAACCATCTTTACAGGTGCCTTTTAAAAAATGGGTTAATCCAGCTGACTTGTGGTATGCATCTGAAAGTTTTGCATTTATTTCCTTTACGGGATTATCTTTTCGAGCCATTTGATAAATTGCTGGAAGTACATAATTGTAAAAACAGCTTAATACAGATGATGGGTTTCCGGGTAATCCAAAAACAGGTTTACTGCTTTGCATCCCAAAGAAAAGTGGTTTACCGGGTTTCTGTTTTACTTTATGAAAAATCTGATCAACCCGACAAAGGCGAGAAGCCTCAAGAACGAAATCGTAATCGCCAACACTTACACCGCCAGTGAGTAAAACGACATCACTGTTTTTTAGGACATGTTCTAAAATTCCAGTCAAAATTTCAAGATCATCATCTGCGCTAATTACTTCAACTTCATAGATACCCGCTTGCTCCAATGCAGCTTTTAGTGAGTATGAATTGGATTCGTAAACCTGTCCAAAACCAAGAACTTCTCCTGGCGAACAAAGCTCTTTTCCGGTAACGATAATGGAAACACTTGGCATCGGGTAAACGGAAACTTCTGTAGTGCCAATACCAGCTAAGAAACCAATAGCCGCCGGACTTAAAAAACTGCCCTTGTGCATAGCCAAAGCATTGGTTTTAATTTCTGAACCGATTCCCCTAACATTTAGCCCGAGCTGAAGTCGATCATCTAAAATCGTTATTCTTCCATCATTTAAAGAAATCTTCTCTTGCATTACAACGGTATCGGCGCCCTCTGGAAGTGGGGCTCCAGTAAAAATTCTTGCGGTTTCTCCTTCTGCAATACTGAGAGCGGAAGAACTGCCTGCAACCATTTCTCCGTGAATTAATAGTGATAAATCTTTATCCTCGAATCGAAGCGCATAGCCATCCATAGAAGATTGTCTGATAGCTGGAATATTAGCAGTTGCAAAAATATCTTCAGCTAAAATATGTCTGTGAGCTTTTTGAATGGGTAATTTAATTGCAGTAAGTGTAGAAATATTTTTAGCAATTAAGGCTTTCGCTTCGGCTACTGTTATCATAGTTTCTTAAAAATTACCCACCAATGGTGATCATGCTTCTATTGGTCAATAATTCGGCATCTATATTTTCAAAATGTGTATGAAGTTGACCGCCAAGTTCTTTTTCTTTTGACCAAATGGAAGATTTAATCAATGGTAAAATATCTTCGCCAGCACGTAACGCAGTTAAAAGATCTGTTTCTCCTTTAGAGAATAAGCAGTTTTTAAGTTTGCCATCTGCAGTTAAACGCATGCGGTTACAAGTACTGCAAAACGGAGAAGTCATGGTGCTGATTACGGCAAAAGAGCCATCATGACCAGGAATCATAAAACTTTTAGCTGTATCATGTGGTGCTGCTTCAACAGGAAGAATGGTGTGTTCCTTTTCAATTACAGCCAAAATTTCCTCAAGCGAAAAAAGCTTATTGCTCGTCCATCGGTTTCCGCTAAAAGGCATAAACTCAATAAATCTAACTTGGATAGGATTATGTTTTGTCCAATCGATAAAATCTAAAATTTCATTATCGTTTAAACCTTTCATTACAACCATATTGAGTTTTACACCGATTTTATGTTGCAACAAAAGTTCTATATTACTTTTAACTTGATGGAAAACATCCCGTCGGGTAATCAGCATAAATTTTTCTGGCTGTAGCGTATCCAGACTGATGTTTATATTCTTAATGTTGGCCGCTTGTAAAACGGGTAACATTTCATGAATGCGTGTTCCGTTGGTAGTAATGTTTAATTCTACAGGCAGTTTGCCTAATGCTTCGATTATCTTCGCTGCATCTTTCCTAACTAGAGGTTCACCGCCAGTCAATCTAATTTTTTTTACCCCTTGAGCAACAAAAATTTCTGCCAATCGGATAATTTCATCGGTCTGCATCAATCTAGAAGCAGGCGTGAAATCATAATCCTCTTCTGGCATACAATAAAAACAGCGGAAATTGCAATTGTCCGTTAAAGAGATGCGCAAATAATCGTGTACCCTTCCAAATGAATCCTCTATCATACGCTTCCTTGCTTTTTATTGTTCTGTAAATTTAAGTAATCTGATTGAGTATCTATATCAAATTCCCCTTTTTCGAAAGGAACAGAAACAAGATCATTTGGATAAAGTTTAAGTATTTTTTTTGCTCCTTCATCACCAGTTAATGTTTTTAAATCGCCGAAATATTTTTTATCGAATAAAACTGGTGTGCCCATTATATTTTGATAAAAGCTGGCGACAATCCCTTTGCCTGATTTGTTTTTTGTGTTTATCAGTGAAGTAAATATTTCGCTTGTGATAAAAGGTTGATCGCAAACAGAAATAATAATATTTTCTATTTCATTATTGTAGTTAAGCAAAGCTGATAATCCTGCATTTATGCCAGAAGCCATTCCACTTTCCCAGTTTTCGTTATCTACAATTTGAACATTTTTATCCTTTATTTCCTGTCGGATAAAGTCTGAATTGGCTCCAATAATGACTATTATCGGATGGATTTTAGCTTCTTCAGCTTCGTCTATCACATGCGAGATTAATGTTTTTCCATTAAATTCCAACAGTTGTTTGGGTTGGCCCAATCTGGATGAATTGCCCGCTGCAAGAATAATTATTCCCGTTTCCATTAGCTTTCGAGTTTTTCTATAGCCACGTGAATCGGTGCATTTTTGTCTTTTAATGTTTTGCCAGATCTTCCTGCAAAAACGGCTCTAATTTCTGATACGATCGAAATCGCAATTTCCTCTGCAGTTTCCGCTCCGATATCAAGTCCAACGGGGCCATGAACGTGATCAAGGTTTCTGTTTTTTTCAATTTGGAGCTCATCAAACATTCTAAGTAGTTTTTTCTTAGGGCCAAGAACTCCAATATAAGGGGTTTTAATTTTCAATAATCCATCAAGCAAGGCCAAATCATAATTGTAATTGTGGCTCATTAACACAATCGATGTCCGATCATCTATTTCAATTTCCTTGAGCAATGCATCAGCTTTAGCAACCAAAATTCGATCCGCTTTTGGAAAACGTTGGAGCGTAGCATGCGTTTGTCGGCCATCAGCCACGGTAATTTGCCAGCCCAAAACCGATGCAATTTCTACAAGCGGTTGAACATCATTACCTGCTCCAGCAATAATAATTTGAATAGGTGGCGAAATAAATTCAAGAAAAGCTTCGAAGTTTTGGCCCTCTATAACATAAGTTTCAAATCTTGACATTTTAAGTTTTAATACATCAAATGCATCATTTTTTATTGAGCCTGAAACCTCATCAGCAACTTTCTCTAAATAATCCTTTTCTCTAAACATCATCACCGAGCCGGGTTGATTTTTATCATCAAGAGAAAAAAGTGTAGCAATTACGCAGTTTTCTCTTCGCCCGATGGCAGCTTTTAATAGTATAATCGGATTTAGATGATCATCCTTAAAAATAGGTTCGAACAGAATATGAACGATGCCATTGCAGCCAAGCTGAACACCAAATTTCGCATCGTCTTCATCTGTACTATCGTAGCTTACCAGACGGTTTTCTTGTTGATGGATAGCTGAAAGGGCTTTTCTAAGGGCATCGCCTTCTAAGCAACCACCACTTATTGCACCTGTTAATTGTCCATTTTCGCAAATTAACATTCTGGCTCCTGGCCGGCGATAAGAAGATCCTTCTACCTGTACAACAGTAGCGAGTGCAGTTTTTAAGCCTGCCTTTTCTGCCAGTTCGTAGCTTTTAATAATGTCCGTAATCTCTCTCATTCGGTTTGGGATGTTGTTAACCTTTTCTTAGTCGCAATTTAAATATAAAACTTACAAAAGTTTATCGAAATGGTTAGGGAATTAGATTAAAATTACAACGGATTTTAGTTTAAAATGTTTGTTCTATTGAAAACAAAGTGATTAGAAAAATTATCGAGATAAGCTTATATTCGTATATGGATGAATCTGAAAAATTGAATCGGATAATTGAGACGAGAATGAAACTGAAAGCTCGTTTTCAGGAAAAGATGGAGACTAGTCCATCAATAGCCGATGATAAACCCAAAGGAAGTGGCCCTATAAACCGACATGGGATGCCAAATTTACCAATCGGACAAACGGCTACTTATAAATGGCCGGTTTTGGATTTAGGTCGTCATCCTAAAATTCCTTTAGAAAAGTGGCGTTTGGCAATCGATGGGGCAGTAGAAAATCCTGTAAAATTAACTTGGAAGGAATTTTTAAACTTACCGCAAACTAAAGATACTTCTGATTTTCATTGTGTTACCACCTGGTCTAAACTAAATATGCATTGGAAAGGCGTAAGTCTGCTTGATCTTGCTGCACTTGTTCTTCCAAAGGAAAACGCAACCCACATAATGTGTTATGGTTATGATGGTTACAGTACAAATATTGCTTTGGAGGAAGCGCTAAAGCCAGATGTTTTATTGGTTCATACCTATGATGGGCAACCTTTGCCGATTGAACATGGTGGGCCTTTAAGAATGATTACGCCACAACTTTATGCATGGAAAGGTTCCAAGTGGATTAAAAGAATTGAATTTTTAACTGAAAACAAGATGGGTTTTTGGGAAGAACGCGGTTATTCTAATACGGCTTATCCTTGGCGAAATGACCGCTATGAAGAGTAGAGTGAATTAAATATACTGACCTTTTTCTAATAAACCGATTAGGTTAGTCTGCGTTTTTATAAACTGATCTTTGAGATCGATCATTTTATTTTTCTCTGCAATTAAGTGTTTTAGTCGTTCAATTTCCTGCGCTGATTTTTGCTTAGACTGGGTTTCAATTTTCGAAAAAGCTTTGCTATCCTCGTAATAATGAAAGAAATTATAGTTCAGGATTTCCGAAATGTTCATCAACAATTCCGTATCGATAGAAGCACTGTTTAAAATATCCTGCGTTCGAACTTTGCTTAATTTAAGTTCGTTAGCCAAAAATGAACTGGATAAATCCCGTTGTTTCATTTCTTTCCAGATCATTAAACCGATATGTACACTCATTGTTAGTTTTTTCTTTAATTCTATGAAATTAGGAAAAACAAAAGCGACTTATACTTTTTTTGTGGTAATGATAATTAGTCTAAATATATTATTGGTTCTAATTAGATTAAATATGAAAGCATTATTGTGCATGGTAATATTTGGCTCCGGAAACCAATTGGCTATCAAAGCATATCTTTTGCTCGATACAAATTATCCGTCGATTGCAAAATTTTATCTCTAAGCTTCGGGTTATAATTTGGATGTTGTTTTAAGAAATCACTTACAACCTGATACGCTTCTTTAGTTTGGTAACTTCCGAAAATGGCCGAAAGCCACGATTGCGGGAAAAAGATATCTCCTGTTTTTTGAATTTCTTCTAAAAGATTTAAGCTTTCTGGAAGATATTTTGCGGAAGTTTCTTGCCTTAAAGGATGATGGAGATACGCAAGCGCTGCGGTTACCCAAGCCTCTTTTTGGCGGTTTTTACGTTCGTGGAGGCTATAAAAGAAACTATCTCTTTCTGCAACATTTAACGATAAAGCTGGCATTAAGAAAACTAATCTATTTTTTCGATCGATATTGGTTGTGCGTTCTAACTGTTTTTTCAAAACGGTTGTAACCGTGTCTGATTTTAGTGCAATAGATAATGCCATAGAAGTATAATCATCATCAATCAGTTTTACTCCCGAAGGTGCCTGTTGTTTTTCCCAAATGGTGTAGATGTTTTTAGAGGCATCAGCGCTTAAATAAATATTCTGGTAAGTGCCAAATAGAATTTTTTTATTGTTCGGAAGCGTTTGGTTTTCCATTGATGTCCAAAGCGCTTTCTCTAAAGTTACACTGAAAGCAAGCCTATTTTTTGGCGAGGTAAATGTCCAATAAATATTTGTGATATAGCCAGTTAAAAGTCTAAGATTCATTTCGTTCTTTTCGATCCCGATGCCTTTAGTAAAAATCTTCAATAGTTCTTCGGCACTGAAAGATTTACCTGCCAAAACACTTTCGTAAGCATTAATATAAGCCGATGCCCTTTCCAATGGATTTTGCAAACGGAACACATTTTCCATCATGTTATTATCAATCGGGAACAATCCGTAACCCATTCCATCTGCATTAAAAAGGATGTAAATAGGCTTTTCTAAACCCTGTGCTAATTTTAAGTTTAGCGTTTCACCTTTAATATTTACAGGGATCGTTTTGCTAAAAGTAGGGTAGAATAATTTTATGCTGAATGCTTGTGGCCAAACTCTTTGAGCACCAATTTCAGGTTGTTGGTTTATCGATAAGCTACTTATTTTATTTCCGTTGTAGGCAATTTTGTAATCGAAAACTGGGCGACCGGGTTGATTGACCCAAACCTTATTCCACGCATAAAGATCAGTTGTGCTGTATTTGCTTAAAATAGAAATCAGATCATTCCATGTTGCGTTTTTGTAAGCGTATTTTTTCAAATATTCTCGAATACCTTTTTGAAAGTTATCTGCGCCCATTAATTGCTCCAGTTGGCGCATCATAATTGGCGCTTTATGGTAAATAATGTTGCCGTACATAGAACCTGCATCCTGAAGATTATCCAATTGCTGGCGAATTGGATTTGCGCCCTGAGTACGGTCTATTCCATAAGCTGCGGGATAATGATCTTGAAGGAATTTAAGGTCGAAGGTTTTTTTGCCCATCAATTTTTCCGTAACCTTATCGGCCATAAAATTGGCGAAAACCTCTTTCATCCAAACATCATTAAACCATTTCATCGTTACCAAATCTCCAAACCACATGTGTGCAGTTTCGTGAGAAATTAAAGTGGAACGAGAAATAAACTGATCTTTTGTTGCGCCATCATCTAGAAATAAGCTCGATGATTTATATTGAACTTCTCCGGGATGCTCCATACCTCCAAACTGAAAATCGGGAATCGCAACAAAGCCAACTTTTTGAAAAGGGAAGGGAATTCCAGTCCATTTTTCCAGAAAATTAATGGCATCGCTGTGCGCAATAAAAACTGAATCAACGCTGAGTTTAATTTTATTGGCATCAGTTTCTCTATGAAGAAACTCCATGCTTCGGTTGCCGATCTTTTGCTTTATATCAGTGTATTTCCGGCCGTAAAAGAGAAAAGATAGGTTGGTAATTTATCCGAATTGGCAAAATTGTACGTTGTACTGGCATCGCTAATAACAGAATCTTTATTGAGTCCGTTGGCCAATACTTTCCAATCTTTTGGAACGGTTAAGGTTAACAAGAAATTTGCCTTTAAATCCGGTTGATCAAAACAAGGAAATACAGTTCTGGCATGATCAGGAACAAATAAGGCGTATAAATAATCGTTATTTCTGTTTAAGGATTCGTTTCCAGCTATAAACTGAAGATCAACTTTATTGGTGGAAGGGCGGAGGTATTTTTGATCAATTATTAAATGCTCGTTTTTCCAGTTTACGGCTATTTTTGTTCCATTTATTAAAATGCTTTTTACATGTTCAGCACTTTGCTTAAAATCCAACTGCAAAGGTTGTTGAACGGAACTGAGATCAAAAGAAATCTGTTCGCTTGCCAGTATTTCTGAGTTTTTATCCGAAGGGATATTAAATTGAAGTTTGTATTGAATGTTCGAGATGATCGCACTGCGGAATGTAGCTAAATCTAAGGAAACACCAGCTTCAATAGTTATAGGTTTAGCGCTTTTTTGAGCAAATGTTGCAATGCTTAAAAATAAAATCGGGAAGAAAATTTTGAAGGATAATTTCATTTTAATTTTTAATAATGTTTTAAGGATGAAGCATTTGCATAATGGTTCCATAGCCCATCCAAATCATAATGGCAACAACCCCAGCGCCAGCAAGCGTTAACCATAACGGTTGTTTGTAAGTTGAAATAATTTTAGATCGATAAGCGGCGATAAGCATAACGCCTAATGCAATAGGTAAAATTAACCCATTTATAGCACCAACGGCCAATAAAATTTTAATCGGTTTGCCAATAAGTATAAAAATAAAGCAGGAGACCAAGATAAACACGATGATAATTTCTCTGTTGTATTTTAAAATTAAAGGGTGAAAACTTTTGATGAAAGATATAGAAGTGTAAGCCGAACCAACCACAGATGAAATTCCAGCAGCCCAAATTACAAGTCCGAATACTTTATAACCAAATTGACCGCTAGCCAATTTAAAAACAGAAGCAGCCGGGTTTGCAGGATCTAAATGTGCGCCCGTACTCACTACTCCAAGTGCCGCAATAAATAGGAGCAACCGCATTAAAGAAGCCAAACCTATTGCGCTTAATGCGCCACGATTTACCGCTGGAAGATTTTCGATTCCAGTTTGTCTGGCATCGAGTAAACGATGAGCGCCAGAAAAAGTAATGTATCCACCAACGGTCCCGCCAACTATGGTAAGCACTGCGGTAAAACTGAAATGTGTTGGGTTAACAGATCGAATTGCAGCCTCTGCCAATGGCGGATTACTGATGTAAGCAATAAAAAGGGCAAGAATTATTTTTAATAAGCCCATTGTCTTTGCGAAAGCATCCATCGCTTTGCCTGCTTCTTTATAAATAAATATTCCGATGGCTAAAATGGCGCTAATTACGGCACCTTGACCAACACTTATGCCAAATAAAACGTTTAATCCTAAACCTGCGCCAGCAATATTGCCGATGTTAAAGGCAAGTCCGCCTAAAAAAACCAGAAAGGAAAGAAAGTATCCTAATCCCGGAAAAACTTTGTTTGCAATATCTTGAGCAGGCTTATCGGCCACTGCAATAATTCGCCAGATGTTAAGTTGAGCAACAGCATCAAGGATGATAGAAAGTAAAATTACAAAAGCAAAACTTGCACCCAACTGCTCGGTGAAAACGGCTGTTTGAGTTAAAAACCCCGGACCAATGGCCGAAGAAGCCATTAAGAAAGCCGCACCGATTAATACACTCCAGTTGTATTTCTTTTTCATCGTTTTGGAGCTTTTATCTCAATCCCTTCAGCTTTTAGTTTTGCTGAAATATTCTTTGCAAAATCTACAGCGTGTGCACCATCGCCGTGTAAACAAAGCGTTTCAGCTTTGAGTGGAATCGTATTATTATTAACTGAGATCACTTGTTGTTGCTTTACCATCATTAAAACTTGGATAATGGATTCTTGCTCATTGGTTATTAAGGCATTTTCTTGGTTTCTTGGGGTTAAGGAGCCATCATCTTGATAACTCCGATCTGCAAAAACCTCTGAAGCGGTAATTATACCAATCTGTTTCGCCGCTTGAATCATTTCACTTCCAGCTAAGGCATACAAAATTAAAGTCGAGTCAAAATCATGCACTGCTTGTACAATGGCTTTTGCTAATGCGGCATCTTTTGCTGCCATATTATAAAGTGCGCCATGCGGTTTTACATGATTCAATTTTCCACTGGCGGCTTTAACAAAACCCGACAAAGCACCAATTTGGTACAACATAATTTGATAAGCCTCCTTTGGAGAAATTTTCATTTCTCTTCGTCCAAAGCCTTGAAGATCGGGCAGGCCGGGATGCGCACCAATGGCAACCCCTTTTTTAACCGCCATATTTACGGTATGTTGCATCACCTCTGGATCGCCGGCATGAAAACCGCAGGCAATATTTGCCGAAGTAATATAATCCATTAGAATATCATCATTTGGCATAGGGTAATTGCCAAATGCCTCGCCCATATCGCAGTTAAGATCTATGCTTTGCATCAAAAAAAGTTATTGTATGGTTAAAATCTAGAATTAATCGCAAGAGTAAGTCTAGCTAATTCTTTTTCTCGCTCAATATACAGGAATTCTGCCTCTTCTTTACTGATTTCTGAAAAACGAATGCTATTGCCAGGCTTTAATTGAGCACATAAAGGTAAATCTACCGAGGCAACTTGAGCAATTCGAGGGTAACCACCGGTTGTTTGGCAATCGGCCATTAATAAAACCAAATTTCCACTTCCTGTAACTTGAATTGTTCCCGGAAAAACTGCGGTACTTAATAATTCGTCTTTTTCAACTCGATTAATTTTATTTCCTTCTAAATGATATCCCATTCGATTGCTGTTTAAACCAATTGAAAAGGAATCGGAAAGAAATCCAATGATAGACTGACTATCAAACCACGTAAACTCTTTCGCTGGAAACACTCTTATCGTTTTACGATCTTGTGGCAACAATAGCGCTTTTGGGATATTCCATGATAAATATTTGATTTTATCGCCTTTTAGTTCTCTTAAAATTATACTTGAGGATTCACTTAAGTTTAGGAAACTTTTTAAATGATCTCCAGCCTTCAATGTTCTACCGCCGTAACCACCAAAACCTGCGGTTAAATAAGTGCTGTTACTTCCCAAAACTTCAGGTACGTTCCAACCACCGGCAACAGCTAAGTAAGTTCTTGCGCCATCAGGATTGTTAACTAATTTTATTACAGTTTCGGATGGAATAAAAATTGGTCGCTCTGCTTGAAGTTTTTCTCCGTTCACTGATAAAGTTGCACCATCACCAGCATAGGCAATTAAAATTTCGGTTTCTGCTTTAAATTCTGCAGCTGCATAAGTAAATTCTATAACGGCATCACTGTCCGAATTACCAACTGCCTTATTTGCAATTCGTGCCGAAAGTTGATCCATTGCGCCCGAAACGGGGATGGCTTGATCTAGATAATCCATTCGTCCAAGATCTTGAATGCTACTGAGCATACCGGGTTTTAAAATTTTGATCTCCATATTATTTCCCCAATAAATGATCAAACTCTTTCAACGTGATTGGCTTAAAAACTACTTCGTCGCCTGCTTTTAATAAGGAGGGTTGCTCGCGTTTTGCATCAAATAAAATAGCTGGTGTTTGTCCTATAATCTGCCAACCTCCCGGTGTGTCTAAAGGATACACTCCTGTTTGTTCGCCGGCAATTCCAACTGCACCAGCAGGTACAATCGCCCTTGGATGAGTTTTTCTCGGAGTTGTCAATCGATTATCCATTCCGCCCAAATAAGGAAAACCAGGAACAAAACCGATCATGTAAACTTTATAGGTTACCGAACTGTGAATTTTTATAATTTCCTCCTTACTGAGTTTTGTATGCAAGGAAACTTCGTCCAAATCAGGTCCAAAATCTCCGCCATAGTAAACAGGAATGGTGATGGTTTCTCCTTTATAATTAGATAAATCGATTTTGAATGTTTTGAGCTTATTTAAAAAAGTTGAAACTTTTTCGAAAATGCTAATGCCCTCTAAATCTGCAGAAAAGACTATAATTGGATCAAAAAAAACAGTGAGCGTAGCATAAGCCGGAACGGTTGTTTTGAAGCCTTTAAATGGGTTTTGATGTAAAATGTGATTAAAGCATCTAATTTGTTGTGCTAAAACTTCACTTATCTCCTTGCCAAAACTTAAGGTAACGGCTTGTTCACTTAAAGAATAAATCTCGAAATTTTTTATAATTAAAGGATTTGATATTTCAGCTTCCATATTATTCTATTCGAATCAGAAATTAGGATTGTTTTATGGGCATAAGATAGTCGTTATAATCTTCTTCTTTGATTAATTTTCTAAATTGCTTTTTTAGCAAAACAAAAGTAAGAGCAGGCTATCCAGCACTGCTCTTCATCATTAACTAAATTACTAAAATTAAATGCTGAAGGCCTTCTACCACCTTCAGTTTATTGTGATCTGTTATTTGAAAGAGATTAAACCGCTTTCAAGAGATTTTTTCTAATTTAAATTCGAGCGGTTATAGAATAGTCTTCCTTATTTTATAGGAATACTGAATTCTACGGTCTCTGGTGGCAAGCATTGTTTGTCGTTGCATACCATAAATTCTACACTGCCCTTTACCGGAACATTTTTGCCCTTGAGCTTAACTTTCTGTTGGAAGATTACCGAATTCTGGAAATAGCTTACATCCATTTTAAAGGTGGTTTCGAACTTGGTTATGGGTTTTGGTTCTATTGTTTTCCCAACCAATGTATATGTCTTTGATGCTGGAAAAGCAAAAGTTGTTTTTACCGGGCCACCATCTTTAACAGTCTGAGAGTAAAGGTGCCAGCCCTCATCGATAACGGCCTTGATGTAAAGAGTTGCTTCGGTTGCGCTTGTTTTTTTTGCCGCATAACTCCAGGTTACCGGTTTTAAAATCTGGCTGTAGGCATTTACGCTCAACAGTGTAGCGATGCAAAATAAGAATGTGGTTTTTTTCATTTGTGTAGTTTATGGGTTGATCTTTGTTAATGTAATCTGCTGAATGCCTGATAATCTACAAACTCGATATCTGGCGTTAAATAACCGGGTTTGATGGGTTCTATCCTCATCAAATCGGTACTTAAATACTTTTTGTTGCTATCAGAAAAGATGGTTACCACACAGCTGTCTGTGCCTAATTTTTGCTGAAGTTTTATGGCTCCGATCACATTTGCGCCTGATGAAATCCCCACAGCCAGGCCGAGCTTGCCTGCAAGTTTCTGTGCCATTAAAATAGCATCTCCATCGTTAACCTGAACAACTTCGTCCAGTTCCTTTAGTTTCACAATCTCTGGGATAAACTCATCAGAGATCCCCTGAATTCTGTGGCTGCCCACTTTATAGCCAGTTGTTAAGGTTGGCGATTCGGCAGGCTCCAAAGGATGGATTTTGATATCGGCATTTTGTTTTTTCAAGTAATTTCCTACGCCCATAATTGTTCCGCCAGTACCTACTCCGGCTACAAAGGCATCGGGACAAAGATTTTTCAACCGTAACTGCTCCCAGATTTCTTTTCCCGTAGTATGTTCGTGTGCTTCTGGATTGGCCGTATTTTCAAACTGTTTGGGCAGGAATATATTCGGATTATTTCTGGCCATCCATTCGGCAAGTTTTATGCTGCCGATAAAGCCACCTTCTTCCTTGCTCACCAGAACAATCTCAGCACCCAAGCTTTTTATAATATCAATCCGCTCCTTGCTGAGCCAGTTCGGCATGATGATTCTTACCGGATGGCCGAGCGCTTTACCAATTGCCGCAAAAGCAATTCCAGTGTTGCCGCTCGTTGCTTCCACGATTTCATCGCCAGGTTTAATCACACCTTCCGCATAGGCTTTCTTCAAAGTATAGAGCGCCATTCTGTCTTTTATACTTCCGGTTAGATTATAATGTTCGCATTTAACATAAATTTTCCCCTGCTTTCCCTGATAGTTATAAGTAAGCTCGAGCATTGGTGTATTCCCAACCAAGAGGGATAGATGCTCGAATTTTCCCTGTAGAGCAGTATTGATTTGACTGGAAGTTAAAGTTGCTATCATTGTGTTTTAAATCTTCAGACTAGGCTGATGTAAGTTGATTTATAATTTCGGTAAAACTCAGTATTATAAAGTTTTAGAGCAATAGAAGTTGTTTTTTACGTAAATTTTTTGCTTTTTTGATAATATTTTAGTTTTTATTTCGGATTTTAACTTTATAAAGAACAGTAATTATATTTTTTTTCATTCCACAGCCAATGACACACGGAGATTTAGACCAGGTAGACATAGAAATTCTGAAGCTTCTTCAGCATGATGCATCGTTTACCAATAAAGAAATTGCGCTTAAACTCCATAAATCAATCGCGACAATTCACGAAAGAATAAGGCGGTTAAAAGAGCAGGGATATATTAAAAGGATAGTGGCAATCTTGGATCGCAAAAAAATAAACCGGAATCTGATTGCATTTTCGCATGTTCTGTTAAAAGAGCACACTGCTTCCACGCTGATCAATTTCGAAACGGAGGTATCAAAGTTTAGTGAGGTGATGGAATGTTTGCAGATGACGGGGGCACACGATTTTATTCTCCGTATTGCCACTCAAGATATGGACGCCTACCACGAGTTTTTGAGAAACAAACTGGCAACTTTGCCGAACATTACAACAGTACAAAGTTATTTCGTACTTTCAGAACCGAAAAGTGAAACCGCTTATCCTTTGTAATGTTATTTTAAAATGGAATGAATTGCTATTCCAAATTCAAATGAAATCTCTAGGTGTTGAAAAATTTTATCTTAACTTTCCTTGCCGTTGCATTGTTGATTGGCAACATTTCTGCTAAAAAATCTTTTGATTTTTCAAAAAAAAAAGATACCATTTATCTGGCAGATCCAACTATATTCTTGGATCAAGGCATTTATTATTTATACGGTACGAGTAGCGAAAAGGGCTTTGAGGTTTATCAATCTACCGATTTAAAAAAGTGGACTGGACCTGTAGGGAAAAACAACGGATTTGCATTATCAAAGGGCGAAAGTTATGGCGATAAAGGCTTTTGGGCACCACAGGTTTTTAAAAATAAGGGAAAGTTTTACATGGCCTACACAGCAAACGAGCGTATTGCTATAGCCGAAAGCGATAGTCCGTTGGGCCCATTTAGGCAGAAAGAAATTAAATCTTTGCCCAGCAAGGGTTTGCAAATTGATCCATTTATATTTTATGATACAGATGGAAAAACGTACTTATATCACGTTAGATTAGGGAACGGAAACCGAATTTTTGTGGCAGAAATAAAATCCGATTTTTCTGATATTATTTCCGAAACGTTGAAGGAATGTATCACAGCAACACAGCCTTGGGAAAATACAGAAAAAACTGGCTGGCCTGTAACCGAAGGGCCAACGGTATTAAAAAAAGGAAATCTTTATTACTTGTTTTATTCTGCTAACGATTTCCGGAATCCAGATTATGCTGTAGGTTATGCCACATCTTATTCACCTTTGGGCCCATGGAAAAAATTTGAAGGCAATCCAATCATCAGCAGGAAAAATTTAGGCTATAATGGAACAGGCCATGGCGATTTCTTTGTTGATAAAAAAGGAAATCTCCAATATGTGTTTCACACGCACTATTCAAATAAACGCGTTTCACCAAGAGCCACCGCAATTATTTCTGCTAAATTTGTTAAGCAAAGCGATGGAAGTTTTGAAATGAAAGTCGATCCAACATCTATGAGATTTTTAAATAAATAACAGCTAAATTTTATGAAAAAATTATATTTCTTATTGTCTGTATTGATATTTTCATTAGGGATTACAAGAGCGCAGACTTTCAAAAATCCATTGCTTCCATCAGGAGCTGATCCATACAGTTATTATAAGGATGGCTTTTATTATTATACCAATTCTGCCGGAAATAGGGTAGAACTCTGGAAGAGTAAAACGCTTGAGGGCTTGAAAGACGCACCTCATAAAACCATTTGGAAAGCACCTTCTTCTGGTCCGTATTCCAGAAATATTTGGGCACCAGAAGTTATGTTTTTACGTGGAAAGTGGTACGCCTATTTTGCTGCGGATAATGGCAAAAACGAAAACCACAGAATGTATGTTTTAGAAAATTCATCAAAAGACCCGATGGAAGGTGAATGGGTTTTTAAAGGACAAATTAACGATTCGACAAATAAGTGGGCCATTGACGGCGATGTAGCTGAAATTAATGGAAAACTTTACATGATTTGGTCGGGATGGGAAGGTGACGTTAACGGCAAACAAGAAATTTTTATGGCTAAGCTTAAAAACCCATGGACAGTTGAAGGTGAGCGTTATAAAATATCTTCGCCGAAGTTTGAGTGGGAAAAAATTGGCGATTTGGGGAATTCTGAGCATGTTGATGTAAACGAAGGTCCTCAATTTTTGGTGCATAACAACAAGGTTTTTATTATTTATTCTGCCAGTGGCTGTTGGACAGATTTTTATGCATTGGGAATGTTATTTGCCGATTTAAAAAGTAATCTTTTAGATCCAAAATCATGGTCGAAATTTGATAAGCCAGTTTTTCAGAGATCGGTTGAAAATGGTGTCTATGCTCCAGGGCATAATTCGTTTTTTAAATCGCCAGATGGGAAAGAAGATTGGATTTTGTACCATGCTAATGATAAACCCGGGCAAGGCTGTGGTGGTTTCCGTTCGCCAAGGGCACAAAAATTTACTTGGAATGTGGATGGAACACCGAATTTTGGAATTCCTGTAAAAACAAGTCTAGAACTTGATGTACCATCAGAGAAAAATAAACTCAAATAATATTCGTTGATATTTTACCACTTGAGCTTATATTTTACTTATCTGTTGTGCATTTGCAGTAAAAAGACTAATTAAAAAGATTGCTAGTTGTTCCTCCTCGTAAAGTCGACAATACGAACGTCATTGCGAAGCTGGGTTTGTGTGAGCTGAAGCAATCTGTTGTTTTATGCAAAAAACTTCTACCAAATTCACAATTGGTCTTACTTACATTTCTTACATGGTTAATTTTGATCTGCACTAAATTTTCACCACCTAAGACATCTGAGTTAACCTTTGCTGGTTGGCTATTGGTGAGGAATCCCCTCATAGTTTTACAAATTGAATTTTACCACTTGAGCTTATATTTTAATCATATTTCTTATGGTCAATTATAATCTGCACTAAATTTTCACCACCTAAGACATCTGAGTTAACCTTAGCTGGTTGGCTATTGGTGAGGAATCCCCTCATAGTTTTACAAATTGCATTTTACGACAAGAGCTTATATTTACTTACATTTCTTATATGGTGAATTTAGATCTGCACTAAATTTTCACCACCTAAGACACTTGAGTTAACCTTAGCTGGTTGGCTATTGTTGAGAAATCCCCTCATAGTTTTACAAATTGAATTTTACCACTTGAGCTTATATTTCTTATATGGTGAATTTAGATCTGCACTAAATTTTCACCACCTAAGACACCTAAGTTAACCTTAGCTGGTTGGCTATTGGTGAGGAATTCCCTCATAGTTTTCCAACCTAACGTTATGTGTAACTTATATTTCTTATCTGGTGAATTAAAGTTAGATGCTCCAACCGTTTTACTCAAACGTTTGCGCAGTGTTATAATTTTTAAAGCAGATTGATTGCGCTAATTTTAGCTTTCGAGTATCAGATAGATATTTTTTAAACTAAGATCAACCAACAAAAACCAAAACTAAACACACAATGGAACGTAGAGATTTTATTAAAAATGGAGCAATGGCGGCGGCCGGATTTACCATCTTACCAACGGGAAGTCTTTTTGCATCAGACACAGGAAAAGTACGATTAGGTTACATTGGCGTAGGTGCAAGAGGCATGAGCCATATTTCTGAAGGCGCACTGCGTGATGATATAGAAATTGTAGCCATTTGCGATACACAGGAAAGTTCACTAAAAATTTGTAGATCATTCCTTTCGAAAAAAGGTCAGCCAGCACCGGCTGAATACACTGGAGGTGCCGATGCCTACAAAAAACTTTTAGATAGAAAAGATATCGATGCCGTAATTATTGCAACGCCTTGGCAGTTTCATAAAGACCAAGCAATTTATGCCATGAATGCTGGTAAATATGTGGGTTGTGAAGTTATCGCTGGACTTACAGTTGCTGATCATTGGGATATTGTAAATACATCAGAAAAAACTGGAATGCCTTACATGACGCTTGAAAATGTTTGCTACAGACGGGATGTTATGGCTGCGCTAAACATGGTTAGAAAAGGACTATTTGGAGAATTAATCCACTTAGAAGGTGGCTATCAACATAATTTAAGAAATGTGCTATTTAATGATGGCAAACAATATTATGGCGGTGGAGTAGAATACGGCGAAAAGGGGATCAGTGAAGCGCAATGGAGAACGCAATTTAACATCGATCGGGATGGAGATTTGTATCCAACGCATGGTGCCGGTCCGATTATGCAATATGCAGATATAAATAGAGGGAACCGTTTTACAAATTTGGTTTCTTTCAGCTCTAAAGCTCGGGGTTTATCTAAATATGTTGAGGAACAAGCGCCCGGCCATCCTAATGCCAAATTGAACTATAAAAATGGTGATGTAACGACAACGTTAATCAATTGCGCCAATGGAGAAACAGTTTTGTTAAGCCACGATACACATTTGCCAAGACCATATTCTATCGGATTTAGAGTGCAGGGAACAGACGGCATTTGGATGGATGTAAACAAATCTATCTACATTGAAAAACAAGCCAAAAATGATGATGCTTGGGAGCCAGTTAAAGAATGGTTCGATAAATATGATCATCCACTTTGGAAGAAGTACGAAAAGGAAGCTGTAGGAGCAGGACATGGCGGAATGGATTGGTTTGTATTTAATGGGTTTATCCAAGCGGTTAAGCAGAAAAAACAAACGCCTATTGATGTTTATGATTCGGTAACGATGAGCGTTATTGCACCACTTTCTACAAAATCGTTAAAGGAAGGAAACAAGCCACAAGAATTTCCTGATTTTACAAAAGGAAAGTGGAAGGATAGAAAAAATACTTTCGCTTTAGATGATAGCGGTTTTTAATCACAAAACAACGTTTTAAACCCTATTATTAATTATGGTAATCTATTTCCGAAGGTTTTTAAAATCGGAAATAGATTACGATTACAGCTCATTTTATGTTCCAAAATATTCTAAATTCTTACGGCTTGGATGCTGATCAATGTCTGATCGAACCTTTTGGTTCTGGTTTGATTAATCACACCTGGAAAGTTTCTTTGGCAGACGCCGAATACATTCTGCAAAGGATAAATAACAACGTGTTTAAAAATCCAGAGAAGATTGATGATAATCTATACCACATCAAAAAATATCTTCAGGCAACCGTACCAGAATATTTGTTTGCGGCTCCATTGGCTACATTGGATCATAAAACGGTGGTTATTAGTGATGGGGAATATTATAGAATGTTGCCTTTTGTTAAAAATTCGCACACGATAGATAACGTTACAAATTCTGATCAGGCTTACCATGCGGCCAAACAATTTGGTAAGTTTACGAGATTGCTGAATGATTTTGATCCCGAAAAACTAGGCTATACCTTGCCCGATTTTCATAACCTTTCGCTTAGGGTAGAGCAATTTAAAGAAGCTATTCAAAACGGAAATAAAGAACGGTTTAATCTCGGTAACGATGAGATTAAGGAAGTTATTCTCCACATGGATATTGCTGAAAAATATGCTCAGATCAAAAAGAAGAGGGAAATTCCGTTGAGGGTAATCCATCACGATACCAAGATCAACAACGTTTTGTTAGATGATAATGATGAGGGACTATGCGTAATTGATTTGGATACCGTGATGCCAGGCTATTTTATTAGTGATGTTGGCGATATGATGCGCACTTATTTATCTGAAGCCAATGAAGAAGAACAAGATGTAAAAAAAGTTAACATCCGTGAAGAAATTTTTACTTCCATTTACAAAGGTTACATGGAAGAAATGGATGGAATATTAACGCCAATAGAGAAGGATCTTTTTATTTACGGTGGCAAGTTTATGATTTACATGCAGGCAGTTCGGTTTTTAACAGATTTTTTAAATGGCGATGTGTATTATCAAACATCTTATCCCGATCATAATTTATCAAGAGCGAGGAACCAAATTGCTCTTTTAAAACAATATATCCGCTCTGAGCAGAATTTTAGGGAAACGATTGATGGCATGGAAATTAAAATTAACTGATTGAAACACAAGCAAAACAAACGTTTGCGTTCAGTTTGTTAAGAGTGACTGATTTGATAAGATTTTCTAATCAAACGCTCATAAAATTATAAGGGAGAAATTTATAGTATTTACCAAAGACTATTTCGCCCAAAACCTACAACCAAACAAATGAAAAAACTAACCATAATTTTATCGATGCTCGTGTTGTTTTTCTGCTTAGCAGATGCGCAACAATTGCCATCAGAATTGCAAACGCCCGAGGTGGTTTCTATAAATAGAATGCCAATGAGCGCTTCGGCTTTTGCCTTCGAAAACCGTGATCTCGCTAATAAAAAAGCAAAAGAAAAGTCTAGTTATTTTTTGTCGTTAAACGGAACCTGGAAGTTTAATTGGGTTAAAGATCCGCGTAAAAGACCAATGGATTTTTATAAAACCGATTTTAACGACGAAAAGTGGGATAACTTTAAAGTACCAGCGAACTGGGAACTTAATGGTTATGGAACACCAATCTATGTAAATCAACCTTATGAATTTGCTGGAAGGCAATTAACGGGCAATAGAATGAATCCTCCCTTTGATATTCCTGAAGACAATAATCCGGTTGGCTCTTACCGTAAGAAAATCAATATTCCAACTTCTTGGAAAAACAGGCAAATCTTTATCAGTTTGGGTGCTGTAAAATCTGCATTCTTTATTTGGGTTAATGGTAAAAAGGTTGGTTATAGCGAAGATAGTAAGCTTGCAGCGGAATTCGATATTACCAAATACGTAACACCAGGCGAAAATACAATCGCTTTGCAGGTTTATCGTTGGAGTGATGGAAGCTATTTGGAATGCCAGGATATGTGGCGAATCTCTGGAATAGAGCGTGATGTGTATTTGTATTCTACACCTAAATTGGATGTTCGTGATTTTAAAGCCATCGCTACATTAGATCCGACTTATACTAACGGAATACTTAATGTAGATCTTGCGGTTGATAATTATAAAATTGATCAACGTACCAACCATAGTCGGCCAGATAGTTTTTATGTTGCGGTTGATTTGGTAGATGCAAAGGGAACAACCGTTTGGAAGGATGCTACCGGAATGCAAAAAGTGCTTGGTAATTATAAAACCGATTTATCTTTTAAAACGCAGATTAGTAATGTAAATACATGGTCGGCAGAAATTCCATATCTCTATACTTTGTACATCACCTTGAAAGATAAAAATGAAAATATTATCGAGGTTATTCCACAGCGGATCGGTTTTCGTTCAGTCGAAATTAAAGGAAGCGATTTGTTGGTTAACGGCAAACGCATCTTTTTAAAGGGCGTAAATCGGCATGAGCACAATGCTACTCAAGGCCATACCTTAACACATGATGATATGCGGAAAGATATGGAAATGATGAAAAAGCTCAATGTAAATGCGGTACGTCACTCTCATTATCCACCAGATCCTTATTGGATGGAGCTTTGCGATGAATATGGATTATATGTGATTGATGAAGCAAATATAGAATCTCATGGCCGTTATTATAGCTTGGAAACCAGTTTTGCAAATGATAAACAATGGCGAATTCCACACTTAGAACGCATTCAAAGAATGTACGAAAGAGATAAAAACCATGCTTCGATAATTACTTGGTCTTTAGGAAATGAAGCTGGAAATGGTGTGAATTTTTATGAAGCTTATGAGTGGCTAAAGAAAAAAGATATCCGCCCTGTTCAATACGAACGTGCCGAAAATGATTTCAATACCGATATGATTGTTCCTCAATATCCAGATCCAAATTGGCTTATAAAATATTCGAAAGGTAAAAGTGAGCGACCTTTAATAATGAGTGAATATGCGCACATTATGGGCAATAGCTTGGGTAATTTTAAAGAATATTGGGATGCGATTGAAAATAATCCGAAACTTCAAGGTGGTTTTATTTGGGAATGGATTGATCAGGGAATTGATACGACAAAAAATGGAAAACGAATTTTGGCCTATGGAGGAGATTTCCCTCTATCGGGACCAGTTGACGAGAATTTCAGCGATAATAATTTCTGTGTTAAAGGTGTGGTTACAGCCTACCGTGGCTTAACGCCGATGGCAATTGAAGCGAAAAAGGTTTATCAATATGTTAAAACAGCTTATTTAGGTAATAACCAAGTGAGTATTAATAACAGTTATTTCTTTAAAGATCTTAGTAATGTGCAGTTAAACTGGCAGTTGCTAGAGGATGGAAAGGTTATTGAAAGCGGAATTTCTGCTGATTTGAAAGCTAGCCCACGCCAGAGCATAAACTTAACACTACCAATAAAAACTAAACCTAAAGTTGGCAGAGAATACTTTTTAACAATTAGATATCAACTTAAAAACGAAGAACCGTTTTTAGAAAAGGGTTATGAAGTTGCAACAGCGCAATTCGTTTATAATGGAACGGCTCCCAAATATGTTTCAGAAATTAAACCCGGACAGTTGAAAGAGGAGAAAACTACTGATCACGTTGTAATTACGGGAAAGGATTTTAGCGTTACTTTCGATTTAAAAAACGGTTTAATGAGTAGTTACAAGTTAAAAGGAGAGGAGTTACTTGCAAACGGCCCCCAACCTGGGTTTTACAGAGCGCCAACTGATAACGATATTGGTGCAGGTTTAAACACTTCTTTAAGAATGTGGCGAAATGTTTATAGCACGAGCAAACAAATTATAAACGTTTTCACTGGTTTAACTGAAAACAACAATTACAACCTAACTATTCGAGCCAAATTATTGGATGGAGATGAGGAAACCGAACAAACTTTCGATATTAAGCCAGATGGATCTATAAAGGTTGGCAATAAATTTATCGCTATAAAAGGCAAGTACAATGTATTGATGAGAATTGGAAATGATCTCCAACTGAATAAGAACTTCGGAACAATTCAATGGTATGGACGTGGGCCGGGAGAAAATTATTGGGATAGAAAGACAGCTTCATTGATTGGTACATACAAGCAAGATATTAAAGATCAGTATTTTGCCTATGCTCGTCCCCAAGAAAGTGGAAATAAGACTGATGTACGTTGGGTAAACTTTACCAATCCGAAAGGAAAAGGCATTAGGTTTGAATATGCGGATAGCCTGTTAAGCTTTTCTGCATTACCGTATACAGTTGAAGATTTAGATCCAGAGGCGGAGAAAAAACAGTATCATTCTGGTGAACTTATAGTTAGAGATAAAATTTATCTTCATGTCGATTTACTTCAACTTGGGGTGCAGGGTATAGATAGTTGGGGGTCTTTACCCCTAAAAGAATATCGAATTCCTTTTAAAAATCAAGAATACAGTTATTGGATTAAGCCACTTAAATAATAAAAAAATATCAGCCCAAATGTTAACAATGCAATGCCCCCAAAAAGTTAGACGCTTTATGGGGGCTTTTTCATTTAAGATTAAAAAGACAATGGTTCGTGGAGACACGAACCACGGCTGGGCGCCTGAATTATGAACTATTTACCCAACGCCTCGGTTCATGTCTCCACGAACAGAAATAATGAAGCTGCAGATAATGGTTCGTGGAGACACCAACCATGACTTAGCACCTGATTATTAGATATTTACCTAACGCCGTGGTTCGTGTCTCCACGAACAGAAATAATGAAGCTGCAGATAATGGTTCGTGGAGACACGAACCACGGCTGGGCGCTTGGTTATGATAAAACTATTTACCCAACGCCTCGGTTCGTGTCTCCACGAACAGAAATAATGAAGCTGCAGATAATGGTTCGTGGAAACACTAACCACGGGCTGGGCGCTTGGTTATGGATGATGAAACTATTTACCCAACGCCTCGGTTCGTGTCTCCACGAACTGAAAAAAACGTATTTTAAACTAAAAATATTAATTGTAAAACCGACAGTTAAAAATATTTGAAAAACCTATATTTAAGGACTAATCAAATTCCCATGAAACTGCGATTATTCACCATCTGCATCATCTTCTTATGCTTTAGCCAATCTTACGCAAACAAAATAATCCCTCTAACTACAATTAGTTTTGGCTTGAATAGTAAGCTGATTTACGATTTGAATGTCGGAACATATTCTGTTATCCAAGGGAAAAAAGTGATTGTTGCGGATGCATTTACTTCGTTTAAAAACCATGGTATTTTCACCAGTTCGAAAGAATATACTCAAAGACTGTATGAAAGAACCTCAATTTCAGATGAATTTGGAAAGGGCTTTAAACATGAAATTTCGATGTTGAAAAAGGGGCTTCCTACTATGAAACTTATTTTTTACACGCACCAAAAAGCTGAAGTAATAATTATTCAATTAGAGATTA
This sequence comes from Pedobacter fastidiosus, assembly GCF_014306625.1. Classification (GTDB taxonomy): domain Bacteria; phylum Bacteroidota; class Bacteroidia; order Sphingobacteriales; family Sphingobacteriaceae; genus Pedobacter; species Pedobacter fastidiosus. Next base: position 105,225 of record NZ_JACRYL010000011.1, read on the forward strand.
AAGGACAAAATCTAGAAAGTAATTATTTAGTTCCAATGGATGCCAAATTAATGAATAGTGGCTTAGAGAAAGATTCAAGAACTTTATTTGTACCATTCGATAACGATACTTTTATAAAATACAATGCTAAAGAATTCGAAAATGATGTAGAGAATATTTCTTCAGAAGTTGGCGCTATTTACGATGATGTATCAAGAGCCGGAATAATTGCAGGTTCTATTGAGCACAAAATATGGAAATCTGCGGTAGAAACAACTCAGAAAAAGGAGAAAAGACGTTTAAAAATCTGGTCTGGATATACCTCAAAAGATGTTACGAGAGATCAGATTGAACATGCTTCTTTAAGTGGGAATAGCATTAAATCGGCAAAAATATTTTTTGGCTTATTTGCAGATTGGCGAACAGGTTTAGAAACTTATGCAAAAGCAAACCGTTTGGCAGAGCCACCAATTGTTTTCAAATGGAAAGAAGGAACACCTATTGGCTGGAACAGTTGGGGCGTTTTACAAGGAAAAATCAACTATGAAAACACAACAAAAGTAGTTGATTTTTTTGCCGATAGCCTTAAAAACTTTCGTAATGAGGGCATAGCTTATATTGATTTAGATTCTTTTTGGGATAATATGATTAAGGGAGGCTATGAGGGAGATTACACTCAGCTAAAAGCCTTTACCGATTATTGCAGGAAAAAAGGATTGAAGCCAGGTGCTTATTGGGCACCTTTTACAGATTGGGGCTTTGGTTCAGGCCCGAATAGAAGGGCAGAGGGTTCTAAATACACTTTTGGCGAAATGTGGACTAAAGTAAGGAAAGGTTATCATGATTTTGATGGTGCTAGGGCATTAGACCCAACACATCCAGGTACGAGAAAAAGAATAGATTTGGTGATTGGAAAACTTAAAGCGTTAGGTTTTAAAATGATCAAAATCGATTTCTTAGGGCATGCATCTGTAGAATCTACATCATTTTACGACCGGAAAGTGAAAACAGGTATGCAGGCCTACGCATCGGGAATGGAATATTTGCTCAAGCAGCTTAATGGTGAAATGTTGGTTTATGCCGCGATTTCCCCAAATCTGGCTTCAGGTAGATATGTGCACACAAGGAGGATTGCCTGCGATGCGTGGAAAACAATAAAAGATACTCAGTACACTTTAAACAGCGTTAATTATGGTTGGTGGCAAACGTATCTTTACGATTATATCGATGCCGATCATGTGGTTTTTGCCAAAGAAAGCTTCGGTGAAAATAAAGCTAGGCTGCTCTCGGCGGTAATTACAGGATCATTAATCCTAGGAGATGATTTTTCTATAAATGGACAATGGAAGGGAATAGCCAAGAAACTTTTAAGCAATCCAGAATTTTTGAAGATCGTTAAAAACGGAAAGGCTTTTCGTCCAGTGGATGGAAATACAGGTGATAAAACAAGCAATCTCTTTATCCGTAAAATAGGAACAAGTTATTATTTAGCTGTCTTCAATTATTCTAAAAAGGATCTGGATTTTGACACAAGCCTAAAAAGATTGAATATTACCGAAGGTAAATATCAGGCAATTGAAATATTTGATCAGAAAAAAATGGATTTTAAAAATGGCACAAAACTCAACGTTGGGAGTGAGAGCGCAAGCTTATTTAAAATCGGTGCAGTAAAATAAATTTAAAATTTATCTTTCATGCCGAACATTCCTAATAATCCGCCGGTATGAATAGCGAGTATTTTTTCATTTGCGCCAATTAAATTTTGTTTTTGGAGATCAATTATAGAAAAGAACATTTTTGCCGTATAAATAGGATCAATTAGTAATCCTGTATTTGTCGTAAATAATTTTATAAACTCGATTAACTCTGGCGTTGTTTTCGCATAGCCACCAAAATGGTAATCGAGGTGGAGTTCTAAGTGTTCTGAAAGCGGAGTGTATTTTTCAATTTCATCTTTAATAAAAGAACCACCCTTTAAAACTGGAATAATGTGAAGCTTGGATTTAAGATTATGATCCTGAATTCCTTTAAGTAATCCTGCTGCGGTAGTTCCGGTCCCGGCAACGCAGAAAATATGATCGTAATGTATAGCTAGTTCATTGATAATTTCTGAACAACCAATTGTTGCTTCTATTGATGCACCGCCCTCATCAATAAAAAAAGCCTGTTCGTCATCACCAAAATGTTTTTCGAATAAGCGTTTTTTGTCTTTATAACTTTCTCTATCCGTAAAAATAAGCTCCATACCAAAAAGGCTACAGAGCATTAACATTTCATTTTTAACAGATTCTCCACGAACAAAAGCGGTAGATTTTAATCCAGATCGAGAGGCAAAAGCTGCGGTTGCGACCAGATGATTAGAATATGCTCCGCCGAAAGTTATTAAACGAGTTTTATGCTCCTTTTGGGCTTTTAAAAGAATGTATTTGAGCTTTCGCCATTTATTTCCAGAAATATATGGATCAATTAAATCATCACGCTTCACAAATAAATTTGTAAAGGGTAGCAATTCTAATTTCTGTACAGGACTGTATATTTTTTCAAACACGTGTAAAAATAAAAAACACCTGATGATTTCAAGTGTTTTTTAAGCGTTTTTTCAGATTATAACTACTTAAAATAGATTTTCCTTACTAAATAGGGAAAAAAATTAAGTACAATTCTGACATTTGAAGTAAAATTTTTCATGGTATTATTATTAGGTATGATGAATTGTACAAATAACACGCCAAATATATTTTTTGTTCTATTTTTTAAAAAAAACTAACATTAAATTAATGTCGACATCTATTGCCCAATGCCCAATCCAATACCAGCATTAACCATACTATATTTAGCTGCGGTATAAGAGCCGTAAAATTTAAAGAAACCAAATTTTAACTGAAAACCTAAGCTTGCCCTTGCACCGTCAATATCGGTTTGTTTTACAGAAATTGGATCAACATAAGTTACGGATGTACCATTGCCAGTATCAAACTTATAAGTTCCCAAAGCCTTTAAATTTGTTTTTGAGGTTTGATAACCAACACTAGCAAAAGGTGTGAAGAAAAGGATTTTTTTAGAAATGATCGCATCAAAATTTACGCCGTTAAATTTTGCATCAATGTGCTGATCAGAATTTGAAGCATTGTTAACATTTAATGGTAAAGTATATTTGTATTGCGTAAAACCTCCTGCAATTGCAAGATCAAAAGGAATTAGTTTTTCGGTTTTTCCCATAAAAAGTGGCAATAATTCTATTTTGGCACCTACGCCAATCATAGATAAACTTCCCAGATCGTTACTTATTTTAATTTTCGGCATTGCCCTTAATGTAATATCGATGTTCTTTGGCAAACCCAATGTAGCCTGAATCTGTGCTGATGGAACCACATGAAAACCTACACCTTGTGGTAGATTAAAAAAGGTTGTTGTTGGAAGTCCACCACTTGTATAAACCTGCATTCTGCCACCTTCTTGGTCATTTCCAAAAGCTGTTGGTCCAATAGATGATGCTCCTGGAGCTGGTTTGATGTTGCTAAGTCCTAAAGCATTTACATCATAAGTTCTGGCCGATTGAGGTACAAATGCACCCGTTATCGAAACACGAACATCAAACTTTAATAAACCTTTTGATTTCGCCGTATTTGTCCATCCATCACTTAAGCCAACGCCCAATCCTTTGTAAAGTGGATCGAAATAAGCGTTTATAAGTTTTGTTGCATCAGCTGGGCCAGAAACAAACAGTCCGCCAACATCTTGTTGGGCACTTGCCTTTTTAATGTTAACAGTCAGAATTAGAGCAACTAGCGCTCCGAGTAAGTAGCATTTTCTCATGGGATATTTTTTTTAGGATGATTTACTATATCACATAAAGATAGACTGTTTTAATTAAACTAAAATCATTCCCAAAATCTTGAGCTTAAAAGTTTATTTTTGCAGTATGGAAAATTCGGTAGAATTGCAGGAATCAGAAGATCAGGAATTATATGAGCATTTAAAAATTATCGTTGATAAGGGTCAATCCTTGCTTCGGATCGATAAATTTTTAATGATTCGTGTAGAAAATGCTTCTCGTAACCGCATTCAAAATGCCATAGATGCGGGCAATGTTTTGGTAAATAAAAAACAGATAAAAGCAAGTTATAAGGTTAAGCCTTTTGATGAAATCTCTATTGTTTTACCTCATCCGCCACGCGATACTGAAGTTTACCCAGAAGATATTCCGATAGAAATTATCTACGAAGACAGCGATCTCCTTTTGGTTAACAAAACTGCAGGAATGGTTGTTCATCCGGGTTTTAACAACTATACAGGTACTTTGGTTAATGCTTTGGCATTCCATTTTGAAAAGCTACCGCAATTGCCAGGAAACGATGGGAGACCAGGTTTGGTGCATAGAATTGATAAAGATACTTCAGGTTTGTTGTTGATTAGCAAGAACGAAAAATCGATTACGCTTTTGGCTAGACAATTTTTTGATCACAGCATCACCAGAAAATACATTGCTTTGGTTTGGGGCGATATAGAAAACGATGGAACTGTTACAGGTTATATTGGCAGAAGTTTAAAAGATCGCCGTATAATGGATATTTACGATACCGAGGAAAAAGGTAAGTGGTCGGTTACGCATTATAAAGTTTTAGAACGTTTGGGTTACGTAACCTTAATCAGTTGCGAATTAGAAACCGGCCGTACGCATCAAATTAGAGCGCATATGCAACACATTGGGCACCCATTATTTAACGATGCAATGTATGGCGGTGATAAGATTTTAAAAGGAACTACGTTTAACAAATACAAACAGTTTGTAGAAAACTGTTTTGAACTGTTGCCTCGGCAGGCTTTGCATGCTCAGTCTTTAGGTTTTATTCATCCAACAACAAAAGAATACGTGCATTTCGAATCACCATTACCTCCAGATTTTAAAGCGGCCCTTACCAAATGGAGAAATTACATCGTTACATCATAAAATATGTCTCAACAGTACCTTTTATTTAACGATGAATTTCATGCAGTAGATGTGCCAATTTTAACAGCTTCTAACCGAAGTTTTAAGTTTGGTGATGGACTTTTTGAAAGCATGCGGATGATGAACAACAAACTTCAATTTGCAGATTTGCATGCCGATAGATTAGTTGCGGGAATGAAAGCGTTAAAAATTGAAGGTCATGCTTTGATGGACGATTACTTTTTGCGCCAAAAAACTGCCGATCTCGCGAAGCGGAACAAATGGAATGGAAATGTTCGCTTTCGTCTTTCTGTTTACCGCGAAGGCTCAGGTGTTTACACGCCAGAAATTAATAGGGCAGGTTATGTTTTGGAAGGAATTGCATTAAAAAGCAACCAGTACGATATAAATACTAAGGGATTGATTATTGATGTTTTCGATGAAATGACAAAGTCGGTAAACAAACTTTCCAATTTCAAAACTTCCAATGCACTACTTTATGTAATGGCTGGGATTTTTAAAAGCACCAATCGATTGGATGAAGCGATCATTTTAAATCAGCATGGTTTTCTATGTGAAAGTATAAGTGCAAATGTATTTGTAGTGTACGATAAAAAAATCTACACACCCGCTTTAACCGAAGGTTGTGTTGGTGGCGTGATGCGTACCGCCGTAATGGAACTTGCCAAGATGAATGATATTGCGGTAATAGAAGCACAAATTAATCCGGAAATTTTAAAAGAGGCCGATGAAGTTTTTATCACAAATGCTTCTCAAGGTATTCAATGGGTTATGGGTTACGGTAGAAAACGTTATTTCAACGAAATTTCGAAGTTTTTAACGGAGAAGCTTAATAGTTTTTAACAAAGATTTTTTTGAATAATTACGATTTTCTCATCGCTGGCGCACGCGTGTCGGGTGTGAGATATTAAAGTTGCATACACGACACGCGTGCACCAGAGTGGGATCCAGATTACAAATCCATAGACCAACACCATTATTTTTTGCCATTGTTGAGACTTTGTTTCCATGGTTCGTGTCTCCACGAACCATTTAATCGATGCTCTCTTTATCTAACCAATCAAGCTTTACAAGCGCACCCCTCGTAAAAAATCCTCGATAAGCATTCGTTTTTTACCTTCATATTGAATATCCAGCAGTTTAATAAATCCATCTTGGGTTGCAAACTTCAAGAAAGTTTTTCCATCCGTTAGAAAACCTCCAGATGCAATTCCAGGTTCTTTTTCTTCAAGCTCTGCTTTAAAAATTTTAAGTATTTTATCGTTTAACACCGTAAAAGATGTTGGATACGGACTTAAGCCTCTAATTAAGTTATAAACCTGTTGAGCCGAGTTATTCCAATCAATTTTGCAATCTTCTTTAAAAATTTTTGGAGCGTGTTTCAGCACATCACTTTGTGGTTGAGGTTGTTCAGAAAAATCTCCCTCAACTATTGCCGAAACTGTTTTAACCAAAAGTTTCGCACCAACGTGCATCAATTTATCATGCAAATCACCTGCAGTTTCATCATCTGCAATAGAGACGCTATCGCTTAAAATAATATCACCCGTATCAATCTCGTGTGTTAAGAAAAAAGTAGTTACTCCACTTTCTTTTTCTCCATTTATAATGGCATGGTTAATTGGTGCAGCGCCACGATATTGAGGTAATAATGAGCCGTGAAGGTTTATTGTACCTTTAGCGGGCATTGCCCATACAACTTCGGGAAGCATTCTAAAAGCGACAACAACCTGCAAATCGGCTTGATAAGATTTAAGTTCCTCAATAAATTCGGCATTCTTTAGTTTTTCTGGCTGTAAAACTGGAATTCCTTTTTCTACAGCATATTTTTTTACGGCACTTTCGCTTAATTTTTGACCACGACCAGCAGGTTTATCAGGAGCCGTAACCACCGCAACAACATCGAAATTAGCTTGTACTAAAGCATCTAAAGAAGCAACGGCAAAATCGGGCGTACCCATAAAAACTATTTTCATACAAAAGGTGTTGTGTTTCTAAAATAACGAGATTGAGCACGTTATGTTTTGCAAAATAACTAAAATTAAATCATCCTTATAGGTTAAAAAATGGTACAAGGCAAAGAAGTTGTTAAGGCGAGTGGATTGGTTTATGTAACGGATGCCATGCCAGGGATTTACCGTAAGGGTAAGCCAGGTAAATTTCATTACGAAGATAAGGATGGTCATAAAATTACAGAAGAAAAACACCTAGATAGAATAAAATCGCTGGTTATTCCGCCTGCTTGGCAACAAGTTTGGATTGCCAATAAACCAAACGCCTACCTCCAAGTTACAGGTATTGATGCAGCCGGTCGTAAACAATATAAATATCACCCAAAATGGACCAGTCGCAGATCTGATGATAAATATTATCGATTATTAGAATTTGGAAAAGCCTTGCCTGAGGCTAGAAAGAAATTAGAAAAAGATTTGAAGCGTAAAGATTTAGATGAAAGAAAGGTTCTGGCAATCTCAGTTGATGTGCTTCAAAAAACACTGATTCGGGTGGGTAATGAAAGCTATAAACAGCTCTACGGTTCTTTCGGGTTAACCACACTACGCGATAAGCATGTTAAAATTAATGGCAGTAAAATTACCATGGATTTTATTGGCAAAAAAGGTGTTAAACAAAGCCTCGAGCTTAACGATAGAACTTTGGCCAAGCTTGTTAAAAAATGTAGAGATATTCCAGGGCAAGAACTTTTTCAGTTTTACACCAATGGTAAAGAACATAAAGGAATAGATTCTGGCAAGATAAACAGTTATATAAAAGAGATAACGGGTAATGATTTTACAGCAAAAGATTTTAGGACTTGGGGTGGAACACTAGAGGCGCTTCGCCAGTTTGCTAAATGTAGTATTGATGATAGCGTTCAAATCAATTCGAAAAAAACGATTGTAAGTGTACTGGATTGTGTTGCTAAAAAACTCGGAAATACGAGAGCCGTTTGTAAAAGTTCTTACGTTTATCCACTTCTATTAACCGCTTATGAAAATGATGAGCTGGAGAAATATATGAAGAAAATGAACAATAAAAAAACCGTTGGAAAACTAGGATTAGAACATGATGAGAAAGTTTTATTGTCTTTTTTGAAAACTACAAGTAAGTAAAAAGGATGTTTCATGAAAGAAGGGCTTTAATATTAAGCCCTTAAATTTTTACTCTTTTGGTGCTTTTTTTATTGGATGCACAGGTTGCTCTTCATTTTCTCTTTGTTGAGCCGGATTATTGGTTTTTGGCGGTTTGTTCGGACTACTATCGTTTGCCTTTCTAACCGTTTTATGATCAACCGGTTCACGACCTTTGGGCACTTCTTCCTGATAATTACTTCCCGGTTTATCACTTGTTTCTTTAGGACCGCTCATAATGTTGCTGATTGAGTTTAAATAATGATTGAATTTTGAATGAGGGTATGATTGAATCTTACCTCTCAATGTAGAACAAAACACAATTGATTATTGTTTGAAAATGGGCTAGGTTATTCACTCAATCTCTCATTAATTATAAAGCACATATTTTTTTCGCATCGTTTTATAAGCACTTAATCCCGGTTGCCAGGTTGCTCTAATTTCCTTTTCGCTTTTGCCATCAATTATTTGTTGTCTAAAATCTGCAACACCAACCAATCTTTCAATAGTTCCCATTTCCTTGCTCAATTTGGTGTTAAAGAAATCTTCTTTTTTAGGTGAGGCATTATACAATTCAATAATCCAGCTTAAATTAATTTGTTTGGCCTTTCTAAGTTTAGAAACATCGTAAGTTCTTAAATCCAATCCATAACAAACCTGATCTTGAAATAAGGGCGTTTCAGACATACCCTTTATGCTTTTTGGAGTAAAACTGAAATCGAATTTTCCCTTTAAATAAGGAGCGCCAACAATTGTAAAGGGAAACATTGTGCCACGGCCATGATTTAAATAGGTGCCTTCAAACAAACAAGTTGTTGGATAAAGCATAATCGATTGTTGTGTATTCAAGTTTGGAGATGGTTTAACAGGCAAAGTATATTCCATATCATGGTTATAACTGGCATTTTTTATAATCGTGATCTTACATTTCACCTTATCCTTTAACCAACCTTCACCATTTAACATTTGAGCATATTCGCCTACCGTTAAGCCATGAGCAATTGGAATGGGCTGAACACCAATTCCAGATTTAAATTTAGGATCTAAAATCGGTCCGTCGATTAAATAGCCATTTGGGTTCGGTCTATCTAAAATTAGAAGCTCCTTATTATTAACTGCACAAGCCTCCATAACATGCTGTAATGTATTAATATAGGTATAAAAACGAACGCCCACGTCTTGAATATCAAAAATCATAATATCAATATCAGCTAAATCTTCAGCTGTTGGCGTACTGTGATTTCCATATAGTGAAATCGCTTTTATGCCTGTTTTGGTATCAACATCATCGTTAATGGTAACGCCAGCACTAGCATTTCCTCTAAAACCATGCTCAGGGCCGAATATTTTTTGAATTTTAACACCAAGTTTTAATAAGCTATCAACTGAGGTTTGGTTCCCGATAATGGAAGTTGGATTTACAACCATGCCAACACGTTTGCCCTTTAATAAGGGTAAATATTTTTCGGTTTGCTCTGCGCCAGTTTTAAATGCGCTGGGCACTTTAATGTTGTCTCTGATTAATAATTTACGCTCACTTTTGTTTTTACCAAGTTCTTCCGAAGGTTTTGGTTGTTGGCCACACGCAGATAGCGCAATTAAGCAAGTTAGGGTAAGGCAGATGTATGTTTTCATAATGGGAGGAATCCTTATTTAACATCAAGTATCAATAAAAACAACTGAACATTAAAACAATTCTCAAATTTTTTACATTAATAGATTAGATTATTTTTATTCATTTATCATTTGTTTCTAATTGACTGTTATTTTCTTGCGCATTTATATTGATAATTGCTAATTAGTTAATTCTTAAATAATGCCTTTTTTTAAAAGGATTTAAGCATTTTTGTCCACATAAATCCATCAATATTGAATTTCGAATATTTCATAGCCGGGCGAATCGCCATAAAATCAGAACGAACTTTTTCAAAGCTAATTGTGCGCATCGCGATAGCAGGTGTAATGCTGAGTTTGGCCGTTATGATTTTGTCTATTGCCATAATTAAAGGTTTTAAAACAGAAATTCAAGATAAAGTAAGAGGTTATTTGGGTGATGTTCAGATTACCCGTTATGATCTAAATAATTCTTTTGAGCACTCTCCATTTGTTTTTGATGCAGAAACCAATAAAAAGTTAGAGAACAATCCACAGATAGATTATTATTATCCTTTCGCAACAAAGCCGGCAATACTTTCTGCAAATAATGAAATTGAAGGCATAAATTTTAAGGGAATTGATAAAACCTATAATTGGGATTATATTAAAAAGCACATCATTAGCGGAACCATTATCGATTTCAGAGATAGTACGGCCGCGATGCAGGAACTCCTGATTTCTAGTTATACAGCGAATAGATTGAAACTAAAAACTGGTGACGATTTCATCATGTATTTCGTTCAAGATCCTCCACGTAAGCGAAAATTTAAAATTGTAGGGATTTACGATATCGGAGTTGAGGATATTGATAAAGGTTTCGTTCTTGGCAATTTAAATATCGTTAAACGCCTAAATAACTGGAAACCGAATGAAATAGGAGGAGTCGAAATTAAAATTAAGGATTTTACAAAATTAAAGATTGTTGCAGATGATATTTTTGATAATCTGCCACCAACACTTCGTTCTTATTCTATTAAAGAAAACTTTCCAAACATATTTACTTGGTTAGGATTGCTCGACGTGAATACCAAAGTACTCTTAATTTTGATGCTCATAGTTGGCGTAATTAATATGGTTACAGCACTGTTAATCATGATTTTGGAACGCACCAATATGATCGGCATGCTTAAAGCATTTGGAGCCAACAATTTCAGTATTATGAAAATTTTCCTTTACAATGCTGCTTATTTAATCGGTATTGGATTAATTCTAGGAAATATTTTAGGGTTAGGATTAGGTTTTCTCCAACAATCAACCCACATCTTTAAGCTCGATCAAGGCTCTTACTTTCTAGCGTATGCACCCATAGAGTTTCATTTTATGGATGTTTTTCTCCTTAATTTGGTAACGGTGGTTGTTTGTTTAACTGTTCTCGTAATCCCATCACTATTAATTAGTAAGGTATCTCCGCTCAAGGCGATTCGATTTAAATAATCTATTACAGACTAATTCTTTGTTAAAATATATTGATAAGTGATTACTGCGTAGGATACAGCAGGATTAACTGGTTGAGTAGGCTTAAATTGCTTGGTTAGCATTAAATTATTACCTGAAATTTCTATCGTGTATTCGCCATTCAGAATTAAATTCCAATCGAAGTCTGCTGTGTAAACATTCGAATCGGTAAAGTTAGCTGTGCCATCTTTGCTCGAATACGTACCTGAACCAGTTGCTGGTTTACGTGTTGGATCAGGAATAACTGCAAACTTTTCGTTATTAAAAGAAATAGAAATTGGAATGGTTGTCGGCATTTTATAAACGGATGATGAAACTTTAATTACTCCAGAATATGTTCCGTTAGCAATACTAGGTTGTGTGCTTGACTTTTTACAGCCAGATAAAATGATTAGAAAGGCAGTAAAAATAAGTAGATATTTTTTCATGGAGTTGATATTTTATTGCTAAAACGTAGCCAATAAGAAAAACGCTACACCGAAAGCCATTCTGTTCCTTGGGTATCGGTTAAAAATTCTGTTTTGGGTTCAAGGTTTAAATATGGGTAAGTTACTTTAGATAAAAATAATCCTGTTGGATGTGCTGGAAGCAAAATTTTAGGCCTTTCAGCATCGTTTAAATAACTTTCAAACTCATCTGCACTCAGTTCTCCTTTTCCAACCAATAATATTTTGCCCATTAAAATACGAATCATTTTACCCAAAAATCGATTGCTTGCAATGTGAAATCTAATTCTGTTTTCCTTTGCATTAACGAATAAATCGGCTTCCATTACATTACACTTCGTGTGGTCGTACTTATCTGGGTGTGTGCAAAAATTACGATAATCCTTATAGTTCGGTAATAAACTTACAACCTGTTTCATCTTCTTGAAATCAAGATTATGTTCATGATAATAAGAGCTTTGAGTGCCTAAAAAGGGATCCTTGTAGGTGTGGGTAAAGTAATCATATTTTCGCTGTACAGCATCAAAACGGGCATGAGGTAAGCCTTCCATTTTTATAATATCAAAAACGGCAATACTATGTGGTAGTGATTTGTTTAATATGAAAAACAAGTCAAAATCAAATTCAGGCTCAATATCTGCATGGAAAAAAAACTGACTTGCATGTACCTGAGCATCTGTTCTACCACATCCAAAAATTGGGATAGTTTGCTTAAAAATCTTCGAAAGGGAATCTTCAATAGCTTCTTGTACGCTTTTTACGCCAGGCTGTCTTTGCCAACCACTAAAATGCTGACCTTGATATGCGATGTGGAAAAAATATCTCATTTGTTTCGACTGCAATTTTACACAAATTTTAGCACCGGGAATATTAAATCATACTTTTGTTCCAAAGTAAAGCCATCAAAGCTTTTCAATTTTATCATGAATTTAACAAATTGTCCTTGTGGAAGTGGATTGCAATTTTCTAATTGTTGTCTGCCATATCATTTAAAAACCAAAGTAGCACCAACTTCGGAGGCTTTAATGCGTTCTAGATACTCGGCATTTGTTGTTGCAAACGCAGATTATCTTTACGAAACAACCCATATAAGCAAAAGGAATAATAACTCTAAAAGTGCTTACTTAAAAAGTGCTAAAAATACCAAATGGGTAAAATTAGAAATTGTTTTTTCTGCTTTTGATGTGGTTGAGTTTAAAGCTTATTACTTTAATAAAAAGTTTGGAACAGAGGTTTTGCATGAAAAATCAAACTTCAAATTAGAAGATGGTAAATGGTATTATGTTGATGGTGAGTTTTACTCAGAGTAGAAACTCACTAATATTGTCTGGTGTAATTATTTTTGTTTCTACTTCCTTATAAGCGTCTAAAAATGTTTTAGGAAATTTTGCTTTTGATTTAGAATTCCATTTAATTTCATAAGCACTCATTACTCCATTTCTTTCTTCAATATAGTCTATTTCCTGCTGTGCATGGGTTCGCCAGAAATATTTGTTGCAATTAATCTGTCGATAGGCGAGAAATTTTACCCGTTCGCTAATTACAAAATTTTCCCAAAGTGCACCTATATCCTGTCGTAGCGTAGCAGGACTAAACTGATTGATAACTGCATTTCTGATTCCATTATCGTAAAAATATATTTTTCTACTTTTCTTTAGTTCATTTCTTAGATTTCGGCTTAAAGAGCCTAATCTGAAAACAATGAAAGCTTTTTCCAACAGATCAATATATTTTTCTGTAGTTTGATTATCAAGGCCTGTTATTTGTCCAAGCTCATGGTAAGAGACCTCGTTTCCAACTTGAAAGGCTAATGCCTGTATCAGTTTTTCCATCTTATCTGGCTTCTGAATTTTCTCCCAAGTTAAAATATCTTTATACAAATAGCTATCCGAAAGCTGTTTTAACCTTGATTCTTCCTCACCTTGATTATTAACTATTTCTGGATAATAACCATAAACTAAACGATGATTCAGTAGCCTTTTTTCCGTTAGCAATCCATGTTCCTCAACCATTTCCCCAAAAGAAAAAGGAAATAAGTTGTACTCCCATTTTCTTCCAGTTAGCGGCTCATTAATATGATTGGCTAACTCAAAAGCAGATGAGCCAGTCGCAATCACTTTAACATCTTTTAATTGATCGATAATTAGTTTGATAGATAAACCTATATTGTCTATCCGTTGTGCTTCATCGATGATTAGCGTTTTCGCTTTGCCTAATAACGAGCGAAGAGCTGTAGAAGTTGTATTTGATAAAATTGTTCTAATATCAGCATCATCTCCATTCCACCAAATTATGGGTGCCTCAAATTTTGAAGACAGTTGTTGTAAAAGCGTACTTTTACCAACCTGCCGAGGGCCTAAAAGTATTATTGCTTTCTCATCTTTTAGATGCTTTTCAATAGAATTGGATATAGCTCTTGAAATCATAATCGCAAATTTAATATAAATTTTGCGAATGCAATCGCAATTTTAATATCAATTTTGCGATTTTAGTCTCTTTTTACAATTTTTTCGCCTCATTCCAGTACACATCCATTTCAGCAAGTGTCATATCGGCTAAGGCTTTTCCATTGTCTTTAGCTTTACTTTCTAAATATTGAAAACGCTTTATGAATTTTTTGTTCGTTTTTTCGAGTGCATTTTCAGGGTTGATGTTAATGAAGCGGGCATAATTAATGAGCGAAAAAAGCACATCACCAAATTCTGATTCTGCCTTTTCTACATCTATAGCTGTATTATCAACAACATTAAATTCGGCCTTAAATTCCTGTAATTCCTCTTCAACCTTTTCCCAAACCTGATTTTTATCTTCCCAATCGAAACCTACACCACGAGCTTTTTCTTGAATTCTCGAAGCCTTAACTAATGCTGGTAGTGAAGATGGAACACCAGCCAAAACCGATTTATTCCCTTCTTTAAGTTTTATCTGCTCCCAATTACGTTTTACATCTGCTTCGTTTTCAACCACAACATCACCATAAATGTGCGGATGGCGGTTTACCAATTTATCGCAAACGCCATTCAAAACATCCGTAATATTGAAATCGTTGGTTTCAGAAGCAATTCTCGAATAAAAGACTAGATGCATCATCACATCGCCAAGTTCCTTTTTTATTTCGTTTAAATCTCCTTCTAGAATTGCATCAGATAGCTCATAAGTTTCTTCAATGGTTAAATGACGCAAAGTTTCCATCGTCTGTTTTTTATCCCACGGACATTGAGTTCTTAGCGTATCTAAAACAGTAAGTAAGCGTGTAAAAGCATCAGCTGGGTTGTGAGCACTTTCGGGAATTGGATTATTCGGCATGTTCTTTTAATGATTGTGATATTGTTGCAAATTCTGAATGCAAAAAGCATTGGCTAAAATACCAATCTTGCATTTAGTAAACAATAAGAATAATGTAGCAAATATTGTTTCAAACTATTTATTTACAGTCTGTAGAGGTTTGAAAAACCTGTTTAAGTTTATTAAACCCAATTTACGCGGTAGCGACCAAATTTTTTTCTAATTGGGCCTACAATCGAAAAGCTCCAAAGGAGTTATTTTGGAACAGGGCTGAAATAACCTAAGTTCTTCAAGCCCTGCTTTTTTGAAAATTTTTATATGTTTTATTACTCCCTCTCCTTCGAAAAGGGTTGTGGTGAGGCTTTTTAATTGTTAATCAATCGATTTGCACAAATGAACAAATGACTAATAAACTATTGAACTAACCTAATTATTCATCATTTTAATAAAAGCACCCAATTTAGCTTTCATGGCTCTTCTATCTACGATAAAATCTAGAAAACCATGTTCCAAAACAAATTCTGAAGTTTGAAAACCTTTTGGTAAATCTTTTTTAATGGTTTCTTTAATAACTCTTGGGCCAGCAAAGCCGATTAAAGCGCCTGGTTCTGCAATGTTAATATCACCAAGCATAGCATAAGATGCTGTAACACCACCCGTTGTTGGATCTGTTAGCAAAGAAATGTATGGAATTTTAGCCTGACCCAATAAAGCAAGTTTCGCCGATGTTTTGGCCATTTGCATTAAAGAGAACGCTGCTTCCATCATTCTTGCACCACCTGATTTTGAAATCATCAGGAATGGAATTTTGTGTTTTATACTATAATCTATTGAGCGGGCAATTTTTTCTCCGACAACTGAACCCATAGAACCGCCGATAAAAGCGAAATCCATACAGGCAATTACTAAATCTTGACCCTCTATTTTACCAACTCCTGCACGGATTGCGTCTTTTAAGCCTGTTTTAGCTTGGCTTTCTATTATTCTATCCGTATAAGGTTTATTATCATTAAAGTTTAAAGGATCGCCAGATGTTAGGTTGGCAAAAAGCTCTTTAAACTCATTATTATCAAATAAAACTTCGAAATATTCTTTAGACCCTACTCTTAGGTGGTAATCGCAGTAATGGCAAACGTATTTGTTTTCCTGAAGTTCTGCCTGATGTAGCGGTTTTTTACAATTTGGACATTTATTCCACAAGCCATCTGGTGCTTCTTTTTTCTCTTCTGTTGTGGTAATGATACCTTTATTCTCTCTCTTAAACCAAGCCATATAATTTTTTAAAGAATTGGATTGCAAAG
The DNA here is from genome assembly GCF_014306625.1 of Pedobacter fastidiosus. Taxonomy (GTDB): domain Bacteria; phylum Bacteroidota; class Bacteroidia; order Sphingobacteriales; family Sphingobacteriaceae; genus Pedobacter; species Pedobacter fastidiosus. The sequence goes on from NZ_JACRYL010000011.1 coordinate 121,426, forward strand.
AAACGAAAAAAATATTTAAGTCAAGTATTTCTATTTAGTGTAAAAAGTACACGATGGATAATGTAGATTTTACACTAAATACGCCTTATTTGGTTGTTAAACAAATAAATGTATTGTTATAAAAGTATAAAATGTTATTTTTTTTTATAACTTCGGACTTAATAAAATTAACAAGAAATGAGTTTAAAAGGCTACAAAGGCGTAATTTACGGAGATGCCGTTCAAGAATTGTTTGAGCAGGCTAAAAAACATCAGTTTGCATTACCAGCAGTAAACGTAACCGGTACAAATACGGTTAATGCGGTATTGGAAACTGCTAAGGCAGTAAATTCGCCTGTTATGATTCAATTATCTAATGGTGGTGCCCAGTTTTATGCGGGTAAAACTTTAGATAACGAGAAATTGCAAGCATGTATTTTAGGTGCTGTATCGGCAGCTAAACATGTACATTTATTGGCAGAGCATTATGGTGTTGCCGTGGTTTTACATACAGACCACGCCGCTAAAAAATTATTGCCTTGGATTGATGGCCTTTTAGACCATGGAGAAAAATTCTTCGCTGAAACCGGAAAACCTTTGTTTTCATCGCACATGTTGGATTTATCGGAAGAACCGATTGAAGAAAACATGGAAATTTCTGCTAAATATTTAGCTCGTATGGCTAAAATGAATATGACTATCGAAATCGAACTTGGTGTGACAGGTGGTGAGGAAGATGGCGTAGACAACAGCGATGTAGATAGCTCGAAATTATATACTCAACCAAGTGAGGTTGCTTATGCTTACGAAGAATTAAGTAAAGTTTCTCCTCGTTTCACAGTTGCAGCTGCTTTCGGCAATGTTCACGGCGTGTATAAGCCAGGTAACGTTAAGTTGCAACCGGTAATTTTGAAAAATTCTCAAGATTTCGTTAAAGAGAAATTTGGATTAACTGCAGAGAAACCAATTAATTTTGTTTTCCATGGTGGTTCAGGTTCATCTCAGGAAGAAATTAGAGAAGCAATTTCTTATGGAGCAATTAAAATGAATATCGATACTGATATGCAATGGGCATTTTGGGAAGGTATTTTAGAATATTATAAAAAGAACGAAGCTTATCTTCAAGGTCAAATTGGTAACCCTGATGGTGATGATAAACCAAACAAAAAATATTATGATCCTCGCGTTTGGTTACGTAAAGGTGAAGAAACTTTTGTTAAGCGTTTAACTAGTGCTTTCGAAGATTTAAACTGTATCAATGCTAACGATAAGTTGTAATAATTTTTGATTTTTAAAATGAATTAATTATTAAGTCATTCAAAAATCATTCATCTAATAATTTTATAAAAGCGCCATAGGTTGTAAAACTTATGGCGCTTTTGTTTGTTTTATGCTATATTTAAGCAAACAAATTGTGATGACAAAATCTAAATCTGATACCAAAAAAAATAATTTTTTTGAAAAGTTTGCCAATGCTGCAACCAAGTTTACTGGAAGTTCTGTTGCTTTTATTTCTGCGACTGCCATAGTACTAATTTGGGCTGTAACTGGTCCGCTATTTAATTACTCTGAAACTTGGCAATTGGTAATCAATACAGGGACAACAATTATTACTTTTTTAATGGTTTTCTTAATTCAGAAAGCACAGAATAAAGATGGTAAAGCCATTCAGTTAAAGCTGAATGAACTTATAGCGGCTCAACAGGGCGCAAGCAATAGAATGGTTGATATTGAAGATTTAAGCGAAAAAGAGTTAGATCAGTTACATAAATTTTATGTTACAATTGCTACACTTGCCAAAAAAGAGGCCGATATTCATTGCTCTCATTCCATTGATGTTGCAAAGGAACTAAATGAAATGAAATTGAAAACGAATAAACATTTTAAACACCATAAATAATGAGTCTGCTAGTCCAAAAAGTTAACCACCCCGAAGATTTAGATAAAGTATTTGCGATCCGTAAAATTGTATTTGTAGAGGAGCAGAATTGTCCCCCGGAGTTAGAATGGGAGCATGAAGATGAATCAATACATTTTCTTGCAACCAACAATGGCCAGCCTTGCGGTGCTTGTAGATGGCGTAAAACGGATAATGGTTATAAACTAGAACGTTTTGCTGTACTTAAAGAATTTAGAGGTCAAGGTGTTGGCCGTGCTTTAATTGCAGAGGCCTTGTCTGATTTGCCAGAAGATGCACATTATATTTATTTGAATTCTCAGTTAGATGCCATGAGCTTGTATGCTAAGTTTGGTTTTGTTGCCGAAGGAGATCAGTTTGAAGAAGCTGGAATTCAGCATTTTAAGATGGTTAAGAGTGTTTAAACAAAGTTGTCGTCATTGCGAGGCAAGCGTTTGTTATTAAAAGGATTCATTCAAAATTAATTCCCACTCATCGTTGTAGGATTGCTTCGTGCCTCGCAATGACGACCGTTGCAAAATACTATTAGGTCGAATAAGCAATTTCAAGATATATAAAAGTTTAAAAAGACACAAGATGGAAAGAGGTGGTTGCGTTTACATCATGACAAACTCCTTTAACACTATTTTTTATACTGGAGTAACTTCCGAGTTAGAAAGTAGAATTTGGCAACATAAAAATAACGAATATCCAAAGAGTTTTACTTCAAAATACAAGTGCTTTAAGCTGGTGTATTTTATGTTTTTTCCAACAATTGAAGATGCTATAGCTGAAGAAAAAAGAATAAAGGGCGGAAATCGTCAGCAAAAAATTGATTTAATTATCAGGTTAAATCCGAGTTGGAAGGATTTATATGATGAATTGAATTAGGCTCACGTCATTGCGAGGTACGAAGCAATCTTAATGCGTTCGCTTGTAAAAAGAGTTCCAGTGAAATTAATTCCCACCCAAAGTAGTAGGAATGCTTCGTGCCTCGCAATGACGATTCTCGTTAATAAAGTAAAAAAATCTTATCCAAATATCTTCCCTGATAAAGCTATCGCCTCATTCCACTTCTCCATATTAATCTCTAAATTTTCTCCCCTGCTATTCAAATAAGCAATTACATCTTCAGTTGCAATATTTCCTGTTAAATCATCAGCAGCCATTGGGCAACCACCAAAACCTTTTAAAGCAGAATCTATTCGCTTAACACCAGAGTTGTAGGCTGCCTCAATTTTTTCAAAGCGTTCATGAGGAGCAGAGTGTAAATGAACACCAATTTCAGTATCCTTAAATCTATCGATCAAATTTGGCAGAATATTTTCTATCTTTTCCGGAGTAGAAACACCAACGGTATCCGCTAAAGAAAGAATTTCTACACCTTTGCCTACTAAAGCATCGGCCCATTTTTCTACAATTTCATAATTCCATTCATCACCATAATGATTTCCGAAACCCATTGATAGGTAAATAACTGCTTTTTTATTGTTTTTATCGCAAAGAGATAGCATTTCTTCTACTGTATTTAGAGATTCTGATATGCTAGAATTTGTATTACGTTGCTGAAAAGTTTCCGAGATTGAAAACGGAAAACCGAGGTAGTGTATCTGTTTATGTTTTACAGCATCTTCTACACCTCGTAAATTAGCTACAATAGCTAAAAGCTTTGTTGATGTACCGCTCAAATCAAGATTATCTAAAACCTCTGCTGTATCTGCCATTTGCGGAATAGCTTTAGGCGAAACAAAACTGCCGAAATCAAGCGTATCAAATCCAACTTGCAGTAATAAATTTAGGTATTCCGATTTAAGCTCAGTTGAAATAAAATCATGTAATCCCTGCATCGCATCACGTGGACACTCTACTAATTTGAATTCTTTTTGACTCATTTTTCCTTTGATTTACAGGCAAGTTGGACAAAGTTTTTCACAAAGAAGAAAATAAAACCTAAGAAAACAATTGTCAAGATCTAGAGTTGCCTTAATAACTAATAACTAATAACTAATAACTAATAACTAATAACTAATAACCAATAACCAATGACCAATGAACCTAATGAACTTCTTTAACTGCAGTCACCTCTTCTCGGTAATCTATGCTTCTGTCTTTTGCAAAAGTTCTGATAATTAATCTTGTACCACGATCATAACTAAAGTAGCTCCAAAGCCAATTTATGAAAACAATAATTTTGTTCCTAAAGCCAACTAAAGTCATTAAATGCACAAACATCCAAGTAAACCAGGCAAATACGCCTTGAAAGCGAATTTTACCGATATCTACAACTGCCTTGTTTCTTCCCACTGTCGCCATAGAACCTTTATCGAAATATTTAAATTTTTCTAAGGGTTTGTTCTCAACAATATTGATTAAATTTTTAGCCAATTGATGACCTTGCTGAATTGCTGCTGGCGCAACACCTGGATGGCCGTTTGGTGTCTCTTCGGTAATAATGGCAGAAACATCTCCAATAGCATAAACGTTAGGATAACCAACTACTAAGTTCTGAGTATCGGTTTTTAATCTTCCACCACGAACTATTTCAGCTTTATCTAAGCCTGCCAATACTTCTCCCTTTACGCCTGCGCTCCAAATCACGGTAGCGCTTAATATCGAAGGTTTATCTTGAAGCGTAAGGGTATGGCCATCATAACCCAAAACTCGTGTTTCATTCATAACCTGAACACCCATTTCAGTTAAGAAATCTTTAGATTTTTGCTGTGCTTGAGGAGACATTACGCCGAGAAGTTCGGGTGAGTTTTCGACTAAATATATATTAACCTTGCTCAAATCCATCTCTGGATAATCATTTGGAATAACATGTTTTTTAAGCTCTGCAATTGCACCAGAGGTTTCTACACCGGTTGGTCCTCCACCTACAACTACAAAGTTTAGTAGAGCACTTTTTTTATCCGCATCAGTTTCGATTAATGATTTTTCAAAATTTTGCAGAATTAAGCTTCTTAAGTCTAATGCCTCAGGAATAGATTTCATTGGCATTGAATTGGCTTCAATTTCTTTATTGCCAAAAAAATTACTGGTAGAGCCTGTTGCAATAACTAAATAGTCATAATTAATTTTGCCAATATCTGTAAGCAAACAATTTTCGGCAGCATTAACTTCAGTCACTTTTGTAACTCTAAAAATTAAATTTTTCTGCCCCTTAAAAATCTTCCGTAAAGGGAAAGCAATGGAATCTGCCTCTAAACCCCCTGTAGCTACCTGATAAAGTAAAGGCTGAAAAGTATGATAGTTATGCTTATCTAACATAACCACTTGAAAGGGTTTGTTTTTTAATCTCTTAGCTAATTCTATCCCACCAAATCCACCGCCAACTATTACTACTCTTGGGTATTCGCTTTTCGGAAGTTGTAAATCCATTTTCTATTGGTTTATCTGTTGCTAATGTAACAAAAAGATAGCCAAAAGGTTTAAGAATCGAGGTTTTGTCAGTCTTCAAATCGAATAATACTTAAGATATAACGGTGATGTGACGGAAAGGGTTTTTGATAGTTTTAAAGGAGAAACTTTGTTAAATAAACCTGATGGGAGCGAGCATGAAAGCCTCACCCTATGAATGGTTATGCTTTGGCAATGGCATCTCAATCCCTCTCCGGGAGAGAGGGAAACAAAGAAATGTGGTTTGAACCCTTGGGTTGAAAGTACAGTCTGCCGAAACCCTCTCTTCTGGAGAGGGCTGCTTCAATACTCGCCTTACTTCTGCCTCTCAAAGGGTGAGGCCTCTTCACTTTTGGAAAGGGTTATCACAAAATCCACCCTACTGCTTTCTTTCAAAGGGTGAGGTAAAAAAAAACGCCCTCCCAATTTATTGGGAAGGCGTTCAAAATATTTTCAAGATTTTGAAATCTTATTTTTTCTCTGCAGAACTACCTAAATCGATTACGATAGGAGTAGAGATACATAATGATGAGTACGTACCAATGATACGACCGATTAACAGTGCGAAGATAAATCCGCGGATGCTATCGCCACCGAAAATAAAGATTACCAATAACACGAAGAATACAGTTAATGAAGTCAAAATGGTACGACTTAATGTACTGTTCAAAGCGAAGTTGATTAAGTTGTTACGCTCTTCGCCATGTAAATCTTCTTTGCCAGATTCTTTTAGTTTCTCACGGATACGGTCAAACACAACCACTGTTTCTGTCATGGTGTAACCCATAACGGTTAAGATAGCTGCGATAAAATCTTGACCAATTTCTAGTGAGAATGGCATAATACCATCTAAAATAGTGTAGAAAGAAAGTACCATTAAAACATCATGGAATAATGCGATAACCGCACCTAAACCATATTGCCATTTTTTGAATCGTACTACGATATAGATAAACATGAATAAACATGAGATCAATACTGCGTAGAAAGCACCATTTACAATATCGCTAGCGATAATTGGCGTAACTTTTTGCGAGCTTACAACCTCATATTTAGAACCGGCCAAACCTTTGTTCAATGCATCTTCAACAACTTTGTCCGTTTTAATATCTTGATCTTCGATATGGAAAGTAGTTGTAATTTTTACTTGGCTATCTTCTCCAGCAGTTTTAACCTCTGGTGTTTCGTTACCGAATACAGGGTTTAATTTTGCTTTTAAATCTTCTGTGTTAACAGCTTTATCGAAATGAACCAAATAAGTTCTACCACCTTTAAAATCTACACCTAAGTTTAAACCGCCATTTTTGAAATACATACCGATACCAGCAATAATAATTATGGTAGAGATGATGTAGTATATTTTACGACGGCCTACAAAGTTGAATGATAAGTTTTTGAAAGCATTACGTGTAAAGTTATTATCGAAACTGATATCTACTTTTCTACTTAATAATGATTCAAAAACAACTCTCGAAATTGCTACAGCAGCAAATAATGAAGAAAGAATACCGATACATAAAGTGGTTGCAAAACCTTGAACTGGACCGCTACCGAAAACGTAAAGGATTGCACCTAATATAAATAAGGTAACGTTTGAGTCAATGATTGATGGCATTGCATGTTTAAAACCTTCTTTAATTGCAGTTGCCGTATTCTTGCCATGCGCAAGTTCTTCACGTACACGCTCAAAAATTAGGATGTTCGCATCTACCGATAAACCGATGGTTAATACGATACCAGCGATACCAGGCAATGTTAAAACTGCACCTAATGATACCAAAATACCAATGATGAAGAATAAGTTGATTAACAACGCAAAGTTAGCAACCCAACCTGCACGGTGATAATACAATGCCATGAAGATTAAGATTACGATAAACGCAATTACGAACGAAATTAAACCATCGTGGATCGCTTGAGCACCTAAAGTTGGACCAACTACATAGCTACCAGCAATACGAGCAGGAGCAGGTAATTTACCAGCTTTTAAAATGTTTGATAAATCTTTTGTATCTGCTTGGGTAAAGTTACCAGTGATTGATGAAACACCTCCAGCAATTTCATTCTGAACCGTAGGCGCAGAATAAACCATGTTATCCAATACAATTGCAATAGATTTTTTATTGTTTGCATCAGCAGCAGCTTCCGCAGTAATTTTTTTCCATTTCGCAGCACCTTCACTGGTCATGTACATGGTTACTTCTGGTTTGCCTTTTTGGTCAAAGTCTGCACGAGAATCACTAATTGCTTCACCACCTAAATCTGGTTTGCCATCAGCACTAACAACCTTAATTGCATATAGTTCGAAAACTTTAGAACCTTCTCTTGGCTTAACGCTCCACATAAACTTCATTGTAGAAGGAATTGCAGCAACAACTTCTGGAAGTTTTAAGTAAGCATTAACTTTAGCCGTATCTTTTTGCAACGACATACCAACAACCGCACCTGGCATAAGTTGTTGTTGTCCGTTTTCGCCTTGATAAATTGGTAAGTTTAAAACTGCGTATAGTGGGTTAGATTTTGCCAACTCAGCTCTTACAGCAGTAGAATCTTTTTTACCTAAGCCAGCAAGTTTGCCACCTTTATCTGTACTATCTTTAGCCGAAGCTTTTTCTAAACCAGCTAATTTACCGCCTTCAGCAGTTTTCGCTGTTGTATCTGTTTTAGCAGGAATTGCAACTTTTAAAGTTGCCGCTAAGGTTTTGTTTATATTTTCTAGTAAAGGCGCAACCTCTTGTACTTGGTAAACTTGCCAAAATTGTAATTCGGCAGAACCTTGTAAAAGTTTAGCAATACGATCTTTATCCTGCACACCTGGCATTTCGATTAAGATACGATTACTGCCTTCTTGTTTTTGCATGTTCGGACTCACAACTCCGAAACCATCAATACGAGAACGCAAAACGGTAAACGAACGGTCGATAGCACTTGTTGCTTCTTTCTCTAAGAAAGATTCTACATCGCTATTGCTTGCGCTTGCTTTTAACTGAGAAGCATTGTCTTGGTTAGAAAAGTAATCTGCAAGTTTTACACCTGGGCTTAATTTTTCAAATTCATCAACAAATATTTTGATGTAATCTTTACCACCAGCGTTTAGTTGGATCTGAGCATTTTGAATTGCTTTGTTAAAGTTAGCATCAGTAGGGTTGCCCGCTAAAGATTTAACCAATTCAGCTAACGATATCTCCATCGTTACGTTCATTCCGCCTTTTAAGTCTAAGCCTAAATTAATCTCTTTCGCTTTAACCTCTCCGTAAGTAAATCCAACAACTGGATAAACTTTCTCAGTACTCATCGAATCTAAGTAAGCCTTCTCTTTGGCTAAATCACCTTTCGCATAGTTTTTTGCGTCTTTTTCTACGCTGGATGCTACCAGAGTAAAAGAAAGTGCATACGCACAAACGATAGCTAATACTATCGCTATAAACTTAATAAAACCTTTTCCTTGCATTGTTTGTTTAAAATAATTTGTCTTTCGCTGTTTTTTAACAAGTCGGCAAATCTAATTAAATTTTTAAATTATAGAACCCCTTAATTGATAATTTATTAACATTAATTTTTATAGGGTAATAAAGCTGCTTTTGTTACGCAGAACTTGCTTGAGCTTTTTATTTTAAACGTTAAAATTATTTGGAAAGCAATTACGGTAGCTTTTGGCTTTGGTTCGGTCCCGCTAACCGCTGTAGCTCCGATGAATCCCGATAACTATCGGGACGGAGGCTGTCGCTAATATCGGGTTTAGGTAGCAACTTTAGGCTATAGTCCATTGCGAGGCACGAAGCAATCTTAATGCGTTTGCTAAAAACCCGTTGAAGTAAGATTGCTTCGTGCCTCGCAATGACGACTTTTCAATTTACTTCCTCTTTAAAACCTCGAAAGTATAATCATATTTATTCTTTTCATCTGCTTTATGAGCGTCAGAACTAATCAATTCCCACTCATTCCTATCAATCGCAGGGAAGAAAGTATCTGCATCGAAAGTATGGTGTATCGTAGTTAGATAAAGTGTACCCGTTTTTGGTAAAGCCTGACGGTAAATTTCGGCACCACCAACAATGAATACCGGTTTTTCTTCGTTTTGAGTAATTTCCAAGGCCTCATCCAAACTATTCACAACCTCAACGCCATCAATTTTTAACGCGGAATCTCTTGTAATCACAATATTTCTGCGATTTGGTAATGGTCTGCCAACAGAATCAAAAGTCTTACGCCCCATAACAACCGTATGACTGGAAGTGGTTTGCTTAAAGAATTTTAAATCGGCAGGCATATGCCATAAAAGCTGATTGTTTTTTCCTATTGCAAAATTTTCGCCTACGGCAACGGCTATGCAAAGCGAAGGGCTTTTTGGTTCATTGGTCATTAGTAAAATAAGTTGTTGATTTTTAAAATAAATCGGAGTGAGTTCCTAATCTATCTAGGTAGATTTCTTTTTTTATATCGTTTTGAAGCCAAGTCATTAACCAATCTCCTTTTATATGGCACTCCCAAAAACCATCATAATTTCCGCTCAAAATATGAGGTTTATATTTTGGTGGTAGTGCACCATTTTCTCTTAGGATTTCAAGAACGACCTCCAAAAGAGTAATATCATAATTTCGTTTTACGGAGCGTTTATAATCTTTCTTAAATTGATTTGAAAAAGATATATCGTACATATTAAGAATTCAACTTTTGCATTAAATCAGCATGACTAGAAGATTTGGTCAAATCTTTGCCTTTACTGGTTTTATCCATTGATGATAGAGTCGTTTTATTAGGACTTTTTTCCAGTTCGGCATTAATTACAACACCCAACTCTTTTAAAAGTTGCTTAACTAAACTAGTTTTTTTCTCGGGTACACTAATTAAAAAAGTTTCCATACACAAATATACTAATTACTCGGTTACACTGCCACTATTCCTTTAATATGTGGATGCGCCTCATAATTCTCCAAAGTGAAATCTTCAAATTTAAAATCGAAGATGCTTTTCACATCAGGATTAATTTTCATTGTTGGCAAAGATTTTGTTTCTCTACTTAATTGTAAATGTGCTTGTTCGATGTGATTGTTATACAAATGCGCATCGCCTAAAGTATGTACGAAGTCGCCAGCCTCCAGACCGCAAACCTGAGCAACCATCATGGTTAACAATGCATAGGATGCGATATTGAAAGGAACACCCAAGAAAATATCGGCACTGCGCTGGTATAGTTGCAAACTAAGCGTACCTTTTGTTTCCCCCTTCAGGGGGTTAGGGGGTGCTACATAAAACTGAAAAAAAGCATGACAAGGAGGCAATGCCATATTCTCTATTTCTGCAACGTTCCAAGCCGAAACAATGATTCTCCGCGAATCAGGATTGTTTTTTATGGTGTTGATTATATTGGTAATCTGGTCGATGGACTGTCCATCAGGTGTTGGCCAACTTCTCCACTGCGAACCATAAACCGGACCTAAGTTCCCATCTTCGTCAGCCCATTCATCCCAAATGCGAACGCCATTATCTTTTAGGTATTTAATGTTGGTATCGCCAGTTAAAAACCATATTAGTTCATGAACTATAGATTTTAAATGCAGTTTCTTCGTCGTAACCATCGGGAAACCTTCCTGCAAATTAAATCGCATTTGATAACCAAAAACGCTGATGGTTCCTGTTCCTGTACGGTCGTGTTTTTGTGCTCCGTTATCCAGCACATGCTGCATTAAATCTAAATATTGTTTCATATATGCTAAACCCTTAAAAGGGCTTTTAAATTGTGGATAAATTATTAGTTACAAATATCTAAAATTACTGAAATCCTAAGGTGCCTTTTTATCCACACTAACCATTTTCTAACTTTGTTCTGATTGTTGTATGTTTGCATCAGCAATGTATTTGGCTTTGAGGGGAAAAATCTCAAATCTCAAATCTCAAATCTCAAATCTGCATGTTATCCTTTCCAAACGCAAAAATAAATCTGGGTTTAAACATTACTGAAAAACGAGCAGATGGTTACCATAACCTCGAAACTGTTTTTTATCCAATTGATATTAAGGATTCAGTTGAAATTACCGATGCTGAATTTACTTCCTGTAAAATTCATGGCATTGATATTCCTGGTAATGCTAATGATAATTTATGTGTAAAGGCTTACAATCTCGTTAAACGAGATTTTGACATTCCTGCACAACAAATTAATTTATTGAAAAATATCCCAGTTGGAGCAGGCTTAGGAGGAGGTTCGGCAGATTGTGCTTTTCTAATCAAATTATTGAACGATAAATTTAGTTTAGGTTTATCTATAATTCAAATGGAAGACTATGCCCGTCAGCTTGGTGCAGATTGTGCTTTCTTTATCGAGAATAAACCAGTTTATGCATATAATAAAGGCGATGAATTTGAGAAATGCGAAGTAGATTTGTCAGCTTGGTTTAAAGTTTTGATAAAACCGCCTGTACACGTAAGTACGGCTGATGCTTATGCACTTGTAAAACCTCAAAAGCCTTTGCAATCCTTAAAAGAAATCATACATTTGTCGCCAACAACATGGAAAAATAAGGTTATCAACGATTTCGAAATCTCGGTTTTCGCAAAGTATCCCCAAATTCATCAAATAAAAACCAGTTTATACGATGCAGGCGCAACATTCGCTTTAATGAGTGGTAGCGGTTCGTCGGTTTTTGCAATTTTTAACGAACCCGTTAAACTGCCTGAACTGGAAAAAAACAACTTAGTATTCTACAACATTTAGGTTGCTTAGCGCATGGCGCTTGGAGCATAGATGTGGAGAATTTAATTTATATGGTTAGTTAATGGCCTTGATGCTCGATACTAACTGCTTAATACTAATAATAATTTAAACGACTTGTACTCCCTCCTCTCTGGGGAGGGTTGGGGAGGGGCTAAAATGAACATAAATCTGATCCGCAAAAGCGGAAAATTTAATTTTGAAGCAGAAAATGAGAGCGGTTTTACTGTCGAATTAGATGCGAAAGAAGCCATTGGTGGCGAGGGCAAAGGCTTTAGGCCAATGGAAATGCTTTTAATTGGCCTCGGTGGTTGTAGCGGAATTGATATGGTTAATGTACTCACTAAACAGAAAGAGCCACTAAATGATATTAAGATCGCGATTAATGCAACACGTAAAGATGAAGAGATGCCTCCAATTTTTGATGTGATTAATATTCATTTCGATTTATTCGGCGATTTAAGCACAGCAAAAGTAGAGCGAGCCTTATTCATGACTTTCGATAAATATTGCTCCGTATCGAATATTTTAGGTCGGTCTGCAAAAATTAATTTTACTTACAAAATAAATAAGGTTTAGGGTAAAAGGCTTATGGCTTAAGGTCTGGAATCTCCTATCACAAATCTCAATACTCATATCACAAACAAAATGAAATCCGAAAATTTTGAAACCATAGCAATCCGCACTCAAGTAGAACGTAGTTTACATAAAGAGCATTCTTCTCCAATTTATTTAACATCAAGCTACAAATTTGATGATGCTGAAGAAATGCGTGCCTTATTTGCAAATGAGAAAGAAGGAAATGTATATAGTCGTTATGCAAATCCCAATACATCAGAATTTATAGAAAAAATGTGCTTATTAGAAGGTGCAGAAGATGGTTTCGCTACAGCAACAGGAATGGCGGCCATTTTTACAACTTTTGGTGCTTTCCTAAAAAATGGCGATCATATCGTTTCTAGTCGCTCGGTTTTTGGTTCTACACACCAATTGCTTACCAATGTTTTTTCTAAATGGGGCGTAACTTTTGATTATGCAGATTTGGATAAACCAGAAGATTGGGAAGGATTAATCAAACCAAATACTAAAATGATTTTTGTTGAAACACCATCAAACCCTGGTATCGACATTATCGATTTAGAATTTTTGGGAAATCTTGCAAAGAAACACAATCAGCTTTTGGTGGTTGATAATTGTTTTGCAACGCCATATTTGCAGCAGCCAATTGCTTTGGGCGCTCATATTTCAATTCACTCGGCTACAAAATACATCGACGGACAAGGGCGTGTATTGGGTGGGGTGATTTTAGGAAGAAAGGATTTAATTACAGAAGTAATGAACTTTGCCCGCCATAGCGGTCCTTCTTTATCTCCTTTTAACGCATGGATTTTATCAAAGAGTTTAGAAACATTGGCTGTTCGTATGGATCGCCATTGCGAGAACGCTTTAAAAGTTGCAGAATATTTAGAAAGCCACCCAAAAATTAAATTGGTTAAATATCCGTTTTTGCCATCGCACCCTCAGTATGAAATTGCCAAAAAGCAAATGAAACAAGGTGGAGGAATCGTGACCATTGTTGTTGAGGGTGGAGTGGAGGGCGCCAGCAAGTTTATGGATGGACTAAAAATGTTCTCTATCTCGGCAAACTTAGCCGATACACGTTCAATCGCAACGCATCCGGCAACGAGTACGCACAGTAAACTAACTGAAGAAGAACGCAATATTGTTGGTATTGAACAAGGTTCTATTCGTTTATCAATAGGATTGGAGCATATAAATGATATTCTTGCTGATATTGAGCAAGCGCTAAAAACCCCCTAGCCCCCTAAAGGGGAATTACAGGCGAGGTGGAAAAGCAAGTTTGTTTTTCCACCTCGCTTTTTTTTTGCCCTATAATCTTGAAAATCCTTTAATCCATAAATCCTGGTATTACTTACCCTACATCAATGCACAGGTTCTCCAGCTGCAGTAAATTTGTATCATAAACAAGAAAGGAAATTTATGTCACAGTTTATTTTGCACAAAGAAAACACCAGAGGCCATGCAAATCATGGTTGGTTAAACGCTCACCACTCATTCAGCTTTGCTAACTATTACAATCCTGAAAGAATGCACTTTGGAGTTTTAAGGGTTTTAAATGATGACTTGATTGATGGTGGAATGGGTTTTGGAACTCACCCACACGATAATATGGAAATCATTACGATTCCATTAGCTGGAGCCATTGCTCACAAAGATAGCATGGGCAATTCAGCAGTAATTAAAAGCGGAGAAATCCAGGTTATGAGTGCCGGTACAGGTGTTAGCCATAGCGAATATAACGCATTGGCGGATGAGCAATTGAATTTATTACAGATTTGGTTATTCCCTAACAAGAAAAACGTTACACCACGTTATGATCAACAAACTTTAGACGTTGAGGCTATGCACAACAACTTTCAGCAAATTTTATCGCCAAGTGCAGATGATGCAGGCGTTTGGATTCAGCAAGATGCATGGTTTTCATTGGGTAAGTTTGATGAAGGTTTTGAAACTGAATACAAAATCAAAAAAGCTGGGAACGGTGTTTATGCTTTCGTAATTAGTGGTGAAGTTACCATTGATGGACAAACATTAAGCAAAAGAGATGGTTTAGGTATTTGGGATACTGATAGCATCAGCTTTAAAGCAAATACTGCAGATGCGCAAGTGTTGTTAATGGATCTTCCAATGGAATTGAATTAATAATTAATTTTTTTACCAAACCTCGTAGGTTTTTAAAACCTACGAGGTTTATTTATTTTAAAAATATGCAAACCACCATACTTTATATCGGCAGAGATACAGAAATTACCATTGTGATGAATCGCTTGCTCAATGCCCGACCAGAATGGAAGGGTATTTGTGTTTGTACAGATGAAGAGGGGATTTCGATTTGCAAGGAGCAAGAAATTGATTTAATATTACTTGGTAACGGAATAAATCAAGAAGAAGAAACTCAATTAAGAAACAAGCTACTTGCTTTAAGGCCCAAAGTGAAAATCATTCAGCATTACGGTGGTGGAAGTGGTTTGCTTTATGGGGAAATTATGACTGCTTTAGGTTAAGTATATAAGCTTTGACAACTTTAATAGCACAAGAGAAAGAAAGTTGTCAAAACTAAAATCCTGTAGGTTTTTAGGTATCTCGCCAAGGAAACTCAAATAGTAGCAGTTTTCTTGTTTTCTAGACGGGATTGCAGCGATATCCTTTTAAAATTAGCAGCAACTTTGTTCACGCTGTCATTCTGAGGCACGAAGAATCCTCCTCCGATGAAACAGATACTTTATGCATTTGCATAACGGAAGTTTTTAAAAGATTTAGCGTAAAGCCAGACTAACCATTAATTAAAGTCTAGGCTTTGCTTTCCAAAAAAAACATTCAGAAAATCCGACAACACTAGGAGATGTAATCCCTATCCTTATCACTCAATTCCTTTTTATTAGAAACTGGTTGATTTTTTTCAATCTCATCATCATAACTGCTCACGGTTTTTCTTGGTCGGCCAACTGTAAAACCGATAATAAAACCAATGATGATGCAAATTCCAATAACTAAAAGTTTAGAAACGGCAACGGTTGTAACTAAGAAATCGAAATCGACTGGCTCAGTATTCACCATTAAAAATATAGTTAATAAGGCTGTTAGGATGATGATGAAGATGGTTTTTCCGCTCATAGTTGTTTAATTGAGTATTTTTGTGTTAAAAGCTATAGTTAAATGAAAACTCTAATATCGGGTTTTGATTGTAAATTTGGTTAACAAAAACAAGTCTCGCCCCAACATCAACAACAGGTTGATACCTCAAAATGTTTAAACTACTGTTCAATTCTACGCCGTAAGTTTTAGGTTGACCGATGTTTGTATCTACCCCAATGTTTTCATAATGGCAAAATAAACCCGCTCTAAAATTGCGGACGTACGCCAAAGAACCGAGTTCCCAATCTGGAAAAGCAAATGGAAAACGGTAATTAAAAAGTAAGCTATTCTCTAATTTACTCTTTGCTAAAATGTTATTGTAGCCATAAACGGTGGCAATTTCGGTTGCATACTGATTTACGCCATTTGCCTTTTGATAATTAAAACTGGCCAAAAAAGAATGGTTTTTTGCAAATCCTGGGAAATAAAGAAAACTTTCTAAGGCAAGAATTTCACCTTTTAAATTTTTATCGAAAGGCTGGTTATCATAAGTTACTCTAAAAACCTGTGCCCATTTCGGCGCAATATCTCTTTCTGTTGTACGAACACTGTGATTAAAAGTGAAATTATACTCCATAGGGAATTTGAGCGTGGTAATGAAGTTGCTCGGCATATTCTCCGCCATATATCGTTGCGTAAAACTTGTGGCAACATTAAGCGCAAAAGAGTAGTTATGGTTCATGGCGTTAAATGAAACTGGAACGGAAGCATTTAGCTTGGTATAGTTCTCTCTCCAGTCCCCTTGTTTTACGCCAGTTTTAGTATTGTAGAACGTTCGTTTCGGCCTGTTCCTATATGCAACGCTTAATACAGGGTAAAGTGCCTTATAACTCACGTCTGCCGTGTATTCGAATCTAGCCAAATCTCGATGGTATTTAGCGCCTGCATAAAAATCCATGGTGTTGAGCAAATTGTTAGATTGAAGCTCAAGACCAAAGCTGTACTCATCATCAATTACTGGGATAATGCTGTGTAAACTAAAAAGATTTAATCCTTGATGATAGCGTTTCGATTCAAACTTATTTTCTGGAACCTTTTCAAAAACATTACCCACATTTTCTTGCTTCTCGGCTGTGGATGCGAAATCTATAAACTCATTTTTTCCTACGCTTTTTTCAATGAGGGCTTTCTCGGCTATCTCATAGCCATCAATTTTATAATTGTTAAAAGTGATTTTGCCATCGGCAGTTTCCGTTGGATTAAATGCGCCGTATTTTGAATCGCTTAGAGCACTTATTTTCTTCGAGGCGATGTCAACGTCGTAAATATTATCAATCCCGTTATAGTGCGCATTAAAAGCGATTTTAGAGCCAATAAAAATTGGGCGACTTAATTGCTGTCTCGTATCTGGAATTAGCTGTGTTTTTTTTGTGCCCTCAATTAGCCACAAACTTTTTCCTTTTTCGCTAAGGCTGATGTAAGCAATTTTATTCCCCCAGCTGTCGAAGGTTGGTGTTTGAAGAATTTGATTTTCTAAGTTAGGGTAAGTTTTCAAAATCTCGCCAGTTGATGTTTCAATTTCGACCAAGTTAAACTGGTTACTCAAATCGACTTTTACGGCCACCAATTTTTTTCCATCGCCAGAAAGGCTGGGAGAGAAGAGGCGACTTTTACTGCTTAGTTTTTTAAACTTTTTTGTTTTGAAATTGTAAGAACAAATTACGCTATAACTTTGCTGTTTGTATCTAGGGTCGTACCGGATTTCATCCCAAACCAACACGTCGTTTTTTAAGCTAAACCAAGGCTGTTCCTGATAACCAATTCCGAATAATTTTTGCTCTGTTTTATCAGCGTTTATGATGACAAAATATCGTGCATCCTGCTTGCTTTCTTTGAGCGCTAAAATCTGATTTTTGTTCAACCTAGCCGGAAGGAAATAGTTAGTTGCAAGCGCTGGTTTAGCATTCAAACTTTCATAGTTTTCTGATGGTGACTTCTGATCTTGAAGTTTCCATTTTTCTTCGAGTTTGGTTTGAGTGGCAAGAAAATATTCTTTCGTGTTTTTGTCTGTAAATTTTTTCAAGCTTTGCGAAAATGGATAAAGTCTAAACGGGCGTTTTCTGATGTCTCCAAGCAAACTATCTGAAATGAATTTTCCATACTTTTCCTTCATGTCTGCAACCATCAAATAGCCCGTTTGGTAATAACCTGGAGTTACATTTTTATTCGATCCAAAATAAGCTTTGCTGTAGGAGAATTTTTTGCCTTCTAAAATTGAAGCTCGAATAGGCATGATCCAATTGGGCTGTCTGCCTCGTCCTGAATAAGTCAAAGCAGTTTCGTTAACAACGGCATCACCTTCAAAAAACCAAGTTGGAATGCCAGCTCCGAAATAAGCAAAGTAAACCAGCTCGGGGAAAGGGTGCGCTTGGTTTCCTGTCAATTTGTCAAATTGGGCAACATGCCTTAGCTCGTGTACAGCTAGGTTGTTTAACCAATCTTGACTATCAAAATACTGTGGAGGTGTAGCATAGAATTCAGACTTCTTTGGTGCAAGCTGAACGAAGCCATTTGCTAAGGTTCCACGGTTCTGAAGCACTAGCGGAATCGAAGTTTTTTGTTGCCTTAAACCTAAGCCAACCTTTGGGTATATGTAGGGTAGGGTATTGGCCATTCTTTGTGCTTCTTTTTCAAGCTCCTCTGGATAAATGATTTTAAACCCGCCAGAGTTTATATAGTTCCATTTTACACTAAGTGGGTTCTGTTCAGTGCTGAATATTTGCCCAAAAACGGTTAGTGAAATAAAACTTAAAGTAATCGTGCTTAAGTATCTGATAAATTGATGTTTGTTGTGTTTATGTGTATGCATCTAAATGGTTTGCTAAAATATTTAGTTTTATTGTTTTTGAGTGTATCAATAATTATTGATTATTAATTTAAGTAAGATATTATAAGTAATTGATTTTTAAATTAATATGATATTTATATAAATCAGTTAAAAGTTGATTTTTAAGAGTTTAAAACTAGTTATTAGGATAAAAATATATGGTTTTTGCCCTTTTCAGATCCTTGTATTATTACGGCATTAATGTACACTAATTAATTGATTTTCTTGAAAAATTTTCACTCCATTTTTGAGTGTTGTATAGGTTTTCTAAGGGATTTTAATTGAAAATTTCATCTAATTATCTTCAATATTTCGTTGAATTACTCAAGATTCTTAGTGGTAAATTCGTAGAAAAAATCAAAATTGAGCGGCTTTATTTGTCGTTTTTGGAGATTAATTTTTGCTATTTATCTAAGGTTTTATGCTCTGATTTTGCTAAAATTTTTGTTGAAAATTATTAAGGTTTTTGATGATTTTATTGTTCATTTGGTTTTTGGATTGACTAAAGATATTCCAGTAAAACTGTGATGTGTGACAGGATGTCGCTTTTTATGGCCGTTCATATTGGTGTTATTTTTTATGAATAACTGTAATGTTTTCTCAAAACCCAAACTCCAAATAATAAAATCTTGACCTTTTATAAGATTTAAACAGAGGGCATTTTTGTGAAAAACACTGATGTTTTTCTTGAGTTTTTAACATCAATCTCTCTTTTCTTGTATAGGGTTTTAAGATTTTTTGGCCTATTACGCCTATGAAATTGCGATGATAATGCAGAATATAGCGTTTATTTAGTGTTGGGAAGCCTTAAATTTACTTTTATGGGATTTTTTTTAAATGGTGGTAATATCTATGTTCAAGCATGCTTAAAGGCAGTTTTTTAAGTTTTATCGAGTTTTGTTTTACGAAATGCATTTTACAGGATCAGCAATAACATATTGCCTATTTACAGTTGTTTTTCCGCTTTACAGGCTTCTTCACCTTATGGAATATCTTAGAATCTGCCCGTATTTTTATACCATTTTCTTATTCTAAATTATATGATTTAAGAACTAAAATAGATGTTGTTTAGTCTCATTTTATCCTTAAAGATGAGCCCTAACTAGATGTTATAACCCTCTTCAGTAGGCACTAAGCAATGATGATTTACGGCTAGATTGGATAGCGTTTAAGCCCAAATATTAAACAAATTTCGGGATTAAAATGAATCTTTATTTAGGAGATTTTCGGTAGAATGTTGTAGGCTTAAATATCAAAATTACAGCTGATTTTTTCTCTTTTTATAGATGGGGTAAAGAAAAATTGTGGTTAAAATAATCACCGCTCCAATGTAAAATCCGCCCGTCATTTGCTCTTTGTTTTTGAAGAAAATGAAGGCTAAAATGATTCCGTAAACAGGTTCGAGATTGGTTACCAAAGCCACACGAAAAGCAGATAAAGTTCGCATTACAGATACACCAGCAACGTAGGCAACAGAGGTGCAAAATGTTCCTAAAACTACAAGGAAAATCCAATCTTTTGTGCTTAAATTAAAGTGCATATTAAGTAGGGATCCATCGTATAAGCGGTATAAGGTAATCCAAAATAAGCCGCCAACAAGCTCATAGAAACCGATAATAGAAGCTTCACTTTTATGAATAAATGTAGAGTTGATGGTCGAAAATAGGCTAGCTGCAAAGGCTGCTAAAAGGCCAAATATGATACCCAAAGTGTATTGCCCTTCGAACTTAAAAATCATATAAATGCCAAAGATGATGATCAAGCCAACCAAAATATCACCTAAATGAAGGGGTTGTTTTTTAATTAAAGGTTCTAATATTGCAGTAAATAAAGTGAAGGACGAGAGGCATACCAAGGTTACTGAAACCGTGGAAACTTTAATAGCATGAAAGAAAAAGATCCAGTGAATGGCTACAATTCCGCCTGTTAAAAAGAACTGCATAAACTGTTTTTTACTAACTTTTATGTTGGTTTTTGTAATCAGAAAATAGGCGAAAAGTGTCGATGTAGCAATTAAAACTCGGTACCAAACCATCGGGACTGCATCTATAGAAATCACTTTTCCAAGCACTCCAGTAAAGCCCCAAATTAATACAGTAAGGTGAAGAATCAGGAGGTTCTTTTTATTTGCTTCCATTATTTTGGTGCTCTTTTAAGTAGGTACAAACCTAAAAGACCGAAGAAAATAGTTGGCGCCAATACCGCAATAAATGGCGGTAATCCGCCCTTGGTAGAAAACATTTGCGTAAATTGATTAAATACGATGTATGCAAAGCTTAAGAAGATTCCTATCCCCAATGATACACCAACGCCACCGCGAACCTTTCTTGATGATAACGCTACGCCGATTAAAGTGAGTACAAAGGCAGATAATGGATGTAGATAACGTTTATACTGCTCAAACATTAAATCGTTCATAATTCCTGTTCCACGGGTTCGTTCCTTCCTAATTTTCTCTGCCAGCTCTTTGGTTGTCAGGTTCTGAACAACATTATCATAAGCCGAAAAATCATCCGGACGCATATCTAGAATGGTATCTTTAAGTTTACCGTTTCCATAAATCATAGACTCTTTCAGTCCGTCAATTTTGCGGATAGAATAATTAGATAATTGCCATTTACGTTTTAATGAATCCCATTTAATGTTATCTGCAACAATCTTTTTGGTTAAAACATCACCATTAAAATTATCCAATGAAAACCTGTATCCAGAATTGGTTTTATTGTCAAAACTTTCTATGTAAATGTAAGTTTTGTCATCCAATTTCATATGGATATTCTGTTTTGTAGAAGGATCGTTTCGCTTTACGTAAGTATTTTCGAAGTTGTTTTTAAGCGTATTTGTGTAAGGGAGAATGTAAAGGTTGGATACTAAATTGGCTGAAAATATAATGGTTGCAGAAACCAGATACGGGAATAAAAAGCGATTAAAACTAACGCCTCCGCTTAGTATAGGCACAATTTCAGTTTGATCAGCCATTTTTGCAGTAAAGAAAATTACGGCAATAAAGTTGATTAACGGAGAAAGCATATTAACATAGAATGGGATTGACCCTGCATAATATTTTGTTAAAATGCCCCAAAAGCTTAATCCACTGCTTAAAAAATCATCTAGTTTTTCTGATAAATCGAAAACAACAATAATAATTACAAAAATTGCCAGAGTATAAATAAATGTACCCAAGTATTTTCCGATAATATATCGGTCGATAATTTTAATGTTCCCTTTGATTATGCTCATTTTATAGCTTGTTCCCTAGTATTTTAACCATTTTGTTTTTCCATTCATAAAACTCTCCGGTTAATATTTTCTCTCTGGCCTGTTTAACCAACCAAAGGTAGAAATGTAAATTATGGAGTGTTGCAATTTGTGCGCCAAGCATTTCCTTACTGTGCACTAAATGCCTTAAATATGCTTTACTGGTTACTAAATCTGCATGTAAATCGCTTTCGGCATCTAAAGGAGAAAAATCATCTGCCCATTTTTTGTTTCTAATGTTAATAATGCCATTTCTAGTAAATAACATTCCGTTTCGGGCATTTCTAGTTGGCATTACGCAATCAAACATATCAACTCCGAGTGCTATATTTTCCAAAATATTTATTGGTGTACCTACACCCATTAAATAACGTGGTTTTTCGTATGGTAATATATCACATACAACTTCTGTCATTGCATACATTTCTTCGGCAGGTTCGCCAACTGATAATCCACCAATGGCATTTCCTTCACGATTCATGCTGGCAATAAACTCTGCTGATTTTATTCTAAGATCTTTATATACAGAGCCTTGAACGATTGGAAAAAGAGTTTGATCGAAACCGTATTTGGGTTCAGTGGTATCAAACCGCGTACAGCACCGTTTTAACCATCGATGCGTCATCTTGATAGACTGAGCTGCATAGTTATAATCGCAAGGATAAGGGGTGCATTCATCAAATGCCATAATAATATCGGCACCGATTGTGCGCTGAATATCCATTGCATATTCTGGCGTAAATAGATGTTTAGATCCATCAATGTGCGAGTGAAAAGTAACGCCCTCTTCTTTAATTTTACGAACTTTACTTAAAGAGTACACTTGGTAGCCACCACTATCTGTTAAAATTGGCCTATCCCAACCAATAAATTTATGTAAGCCACCAGCGCTTTCTAAAATATCAAGTCCTGGTCTTAAATATAAATGGTAAGTATTGCCAAGAATAATTTTGGCGTCAATATCGTCTTTAAGTTCTCGTTGGTGTACAGCTTTTACGGTTCCGGCAGTTCCTACGGGCATAAAAATAGGTGTCTGTATTTCGCCGTGCGCAGTTGTAATGGTTCCTGCTCTGGCTTTTGAAAGCGGATCGTTAGCTTGTAAACTAAATTTCATATGGTATTTTTTCTCGTCAAAAATCTGCCAAAAATAGCAAAAATTGAGGGCATATTTTTGTTTAATTTTTTATCAACATAAAAGGGGATTACAGATTAAAAATGAGAAATTTGCGCCTATTTATTTTATCATCGTGATCTTAACTCTACCCGAAATTTGTTTGTTCGCTGCCTTTGCTTTTTGCTTAGTGGTGCAACTATATTATGTTTTATTTGTTCACCTAAAATTAGCACGCACTAAGGTTGAGGATATTCCCAAAACTGTAGGTAAGCCAATGAGTGTTATTATCTGCGCCAGAAACGAAATTGCTAATCTTAAACAATATTTGCCAACTGTTTTAAATCAGAATTACCCTGATTTTGAAGTAGTTGTAGTTAATGATAGATCATGGGATGGAACGGAAGAATTTTTAGAAGACCTTGAGAAACATCATCAAAATTTAAAAGTTGTTAAGGTTTTAGATAATGATAAATTTATCGCTGGGAAAAAATTTGCCGTAACAATGGGTATTAAGGCGGCTAAATACGATTGGTTGGTTTTTACTGATGCAGATTGTACGCCAGCTACAGAAAACTGGTTAATGGACATGCAGCAGCCTGAAGATGAAAATATTGAGATCCTTTTAGCGTACTCTCCATACCTTAAAAAGAGAGGTTTATTAAATGCACTTATCCGTTTCGAAACTTTTTTTACTGCTGTTAATTATTTGTCTTTTGCCTTGAAAGGTATGCCTTACATGGGCGTGGGACGGAATATGGCTTATAAGAAAACATTGTTTTTTAAAAACAAGGGTTTTGCAGCGCATATGCATATTCCATCTGGTGATGATGATTTATTTGTTAATGCACATGCAAATCGTAATAATGTAATTGTAAAACTGAATAAAGAAAGCCATGTGTGGAGCGAACCAAATAAAACATGGGGTGGCTACCTCAGACAGAAAAAGCGTCATTTTGGGGCTGGGAAGATGTATAAGTCGAAGCATAAATTCATTTTAAGCGTTCAAATTATTTTTCAGTTTTTGTTTTATGCTTTCTTCGTCGCTTGTATGTTTTTTAGTAGAGAGGCGCAGTATTTAGCCTTAGGCGTGTTGGGTTTAAGCATAACGATAAGATGTTTCGTTTATCCTAAATTATTGAAACGTTTAAACTATAGCGATTTACGTTGGTGGTTCCCAATATTAGATATACTTTTGTTCTTCTTTTTAACCTTAAATGGATTTTTAGCCATGTTTGGAAAGAAAAAAGTAAATTGGAAGTAATTCGTAATTCTTAAAGAAATAATAAAGTTATGCTTGATGTTAAGCCCGATATCGTTTTAAAATATTTTCCTGATTTAACTGAGAAACAGATTGCTCAGTTTGCTCAACTCTTTGAATTATATAGCTTCTGGAATGCCCAGATCAATGTAATTTCGAGAAAAGATATCGAAGAACTTTACGAAAGACATGTTTTACACTCTTTGGGGATTGCTAGAGTATGTACTTTTAAACCGGGAGAAAACGTATTGGATGTAGGTACTGGAGGAGGTTTTCCAGGTATTCCTTTAGCAATTTTATTTCCAGAAACCCAGTTTCATTTGGTAGATTCTATTGGGAAGAAGATCAAAGTAGTTAAAGAAGTAGCTTCTGCATTAGGTTTAGAAAACTTAAAAGCAGATCATTTAAGAGCTGAACAGATTAAAGACAAATTTAATTTTATCGTTTCGAGAGCCGTTACACGTTTGGGCGAATTTTATCCTTGGATTCAAGGAAAATTTAAGAAAGATGCGATAAATGCCATTCCAAATGGAATTCTTTATTTAAAAGGTGGCGATTTAGATGAAGAAATTAAAGAATCAAAACTGAAAGCAGAACTTTATCCACTTTCAGCTTATTTTGAGGAGGAATTTTTTGAAACTAAATATGTGGTTTACGTGCCACAATAGTTACATGAGTGTAATATAACCTCTAATAATTTTTGATTTTGCTCCATTTCCTTGAGTAATAATTAGCTCGTATGAATAATTTCCTTCAGGTAATGGCTTTTTTGTAAAGGAATTAATTTTTCCATCCCAATCATTTTTATAATCTGAGGTAATAAAAACCTTCTCGCCACGAGTGGTATAAATTGAAATTGATTTTTTCCCTTTTTCGGTTGCTGGACTCACTAATTTTTCTCTTTCTGATCGATTCATTACAATATCTATATTATATGGTTTATTAAGATTATTGTTTTTAATATCAATTGGAGGCGGAGGGGGCAATAAAACAGTTTTTTCAAGCGTTCCTATCTTTTGATTTTCCTTGTTTGGTGGAGGTTTAGGAAAGTCTTTCAAAACTTCAATGTTTTTTCCAGAAAGCTCAATAGCACCATATTTTGCTCCGTAACCGTACTTCTTAGTAGCTTCTTCCGCACTAAGCTCTGTTTTTTTATCATAATTTGCAGCTGCGAAAAATTTATTGTTATCCTCGATTTTTTCGCCGTTGATGATTATTAATCGTTTTTCTCTTGATGTTTGTTTATTTCTTTGTGCATTAACCGATACCTCAGTTGTGAATAACTTAGAATTCTTATCTAAATTTTTCATAGTAGTGTATTTAATTTTGCTCGTGTCTTGAGTAGATTTAATATTCTTTGGGAATAAATCTACTAGACCGTAATCTTTGGTAAATGCCATGGTAGATAGGCAAAGTATCCCTCCAATGATTGGTAATGCAAATAGTAATTTGAGCCTAGCCCATTTTGCTGATTTTTTTTGATTTAACATGCTAATTCTTCTTTTTAAAATTGATGAACTAAATATTTGATTGGTGAGCGCTAAATCTTGAATTCCAGTTGAATTTTTGATCAGAAAGAGTGCATAGTCGTACTTTTCAACATCATAATTGGTTATTTCCTCATCGGCTAGATATTCGTGTATTAGCTTTACATCTTCTTTAATGAAATATGTAATGGGGTTGAACCAATTTATAATTTGGAGAATTTCGAAAAACATCACATCTACGCTATGTTTTTGTTTAATATGAACGAACTCGTGTTTAAGGATGGTGCATTTTTCAGGAAGCAAAGGATCGAGGAAGAGCAAATTGAAAAACGAAAATGCTACTTTAGATCCTTTTAAATCTATTAGTTTAACGCCATTTTCTAAAATTTTGAATTCACCTTTTTGCATCCGCATTATCTTATAAATGCTAAATATGAACTTAAATAGGAATAAGATTGCTACAGCTGAATAAATTGTAATTAATGTATTATTAAGCGTAAAAATAGATTCATTGGGAGCTTGTAACTTTGAAAATTGAACATTTAGTTGATCAATTTCTTGAATAGGAGCATAATTAATTTCTAAAACCTCAGGCTTTTTGAAATAGCTTACCTGCATAATTGGAAGTATAAAAGCCAGCAGGCTAGTTGCCAATAAGTAAAATCTGTTTACGGAATAGAATGTTTCTTTGTGCAAGAATAATCTGTAAAACCCGTAAAATAAAATCAGGTATAGGTTTGCTTCGAGTAAATAATAGAACCAATTCATCATTTATCTTTTTTAAGTTTTTCTGCCAACTGAATAATCTCATTAAGTTCTTCATTAGTCAAGCTCTTTTCCTTTACAAGAAACGAAACCAAACTTTCATAAGAGTTTTCGAAATAATTGTTCATCACCTTATCAAGCGCAAAACGCTTGTAATCAGTTTCTTTTACAATAGGGAAGTAGATGTAGGTATTCCCAATAGCCTTATGATCTACAAAACCTTTAGTCTCCAAAACCCTTATAACAGTTGATACCGTATTATAGGCAGGTTTAGGTTCATTCATCTTTTCAATTACGTCTTTAACCAAAGCTTCTCCCATGTCCCAAAGGATTAGCATAACTTGTTCTTCTGCTTTTGTTAGTTCTTTTACCATTGTAACTATTTTTGTAGTTTGCTTAATTGAAGATACGACTATTTTTATAGTTTAAAAACTATTTTTGTAGTTTAATTTTAATTATATGTAAATCAGTGAATTAAAATTAATTTAAAAATATTTGGGCATAAAAAAACCTGTCTGGATAGGACAGGTTTAATTTTAATGGAGACTTTAATTAATTTTTCATAATCATTTTGTCTTTTAATGTTTTTTGTAAGCCAGTTTGGTTATCTATGCTTTTAACCACCTCTAAAACTGCATTGGCAGCATCGCTAAAAAAGGGTTTAGTAATAGTAGAATATTCATCCGTGGCTTTGTGATAGTCTTTATGATCTTCCACACCGAAGTATAAAAATGGGATGTTTTTAGCATTAAAAGCACCTTGATCACTTTGATTGGTCCAGTCATCATGACCCAGTTTAGGATCATCATGCCCAAATAGCACTTTAATATTAGAGTTATTATTAACTACGTATTTTTTCAGATCAGGATATTTAAAGGTGCCACAAACATATAATTCAGCTTTATCACTGTGACTAATCATATCCATATTTAAATCAATAGAAATTGTGTTGATTGGAACAGGAGGGTTTGATACAAATGCTTTGGCGCCTTGCAAACCCATTTCTTCTGCATCGAAAGAGGCAAAAATAATGGTATTGTTTGGCTTATTTTTAGAAAAAAAAGCAGCGATTTTTAAAAGTCCTGCTGTACCTGAGGCATTATCATCTGCGCCGTTAAAAACTTCATCTTTAATTACGCCTAAATGATCATAATGCGCAGAAACCACAATTACATTGTTTCCCTTGCCGGGGATGTAGCCAATAATATTTGTTCCATTTACATCTGCACCTCTCGATTTAAACTTAAATTCTTGAGCATAATTAACGTTTTGAGGATAAGACTTCAACCCCAGTTTTTGAAAGCGCTCTATAATATATGCTCGTGCCATTTCTGCACCTTTTGTGCCAGTTTTTCTTCCTTGATATGCATCAGATGATAATATTTCTACATCTTTTAACAACTGCGTATCTAATTTTCCTGATACTATAGAACTTTGTTTTTTAACTGATGAACAGCAACTTAGCATGATGGCTAATGGAAGAATATAGAGGATTTTCATATTTTTTCTTTTCGTCATTGCGAGGCACGAAGCAAACTTAATGCTATGACAGGATTGCTTCGTGCCTCGCAATGACATGATATTTAAATTATGCTTAAAGATATTAATTATTGGGATATTGAAAGGAAAACATAGTTTCTTTTGCTGTAAGCGTTGTTAAACATGATGGAAATGAATTAATGGACAGCAGGGCAGAGGACCGCCAAATGTTTTAGCTTTCATTTTCTAAATAGATTGCTTCGTTATTTAAAAAAGCCTCCTATTTAATAATTTAAAAAACTACTGTTTTCGCTTTAGTCTTTAAGCTTTAACCTTTTGCCTAAGCCGCAACCTCCCTTAAATCGACAGCTACTACCCTCGAAACGCCTTGTTCTACCATAGTTACGCCATAAATAATATCCGTACTTGCGATGGTACGTTTGTTATGAGATACAATAATGAACTGCGATTGATCGGAAAATTTGCGGATTATATTGTTGAATTTATCAATATTGGTATCATCTAAAGGCGCATCAACCTCATCGAAAATACAGAAAGGCGCAGGTTTTAAAAGATATAGTGAAAATAATAGGGCAGTTGCTGTAAGGGTTTTTTCTCCCCCCGATAACTGGTTGATAGACAAGGGTCTTTTGCCTTTAGGACGAGCAATAATATCAATATCAGCTTCCAGTGGATTGTTAATATCAGAAAGAATCAAATCACAGCTGTCTTCTTCGTTAAATAACGAACGGAAAACAACAATAAAATGTTCGCGTGCCTGGGTAAAAGCCTGCATAAATTTATCTTTTGCCGTATCATCAATTTCTTTAATGGTTTGCAAAAGATCAGTTTTGGCTGCGTTGAGATCTTTTTTCTGGTTTTGAATAAAAGTATAGCGTTCTTCCATCTCTTGAAAAGCCTCCATTGCCATCGAGTTAATTGCGCCAAATTCATCTAGTTGGCGCTTCATTTTTTCTACTTTTTGGCGTAATTCGAATTCACTTTCCAATACTTCAATTTCTGTATCGCTGTCTAAAAGATCATTGATATCAATATTAAACTCCACTGCTAAACGTTCTTTTAAAGCATTTAAATCAATTTTAAGTGAATTCTTTTTATCCTTAATTTCAGTTAAAATAAAATCTGTTTCCTCCCTATTTTTGCGGATGGACGTTAGATTATTTTCAACCTCATTGATATTGCCTTTACTACTAAAATAAGTCTGTTCTGCTTCAGCTAAACCTTTTTCCATTTCCTCACGCTGTTGATACATCTCTAAAAGCGTATCGTCATTTAAATCAGTGTGCTGCAAAGTTTCAGTAATTTGCATCAACGCTTCCTGAAGCTCTTTTTCATTTTGAACTATGCGCTTATTCAGCGCTTCTTCTTGAACGAAACGGTAATCCAAATCTTTTTCTAAGCTGGATAATTTGTTTTGTTGTTGATGAAAACGAATGTTATCTTGATTGTATCTGCCAGCACTGTCGTTAACATGATCGGCAATTTCTTGGTAATTAAGCTGTTGCTCTTGTAAATTTATATGTGCCTCTTGCTGATCCTTTTGCATAGCTACAAGTGCGGGAAGTTTTTGAGATAAAGCTTTTTCAATGGATAAAATCTTCTGTGCAATATCTGCCTTTCTGTTTTCGCTAGTGGTAATAAATTCGTGGTATTGATCTCTGCGGGTTTGTACCGAAATATGTTCGTTGTTTAAACGATTTAATTCTTGTTGGAAAGTATTAATCTGATGAATTTTTGAAGCTTCTTTGAGGTTGAAAATCTGATCAGTTTCAGAAGAAATTGCTGTATTATATTGACTAATTAGGGTTTCGGAAGCTTTGATTTCTTTCGCCAGATTTTCTAAATTCTTTGCCCGACCAATTCTCTTCCCTTCAAATAAACCTACTGAACCACCTGATAAAGTGAATTTGGTTTGTGCGTATTTTCCATTTTTAGCTAAAATGGTTAGGCTTTCGGTTGGCGTTTCCTTAAACAAATGCTCTTGATCGGCAATGGCGATGTACACATTTTGCAAAAGCAAATTGCAAAGATTTTGATATTTTTTATCAACTTCGATAACCGATAACGCCGATACTAGGCCATCATAATTGCCAAGAGTTGGGTTTTTATCCGGAACATTTTCTAAAATAAAAAAGTTTGCCCGTCCACGACTTGCATCCGTTAAAAGGTTAATTGCTAGAAGTGCATCCGTATACTGATCAACAACATAATGGTTCATTACAGGTTCTAGATAATTTTCAATTGCAATGCGATAATCCTCATTGCAGAACAAAATATCAGATAGGAGTAGCGCGTTTTTTGCAAAGGCACTATTCTTTTTAAGAAAACGAATCGATTCTGGAAAGCCTTCCAAGCTATCTACAAGTGATTTTGTAAGATTATATTCGTTTTGCTTAGCATCTTTTTTACGATTTTCTGCTGTAAGCTTTTCTTTGTTAGAGCTTAAGTTTAATTCCGATTCTGCAAGCTTTTCTTTTAGAATTTCTTCGGCTTCGGTAAGTTGCTTAATGTTGCTTTGCTTCTCTCTAACTCGAATATCAAGTTCTGCCAAAGCATGATCGAACGCTTTTAATTCCAGCGTTTTTGTTTCAGTGTCATCAACATTTCTATTGGTTTCTTGTACTAGGGCATCCTTTTGAATGTTTAGGATATCGATTTCCTTTTGCGATTGATATACTTGATTTTGTAACTCATTAACTGACTTTACTAAATTATCGGCTCGATTTTTTTCTGTCTGCTGTTGTTCGCGTAAGGTATCAAGTGTAGTTTTAAGTGATTTTAGATCAGATTCTAAACGATTAAAAACTTCCGTTTCGGTTAAAACTTCTTCGTTTAAACGCTTAATATTATATTTTATGTGGTTAATCTGATTTCTATCTTTTTCCAATTCACCAGATAAACGCGCTTCCTTCTCTTGTAGAAAACGCATTTGTTCGTTCTTAACTTTCTTTTCACTTTCATAAGCACGAATTTTAGCAACAAACTCATTAGTTGCTTTTTGCTGAACAGAAAGATTTTTTTCTTGATTAATGCTTTCTAGCTTAAATTTTTGTAAGTCAGCTTCTTGTCTATCAATCTTTGTGCTCAATTCAGTTCTAGAAACCTGTTGGTTTTGTTCTTGAGTTTCAAGTGCACTTAAATCGGTACGAAAAAAAGCAATTCTGTGCGTGGCCAATTGAACGCTAAGTTCTCGATATTGTTCTTTTAGTTTATAGTAGCGTTCGGCTTTTCGAGCTTGATTTTCAAGCGTTTTTAAATTTTTCTCGATTTCGAAAAGTAAATCCTCAACGCGTTCTAAATCTGCTTCTGTATCCTTTAGTTTATTAAAAGTTTGTTTTTTGCGAAGTTTATACTTTGAAATTCCAGAAGCTTCTTCGAACAATGACCTACGACTATGTTCTTTGTTTGTGATAATCTCATCCACCATTTTCAGCTCAATAATAGAATAACTATCCGAACCTATTCCCGTGTCGAGGAATAAATCGGTAATGTCTTTTAAACGGCATTGAACATCATTTAAGCGATATTCGCTATCTCCATTTCGGTACAGTTTTCTGGTAACGGTAACCTGCGAATATTCTGTAGGAAGAATGTTTTTGGTGTTATCGAAGCTCAAAGAAACTTCGGCTAGTTGAGCTTGTTTCCTGTTTTTTGTTCCGTTGAAAATGATGTTTTCCATCTTTTCAGATCGAAGTGCTTTGGTGCTTTGTTCGCCTAAAACCCAACGCATAGCATCAATTACATTCGATTTTCCACAACCATTAGGGCCAACAATAGCCGTAACGCCCTCATTAAAATTGATGGTAACCTTGTCGCCAAAGCTCTTAAATCCTTTAATTTCTAACCGAGTAAGTTGCATGGTTTTTTAACGGGAGAACCGAACCCAATAATAAGGATTATTTTGGGGTTTTTCAAACTTGAGTTTAGAGTTAACCGTAAAGGGCGCAAAGAGATTTTAACACAGAACAAACACAGATTTCAAAGAGAATATTAAAG
The DNA here is from genome assembly GCF_014306625.1 of Pedobacter fastidiosus. Classification (GTDB taxonomy): domain Bacteria; phylum Bacteroidota; class Bacteroidia; order Sphingobacteriales; family Sphingobacteriaceae; genus Pedobacter; species Pedobacter fastidiosus. The sequence goes on from NZ_JACRYL010000011.1 coordinate 153,335, forward strand.
TTTTGTTTGCAAGGGCCTCACCCTTTTAATGGCAGAAGTATGGCAAATGTTGTAGCCTCCCTCTCCTGAAAGAGAGGGTTTAAGGCTCAGTACTTTAAACCCTCTGGTTCAACCCACAATTCTTTGTTTCCCTCTCTTCTGGGAGAGGGACTGCACAAAAGAAGATAAACCGCTACCATTGAAAGGGTGAGGCTACAACCACTGATAGGGTGAGGCCACTGCCGTTGAAAGGCTTGGGCTTTTTTTACTTCACAATCATCAGTTTCGCAAATTTTAATAACAATTGTTTGTTACCCAAACCTTGGAAAAACACAGTTGCTTTAACATCAGGCAGTGTTCCTTCTAAACTTATAATCTTCCCGAAGCCAAATTTTTCATGCTCTACTTCCATACCACCTTGAAATTCATGAGGTAAAGAAGGTGTAAAGCCGGGCGTTGGAATATGTGCTTTTGCTAATAATGTTGTTGTTTTAGGGCGAACGGCTGGTGCGGAGGTTGTACTTGCAGGTTTAGGTTTGCTGAAAAAATCACGAGGTTGAGAGGTCCAGGTTTTACGTTCATCATCAAAATTACCCTCAATAACATTACTTTTTGCAGGCTTAACATCCAACTCCAAATATTTCGGATTGATTTCGTTAATAAAACGACTTGGCTCACAGTTGGTTAGCGTGCCCCATCGGTAACGAGAGGTAGCATAGGTGATTGTTAATTTAATTTCTGCCCGAGTAATAGCAACATAAAATAAACGGCGTTCTTCCTCTAAATCCGTTCTATTGGTAAGCGACATTTGGGAAGGAAAAAGATTCTCTTCTAAACCCACAATAAACACATTTTTAAACTCCAAACCTTTAGCCGAGTGAATCGTCATTAACGAAACCGTGTCTTTGTTTTTATCGCCATCCTTGTCATCATTGGTTAAAAGGGCAACGTCCTGCATAAAAATATCCAAGCCTTTCTCTTCAATATCTTCACGTTCTGCAAACTCTTTAATACCATTTAACAACTCCTGAATGTTTTCGTAACGGCTTCGGCCTTCAACGCTATCATCAGTATATAACTCCTTTAAAATTCCAGCATGCTGAGCAATGAATAGGGCTGTATCGTAAGCATCAAGCTTCTTTGCTTCGGCTTGGAAACTCTGAATCATCATCGAGAAATCGTTCAATTGATTGGCCAAACGACCATCAACATACATATGGGCATTGGAAATTACTTCCCACATGGTTTTGTCGTGCTGATCTGCAGCAACAATAATTTTATCGATAGAAGTATCTCCAATTCCACGTTTTGGATAATTAATTACGCGTTTAATGGCCTCTTCATCTTTCGGATTGAAAGTTAAACGGAAGTAAGCAATTAAATCTTTAATCTCTTTGCGTTGATAAAAAGACTGTCCGCCATAAATTCGGTAAGGAATATTCAGCTTCCGTAAACCTTCCTCCATGGCTCTACTTTGCGCATTTGTACGATACAAAATGGCAAAATCGCTGTGCTGATAACCCTTCGTACTACGTTCTTGAATAATGGCTTCGGCAACTAATTTACCTTCTTCGTTATCGGTAAAAGCTCTAGAAACCTTAATCCGATCGCCTTCAGCATTTTCAGAAAATACATTTTTTTCCAGCTGATTTTTATTGTTGGCGATGATACTACTTGCAGCATCAACTATATTTTGTGTAGAGCGATAGTTCTGCTCCAGTTTGTAAACTTTTAAGTCTGGATAATCGCGTTCAAAATTCAAAATGTTCTGAATATTGGCACCACGGAAAGCATAAATACTTTGTGCATCATCACCCACAACGCAGATATTCTGATAGGCAGCAGCTAATTTTTTCACAATAGTATATTGCGAAAAATTGGTATCCTGATACTCATCTACCATTAAGTATTTAAATTTTTGCTGGTATTTATTCAGAACGTCAGGATGTTCTTTTAATAAAATATTGGTTTTAAAAAGCAAGTCATCAAAATCCATTGCCCCAGTTCTGAAACAGCGTTTTGCATAGGTTTCGTAAATCTGCCCAATTAATGGACGCTTATTTTGATTGTCTTCAGATTGAATCTGATCATTTGCTTGATATTCGCCCCAAGAAATTAGGTTGTTTTTTGCGCTAGAGATTCTATTGAAAACAAAATTGGCTGCATATAATTTATCATCCAGTTGCATTTCTTTCAAAATGGCACGGATCACACTTTTGCTATCGTCCGTATCGTAAATGGTAAAGTTGCTCGGATAACCAATTTTTTCTGCCTCAACTCGCAAAATTTTTGCAAAAACAGAGTGGAAAGTACCCATCCAAATATTTTTCGCTTCAGCACCTACAACCTTGCCAATCCGCTCACGCATATCTTTACTCGCTTTGTTGGTAAAAGTTAAAACTAGAATATTAAAGGGGTCGGTTCCCGTTTGAATCAGGTGTGCAACGCGATAGGTAATTACTCGGGTTTTGCCCGAACCAGCACCCGCAACAATCATTACCGGTCCTTTAGTGTTCTCTACTGCTGCTCTTTGTTGTGGGTTTAATCCTTCTAAATAATCCAAATCGGCTCCTGTTTTTTTGAGGCTCAAAAATAAGAATTCCTTAAGGCTTTTGCGAAAAATGTTAGTAAATAGTTATTGCATTTAATTGTGTAGTTTCATTTTTAGGGAAAGCTAAACCTGTATTTTATAGGAATGTTAGTCCTTTGCTTTGCTAAACCCGAAGAAATCCCGATAGCTATCGGGAACGGGGTACCGCTTCGCCAAGGTTTAGATAAATTAAGTTTGTACCACTATTGAGGGTTAAAACCCATTAGCGAATAATTATAATAAAAAGGAATTTAAGAAAATGTAAAGCTAATTCTTAAACTGTCGTAATGCTAAGAGGTCAATTTTCCTTAAAGCATATAAATTAAGAGATGATAAGCGTTAAGTTTTATGTGTTAGTAATCTAACTATCAAAATGATACTATTTGTAATGATAGGCGAGAAATCGACTAAGGGTTGCGTTTAGCTTCACCACCTCGTCATTGCGAGGCACGAAGCAATCTTACTACGATGGGTAGCCTAGCAAGCGTTTTAAGATTGCTTCGTGCCTCGCAATGACGACCGTTCGTGTATGTGGTTTTAGAAAATTAAGTATCAATGCTTTTCAAATATTGTCATTAGTAACTTACAGATGTAAATGGGTACAAGTTGTTTCAGAATCTTTTGAGCCATCAAAAATTTTCAGTTTTCCTCCACCAAACCTTATATTTATGCCAAAATTACATACCGCTCATTTAGGAATAGAATTTGATATGTTTTTGCCATGGAAGATAATAATATTGAATTTACTGATATTCCTGAGGGAGCAAGTACAGATATTTACGCTAATTTAAAAGAGAAGTTAGAAACCGTGGAGAAATTTCCGGGCATTTATAATTTCAAGTTTATTATAACAGGAGGGATTGATAAAGTACAAGAATTACGCAAGATTTTACCAGATGATAAATTTATAGAGCAACCATCTAAAACGGGTAAATATGTATCCATTACCGTTAAAAAGGAAATGCAAAATGCTGATGAAGTAATTGCGGTTTATAAGCAAGTTGCTACCATTAAAGGTATTATGATGCTTTAGTTTTTTTGATGGACTTGATTTAAATATTTCATATAAAAAATACCATATAAGAAGTTTAGTTTAAGAACCAGCTTACATGAACTTATATTTCTTATATGGTAAAAAAACTCCTAATGTTGTTGGTAGATTTTTGCAAGTTGATCGATGGGTTCATAAACTCAATGTTGCAAGCTTCCCAGCACAATTACATCCAATCTTCGTTGCCACTCTCTATCTGATAGAGCCAATAATTTACCAGTTGCTTAATCTCAGTATAATTTCCATATTTAAAATGGATTTGCCCAGCTGCAGTATGTAAACTTAAGTGGCCAACATCAACGCCTTTGTGCCAAGGGTATTGAAAAGTGGTAATTGCCTGGATTTTACTTGGTGCTACAATCTCATTTGAAAGATCCCAGATTCCACTTTTCTTAATAATAAACTCTTGATTAACCGTTAATCGATGTCTCCGATAGCTTATATAAATCATTAAAATTCCAATGCATAAATAAACTCCTGTAATAAATATATAGGGTTTAATCTGAGGAATATTAAAGGCTAAAATCAAGAAAATAATAACCGGAAGCACCATTTTAAAGAAAATTGGTAAATTCAAAAATCGCCAATCGGGGATAAATGTTTTTCCAATGGGAGGGACTTTTCCTAAAATCATTTTTAATAATTCGTCTCGTTCTAAAGGATTACACCCAGGAATTTCTAAGGTATTTCCCTGCATTTCGTGCCCTTTTTTGTTTTTGCCAAAATGAGCCTGTCGCAAACTCATATTTAACATATTCATTTTCTTTTGGAAATAATTCTGACTGTATTTTGTAATCTGAACTTTATTTGGGCTTACTAAAGTATTTTTCTTTGCAATCAATCCCGAAGAAATCAATAAGGAATGTTGGTGCCGACTAATCTCTAGTTCAAAGTATTTATAAAAAGTCCTAACCAAGTTAATAACCAGCAAAACAATTAATAATGCCACAACCAGAATGGCCACCGAAACTAAGGTTACCATGCCTTTTACAGTGTTTTGAATTTGGTTTTTGTCTACTTCGAAAGCATCTAACAGCTGTCTTCCCTCATAAATTACAGTGTAAAAGAAGGCTGCTAAAAGTGCCAAACTTTGACCGTAGTTGGAAGTCAATCCAACTTTAAATAGAGTTCCGGCACTTATTTTTAAAAATGGAGTTTCCTCACTTATTGCATTATTTACAACAAACTCTGGTTTTTCGGCAAGAATATTTGCTCTGCTTAATAAATGCTCTTTTAAGTTATATGCTGATGTTTCATCTATAGCCTTAATACTAACTTCATCTCCATGAGCACCTGCAGTATCGATCTTTAGTCCATAAACACCAATTATTTTTTGAAGAATATTCTGGTTAATATTTACCTGCTGAATTTTATCCAATTGAATGGTTACTTGATCTCGACTAAAAATGCCTTTATTGACTATAAATTCTTGTTTTTCCTTATCCAGAAAGAAAGTGAACTTTAGGTACCACAAATAGGCGAAAAGAAAACTTATTAAGGTGATTGCAACTATACCTAATATAAGGTAGACAAAGTAAGTGCTTTGCATTTTTACAAAGGCAAGTACAAAAAGAAAAATCGTTGCTTTAATTAATTTAAACGTGGTGTGGGCACCCATTACGATAATTCCGTAAGCAGATTGGCGCTGTGGTTTGCTAAAATCGCTATTCATGACCTTCAATTTCAGCAGTTTGATTTTCAATTATATCAAGTTTTTTCAATAACAAATCACGGATACCTTGTGCAACATCAATTGGAATTCCGGCGATATGTAAATGCCCGGTTTGCCCACCAGCAGTAAAAATCTGCAACGAGCCGAGATTATAAATTCTTGAAAAAATACCTTCATTTAATTCAATATGCTGAATCCGATTTAGAGGCACGATAGTAGTTGTTTCTGCAATGATGCCACTTTTGTAAATTACATCATGCGCTCTTACTGCATACCCACGCTTTTTAAAACTTGCCCTAAAAAGGAGGAATAAAATTAAAGTTAGAGCTAAGTAGACTCCAATAATAAGAAATGCCTGTGCTCTAATTTCTTCAACAAAACATATTAAGATTATTGCTCCAATGCCTATTATTCCAAAAAAAATAAGCAAGTTAATACAAATGATTTTCCAATAATCAGCATGTGGTTTTTGAAGTTGAATATCCTCAAACTTAGGGAGTGAATCTAAATCGACAATTTCATTGGTGAAGGATTGCATTTGTTTACGGGTTTTGGATAAAGATATAAAACATATTAATCCACTATGTGACTAATATTGAAATCTTTTGTTACCTCGCTACAATGAATTTTTTAGCGGCAGAGTACTGGCCCGAATCTGAAGATACTTTAAAGAAATAAATTCCTGGTACAAAAGTCGTGGTGTTAATTTCCAGTGTGTGTTTGCCGGTATTTAAATATTCGTTAACCACAGTTTTAACCAATCGGCCCATTAAATCGAAAATCTGAATATTAATTTTATCTGTTTCTGGTAACACAATATCAATATAAGTTTGTGTAGAAGCTGGGTTTGGATAGTTTTGGGTAACTACAAACTTTAAAAACTTATCAAATATCGCCTTGTTAATTGCATCAAAAATTACATAACTTACTAACCTATAACCTCGTGCATTTGGGTGAAAAGCATCTTGATAAAGCGAAAAATCGCGACGCATCGCGGCGTTTACATCAGCAAGATAAATTTTGTATTCGGTAGCAAGTTTTCTATAAATTGTATTTATTGCTCTAATATTAGTATTAACAGGAACTAAGTTTGCGGTAGTTCTATCATCCACATTTTGAAGAGTGCAAAGTATTGGAACAAGTTTTTGCCTAAGACTCGTTTCAATAATTACTCGCATATTCGATTCGGTATTTGCTACCGTCTGCTTTTTATCTCTAATTGCAACGGCATCATTAATCCCCATATCAATTACAATAAAGCCTGTTCGATCTCTAATTGCATTATCAATCCGAAGTAAACCTTGAAAAGTGGTTTGGCCGCCAATACCATGATTAGTAATGTCTACAACTTTATTGGCATAACAGTTTTGGAAATTGCTCAATAACATCGGTTGGAAACCCACACCGCCAACACCTTCTACAGTACTGGCACCAAAAGTTACAATGTTAATACTGTCTTTAGCATAGAATTGTGCTGCTTCTGGGCAACTTACACGAGTTGAATTTTGAGCAGATGCAAAATCAACAAAACCAAAACATAAAAGCAACAGCAAAAAAGGGTGTACTATTGCACTTAATTTCATCACTAAAGTTCTTTCAGACAGGATTTAAGGATATCTTATAAAAGTCGCAATTTACTAAAAATTAGATTGAACTTCCTAGTCAGTTTTTCTTTTTTAATTCCTTTATAGCAATTTTAAAGCAATCTTTTATTTCAACCCAATAGTTCGGTAAGTTTTGGTTCTAAAACGTGATGCGAGCAAATTTTTTATGATTTTCTGCACTTCTTCTACCAATTAATTTATTAATTAATAGAATATTTATTTCAATCTACCTTTTAGCCTTAATTTTATGGCGTTTATTTGGTAAAGCCTATATTTGCCCAAATTTATTTTGTTATGCAAGAGATTAAAAATTATGTAGAAACACACAAACAACGTTTTTTAGATGAGTTGTTTGAGTTATTACGTTTTCCATCGGTAAGTGCCGACCCAAAATATAAAGCTGATGTGCTAAAAACGGCTGATTATGTTGCGCAGAAATTAAAAGATGCTGGCGCAGATAAAGTTGAAATATGCTCAACGGCTGGTTATCCGATTGTTTATGGCGAAAAAATTGTTGATGCTTCTTTGCCAACAGTATTAATTTATGGCCATTACGATGTTCAGCCTGCAGATCCTTTAGAACTTTGGAAAACCCCACCTTTCGAGCCAACCGTTCGCGATGGTAAAATTTATGCTCGTGGCGCTTGTGATGATAAAGGACAGTTCTACATGCATGTTAAAGCATTCGAATTAATGATGGAAACCAATACTTTGGCTTGCAATGTTAAGTTTATGATCGAAGGCGAGGAGGAAGTAGGCTCTGCAAATCTTGGTATTTTTGTAAAAGCAAATGCAGAGCGTTTAAAAGCTGATGTGGTTTTAATTTCTGATACTTCAATGATCAGCATGGAACACCCATCTATAGAAACGGGTTTACGTGGCTTAGCCTATATGGAAGTAGAAGTTGTTGGTCCGAACCGCGATTTACACTCTGGTGTTTATGGTGGTGCAGTGGCTAATCCGGCTACTATTCTTTGCAAAATGATTGCTTCCTTGCATGATGAAAATAACCACATTACCATTCCTGCTTTTTACGATAAGGTTATCGAATTAACTGATGAAGAGAAAAAAGCCTTAAACTCTGCTCCTTACGATGAGGCAGAATACACAAAGGATTTAGATATTGAAGAAGTTTGGGGTGAAAAAGGTTATTCGACTTTAGAGCGTACCGGAACTCGCCCAACTTTAGAGGTTAATGGAATTTGGAGCGGTTATATTGGTGAAGGTGCTAAAACGGTATTGCCAAGTAAAGCAAATGCTAAAATTTCAATGCGTTTGGTGCCGAGTCAAAGCTCAGAGGAAATTGCAGAAATTTTTACCAAACACTTCGAAAGTATTGCACCTAAAAACGTTAAGGTTAAAGTTACAGCTCATCATGGTGGCGAGCCGGTGGTAACGCCAACAGATAGTATTGCTTACCAAGCTGCGGAAAAAGCAATTGAAGATAGTTTTGGTAAAAAAGCCATTCCAACTCGTGGTGGTGGTAGTATTCCAATTGTTGCCCTATTTGAAGATGTTTTGGGTATTAAATCTGTGCTCTTCGGTTTCGGTTTAGATAGCGATGCACTGCACTCTCCGAATGAGAAATACGATATCTTCAACTATTATAAAGGCATAGAAACTTTGCCATTATTCCACAAATATTTTGCAGAATTGAGTAAATAGTATTCTATAAAAGATTCATTTATCCCTGTTTAGTTTTTTTCTAGACAGGGATTTTTTTTGAAAATGAACGTTTAGTTTTTCATTGGTGCTGTAGTCCCGCCGTTCGCTTTACTTCGCTGTTAACCGCAAGGGTTAACGCTATGTGTTCGCTACTGTCTGGTTTATTAACTAAGGTTTGTTTTCCATTTGATAAGCCTGTTCCTGCAAAGTTCGTAATTAATAGCCTATTAAACCTCAATTTGCTTAAAATGGTATGGCTATTTGCAAGCTTAAATAATTTTCCTCACTGCGCCACCTAAACCCGACCGAAGTGTAAAATCCTTTTCTGGTTTTTTTTATCAGAAAAGATTTGGAACGGGGGCGGGACTGCATCAACCGAAAAGTGCTTGAATTGCTTTCCAAAAAAAGAAAATCAAATCATTTCAGTTTTTTAACCACAGATTTTTTTATAAATTGTACCCATGAAATACCTATTCTCATCTCTTTTACTTTTAGCTGGTCTTGCTTCTCTTGCTCAAGATAGTAAAACGATTAAGCAGTCTGGAAACCCAATTTTTAAAGGTTGGTACGCCGATCCTGATGTAGCAATTTTTAACAACAAATACTGGGTTTATCCTACATACTCTGCAAAATATAAAGAGCAGGTATTTTTGGATGCCTTTTCATCAGATGATCTCGTGACTTGGAAAAAACACGAACACATTGTAGATACTTCAGCAATTAAATGGGCTAACAAAGCCATGTGGGCGCCAGCAATTGTTAAAAAAGATAAAAAATACTATCTGTTTTTTGGAGCGAACGATATTCAAAGCGATAATGAAATTGGCGGAATTGGTGTAGCTGTAGCCGATAAACCTGAAGGGCCGTACAAAGATCATTTAGGAAAGCCTTTGGTAGATAAATTTCATAACGGTGCACAACCAATCGATCAGTTTGTTTTTAAGGATAAGGATGGCCAATATTATTTAATTTACGGTGGTTGGAGACATTGCAACATCGCTAAGTTGAATAAGGATTTTACTGGTTTTCTTCCTTTTGAAGATGGAACAATTTTTAAAGAAATTACTCCAGATAATTACGTTGAAGGACCATATATGTTTATTAGAAACGGTAAATATTATTTTATGTGGAGCGAGGGTGGCTGGACAGGACCAGATTATTCTGTGGCTTATGCAGTTAGCGATTCGCCTTTCGGGCCATTTAAAAGGGTTGGGAAAATATTAAAACAAGATGCTTCAATTGCAACAGGAGCAGGGCATCATTCGGTAATTATCAACGAGAAAAAAGGAGCTTATTATATTGTTTATCACCGTCGCCCTTTAACAGAAACTGATGGAAATCATCGGGTTACCTGCATTGATGAAATGAAATTTGATACAGAAGGAAATATTCTTCCTGTAAAAATTACAAACGAGGGTGTTAAAGCTCAAAAGGTAAAATAGTTCAGCTTCAGCTGGAAATTATATTAATTTCCAGCTGAAGTTAATTTGTCTCCAAAGCAAATTTAACTTGCTTCTTGTTCAATATGCTAAATCCCCAAGCACACAATAGAAGCATAAGTGCAAGCCCCATCCAAAGCGTATTATAGCCTAAATTTTTGGCAATAAAAAAGCCAGCCAATGGTCCAATTAACTGTGCGCAAGACCAGCTTAAAGTGTATCCTGCTGCGTACAGGCCTCTATTATGCTCGTTACTTCTGTTAATTACAATAGTGTTTATAAAAGGTAAAGCAAACATTTCGCCACCGGTAAAAACAACAATAGTAATTATTGCCATGGCAATGTGAAAGCTAAATGGTGCACTGAGCATAATGTATGAAGTAGCGAAAAAGACTGCTCCAATTATAATGAAAAACATAGGAGATCGTTTAGCTTCAATTTTATTGATCATAATCATTTCAAAAAGAGCAATTACGAGTCCATTTAAACCAATTATTAAGCCTATTGCAAATTCATCTATGTGCCATTGTTCTTTAAAAAAAACAGGTACAATTCTAAACATTAAAAATGCACAGGTAATAAAAACCGTTGTTAATAATATAAACTGCATATAAAATGCATCTTGCCAAGGTTTCATAATCATCATTTTACTTGCATTTTCCTTAGCCTGTTTCATAAAATCCTTCACCTTCGGTAAGAAAGATAAAATTAAAATTCCAACAATAATGCTTACGCCACCTTCTACAATAAAGAGAAGTTTGTAATTAATTGATGCAATAATTCCAGCTAAACTAATCCCGACAGACCACCCAATGTTTACAGCAAGTCTGTTTAGGGAGTAAGATCTTGTTATGGTTCCTTCTTGAGCATAATGAGCAACGGCGGTAAAATTAGCCGGACGAAAAGCTTCAGAAAAGAAGCTAATGACTACAGCTAAAACACATAACGTTGAAAAATGTGTAATGGTAGAAAATAAAATGAAAAGCAAGCCACCAATAATAGATGATAAAATTTGAACGGGTCTAAAACCAATCATATCAGTTAGTTTGCCACCCATTGCTGATCCCATTATGGAACCCACACCAAATAAAGTGATAATTAAACCCGCATCCATTTCTGTTTTGTGCAAACTTTGAGTAACGTAAAGCCCCATAAACGGCACCGCCATACTTCCACATCTATTAAACATCATTACAATACTTAAAAGCCAAGTTTCTCTGCTTAGGCTACTAAAAGAAGTTTTATAGGTGTTTAATATAAGTTGGAACATGTTTTGGTTTCGAGAAGCAAAAATAGAAATTTATCACCTATACTGGAGCGGTATTTTTGCTTAGAATTGGATTAATGCTTAATTTTTTCTGCGTTGCAACGCACTGATTTGTTTCAAAAACGCTTGTGGAAATATCAAGATGAAGGTAACTTGTGCGCTGAAATTCCCTTAATACTAAATCAATTATTTGCCAGTAATAAATTTACGGTGTTCTAACCCCCAGTCTGTAAGGTTATTGATGATTTTTTTTAATGTCATACCATATTCCGTTAATTGATATTGAACTGATATAGGCTGAGTTTCTAAAACCGTTCGATTGATCAACTTATTGAGCTCCAATTCTTTTAACTCTTTACTCAACATTTTATTCGATATTCCATCTACATCATTTAAAATGTCAGAAAATCTTCTTTTACTATAATAGCAGATAGATGAAATGATGGATATTTTCCATTTTCCGCTTAGCACATCCATCGCATCGTGGACAGCCATGATTTCTTTTTTGTGCCCTAATTGGCATTCATTTTCAGTCATAAGTTACTTTGTTACCCGAAAGTTACTGTTACTTTTCGTTACAAAGTAACTTAAATAAATTGATTCACCCTAACTTTACGGCTTAAACAATTAAAAAAATCATGGACTTTACAGATAAAAACGTCGTTATTACAGGAGGAACTACCGGAATTGGATTGGCAACAGCCAAAGCATTTGTTAATGCTGGTGCAAACGTTTGGATAACCGGTAGAAATGCCAACAATCTCCAAAAGGCATTTGCAGAAATAGACAACCCAAAATTAAACACGGTAGTATCAGATACTTCGAAGCTTTCGGAGATTTCAATCCTTGAAAAAGTAATTCAAGATAGCGGGAAAAAAATAGATGTTCTTTTCCTAAACGCGGGAATTGCGACATTTGAGCCCATAGAAAAAGTAACTGAGGAAAATTTTGATGCACAATTTAATACCAATGTTAAGGGGCATTTCTTCACACTGCAAAAATTACTTCCTCACTTGGCCGACGGAGCTGCGGTAATTTTCACTTCATCAACGGTTGCCACAGCTGCAAATTTGGGTGCTAGCGTATATTCTGCAACTAAAGGGGCCGTAAATAAAATTGCCCAAATTGCCGCTAACGAACTGGCAGGAAGAAAAATCCGAGTAAATATCGTTAGTCCAGGCCCAGTTTTAACCCCAGATTTGGAAAACGCAGTGCCAGCAGAAGCTAAAGAGTTTTTGGCTTCTGCTACAGCTTTACAAAGGTTAGGTGATCCTGCTGAGATTGCAAAAACAGTATTGTTTTTAGCTTCTGATGCTGCAAGTTTTATTACAGGAACAGAAATTGTTGCAGATGGTGGTTATCTCAATTTTGCGTTAAAATAATCTGCCTTTTTTAAACTTATTTGAAAGCGGCAAATGCCGCTTTTTTTGTTTTTATTAATTAATCAATGCTAGTTTTTTACTGAATGATTGAGTCTTGTTTAAAGATATAATGTCGGAGAACATTTCTTTGTCTTTAATGTTTATTGGGGTATTCACTATCTTTATCCGATAAATAAACAGCTATGAAATCATTTTTAGGAATGGGCCTTTTGGGTTCGAATTTTGTTAAGGCGATGCTTCGTAAAGGGGAACAGGTGCAGGTTTGGAACAGAACTGCATCGAAAGCGGAAGCGCTTGTGCATGATGGCGCAATCGCCTTTGCCAATGTAGCCGATGCGGTTAAGGGCGCAGATATTGTCCATCTTACGCTTAAAGATGATGCTACAGTTAATGAGGTATTGGAAGCCGCCAGTAGCGGTTTTTCGCCGGGAACAATTATTATAGATCACACTACAACTTCGGCTGAGGGTGCTGTTGAAAGAACTGCAACTTGGAAATCAAGGGGATTTATTTACCTACATGCGCCTGTATTTATGGGGCCACCAAACGCACTGGAAAGTTCTGGGAGTATGCTGGTATCTGGTGATCAAGAGGTAATCGCGAAGGTTGAACCAGAACTGTCGAAGATGACGGGAAAGCTCCTCAATTTTGGTTCGGAAGAAGGAAAGGCAGCTGGGATAAAATTGATTGGTAATTTATTTTTAATATCAATGACCGCCGGACTTTCTGATGCACTTGCACTTTCGAAAGCTTTAAGTATTGATTCAGCAGATATTGCTACACTTTTTGCTTCTTGGAATCCTGGAGCTGGAGCACCAGCCAGACTTGATAAGCTAAGAGCAGGGGATTTCAGCAAGCCCTCATGGGAGCTGGACATGGCAAGAAAGGATGCAGGTTTGATGATGAGTGCAGCAAACAAAAGTGATGTGAAACTTACAGTTTTGCCAGCAGTTGTCGCAGAAATGGATGCTTGGATAGAAAAAGGTCATGGCTCGGATGATTGGAGTGTGATTGCAAAAGATAATGTTTAGTTTAATTAACAGAACAAACATTGAAGATTTATCTATTTTAAACTTGATAAAACATTTTTGGGATATCGACGTTTAATAATTGAGAGCGTTAATTTAGATGAGCGGGAAGAGCCTTTGGTTTTTCCCGCTTTCTTTTTTAATTTATTGTCGGTTGGTTATAGTATCGCAAAAGAATAAAGTACTTCCTCTTAGAAAAAGCAAAGAGCATTCAATTAAGGCAAATTTTTTATTTCCCTACATTTTTCCTCAACTTAGCAGGATCAAATAAGCTATGCCACCAGAGAAAAGAAAGCCTGTTATTCGAAAAACTCCAATCCGAAAACCATCTACGCGTAAAAAGAAGTCGAAGCCTTTTCCGATAAAATGGAAAATTGCAATTGCCGGCTTGTTGTTAATTCTGCTTTCTCCTTTTTATTATGGTTACATTTTGAAAGGTTTTGTTGGAACGTGGCGATGGGTAAAGGATTGGGGGCAAGACCCAAACTATAGAACATACGAGAGCTTTAATATTAAAATTCCAAAACAATATGACATTCATGGAATCGATGTATCTTATTATCAAGGCAAAATAAACTGGCAAAAGGTGAAGGAGATGAAAGAAGACGAAGTAAAGATTAGTTTTGCTTTTATAAAAGCTACTGAAGGTATTTTGCAGGTAGACCCTTACTTTCAACGAAACTGGAGAGAGGCGCCCAAAGCTGGAATAATTTGTGGAGCATATCATTTTTTCAGACCAAAGCGTGATGGGAAAACACAGGCCAAGTTTTTTCTCCAAGTTGTAAATATTGAAAAGGGAGATTTGCCTCCAGTTGTGGATATTGAAACGCTTGATGGGGTTTCGCCATTAAGAATGAGACTCGAACTTTCAGATTTTTTGACTTATGTTGAAATGAAGACGAAAGTGAGGCCAATTATTTATACTGGTTTGAAGTTTTATGAAGATAATCTTCAAGGAAAACTTGATGAATATCCCTTCTGGATCGCACATTATTACCAACCAAAACTGCGCTTAGATAAAAGCCGGTGGAAGTTTTGGCAACATTCTGACAAAGCTAAAATTAACGGGATTGGCCATATCGTCGATTTTAATGCTTTTAATGGAGATAGTACTGCGCTTGCAGAAATGCTTGTAAAATAGTTCATTGGTTTATTGGTCATTGGTTCATTTGTAATTATTCAAATCGCATTAAATAAATCCATACTAATTTTCCTAATGAACCAATGACTAATGAACTTTGCTGTTGCATCCAAACTATTTTCCTAATGAACCAATGACCACTGAACTATATCGTCCAATTTTCGCAAGTTTTTAGAAAATCTTCATCTGGTTCGGCGCCAATTCCATATGATTCAGGAACATCTAAAAAGAACCCATTATAGGTTAAGCCACCAATTACAGGATCAACCAAATGGCCAAGTAAAGCTGTATCTAAATCGAAAAATTCTACATTAGGGCTTGCTAGTGCAAAATGTAAGTTTGCACTCAATGCAATTCTAGTCTCTAGCATACTGCCAATCATGCATTTAACGCCTTTTTGCAGGGCTTCTTCATGAATTTTTTGCGCTTCTAGAATACCTCCAGATTTGGAAAATTTTATATTTAAATAGGTCGTAGATTGACTATTAATCAGTTTCCTTGCATCATGATGATTATAACAGCTTTCATCAGCCATCAATTTTATTGGAGAATTGATGTTTAATTCGGGTAACTTATCATCATACCAAGTGCGCATCGGCTGTTCGCAGAATTCGATGTTGTATTTTTCAAGTTCACCGAGTGCAAATAAAGCATCATCAAAATTCCATCCTTGGTTTGCATCCAGACGGAGTGTCATTTCCCCGCCCACAGCTTCTCGAATGTGTTTTACGCGTTCAATATCGTCGTTAACTTTTTTTCCCAGCTTTATTTTTATAATGCTACAACCTTGGCTTTTATATTTTAAAGCGGTTTGGGCCATACCTTCTGGAGTATCAATCCCTATAGTCATGTCGGTTTCTATTGTTCGTTTTTGACCGCCCAAGAATTGATACAATGGGAGTTTGGCATGTTTTGCAGAAATATCGAACAGAGCCATATCAAAAGCACTTTTGATTGTGCTGTTATGATCTGCATAACCCAATAAATCATTCATCCGCTCCGGAATTTCGAGCGGATCTTTACCAATCCAAATAGAGGCAAAATCTTTCGCCATGGCAATGCAGGTATCTTGAGTTTCACCAACAATCATCGGGAAGGCAGAACATTCTCCAATGCCATGAATGCCAGCATCAGTATGCACTCTAATTAATACATTTTGCGCAAAGTGCATGGTGCCAGTCGCAATAACAAATGGTTCCATTGGGATGCTAAAGCGGAATATTTCTGTATGGGTGATTTTCATGGTTTATAAATTATCTAATTCGAAACGTTGCCTGTCTTGTTCTATAATTGCTTTTAATTCTTCTTCTTTTGGTAAGTACAATAAATATTTGCTTGCAAATAATTGATTTTTATCATTAAGAACTGAATATTTTACGATTGTTTCATCTTTCTCTGTACATAATAATAAACCGATTGTTGGGTTATCTCCATCATTTCTCTTTAAATCATCATACATTCTAACATACATATCAATCTGCCCTATATCTTGATGGCTCAAACTTGTTGTTTTAAGATCGATTATAACAAAGCATTTTAATATGTAATTGTAGAAAACTAAGTCTATAAAAAAGTCTGATGTATCTGTTACAATGTGTTGTTGACGAGCCACAAATGCAAACCCTTTTCCAAATTCAAGTAAGAATTTTTGTAGATGATTGATAATTGCTGATTCTAAACCTCTTTCTGTATTTTTAACATCTGGATTTAGACCAAGGAATTCAAATATATATGGATCTTTAATATAATCTTGAATATTAGGTTTTAGTTTGTTTTCTTTAGGTTCCGTTAAAGCTCTTTCGAATGATAACGAATTAATTTGTCGCTCTAATTCTCTGCTATTCCAATTTGAAACAATACTTTCATTAATGTAGAAAGTTCTTTTTTCTTCTGAATCAAGCCTTGATAATAGGCGGTAATGTGTCCAACTCAATTCGTGACGCAATGCGTCACGAATTGGAAATGCGGTGTAAAAAGATCTTATATTTCGAAGGTTACTGTCATCAAATCCTTTCCCAAACTCTTGAGTTAAATGCTTAGATAGGTTTTTTAAAGTTTCTTTTCCATAATCAGCTCTTAATTTTCCCTGTTGTTCATCCTCAACAATCAACTTTCCAATTTGCCAATAAGATTCAAGTAAAGCAGAGTTTGCCACTCGAAATATCCTCAAACGAGACTGAACAATAATCTCTTTTATGGCACTAAATAAATCGTTTCTGGCTATTTCCATCAATTGTTAAGATTTCCAACTAAAGTATAAAAACAAAAACTAAAACGGAACAGCTTTGTAGATAATTTATAGCTTTACTATTTCTATTATAATATATCTAAAATTCATGTCAAACATACACTCAGAGCCTAATAATTTAATTAAGGCTTCTTCACCTTATTTGCTTCAACATGCTCATAATCCTGTAAATTGGTACGAATGGGGAACTGAGGCGTTAGAAAAAGCAAAGGCAGAAAATAAATTGATATTGGTTAGTATTGGTTATTCGGCCTGCCATTGGTGCCACGTGATGGAACGCGAAAGCTTCGAAAATTTTGAAGTGGCTGAAGTGATGAATAAACGTTATATCTGCATTAAGGTAGATCGAGAAGAACGCCCAGATATCGATCAAATTTATATGTATGCCATCCAATTAATGACAGGAAGCGGTGGATGGCCACTAAATTGCATTTGCTTACCAGATCAAAGACCAATTTATGGAGGAACATATTTTAAGAAGACCGATTGGATTAATATTTTAGAAAACGTTGCTGGACTTTGGGCAAACGAACCAGAAAAGGCCATTCAATATGCAGAAAGATTAACTTCCGGAATCCGCGATAGCGAAAAAATAATTCCCGCAATTAAAACAGAAGATTATACGCTTGAACATTTATCAGAGATTGTAGAACCTTGGAAACGCCACTTCGACATCAGTTTCGGTGGCTACAATCGTGCTCCAAAATTTCCGTTACCAAACAATTGGGTGTTCCTATTAAGATATGGATTTTTAAAAGATGATGAATCTGTCTTTACACCTGTTTGTCAAACTTTGGAAGAAATGAGTAGGGGTGGAATTTACGATCAGATTGGGGGTGGTTTCGCTCGTTATTCTGTTGATGATAAATGGCATGTACCACATTTTGAAAAAATGCTTTACGATAATGCACAGCTGATCAGTTTATATGTGGAAGCATATCAATGCACTAAATTCGATTCTTTTAAACAAACTGCAGTAGAATGTATTGATTGGGTTTTTAGTGAAATGACTTCGCCTGATGGCTTATACTATTCGGCTTTAGATGCGGATAGCGAAGGTATTGAAGGTAAATTTTACGTTTGGGATAAGAAAGAATTTGACCAAATTTTAGGAGAAGATTCTGCTTTAATTGGCGAATATTATAATGTTACAGAAGATGGGAATTGGGAAGAGGAGCAAACCAATATTCTACGAAAAACCCAAAGCGATGATGATTTAATTTCCAAATACAAGATTGATGCAGAAAAACTTTATGATAAAGTAAAGCTTGCAAAAACAAAATTACTCCAAGAGCGGAGCAAAAGAGTTCGCCCTGGCCTTGATGATAAATGTTTAACGGCTTGGAATGCCATGATGATTAAGGCTTTGGCGGATGCTGGTTCTGTTTTAAGTCATGATTTGTACTATGAAAAAGCTTCAGCTTCTGCCCATTTTATTCTAAATAATCTTAAAGCTGAAAATGGTGGATTGTATCGCAATTACAAAAATGGAAAAGCCTCTATAACAGGATTTTTGGATGATTATGCTTTTATGATTGAAGCACTAATTGCACTTTATGAAGCAGATTTTAATGAAGACTGGTTGAATGAGGCGAAAGGTTTAGCAGATTATGTTCTAACTAATTTTATAGATCCAGATTCTCCTATGTTTTTTTACACCTCGGCAGAAAGTGAAGGATTGATTGCCCGGAAACATGAAGTTATGGATAACGTAATTCCGGCCTCAAACTCAGTTATGGCGCAAAATCTTAAAAAACTTGGGTTATTTTATGATTTGGAAAATTATACAGAAAAAGCTTCTGAAATGTTGGCTTCGGTACAATCGAAAATTCAGAATTATGGTTCTGCCTATTCAAATTGGTCTATCCAACTTTTAAATGAAGTTTACGGAATAAATGAAATTGCGATAACAGGTTTAGAAACAGATTTGATTAAGCTGGAGTTAAGTAATCATTACATTCCGAACAAAATTACATTAGGCGGAACAAAAAGTAACTTGCCACTGTTAAAAGGTAAGCAAAGCAATGAAACAAAAGTTTATATTTGCCGAAATAAAGTATGCCAGTTACCGGTTAGTTCTGTTGAGGAAGCATTAGAGTATTTACAATAAAACAATTTAAATGAATATTTCACCAAACTCAGTAGTATCATTAACTTACGAATTGCATACTACTAACGAAGAAGGACAACAAGTTTTTGTTGAAAAAGCTGATGAGCAAAATCCTTTAGTATTTTTATATGGCGTTGGCATGATGTTGCCTAAGTTCGAAGAGCATTTAACTGGTTCAAAAGCTGGTGATGAGTATAGCTTTGAATTATCGGCCGTAGATGGCTATGGAGAATTAGATCCAGGAGCATTCGCAGATTTGCCAAAATCGATGTTTACAGAGGCTGGTGGCGAAGTGCCTGCTGTTGGCGACGTAATTCCTTTGCAGGATAATAACGGAAACCAATTTAGAGCTGGTGTTACTGCTGTACATGATGAAACTGTAGCTGTAGATTTAAACCACCCAATGGCTGGTAAAAATCTTATCTTCAGCGGAACAATTTTAAGTGTTCGCGAAGCTACTCAGGATGAGTTGGCTCATGGTCACGCACACGGTGCAGA
This sequence comes from Pedobacter fastidiosus, assembly GCF_014306625.1. GTDB lineage: Bacteria > Bacteroidota > Bacteroidia > Sphingobacteriales > Sphingobacteriaceae > Pedobacter > Pedobacter fastidiosus. The sequence continues at coordinate 173,009 of NZ_JACRYL010000011.1, forward strand.
TGGTCATTCAGGACACTAAATTTTTGTTATTAAAACAATCAGTTAATTCTGAAAAATATAAAAGGAGCTTGATGAAAATTAAGCTCCTTTTTTGTTAGTCTTCAAAAACCTCTTCCAGATTTAAAATAAAGCCAGGAAGAATTGGAGTGGTCACTTCCTCGCCTATAGTTAAGAGTTTGGTAGGCTGAAACTTTCCTTGATCATCAAGAATATATTTGAAAAAGGTTTTCTCCGAAGGGCTAACAATCCAATATTCCTTTACTCCAGATTCTTCGTAAACCTCATATTTATTAATCAATTCCTTTTTGTTGTTTCCTGCGGATAGAATTTCGATAACGATATCTGGAGCGCCGATACAGCCACGTTTATCCAACTTGCTTTTATCACAAACCACCACAATATCGGGTTGAACCACGGTAAATATTTCTTTATCATCTTGGTTTTTACGAGCCAAACGAACATCGAACGGAGCTGTATAAACTTGACATTGCTTGCCCTTTAAGGTGATATAAATTGGTCCGAAGATATTGGTTACAATCCTTTGGTGAAGTCTGGCTGGCGCCGGGCTCATTTTAAAAAGATGGCCCTTAATAATTTCTAAACGTTCTTCAAATTCGAAACGCATGTAATCTGCGTAACTATAAGTTGCTGAAAAATCAATCTCATTAACTGTTGTAATTAGTGGTAACTCTTCCTCAGTTGGATATGGTTTGATGGTTTTCATTTGCTTAATTATTAATTAAATATAGCAAATAGATTTAGAGAGAAAAATTAACTTATACACTAAAAGAAGCTTGATGAAAATTATGCTCCTTTCATTAATCTTCAAAAACCTCTTCCAGATTTAAAATAAAGCCAGGAAGAATTGGAGTGGTTACTTCCTCGCCAACAGTTAAGAGTTTGGTAGGCTGAAACTTTCCTTGATCATCAAGAATATATTTGAAAAAGGTTTTCTCCGAAGGGCTAACAATCCAATATTCCTTTACTCCAGATTCTTCGTAAACCTCATATTTATTAATCAATTCCTTTTTATTGTTTCCTGGGGATAGAATTTCGACAACGATATCTGGAGCGCCGATACAGCCACGTTTATCCAACTTGCTTTTATCACAAACCACCACAATATCGGGCTGAACCACGGTAAATATTTCTTTATCATCTTGATTTTTCCGAGCCAAACGAACATCGAAGGGCGCACTATAAACTTCGCACAACTGACCTTTTAAACAATTGTAAATGGGGTTATATATTCTTCCAAAAATTCTTTGGTGAAGTCTGGCTGGCGCCGGGCTCATTTTAAAAAGATGTCCCTTAATAATTTCTAAACGTTCTTCAAATTCGAAACGCATGTAATCTGCGTAACTGTAAGTTGCTGAAAAATCAATCTCATTAACTGTTGTAATTGGTGGTAATTCTTCCTCAGTTGGATATGGTTTGATGGTTTTCATTTGCTTGATTATCTATTAAATATAGCAAATAGATTTAGAGAGAAAAATTAACTTACCCATTGTTTAAAGCGTTTTGCTACTTTACAGTTTAGTATTATATTAAGATGCATACTATTGATATAGAATATAATGCCCCAGTTAGTGTCTGCAGGAGAGTATAAAGCCTTGGTTCGTGTCTCCACGAACCGAAAAATGTTTCTAACTTCTTTGTTTTGAAATTTTAAAATCCATAAAATACTTTGTAAGGTTAGTTTGCCATAACCGACTAAAAATAAAAACCTAAATCAATTAGAAAATGAAAAATCTTAAAAGAACATTTATCCTATCCATTTTTGTCTTAATTTTTGTTGGATCAACAAAAGCTCAAACGGGTTTGAAAAATGGAGAAGTTGCTCCAAATTTTATAGCTAAAGATAGCGAAGGAAAACTAATCAACCTGAAGCAATTACTTAAAGGAAATAAAAGCGTTGTGCTGTTTTTTTACCGTGGTCAATGGTGCCCATATTGCAATAAGCACATTAAAAATTTACAAGATTCTTTGCAGAGTTTAAATGCAAAAGGCGCTTATATTGTGGGTGTTACCCCAGAAAGTGATGAATCTATTAGCAAGACAAAAGAGAAAACAAAGGCCTCATTTTCTCTCGTTTCCGATAATGGTTATAAGATTATGAAGGCTTATAAAGTGGATTATATTATGGAAGAAAGCTTAGCTTCTAAATATAAAACTTATGGAATCGACGTTGCCAAAAATAATGGAGCTATAGACGCTGTTTTACCTGTTCCAGCTACTTACATAATTGGTAAAGATGGGAAAATAAAGTTTGTTCAGTTTGATACAGATTACAAGAAAAGAGCCTCGGTTAAAGAAATTCTAGCCCTACTTTAAAAATCGATTTTCAATCTTAAACCTCCATTTGTTAGGTTTAAATTTTCGTTAGAGAAAGTTTTCATCGGCAATCTTAAAAAGGGCTCAATGGCTATATTTTTCTTTGGCGATATTTTCTGTTTATATCCCAAAGAAAAATTATAGAAACCTAAATACTTTTGTGGTGCAATTACCGATTCTGCCTGCGGTTCGGAAACCCTTTCGGTAACCAGCAACATTTTTTGCTCGGAGTAACCCATTGAATTAACAACAGTTGTATTTTGTGCCTGATTAATTACATAATTATTCTCTTGCTTATTATTTAAAATGGCCAGTGCAGAGATCCCAATTCCTGTATAAAACTTATTGCTGATGTTATATTTCAATTCTAAGGGGATGTTTATACCACGAAGCTGGGCATCAACAGATTCTAAACTTTTACTATCTCTAGATAAACTTTGCGATGAAGCTGGACTATCCATCAATGCAGACGTGTTTGATGAGGGATTACTGGTAGAGCTTAAAGATGTGTAAGAAATCCCTGAACTAATAGATAGCTTACCCGCCACATTATAGGCCAGCGAAAATCCATAATTCATATTAACCTTGTTGTCATTCCCCATGGCTGGGGCAACGTAAATACCTGGCGACCACTTAGAATCTTTTCCCGTTTTGGCTATGGGGTTAAGCTCATTTGCTTTACTATCATGCGCAAGCAATTGCTCAAAAGAGGTTTTGGGTGCTGTCTTTTTCTTTTCAACTACAATATTGAAATTTCTATTTGCACTTTCACCAAGAAGATTACTCCCCGCAAGATGATTATCCAATGAATTATAAATTCTATTCGGCGTAGTGATTTCTTCTGTATTCGAAACAGAGGCAAATTGATTAGCTGTTAAATTTTCAATATTTCCAATGCTTAAAGAAGAGTGTTTTTCAGGTTCTATAAATTCATTATTTTTAAATTTTTTCTCTGTTGGAGAAGTAGAAGTCAATATTTGATTGTTTATATCTTGAGTAGAAGAATTAGCTTTTTGATTATTAGAGTTATTTTGAGCTTTGGGTTTCTCCGCTTTTAAAGTTGGTTCGTTTACAACGAAATCTGTTTTTACAGCAGCATTATTCAAGCTAAAAAATATTCCAGCGGTTATTAAAATTAAGGCAACAGCACCCCACAAAGGCCAATACGCAATTATTGGTCTTCTCTTTTTCTTAGGCTCAGAAAAGCGTTCCCAAGCACCATCAGAATATAATTCTTCATGGGCATTGAGTTGCGCTACAATGTGCTCAATAATTTCTTTATCCATTTTTTTCATATGAATGAACCATGGTGCTTAAATATAGTGTACGTAATTTATTCTTTGCTCTTGTTAAATAAACACGACTAGAACTTTCTGGGATGGTTAACATTTTCGAAATCTCATCGTGACTAAAACCTTCCACTTCGTATAAATTAAATACCAATCGTTGTGTATCCGGTAGGTGATTTAATAATTTCATGATGTCGTTTACGTGGAGTTCGGAAACGATTGAAACTGGAGAAGCCGGATGCTCTTCTTCAGATAAATCATCAACATAAAACTGAGCTTTAGAACTTCTCAACTTATCAATCGCAGTACGAGAGGCAATTTGAGCAATCCATCCTTTAAAAGATTTGTGTAATTCTTCTGTATTTTGAGGTGATTTATAACTAGAAATGTTTTTAAAAATCTTTATAAAGCTATCATTTACAAGCTCTTCGCTATCAGCAATGTTCTTTGTGTATCTTAAAATAATTCCCATTAAGTAGCCATAAAATGATTTATACATCATTTCTTTACAGCCGTTATCGTTTTTAACGCAGCCTTTTAAAATTTCCTCAAAACTGAGTATTTTTTTGATCACCCCTAAAGGACTATTTGTTAATTGAGATTAGTCTTCTAATTAATAACGAACTATTAATTAATATTTTACAAAATTAAAGAAAATAACACCGCCCGCAATTAGAATTAATTGGGGCGATGTAAATTTTCATAGGTAGATATTTTTATTTATTTGTCATAACAGATAAACCAAATTGGGTACTATCTGTAGTGCTGCTTAATCCTTTTGCCCAAATGGTATAGATTTTACCTTTCTCTATTTTGACAGCTGGCAATGTTGCTTTTACAACTGTAGAGCCTGTTGCTTTTACTTGGAAAGTATAGGTGTCAGATGGCGCTATAGAGGTGAAAGTGGTAAATTCCTTAAATGCCTTTGCTGTAAAAAGAGCGGCATCTGTACCTTGGATAGATAAATCTAATGCTGTAGAACCTGGGCTCAGGTTGATAAAACGAATTTTTGCTTTATCAGTTTCAGGAGCTTTCAAATCATCTTCAACAACTAAAAGTTTTGTCGATTTTAGTGTATCCACAACAAAAACAGAATAAAAAGCTCCAGCTTTAAGTGCTGAGGTTGCAGTTGTTAAGTATTTTAAAGAATCTTTTTTTGCCACACCGATTAATCTTGTTCCAGGATATGCGGCGTAATAACCTAAATCTTTCGTGTAGGTAAAATTGTTAATTTTTTGTCCGTCCAAAATAAAATCCAAAGCGCCAGTACCTGGAGATGCATGTACAAATCCAATTCCCGTTGCTTCGATAGGATCGTCGTTAAAATCTTTTTTACAAGCCGATAAAGTTAAAGTTATAGCGAAGAGAGAGAGTGCAATTTTAGTGGTGATGCTAAAGTAGTTTTTAGTTTTCATGTAGTTAAATCAATTTTATAAACAAAATTGGTTAATGGCCATTAACGCTTTTTCTTATAAAACGATGCTCGTTGCAGAAACGCTACATTTAAAATATTTTTTATTGAACTGTTATTTTGCTTTCAACAATTATCCGACTAGCTACCTGCTTACCATTTAAAAAAGCTGGTGTAAATTCTAAATCTTCTGGTTTAAGACCTTTAAGCGAGACATCAAAATTTTTATTATAATCAGCAGAAACAATATTTGCTTGATATTTAATTAGTTGACCGACTTCATCAATACTCAAAATTAAATATAATTTATATATCCCCTTTTGTTTGCTAAGTTCAAAAGGAGGTCTGAAGTTTTTTATTAAAAATAGCATTCCATAGGAGCTCCCACCAATTTTCATGGCATATATTAATTTGTCTCCTTCTTTTGAAGAGTCAATATCGTATGATAATAGTGAATTAACAGCGTTGTACTCTATTTTTTTAGTGGTATAATTATAAATTTGATCCAGGGTATCTGGAATTCTAAAAAACCGCCATCTTCCAAATCTCACATCATCTTTATAAATCCCAGAAGCAATAATCTTTTTATTGGATGTTATTTCCGAAAGTCCATTCTTGACATATTTTTTAGATTTAAGTTCTGTTGAATGCTCTATCAAACCTCCTCTTAAGATCCTATAATGGGTATGGGTAGAATCGCTTTTTTGGCCGTAAACAGAAGATATAATAAATATGGATAGAAGAGTTAGAAGCGTTTTCATATTCAATTATAATGAAAAAAGAGCTTTGATTTTACCTCAAAACTCTTTTCTTAAAAAAAAAACATTTTATTCTAAGAATACATTTGCTCACGAAGTTTTGCAACATCATCGCTGTTAATGTATTCATCGTAAGTCATTAGTTTATCAATAGTTCCTTTGGGTGTAATTTCGATAATCCTGTTCGCAACAGTTTCTGTTAACTGGTGATCTCGTGAAGTAAACAAAATAGCACCTTTAAAATCTTTCATACCGTTGTTAAGGGCCTCAATAGATTCAAGATCCAAGTGATTGGTAGGTTCATCAAACATTAATAAATTAGCTTGTTGCAACATCATTCTTGAGAACATACAACGCATTTTCTCCCCACCAGAAAGAACTTTTACGTTTTTCAAAACTTCCTCACCAGAGAATAACATCCTTCCTAAAAAGCTTCTTACAAACTGCTCATCTGCATCGGTTCCAGAATATTCACGTAACCAATCAACCAAATTTTCATCCTTGCCTGCAAAATATTCAGAGCTATCATTCGGAATATCGGCTGTACTAATAGTTACACCCCATTTAAATTCGCCTTTATGGTCTGTATCTCTACCAGCCAAAATATCGTAAAATGCTGCCGTAGCTAAACTGTTTTGAGATAAAATTGCAATTTTATCGCCTTTATTTACCATGAAGGTAACTTTATCAAATAAAACGCCATCGTTACCGCTCTTGCCCAAACCATCAACCTGTAAAATCTGATCGCCTGCTTCTCTACCCGTATTGTTGAAAATAATAGCTGGGTATTTTCTACTCGACGCCTTAATTTCTGAAATATCAATTTTATCCAAAGCTTTCTTACGAGAAGTTGCCTGTTTCGATTTTGATGCATTCGCACTAAATCTGCGGATAAATTCTTGAAGTTCCTTAACTTTTTCCTCAGTCTTTTTATTCTGGTCACTACGTTGTTTCAAAGCCAACTGACTCGATTCGTACCAGAAAGTATAGTTGCCCGAGTAGATATTCATTTTGCTGAAATCGATATCTACAATATGTGTACAAACAGCATCTAAAAAGTGCCTATCGTGACTTACAACCAGTACAATATTTTGATAATCAGCTAAAAAGTTTTCCAACCAAGCAATCGTTTCAATATCTAAATCGTTGGTAGGCTCATCTAATAATAAAATATCTGGATCACCAAACAATGCTTGGGCCAACAATACCCGTACTTTTTGAGTATTATCTAGTTCTTTTAATAATTTGTTATGGTTATCAGCAAGAATGCCCAAGTTACTTAGCATGGTCGCCGCATTGCTTTCCATATTCCAGCCATCTTTTTCAGCAAAGATATTTTCCAATTCGCCAGCACGTTCGCCATCTTTTTCGGTAAAATCTTCCTTCATGTAAATCGCATCTTTCTCCTTCATAATGGCATAAAGTTCTTTATGGCCCATCATTACAGTTTCCAATACCGAAAAATCATCAAATTCATGGTGATTTTGTTTTAACACAGCCATGCGTTCACCGGGCGTAAAAGCAACACTACCAGATGTTTGACTAACTTCTCCAGATAAAATTTTAAGGAAAGTGGATTTACCTGCTCCATTAGCTCCAATTACACCATAGCAATTGCCTTGGTTAAATTTTAAGTTAACATCTTCAAATAATGTGCGTTTGCCGTATCGTAACGATAAATTAGAAACTGAAATCATACTGTAATAAAATAAGCCGCAAAGATAGGCAAAAAGGTTGAGGGTAAAAAGGTAGAAGCTAAAACGTTTAAGATTAATAATCTGTAAATGAGCGTTGGCCGTTTCATGGCCTAAGTAGCCCCGCTTTGCCTACTGCCGAAGAAAAATCGGCATTCGTTCAATCGGGTTTATTTACAAAGGAAATGCATATTGATATCTGATATTCGAATTTCATTGTCATCTGTTTCAGCTTATTAAGAGATGGTTGAGGAGTTATTAAGTATTAAACATTAGGAATCAAGACATTAAAAAGTCAAATGTTTTTTTTTAACGTTTTTGCCGTTCACTTTCAGCATTAGTCTTTTCGCTTTTCGCTACTTTTACAACATGAGTACAGCATACGAAAATTTAATAAAAATTATAAAAGAACGACGCAGTATTTTTCCTGCTAGTTACATAAAAAAGGAAATTCCTATTGAGGTGATCAATCAGATTTTAGAGACTGCCAATTATGCACCAACGCACAAATTAACCCAACCTTGGCGCTTCGTTGTAATTAGAAAGGCAGGTTTGGCGAGACTTGGAGAAGAACTTGGTCGTCTATATAAAGCTCTGGTTACACCACAACAATTCTTGCAAAAAAAGTACGATAGCTTTGCGGAGAAAACTAGTCAGGCCGATTGTATTATAGCCATTAATATGCAGGTTAGCGGAAAAATTCCAGAATGGGAAGAACTGGCTGCGGTTTCTTGTGCTGTTCAAAATATGGCTCTAACTGCCGAAAGTTTAAAAGTTGGTGCATATTGGAGTTCGCCTCCTTTGATTGATGATCTTGGCGAATTTTTAAATCTTAATGCAAATGAAAAATGCATTGGTTTATTCTACATGGGTTATCATAACGAAAAACCTTGGGAACCAAATCGCACATCGATAAAAGAAAAAGTAAAGTGGATAGAGGAGTAGTTGGTTAAATTGCTCAAAGAATTTTAATTTATCGTCATCTGGACCGGAGCACAACGAAACGGAGAGGCCTTTGAACATTAACCTACTTCGAATTGCAAAGATTTCTCCACTTTATTTCCGTCATCTCGACTGGAGCACAGCGAAACGGAGAGACCTTTGAACATTAACCTACTTCGATTTGCAAAGGTTTCTCAGCTTCGGTCGAAATGACGATTTAATTGAACGTCTTGAGATTTTATTTTCCATTTTAAGTTCATCGTCATCTCGACTGGAGCGCAGCGAAATGGAGAGACCTTTGAACATTAACCTACTTCGATTTGCAAAGATTTATCCACTTCCGTCGAAAGGACAGTTTTATTAAGCGTTTGAGATTTATTTTCTATCTTAAGTTCATCGTCATCTCGCTGTAGCGCAGCGAAACGGAGAGACCTTTAAACACTTACATTTTCAATTGAACGATGTTAAACCCTTTGGATAATTATTTTGAGCAAAAAGATGAACCAATTAAAGGTTGCTTGCAATATTTAAGATCGATTTTATTGAACTATGCTAATGTAACCGAGCATTGGAAACACGGAATGCCTTTTTATTATTATAAAGGAAAAATGTTCTGCTATCTTTGGATTCACAAAAAATTCCTTCAGCCGTACATAGGTTTGGTTGATGGAGCCAAAATAGAAAACGAAGATTTGTTGCAAGAAAAAAGAGCCAGAATGAAAATCTTATTAATCAATCCTCTCGCAGATCTTCCAAAAACAAAGATTGAATCCATTTTGAATCAAGCTTTTGCTTTGCGCAATTAACCTAACCATTTTTTACATTTCTCATTTCAAAATATGTCTACTCTTAAACCTTCATTATACCAGCTTTGCTTAACCTTTATCGAAAATAGAATCGAGAATATCGAATATTCTTTACAACAGGCTAGGCAGGCATCCAATGATGATACAAAAAGTAGCGCAGGCGATAAATATGAAACCACCCGCGAAATGATGCAACAGGAAATGGATCGTAATAGTAAACTTCTATACGAAGCTGGTCAGCAAAAAATAGCTTTACAGCAGATAGAGCACGTTGAGACAAGCAAAATTGTGAAAAACGGAAGTTTGATTTTAACCTCAGAAGGGAATTTTTACATCAGCATTAGTGCTGGAGAACTTAAACACGACGAAAAGACTTTCTTCGCTGTTTCTCAAGCATCTCCAATCGGGAAACTATTTATTGGTAAAAAAGTTAAGGAAGAATTAAATTTTAATGGTAAGAAATATTTAATTCAAGAAATACTCTGATCGTGATGCAAGTATTCCTCGGTTCGTGTCTCCACGAACCGAAAAAGCCAAAAAACTTTGTTACTTCAAACCAATCCTAGTTGCAAATGCAGGAACCAAATAAGGTTTCAACTCCGTAAATGGAATATAAACTATAATTTGTCCTTGTGCATAACTAGCAACCTCATAGGGGTTATACAAAAAAGCCAATCCATTATCATTAAAATAAAAGTTATTGTTTGGTTTTAAATAATCATCAAAAAGAACGGTGGTTAATTGCTCACCAGGTTTAACGTTATATTGTTTACGAAGATTTTTTTCTAAAAGCTTTTCTAAAATCACTGTATCTACATTAACAACATCACTAAGCACCAGTTTCTTTTGGGTTTTGGTATCCAAGCAATGTAAGGTACTTGCATAATTTCCATGTGCACCGCCACTGTAATCATCATCCATTTGCTCTATAATTACAAAATCCTTATCATTATAAACAATACTTTGACTGCTGTGATTGCTATAGTTTAAAAATGCATCATTTCCATCGCCATCTTTTGCATAATCTAAAACGGTGTTTTTGTAATCTGCAAAGTATGCAGTTGCTAAAGTTTTAAAACCCGTGTTCCAATCATTTTGACCAACCTTTAAACCCATCAATTTTTTAAGTTCTTGATTTAACCAATTATCAGATGCTGATTTTCCAGTAGCAGATAACGCCCTAAAACCAATTTCTGCCACTGGCGACTTAACTTTTTTAGGGAAAGCTTTTGTAGAATCTTCGTATGTGGAAACTGAGAAAGCATAGCTACCAGCAGGATATTTTTCAGTTAAATTAATAGCAAAAGTTTTATCCTTTTTCCCACTAGTCCATTTTCCTTTAAAACCATTACCAATCCATTTTAAAGCTAACGTGTTGGACTTTGCATTTTCATCAAAATAATACTCAGAAAAGTTATTTTCGTTCAAAACGATGCTGTCCTTTCCAATCAAGGTAGCAATCGATAAATTTAGCCAGGAACCATTATAATAATAGGTTCCAGAGTAATCACTTCCGGTTTTTTGCAGGTTCATAACCACGTGTTTTCCGGCTACATCACCCTCAAGGCGCTTGTAAAAATTTTCGGGCAAATCTGCCGTTACCGTTTTTGTACTATCGCTGGTTTCTGAATTTTTGTTCTCACTTTTAGTGCGATTACAGGCCGTTAACGCTAAAAATCCGAAAGCACTATATAGAATAAGTTTTTTCATGGTAAACTAATATATCCTTATTAAATAAATTTTTTGTGCTTATTGTTTTAGTTTATTAAAGCTTTTATTAATACTGTAGTAAAGATTTTTTGCTGTATATCTTCCCGGATCGATAATTCTTCTAATCGTATAAAGCGGATATTCATCATCTCTTTTGGTAGATAAAATAAATGCCCCTTTAAAGCCATGTTCTTTTAACTTATGTAAAGTAGAAGCTTTGTAAACACCGTACGGAAAGGCGAAATACTCTACTTTTTTTCCAGTTATTTTTTCGAGTTTTTTTGTCGGCTCGTCAATTTGAGTTGTCCAATCTTCATCTATAAACTGAGCAAAGTTTTTATGATCGTAGGTATGACTTGCAATCGTATTTCCATCATCAGATAACTGCTTAATCTGCTCTGCACTCATGTAGCCAATTCTACCTTTTTTGCCAATAGAAACCGTCATAATAAAATAAACACCTTTAAAACCATACTTCTTTAAAGTTGATGCTCCAGTTGTAAACTGATCCAAATCGGTATCATCAAAAGTGATCATAATTGGCTTTGTAGGAAGTTTAGCGCCATAAACTAAGTAGTTACAAAGCTCATCTGGCAAAATAGTGTGATAGCCACTATCGGCTAACATTTTTATATGCTCCTTAAACTTATCAGGCGCAATAATATCATCATGCGCTCTTTTGCTATCGCTTGCTAAATTATTTCGAATCTGGTGGTAGCATAAAACAGGAACTTCCTTTCTGGCCAATATGGTTTTGGTATCGGCTGGTTTAAGTTGACTAGAATCTTTATCTGCTTTAGATTCAGTGCTTTGGGTGAAAGCAACTTTCTCTTGAGCAGATTTAGAATGACAGGATGTTAAAAGTAGGGGGATGATAACGGCAAAATATACAAGTCGTTTCATATTGTGGGGAGTAAACCGCAGACTTTAAGCCTGCGGTATTTGTTTTAAAAACTATTTTTTATGCTATTACTTAACGTTTTCGGACTCCAATAACCACTCGCAATAATTCTACGAATGGTAAATAATGGATCTTTCTCATCACGTTTGGTCGATAATTGATAAGCCATTAAGAAACCGCGTTTTTTTAATTCCGGAATTCCTTCAGCATTCCACAAACCAAATGGATAAGCAAATTCAGTCATTTTTTTACCCGTAATTTCTTCAAGCTTTTTTGTCGGTTTGTCTAATTGCTCTTCCCAATCTTTACCGGCATATTTCTTGAAGTTTTTATGATCGTAAGTGTGACTGCCGATAACATTGCCTTCATCAGCCAATTGCTTAATCTGCTCTTTGGTCATATAATCTACAAACTTGCCCTTTCTACCGATTGAAACCGTCATAATAAAATAAACTGCTTTATAGCCTAGTTTATCTAATGTTGGCCTTACAACTGTAAATTGATCCATGTCTGTATCATCAAATGTTAACATAATAGGCTTGCTCGGTAACTTGGCACCCGTATTTAAGTAGGCATAAAGCTGGTTAGGCAAAATGGTGTGGTAACCGCTATCGGCCAACATTTTCATTTGATCTTTAAAATTCTGAATCTCAACAATATAATCTTTACCAACTTTACCATCAGTCGGTTTCCAGTTCCTCACTTGGTGATAACATAAAATAGGAACCTGTTTCCTGGCTAAAATGGTTTTAGCATCGGCAACTTTAATCTTAGATATATCAACCGGAGTTGCTGTATTTTCTGCTGTTTTAGCTGTAACCTCCGTAGAATCTTTACTATTGCTGGTTTCGGTTTGGGACTTAGATTGACAGCTGGAAAATAAAATTAACCCTGCTGAAATTATGCTCAAAAATTTAAATTTCATATAAATGTATTTGCTACAAAACTATAAAATCCGTTAATTAATTGTTCACTAAATAAAATTCTGTTGATAATTATTTAATCCTTAATAAATTGATCCAAACTATCGCTTTTATTACAATTTTTAAGGGCTTAATCATCTTTAATTAAATATTTTAGCGATCTCAAATCGCATATTAATGAATAAGTTTTACAAACTATTATTTTGCGCCGAGTTGTTGTCCCTTTCAGCTTTAGCGCAAACCAAAACCTTTACCTTAACAGAAAATATTCAGTCGGCCCCAAAGGCTAACTATCAGCTGGCATCTCGGTTTTCTCCAAATAAATTAAAGAAAATGGTGTATTCTACTTCTGTAGATCCACACTGGCTAAAAATGAGCAACCGCTTTTGGTATAACTTCGAAAGCCCGAAGGGTAAATTTTGGTATCTGGTAGATCCAGCAGCTAAAAGCAAAAAGCTGATGTTCGATAATGCTAAAATCGCTGCGGATATTACCTTAATTGTTCGCGATCCTTTTGATGCGGAACATTTGCCTCTCGAAAATCTGAAGTTTGCGCCAGATGAAAAAAGTATTTCTTTCGAAATTAAAAGCTCTATAGATGAATTGAAGAAAGACAGGAAAGATAAAAAGGCTGCAGATTCTATGCAGAAAAAAATCTATTCCTTTAAATACGAATTGGCAACGGCAAAACTAACCGAAGTAGCCAATTTCAGTAAGCCAAAACCCAAACCAACTTGGGGGTCAGTTGCTCCAGATTCTTCAGCCATTATCTTTTCACGAAATTATAATTTGTTTTGGATGGATAAAAGCAACTATCAAAAGGCCGTTAAAAACGAAGATGACAGTACCATTGTAGAGCATCAGCTTACCAAAGATGGCGTTAAGTTTTATTCTTACGGAAGTGATGGCGACGGTGAAAACAATGTCGAGAATGAAAAAAACAATAAAAAAAGGAGAGGAGCTTATGTGTTATGGTCGCCGAATTCTAAGTACTTTGTATTAGATCGTACCGATTCGCGTAAGGTTAAAGATCTTTGGGTAATCAACAGCGTTACACCGGGTCGCCCAACTTTAGAAACCTATAAATACCAAATGCCAGGAGAAGCAGAAGCCCCTCAAGATGAAGTGTTGCTTTTTGATTTCCCTGCAAAAACCTATAAAAAATTAAATGTATCTGCCTTTAAAGATCAGAGTGTTTCCGTTTGGAGCAAACCATCTTTGGCTAAAGATCGCGACAACGAATTCCGACCTTCGGTTTGGTTAGGTAATGATAGTAGATTCTATTTTTCTCGCACCAGCAGAGATTTAAAACGTATTGATATTTGTACCGTTGATATTAATACAGATGTGGTAAAGCCGTTAATTGATGAACGTTTTAATACCTACGTAGAAGTTAACAGACCGGGTTTGGTTAACGATGGTAATGAATTAATCCATTGGAGCGAACGCGATGGCTGGGCGCATTTTTATCTTTTCGATGGAAATGGAAAGCTTAAAAATCAGATTACCAAAGGATCTTTTCACTGTGAAAGTATCGTAAACATCGATGAGAAAAATCGGGTATTGTATTTTACGGCAAATGGGAGAGAAGTCAAGGAAGATCCATATTATCTTCATTTATACAGCATCAACTTTGATGGTTCGAACATGAAATTGCTCAATGCCGGCGATTTTGATCATGCATCTAACATGAATGATAACAATACTTTTTTTGTTGATAATTACTCACGAGTGAATACAGTGCCAAAGTCTACGCTATATAACAAAGCAGGATTAAAGGTAATGGATTTGGAAACCACCGATCTTTCATTGCTTATGACGGCTGGGTATAAATTTCCAGAGCCTTTCAAAGTAAAAGCAGATGATGGGATCACCGATTTGTATGGAGTAATGTATAAGCCTTTTGATTTCGATCCCACCAAGAAATATCCAATTATCGAGTACGTATATCCCGGTCCGCAGACTGAGGCAGTAAACAAAGCCTTTACTAAAAGTATGGATCGCACCGAGCGTTTGGCTCAGTTTGGCTATATCGTTATTACAGTAGGAAACCGTGGAGGCAATCCCTCGCGTTCTAAATGGTACCATACTTTTGGCTACGGCAATTTACGTGATTACGGCTTGGCCGATAAGAAAACGGCAATTGAGCAACTTGCTGCTAAATATTCGTTTATCGATGATCAAAAAGTAGGTATTACGGGTCACTCTGGTGGCGGTTTTATGTCTACAGCTGCAATGCTTGTTTATCCAGATTTTTTCAAAGCTGCGGTAAGTAATTCTGGTAACCACGATAACAGTATTTACAATCGTTGGTGGAGCGAAAAGCACCATGGCGTTAAAGAGATTATCTCGGCCAAAGGCGATACAACCTTTAAATATAACATCGAAAAAAATCCAGATTTGGCCAAAAACCTCAAAGGTCATTTATTGTTAATGACGGGCGATGTAGATAATAACGTGCATCCGGCAAACACCATTCGCGTTGCCAACGCCTTAATAAAAGCAGGCAAAAGATTCGATATGCTTATAGTTCCGGGTCAGCGCCATGCCTATGGCGATTTAACCGAATATGCTTTCTGGAAACTAGCCGATCACTTTAACAAATACTTAATCGGCGATTTCTCCGATCCAAGCGAAGTCGATTTAGTAGAAATGGACCGAGACATAGAACAGAACGGTAAACCTTAATTTAAAATTACGATCTAATAGAAATGGCCTGCATGATGTAGGCCATTTTTGTTTTGTTAAACTTTTGGCACTTTGTCTCCCCCTCTGGAGGGGGTTGGGGGAGGTTTTAGCCTCCATATTTGCCATGCTATCTTTCCCGCGCAGGCGGGAATCTTAATGCTTTGGTATGCAATGTTTAACGCATTACGATTCCCCTCCGATAACTATCGGATCAAGCTTAGAATGGCGGACCGCCTAGCCACTCGGCAAGTTTGGCAACATTTTTTGGCGCTTTGTCTCCCCCTCTGGAGGGGGTTGGGGGAGGTTTTAGCTTTTTTTTGGAAAGCAAGGTTCGGTAATTCTTCGGTTATTTCAGTCCTGCTCTCGCTTATAGTCCCGAAGAAAAATCGGGTGCTATTCCGCTCGATCAGGTTTAAATTATTTGGGCTTAGGTGTTTCAAATGAAAACCAATCGGAAACTAAAAACCTTTGATATTGAAACTGTTTTTTCTCTGGCAACATTTTTCGGCGCTTTGTCTCCCCCTCTGGAGGGGGCAGGGGGAGGTTTCAACCTCCATATTTGCCATGCCGTCTTTCCCGCGCAGGCGGGAATCTTAATGCTTTGGTATGCAATGTTTAACGCATGAAGGTTCCCATCCGATAGCTATCAGATCAAGCTGAGAATGACGGACCGCCTAGCCCCTCGGCAAGTTTGGAAACCTTTTTTGGCGCTTTGTCTCCCCCTCTGGAGGGGGTTGGGGGAGGTTTTAACCTACATATTTGCCATGCCGTCTTTCCCGCACAGGCGAGAATCTTAATGCTTTGGTATGCAATGTTTAACGCATTAAGGTTTCCATCCGATAGCTATCAGATCAAGCTGAGAATGACAGGACGCCCAGTCCACTCGGCAAGTTTGGAAACCTTTTTTGGCGCTTTGTCTCCCCCTCTGGAGGGGGTTGGGGGAGGTTTTAACCTCCATATTTGCCATGCCGTCTTTCCCGCACAGGCGGGAATCTTAATGCTTTGGTATGCAATGTTTAACGCATTAAGGTTCCCATCCGATAGCTATCAGATCAAGCTGAAAATGATAAGACGCCCAGCCCCTTCGCCAAGTTTAGAAACCTTTTTTGGCGCTTTGTCTCTCCTTCGGGGGGAGTGGGGGAAGGTTTTAACTTTTTTTTTGGAAAGCAAGGTTCGGTAATTCTTCGGTTATTTCAGTCCTGCTCTTGCTTATAGTCCCGAAGAAAAATCGGGCGCTATTCCGCTCGATCAGGTTTAAATTATTTGGGCTTGGTGTTTCATATGAAAACCAATTTGGAAACTTTTATTGGCTCGCAAATTTTCGGCGCTTTGTCTCCCCCTCCGGAGGGGGTTGGGGGAGGTTTTTTAACACCTTCACCAGTCAATGCTAAGCTAACCCTTCCTCTCTTCCATGTACTTATCATTAAACAAACCATTCGGCTTTAGGTAAACAAAGTTGTCTTTGAAATCAAGAAATACATTAAACCTTTTCAAAACCTCGTTTCCCAAAATATGGATATCCTTATCTTTCAAGGGCTTATTTATCGTGGTTATCTGTACAGGAACATTTTTTAAACTGTACTTTCCAATTTTTAACGTTTTAAGTTTTGACGTAATCACCGGGATTTCATTGCCCTGAGCGCCATGCATCATCACCTTTTTTATTATTTCCATCTTCTCGACTGGAAATTTTCCCGCTTTTAATAAATCGCTACTCAACATCGCCGTTCTTTGATAGCCGGTATCAAACAGAAAAAGGTCTTTATTGGTTACACCATTTTGTTTAATTTCACTCTGAATTAAGAAGAGATCTTTAAAAAATTCTATTTTAAGTTTTGTGAATTTATGATCAGATACTACTTCTTTGGGCAACACAGCATGAACAATCATCAGTTTTTTATCAAAAT
The DNA here is from genome assembly GCF_014306625.1 of Pedobacter fastidiosus. Taxonomy (GTDB): domain Bacteria; phylum Bacteroidota; class Bacteroidia; order Sphingobacteriales; family Sphingobacteriaceae; genus Pedobacter; species Pedobacter fastidiosus. Next base: position 190,372 of record NZ_JACRYL010000011.1, read on the forward strand.
CGAGCTCCACTACTTTACCCTTAAAAAGATCCCAGCCAAACCGTCCATCGCTTCCATGAACCGTTAATTGGGCATCATAAACTTTAGTTTTATAGTTTGTGCTTCCTATTTGTAAATCGTAAACGGTATTGTACAGTTGAGGAACAGATTTAAGTTTGTTCTTTAAAACATCATTAATAAGTACCAACTCGGTTGTTCCCGTATCGAAGTTTAAGTTCAACGTATCTATTTTATTAAAAACAGCCTTTACAAAAAAAGTATTTTGATTATTAAATACTAAAGGAATGCTATCACTTAAAATTATTTTTTGAGCAAAAACATTTAACGAGAGGAGTAAAAATAAAAGGAATAGAGTAGGTTTCATGGTTGTTAGGTTGGTTTAAAGGTTGTTGCTAGCGCATGCCTGTGGCGTGTGAAAGAAGCATAAATTTATGAATTATAATAAAATATGAAAATGATTAAGCCAAGATTTTAAATGCATACGCGACATACTTGCGTCAAATATGGGGAAACTGAACTCAAGCCTTTATTATGCAGCTCCCTTCTTTGGAAAATCTCCGTTGGCTGCAGTGTTATTCAGGCGCTACTACTTGCTCTTGGTCAGCATTTTCTTCAATGCGTAAAGTGTCCTTTGATTGGCTGTCATAAAACAAGTTTGTTAATTCTGATTTAAGAAAGTCGTCATTAAGCAGTTTAATAAAATGCTCTTGCGAAACTTTTGTGTCTAACGCAATTTGCGTAGAGTCTGCGTTAAACCTAATTTTTCGACTAAGAACTGGATGGTTTGCTATGAAAAAAATTACGGTGTTGACGGGTAATTGCAAGACTGGTGTGTCGTGCTTTATTTTCACTATCCTTTTTGCATATTTGAGTTCATTTGTCAAAGTGTTTAGTAATTGAATGTCAACCAATAATCCTGAATTTTGGATTAGAGTTAGATTTTCAATAGCCTTATTTCTGATAATTGTGTCGTAGCCAAAATATTTTTCTAAAACTTTTACGCTCAATACAATAAGATTTTGACCTATTTGCATAAACTCAAAAGTCTCGGATATGCTCAAAATATTGGTATTGACTTTTTCAAATCTCTCGTTGGATGGAAAAATCCTTAAAATACTATCTCGTCTCAAATAGTTGATTGGGTAATGCTTTTTGTAAAGGCTTATTTTGTGTTCTTCATTTCCAATTAAAATTACAAATGCTTTGATATTGTTTAAATCGTCCACATTGAAATTAAAATGGGCTTGTTCTTCATTTTTCAAAACTGTGTCTAAATATGAAAGTCCTTCTGGCTTTTCGTCAAAGTCATAGTTGTAAGCAGAATTTCTACGATTGTCTGCATCTGTCAAATTGCCAAAAAACAATTCTTCGTTGTCAATGAACTTTGATTGGATGTATCCTTTAAATTGAGTTAGAAGCGAAGTAGTAACTTCTTGTTCAATATTTGCCAATTTCAGTTCCATTCCATTGTCTGTACTAACTAGAAAGTATAGTCTTAAACTAATTGGATTGCCTACCTGAAAAAGGAATGAAATTGCCTGTAGTAATTGTTCTCTATTCATTTTCTGGCTGTGTTGTTTTTTTTACGAAATAAGTTTTGTGGTCTAGTTGCAAAGAACTTACCCAACTGCTTACCTCAAGTTTATCTTTAGAAATATAAATTAGGTTATCTCCTTGGGATGTTTCGACTTTATAAACGTTGTAGCCTAATAATGCCAATGTTGGATTAGCATAAAACATATTTGTTTTAACATAAATTGCACCGATGATGATGAGTAAAATTAAGAGGTCAACAGCGTACCTAATTTGGCTTAGGTCAAAGCAAATCAGAGGTATGATATAAGTTGTTAGAAACGTCAAATGTTCATAGTTGGAATGCTCAATTTTTTTTATTTTTACTGGTAGCAAAGCAGTTCCGTCGATAGTATATCTAAATCGGAAATAAAAAATAAAACCTAATAAAAAGAATAAAAGGGCAATTGTCGGTATAACATTGTCATGAAAGAGTTGCTTAAACCCAATAAAACTGCAACTCCAACAAATTTGCATTTGAGTTCTGTTCACTATTATCAGAAGAAATAGTAACCAAAGAGATACGATATATAATTCTATTTTTCTTCTCAAGTTATTAGGAGTTTCAAAAGATTACAGTTAATGCAATGTTGTAGTCAGCACTACTTATCAATCACGACCACTCAAATAATAATGGTCTTTCAAATGCTGGGTTTACCAAAACTGGCCAATAAAATGGTGCATCTTTCCAGCCATTTGCTTTTCCTTCTTGTCTAAGTAACATTAGCAGAGGTTTGTTTGAATTCTTAATGCAAGTCATACTATATTTGTAGTCTGTAGTGCTTGTGTACGGTGCGTCCATTGGTTCTCCATTAAGTTGAAACCTTTGCAGGTCTCTTCCTTCTTGTACATAACAATGCATATCATCATTTTCACACTCTTCAAACATTTTTTTTACGATTGTTTTCCACACAAATGTGTCAAGCGGAACCCCTAGATCGTAATTCAAATTTCCAGCATCAATTAAGTCAAGAATATTTTCAAACTGCTCGAATGTTATTGTGAAAGACTTTCTGATTGTGTTGGTAAAACCATTTATGGAACGTAGGTACGTGTCAATCTTATTTGTGATTCGTGTTATTTCCGTCTTTCCTTTAGTTTCAAAACCATAAGGGTATTTGGTTTTATAACTGCGAAGAGTTGTAACGTTACCTAAACGAATTCTATTTGGGCTTGTTGGTTTAATTCTTCCTTGTTCGCTTGCTTGCATTAGAACAATTTCGTGGTCCGTCTTTTTCTGCAATGATTCTCGCAACGCTTCATCAATCTGATGGATTTCTTTCATTCTTTCGAATATCCGTTCAGTTGTGTACATCCGTGTTAATGCAATATCTGCCTTTGAACGATTACCATACATTCTGGCGTGTTGTAACACGGTGTCCATTTGAGAGGTTTGTGGGTCTCTACCGTAAAAAATTCCAAGTAGATTATCTATGGTGATGCCCCTGTCAAGTACCTGACCTCCAATAAAGAAATTTAAAGCTGTTTCAAGTCTTAATTGGCCATCATCGTTAGCTAAGTCTATTACTCGTTGGTCAGAGTTTATTACGAATATTTGATAATCCTCCAACTCGAATATTCGTGAAATTACTTTTTGAACTTCTTTGAAATTCGGTAAGTTCTCAACCCAGCCAAGTTTTTCGGCTTTCTTGAATGAGATAATTAAATCATTTTCATAATGGTCTTTGTACATATCAATTGCATCGCCATTATTTTTTTTCCATTCCGATTGTAAAAAGTCTAAATATTTTTGGACTAATGTTTCTTGCCAAACCATTTTAGTTTTGGCGGTGTCCAGGTGAAAAATAAATGAATATTTAGAAAGCTGATAGTTTTGTAATATTGTTGAACCGCCACTTTTAATTTGTTGAGCTCTTCTGATTGCAACGGCTACAATAAATTTTTCAATGGATTTTCTAAATACTTGTAGCTTGTCAGTCGTGGCAACATTGCGTTCAATTCTTAAATCTTGTTTTTTAGATTTTAACGTTGCTATATCAGTTGGTGTTGCTTGTATATGTATGTGGTAGGCAGGATTGTCTATGTCCTCGCTATCTTCAAAATACACTTTTCCACCAACGTAGCCTGGATAAGCCTCCAATATTTCAGTAAATTTCGGTCTTACTGGTTTGTAAACTCCTGATGCTGTGACAATTTCGTTTGGTTGAAGATATAAAGCATATGGTGTTGCTGTGACTTGTAAGAAATATCCTTTCTCCAATGCTTTTCTAAAATCGTTTAGTTTTTTTGCAGTTTCTAATAATTCAACTTCATCCTTTTTGCCTTTTGCACCTATCGAACCTGTATCAGCTTCATCGTCAATTATGAGTACATTTTTACCGCATAATTCGGAATTATTTATTTTGAACGCTTTTGTTAGTTTTCCTATACTACTTGGATTCTTGATTGCAATAAAGACTTTCTTGTTCAGTAATTGAGATTTTTTTAGAATGGTGTCGCCAAATGTATGGGTGTAGTAGATGTTTATGTGCCCTTGCTCCTCAAATTCCTTAAATTCCTTTCTAATTCTTCTCGTTGTTTGCGTGCCAAGTAATTCTGAATTTTTTGTCAGAACAACCGCAACATCAATTCCTCTGTCAAACGCTTCTGCAATAACCCCAATAAATGCAGTTGTCTTACCGCTTTGAATTCGACCAAGCAAGACACCAGGATTTTCGGAACTTGTTTTGCTCGTTAGTAATCTGTCAACAGTACTTTTTACTGTGTCCTGCAATGGCTTACTGTATTTTCTGTTAGCCGAATGAATTGAGTAGAATTCCATATAGTTGTTATGTCGTTTGACTGTGGGGTGATAAGGGTTGCCAGCAACTTTTAAATATATGAAACTCAAGCCTCAAATAATACCTCTCAATGCCCATTTGTACTTAGTGTTTTGCCTTAATTAATTTATATTATTCACTAAACCTCAAAGAAGCCTATACGCGGTTAAGAAACAAACCAACAGATAGAGAGCGCTTATCGATTAATTTAGTTTAACTAATGTATAAAATAAAAATAACCATTTAATACGGGAAGCCGTAAAATGCTGATTTAATGTGGTTTTGCCATTTAGACCCGATGGAAGCGGAAAGCCCGCAACCCGATTTTCTCGGGGAGGACTTGTAGCGATAGCCCCAAAGGGGTTCCTTTGGAACGGGGCTAACATTAATCAATTCTTCTGTTCCTGCTCTTCAAATGCTTTAATTAGAAATTTATCCTTTTAACCGCAGTAAGATTCCAGCCTACGCGAGAATGACGGTATGTTGTACAGAAATTGGCCCATCAAATGTTTTTAATTAGATTTTTTTTAACATGTTATAAAAGCATTAAGATTCCTGCCTGTGCAGGAAAGAAAATTTAGGCATATAAATCCCAAAATCATAAATCGGCAAAATTTCCTAAATTACCCATCAAAATTTATCCGAATGAACAAAACCCTACTTTACTTATCCATACTAGCCGTTGGCATAACTTCTTGCAAACAATCTTCTGAAAGCAGTGCCGATGGTCCAGATTCCTTAGCAATAAAGGCTATAAACGATTCTAGTCTGACCAAATATCTTTCTGTTATTGCTGCGGATAGCTTGGAAGGAAGAAAGCCTTTTACAGCTGGAGAAACGAAAACGATTAATTATTTAAAGGCAGAATTTATAAAACTTGGTTTAAAGCCAGGTAATGGCGACAGTTATTTCCAGGAAGTACCGATGGTGGAAATAAAATCGACACCTGATGACAAAATGATCGTTAAATCGGGCTCAAAAGAGCTTTCCCTAAATTATTTAACAGAGTTTGTAGCAGGATCGAGAAGGGTGCAGGAGGAAGTAAGTATCAAAAATTCTCCGCTGGTTTTTGCAGGTTACGGCATTGTTGCACCAGAATATGGTTGGAACGATTACAAAGATTTGGATGTTAAAGGCAAAACAGTTGTGGTGTTAATTAACGATCCGGGTTTTTCTGATTCGACTTTGTTTAAAGGAAAAAACATGACTTATTACGGTCGGTGGACATATAAGTTCGAGGAAGCATCTAGACAAGGTGCAGCTGGAATTTTAATCATCCACGATACGGAGCCGGCGGCTTACCCGTGGACGGTGGTTCGCAGTGGTTGGTCTAAATCGAAATTACAGTTGCAATCGGAAGATAACGGCATGAATAGGACTGTTGTTGAGGGATGGATTGGTTTAGGTGTGGCGAAGAAGTTATTTTCGTTGGGCGGTAATTCTCTCGGAGCTTTGGTTGCAAATGCCAAGAAAAAGAATTTTAAAGCTGTGGATCTGAATTTAACAACTTCGTTAACGGTTAAAAATAAGATCAAAAAATCTGTTACTTACAATGTATTGGCCTCGCTTCCGGGCGATAAAAGAAAAGATGAAGCCATAATTTATTCGGCACACTGGGATCATTTAGGGGTTGGGGAAAAAGTTCAGGGCGATTCTATTTACAATGGCGCTGTAGACAATGCGACTGGCGTGGCTTCTTTATTTGAAATTGCTTCGGCATTTAAAAAGTTGCCGAAAAATCCAGATCGAACCATTTTGTTTATTTCTTATACGGCTGAAGAGCAAGGCTTATTAGGCTCTGAGTATTATGCAAAACACCCCACTTTTCCATTGGCTAAAACGGTTGCAAACATTAATATGGATATGATGGGGATTGCCGGTAAAACAAAAGATGTGGTGGTTTATGGCTTTGGCCAATCGGAATTGGAAGATTATGCTGCGGAATCGGCCAAAAAGCAAAACCGTGTGATTGTTCCAGATCCTGTCCCATCATCTGGTCTTTATTACCGTTCAGATCATTTTAATTTGGCAAAGGTTGGTGTGCCGTCTTTATTTACAGGCTCTGGTGTAGATAATATTAAGAATGGAAGGCCATGGGGCTTAAAACAGGTTGCCGATTTTACCAAAAACCGTTATCATTCTCCCCAAGATAATTTTGATGCGAAAACCTGGGATTTATCTGGAATTATAGCGGACGAGCGGATGCTTTTTGATTTGGGTTACCGTTTAAGTAACGAAAGTTCTTATCCCAAATGGAAAGAAGGCTCGGAATTTAAAGCCATTAGAGAAAAGAAATAAAAAGGCTACATCATAAATATCTGTCATCCTGAGCTTGTCGAAGGACCTATCGAAATTAATTTTAATGCGTTTCGATAGGCTCAACTTGATAGTGTCCAGATAGTTGATTTCATAATATAGCCTTGGGTTACACCCACCAACTTAAATATTAATACAAATTTTCAATACTTTCTTCCAGCTCCCCTCCTTATCTTCAAGGAGGGGTTAGGGGGTGGTTTTTATCAACTACGCTAAATACTAAAAATGCCCCCAATAAGTATCTAACTTTTTTTGGAGGCATTTCAAAAAATCTGTCGCTTAATTATAGCGTAACAAACTAATTAAAAGTGAAACTGTACGCCTAATTTTGGAGCAAATGTATCAGCTTCTAAACCGAATGAATTTGCAGTTGCTTTAGCGCCTGTAGCTTCATTTTTTACTTGGTAGTTTTCGTAACCTAAACCGTTAACTGAAACTTCGATACCGATTCTTTTGGTTGGGAAAAAAGCAAAACCTGGAGCAATGTTTACACCGATACTTGTTGTAGTTGCATATTTATCGCCAACATTTCCTTCAGCATCAACAACTTTATTGTTTCCGAAAGCCATTGGAACTGATAATTGCCCGAAGAATTTAAACTGATCTGATAAGCCAATATAATAACGACCGAAAGGTGCAACTTTAAAAGCCTGATTTAAGTTTTTAGCACTCACTTGTTTATCGTATGTTTAACCCACGCCTGTACCAATTGCAAAGTTGTTGCTTACAAAATAACCAACACTTGGAACTACGCTGAAGTTGAAATCAGATTTTGCAGCGCCTTCTACTTTGGTAGAGTTAAAGCCAACGTTACCGCCTAAAATAACTTTTCCTTTTTCAGTTTGTGCATTTGCACTGTAAACTAAACCTGCTACTGCTACTAATGATAATAATAGTTTTTTCATCTTTTTATGTATTTATTTTATTAAAAAATATAGTCAATTTTTACTTTTTTAATTTCTGACTATATTTGGCTAAAAGTCAATACCTGTGCCGAAAAACTTTGTCTGCGTCATCAAAAAATCAGTTTTTGCCTAACTCTTTAATTCATAAACAGATAGAAATTTGGACTTTAATCAATATTATTTTGCGGTGACTGAAAATTAATCGATTGATTAATTTTATGAGCATGCCAGATTGACAATCTGACTTTTTTTGTAGAAATGTCAGCTTTTTGCAGGAAATTTTGACATCTTTTAGGAATATTAAACTTTCCCTTTGTTGGCCGTTTGTATTGTTTCGTCGTCTTTACCGAGCAGGCGGGTATCTTAATGCATTTTACTAAAAAAATTAAGATACCCTGCATGCAAAATAATTGCTCCTGCAGATTTAAGATAATTACCGCAGAAAATCTGCGAAAATCCATTTGATCTGAGGGAAATATTTTCAGGCTACTACTTAAACTTAAATACTAAGATTCCCGCCTACGAGAATGACGAGGTGGCTATGCAAAATGATTATGTAGAATGGTGAGTCGATTGGTTAAAAGACTAAACATGAACGGCCATCATGCCCAACTTGATCCGATAGCTATCGGATGGGAATCTTAATGCATTTTACTAAAAAATTAAGATACCCTGCATGCAAAATAATTGCTCCCGCAGATTTAAGATAATTACCGCAGAAAATCTGCGAAAATCCATTTGATCTGAGGGAAATATTTTCAGGCTATTACTTAAACTTAAATACTAAGATTCCCGCCTTCGCGGGAATGACGAGATGGCTGTGCAAAATGATTATGTAGAATGATGAGTCGATTGGTTAAAAGACTAAGCATGAACGGCCATCATGCCCAACTTGATCCGATAGCTATCGGATGGGTATCTTAATGCATTTTACTAAAAAATTAAAATACTCTGCATGCAAAATAATTGCTCCCGCAGATTTAAGATAATTACCGCAGAAAATCTGCGAAAATCCATTTAATCTGCGGGAAATATTTTCAGGCTCCTGCTTAAATACTAAGATTCCCGCCTTTGAGGGAATGACGAAAAATCTATAAGATATCTAATTTAAACCTTACAAGCAGAGATTAAATTTTCGAGCTTCTTTTTGATGATTCCTAATGCCATTTCATCCGTTAGTTTTCCGCTTTCATCAAATTTGTTTTGCGCCTGGGCAATCAAAACTTCTGGCTGTAAAACAGGGTTCATGTTTAAGAATGTAAAAACAGGAAGGAAAGCTGTTTGCATTCTAACCGTTCCCCACATCCCTTGGGTTGCGCCCATAACGGCCACGGGTTTGTGCATTAAAGGAGAATCTTTTCCACGGCTTGCCCAATCAATTGCATTTTTAAGTCCGCCGGGGATGGAGTAGTTATATTCTGGCGAAGCAATAATAAAGGCACTAGCCTCAGCTAAAGCATTTCTAAATTTCACCACACTTTCAGGGCGTTCATCAACCGTTGGTGTATCATCATCGGCGTTATAAATAGGAACATCATCGAATGGAACAATTTCAAAGTCAATACCTTCGGGAAGTAGTTCGCCAGCAGTTTTCAATAACATTGCATTATAAGATCCTTTTCTTAAGCTTCCGCAAAGGCCAACTATTTTTTTATTCTTTTCCATAGTTAATAAACCGCATCACCATAAAAATGTTTCAGTCCAGCAAGGACATATTGTTTACCGTTAAAAATTATAATTGCTATTTTTGATGGTAGAACATTTGTTATGACCGAGAACCCATCCACCCAAACGTTAATAGAAAGAACCGTTTTTCCCATTTTATTTGCACTTAGCTTTTCGCATCTGTTAAATGATACCATTCAATCCCTAATACCGGCAATTTATCCGATTATAAAAGTTAATTATCACTTAAGCTTTTCGCAAATTGGTTTAATTACGTTAACCTTTCAGCTGGCTGCTTCATTGCTTCAACCTTTTGTGGGTTTATATACCGATAAAAAACCCCAACCTTATTCTTTAGCCGTTGGCATGGGCTTCACCCTTATTGGGCTGATCACTTTATCGCTCTCTGCACATTTTTATACCATGCTAATTTCGGTTTGTTTTATCGGAATTGGCTCATCTATCTTTCACCCAGAAGCTTCTAGAATGGCGCATGCCGCATCTGGCGGGAAAAGAGGTTTGGCACAATCTGTTTTTCAATTGGGCGGAAATGCAGGAAGCTCCTTAGGACCACTTTTAGCCGCTTGGATTATAGTCCCTTATGGGCAATTTAGTGTGATCTGGTTCTCTTTTATAGCACTTATTGCCATTTTGATTTTAAGTTACGTGGGCAATTGGTATAAGGGATTTATGTTATTGAGGGTTAAAAATGCAAATAAAATTCAAGGTGTAACCCATAACTTTTCTCGCAGAAAGGTTGTATTCGCTGTATCCATTTTATTGCTTTTGATCTTTTCGAAATACTTTTACATGGCCAGTTTAACCAATTATTTTACATTTTATTTGATCGATAAATTTCACTTATCGGTTCAAACTTCGCAGATTTATCTTTTTGTATTTCTTTTTTCAGTAGCTGCAGGAACGTTATTGGGCGGACCAATAGGAGATAAAATTGGACGTAAATATGTAATCTGGGTTTCTATCTTAGGTACAGCACCTTTTGCCTTGTTATTGCCACATGCAAATTTATTTTGGACAGGTGTTTTAATCGTTCCCATCGGGATGATTTTAGCTTCTGCATTTTCCGCGATTTTGGTTTATGCACAAGAATTAATTCCAGGTAAAGTTGGCTTGGTTGCAGGTTTGTTTTTTGGTTTTGCCTTCGGGATGGGCGGAATAGGTTCTGCCTTGCTTGGTAAATTAGCCGATTCTACGAGTATTGAATATGTGTTTAATGTTTGTGCTTTTCTGCCATTAATTGGTTTATTAACAGGATTTCTTCCAAATATCGAAGCCAAAAAGAAATAAAAAAATCCCACTGTAAAAAACAGTGGGACGGAGCGTTGATGTGAAATATTTAATTAAAACAAAACGTATATTTTAAAACCTAGGTTATTTATAAAACCTTGACTTGTAAAATTGAATGTGGTTCTTTTGTTAGAATAGTTATTGGATCCTGGGTTATTATTGTATTGCTTAGTTTCATTATAAATTATATCTGCAGCTAACAAATTTGTTTCAAGAGCAAATCTTTTGGATAAAAACCAAGTTATTCCTCCATAAGCACCAACGGCATATAAGTTGGATGTATATTCTTGGCTCGTAACCCCATTATTTATGGTTTGATCTTGTTTCCCGTAAGTATAGGCTGCTTTTCCACCAGCATAAGCAAATAAGGTTTTAACGATTGGGAAGTATCTTTGATAGCTTAAATTACCACCATAACTTTTATACTCCTGTGTAGATGTATTGTCGTAATCGTACTTATTAACTCCGTAGCTCAATTCTATTCCAATTTTGCTATTGTCTTTAATAAAATAATCATACCCTAAGGAGAAGGAACTGTTCTTGGCCTTGCTTTCAGTGGTCAAATCACTTGTTGTTTTATCTGTGGTCACATTAACGCCAAAACTTAAAGCATTGGTTCTTTTGTTTGTGCAAATCCAGATACAGATAGGCATACCACCGCCATAGCGGTAAATAATAATTGTTTTTTCATTTGTGTGTGTTTTTTGTGTAGTCAATATTAAGCAAAAAAATCCAATTAACTAAATATTTAGTTAATTGGATTTTAAGTTTTTGATTTTCAATGAAATTATTTTAAAAATGGTCTAGAAATGAAAGCTTACGCCAATGGATGGCATAAAATTATCAAGTGCAAGTTTAACATTGTTCTGCTTTTCATAGTTGTAAGCCGAAAACTCATCGTAATAATCTTGATGAAAATAAGTAACAATGGGGAAGGAGAACTCTATCGCAAATTTTTCTGTTGGAAAGAAAGCAAACCCAGGACTTAAACTTGCTCCATAACCTTTAAGTCGATTATCGTAACCTATTAAATAGCCTTCGTCATCGATGATTTTGGTGCTGTTAATTTGAAATAAAATATTGGCCTGTGCATAAAACTTTAAAAAAGACTTTACATTAAAATACTTTCTCGCAAAAGGAGATAGACCAAAATTAAGTTCTTTAGCGCCATAAGTATCTTGATAAGTACCGTATTCGCTATTCCATTCGGTATAATTGATGCCTCTAAGTTTCGATAAATTAAAGGAAAGATCTAAGCCTACAGCAAAATTATCTTCCAGAAAATAGGCTCCTTTTGGGGTGAAGGTAAAGTTGTTAATACTGCTTTTGTAGGTTTTCTGCTTTTCGGTTCCAAAGCTGAGACTGAGCCCCAAGAAGCCGGAGCCTTTTTCGGTTTGCGCATACGAGCTCAAGCCGATGGCGCATAACGCTGCCATGATGGTTAATTTTGGTTTCATTTTTCATTTTTTGTGTGTAATCAATAATAAACATTATCGACACAAAAAACAAGTAAAATAACTATTACCGTAGTTGATTATTTGGTTCGTAAGCTTCTGAAGATCAGCTTCAAAAAAAATCCTACAGAGGTTAATCTGTAGGATTTAATTATGATTTTTTAATCAACCTTTTGATTCAGGAACACAAAATTGTGATCAAACATATCCAACTTTATTTTACTGTCTTTATCTATCTTACCCGCCAAGATCTCTTTCGACAATTCGTTTAAGATTCTTTTTTGAATGACTCTTTTTAACGGCCTCGCTCCAAACTGCGGATCGTAACCCAACTGTGCCAACCAATCTAAAGCTTCATCACTTGCTTCCATTTCAATACCCATTTCGGCAAGTGTTTGCTGTACTTGTTTAAATTGTAAGCTAACAATGTTTCTAATTTCGCTGCGGTTCAAAGGAGTGAACATAATCAGCTCATCAATACGGTTTAAAAACTCCGGACGAATGGTTTGTTTCAATACCTCAAACAATTCGTTTTTGGTTTTAGCAATTACTTCATCTCGGTTTTCATCACTTAAATTTTTGAAGTTATCTTGAATTAAATGTGCTCCGATATTCGAAGTCATGATGATGATGGTGTTTTTGAAATTCACCGTTCTGCCTTTATTATCCGTTAAGCGACCATCATCCAAAACCTGCAACAAAATGTTAAATATATCTGGATGGGCTTTTTCTATCTCATCAAGCAATACTACGGAATAAGGTTTACGCCTAACAGCTTCAGTTAACTGTCCACCTTCATCGTAACCAACATAGCCTGGAGGCGCTCCAATTAAACGAGAAACGGCATGTCTTTCCTGATATTCACTCATATCAATTCTGGTGAGCGCATTTTCATCATTGAATAAAAACTCCGCCAATGCTTTGGCCAATTCTGTTTTACCAACACCTGTTGTGCCCAAGAAAATGAACGAACCGATTGGTTTACGCTTATCTTGCAAGCCTGCACGAGAACGACGAATCGCGTCAGAAATGGCCTCAATAGCCTCATCTTGTCCGGCAACACGTTGGTGAAGCTCCTCTTCTAAATTCAATAATTTTTCACGTTCGCTGGCAATCAGTTTCGTTACCGGAATTCCAGTCCACCTTCCAACAACACCAGCAATATCATCGGCAGTAACTTCTTCTTTCAGCATTCTGCTATCGCTCTGCTGACTTTCCAAAGTTGCTTTAAACTTATCGAGCTTATCTTGAGCTTCTTTAATTTTTCCGTAACGAATTTCGGCAACTTTGCCATAATCCCCTGCACGTTCAGCCTGTTCGGCTTCTAATTTATAGTGCTCAATCTGTTCCAGCTGATTATTAATGTTATCAACCAAATCTTTTTCGCCTTGCCACTTAGCTTTTAATTCATCCCGCTCTGCAGATAAATTTGCAATCTCTTCTGAAAGTTCTTTAACTTTTTTATCGTCTTTTTCGCGTTTAATCGCTTCACGTTCAATTTCCAAGCGCATAATTTCACGATCCAGTGCATCTACATTTTCAGGCACACTATCCATTTCCATCCGCAATTTAGATGCGGCTTCATCCATCAAATCGATGGCTTTATCAGGCAAGAAACGATCTGCAATATACCGCTGACTCATTTCTACTGCAGCAATAATCGCCTCATCTTTAATCCTCACCTTGTGGTGCGTTTCGTAGCGTTCTTTTAATCCACGTAAAATTGAAATCGCATCTTGGGTGTCAGGCTCGTTCACCATTACCTTTTGGAAACGACGTTCTAGCGCTTTATCCTTTTCTAAATATTTTTGATATTCATCCAAAGTAGTGGCGCCAATTGCACGTAATTCTCCACGAGCTAAAGCAGGTTTTAGAATATTTGCCGCATCCATTGCGCCTTCGCCACCACCTGCACCAACCAACGTATGGATCTCATCAATAAAGAGAACAATCTCTCCATCGCTTTGAGTAACCTCTTTTACTACGGCTTTTAAACGCTCTTCAAACTCGCCTTTATATTTTGCACCAGCAATTAACGAACCCATATCAAGCGAGTAAACCACTTTGCTTTTCAAGTTTTCAGGTACATCGCCTTTAATAATTCTGAATGCAATTCCCTCTGCAATAGCAGTTTTACCAACGCCTGGCTCACCAATTAAAATTGGATTGTTCTTCGTTCTGCGAGATAAAATCTGAATGACCCGACGAATTTCTTCATCGCGACCAATTACAGGGTCAAGCTTTCCGCTTTCTGCATATTCATTTAAATTTCGGGCATATTTGCTCAAAGCTTGGTAAGTTGCTTCTGCATTTTGGTCGGTTACACGGTTATCGCCACGCAACTCTGTAATCGCTTTTTTAAGGTCTTTTTCATTAACACCTTGCTCTTTTAATAATTTAGAAGTGCTATCGTTAACGGCTAAAAGCCCAAGTAATAAGTGTTCAACCGAAACAAATTCATCTTTAAATTCTTTTAAAAATGTTTGTGCTTTCTGTAAAACACTATTTGTATTTGATGACAAATAGACATTGCTTCCGCTCACTTTCGGGAACTTTGCAATCTCTGCATCTAAATTTTGATTTAAGGAATTAAGGTTTACGTTCAATTTCTTTAATACATAAGAAACCACGTTTTCATCAACAGTAAGCAAACCTTTAAGCAGGTGTGCCGTTTCAATAGCCTGTTGCTGGTTGCCTTGGGCTATTTCAGAAGCCTGTTGAACTGCTTCCTGGGCTTTTATTGTAAAATTGTTGAAGTTCATATAACCCTTGTAGTCAAAACAAATGCCATGATGATTTTAATTTTCGAATCGGAAATTTTGTCGCTAAGAATTAATTTTAAATGACTAATTGACTGATAAATAGTTGTTTATGCTGAAATTTTGTCTGCTAGTTGCTGATGATTTTGGAAATTAACGTTCATTGCTTTTCGGTAACTACAGCCCTTCTTTCCATTACAAGGTTGTGTTTACAAATGGGTAGCACCTACGGCGCATAAATACACATTGTCTATTTTACAAATAGGTAGCCCCTATGGGGCAAAGA
>NZ_JACRYL010000012.1 GCF_014306625.1 Pedobacter fastidiosus
AACCACAGATGCACACAGATAAACACAGATTTTGGAGTGCTTTTTATTTGCCACCAATACCACAGATCAGGATCGGCCTGGGTTCGTGTCTCCACGAAACGAAATTAGTTTAAGGGCACGTGGTGACAAGTACCATGGCATTTGGCGTTCGGAATGGATTGACGAAGTGGATAAATCACCTCGTCAGTCCATTTACTTAATTTTTTTTTTAAAATCTTCCTGTTAGGCTAACTCCATAGGTTTTGGGATTGCCTAAATGTGCTGCTCCAAAATCGTAAGCATAATCTATGTAAGTTTTATTGCCTAAATTTCTTCCCCAGAAAAACAAGTCGAAATGCTTTTGTGTAACACCAATTTTCGCATTGTAAAGATTGTAGCCTTTCTGTTCGATGTTGTTACCTAAATCGTAAAACTGATTTCCGGTAAACGACCATTCACCACGTGCTACCAGATTTAATTTAGAAATTTTATCTACTTCATAACTGTACTGCAAAGCCAACATCGATGTTAAATCTGGCGTGTACAATTGTCTGTTTCCATCTAAATTAACCGTTGTTCCGTTTTGTGGCAATTGAAGCGAAGTATATTTAGCATCGGTATAACCCAAATTATAATCTACGTTGAATCCCTTAAAAGGTCTTGCTGATAATTCAGCTTCTACACCTTTACTGGTCAACTTGCCTGCATTTCTGGTAATGGTTACTGCATCTGGCAAAATTAAAACCGGAACTTGAGCATCTGTTAATCGAATATAAAAAGCAGAAACATTAACTGTTAAAAGGTGATCTAAAAAGGTATTTTTCGAGCCAATTTCGAAGTTATTGCTGTATTCTGGTTTGTAAGAAACCAATGGTAAAACCGAAGGATCTGATCCCAATTGAGTAATTCCACCTGCTCTGTAACCTCTGCTGTAATTCCCGTAAACATTATTGTTCTCGGTAATAGAGTAAGCCAAGGTAAACTTTGGAGAGAAAGCTTTGAAATTTGCGCTAGATACGGTATCATTTTGGGTGGTAATTGGATCCATTCCATCCATTAAAAATTCGCCTAAAGCACTTTGTTTCTTATGTTCGTAATCGTAACGCAAACCTAAAGTGGCTTCTAATTTATCTGTTAAGGCATAAGAAACCTGACCGAACGCGGCCAAACCGTAACTTTTACCAGTATTGGTATTTAAGCTGGTCACATTAGGAAATGGTGCGCCAAGCAATGGTCCGTCTTCGCCAAAAAATGTACCTTGTTTAACTGGATTGTACTGATGAAAGCCATATAAACCTGCCAACCATTTAAATTTAGATGTTGTTGAGGCTGGCGAACTGAACTTAATTTCTTGCGTATAAACCTGAACTTTATTCCAGTCTTTACCATAATCGTTAATAATCGAGACACCATCAATTGGAGAAAAATCGCCATCAATAGGTTGTTTGTAAGATCTGTAGTTAGATTGATAAGCCGTTTGCGAGGAGAAATTAAATGAATCGCCAGTATAGTTGGCCGATAAAGACGCATTAAACAAATTATCAACCATTTCTGTGGTGGCATTTTGATTTAACTTAAACGGATTGGTAAGCGCTTCTTCTACCGAGCCTGCCAGCGGAAAAGTGCCATTGTTTCTATTTTCGTTATGTTTTACGTTTAAAGTTAACTCAAATTTAGAACTTGCTTGAAGCTTTAAATAATAGTTCCCCAGGTAACCATGGAGCTTGTCGAATTTAGAATTGTTAAACTCATTCGTGTAAAAGCCACTTTGCCTATTAAACAATCCGGCAGCGCCGAAGAACAATTTATCTTTAATTAAAGCCGTACGAATGCCCGCACTGTAGCGTTGTTGACCGAAATTACCAATGTCTACACCTGCAAAACCGCTCGTATAATTGGTGGGTTGTTTTGTAATAATATTGATTACGCCACCCATCGCGTTTCTGCCATAAAGCGTTCCTTGTGGCCCACGAAGCACTTCTATTCTTTCCACATCGAATAAGGATGCGATGTAAGTATCTAAGCCAAATTGATTTACACCATCAATATAGGTTGCAATTGCAGGATCGTAAGAAGTTGTTCCAATACCTCTAATTGAAGTTACATTTCTGCCATCGCCTGGATTACTGCTGTATAAATTCGGAACAATTGTAGATAAATCGCGGGTATTCTGAATTCGGTAATCGTTTACCTTGTTAGCAGATAGTGCAGTTATACTCAAAGGAACATTCTGAACATTTTCCTCGGTTTTCTGTGCCGAAACTGTTACTTCATCAAGCTTTAAATTGGCATCTGATAAAACCACATCCAAATTTTGATTGCTGGTGATAATTTTCACTGTGGTTGCATAACCAATTGCAGAAAAACGAAGACTTAGTTTCCCAGCTGGAACATTGTTAAATTCGAAATCGCCATTGGCGTTTGTAACGGTATTTAGGTTGGTATTTAAAATTTGAATACTCACCGCAGGGATGGAAGCATTTTTATTGTCTTTAACTGTTCCTGATAATTTTTGCTGTGCATTCGCTGCAAAGCTGAAGACTATACTTAGGCATATCAGGGATATGATTTTTTTCATTTCAATTTTTTCAAATAAAAACGGTCGGCGTTTCCACCAACCGTTTTAGACTAACAATTAACTAATATTTATTTTAAAGAATTAATCCAAGCTGCAATTTTTAAAGCTTCAGCTTTGGTTACCTGTGGCATTGGAGGCATTTCTGTTGCATAACCTGGCCAATTTTGTGGCTGAGGATTATGAATTAACTGAAAAATTTTATCTCCAGAATATTTTCTTTTCGCAATTTCTACAAACGCAGGTCCGATTTGTCTTTTGGTTGCATTGTGGCAAGCCAAGCAAGTATTTTTGGTTAACAAACCTTCTACTTCTTTAAAAGTAGGTGCTTTTGCTGCAACAGAAACTGCTTTAGTTGGAAGCGATTTAGATTCTGGCACTTTAGCTGGCACTTTAGCCGTTGAAGCTTTTTTAGCAGCAGCGGAAGTTGTAGGAACCGTTTCAGAGTTTTTTGTACTCACTTCTTTCATCGATAATTTATCGCCATCAGGGATTTGATTTAGCGTGTAAAAAGCTACAGGGTGAATGAGTGAATAAAAACCATCTTGAGATCTCAAGCCATCCAAGGTTAAGGTATGAATGTAATATTGACGAAGGTTTTGAACAATAATTCTCGCTTTTAAACCATCTTCTGAAACCTTAACTCCAGAGATTTTTAATTTTTCTGTATTTACCGGAGGCGATCCATAAACTGGATGATATTTGTAAATGAAGCTTTCTGCGGAATAAGAAGCTAAATCTTCGGCCGATTTACGATCAACCGGTTTAGTAAATTCAATTTCGAAACCATCAGGCATTGCTCTAACGGCTTTCATTTCGAATGGAACTTTGTTGTTGTAAACCAATCTTTCTAAACCTTCGTTTGCATCACCTGCAGATCCCCAACCACGGTTGGTTTCGCCTACAAATAATGAACCATCAGTTCCCCAAGCCAATCTTAATACACCCGAACGGAAACCTTTACGGAACAAAAATGAAGCACCTTGCTCCTCGCCTTTTACAGTTTCCATAAAAATTCTAGAAATGATACTCATTCCTTGATCGCCGACTAAAATTTGTCCGGCAAATGGACCAAAACTATTCGCAGGGATTTTTACAGGCTCTGCAGAAGAGATTCCTAAAATTCCGTAAGGCAACCAAACCGCTGGCAAACGCAATTCGGGGAAAGTTTTCTTCATTTCGAAAAGCGTTTTGAACGTTTCGTTAACTCTATTTTCTGGTTTAATGTATCGGCCTTGCTCGTTTTTAATCCGGCGTTCATCCATTTTAGAATAGAAGAAATCGGATTGCAACTTAACTGGAGAATCAGATCTGCTTGTCCACCTTAAACTTGCAGGGTGACCCATAAAATCACCTTTATTTACTTTCCACAAACCGCCTGAGCCTACCCAGTCGCCTTGATTTTCTGTATAATAAAATTGATTATCCAACATTCCAATTCCTGCTGGAGAACGAAGTCCTGCAGCATACGGCGTCATTTTGCCATCTTCGGTAATGTTCATTGCCCAGCCACGCATCGGCACACGGCTTTCGGCTCTCCACCACTCTTCATCGCCAAAGGCTACATTTGCGGTTACTAAAAAAGTACCATCAGCAGCTATTTTTGGCCCGAAGCTATATTCGTGATAATGACCACTTAAAGGCCAGGCATAAATGGTTTCGTAAACATCAGCCTTGCCATCCATATCCTTATCAATAAGCTTGGTTAATTCGCCACGTTGCGCAACGTAAAGGGCACCATCTTTATAGGCAATACCCAAAATTTCGTGCAATCCGTAGGCAAATCTTTTCCAATATGGTTTAGAGCTGGTTGGATTTTGAACAATGTAAACTTCGCCTCGGCGGGTAGAAATTCCTAAATCGCCATTTGGCAAAGTAACCAAACCGCCAACTTCTAAAATTGGCCCCTCGGGAACTTTTACTTTATTTATTCTGAAAAAATCTTCTTCTTTCGGTGTTTCCTGTGCAAAAAGTGTAGAAAAACTTAAGCTTAATGCAAGTATCGTTAGTGTTTTAAATGTATATCTCATCATCATTCAGATTAAAACAAAATGGTATAATTTAACTTACTGCCAATTGCTACAATAATTTCTTTTTTACCATCTACATCTCTAATAATCGGCTTCGAAGCGCCTTCTGGAAATTGTAGGTAATAAGATTTATCATCAATTAGATATAATCCTTTTGAAACCTCTTCGATATTTGAAGCCGTTGCTAAAAGGAAATAAAAATCTTTTGATGGTTTATCAACAGAAATTTCTCTGGTTAAACCTTGTCCATTGTCCATTACTTTAACCGCATCGGTAACAGTTGAACCATAAATAATGTACTTAAACTCTGGTCTTTCTTGGTTATCCATTACATAACCCTTTGTACGGAAACCTGTTCCTACGGTATCAGCAACCCATTTATCTTTATCGCTAGCCAACCTAGAAATTGCTAGAACTGGCTTTTGGGTAAAGCGGGTTACACTTCCCAAAGGGCGAGAAGTTCCATTACCTCGATCGTGCCACATTGGCGTTGCATCGATAAAACCACCATGCCATCCTTGTAAAAGTGTGCCGTTATCCAAATCGTAACTGTAAGCTGTTTTTTCTGGTCCGCCAACCGAAATTGCATGTACCGAACGCACACCCGGAACTACATCTATAAAACTGCGGATCATATTATTGCTTGATGCATCTACATAAATTGGATCATCATCATTGCCTTGATTGTTTCTCGGAAACTGAGAAAGTGGGGTAATTTCGATATTTTTAAATGCTACAGAACCATGATCGCCTTGCAAACGCAGTGGACCAGTTGCTTTTTCTGCACCAGCTGCCCCACGAGTTGCACCGAATAACTCTACATTTTCGTGGATGGTGATTCCGTTTAATTCAACGCTGATAATTTTTGCATTTTGGGTTTTTTCAGATCCATTAAATTTAGGTGCCTGAAAAACTATTTTAATGTGCTGCCATAAACCAGGCGCTTTACTTGCATTTTGACGTGGGGCAATTCCTCCAAATCCTTTTTCTCCATCAGGTTTAGAATCATTCCAACGTTCGTAAATACCACCATTATTTGCGGATGTTGCATTTCTTAATCCCCAGGCATCATCAATTTGGATTTCGTAATTTCCTTGAAGATAGATTCCAGAATTGGTTCCTTTGGCGGTTAAATAATCAAGCTCGATTAAGGCATCGCCAAATTCGGTATTGGTGTATAAATCTGATCCCGCACTTTTTGCAGATGATTCATTTACCAAAATGCCAGTTCCCTTTGTGGTTTTTAATACATTTTCTTTCGTTAAATCGGTAAAAACATTTTCTGCTAATGACCACGATTTTGCAGGGTTTTTAAATGCAGAAAGATCTTTAAGATCTATGCGCTGGCCAAATGCCAGAAAGGTTCCGCTAAGCCAGAGAATGGTTGCGCAACCCGCCTTTAAGACGTTCAATTTCATATTTGGTTTGTTAGTAATTAGCCAGTTAAAGCTAATATATAATTATTTTAAAACCTATCGGATGAAGTTTTTACTCCATCCGATAGATGATATTTTTATTTTTCTGTTGATAACGAATAAGGGAAATCAACAGGATTTGAACCTCTGGTTTTGTTTGGTGATGCCGTCATGTTAAAGTTTAACACTGCTCCATTTTGCAAACCACTATGGCTGATCCAGTTTTTAGAATATGGTTTTCCGTTTAACTGTAACGACTGTACGTAACGATTGCTATCGCTATTTGCACCTGCATTGATCACTACCGTTTTGCCGTTTTCTAAAGTAAGCGTTACCTTTTTAAATAATGGCGCACCTAATACATACTGATCTGTTGCTGGCGTAACAGGATAAAATCCCATTGCCGAGAACACGTACCATGCAGAAGTTTGTCCGTTATCTTCATCACCGCAATAACCATCTGGTGTTGCTTTATACATTCTATTCATGGTTTCTCTAACCCAATATTGAGTTTTGTAAGGCGCACCACCATAGTTGTACAAATAAATCATGTGTTGAATAGGTTGATTTCCATGAGCATACTGACCCATGTTTGCAATCTGCATTTCGCGAATTTCGTGAATTACACCACCGTAAGCACTTTCATCAAATACTGGAGGCATAGAGAAAACTGAATCCAATTTGGTTACAAATTTTTCATGACCGCCCATTAATTTTGCTAAACCATCAACATCCTGGAAAACCGACCAAGTGTAGTGCCAGCTATTTCCTTCCGTAAAAGCGCCACCCCATTTAAACGGACTGAAAGGGCTTTGGAAAGTTCCATCCTGATTCTTACCACGCATTAGGCCAGAAGAAGGATCGAAAAGGTTTTTGTAATTCATTGCTCTTTTCTTATAAATCGCGATTTCTGAGGCTGGTTTGCCTAAAGCTCTACCCAATTGGTAAATCGTGAAATCATCATAAGAATATTCTAATGTTTTAGCTGCGTTTTCATTCTTTTTAACATCGAATGGAACATAACCCAATTCATTGTAATATTTAACACCATCGCGACCAACAGCTTCCATCGGGCCTTCATTGTTAGCGCCATGTTTTAAAGCATCCCACAAAGTATTAATATCGTAACCACGCATGCCTTTAATGTAGGCATCTGCAACTACAGAAGCCGAATTGTTACCCACCATAATGTTGGCATAACCTGGGCTACTCCATTCTGGTAACCAGCCACCTTCTTTGTAATCGTTAATTAAACCTTGTTGCATCTCTTTGTTAATTGATGGATAAACCAAGTTTAAGAAAGGATATAAGGCTCTAAATGTATCCCAAAAACCAGTTCCAGCAAACATATAACCTGGTTTAACTTCGCCAGTGTATGGGCTCCAGTGTACAATTTGGTTTTGAGCATCTACTTCATACAATTTATTCGGGAAGAATAATGTACGGTACATACAAGAATAGAAAGTACGGGTTTGATCAATCGTACCACCTTCTACTGCAATTTTGCTCAAGGTTTTGTTCCAAACGGCCCTCCCTTTTGCTTTCGTTGCATCGAAACCATCATTAGCTAATTCTCTTTTTAAATTGATATCGGCCTGTTCGAAACTAATAAATGATGAAGCAACTTTTGCAGTTACTTGCTCGCCTTTAGTGGTTTGGAAACCAATAACAGCACCAGCATGGTTTACGGTTAGTTCTAAATCTTTATCATTAAGTTTTTTATCATCCCAAGTTTTGGCCAATTTGAAATCTTTATTGAAATAGATTACAAAATAGTTTTTGAAATTTTTAGGGAGTGGTCCGCGGGCATATTTAGTGGTGTAGCCAATAATTTTGCGTTCTGCAGGAATAATCTTAATGTACGAACCTCTGTCTTGAGCATCTACAACTACAAAAGAACTATCCGTTTTTGGGAAAGTAAATCTGAATTGCGCCGCTCTTTCTGTAGGTGTAATTTCTGTGGTAACATCAGCATCTGCTAAGTAAACGCTATAGTAATATGGTTTTGATACTTCGGCTTTATGGCTGTACCAACTTGCACGATCATCATCAGTAAATTTTAATTTTCCGGTTACTGGCATGATCGAGAAAGCGCCGTAATCGTTCATCCAAGGAGAAGGTTGATGGGTTTGTTTAAAGCCACGAATTTTATCTGCACCATAAACGTAAGCCCAGCCATCGCCGTTTTTGCCGGTTTGCGGGCTCCACATATTCATTCCCCAAGGCAAGCCTATTGCTGGGTAAGTGTTTCCATTCGATAAATCTGGTTTAGATTGTGTACCCATAAGTGGGTTAATCCAATCTACCGGATCTGTAATTTTGCCAACAGTTTGTGCGAAGCTGGTTGAAGCTGCAAAACTTAATAAGGCGATGAACAGTTTTTTCATTTTTGTATGTTTCAGTTATTGTGTTTCTATTTTGATTGTTCTAATGAAGGGTTTTTAACATAATCTGCCCAAAGACCATCGAGATCTTTTCCGGTTAATTTTGCCCAAATCTTAGGGGTATAAGTATGATCTCTTAACGAATCATCTACAGCTTTAACCGTTCCGGGTTTAACATATTTTTCTATCCAGGCAAAAAACCGAGCGGTTATTCTGTAGCTATTTTTATAAGAATGTTCTGGTTTTAAATCAGGAAGGGTCCAATTTGCACCTGCATTATCCACACCGAATTTGTAACGGGCATAATCGGCAATGCCTTCTGTTAACCACCCCGGGCCAACGCTTCTGCCATAATCCTGAACAATGTGCATCACCTCGTGGGTAACCACATCAATATCTTCTGGGTGTGTAATCATCCAGATGGAGCTAAAACTTACTTTACCATCGCTGGTTGCGGCAACACCTTTATAATTTGTATCTACAAAGAACTTAACCTCTTTCATTGTAGATGGGTTATACTCTTTTGCAAGTTTAGGATAGACTTCAAAAAAGGTCTTAATCAAACGCTTTTTCAACTGAGGATCTAAACCAGCAAAATTACTTTCGAAAGAAAGCGTGTACCCATTTTTCTTAATTATTTCTTGAGCTTTTAATTTAGAGAGGGGCAACAATGCAAACGTTGCCAAAACGCATGAGAAAATTATCTTTTTCATTTAAATCTTTGATTTTTCGACTTTGGTTAGTTTATTGTTCCGCAAAATAAATATAATATGTAAAACGTTTTACTAATCATCAAAATTTTTTTTATAACATTTTTGTTTTATGAACTAATTGCCTGATAAGAATGATCCCAACAGCCTGCAGCACCAATTAATGCCGCGTTTTCTTTAAGCTCAGAAATTTTTATCGAGGCATATATTTCATTTCCCTTTAAGGTAGATATAAGCTCTGGAGAAAACTCTGCAAAAGCCTGTGCGATATTTCCACCAACTATAACTACATCAATTTTATACTGATTAATAATCGGGATTAAAAATTTAGCCAAGTTGTGCCCAAATTCCATAAAAACCCTAATCGCATCATGATCCGATGGTACCAAAGAAACCAGTTCTTTTACGCCCGCCAAAGTTTTATTGGTTAACTGTTTATAACGTTTTACAAACCATTGGGTTGATAAATAGTCTTCTGCAATGCTGTTTAAAAAGTTAGAATCCCAAAGTGCAGCATCTGTTGCTTTATAATCGATACAAAATGCCGAACCCAATCCTGTACCCAAAGTTAAACCCATAACACTTGTATTCCCTTTGGCCGCACCTGCGAAAACTTCTCCTTGTAAAAACCCAGCCGCATCATTTATAAAACGAATATTTGCTGGGAGGATATTTAATCGCTTGGCGAGCTCTTCCTTAATATTTACCTGATATAAGGCCTTAAATTTATCCTGATCCTTGATTAAGGAAATGCCATTTTCGTAATCAAAAGGACCAGGCATAGCGATACCAATGTTAATATCGGCTCCGCTGTAATTTTCAAATGACTCCTGAATTATTTCTGTCCAGCCACTTAAAATACTTTCTGCCGAACCATTAGAATCTATAAAACATCGCTTTACCGATTCTGCTATTAAGCTTTTTTCATCAATATCTACAATTCCTGTTGTAATATGGGAACCACCAATATCTACCCCCAATGCAAGGGCCTTTACTTTTTCTATCAAACTATCTTCTTTCATTAAAAACACCGAACTCTGCTAATTCTACTTGGTTATCAAACTTATCTATTAAAATTCTTACTTTTTTTGCCCAAACCCGATCAAAGCGATGGATTTTTATTCTTGATGCATCGTTCCCTTTAACAATAGGCTTCCACTCACCACCATCACTATATTCCAATCTATACGAAGAAATGTTTGCAGATTTCTCTGCAATAACAATCATATTTAATGCCTTATCTCTATCGAAAGTGATTTCGAACCAAGGCTCTTTAACCGTTGGATTGGAAGACCAAGTTGATCCGAAACTATCATCGTTTGCAAAATCCATTAGGTTCATATCATCACTCCAGCTAGAATTGCTGGCTTGTTTCTTGGCAATATTTGGAGATATAATTGGTGCAACATTAGGTGGCAATGCTGGCAAAGGGCCTTCGTTTTTCCATTTTGTTCCAATTTCTTTCAAGGTAGCCAAAGCATTATCATCAATTAAGCCATCGCGATTTGGCGCAACATTTAAAATGAAATTGCAGTAGGCCTGGTTTAAAGGTTTAATCATATTGTTTACCAAAACATCGGCAGATTTTACTGGCGTTGTAGGGAAATCGGTTTTCCAAAACCATGCGGTATTAATTGGCAAACAAGATAAAGCGGGTAATTTGTTGCTTTCCTTTTTTATATGCTGACCAGCACCTTGCTCGTAAGATTTTATATCTGTGTAGTACAAGGCTTCTGCTGGATATTTAGCGGCGTTTAAATCCATAACCAAACATTCTGGCTGGATTGATTTTATTAAGGTGTAAATTTCTTCAAAAGGAACATCATCATAAGAGATTCTAGACCATGGCGCATCCCAACCATCGATAATTAAAGCATCTATTTTACCATAATTGCTTAGTAATTCCTTCAGCTGAGCCTTAATAAATTCGATTTTTTCTGGTGTAATTTGTCCCGGACGAATTTTATGATGTGTATCCAAAATTGAATAATAAAGCATCACTTTTAAACCTTCTTTTCTGAAAGATTCTGTATAAGCTTTTACAATGTCCTTTTTGTAAGGACTGCTCATTACGCTATAATCTGTGGTTTTTGTATCCCAAATTGCAAAACCACTGTGGTGTTTTGTGGTTAAACAACCATAGCTCATATTGGCAGATTTTGCCGCTTTTGCCCACTGATCTGTATTTAACTTTTTAGGATTAAAGATTGATGGACTTGCCTCAGGATCAGCCCAATCCTGATTCATGTAGGTTGGAATGTTGTAATGGATAAACATACCAAAGCGGAGATCAACAAAATCTTGTTGTCGCTTGGCTAAGCTAACCGTTTGCTGTGCAGATAAATTGGCGCTGAATAAATTGGCCAAAATAATAACTGTAGCATATTTTAATGCTTGTTTTAATTTATTAGTAATCATTTGTGTGTGTGATTTCTAAATGCTAAAATAGTTTATTATCCATTTATTTTAGGTAACATCCTTGCTAGTCAATATCCTTATTTTGTAGGTAAAGCGCCCAAAGCTCGTCAAGACTTTTACCCGTAATCTCCTTCCACGAATCTGCAGAATAAGTGTTGTATTTTAAAGCTGTATTTAGCTGAATAATTGTAGTTGATTCTTTATATTTATTTACCCAAAGCAGGAATCGAGCTGCAACCCGGTATCCCATTTTATAGCTGTGAAAAGAACTTAGTGAAGGCAAACTCCAGTCAGCAGCTGCGTTGTTAAGTCCATATTGAAATCTGCCACAATCTGCCAAGCCTTCAATTAACCATTCTGGGCCAAGTGCCTTAAAATCCTGTACAATATGCATAAGCTCATGCGTTACCAAATCAGTATCTTCAGGATGTTGTTGCATCCACAATGCGCCTAGCAAAATTTTTCCATTGCCAGAAATGGCTACCTTTTTATAATTAATATCGATGGATATGGTAACTTTTTTAGTTGCATCAGGATTATATTCTGCAACCATTTTCGGGTAAACTTCAAAAAAAGTGTTGGTAATATTTTGACTGAGCTCTTCGGTAATGATTTCAGAATTGTTCAGAAAAACTAATGTATAATCGCCACGCTTAATTAATTGTTCATGTTGAGCATTTGCCTTGAAGCCTAAAAAAAGGGTAATTAAAGAGAGTATTAATAAAGATTTTTTCATTTTTATAATTTTTATTTTGCTTTTTTATCGCTGTATTTTAATTCTACTGATGGATTTTTACCGTAATCATCCCAAAGTTGATCTATTGTTTTACCTGTTAAAGATACCCAAGATTGTTCAGTATATTGATGTGCCCTTAATTGTTGATCGAGCATGGCAATTAAACCTGGTTTTACATTTTGCTCTAACCAAGCAAAAAAGCGAGCTGTAATGCGGTAGCTATTTTTATAACTTTGTTTGTCGTTATAAGCTGGCAGGCTCCATTTAGAGCCCACATTATCTACCCCATATTTATAGCGAACATAGTCTGCAATGCCTTCTGTTAACCAAACCGGACCAGCAGAATAACCATAACCTTGAACAATGTGCATGGTTTCGTGGGTTACTACATCAATATCTGTAGGATGCGCTTTCATATAACCTGCGCTGAAAAGAATTCTATTTCCGCTTGCTTCAGCAACTGCTTTGTAAGCGGTATCTACCACAAAAAGAACATCGTGTGTAGATTTATCGTTGAAAGTTTTAACCAACGTTGGATAAATTTCAAAATAGGTATCGATTAAATTTTTTCTAACGGATGGATCTAAGTTTGGATCTTTGCTAATAAAAGTGAGCTTATATCCTTTGTGTTTTTCGGTGCTATATGAAGACCAATTTTTTGAAAGTGCCGCCCATAATTCTTTATTTACTTTATTTAAAGATTTTCCTTTTACCCAATTGCTGTTTATTTTAATCTCTCCGGCTTTAGCTTTAATGGTTTCTGTTTCGCCATTGGCTACTTCCAATATTACATTTCGTTTTGTTCTATAACCATCAGCATTTGCAAAAAGTGGATATTGCAAATTAAAAGAGGCTGTTAAATTACTTTTGGTTTCAGCATCCAATACATTGGCTGGGTCGGTTATAGTAATTTGAAAATCTCTCTTGTTTTGCGCAAAAACATTAATTGAACATGCAAGCAAAGCAACTATTAAAAAATTCTTGATCATGATTTTTATTCTATGTGTTTATAAACTAAAAAAGAGATTCTGAGTGACCAGAATCTCTAAACTTGAGCATTAATTAATATGTTATGTTAGGAAAATCTTTTTTAGCCTGAACTAACATTGGCGCCCAGTCTGCTCCTTTTTCATCTTTCGAGCCAAAAGCAGCTAATGCAAGTGGAGCCAAATCTGCCTTAGCCGAGCCACTCCAAAAATGAACGAACTCACCAAAATTCATTTTTCTTGTATATTGTTGGTAGCTTTTACCTTGAACAGTTAGTTGTTGTTTGGGAAAATTTTGAGAGAGCAAGGTGAAGAAACCATTTAAAACTTTCGTTTTGCCATAATTTTCATAAATAGGAAGAAACCAATTTTTAAACCATTGTGTGCCCGCCTTAGGATAACTATCTGTTGTGGTCATCATTTTGTTATACCAACGTTGTGCATCAGCCGTTCTTCCCAAACCAAGATATACATCGTATTGATAAATTTCCATCCACTTACTGTCGTGCCAAATATCAAAAGCCGGAGATTCTTTTATTCCTTTTGATGCGCCTTCTACAATATGACCAATTTCATGGGTAGATAAATCAATGTCGTTATCCACTCCTGTTGTCCAAGCATCTAAGCTACTGGCACCACAGTCGGTAACGTTTCTATAATCATGTGCACCATCAAGATAAGTTCCCGGATGACCACCGCTATATTTCCCGGCATGATAAATTACAAAAAGACGGCTATCATCGCCAAATTTGCCATAGGTTTTTTTTGTATAATTCCAAGCTTCGGCCATGTAGGTTTTAGGCCAAACGATAGTAGGCTTAACATCGCCATCATAATAAACAACTACGCTGGTATCATAATAAACACGATTAAGTAACTGAACATGCTCAAACCAATGTTCCTTCCATGTCTTTGATGGAGCATCTGGTGGATCAATTGCTTCTACAATTGGAGGTGCAGGCTTTACCGCATCGGCTTCTTTTTTACCATTGCAGGCAAGCAAAGCGAAAAGTACAATTACTGATAAGGAGAAAATGTTTTTCATAGCTTTAATATAATTGGTTAAAAAAAGCACCGAGTGTTTCACTCGGTGCTGTATGTATTTTACCAGCCTGTATTTTGTACAATTACAGGAACTTTTTGAATCTCACCGTTCGGTATTGGCCATAAATAGTGTTTCTTTTGGAAAACTCTATTTTCAGTTACTACCGGTGTGTAAAATGTTGGTGCATTTTGGGTAATGTTTAAACCTCTGATCTGAATATCAGTAGTTTCTGCAATTTTCCACTCTCTGGTGTAGAAATAACGATCTAACTCAAAAGCAAGCTCAACACGTCTTTCTCTACGAATGGCATCTCTCATATCCGTTGGAATTGGAAGTCCGCCTCCTCCATAAATTGGAATACCTGCTCTAGTACGAATTCTGTTTAAGTAGATTAAAATATCAGGATCTGAAGGATTTGACTCCTGTAACGCCTCAATATAATCCAAGTAAATTTCAGCCAATCTAATTGAGGTAAAAATTGTTCTACCACTTGTCCACCCGGCTACAGTTAAATGCTTTCTAGAAGTATATCCTGTTTTAGTATAATCATTGTTCGCAATAGCACCTTTACCTGCATTACCACTGTTTGTAAAATCGGTGATGATACTTGATTGTGGATTAATCCATTTACGACCTGTGTAGGTAATATCTGCATAGAAACGAGGTTCGCGATTTACGAACATATTGCTAATTACTCTTGGCGCTGCCTGATCGTTTGGATCTGGAGCTTGGTAAGTTGATGTTCCATTAGCGGTATATGTAGGGTCACTTTCTATCGGTAATCCATTTGCAGTAAAAAACGCATCTACCAATTGTTGAGATGGAGATAAGAATGAACCTCCTTTATCGCCACCTGAAGCTCCATTATGATTCGGCGCTAAAGAATATTGATAAAAAGTTACATCGCCACCTCTACCAAAAATAATTTCAGAATTCCATCCATTTAAAAACACATCTCTAGTTGCAATAAACGCTCTATTAAAAGCAGTATTTGGCAAACCTGATGGCGTAGCGGCAACGCTGTAAAGTGCATAGCTAGAATAGTTAGGATTATTTAAAAATGACTTCGCAGTAGTAGCTAATCTAGCCCATTTTGCAACATTATAGGTTTGACTGATTAATTGCTTCCCATCTTGATTTCTAAGACCAGCATAATCTGTATTTCCATTAAACAAAGGACGAGCAGCTGTTAACAAAGTTTTGATTTTGTAGGCTTCTGCAACAGATGCAGTAACATGACCAAAATCTTCATTTGCTTGTGGTGTAGCCGGTAAACGAGAAATAGTTGCATCTAATTCACTGATGATGTACTCTACACATTCATCCATTGAGTTTCGTGGCTTACTAATGGCCTCAAGTGGTGCATCAGAAGCAATTGGATCATTACCCAATAAAATTACCGGACCATATTGTCTGATTAAATAATAGTAATAAATTGCCCTTAACGCTCTTGCTTCGTTGTAATAACGGTTTACAATATCTAAACCACCAATGTTACAATCAGTACATCTAGTAACGTTTGCCATAAAAGAACTTGCCGCTTGAATACCACGGTAGTAGTTTTGCCAATGATAATTTACATTTCCACTGGTTGCATCCCATGCACCTGTATTTACATTTTCGGTAAAATTCGGTAGCGTGTAATCTGCCTCATCAGAAGCAGCTGTCCACGGACCTATATTTCCGGATGCACTAGCCGAACGATCTTGATTTTGATCTGGCAAAGTAGAATACACATTTGCCAAAGCCTGATCAACAGTAGACTTTCTTTGATACAATTGATCAAAAGTAAGTCTATCATCAGGTACTTGATTTAAAAATTTCTTACAGCCATAATTGCCGACTATCAACAATGCCCCTACTGTATATATTAATATTTTTTTCATTCTTTTTAAGTTTAAAAATTAGCTGTAAGACCTAAAGAATAATTAGATGTTAATGGATATCTCGTACCGTTATTGGTTAAAAGTTCTGGATCCCAAAGCTTAAATTTACTAATGGTAAATACGTTATAGCCAGTTGCATATATTCTTAAGCGTTTAATACCGATAGATTTTATTCCTTCTTTAAGTGTATAACCTAAATCTGCATTTTTCAATCTCAAGAAGCTGACATCACGTTTCCACCAAGTACTAGCTTGGTAGTTATTGTTGTTCGTACCACCGTAAGATAAACGTGGGTAAACAGCATCTTGACGAGGGTTTGATGGTGTCCAACGATCTGAAGCAACTGCCAACATATTACCTAAACCACCTGAGTTTGCAAATGATGGAATATTTAAGATGATATCTGCGTTATCTTGGCCTTGGAAGAATAATCCAAAATCGAAGCTTTTAAAGGTTAAGGAGAAACCAAAACCATAAGTGGTACTTGGAACATCACCTCTACCAATTGCGGTTTGATCGAATGAATCGATTTTACCATCACCATTTAAATCTTTGTATTTGATATCGCCCGGCATTAAAGTTCCGAATTGAGTTGGACTGGCATTGATCTCTGCCTGAGTATCAAATAATTTTTCTGCGATGTAGCCAAAACGAGTAGAAGCTAAAATATTAAGTCCTCTTTGCTCTAACCAAGGGTAAGCCTTTGGTGCTTGATCGTTCTCAATAACTTTATCCTTATTAAACGTAACGTTTGCTCTTAAATTAAGCGACCAGTTTGTGCCTAATTTTGCATCATATTGCAAAGTACCATCAATACCCTTATTCTCAACAATACCTAAGTTACCAATTGGCGTGTTGGCCAAGCCAATATAATTAGGTACAGTACCTCTACTAATAAATTGATTTTCTCTTCTTTCTTTGAAAAAATCTACAATTAAGGATAGATTATTGTTCAAAGTTTTCATTTCAAAACCTAAATCTTGTTTGCGGGTTTCTGCCCAAGTTACATCTACTCCATAAGCAGTTACACCTAAACCATTTGATCCAAGATTTCCGTTCTGACCGAATGTATAACCACTTGCACTACCAACTTTAGTTAAATAATAGAAACGTTCGCCCTCAGTCTGTACATATCCAGAACCACTACCTCCACTACCAACAATACCATCCGAATAACGGAATTTAACCATTTGAATGGCATTTTTCAATGGTTCAAAGAATTTCTCGTTAGATAGTAACCATCCTATACCAAGCGCAGGGAAAAAACCATAACGTTTATCTGGTGCAAAGTTTTCTGATCCATTGTAACCCACATTAAATTCGAAGAAATACTTATTATCGTAAGCATATGTTGCACGACTGGCAACACCTTGTAATCTATAAGGAAGCGAAAGTGTTAAGTTACCCGCAAATGGTGTAGTATTATCGTTTTGGTTATACAATAATAAACCACTTACAGCATGCTTACCAAATGTGCGGTTATAGTTAACAGCAGCTTCAAAGTATATTTTCTTATCCCCGCCATTAGCAATACCGTAGTTTAAGAAATCCTGTCCTTGAAGAACCAATCCATATTTGTAACCTGAGCTTGCATTACCCGGAACGATATAAGGATCATTAGGGTTAATTCTGTATAAGGTTTCTCTTTTCGTTCTAGCTATCGTATTATTGTTGTTAATATCGAAAGAGAACATTGTTGTAGCCGATAAACCTGGGGTTATTTCTTTCAAATCTTGAGTTAAACGTAGATTCGAATACAATTGGTTAGTGTAACCAGAGCTGTATCCATTTCTGGTAACATCACCATAAGGGTTACGTTGATCTGCTTGAGGACTAATTCCCGGCAAACTTCCGTTTGGATAAAGCACTGGAAAAGATGTAGGATTAATTAAGAATGCTTGGCTAAAGATATCCTGCGCACCCAAGTTGCTTGGAAAATTGCTTTGTCCTAAAATACCTTTAATACCTAAATCCATTTTTGTAGTACCCGTTATATCCCAATTTAAGTTTGCACTTACATTATAGCGACTATAACTTTGTTTTGTAGATGAGTTTACAGCTTCATCCGTTTTAAACAAACCGTCTTCACCATAATAGCCTAAGGAAACATAATATCTTGCATTACTTACACCACCAGAAAGGTTAGCAGTTGCTGATCTATTTCTACCGAAATCGTTATAAATAGCATCAAACCAGTTTACATTTGGGTAAAGAATTGGATCAGTACCAGCTGCAGTATTTTGAACCGCATTTATTGAATATGCTGGCGTAAATGCACCTGCGGAACCACCTCTTAAATAATCTGAGTATTTCGCCTCATTAGCTAAATTCATATAATCTACACCATCAATTAATTGTGGTTTTTTGGTGAAACGGCTGATACCTTCATAGTATTCTACATTAATTTTTGGAGAACCCGTTTTTCCTTGTTTTGTATTGATTAAGATTACTCCATTTGCACCGCGAATACCATATACAGCCGTAGCAGCCGCATCTTTTAGTACAGTAAAGTTTTCTACATCATACACACTAATATCATTCAGGTTACGGTTAGGAACTCCATCTATAATTACCAATGGCCCTCTATCACCTGCGGTAAGTGAAGATATACCACGAATAAAAATGTCTGATCCTGTTGCACCTGGCTCACCATTTCTACTAACGTTTACAACTCCTGGAATACGACCAGCCAATAATTGACTCATACTAGAAACTGGTTGTCTTAATTCATCAGCTTTCACAGATGATTGAGCACCAACCAAACTTTCTTTTTTCTGTGTACCGAAACCAACAATAGCAACCTCTTGTAGGTTTGCTCCAGCTGTTTCTTTTAAAACAATATCTATAGTTGTTTGCGTGCCAACAGTAATTTCTTTAGTATCATAACCAACATAGGTTACAATTAATACTGAATTTTGATCTGGAACGGTAATGGTAAATGCTCCATTCACATCCGCAGCTGCGCTTGTAGAACTGCCTTTTACTTTAACACCAGCTCCAGGTAAAGGCAAACCCTTTTCGTCTTTTATTATACCGCGTAGTACAATATCGGCCTTGGCTTTAGCAACCAAAACCGAACTATTTATATTAACAGCAGAAGCATTAGCTGTTGCATAAAAACCACTGCTTAAAGCTAAGGTCAATGCGATAGCCTTTAAAGCACAATCTTTAAGCTTGAGTCTACCTCTAGTTAAATTTGTAATTCTTTTCATCATAATTATTTTGTTATTAACAGATTACTTTTGTTAGGTCTATTGATCAGTTGAAATAAAATTTTAATGCCCCGGGTTAAATCGTAGACAGAAATATTAATATGTTTTATTTACTGAAGTACTATGTAATAGCAACTATTGTTGCTCTTCTGGCACCTCAATTAAACGCCATTCTGACAATTGGAATAAAGAGCCATTATTATTTGCGGTAATACTAAGTCTGTAATATTTATACAGAACTTTGTTTTTGAAATTGTAGGTTTTGGTTAAGTTACGACCAGAAAATGTCTCACCTGTTCTGGTATCAAGATCAACAAAGTTGCTGCCGTCTGTAGAACCACTCAATTTCCAGTTTTTAGGATCCCTATCCGGCGCATCGCCACCCGATGTTAAAGTATATGATGCTACTTGTTGAGGCGCGGGGAATGTTAATTGCATGTAAAGGCTCGACTGGTAAGGATTGATCAGGAACTTTGAGTTAATGTCGTTATCCACCACTTTTAATGATCCTTCTCCTGCCGAGGAGCCACCAGAATTTTCGACGTTTACCGATAGTACTCCCTTAGCGGTTACATCTACTTTTGCTTTCCAGGTAAAAAGATCTACTGATGGGTATTCTTCTTTACCACATCCAAAAAGTAAAACCAGAACTGCACAAAGTCCGATAGCACTCCTGGTAATTTTTAAAAGAGTCATAATTAGTTAAATTAAAGTTTGTTAGTTATTAAATGTGTCTTAGTTGATCGCAGACCAAGGTTGATGATATTTTTAATTGTTTTAAAAGATTTGTATTAGCGGAATAGAACTGTATTGATTCTATTTAAAGGCTTATTGCAAGGCATTTAGATTGTAAGATCTTTTGTTGTATTATACCATACATTTTATAGCAAGTATCGAATACACCGAAACAAAAAAATTTATCATTTTGGTCTTAAGGTGTTAAGTCATTCACCTTTTGCTTCTCTGTAGGAGGCTTAGAATAGTTTTTTTAGTTGAGTTCTTTCATAAAGTTTGGTTTAGGGTTGATTTATATTTAGTTTGTTTATTCGTCTCTTAATCTTTAGGATGAGAGATTGATATGTATAATTGGCAATTAATGGATGTAAGTTGGTTTAAAACTAGACTAAAACGTTTTAGTATAAAATCCTAAAAAAAAACTGCTTGATTTATAGCAGAGTTTATGCTTTGGAAGTATTCGGTCGGACTAAAACGTTTTAGCATTCAATAATAAAGATTATTTATGGCAATAAATTGCAACATATCCGTTACAATTTAAAAAGGCCAAATTATAGCCTTGATTTAATTGAGAATCCATATGAAATTTTCAATTTCAATTAAAAAAAGAGCAAAAATATGAGGAAATATTTATTTTTTATTTAAAAAATAGAATATTATTGGGCAGATTATTATAATTTTTAAAATAATCTGCCCAATAACAATAAACTGTAAATATTTAGGACGCGATAGACTTAAAACTTACATCGCTACAGCTTGCAGCCCCAATTAGGGCCGCGTGTTCTTTCAATTCTGATATTTTAATAGCCGTATGAATTCCATTTCCCTTTAAGGTGGCAATTAATTCTGGTGCAAAAGCATCAAAGGCTTGGGCAATGTTCCCTCCTATTATTACAATATCAATTTTTGATTTCTTGATGATAGGAATTAAGAACTGCGCTAAATTATAACCAAACTCCATAAATACTCTGGTTGATAAATGATCTACATTTACGATGCTTACCAGCTCCTTAACACCATCTAAATTTTTACCACTTAACTGCTCGTATCGTTTTACAAACCAACGGGTAGATAAATAATCCTCGGCAATTCCATCCAAAAATGGTGAGTTCCATAAATCGGCATCAATTGCTTTATCATCAATACAAAGTGACGAGCCCAAACCTGTTCCCAATGTTAAACCCAATACATGCGCATTTCCTTTTGCTGCACCCGCAAAAACCTCTCCTTGCAAAAAGCCTGCAGCATCATTAATAAAATGAATATTCCCAGCTGGTATTTGTAATCTCTTAGAGAGCTCTTCCTTTACGTTTACCTTGTATAATGATTTAAATTTATCTTGATCCTTAATCAGTGAAATTCCCTTTTCGTAATCAAAAGGACCTGGCATTGCTATGCCCAAATGACGGGCATTATTTGGAATCCCATCAAATGCATCATTTATAATTTCGCACCAAGCTGCAAAAATAACTTCCTTACTTTCTTGAGCATTAATCGCACTGCGCCTAATCGAATTTTGTACTAATGTTCTCGTCTCTAAATCTACCAATGCAGCAGTAATATGCGAACCGCCTATATCTACACCTAATGCAACGGACTTTTCCATTCTATATCTATCTTGTATTAACTAATTCCTAATTCTTCTGGCCATCCTAATCAATGCCTTAAACCTATTTACTTAACGAAAATGGTTTGTCGCTTTCGCCCAATCCTCTATTTAAAGCAGGTTTACTATCCATTTCAAGTTTCAAAACCCCACCTTTCATGATATCGCTGTGCGTAATAAAATTTTTGGTATAATCCTTTCCATTCAGCTTAGCTGATTTTATATAAACGTTGGTCGCACTATTTGCTTCTGCATCTATAATAAATTTCTTACCATTCTCTAAATTGATTGTTGTTTTCTTAAACGCAGGGCTTCCCAAAACATATTCACCTGAACCCGGAGTAACGCTGTAAAACCCTAAAGCACTTAATACATACCAAGAGGAAGTTTGTCCTTGATCTTCATCTCCAGGATAACCATTTTCGGTTGCATCGTATAATTTATGCATCACTTCTCGGGCGTGAAACTGTGCTTTCCAAGGTTGATTTGCATAATTATATAAATAAACCATGTGCTGAATCGGCTGATTTCCATGCGCATACTGACCCATATTGGCCATCACCATCTCCGTCATTTCATGGATCATTCCACCATAGCTACCCACATTAACTTTGTTAGGCTCGCTAAAAACGGAATCCAGTTTTGCTGTGAAATTCTGATTCCCGCCCATCATGTTGATTAATCCTTTGGTATCTTGAAAAACAGACCATTGCCAATGCCAAGCATTACCTTCAGTAAAAGGTCCGCCCCACTCTGTCGGGTCGAAGTTCGGTGACCATTGTCCGTTTTCGTTTTTACCACGCATAAATCGGGTCGATGGGTCATAGACATTTTTGTAATTATACATTGGCTTTTCAAAAACCTCCATATAATGTTTATCACCAATCATTTTTGCCAACTCATAAGCGCAATAATCATCGTAAGCATATTCTAATGTTTTGGCCGTAGCCTCTCTGTATTTTGGATAAGGCACGTAACCAATTTTATTGTATTCGGTAACGCCATCTCTCCCATTTGCTGGCCCCCATGGCCCCTTATTCATGGCTTCATGGTAATAAGCATCAAGCGCCCTTTTAGGATCAAAAGTTCTGATCCCTTTAGCCCAAGCATCAGCCAATAAAGAAATTGCATGATTGCCGATCATACTTCCTGCCTCGCTCGGAAACGACCAAGAAGGCAACCATCCGCACTGATCGTAAGCATCAAGCATGGCTTGCATATATCTGCCATGCATTTCTGGCTGAACCAGGGAATTTAATGGAAACTGAGCTCGGAAGGTATCCCAAAAACCAGTATCGGTAAACATATAACCTTCGTGCACTTTACCATCATACGGACTAAAATAATACGGCTTTCCATTTTTATCCAACTCATAAAATTTGCGTGAGAATAAACTTGCTCTAAAGAAACATGAATAAAAAGTTTCCATATCCGCTTTAGATCCACCTTCTACTTCTACCTTTCCTAAAGATTTATTCCAAACCGCAGCAGCATTATCTTTAGTGTTTTCTAAAGTTTTATCTGCTCCAAGTTCTCTTTTTAAATTAAGTTCGGCTTGCTCTAAACTGATGTATGATGATGCCGTTTTAACCTGAACCTTTGCTCCTGCTTCAAATTCAATGTAAGCGCCTTTTCCTAAACCTTCTGCCGAAGTAGAATCTGCCGTAATCGTATTTCCCTTATTTTCCCAAGTTCCATAAGCTTTAATCGGTTGATCAAACTCAACTACGAAATAACTTTTCCAGCCTCTTTTAAACCCTTCTCCATTATTTACAAAACCTGTTATTTTATTTTCCTTCGGATAAATTTTTACACCACTTAATCGAGTATATCCATCTAAAATTAAAAAGCTCTTTTTCCCTTTTGGATAAGTAAAACGAAGATGCGCACCTCTTTCTGAAGGTGAAATTTCTGTAGTTATCTGGTTATCAAACTTTACTTTATAATAGTTTGGCTTGGCAATTTCATCAGCATGGCTAAATTTGGCTTCTCGCTTATTTTCATCAACTACCAATTTATCAACCATGGGCATAAAAGAAAAAACGGCATAATCTCTGGTCCACGAACTGCATTGATGCGCCTGTTGAAAGCCTCTAATTTTATCTTTAAAATATTGATATTTCCATCCATCACCGTTTCTTCCGGTTTGGGGTGTCCAAGTGTGCATTCCAAATGGCAATGCAGTAGTTGGATAGGTGTTTCCTCTGGTTAGTTCGTGCTTGGAGTTGGTTCCCTGCAAGGTGTTAACGTAGTGAACCCAATCTTTCTGCTGTGCCAATAACCCCTTGGCAATTAGGCAGAATAAAATGGATGCGATTAATTTTAGTTTCATTTGTGTATTTGTGTGTGTGTTTATTTTTACCAGCGGATGTTAACCTCTACACCTTCGCTGAAATTTTCAAAGCCTAATAAAAGCGTTTTCGATTTTTCATCCCATTCATTTTTTGTTAGGGATAAATCTGTTCCGCCTTTTTTTACTATAATATTTGTTGGTTTTGCGGGCAATAAAATCCGCATGATGTTATTTGTATTGGATGGACTTTTTGCAATAAATGTGTAACTACTTTTAGTTACCACTTCATCGGTTGCTCTTGCAGCAGCGGCTAAAATTTGTGGTCTATTTTTATTTTCTACTTTAGAAA
Organism: Pedobacter fastidiosus; assembly: GCF_014306625.1. GTDB lineage: Bacteria > Bacteroidota > Bacteroidia > Sphingobacteriales > Sphingobacteriaceae > Pedobacter > Pedobacter fastidiosus. The sequence goes on from NZ_JACRYL010000012.1 coordinate 24,360, forward strand.
TATTAAATAGATAAGCTTGCGTGCCCGGTTGAATGAGTTTTTCATTAACGATAGGCAATTCTGGATTAAACAAATCGATAAAAAGTCCTTCTAACTTTAATGGCTCCTTGCTTTCACTTTCATCTAAAACCGCAGCAATTATAAAAGGATCACGTTCTAAAACAAAGTTATTTTTGGTGATAAATGGCCCTGCTTTTGCTTCGGTTTCATAAGCTTCTTTAATGGTACTGATGAATTCACCATCGCCATTGGCTTTCATAATGAGTTCTTTAGGGTCTTTTCTTACGATAAATACTTTCCCTTTTCCAACCTGATAACTGGTTTTAACTGCCTTTTCATCAATCCCCAATAAACCGAATAAATGTTCAGAAGGTGCTTTAAAAGTATTCCCTCCTGTGTTCCACCACTCTTTTACATTTTGAAACGGATCATTATCTCTCCCATAATAAACCAAAACACCACCATTCTTTACCCATTTAACCAAATCTTCATGATTTTCTGCAGATGCCGGTTTCATGTTCGAATAAGTCATGATCAATACCTTCAGATCTTTCAGCGTATTTTTATTCGCTAAATTTTCCATGTGTACGGTTTCTACCGGCACGCCATGCTTTAACAAAGGAATTGCCATTCCATAAAAATTAGATAGGTATGGATCGCTATAACCTGGGTGCGTTGGGTAATTTTGAAACATCAAGGAGTTAGAAAGTAAAACCCCAATTCCCTGACTGCCATTTAATTTGTTTTTTGATAAAGGCATTTGATTTAGAGAATTCACCATAACCTGCATCTGCGTTGCGTAAGCAGGAGATATTGGCTGTTTTTCTTGCATACCTTGAACGCTAAACTTGCCTTTATAAATCCTATTTGGCCACGGCATTACCTCGTAATTATCAACCATAGGGTACAATAATTCTGCAGTGAAAGTTGCTTGATAATTAATTTTGTAATCATCCCAAGATCTTGCTCTATCCTCTATCGGATCAGTTAAAAAGAAAATCTTTCTTCCAGTTGGGGCAGTCATAGAAACCATTGAGCCATACTCTAAAAAAGCATTTTCGAAAACACGTTCCTTACTTTTTCCATTATAAAAAACTGGTTCGCGAGAGGTGCCTGTCCAAACTTGCGCAATGTAGCCGTCCATGCCGTCTAAATTTGCCAAACTCGCCTCCGGACTAACGATATGCCACGAAGAATAATTTAACAAAGAGTGGGTAGGCACGAAACATTTTACTCTTTTGCCTATGCTTTGGCTGTAACTTTTAACGTAGCTAAAAACTTCTTTTAAGGCATTAAAATACAACTGGTATTTAAGTTTTGAAGATAAATAAGTTGCCTCAGGCGATTCATGTTGAGCCATCCAAGGGAAACCGTAATAATTTTGCCATTCCTTTTTAAAGGCATCGCCATATCCAGCTCTAGCCCAAAACTCTGGTTCTTCTAAATAAATTGCGGTAACGCCTGCATCAATTGCTCTTTTTACATGAGTTTTCATGTAAGCAATGTAGCTTGGGGTTGGTAAAGTATATGGAACATTTTTTCCATGCCAAATGGTTTCTCCATTCTGCATCATCTGGCCTTCATCTAAATGATTTTTGCCATCCCATTCGCCCAAAAAATAATCTTTGTATTGGCCCCAGGCAATCCCCGTCATAAACTGGACTTCGTAACCCTTATCTCTATAACCTTTTACACGTTCTTCAAAGTTGCCATTGTTATCGTTTATGCCATACACCATGGCAATATCCGATCGTACATCATAATCTGCACTCCATGGTGCAGAAACCTGAAAAGAAGTTTTTTCTTTAAATTTTACTTGCGCTAAAACATCGCTTTGCGTGAGAGAAACCACGATTGCGGTTAATATTATTGCGTAAAATGTTTGGTTTCTCATATTTTAATAGGTGATAAAATTATGAGCAAGAAAAAGGCAATGTAAATCTGTTTTTCATAGTGATGATTATAATTTTCAAAGTGATGTCTGCATCAGTAGCTTGCAAGCGTCGCCCGAAAAGGTGTTCTCATTATTCGATATTCCATTTATCAGCCAAAAGCTTTATAAAGTAACCGCCTACAACGCTTCTAGCCTGGAAGCCTGTCATTTTTCCATTGGTCGTTTCATGCCAATCGCTCAAAGGAACGCGACTAACCGTTTCGTTTGCATATTTATAAATTGGATGGATAAATTTTTGGAAATCTGCCTGATTATCCGCTAAAGTCGCAGTCCACATAATCCAATCAGATTTAGTGTAAGTTCTGCGACTATCCAATGGCAAGCCGAAATCTTTTTGTTTTGTTAAGTAAAAATTAATCTCCTTTTTATAAACAGTTGCAGGGAAAAGATCAAGTTTTAAAAGCTTATCCCAAACCAAATTATATTTCTGACTCCAAGTATTTTTATCGTTAAATGTTAAGGCATAATGGTCGCCATCATCGGCAAGTTTCATCCAGTTTTTGGCCATTTCTAAGGCAGCTGTTCTGTATTTAGTAGCAATTTCAGTTTTACCCAATTTTTCGGCCATTTGCGCATAACCACCCAAAGCCACAATTGCTTTTACAGATAAATTTGCATTACGAGCCAAATGACCCGCAAAGTCGTCTGTACATAATTGATTTGCAGGATCGAAACCTTCTCTCAACAAATAATCTGCCCAAACAGACATTACTTCCCAATGCTTTTCTGCATATTTTGCATTACCTTCTGCCTTGGTAATCGCTGCTGTTAAAATGATCATGTTTCCAGCTTCTTCAACCGGCATATCTTCACCATAAGTTTGACCATTTGCTACAGGATAAGTTCCTAAATCATGTGCAGCGAAAGGTTTTTTCCATTTTCCACTTTCAGAGTAATGAAAAATACCGTTAAGCATACCTTTTAATAACTCTGGGTTATAAACCAAATATTGTGGTGCCGATGGATAAGTAACATCAACGGTATTGATCGATCCATTACTGAAATTCTCTTTAGATAAGAATAAGATATCGCCATTTGGAGCATACACAATTTTGTGTGCGGCAACGCTTTGTCGGTAAACTAACTTGCATAAATCGGCATATTCTTTACCGCCAGCTTTTTTGGCATCGGCGTAAAGCTGAGCATCAAAAGCACTTGTTTTAGCTTTTAATTCAATGTATTGATTGTTTGCTGTAGCCAATAGATCATCGAAATTATCTTTTCCAGATGGGTTCCAAACCGGAGATAATTTTTCGCCAAAATATTCAACCGGTTTAAGGTCATCATAACCTAACATTACATACTTTTCTACAGGGGAAGCAGTAACCGAACCAAATGGGATAACACTGCTTAAATCTAATGTTCTACTATTTAAAACCTCCGATTTTGATGGATATTGAGCACTGGTGAAGCTTTTTAAGTTTTCACTTTGTTGCCCTATAAATTGTTTAGCATTAAACTTTGATGGTACGGCAACGTATATATATCCCCAATCAATTCGTACATCATCACCACGTTTTTTCAAAATTGGTTGTTCTACCGTTCCAGCTTTTAAAATGGATAAATTATTTTTTGAACTTTTCCAAGCAGAAACTTCTTGGCCTGGTGTGTTAACAGCTAGGTTGGATGAAGCACTAAAATAAACATCAACCTTGTGCGCTTTTGCATCGGTAGATTTAACCGTGTAACTGATGTAACTAATCGGCCTTGCGCTTAGTTTAATGTCATTAAGTAACAATGGCGAGGTAAATGTTACTTGCAAATTAACCTTTCCGCAGGTAAAAGTATAATTGGTTTTTGTTGCCTCTACACTTACATTTGTTTGTGTTGCAGGAGCGATATTTGTACCACTTGGTGTTTCCTCGACTATACCGGCATCTAAATGTCTTCCACCTGCAGTGTTTTTGCAATGAATAGCCAAAATGTTATCGCCTGATTTTAAAACGCCCTCTGGAATTGGCAAATAGATATAATCTGATACGTATCCTCTTTTTTGGTAAATAATTTTACCGTTTAAAAATACAATTACATTATCATCATGGTTAAGCTTTAAATATTTTTTAGCTGATGAAACATTCGATACTGAGAATTTTCTTCTGAAGTAAATATCATCCGTATTCCATTTGGTTTTCGCCGAATTGTCATCGCCAAAAGGTGCACTGTCCTTTTTCCATTCACTATCATTAAAGGCGAGTGTGTTCCAAGATTCTTCTGGTTTAGAAAATGTATAACTGGCTTGATAGTTTTGTTCATCAGCAGCTGGAAGAATTGGTTTGTAAGTTTTGGTTTCAGCACCTAGAAAACGATAAAATTTATCATCAACCTTAATTACGCCCAATAAAGATTGTTCTTTCCCTGTCCAATGTTTTGTTGCCGATTGATTAAGCTGATCTCCAAAAGACCAAATACTAAAATAAGCATCGTGTGTAATAAGTGGATAAGCTGGCGCTTTGTCTTGTCCGTTTGAATTTAAACCGAATAGTAAGCAAATCGCTATCAGGCAAAGGTTTCTCATAATAATTTATTTGGTTGTATTAAATTCATAAAAGGTTTTACTAAATTGATAACGCTTTATTAATCAAAATTTTAACGGAAAAATCCGTCTTAAAATTTTGTTTGGAGAAAGGACTTTTATCGAGTTAACGTAAAACGTTTTACTAAATTCAATATTAGAGAATTTTCAGCCATATCGAAACTGCCTTTTGTAATATTAATGTTACAGTAAAATATTAATTTCTAATGATCAGCTTCGCTGGGATAATAACTTGTTGGTTTTCTAGTTTTGTTTTAGAAGATAATTGACTTAAAATCAATTTTATAACCGTTTCCGCAATCTCCTCTAAAGGTTGTTGTACTGTAGAAATACTTGGCGTATGGAGTTCGAATGCTTCATGATCATCGTATGCAATTACTGCAAAATCATCGCCTATTTTCTTGTTAATCTGCTTTAAAACTTTTAATCCACTAATGGCTAAATAGTTGGTTGCGAACAAAACTGCGTCGATCTTTTTAGATTCAAGCAACGTTTTTATCTGGCTAATGGTTTCAGCTTCTTCTTGGTTGAAGTGAACTTTTACCACCAAATCATCACTGTAAGCAATGCCATTATCCTCTAAAGCTTTTTTATAACCTTCGTAACGCTCGGTAATTTGTTGTACATCAATATCGGTTGTAACCAAAGCAATATTCTTTTTGCCTTGTTTAATAAAACTTTCTATCGATTGGTATGAAGCATTAAAGTGATCGGCCCCAACATAATTGGTATCTACATCGGGTAAATTTCTATCGAATAAAATAACAGGCTTGTTATCGGTTAAAAGCATATTGATGTCTTCTTCTATACCTTTAATTGGAGAAATAATGTAAGCATCAACCTTTCTAGACTTGAACATATTGATCAATTCTTTGGCTTTTTCTACACTATTTTCTGTACTGGAATAAATAATTTTATAACCTCTTTTATATGCTTTGTCTTCAATTAATCTTGCAATTCTAGAAAAGAAGGAGTTAGAAATATCCTCAATAATTAATCCTATAATATTAGAATTACCTGTTCTTAAACTTCTTGCAATCTGATTAGGCTTGTACCCACTTTCTTCGATAATTTTTTCGACCTTTTCTATTACGGCTTCGCTGATGGATTTCTCTTTAGCTTTGCCATTAATAATAAAAGAAACTGTTGTTATGGATACATTAGCCTGTACCGCTATGTCTTTAATCGAAAGCGTTTTCATTTATGAAAGTGTTCTTTATTTGGTTAGGATACTCAAACCAAAAATACGTAAAAATACTGATTATAATTTTGGCTAATATAAAGGTTAATATTTAAATTTCTTTTAATGTTAATCGATTTAGACAATCCTTTATTATCCTTTTGTAAGTGAATTTTGACATATTTTATCTGAAACAAACATATAATGCAAAAGGCGCCGTTAAGCGCCTTTTGTATTTAGTTAGTATCCTGGATTTTGTGTCAACTTCGGATTTAAGTCTCTTTGTCTCTGTGGAATTGGATATAGACTCTTCGTTGCCGATGATGCCGTATGATCCCACCAAGTACCGGTAGTAAATTTACCAAATCGAATTAAATCATCTCTTCTAAACCCTTCGAAAATGAATTCTCTACCGCGTTCTGCAAGCAATTCATCCATGGTTAATGTTGCTGTAGTGTAAGTATTTGCTGGCCAAGTAGCGGCTGTGTAAGCTCTTTGCTTGCAAGTATTGATAAGCGTAACCGCATCTGCAGTTGCAGCACCACCATTTTTACGCATTAAAGCTTCTGCTTTGGCAAAATAGATCCATGTTAAGCGATAAACATTCCAATCGGTATTGTTGTAATTTGGATCTGGTTCAACTTTAACACCATTAACTATCCCTGCAACAGAATTACCAAGTTTATATTTATTGAAACGCACACCACTATTTTCTTCACCTTCGCTCATGGTAGAAACGGTAGAACCTTTACTATTTTTCTGAATATTATCCACAAAAGATAAAGGCTTATCTGCATACTCTACTGTACCCAAAACAGGAGAAACACCGTCAGCAAATTTAATTTGCGGACCGAATAATAACCAGTTGGTTTTTCGTAAATCGTCTGTTCCATAGGTTGTGTAAACTCCGGGAACTAATACAATTCCATCGTTACCGTTTCTACCACCTCCATAAATATCCTTTTGGGCAAAATGATAAAATTCACCTGTCCAAGAGGGTTCAAATTTGGCTCTTGTGTAATCGTATGCGATAGAAAAAATTACCTCTTTTGATAAATCATTGGTATTTTTAAATTGATCGGTAATGTTTGGATCTAAAGCCATTGCGCCATTCTGTCCCCCGGCCTGACTGGTAATTAACTTATCTGCAGCTGCGATACAATCATCCCAACGTGCCGTTCCTGTCCAAACTTCTGCATTTAAATAAAGTTCGACCAACATAGCGTAACCACTTGCTTGAGACATACGGCCCAACATTGCTCTAGATAATTTTGGAACATTATTTATGTTATCCAAAATCTCTTTTTCTACAAAGTTGAAGACCTCTTTCCTACTTGTTGTAGTTGGGTAAATAGGATTAGCAGGATCTGCTGGTTCTGTTGCAAGCGGAATGCCACCAAAAAGATCCATCAATTTTAAAAAGTGGAATGCACGTAACAGTTTCAACTCTGATATGTAAGCATTTTTTTCATCCTGAGTGATTCCCATTGAAGCAATATCTCGAGTGCTGATGTTTGCAATCGGGTCATTACAATACCCAACGCCACCATACATAAGCGACCAAGCGTTGTTTATTCCGCCTTCATCAACCGTCCAAGTGTGATAGTGCAGTCTTTTCCATTTTCCTCCATCTTCACCATGTGGACCTTTAGTTGGCCACGCCAATTGATCGCCAGACATTTCTGCCAATCGCCACCAACCATCTTGTTGAGATGGAGTTACCCACGCATTAGCATGAGTATATGGCCTTAAAACAGCAGAAAGTACTTCATTTTTATTTGTATAAAACTTATCTGCCGGGATTACATCGTACGCATTTTCATCAAGCTTGGTACAAGCACTGCTCATGCCTATAATTGCTATTAATGCGCTATATATTATTGATTTGTTTTTCATTATCGTATAAATTAAAAGCCAACGTTAACACCAAAAAGGAAAGAACGAGTACTTGGATAAGCACCACGGTTATCAACTCCAGGACCTAAACCAGTATCTTGAATGAAATCAGGATCGTTTCCAGAATAACCGGTAATAGTGGCTAAATTTTGACCAGTAGCATAAACACGGAGATTACGGATCAACTTAGTTTTCAATTTGATATTGTAACCCAAAGTAACCTCATCAATTTTCACATTCGTTCCACTTTCCAAATAGTAGTCAGAGTACATGAAAGTATCATTGATTTGGCTATACTTATCAAATGCCTCACTTAAATAATTAGATCCTTTGATAGATGGGTTACCATAAGTTAAAGCCGTTGTGTTTAAAATCTGGTAATCGAATTTACCTCTTAAAAACACCCTTAAATCCCAGTTTTTGTAGGCGAAATTTGCAGTATATGATGCATAATACTTCGGAATTGCATTGCCAATTGGCGCCAAATCTGTTAAGTCTTTATCTTTAGAATAGTTGATCTTATCATTAGTAACCGCTTCACCGTTTCTGTTAAAGAATAACCATTTGCCTTGCGCATTAAAGCCTGCAAATCGTTTACCCCAAAATACACCCAAGTCTTCTCCTTCGTAAGTGGTAATGGCATCTCCTAAATCTCCAGCACCGCCAATACCACCAAAGGTTTTGTATTTTACGGTGTAGATATCGTTAGAATAAGAATCTAACTTATTTTTAATTGTACTTCCTGTAAAGTCCATACTGAAGGTGAAATCCTTATTTTTCACGGCAGTATAACTTAATGCCAGCTCAATACCTTTTGATGAAATGGTACCTACGTTAGCAAAAATTGAAGATTGAACATAAGGAGGTTGAGGCGTAGTATAAGTGTCCAATAAATCTTTAGTTGTTCTATCAAATAAATCTAATGAACCTGTTAACTTACTCCCGAACAAGGTAAAATCGGCACCAATATTGGTTTCTCGTTTACTTTCCCATTTAAGAAATGGATTGGCATTTCTGGTTGGACCGTAAGTTTCGCGATAAGAACCATCTGGATAAAGATATTTTCCACCTGTTCCTAAAACAACTCTTGATGCATTATTTTCGAAACCAGAGTTACCTGTTACACCATAACCCACTCTTAATTTTAAATAGTTTACCCATTTAATATTTTTCATGAAGTTTTCTTCGGTCACGTTCCAACCTACAGATACTGCAGGGAAACTTCCCCATTTGTTGTTATCACCAAATCTTGAAGAACCTTCTCTTCTTAAAATAAATTGGGCTAGGTATTTACCATCAAAGGCATAATTAACACGACCAAAGAATGCGATCAGGGTATTATCATTTTTGAAACTTCCTAGTGATGCTTTACCATCGGCCAAAGCCTGACCTTGATTTAGATTATCCTCATTAAATTGATCATTCAAGAAACCACGATTATTCGCATCCTGACCCTCTTCAATGTAGTAACGATAACTATAACCAGCAACTGCAGAAATTGAATGTCTTTTAGCAATTACCGTGTTATAAGATAAGGTTGGCTCCAAAGCAAATGCTTGAGATAAGAAATTACTTTTGAAACCATAGCCTCCATTTGGATAATCACTATTCTCAACAGAATTTTCACTTGCGATAAGTGCATAGCCGCCATCTAAATAACTATCTCTTTGCACAGACCCAAAAACAGAAGCTTTAAGTCCTTTAATAATATCCAAATCTGCTTTTAAATCTGCAGAGCTGGTTTGTTGCTTCCGATAATTTGTTTCTTGAAATAACCGGGCATATTGATTGGTACTTTGATTATCGAAATAATAATTGCCATCTGGTTTGAAGATTAGCGTTGTAGGATTTTTCGCCTGCTCTTCTTCCCAACCTCCACCGCCTAATAAATTTGCGTTGTTAAAGTTGGTGGCTAAATTCATCTGGATGTTTAATTTATCATCCAATCCTTTCTGATTTACATTTAACCTAAGGGTATATTCTTTACGTTCGTTTTCTTTAGCTATACCTTCTAAATCGCGGTAATTTATACTTGCTCTATAGCTCGTTTTATCTGTTCCGCCAGAAAGAGAAAGGTTATGATTTTGCGATAAATTGCCATGATTAACCAATAGATTATACAAATCATTATCGCCTCCTCTATCAATAGCGTCAATTTGTTTTGAGGCAATTTTGGCTCTAAATTCATCAGCAGTTAAAAAGTCTAATCTATTTTGAATAAATTCTTTACGGATATAGGCAGAATAATTAAAGGTTGGTGCTCCTGGTTTTCCTTTTTTGGTGGTAATTAAAATTACCCCAGCATTTGCACTGGTACCATAAATTGCCGCACCCGATCCATCTTTCAAAACATCGACAGATAAAATGTCATCTTGCTGAAGTAGATCTGGATTACCGCCGGGAATTCCATCAATTACAAAAAGTGGGCTCGCACTTCCTGTAACGGAAACTACTCCACGCAATTGTACGCTTGGGCCAGAATTTGGATTTGAACCGCTAGATCGGGTAATATTCAATCCTGCAACCTTACCCTGAATTAAATCTAAAGCATTTCGTGCTCCACCTTGCCGAAACTGTGCGGTATCGATGTGCGTAACGGCCGAGGTAACTTCTTTTGTTTTTAAAGTACCATAACCAACCACCACAACTTCATCCAATTTCTGGGAATCGGAAGGAACAAGCTTTACAGATAAAGGCGTGCTTCCATTCCCTGCAGGCAAGGATCGGGTGGCATAACCGATATAACTAAATTCCAACACATCCGTTGGAGCGGAAACCTTAATGGAAAACTTTCCGTTTTCTTGGGTAACCGAACCGCCAGTTTTCCCACGTACTTTAATTCCAACTCCGGGCAAACCAATGTTTTTTTCATCTAAAACAACTCCGGTAATGGTGTTTTGTCCGGCTTGGCCAGCTGGCGTTGCTGTTGCAGTAGGCACGGCCGGTTCTGTTGGCGGTGGTGTTGCAATAACTGGGCTTGCACCACCTAAAGGATTTACAGGCGCTTTTACCGAATCTGCAGGTTTTGCAACAGGTACTTTTTTGCTCGTGTCTTTTTTGGAGGTGTCTTTTTTAGTTGTGTCTTGCTGAAAATAATTGAGGCTGTAATTTTTGTTTTCGCTCTTTAATTTTGCAAACAACTGGGGGCTTGAAAGTAGGATCAGGCATAGGAAACCTGAAAACCTAAGTAAAATGTTTTTCATTGGCACTCACTAGTTTAGTTTATAATTAGTTACATAATGCGACCAATAATTCACTTAATTAACGAGAGCGATAGAATTAATTAGGGATGATTAGGATTTTCCGCAAAACGATTTAGTAACACCTTAAACCGTGTTTTGTTTTAAAAAAAATGAAAAATACTCTAAAAAGTTACATTGGGGGAAACTATTTTCCGTGGAGGTAAGCGCAAATTAATTTGGCTGTTTTTGCTGATGCACCCGGTGTTCCCATCAAATTTAATAGGCCATCATAGTCGCTTAACATTTGCGCTCGGCCCTGTCCTTCAAGGATCTGTACCAGTTCTTGATTTAGCCTTTCGGTGTTGCAATCTTCTTGAATAAGCTCGGTTACAATCTTCTTATTTACAATTAAATTAACCAAAGAAATAAATTTAATTTTCACCAGCATTCTTGCAATTGCTATAGAAATTGTTCCGCCTTTGTAAACCACAACTTGCGGAACTTTAAATAATGCGGTTTCTAATGTAGCTGTTCCCGAAGCTACAATTGCTACGTGTGCATTATGCAATAAATTATAAGTGCTGTTAAACAAAAGGTGTACTTTTTTATCGCCAGTAAATTGATGGTAATAACTTTCGTTAAAGGTTGGAGCTGCTGCAATGGCGAAAATATAATCGGGATTTTGAGTGGTTATACTCAACATAGCAGGCAATAATCTTTCTATTTCCTGTTTCCTGCTTCCAGGTAAAAAGGCAATAATTTTTTTGTCTCCTAATTGATGGTTCGCTCTGAAATTTAAATCGGGTGTAAACTGAGCAATTTCATCCAACAATGGATTCCCAACATAATCTACACCCATTCCCCACTCCTTATAAAAATCGACTTCGAAAGGTAAAATGCAGAACATTTTATCTACATCTCTCTTAATTTTTAAAACCCTTTTTTGATTCCATGCCCAAATTTTTGGAGAAATATAATAGCAAACTTTAATGCCATTCTTTTTGGCAAACTCTGCTATTTTTAAATTAAACCCAGGAAAATCAATTAAGATTAAAACATCTGGTTTCCAGTTTAAAATATCTTCTTTGCAAGCTTTTAGATTTTTAAAAATTGTACGCAGATTTAATACCACTTCAGTAAAACCCATAAAGGCCATATCTGCATAATGCTTTACCAACTCTCCACCTTCCGCTTGCATTTTATCGCCACCAAAATACCGAAATACAGCATCGCCATCTTCAGCTTTTAATGCTTTCATTAAATTGGCACCGTGTAAATCGCCAGATGCTTCTCCGGCTACGAGGTAGTATTTCATTTTTTATCATTTATCGTCATTGCGAGGAACGAAGCAATCTTATAAGCATATCCGATTTAAGATTGCTTCGTGCCTCGCAATGACGGAATCAATTTTAAAGTACCTTATAAAAGAAAAAAGCAAAAGCACATAAAAATGTGGCTGCTAAAATTCCTCTGCCAATATTTTCTTTGTTGTATTTAAAAAAGTATTGCATGGTATAGGCATTTATTGCAATACCGCCAATGTACAATAAATCTGCTTTAGCCAAATAAACTACATGGGTAATAATGTAGTAAGCAAGGGAACATAAAATGGCGGGTGTTATAAGGCCAATTGCCAAACCCACCCAAACGGAATTGTTTAATTTTTTAAGTTTTTCGTTCATCAGCTGAAAGGATTATCCTAAATTTAATCCATCAGGTGCAGAAATTTTATTTTGAAGCGACTTGTCCTGATCATCACCTTTGTGCACAAAATCCCAGCTGTTTAGCATTTGGATGGCATGATGTGCGGTTAAATCAAACTGAACAGGAACGATAGAAACATAATTATGTTCCAATGCCCAAACATCTGTATCCTCTCCTTTATCAAAATTTTGAAACACGCCAGTTAACCAATAATAAGGTCTTTTATAGGGATCAATTCTTTCTTCAAAATCTTCTGCCCATTTAGCATTGGCTTGTCGGCAAATTTTAATTCCTTTTAAATGATCACCTTTTGGGAAGTTTACATTTAACAAAGTTCCTTCGGGCAAACCATGCTCTAGAACCTGCTGGCAAATGGTTTTTATATATTTTTTGGTAAAACTGAAATCCGCATCCGCAGCAAAATCATCCATAGAAAAACCAATTGAAGGAATTTTTTCTATTGCACCTTCTACCGCAGCAGACATGGTTCCGGAATAAATTACATTGATGGAATTATTTAATCCGTGGTTAATTCCTGAAACGCACAAATCTGGTTTCTTGCCTTTAAAAATTTTATTTACGGCAATTTTCACACAATCTACCGGTGTACCGCTGCATTTATACATTTCTACACCAGGGTAAAGATCAACCTTATCAAAACGAATGGGTTTGCCTATGGTAATGGCGTGGCCCATTCCGCTCTGCGGACTATCGGGTGCAACCACTACCACATTTCCAATTTCCTGCATCACTTCCATCAGGTTTTTTATACCTGTGGCGGTTATCCCATCATCATTAACAACTAAAATATTGGGTTTTGTGCTTTGCTTTGTCATGGCGGTAAAAATACAGATTATAAAATTTAAGCAACAATAAACCTCAATTTTATGTATAAAAATCAATACCCACTAACTCTTTAGTTATTAAATTGAAAAAGCATTTCATTCGATAAATAAAAGCATATATCTTTGGGTAAATAACTTATTAAAAATGAAGCTTCTAATTTGGAAAAATTAACCACCAAATAGAATTCATATTCATAAAAACCCAAATCAAACAAATGAAGTTCAAACTATTTACTTTAGCTTGTTTTCTAATTACTGGATCATTTGCACAAGCGCAAACCAGTTATCAGTGGAAAACAGGAACATCTGGTGGTTATACTTTTAAGTATGTAACCAACGATCCGACCAAAACACGTTTTTATACTTTAAAAAACGGACTTACTGTAATTTTATCGCAGAACAATAAAGAACCAAATATCGTGTTTAAAATGGCTGTTAGGGCTGGTAGCAATACAGATCCAAGAACCAACACAGGTTTGGCGCATTATTTAGAACACCTTCTTTTTAAAGGAACGGATAAGTTCGGAACAATGAATTACGCTAAAGAAAAGCCTTATCTGGATAAAATTGAGGCCCTTTACGAAACCTATAACAAAACGACTGATCCAGCAAAACGTAAAGAAATTTACAAGGAAATTGATAAAACTTCTGGTGAAGCTTCTAATTATTCTATCGCAAATGAGTACGATAAAATGATGAAATCGATTGGTAGCGAACAAACCAATGCACATACCTCTGTTGAAGAAACCGTTTACGAAGAAAATCTGCCTTCAAACGCAATTGATAAGTTTTTAGCTGTTCAAGCGGAACGTTTCCGTGCTCCTGTTTTCCGTATTTTCCATACAGAGCTTGAGGCTGTTTATGAAGAGAAAAATATCGGTATGGATAGTGATCAACGTAAAATGTACGAGAGAATGCTTTATGCTTTGTTTCCTACCCATAATTACGGTCAACAAACTACCATTGGTACAATAGAGCATTTAAAAAATCCTTCTTTAGTAGAAATTAGAAAATATTACAACAAGTATTATGTGCCAAATAATATGGCCTTGATTATGTCTGGTGATATTAACTATGATGATTTGGTTAAAAAAATCGACAAAGATTTCGCTTACATGGTTCCAAAGCCATTTGCACTTTATAATCCAGCTCCAGAAAAACCTTTAACAACGATTCAAAAAGTTGATATTAATGGTCCAAGTGCAGAAAGTTTATACGTTGCTTATCGCGGTTTTGCTCAAAATACCCACCAAAGTTTATTGTTAGATTTAATTGGAAGTATTTTATCAAACGGCAAAGCAGGTTTGCTTGATATTAACCTAAACAAACAGCAGAAAGTTTTAAGAGCTGGCGCTGGCTACAATCAAATGAAAGATTATGGAATCTTTATTTTATCAGCTTCACCTAAAGCCGGACAAAGTTTAGAAGATGCTCAGAAATTATTATTGGAGCAGGTTGATTTGTTAAAGAAAGGCGAATTTGATGAAAGCTTGATTAAAGCTACAGTTGCAAACACGAAATTGGGCGAGCTTCAGGCTTATGATAACAATGATGCTCGTGCTGATGCAACAATGACTGCTTTTATTGAAAACAGAGGTACAGAATGGGATAAAACCCTAGCCTCTACCGATGCAATGGGTAAAGTAACCAAAAAAGAAATTGTAGAATTCGCAAACAAGTTTTTCATTAACAATTACGTTTCTGTTCTTAAACACAAAGGCGAAGATAAAAGCATCTTAAAAGTAGAAAAACCAACCATTACTGCTGTTAAAACAAATGTAAACGAGGTTTCTCCATTTACTAAAAGCGTTATAGAATCGCCGGTAAAACCAATTGCACCTAAGTTTTTAGATTACACTAAAGATTTATCTTTTGGTAAAGCAGGCATTGCCGATGTAATTTATGTGCAGAATGCCGAAAACAGTATTTTCCGTATGAGTTACCGTTTCGATATGGGTTCTTACAACTCTAAACTTTTACCTTACGCAGCGCAATATCTTGCTTTTTTAAGTACCGATAAATATTCTGCAGAAGATATTAGCAAAGCTTTTTACAACATTGCCTGTAGCTATAATGTAAATGTGGGCACCGATGTAACTACGGTTTCCATCAGTGGATTACAAGAAAATTTCGATAAAGCAGTTGCTTTGGTTGAAGATGTACTTGCAAACTGCAAACCAAACGAAAAAGCTTTGGAAGATTTAAAAGGTCGTTTATTGAAAGCGAGAGATAACGCGAAATTAAACAAAGCCTCTATTCTTGGTGGTTTAATGAGTTATGCGCAATTCGGTGCAGATAATCCATTTAATTATGGTTTAACTAATGATGAAATCAAGAACATGAAATCGGCAGATTTGATTAACATCTTGCATACATTAACCAGCTTCAAGCACACAATTACCTATTTTGGCCCTAAAGCTTTACCAGCATTTACTACCGATATTACGAAAGTTCATACTTTGCCTGCATCGTTTACGCCTGCAACGCCAATAAAAAAATTCGCTTATACCGTAACAGATGCCAACAAAGTTTACTTTGCTGATTATGATATGGTACAGGCAGAAATTCGTTGGATTCGTAACGGTGGTTTATACGATCCTGCAAACGCTGCAAAAATTAGTTTATTTAACAACTACTTCGGTGGCGGCATGGGTTCTGTAGTATTCCAAACCATCCGCGAATCGAAAGCATTGGCTTATTCTACGTTCGCCGTTTACTCATCGCCAAACAGTAAAGAGAAAGAAAATACGGTTGTGGCTTACGTGGGTACACAGGCCGATAAAATGAATGATGCTGTTGCTGGCATGAATGAACTATTAACCACTTTGCCTGAATCGGATAAATCTTACGACTTATCTAAAAACAACGCATTGAATGGCTTAGAAACTGCTCGTATTACAAAAGACGGAATTATCTACACTTACCTTGCAGATAAGAAATTAGGTTTCGATCACGATTCTAGGATTGATGAGTATGCTAATTTGAAACCTTTAACTTTTGCTGATATAAATGCTTTTCACAAAAGTAATCTTTCTGGCAAACCGTACGATTATTGTATCGTTGCTTCAGAAAAGAAAATTAATATGGCAGATTTAGCAAAACTAGGGCCTGTAACTAAATTAAGTTTAGAGCAGATTTTCGGATACTAGATTAGTCTTAAACTTTAAGCTTAAAAGCGGTTCTCAGAAATGGGAATCGCTTTTTTTATTGAATGATAAAATGAAATTTCTTTAATATTTGGAAACGGAGGTAAGGATCCATTTGGCTTAAGTATCCCCAGTCATTCGCTAAATTGAAGAACATAGCTAACGCTACTGTATGGCTTATTTAACATCGGCTTTTTTTTCCAACGCCTTACTAAGAACGTTCGTCATTGCGAGGCATGAAGCAATCTTAATGCGAAAATCTGTATCCATGTGGCTTAAGAGCTACTCCATTCTCTAAACCTAAGAAAATAGCTAACGCTACTGTATGGCTTATCTAAAATCGGCTTGTTTTTCAACGCCTTACTAAGAAAGTTCGTCATTGCGAGGCACGAAGCAATCTTAATGCAAAAATCTGTATCCATGTGGCTTAATAGCCCTCGCCATTCGCTAAACCGAGAAACCATTACTTAATTTTCTTTAAATCATTCCCGGTACTTTTGAGTGCCCAGTAAACCAAAACGGGTTGAAAAAATAACCGAAGAAATCTTTTCGAATCTGTATCTAAGCCAAAGGCATTTCTTCTATTTATAAACTGTGAAATATTCCCTGGAAACACGGCAACAAAAAAACTTGCAGCCACAATACCTACAATTCTTTCATGCTTTTTAGGCGTAAACACAAGCGCTGCACCCAAAGCAATTTCACCAACGCCAGATAATACAACGGTATCATCTTTCTTTAATGGAACCCAATCTGGAACTTGAGCCTTAAATTCTTCCCGAACAAAAGTAAGGTGACCAATTCCAGCAAATATTAACCCTGCACCCAAAACAATTTTGGCTAATTTTTTTAAATTCTCTTCTTTCATAACTTTGGGATTTGCATAATAGACGCAAAAACTATTCCAAGGCTCTACAGCTTTTTGGCACGCAGTAAAAACAAAAAAGCATCGCCAATAGGCAATGCTTTGGTTAATAAAATTTTGTACCTTATTTTTTATAATCTATCACCACACCGTTAGCCAACAGTTTATGGTTTGCTATTGTCATTTTGCTTAATGCAGGTGTTTCAACAATTAGAACTGATTTATTAGCTAGAACCTGAATATTTACTTTAAACGATACATTTTTTGCGACAACCTTTTGAGCTATTGCATCATATAAATCGACCTTTTTTGTTCCTTTAATTTTGTAGGAAACACTTTTAGTTTGGCTGTAAGGATTGTAAACTAAGTAAGTTGGGTAAGCCTTTGCTTTATAGAAATCTGTTGAAAGTACATCTAATTTTAAAATGCCTTCAACATTGGTTTTTTCTACAATACTTCCGAAAATTCCAACGTGCCCACTTCCATAAACACTAAACTGAGAAACATCAGGATTTTTACCTGGCACCCATTTAGGTCCATCGCCCTGGGCAACGGGTGCTTTTTTATCCATATAAAGTGTATCGAAAGTAGAACTTTTGGCAATGCCTTCATAGGCAATAACGCCTTTGGTTACACCAGCCGATTGCAAAATTGTTTGATGTTCATTGGGAATATATTGCGGGTAAAATAATCGCGAAGCATTTACTGCATTTAACATCCATTTACCAATTGCATCTGCATAAGCAGGATCATAACGAACCAATGGAACCAATGGCCAGGCTGCATCGAAAGTGTTCATTAAAAAACCATATCCTCCATGATCTACCGTACTTCCGACAACCCCAGAGATATCATAATTATTCCACTTACTGGTTAATACACCCCATCCTTCTCGGCAAACGGCGGTTCCATCAAATGTCCAGCCTAAAAGTTTTTGTACGTCAAATTTTGTTCCTTGTTCTACATTCATTCTTGCGGCTAAATAAGCGCCGAAAGGCATTAATAATTCGTAAGTAGGATTTATTTTATTGCTTTCTAATGCCGTCATCGCACTAATTGCACCTTGTAAATAGCGTTTGTCGCCAAATTTTTTATAAGCTGCATACAAAACCCAAGCATGCCCAGCAGCAGCATCTTGCTGTGCACAGATTTGATTTTTCATCGGCTTCATTTGGCCGTAATCGAAATACGAATAGTTATAATCTCCTTTTAAAATAGAATCTGCCTTGTAGAATTTTTCGGCGATGCTTTTGGCTATCCAATCAAAATCCTTTTCATTTGGATACTGCTCACAAATGGCATAAAACAAAACATTTGGATAGACATCATACCACCAATCTCTGCCATAACCACCTCCTAATAATGCAACTTCTGGAGCGGTATTGTTCATTATAATATTCCATTTGGTATCGCGATTAAAATAGTTTTTAAGCATGGCTACATAGTTTACACCATTCTGGTTGCGCTTATCAATTCCAACTAAACTTGCACCCAAAACAGAACCCATATTGGCCAAAGCTTCGTGAAACATTCCTTTATTGTGAAGTTTTCCTTGCCTAACATCACCAACAGCAGTATAAATTCCCATCACATTCTGATCAAAATTTTTCTTAGTACTGTCTATCCAAATCATTGGCCAATAATCGCCTTTGGCATTAAAATCGTAAATGGTTTTATCAAAGTTTTGAGCCATTAATTTCCAATCTATAATTTTCAGCGGTTGCGGAAGATTGGCCATTTCTTCTACCCTATTAAGTTTTAACTGCCTAACTTGGGCATTGCTAACCCCAAAAATCGATGTAATAATTAGGATGAAAAGTATTTTTTTAAAATTCATAATTGATTTTATTGTTTAGGGACATTTTTTTTATTCTGAGTGCAACGCTGAATCTGTAACCTATCTGCATTGTATAAAATATTGCTGGCTATCGTCTCGCTTGTGGTTTTATTAAAGTTTTAATTTCCATAGCTTGGGTATCCTTCGCTATGCTCAGGATGACAAACCTATACGGGCGCAATAACACCTGCCTCTTCGGTACTCAAAATTGGAGCATCGGGCTTATTCTCTAATTGTCCTTGTTTTATAATTGTTTTTGCCACAAAAATGGAGCACAATTGTAATATCGCTATTATAACGACAGCGTATCTTAACGCAATTTCTGCCGATCCATATTTTGCCATAAACAAAAAGGTGGCCGCACCTAAAAACCTACCCACATATAAACCCGCTTCATGATTTAATATGTAAGCAAACTCGCTTCTTTTTTCAATTTTCGATACAATATCAATTACCTGAAATTGGATTGGAAAATAGGCTAAATCCATCAGTGGTTTTGCAATTAGCAACAATAAAATAAATGTAACTACACCAACCTGACTAAATAAAACACCATTTACGGCCGCACCAAATGCAAATAGAATTAAGCCAGCAGCAAATATTTTTATACGATCTGAGGGTTTGGCAAGCCTACCTAAAACGTACATAATGATAGCAGCAATGACCGCCCCAATAGAGTTTGCCGATCCTAACGCACCTTCGTTACCAAAAAATTTAAGTATAAGCATTGCCGGTGCAGTTACCAAAAAGCCTTGTGCCAAGCCCTTTAACGATGCCAGCGACAGCAATTTATACCAGAGCGGATGGAATTTAAAAAACACATATTGTTTTTGTTCAGGGTTTTTAAACGTACCTCTAAAACAAACTATTGATGCCAAGATGGTAATAACAAAAACCACTCCTGTAATAATAATGTATGCAGTGTGTTTTTGAGCATCTCCAATTTGCGAATCGATAAATAAACCAATTGAAATTGGCATAATTACAGAAATAATGGTGTAAAAAAGCGTTTCCATACCATAATAATAATTTCGATTATCATCTCTAGTTATGGCCAGCGCCAAATAATCGCGATTTGCCCAATAAAAGCCAAAACTTAAGCCCATAATTGTTCCTGCTAGGGCAATACCATAAAGATCTAATTCTTTTAGCGACATCATCACAATCATAGATACCCCACTGAGCATCATACCAGCCGAGTAAAGTTTACGGATATCGAAATGCTTTAATAACCAGCCATTTAACAGAAAAGTTAATGGAATACCCGTATAAATTGTTAATTGATAAATTACCACTTTAGTAATATCACCATGTGTACTGCGCATAATATATGCGGCCACAAAAGTATCTATAACAGGTAATACGAATGCATAAACTAGGTTTGTTAAAATTAATATCCTAAAATTATGTGGTTGACTTTTGAAATGGTTAATTTCTATTTTAAGTTTATTCAGCATGATTATATTTTAAAGAGGATAAAATATCTTGAATTGAGAATTTGGCACCACAAACAAACTCGTCTGCCGCACCATAATAAATAGTAAGTTCATCGCCATTTATAGTATGGCCATTGGTAAAAACTACCTGACCAAAAAAACCGCATAGTTCATACTCGGCAATTGGCCTCATAATGGGTTCTTCACTTTGTGCAATCACTTTAGATGGATCATTTAAATCCATTAAAAATGCGCCCAAACAATATTGGTGCTCGGAATTTGCGCCATGATAAATTTCCAACCAGCCTTTTTCCGTTTTAATGGGTGCTGCTCCGGCGCCTACACGTTTGCTATCCCAACTATTTTTGCGTGTTTTGATGATACATTTGTGATTTCCCCAGTGAATTCCATCAGGAGATTCGGCCAACCAAATGTAATTACCACCCAAATCGACACTGCTAGGACGGTGCAAAGTGTAAAACTTTCCATTTATCTTTTCTTCAAAAACGGCACAATCCTTATTATGGGGCGGAATAATCATTCCATGTTTCTCGAAGGTTTTCCAATCCTTTGTGGTACGCATTCCAACGCCAACGCCATGTTCTGAAACTGCGGTAAAGGTTAAATAATAAGTTCCATCTATTAAAGCTACACGGCAATCTTCAATTCCAAAAGCTTCGTCTGGTCCTTCGCCTTGCAATAAGGGATAGCCATCTGGTTGATAAAAATTGATGCCATCATCACTACAAACCAAACGCAAATGCGAAAGTGTAGTTAAATAATCAGCCCCTTTGTAATTTATAACGCGAGGATCTGTTGCTACTAAATCTGGATCGTTTTCCTTTATCTCGATGATTTCTATTCCATCGCCACGCAATACCGGAAATGAGATAACACCTTCTTTTTGCTTTGGTCTTTCCGCAACACGGATGAGTAACCAAGTTTTATTTTGAAATGTAAATACACCCGGATTTAACAAACATGCTATTTCTAATCCTGGTCTACTTGGAGTTAAATCTTTTGGAGATAAAATTGGGTTCTGAGAAAATCTTTTTGCGCTATCTGTCATAATTTTAAGGGAATAGAGATTCAATAGCCAATAAATTGACTTGAATGGAGTTTAAAATAATTGTTGTTTGCGGATTAACAGCAAACAACAATTACTTAACGATTAATAACCAAGGTTTTGTTTTAGCGTTCCTGCAGATGCATCAACTTCTGCTTGTGGAAGTGGGTATAAATAATGTTTATCTTGAAAGTTTTTGCCTTTAGATGTCATTACAGATTTGGCTAGTTTCCAACGTTTAAGATCTAACATTCTTTGCGATTCGAAGCCTAATTCTACCCTACGTTCAGAGATTAACCAATTTTTAATTACCGCTTTATCAGTCGATGCAAGTCTATCAGGCAAGGTTCCTGCAGGTGGCAATACGCCCAATGCACTTACGCTAGTTCTAGCTCTGCCTCTAATTAAATTAATAATCGCAATGGCTTCAGGATACTGACCCAGCTCATTTTGAGCTTCTGCTTTCCAAAGCAAAACATCAGCATATCTAATGTAGATTTTATTGTTTGCTGCATCATCATTGCCTTTAT
Source organism: Pedobacter fastidiosus (assembly GCF_014306625.1). Lineage (GTDB taxonomy): Bacteria > Bacteroidota > Bacteroidia > Sphingobacteriales > Sphingobacteriaceae > Pedobacter > Pedobacter fastidiosus. The sequence goes on from NZ_JACRYL010000012.1 coordinate 46,534, forward strand.
TAGATCCGTTTGTACTCCCCAATAATTTATTTACATTTTGATTCGGCGCATCAACGGTATATAGCTTTCTAGGATCATTAGCTTCAAATGCATTTAAAAAATCTGTGCTTGGGGCAAAAAATCCCCAGCCTAGTGGTGCACAAATACCGTTACCTTTTAATGGATTTTGGTTACTTTGATGATCGTAAACAAAAATATCTTCGTTCTCTGCAAATTCTTTGGTTTGATCAAAAGCATCAAAATAATTACTGTTTAATCCGTAAAAACCTAATCCTTGCAACTCGTTTACACTGGTAATAACATCACCCCATTTCTCGGTGTACAAAGCTGCCTTAGCGAGCAAAGCGATAACAGCACCTTTACTTATTCTCCATTTTTCGGTTGTAGAGCTATATTTTGAATTAGGTAACAAGCCTTTTGCCAAATTAAGATCTGACTTAATTTTATCCCAAACCAAACCTTTATCTGCCCGTACAGCAACTTCAAAAGCTTCTTGATAAGTAGCTACCGGTTTTAAAATTAAAGGAACATCCCCAAAATTGGTTACCAAAGAGAAATAATAGTAAGATCTAAGAAAGTAAGCCTCACCCAACAATTGATTCTTACGAGCAGTTGTAATTCCTGTAATTGATTCGATATCTGACTTTGTTAAGAGCTGAATTGCAATATTCAATCTTTTAATTCCTTCATAGTCGTATTTCCAAAGCCCATTGGGACCTCCATTGGTAGAAGTAAAGGTGAAATTATTTACATCATCCATCCAAGGTTGATCACCATCGGGACTCCATTTTTTCTCCATATCATCTGATGCGATATCCTGCATAACCAGATCATTTTGAAAAACTAATCCTCCTCCCCAATCCCATTGGGCCAAGATATTTAAACGATTAGATAATAATTGATATGCTGAGTTTACAGAATTTTCTACCGTACCCAAAGTTGGTGTAGCATTAACCTCTTCTAAAGTTGTTAAACCCACCGCTTCGGTAGTAAGTTGCTTTTTACAACCCGCCAATGTGATCAAGGAAAACATTAGGCCTATAAATAATATTTTTTTCATAATAATTTTGCCAAAAAGCTTTATAGATTAATTTTTAAACCAACAATGAATGCTTTCGATTGTGGGTAAGTTCCTTTATCGATTAAGGAGGTTGACTCTGGATCTAAACCTGTATAGTCGGTAACAGTTAACAAGTTTTGACCAGAAGCGTACAAGCGCACATTTTTTACTCCAATCTTTTTAACGTTGAAAGTGTAACCAACTTCAATATTTTTTAATCTTAAGTACGATGCATCCTCCACAAAAACGCTTGATACATTACCGCCACCATTGTTATTAAAAGTTAAACGTGGTAAAGTATTACTTGTTCCAGGCCCATTCCAGCTATCTAAAACCGATGTCATCGAGTTAAACGGACGACTATCGAAATTGATGATTTGTTTTAAATCGTTGTAACGATCTACACCTTGCACACCTTGCAATAAGAAAGAGAAATCGAATTGTTTAAACGATGAAGAGAAAGCAAAGCCGTAGGTTAATTTTGGAACTGGGTTACCGATAAATGTTCTATCATCTGCATTGATTTGTCCATCGCCATTTAAATCTTTAAATTTAATATCGCCTGGTAACGTTCCGTTAGCATTCGAATACAGATAACTACTTACTTCTGCTGGTGTTTGATAAATTCCATCGAACACTAAACCAAAATAAGAGTTAATGGGTTGCCCAGCTTCGGTTTTGGTATGGGTTTGATCATCACTAATATTTTTAACAAACTCTTGCAATTTATTAACACGATTGGTTAAGGTTGCAATGTTTGCATTTACGTTGTATTTAAAAGCATGATCGCGGTTTTGGAAATTCAAACCAAACTCAAAACCTTTATTGGTTACCTCACCAGCGTTAACATAGGTACGATCGATTACCCCCACAGATACAGCTGGCAAACCAACAGTTAATAAAATATCGCTTGTTTTTTTAACAAAATAATCAGCAGTAAATGAAAGCTTATTTTTCAAAACGCCCACATCTAAACCAAAGTTGGTTTGGGTAGTTGTTTCCCACTTAACATCAGGATTACCGTACCTAACAACGTTAACAATGCCTCCAGATTCCGAAACCAACGTTTGGTAGGTATTATTTGGAATTTCTTGATTGCCTGCTTGTCCCCAACTCCCTCTTATTTTTAATTCAGAAATCCATGGAATATCTTTCATGAAATTTTCGTTTGAAACCATCCATCCTGCAGAAGCTGATGGGAAATAACCCCATTTATTACTGGGTCCAAAACGAGAGGATCCATCTGCTCTTAATGTTGCAGTAGCAAAATATTTATTGTCGTAATTGTAAGTTCCACTTCCAAAAAACGAAGCCAAATTAAACTCGCTCGCCGAACCTGAATTATAAATATTGGTTAAACTTCCATAATCTAAATACTGGAAACCTGAAGTGCTTTTATCGAAATTCTGACGGCTCCCACCAATTGCTGATGATTTGCTTGAAATATTTTCAACACCCAGTAAGAAGTTTACATTGTGTTTTTGAGCAAAGGTTTTTTGATAGTTTAAAGTATTGGTAAAAGTAAAGTTCATTACTTCTCCTCTATTTTCATCTAAATTATTAGGCTTGTTATTTCTGCCTTTTCCTGGGTAAAGTTCAGCGGGATTATTATCATTGTCATCCCCATAATTCTGAGCAAAGTTTTTGTTGTGAGAAAAGCTAATATCAACACCCACACTCGATCTAAAGGTTAAAGATTTATCACTCAAGAAAGCGTATTCTGCATATAAATTTCCAAAGGTTTGGAACGTTTTTCTCTTATCGTTAGTAAAATTAACAATGGCAATTGGGTTAGATGAAAATTCGAAATTCTTATCCCATCCGTTGTTATTTCCTGTATAAAAAGGTAAATCAGTATACGGATTTGAGGCAGAATATGTTGGATCATTAGGGCTTTTATAAACCCCCAAAACTGGTGGGCGCAACAATGCATGACGAATAACACCTGGAACATCACCGCTTGATGACAGCTTATCTTGTTTAGCAAAACTGAGTTGAAGATTGGTACCTACTTTAAAACGATCGGTAATATTTGCATTTACATTAGATCGGAAGTTAAAACGTTCGTAACCATCATGATCTTGAACCACAATACCATCCTGTTTGTAATAACCTGTTGATATTAAATATTGAACATCATCAGAACCGCCATTTACTGACGCTTGCAAATTTTTAGATTTACCCGTTTCGAATAATTCATCTAACCAATTTGTATCTGATAAATCGGTTCTACTTCTAGCTGCTTGGTAAGGGCTAACTGCAGTTGCAGCATTACCTAAAGTATTATGCCAAGCTCTATCCTTAACGGTTAAATATTGATCTGCATTTAACATTTCGGGCAAATTGGTTGCTTGATGAAAACCTGCAAAATACTCGATATTAAGATTTGCTTTACCTTTTGCGCCATTTACAGTTGTTATAATTACGACACCGTTAGCAGCTCGAGAGCCATAAATTGCTCCAGCTGCTGCATCCTTTAAAACCGTCATAGATTTTACGTCGCTCTGGTTTAAGAAAGAAATATCGCGAGTTGGAACACCATCAACAACGTAGAGTACATCATTATTTCCTAAAGTTCCCTCACCCCTAATTCTAAGTTTAATACCATCGCCAGGAGCACCAGTGTTAGCAGCAACAAATACACCAGCAACCTGCCCTTGAAGTGCTTGAGCAACATCAACAATTCTGGTTTTCTGTAAATCGTTCATGTTTACCGTTGCCACAGAACCCGTAATTGAGGCTTTCTTTTGCGAAGTATAACCAACAACTACAACCTCATTTAAGGATTGTGCGCTAGGTTTTAAAGCCACATTTAAATTACCTCCGGTAGCGTTTAAAGTTACAGGAGCGTAACCTATATAAGTGAATGTTAAAGATTGGGATGTGCCTGCCTGCAGGGTTAATACATAAACTCCATTACCATCGGTAGAAGTTTTGTTTTGTGTGTTGGTTTGCATAACCACCACACCGGGTAAAGGCTGATTTGTTTCATCAGTAACCTTACCCGTTACTTTTGTTTGCGCATAACTTGTGAAACCCGTAACGGCTAAAAACAAGAAAACCAACAATGCATAAATACGTCTGTTTTTTTTCATTTGATTTATATTTGATTAGTAGAACAAATATAGACTATGAGGTATGGCAGATGAGTACACTATAATAACATTTTAGTTCACTATGCTTGCAAAACAGGCCAAAAGCATGGTTTTATGCCATAGTAGAATTTTTAGTTAAGGAATCTGAAATCAAATACTTTCTGCAGTTGTAGAGCCTTCATGCTGTTTCTGCCGATAATCATTAGGCGCCAAATGATATATTTTTTTAAACTCCCTAAAGAAATACGATTTGTTATTAAACCCGGTTAAGTAAAAAATCTCTGAAACTGTAAGCTTAGAATTTTGAAGTAGAACCGCAGCATGTTTTAACCGAATTCGCTTAATAAATTCTGAGGGTGTCATCCCTGCAAGTGTTTTCAGTTTTCTATACAACTGCATTTTGCTTATGCACAAAGCATCCTCCAGTTTTGATGCATCAAGATCCGGTTCGGCTAAGTTTTCTTCCACAGCCTTAACCAAAGCATTTAGGAATTCCTTATCGCCTTGCTCCAAATCTACCTCTACAAATTGGTTGTTAATATTCCTATCCTTGATCAAATGATTCATCCGGTTGCGGTAATCTAACAGCTTACGGACACGCATTTGCAGGTAATTAATATGAAATGGCTTAGGTATGTAGGCATCAGCACCAGTTTCGTAACCTTCGGTTTTACTCTCTTCGGTACCTTTGGCAGAAAGCATGATAAATGGAATGTGGCAAGTAGCTGGAGCCGTTTTTACATACCTACAAAGTTCCAACCCGTCCATATCGGGCATCATAACATCACTTATAATAATATCTGGAGTATTATTTTTTAAAAATTCTAGAGCCGAAACACCATTTTCTGCTTCATAAATATTGTATTGGTCCTTGAGAATATTCTTGATTAAGAAACGTAAAGCGGCATCATCTTCAACAATCAAAATGCTATATTCTGCAACCCCTTGAAGATCATCAATCAGTGCGACTTTATTATTTTCTTCTACCGTTTCCGCAACTTCGTTTTGATATGGTTTTAAAATAGATTCGAACAGATAAGATGGTGCTGAGGCAATAACTTCATCTTGTTTGCCTTCTACGGCTTGTTTAAGTTTCAGCTTAAAGTTGAAATAAATCCAATTGTTTTGCAATGAAACTTGAATAGAACCATTCATAATGGCGATTAATTCTTTGGTAAAAGCCAAACCAATTCCAGTGCTAAATTTTTCGAACTGATTCTCTTTACCGATGTGAAATTCCTTAAAAAGACTTTCCAAATCTTCTTCTTTAAGCTTACAACCAGAATTGGCGACTATAATTTCCAGATCCTGATTTTCTACATTGAAGTTTACCGTAAAAAGAATATCCTGTTTTTCTCCAGCATGTTTTAGTGCATTGGATAATAAATTAAATAGCACCTTTTCAAATTTATCCTTATCAATAAAACCCGCTATTCCGTTTTGGATTTTACGTTCAAAGTGCTGTTCGTTTTTCTCGGCAACCGGGATAAATAACTGCGTAAGACTATTAAGCAGTTTGGAAATATCAAAATAATCGTCGTTGCGTTTTAAATAACCTGCCTCTGCCCTTCTAAACTCCAACAGTTGTTGCACCAAATACGTTAAACGAGCAGTATGTTGATGAACAAGCGATAAAAAATAATTTTTATCAATCGGTTTATCGAGCATATTTTTACGTTGCATAAAATGCTCAACCGAACCCAAAATTAAGGTAAGTGGGGTTTGAATTTCGTGGGCGATATTGGTAAAGAAATTAATCCGCTGGCGATGTACTTCTTCATCCTTTTGCCTAAAAAGATATTCTCTCTCTAGCTTGAATTTCATTTCCAGCTTATTTTTTCTGTAAATATGAAAAGCATATCCGCCAATAACCAGCAGTAAAAAGTAAAAAGCATACGCTGGAAAAGTGAGCCAGAAATATTGCTTCACCTCTAATTTTAAAGCAACAACATCTTTCGTCCAAATACCTTCTCCATTACTCCAACGAACCAACAAATCGTATTTCCCTGGTGGAATATTATAATAAGCAATTTTTCCGTCTGTTCCTGTGTAGCGCCAATTTTGATCTAAGCCCTTTAACCTATAGGCAAATTCATTTTTCGAAGCATTAAAATAGTTTAAAGCATTAAAAGAAAATTGAAAGAAGTTACTTTTCCGCTCCAAATTAAAAGCCTCTACAGGCTGTTGTTTGGCCTTTACAATTAGATATTGGTTATTTTCAAACTGCTTTCCGCCCAACTGCAAATCAGAAATAAGGAGATTTGTTTGTTTGGTATTTTCGGTAATGTATTTGGGCATAAAGTAATTGAACCCATAAATGCCGCCAAATAATAAATTATTATTCGAAGCTTTTAGCGTTGCGCCGTCGCTAAATTCGTTGCTCTGTAAACCATCACTTTCCTGATAATTTGCAATGCTGTTATTGGCTGGGTTTAATTTCGCCAACCCTTTATTGGTACTCAGCCAAATGTTTCCAGAACCATCTTCCTGAATGGCATGGATGGTATTATTTGGCAAACCGTTATCCATTGTAATTTTGCTGAACTTTGGCTTTGCTTTTAACGATTCGGCATACGATAAATAATTTAGTCCATAACTCGTTCCTACCCAAAGCCTATCTTTTGAATCGTAAAACAGAGAAAGCACATCACTATGTGATAAACTACCTAGAGAACCTAAGGCTTTATACGTTTTAAATATTCCAGTTTTTTTATTGAGAACACTTAAACCTCCGTATCTACAGGCAATCCAAAGTTTGTCGTCTTTTCCTTTAGCCAAAGCATAAATAATATCGTTGCCAGGTCCATTTTTTTCTATTGATGAAGAATTATACTGCTTAAAGCTTTTAACAGAAATCGATTGATCTGAATTTCTATTTAATTTTAAATGAATTAAGCCATAACCGCTTGTACCAATCCAAACCGAGCTGTCTTGATCTTGAGTAATGGAATAAACAGATTTAAAATCTGGTATTTTATCTGTTCCCTTAATTTTGTTCCAGGCAATAGTTTTTGAAGATTTCTGATCGTAAACTGATATCCCTTTTCCATCTGTACCGATATAAATAAATTGATCAACCCCACGCTTTATGGCGAATACAGAATTGTTATCTAAACCAGAGTTTACATCAATTTTTTGTGGTCTGGTGGTTTCATTTCCCACTTTCCAAAAATTATTGAAGATTAGAACTCCGTTTCCCTTAGTTCCTACCCACAAATTTCCACTATCTTCTGCAAAAGCCCTAATAGGCTTGTTTATAGTTGTTCCATTAATTTTTGTTAAAAGGCCAAAATAATTCTCCTTCGGATAAATTTGAATTAACCCATTCCCATCAGTTCCCAACCAAAGCACTTTGTCTTGCCCAACATTTAAGGCCGTAACTTTTAAATTCTCTAGCGATCTGGTTTCATTTTTTAAAAAGCCTGTTGGTTCGAAGTTTTGATTGTAAATGGAAACGCCTTGATTTTCCCAAGCAACAACGTAATTAGATTGATAAAAAGTAATGGCTTTGATTCTTTTGTTAGAAATGATTAAGGGCTGTGATTTTAAAGTTAAATCAATCTTAAAATGAATATCATTATTTAATGTATAGATAACCTGATTATTTACGATAAAAAAATTGGCAATTCCATTAGGGTTATTAAAAGTTTTTAGCGTTTTTAATCCCTGACTAGTTACTTCCGCAACAACCAGTTCTTCTTTGGCATTGAGATACCAAAGTTTATCATTCAGAAAATTCATTTTAACAATTCCGTCTGCAATTTTAAATTTTTGATAATCAACAAACTTATCAGTAGCAGAATTATACTTGCTCAAAACTCCATTGGCCGAAAAACAGAAAACATTGCCTTTAGAATTTATAACGAGTTCGTATTCATTTTCTCTAATTTTTTGCGAGGAAGTATTTTTATAAAAATAACGACTGAAAGTACCGTTGATTTTACTGTACCGAGAGATTCCCCCAATGGTATTAATCCAGATGTTATTGTTATTATCTTCTTTAATGGTTTGGATTACGTTACTGCCGATGCTGTTTTCAGCCTTATCGATATTGTGATTGTAAACATTAAAATGTGCACCATCGTAACGGTTTAAACCATCCCAAGTACCAATCCACAATAGCTGATCCTTATCCTGTAGAATTGAATTAATAGAACTATTCGATAATCCATTCCGATTATCCAACTGGCGATAATAAAAAGAAATTCCGGGCTTAACATCTTCAGCAAGAATGCTTTGAGAAAACATCAATCCAATCAGCAGAAAAAAAATAAAATAAGCTTTACTCATTTCAAGAACAGTAGCAACAATTAAATTTATTTGGATAGAACTTTTGAAGGGTGTATAAATTTAAAAAAAATATCGGGATAAATGATTATTGAAATCGCCTAAAACAAAAACAGGCAGCCAAATCGACTACCTGTTTTAATTATCTTATTTAAAGTACTACAAAGAGTTGATCCATTTAACTAGCTCATCTCTTCCTTTGCCTGTTTTTTGCTGAAGTTTTCCCAATAACTCGTCGTCTTGTCCTTCTTCATGCTTCAAATCATCGTCGGTTAAGTCTGCATAAGCTTGCTTTACCTTTCCTTTTATCTCGTTCCACTTTCCTTTTAATTCTAACTTGTCCATTTTGCCGTTTTTTAAATATTTAATACTGATTTTATCAGTATTTAACAAAGAAAGAACTGCCTTTGTTTGTTTTTACACAACAATCTTATAAAAAAATTGAAATTCTTAACTATTCCACTTAGCTATATCCCATCTTTTTATTACATTGGTTATATCATTTCCTAAATCAATAAAAACATTATTAACTAAACTAAAATTTGATGAAAAGACTACTATTAAGTTTCATTTTATCTTTCGGTTTAATTTCGATTGCTTTCTCGCAAGGCAAAGTTATTAGCGGAAAGGTAACCTCTGGTATTTCTGGACCAATTCCAGGAGTAAGTGTATTTGTAAAAGGCTCTCCAAGCACTGGTACGCAGACAGACGCGACCGGTATTTATAAATTAAGTGTTCCAGATGATGCAAAAACAATTGTTTTTAGTTTTATTGGGTACAAAACAAAAGAAGTTTCCATTACAGGAAGCACCATTAACGCAAACTTAGAAGAAGAAAACACGACATTAAGCGATGTGGTTGTGGTGGGTTATGGAACGCAGATCAAAAAGGATATTACTGGCTCAGTGGCATCGGTAAAATCCAAAGATCTTGAAAACTTACCGGTAACCAGCTTTGAACAGGCCTTACAAGGTAAAGCTGCAGGGGTGAGCATATCATCTCAAAATGGTAAGTTGGGGCAAGGTATAACGGTAAGAGTTAGGGGCGCATCTTCCGTAACTGCAGGTAGCGAACCCTTATATATTGTAGATGGAATTCCAATAACATCCGCCGATTTATCAAGCACATCATCTCCAACAAGTGCATTGGCCGATATTAACACGAACGACATTGAATCTATTGAAGTTTTAAAAGATGCTGCAGCATCTGCTATTTATGGTGCTAGAGCTTCTAACGGTGTTGTTTTAATTACAACAAAACAAGGTAAGGTTGGCAAAACTTTAATTCAATTTAATGCATTAGGTGGTGTTAGTACTCCATCAAATCACAGAGATTTCTTAAATGCAGAGCAATACGTTCAAATATTACGCAGAGCAGGAGACGGGGCCGCCAACCAAGATTTTCTAAATGGAGATTACCCTACTTTAGCTGCAGCAAAAGCAGATTATGCCGCTAGTGTAGAGGCTCGTTTGACTAGATATTCTGCCGGAAACACAGATTATCAAACTTATAAAGTAAATACCAATTGGGAAAAAGCAGCTTTCCAAAATGACCCAATTACTCAACAATATGATTTAAGTTTGAATGGGGGTAACGAAAAAACAAAGTTTTATATTGGGGGTCAGGCTTTAGATCAACAAGGAATAATTGTTGGCAATAGCTATAAGAGATACAGTGGAAGATTAAACTTAACCAATAAGGTAACTGACTTCTTGGAAGTTGGGGTAAATTTAAATTTTTCAAACAGTATAAATAATAGACTATCAAATGATAATGCATTTTCTAGTCCTTTACAGGCCGTTGCTTTATCACCAATTACTCCATTTATAGATCCAAGATCAGGATTAGTAAGCGGAACCTTACCCGGCGCAGCATCTAACTATCCAGTTTATTATAATCCTTTTATTGGCATTGAAAATGCTTTTTACAAGGCAACTGTTTATCGTACTCTTGGAAAAGCATTTGCAAATGTAAATATTGCTAAAGGTTTTAAATTTAGCTCGGATTTTTCGATTGATAATTTAAATCAGAATGAAGAAAGTTATTATGGTTCATTAACATTTAAGAATACAGGAACAGCAAACGGAGATGGTCAGAACATCTCAACCTTTGTAATAAACACCAATACAAATAACTTTTTCAGTTATAATAAAACTATAGGGAAAAGTGCATTTGATGTGATCTTAGGTACAAGTTATCAGAAATCGACAACGAAGTATAGTACGATAGAGGGTCAGGATTTCCCAAGTGATGCTTACGTTAAACTTGGTAGCGCTGCGACAAAAGTAACAGCATCAAGTAATGAAAGTGCGTTTAGCTTTCTTTCCTATTTCTTTAGAGCAAATTATAAATATAATGATCGTTACTTAGCAAGCTTTAGTGTTAGAGCTGATGGATCATCTCGTTTCGGTGCAAATCATAAATATGGTTATTTCCCTGCCGGATCATTAGGATGGATTGTTTCAGAAGAAGATTTCTTAAAAACGAATGAAACTATCAGCTTATTAAAATTCAGAGTAAGTTATGGTTTAACAGGTAACGCTGAAATTGGTAATTTTTCTGCACGCGGATTGTTTAGTGGAACGGGAGCTTATGGCGGTAGCGCAGGTCAGATTCCTATAAGAATTGCTAACCCAGATTTAACTTGGGAGAAAACTAAACAATTAGATATTGGCTTGGATTTTGGTCTCCTTAAAAATAGAATTACTGGAGTTTTTGATTTCTATCAAAAAAACACAACGGAATTGTTATTAGATGTTCCTGTTCCTCAAACCACGGGTTTCTCAACTAAAACACAAAACCTAGGTGCATTAAAAAACACAGGCTTTGAATTGGGAATTAATTCAGAAAACTTAGTTGGAGCATTTAAATGGTCAACTGCAATTACGGCTGCCATTAATAATAACAAGATCACGAATCTAGGTGGTCAGATTTTAAATGGTAACGAAATTAATGCAGCGATATCCAATCAGCCAATTGGTGTTTTTTATCTACCAGAATATGCAGGTGTAAACCCAGCAAATGGAGATGCGATTTATTATCTTAACACCACGGATGCATCTGGCAATATTGATCGATCGACTACAAATGATATCAATAAAGCACAAAGAATTTTCGCAGGCAATCCTAATCCTAAATATACCTTTGGTCTTAATAACAGTTTTTCCTACAAAAACTTTGATCTAACCATCTTCTTACAAGGTGTACAAGGTAATAAGATTTTTAATGCAGGCGGACAATATATGAGCGCTAGTGCATCTAATGGCTATGACAATCAAACCGTAGATCAAATGGATTATTGGAATAAACCAGGTGATGTAACTGTAACTCCTGAACCACGTTTGTTTTATGCAAACGGAGTTGGTAATTCAACAAGATACCTTTCTGATGGTTCTTACATTCGTTTAAAAACATTAACACTTGGCTATAACTTCCCAACCTCAATTTTAACTAAGATAAAACTCAGTAAGTTAAGATTATTTGCAACTGCACAAAACTTAGCAACAATTACTGGCTATAAAGGATGGGATCCTGAGGTTAATGCCGATTATCAATCAACTAACATTAATCAGGGTGTAGATTTTTATTCTGCTCCACAACCAAGAGTTATCTCATTTGGTATAAACGTTGGCCTATAATCCAAAATAAGAATCATTATGAAAAAGACATATATATATAATTTAATTTTTGCATCTATGCTGTTGGCTTCAGCATCATCCTGCAAAAAAGCTCTAGATATTAACCCAGTTGATACAATAGAGCAAAGTAAAGCATTACAGACATCTAAAGATGTTGAGGTGGCGCTCGTTGGTTCCTACTCAGCCTTAGGAAGTAGAAACTTTTATGGAGGTAGACCATTTTTGATGGCAGATTTTTTAGCCAATACGGATGCTATAGAATGGTACGGAACTTATGAAGAACTAACCCAAACTATAAATAAATCTCTTTTAAAAACAAACTCTTTTGTTGATAATGTTTGGGCAGATGGATACACAGCAATTAACGATGCAAATAATGTAATCGCATCAATTAGCAAAGTTGATGCAGCTAAGAAAAACAAAGTTGAAGGTGAAGCCAAGTTTATAAGAGGGTCTGCTTATTTTGACTTGGTCAGGTTATTTGGTAAAGCGTATAATGATGGTAGTCCAACCACAAATTTAGGCGTTCCAATCATTCTTACTCCCACAACAGCAGTAACTGATGCAAGCTATGTAAGTAGAGCTAATATTGCTGCAGTTTACACACAAGCAATTGCTGATTTGACAGATGCAGAAGCTAAATTGCCAGCAACCAACGGTTTCTTCGCTACTAAGTATTCGGCAGCAGGGATGTTAGCCAGATTATATCTACAAATGGGAAACTATTCAGCTGCTGCTAATGCTGCAAGCAGAGTAATTGCTTCTGGAAATTATACGCTTACCCCAGCTTTCATTGATGCATTTCCAGTGATGGGCTCATCTCCGGGATCAAACACAACTGAAGATGTATTTTCAATTCAAGTTAGAACACTTACAGGTTTTAACGGATACAACGAATTTTATGGATCATCAACTTATGGTGGTCGTGGAGATGCTGTTATTGCGCAGGATTGGATAGACAATACTTACAGTACAACAGATGATAGGATTAATGCATTTTATGACGACGGCGATATGTTCACTTCGAAATTTGCAAATCCTTATGGAAACGTATCGATTATTCGGTTAGCTGAAATGTATTTGATTAGAGCAGAATGTAATGCACGCTTAGCACCAGCTGCGCCAATAGGTGGACAAACACCTCTTCAGGATTTAGCAGTAGTTAGATCTCGTGCGGGCTTAACTACAACAACAGCAACACTAGCGAATATTTTAAACGAAAGAAAGCTAGAACTAGCTTTTGAAGGTTTTGCTTTGCATGATGCAAAAAGAACACAAACTAACATTGGTTCTTTACCATGGAATTCAAATGCATTAGTTTTCCCTATCCCTCAAAGAGAAATGGATGCCAACAAAGCATTAGTTCAAAATCCTGGTTACAATTAATCAATGCTTTTATAACACAACAAAAAATGCCTTCCGAATTCGGAAGGCATTTTTTGTATAAGACGTTTTCTTAAATCATTAATATTACAATTTCTTCGATGCTTCTATAATTTCTTCAACAACAGCTGGATCTAACAAGGTAGAAGTATCACCCAAATTTGTAGTTTCACCTTCGGCTATTTTACGCAAAATACGTCGCATAATTTTTCCCGAACGCGTTTTGGGTAAACCCGACACAAATAGAATTTTATCTGGTTTTGCAATAGCGCCAATAACCCGAGTTACGGTTTGCAAAATATCCTTTTTGGATAATTCTACGTCTCCATGCATTTCTGGATAAATTACAAAAGCATAAATACCTTGTCCTTTTACATCGTGAGGATAACCCACAACTGCACTTTCAACAACACCTGCATGCATATTAATTGCATTCTCTACTTCGGCTGTTCCGATTCTATGCCCAGAAACATTTAAAACATCATCCACACGACCAGTAATTCGATAATAACCATCTTCATCACGCAAGCAACCATCGCCAGTGAAATACAGATTTTCATAAGTGGAGAAATAAGTTTGCTTACACCGCTCATGATCGCCGTAAGTGGTACGCAACATACCTGGCCACGGAAATTTAATACAAAGATTTCCCATTACGCCGTTCCCTTCTATTTCCTTTCCGTTCTCATCAACCAAAATAGGCTGAATACCCGGTAAGGGCAAAGTTGCAAAGCTAGGTTTGGTTTTGGTTACCGTTGCGATTGGAGAAATCATGATTCCACCAGTTTCAGTTTGCCACCAAGTATCTACAATTGGCGCTTTACCATGACCAATTTTTTCATCGAACCAATGCCAAGCTTCCTCATTAATTGGCTCTCCTACCGATCCTAAAACCCGAATGGAGCTTAAATCTTTTCCATTTAATGGCTCTTCACCGTAACTCATTAACGAGCGGATTGCTGTTGGAGCCGTGTATAATGTATTTACTTTATGTTTTTCTACAATATCCCAAAAACGCGAAGGACTAGGATACGTTGGAATTCCCTCAAACAAAACCGAAGTTGCGCCTTGAGAAAGTGGGCCATAAACAATGTACGAATGACCAGTAATCCAACCAATATCTGCTGTGCAGAAATAAACTTCGCCGGGCTGATAATTGAATACATTTGAAAAAGTATATCCCGCATAAACCATATAGCCACCGCAAGTATGCACAACACCCTTTGGTTTTCCGGTAGAACCTGATGTGTATAAAATGAATAACATATCTTCTGCATCCATTTCCTCAGCTTCACAAATGTCGTTAACATGCTTAACTTCGTCTTCCCACCAAACATCGCGACCTTTTAACATCGAAACTGGCGTACGAACATGAGTTAAAACAATACATTTTTCTACTGTTGGGCAACCGATTAAAGCATCATCAATCACATCCTTCAAAGGAATTTGTTTACTGCCTCGATAAGCTCCATCTGCAGTAATAACCAATTTACACTGCGCATCGTTAATTCTATCTGCAATAGATTTTGCCGAAAAGCCACCAAATACCACAGAGTGAACAGCCCCGATGCGAGCACAAGCAAGAACGGCAATTGCAAGTTCTGGAACCATTGGCATATAAATACAAATGCGATCGCCTTTTTTTGCGCCATTCCGTTTTAAAACATTCGCAAAACGACAAACCCGCTCATGCAACATTTTATATGTTAGGGTAACACTCTCTTCTTCAGGATTGTTGGGTTCCCAAATAATGGCTGGTTTATCTCCGCTTGTAGCCAAATGCCGATCTAAACAATTTTCGGTTATATTTAATTTAGCACCCTCGAACCATTTAATATTAGGCTCATTAAAATTCCACGATAGTACCTTGAACCAAGGTTTTCTCCATTGAAAATTTTGCGCTACTTCTCCCCAAAACTGTTCAGGGTTTTCTACACTTTTTTTATAATCTTCTTCGTACTGCTTAAAAGATGTAATTTGCATGGCGCTATTTATATATTTTGGATTAGTAGCGGCTAATTTAAATAAATAATGGTAAGCAGAAATATTGAAATCGTATCAAAATGAATACTCGGATTACTTTTTTAAAATAAGTGAAAATAATTGGCAACGCTCTTGCTGTTTACAATTATTATTCAGATATTTGCACACTCTTAAAAAAATTAAGCGACGATATTTTAACAACTATATTTACAAGTCATGTCAAGAGTTTGTGATTTAACAGGAAAAAAGGCAATGGTAGGTAATAACGTTTCTCACTCGAACGTTAAAACCAAACGCAAATTTTATCCTAATTTGAAACTTCAGAAATTTTATATCCCTGAAGAAGGCCGTTGGATTACGTTGAAAGTTTCGACTTCAGCGATTAAGACCATCAACAAAGTGGGTATTAGCGAAGCAATTAACCGTTTCGTAAAAAAAGGATTTTTGTAAAAAACATTAACTGTTGAGATTAACAGTTTACAATTTATATTAAAATGGCAAAAAAAGGTAACAGAGTTCAGGTTATTTTAGAATGTACTGAGCATAAAGAAAGTGGCATGCCCGGTATGTCTAGATATATTTCTACTAAAAACCGTAAAAACACTACTGAGCGTTTAGAATTGAAAAAATTCAATCCGGTATTGAGAAAAGTAACCGTACACAAAGAAATAAAATAATTGAATAATTAGATTGATTGAATGATTGAGTTTAAAATTCTCTCATTCCAACATTCTCTAATTCGATCATTTAAAATTATAAGAACATGGCAAAGAAAGTAGTTGCAACCCTTAAAACAGGTACAGGTAAAGAATATTCGAAAGTTATTACAATGGTAAAATCACCTAAAACTGGTGCTTACTCATTCAAAGAACTTATCGTACATAACGACCACGTAAAAGATGCTATCGCATCTAAATAAGGTTAATATTTTTTAATATTGATAAAAATATTAAAGGCCGTTCCGTATTAACCGGAAGGGCTTTTTTTGTTATATTAAAATTATCCAACCTTAAATTGATTACCTTTGATTAAAGGATATTACCATGGAGGCATATAAATTTAAAACTAAAGTTTCTGCAGATGGAACAATCGTAGTTCCAGAAGGCTTTGATGTTAAAAACAAAGAGGTAGAGGTAATTATTTTAGATGAGATAAAGCAATCTGAACAAAGAAAAAGTATGAAATCTTTTCTTGATAAATACTCCGGAATTTTAAAAGGGATGGACCCTGATAAAGCTAAAGAAGAGTATTTTAAAGAAAAACATGGTCTATGAAAATTCTATTTGATACCAATATAATTATTGATACGATTTTAGAAAGAGAGCCATTTTATAATGATTCTCGAAACGCCCTCAATAAATCTGATGGATTCATTTACGAAGGATATATTTTAGCGTCTACGTTTACCGATATATACTACATCTGTAAAAAACAATTAGGCCATAATAATACGATCGAAATTATTAAAAAGCTTACTGATTCAATTAATATCCTAAATGTAAATAGAGATACTATTGTGTTAGCATTACACTCTAATTTTTCTGATTTTGAAGACGCTGTTCAAAGTGCTTCCGCGGAATTGAATCATATTGATTTAATAGTTTCGAGGAATACCAAAGATTTTACAAATAGTAAAACAACAACATTAACACCTACTGAATTCCTAGAAAAACATAATTAATAATGGGTTTATTCGATTTTTTCAAAAAGAAAGAAACTGCACCTGAAGCTCAGGAAGCATTGGACAAGGGTTTGGAGAAAACCAAAGATGGTTTCTTTAATAAAATAACCAAAGCCGTTGCAGGGAAATCTTCTGTTGATGATGAAGTTCTTGATAATTTAGAAGAGGTTCTCGTAACTTCCGATGTAGGTGTAAGCACCACTCTAAAAATTATTAAAAGGATTGAGGAACGTGTTGCACGTGATAAATATCTTTCTACTTCAGAGTTAAACGTATTACTTCGCGATGAAATTCAGTTATTGTTATCTGAAAATAACAGCAACGATTTCCGCCAGTTTGAATATGGCGAACACAAACCCTATGTAATTATGGTAGTGGGCGTTAATGGGGTTGGCAAAACAACTACCATTGGAAAGCTGGCTCACAAATTAAAAGAAGCGAATTTAAAAGTTGTTCTTGGCGCTGCTGATACTTTTAGAGCTGCAGCGGTTGATCAACTTAAACTTTGGGGCGAACGCGTGGGTGTTCGTGTTGTGGCACAACCAATGGGTTCCGATCCAGCATCTGTTGCTTTTGACACGCTACAATCTGCAGTAGCCAATGGAGAAGATGTAGTAATTATTGATACCGCCGGACGTTTACATAATAAGGTGGGATTAATGAACGAGCTTGGTAAAATTAAGCAGGTAATGCAAAAAGTTGTACCAAATGCACCTCATGAAATTTTACTGGTTTTAGATGCTTCTACAGGTCAGAATGCTTTTGAACAATGCAAGCAATTTACCGAAGCAACTGATGTTAACGCTTTGGCCATAACAAAACTAGATGGCACAGCTAAGGGCGGAGTCGTTATTGGAATTTCCGATCAGTTCAAAATCCCTGTAAAATACATTGGAGTTGGAGAAAAAATTGGTGATTTACAATTGTTTGATAAGAAAGAGTTTGTAAATAGTTTGTTTAAATAAATATAAAAATTCGTCATTGCGAGGCACGAAGCAATCTCTCGATGGGATTGCTTCGTGCCTCGCAATGACGGCAAAATGCATTATTTACTCAGTCTGTGGAATCAAACCGCAGGCAAAGCGTAATAAACATTAAATATGAATACCAAAATAGTAAAGAGCAAGTCTGCAATTAAACAACCTAAAATCAATGTGATTACATTAGGTTGTTCAAAAAATATATACGATTCGGAAGTTTTGATGGGCCAATTACGTGGAAACAATTTAAATGTTGTTCACGAGTCTGATAAGATGGGAAAGGATGATATCGTTGTAATCAACACCTGCGGATTTATTGATAATGCTAAGCAAGAATCTATTGACACCATATTACAATTTAGCGAGCTTAAACAAGCAGGAAAGATTGGTAAGGTTGTGGTTACAGGCTGTTTATCTGAAAGATACAAGCCAGAATTAGAATCAGAAATCACTAACGTTGATGCTTTTTTTGGAACCAACGATCTCCACAATATTTTACACGAATTGGGTGCTAATTATAAGCATGAGCTTATTGGTGAGCGTTTATTAACTACGCCTTCTCATTTTGCTTATTTTAAAATTGCCGAAGGTTGTAACCGCCCTTGCTCGTTTTGCGCCATTCCACTAATGCGTGGAAAACACTTGAGTAAACCGATGGAAGAATTGGTTAATGAAGCGAAAATTCTTGCCAAAAATGGTACTAAAGAATTAATATTAATCGCTCAGGATCTCACCTATTACGGATTGGATCTTTACGGTGTACGTAAATTAGACGAATTAATGCGCCGCTTATCTGACGTTCCAGGAATTGAATGGATTCGTTTGCAATATGCCTACCCTTCTGGTTTCCCAATGGAAATTTTAGATGCCATGAACGAACGCGATAACATTTGTAAATATCTGGATATGCCACTACAGCATATTACGGATAATATGCTTAAATCGATGCGTCGTGGTACCACGAAACAAAAAACAATTGATTTAGTCAATCAAATCAGAGATAAAGTTCCAAATATCGCTATGCGTACCACTTTAATTTGCGGTTACCCGGGCGAAACAGAATACGATTTTGAAGAGATGAAAGAATGGGTTGCTGAAACTAAATTTGATCGTTTAGGTTGCTTTACTTATTCTCATGAAGAAAAAACACATGCACATTCTTTAATTGATGATGTGCCAGATGAAGTTAAGCAACAACGTGTAGATGACATAATGGAAATTCAACAAGGAATTTCTTTTGATATTAACCAAGAGAAAGTTGGTAAAACTTTCAAAGTGCTGATTGATAAAAAAGAAGGCGACTTCTTTGTTGGTCGTACAGAATTTGATTCTCCGGAAGTTGATAACGAAGTTTTAATTGATGCTGCTACTGGCTATGCTGCCAATGGTAGTTTCGTAAATGTTAAAATTGATAGAGCTGAAGATTTTGATTTATATGGTCAAATTGTAAAATCCTAAATTTACAAGCCCATTATCTAAAAAAGATCCCAAATAGAAAAAAAGCCTATTGGGATTTTTTTTAGATTAATCTTAACCAAGAATGGCCTAAATAATTTATATCTTCGTAAGAGGTAAAAGCTTGACTTTCAGTTGTAATTATCCCTTAAAAACTTGATGCTTCCTTCTCAAAAAAATCATTTTCGTTTCTACGAACTGGATATTATGCGCTTCTTAGCCGCATTAGCAGTTATGTTTTATCATTTCACTTTTGGTTCATCAAGGTTGCTCGGAACTCCTACTTTTGGAGTAGACATACTTTTCCGTTATGGCTATTTGGGGGTTGATGTCTTTTTTATGATCAGCGGATATGTAGTGCTAATGTCGGCAATGAATAAATCACCAAAGTATTTTGTAATATCCAGAGTCGTTAGGTTGTACCCCGCTTATTGGGTTTGTTGCATCATAACTTTTGCAATTATTTACATTACTAAAATTACTCCACCAGATACACCACCAGTTACTTTTAAATTACTTGCATACAATCTAACTATGTTTCAAGAGTTTTTTGGCAAGGCTAATATGTATGGTGCTTTTTGGACACTTACTTACGAACTTGGATTTTATTTTATTATTCTATTAATTTCAGCTTTAAAGCTTTGGAAAAACTTATTACTGATTTTAACCCTATGGATTTTTTATACTTTAGTAATCAATTACAGCGCACCTAGCAATGCATTTTCATTCTTTCTAATCCCAAAATACAGTTCATATTTTATCGCTGGGATGCTCTTTTATCTTTTAAGAATTAAATATGCGCCTAACTGGAAAATCTATTTACTTTTGATCTTGTGCTTTTTAGCTAATTTGAAAAACAATATCCTAATCGTTAATGATATGAATGGTTATTATCACGATTTTAGTGTATATAATAAATACGTGGCAATCATTTTTGTTGCTTCATTTTATATCTTCTTTCTTCTATCTGCTTTAAACAAACTAAATTTTAAATGGCTCAAATATCCTGCTAAGCTGGGTGTATTAACTTACCCATTGTATTTAATGCATGGCTTTGGAATAGGTCTTTTTTTAATTTGGGGACATAATACAAATAAATATCTCTTATTATTTTTGGCAACCTTGCTATCAATAATTCTATCCTTTTTGGTTTATTATTTTGTAGAAGAAAAATTCAGAGGAAAATTTAAAATATTACTAACAAACCTATTCGCAAAACTGAATTAAGAATATTGAACAATGGAGAAGCCCGATTTGACATCATCAAATCGGGCTTCTCCATTGTTTTTTACTAATCCTTTCTTAACTAGTTTTTTGTTTCTACTCTAGTTTTAATTTGACTAGGTTTTAACCAAATTTTAGCACCTTTCGAGTTAACGTAATATTTCTCATTTTTAGCATTAATGTAAACATCAGAACCATCTGGTGCCATTTTACCTTTCCAAGTTTTATCTGCTACTTTAGAACCACCTTTAACTGCAACTTCTGCAGTTTTATTACCAACAGATTTAGCACCTTTACCGATTGCTTTACCTGTATGATCTAATGCTTTACCAACTTCTGTTTTCTTTTTTTCTTGCGCGTTAACGCTTAAAGTTAAACCACCGAACAATGCCAATGTTAACAAGCCAATTACAAATTTCTTTTTCATAATAGTTATACTTTTATTTATTACAATAACAGTTGGTCCTGTGTTTTTGTTTGATTCGATATCTTTAAAATAAACCTAGTTCTATCGACAGTTAATTCAGTTTCTCAGCAAGCAATTTCATTTCAATGTATGGCGATCGCCCTTCATATAAAATACTGTGAACGGCTTTACAGATTGGCATGTTAACATTATATGCCTGATTTTTTATATGCATACACTTTGCTGCATAATATCCTTCAGCAATCATGTTCATTTCTAATTGGGCTGATTTTACAGTATAGCCTTTACCCACCATGTTACCAAAAGTACGGTTGCGACTAAACTGAGAATAAGCCGTAACCAAAAGATCGCCCAAATAAGCAGATTCTTTAATATCACGATTTATTGGGTGAACAGCATCTACAAATCGTTTAATTTCTCGGATTGCATTGCTAATTAAAACGGCCTGAAAATTATCTCCATAGCCAATTCCATGGCAAATTCCACTTGCAATGGCATAAATATTTTTTAAAACTGCCGCATACTCCGTTCCGAAAATATCATCAGACACATTCGTTTTTATGTAGCGCGTATTTAAAAATGATGCAAAAGTTGACGCCTTTTCTACATCGGTACAAGCAATAGTTAAGTAAGAAAGTTTTTCTAAAGCAACCTCCTCTGCGTGGCAAGGTCCGCTCACCACTAAAATGTCGTGGTATGGAATGGCATAATTTTCATGAAGAAACTCGCCAATAATCAAATTATCTTCAGGAACAATTCCTTTTATTGCCGAGATGATTTTTTTACCTTTTAATTCTTCGGCGGTAATGTTTGCCAAAGTTCCTTTTAAAAATGCAGCAGGCACATTTAAAATAATGTAATCTGCGGTTTTAACGATATGTGTAATATCCGAACAAATGTTATTTTCATTCAACTTTATTTCTACCGAACTGATGTAATGCGGGTTGTGCTTAAACTTTTTAATGTGTTCAATTGCTTCCTCGTTACGCATCCACCAGTAAATTTCCTTTTCAGAAAGATTATCCGATAACATTTTTACAATGGCAGTCGCCCAGCTCCCACCCCCTATCATTGCTATTTTAGGTACCATGTTTAAAAAAACGATTTAAGGTAAAAGGTGCAAGGTATAAGGTTTAGACAAATTGCCATTAAACCCTAAACCTTACACCTCAAACAATTGCAAGTTACTATTTCTTGCGATTAATTATATACTACTTTTTAGCGTCTTTGTTAAACAATTGGTCTTTAGAGGTTTTCTCTACAACAAGACCATCTTTTAGCTTATTTTGAATAGCAGAATATGGTCCAGTTACAATTTCCTGCCCAGCTTTTATACCTGTTTTTACAATGATAAATTGATCATTCTGAATACCAGTTGTTACTTCAGCTTTCTTAACTTTTTTGGTTGAAGCATCATAAACGTAAACGTACTGTTTGATGGTTTTATCGTTAAGTTTTGATTTTTGCTTATCGGTATTTTCTTGGTTACCTTGATTTTTGGCATCGTCTTCAGTTTTCGCCCCGTTATCAGTAAATACAGCTTGGATTGGAATTGCTAAACCGGTTATTGATTCACTTTCGATGTCTACAGTTGCAGACATCCCCGGACGGAAAATAGATTGTTGCTTTCCAGCCAATTCTTCAGTGATTCTAATTTTTACGGAGAAATTGGTTACCTGATCTACCGATGTAGAAGTTGATGTACCAACCGCTGTAGATGAACTTGCAATTTCAGTTACTACACCTCTAAATTTCTTATCAGAAAATGCATCTACTTCGATCGATGATTTATCGCCAACTTTAACACGGGTAATATCGTTTTCATTTACATCAACATTTACTTCCATTGATGATAAATTCGAAATCCGCATAATCTCTGTTCCAGCCATTTGCGAAGTACCTAAAATACGATCGCCTAACTCAATTGATAGTTTTGAAACCACGCCGTCAACCGGTGCATAAATTGTAGTTTTAGCTAAGTTAGCACCTGCTTCTTTAACATTTGCACCTGTTTGTTCTAATGTAAATTTAGCACCTGTTACATTTTCCTTTGCACTTGCCAATGTTGCTTTTGCAGTTAAATAAGCTGCCTTGGCCGCATCGAATTCTGAAGCAGAGATTACCTTTTTAGCAAAAAGTTCTACATTACGTTTGTATGTAGCTTCTGCATTTACAAAGTTTGCCTGGTTTTGAATTAATTGTTGTTGCGCTCCAGCCACACTTGCTTTTTGAGCATTAAAACTAGCTACCGTTCTTTCATAACCCGATTGTAAAACATCTGGTCTTACTTTACACAATAACTGTCCGGCTTTAACAATATCACCTTCCTTAACTTTTAATTCTACAACCTCACCAGATACTTCCGAACTTAATTTTACTTCAGTTTCTGGTTGTATTTTACCACTTGCAGTTACTGTTTCTACAACAGTTTTATCTGATGCCTTTTCTGTAGTTACTTTTTCTGTTTTATCGCCACCGATAACTCCAGCTAGTTTTAATCCGATAAGGATAACCAGAATAACTCCGACGGTAATCAATATGTGCTTCAGTTTCATAATATTGTATTGCGTTTGTTTGTATTAATGTTGTAAAGTTTGAAATGTCGTACTGTTTTTGGGATAATTACACCAATATATTATATGTATTTATTTTTGCTTTGCTCTTTCAGCTTTCTGTATTAAAAGTTAATCTGTTTTCCCAAGTAATAATCAATCACTTTTGCTCTAAATAAAAGATCATATTTTGCTTGGATAAAATCGATTTCTGCTTTATTTCTGTTTGTTTGTGCAGTGCTATAATCTAAAGAATTAACTAAGCCAACATTATAACGTTGCTCTACCACATAAAAAGCATCCTTTTGCGCATTGAAAGCGTTTTGTGTTGAAACGAAACGACTTTGAGCAGCTTTTAAATCTGTGGTTGCCTGAAAAATAACTTTGTTTAAATTATTTTTAGCCAATTGCTCCTGCGTCAAAGTACTATTGTAATTAATTTTTGCTCTCCTAACACCAGAACGAGCAGTAAAACCATTAAAAATAGGAATTTGAATACTCATACCAATGCTTTGTCCGAAACGTTGATTAATTTGATCTGTAAAAGATTGCTGAGCAAACTGACCAGCGTAATTAAACTGGTAAGAATAAGAAGAAGATAATCCAGCGCCTAAACTCAATCTTGGAGAATAAGCTCCTTTGGCAACATCTATAGCCTGTTTCGCCGCTAAAGAACGTAAGTTTGCCAATTTAATATCCGGGAAAATTTTCATGGCGTTATCGAAAATTTCATCTGGATCGTTCGTTGTTGGTGTTACTTGAATGTTATCGATAATTGGTGCTTGCACTACAAATTTCTGACTTGGCGCCAACTCCATTAATTGACCTAAAGTTAGGTAAGAAACCGATAGTTGGTTTTGTGCATTGGTTAAGTTTAATTCTGCCGTTGCCACTTGAGATTTAGCCTGAGAAATATCGGCCAAAGTTTTATTTCCTGCATCCAATAAAGCATTTTCTCTAATTAATGTTTTATTCGAAATATCTAATTGATCTTGCGATGCTCTAGCTAAATCTGTATTGTATAATACTTGTAGATAAGCGGTTACAACTTGCAAAATCAAATCGTTTTTAACTTTATCTATGTTACTCTTATCAGCTTCTAACAAAGTTTTGTTTTGCCTAATCTGATTAATTTTTGCAAAACCTTGAAAAACATCAATATTG
Source organism: Pedobacter fastidiosus (assembly GCF_014306625.1). Classification (GTDB taxonomy): domain Bacteria; phylum Bacteroidota; class Bacteroidia; order Sphingobacteriales; family Sphingobacteriaceae; genus Pedobacter; species Pedobacter fastidiosus. The sequence goes on from NZ_JACRYL010000012.1 coordinate 71,463, forward strand.
GTGCTTAAATTACCACTTGTATATAACGAAGTTTGATTGGTTACCTGAAAAGTAGTTTGATCCAAACCACGACCAAAAGTTAAATTGGGGTTAATGCTTCCATTTACTGTTGGATAAAGTGCATATTTAGATTGACTGAGATTCTCCTCGCTTAGTGCTGCACTAAACTGTGCCTGCTTAATTTGCAAGTTGTTTTTTAGTGTATTATCAACAGCTTGTTGGATGGTGATTACTTCTTGAGCACGAACATTTTGAGAAACGCAGAAACCTACAATTAAAGCAAAACCGGTTAAAAACTTATTCTTGGTAAACATTTTCATAATTTGTTTCAAATCTATATAAACAACTTTAAATAATTTCAATCTGTACAAGCAATTACTAACTTTGGCAGTAATGTACTTGGTCAAATCACCGCTTCTGCTTAAATGGTATTATCCATCGTTACTCTGGAATAAATCCCGAACCGAAAAAGTTATTTATTTGACCTTTGACGATGGACCTATACCCAATGTTACAGACTTTGTATTAAAAACTTTGAAAGCCTTTAATGCGAAAGCCACTTTTTTTTGCATTGGCGATAATATTCAAAAACATCCTGATGTTTTTGAGCGTGTAAAAAACGATGGCCATGCAATCGGCAACCATACTTTTAACCATTTAAAGGGATGGATAACTGAGGATGAAACTTATTTGCAAAATACAATAAAGTGTCAACAATTTACCAACTCCAATCTTTTTCGACCACCTTATGGAAGAATAAAAAAATCCCAGATCTTAAAACTCCAATCTCAAATCTCAAATCTTGAAATTGTGATGTGGGATGTTTTAAGTGGCGATTTCGATATTAATTTAGCCCCCGAAAAATGTTATAACAATGTGATAAAAAATACCCGAAATGGATCAATAATCGTATTTCACGATAGCTTAAAAGCCTTTGATCGTTTGGAATATGCGTTACCACGAGTTTTAAAATATTTTACTGATAAAGGTTTCATTTTTTCAACGTTGTAGCGATAAGCTATTGTTGTGCCAAGGATTTATTATTGTTTAATTCTGCCATGAGTTAACATTTTTACATCCTAGAGAAGTTAAAGCGTTCGTAATTGAACATTAATGTCCGTTAATGAACAGTTAAAGTATGCTCCATATCTGTAATTTATTCTAAGGATAGGCACAAATAATAAACAAACAAGAATCCTTTCTCAATGAAAAACCACCCCCATACCCCTCCTTGAAAGTAAGGAGGGGAGTTGGACATTGCTTATTGAAAATGTTATCGCAATATTTTAGTGTGTGGGTTCAACCAGAAAGCCAACAATAAATGCAAATAATTTCCCTAAGTACTTACGGCTCCCCTTCTATTTTAGGAGGGGCAAGGGGTGGTAAATATTGCGATAGGAAAGAATTTCTAGTTATAAGCACAAATAAATACTCTAGTAAAGGAATCCGTACTCCAGAAAAAACCACCCCCACACCCCTCCTTGAAAGTAAGGAGGGGTGTTGGACATTGCTGTGTGGGTTCAACCAGAAAGCCAACAATAAATGCAAATAATTTCCCTAAGTACTTACGGCTCCCCTCCTATTTTAGCAGGGGCAAGGGGTGGTAAATATTGCGATTGGAAAAGAATGAACACCCCATCAAAAGTTAGCAACCACTTCAATTATCAAGCTTTTATTATCATTCATACTTGCTTATTAATTCCTAACAGAGTTTGAAGCCACTCTATTATTATCTAGCCCCGATTGAACGGATGCCGATTTTTCATCGGCAGGAGCTAAAGCGGGAACAAACTTTAATTGAAATACTGCAATTGCGCTTCAAAAAAAGAATAATCCATTTAAACGTATTCAAAACATTTATTTAGAATACTTCCAAATAATACAATGATCTAAGTATGACGTTTAGAGGTGCTTTTTTTTTGTAAATTCGCAGCTATTAGAATAGAAGTATTACCTTTTAACCAAAAAAATCGATGGCTTTTGATATAGACATGATTAAAAAGGTTTATGCAAACTTCGGGAGCCGTGTAGAAGCCGCTCGTAAGATTGTTGGCAGACCTTTAACATTATCAGAAAAAATATTGTATGCTCACCTTTGGGACGGAGATCCAAAAAAAGCATTTTCTCGCGGAACAGATTACGTAGATTTCGCACCAGATCGTGTAGCAATGCAAGATGCAACTGCTCAAATGGCTCTTTTGCAATTTATGCAAGCTGGTCGCCCGCAAGTTGCAGTACCTTCAACCGTTCACTGTGATCACTTAATTACTGCTAAAGAAGGTGCTGCAATAGATCTTCCTCATGCAAAAACAGAAAGCGCTGAAGTTTTTGATTTCTTATCTTCTGTATCAAATAAATACGGTATCGGTTTCTGGAAACCAGGAGCTGGTATTATTCACCAAGTTGTTTTAGAAAATTATGCATTCCCTGGTGGAATGATGATTGGAACTGACTCTCACACGGTTAACGCCGGTGGTTTGGGTATGGTTGCTATTGGTGTTGGTGGTGCCGATGCTTGTGATGTGATGGCTGGTTTACCTTGGGAGCTTAAATTCCCTAAGCTAATTGGTGTTAAATTAACAGGTAAATTAAGTGGCTGGACTTCTGCTAAGGATGTAATTTTAAAAGTTGCTGGTATTTTAACCGTAAAAGGTGGTACTGGTGCAATTGTAGAATATTTTGGCGATGGCGCTATTAATTTAAGCTGTACTGGTAAGGGTACCATTTGTAATATGGGTGCCGAAATTGGTGCAACTACTTCAACTTTCGGCTACGATGAAAGCATGGAACGTTATTTACGTGCTACCGGTAGAGACGAAGTTGCAGACGAAGCCAATAAAATTGCTGCTTACTTAACTGGTGATGATGCTGTTTATGCTGATCCAGAAAGCTACTTTGACCAAGTAATTGAAATTAATCTTGATGAATTAGAGCCTTATTTAAATGGTCCTTTTACTCCAGATTTAGCTACTCCAGTTTCTCAAATGAAAGTGGAAGCAGAGAAAAATGGTTGGCCTTTAAAAGTGGAATGGGGATTAATTGGATCTTGTACCAACTCTTCTTACGAAGATTTATCAAGAGCAGCTTCAATTGCAAACCAAGCTATTGCCAAAGGTTTAGTTACTAAGTCGGCATTTGGTATTAATCCAGGTTCTGAACAAGTTCGTTATACAGCAAATCGCGATGGTTTCTTGAAAACTTTCGAAGATTTAGACGCAACAATTTTTACCAATGCCTGCGGACCATGTATTGGTATGTGGGACAGAACAGGTGCAGAAAAAGCAGAGAAAAATACAATCGTTCACTCTTTCAACAGAAACTTTGCAAAACGTGCTGATGGAAATCCAAATACTTTCGCATTCGTAGCTTCACCAGAAATGGTTGCGGCAATTGCAATTGCCGGTAATTTAGGCTTCAATCCCCTAACAGATACATTAACAAACGATAAGGGCGAACAAGTAAAACTAGATCCACCAGTTGGAGATGAATTACCTGTAAACGGTTATGCTGTTGAAGATGCAGGTTTCCAAGCACCAGCAGCTGATGGTTCATCGGTTGAGGTTTTGGTTTCTCCTACTTCTCACCGCTTACAATTATTAGATCCATTTTCACCTTGGGAGGGCACAGACTTAAAAGGCTTAAACCTTTTAATTAAGGCTAAAGGAAAGTGTACTACAGATCATATCTCTATGGCCGGTCCATGGTTAAAATTCCGTGGTCACTTAGATAACATTTCTAACAACATGCTTATCGGCGCAGTAAATTACTTCAATGATAAAACGGATAATGTTAAAAATGAATTAACTGGAGAATATGGTCCAGTTCCGGCAACCCAACGCGATTACAAAGCCGCGGGGATTGGTTCTATCGTTGTTGGTGACGAAAACTATGGTGAAGGTTCATCTCGTGAGCATGCAGCTATGGAACCTCGTCATTTGGGCGTTCGTGCTGTATTGGTAAAATCTTTTGCTCGTATCCACGAAACCAACCTTAAAAAACAAGGTATGTTGGGCTTAACTTTTGCCGATAAAGATGATTACGATAAAATTTTAGAAGACGATAAAATCGATATTTTAGGCTTAACCACATTTGCTCCAAATGTACCATTAACATTGGTTTTACACCATGCAGATGGCACTGAAGAGTCGTTTTTGGTTAACCACAGTTACAATGCTCAACAAATTGAGTGGTTTGTTGCTGGTGGCGCTTTAAATATTATCAGAAGAGAAGCTGCTCTTAAAGCACAAGGCTAAAAAATTAAGTATTAAGCTTATAAAATCCCGTTCTGTTAATTCAGAACGGGATTTTTTTTGTAAATTTCGAATGAATTTTTAAACCTCGTAGGTTTTAAAAACCTACGAGGTTTGTTATTTAGAATACTGATTTCCTTAAAAAATCATAATTTTTGAGACTTACAAAGCTTTAAATTCATAATTACAATCAATACATTTAAAAGTATCTTTTGGTGGTAATCGAAAATTTAATAGTCCAAAAAAATTAAACTGATTGTGCTTCGAATGTTCTTTAAATAATTTATCTGAACCACATTTTGGGCAGGCTAGCTTTTTCACATGATTTCCTTCAATTATTCTATCGCTCATAATTTTTAATCAATAAACCTTATTCAAATTCGTGACCGCAATTATAGCAATGATGGCATTTACCAGCATGAATTGGGGAACTAAAAGTTATAAAGGCAAGTATTGTAGACCACAAACTATATTTTGGCTGAGCTGCAATTCCATATCCAACATTATCAGATCCACATACTTCACAGCGTATTTTTTCTCCGCCATGATTTTCTGTTTCCTCACCATCATCAACCAAATCGCTATTATCTTCAGCCAGAAGCTGATTAATTTGATCTACATCGCGTTCAAAAACAATTAATTTAACACCACCAATTGCCTGATTGTATAGGGGCTGAATTGTAGAAACATTTTCATCGGCCAAGAAACAGGAGAATCCACTATCTTCTAACCTGGCTTTAATAATGTTAGCCTCAATTGGATTATAATATGTGCTGTAAATAATGGTTCTGTCGTTCATACTCAAACTTATGAATTCTATCAGTGAGACCCAAAATTAATGTTTCAAAAATTCTTGCCACCAATATCCAGAATCTTTTATGGTTCGTTGTTGCGTTTTAAAATCATTATAAACCAAACCGAAACGTGTAGTGAAACCTTCAGCCCATTCAAAATTATCCATAAGTGTCCACGCCATGTAACCAGTAATATTTATACCTTCTTTTTTGGCTTGAAGCAGAGCATCTAAATAAAGTTTAAAATATTCAATACGTTCTTGATCTTCTACCCTTCCGTTAACAACTTTATCGTGATAAGCAGCGCCATTCTCTGTAATGATGATATTTTTAACGTTTGGATAACTTGCAAACTGTTTTATGATATTATTAAAACTGTTGGCATTTATTTCCCAACCCATCGCCGTATGTGGTTTCTTTCGGCTTTTGGCTTTAACTTCCCAAGCCTGAATTACAGGAATAAAGGCATTATACTTTATGGTTAGCGGGAAATAATTCTGGAGACCAATAAAATCGAAATCGAATTTTAGGCGTTCCTTGTGCCTCCAAGTGCCATATTCGATTTGGAATTTCTCAAGCACATCCCAATCTGCCGTTGGGAAGCCTAATCCTTGAGCTGGCTCAATAAAAAGTCTGTTCATTAGGCAATCGACTCTTTTGGCAGCTAAAATATCATTATCACTTTGTGTAAAAGGAATAATTTCTGAACAGGAATAGGTAGTTCCAATGTTTGCCTGACTTACTTCTGCTCTTAAAATTTTCGCACCATCGGCCTGCGCCAATGCGGTATGCAACACTGCAGAAAAAAAATTACTTAATCCCGTTTTTCCTGGCGCATGAATCCCCAGCATATACCCGAGCGAAGTAAAACCAAAGGGTTCGTTTAAAACAATCCAGTTTTTTACTTTATCCCCATATTCATTTGCACAAATTCTAACAAAGGAATTGAAAGCGAAATTAATACTAAAACTTGTCCATCCGCCTTCATTTTCCAAAGCTTGAGGTAAATCCCAATGGTAGAGGGTTATATAAGGAATGATGCCATTCTCTAAACATTCATCAATTACATTGTGATAAAATCGAATTCCTTCCGCATTAATTTCTCCTGTCCCATTAGGTAAAACTCTCGACCAAGCTATAGAAAACCTAAATACCTTAAAGCCCAGTAATTTGATTAAGGCAATGTCTTCCTTATACTTATGATAAAAATCACAAGCAACATCAAGTTTATTTCCCTTCTTAATTTTCCCTGATCTTGCAGAAAAATTATCCCATATGGATTGACCTTTTCCATACTGATTAGACGCACCTTCAATCTGAGTGGCGGCAGTTGCTACACCCCATAAAAAATCAGGTCCAAAGTCAATAGATTTGATCATATAATTGTTTCGCCAAGTTGCAAGTTTAATATTAACTAATCATTAACAAATTAAACTGCTAAAAATCAAAACTATTTTTAATAGTTTTACTAAATGCGTTTCTCAACTATACTTTTCGTTTTACTACTTACTTGCATTATTTCCAGGGCTGGTTTTGCCCCGCCCATAAATGATGAGCTTTTAAATGCGATAAACATTTCTAACACGAGTGCATTTTGTAGCGAAGATGCAGCTTATAACAATTTGGAGGCAACATCTAGTCCTTATTCAGCTTCATTGGGCTGGCCAGCAGTTGGTAAAGATGTGTGGTTTAAGTTTACAGCATCCAAGTACGATGTAAATATTTCGGTAAGTGGTAAAGTTAATGCGAGTAGTTCTAACAGTTTAATAGCTCCATTGGTTGCCATATATTCTTATGATCCCATCTCAAAAAATGTTGGAGAAATGATTGGCTCTTCATCCTCATCAAATAATGTAACTTCTTATTATAAAGGTGGATTAACGCTTGGGGAAATTTATTATATCCGCGTAAGTGCATCAAACGATAACATGGGCACTTTTAAATTATGTTTGGATAATTATTTTCCGACCATCCAGCCGGGGCAAGATTGCGGAACAATTTCGCTATTGTGTACCAAAGAAACCTTTACTCAGCTTAATGTTACTGGGCCGGGCTCAAACAGAAACGAAACTGCAGGCACTTGTTTGGGTACCGAAACCAACTCTGCTTGGTACATGTTCACGGCTTCTAAAAGTGGTGATTTTACTTTCGTAATTACACCTACTGTAACCACAAATGATATCGATTGGGTTTTTTACGATTTAGGTGTCGGCGGAAATTGTAGTAATGTAAATAGTTCTAATGCAATACGATGTGCCAGTGGAAGTGGTGTTACCTGTACGCCAACTTATTATAAAACGGGATTGAGTTTAACTGAAACTGATTTAAGTGAAGCAAGTGGATGCGTTCCTGGCCAAAATGGATTTGTAAAATATGTAGATCTGATTGCTGGACATACTTATGCCTTATTAATTGATAATTTTTCTAGCGGGAATAATGGCTTTACATTAGAATTTGGTGGCACGGCCGATTTAGCTGGCCCATCAGCAAGTATTAAAGTGGATAAGCTAAATCCATGTACAGACAATCAGGCTTACGTATTTGAAAGTAATTCGACCAATTATGCCTCCCTAAAATGGTCTTTCGGAGAAGGTGCAAGTATCACATCTGCCACAACCGAAGGTCCTTTTACCATCACTTATAGTACTCCAGGCGAAAAAGTAGTGGTTCTAGAAGCGAAAGCAACTAATGGATGTAATGTAGTAACCACACAAACTTTTATTGTAGCCAAAACACCAGACAAACCAGCTATTGTAGCTTCGAAAATTAACCTTTGTATTGATGATGTTTTAACACTTTCTACAGATTTTATTAATCTCGCAACTTATCATTGGTCTGGACCAAACGGCTTTACTTCGACACAGCAAAATCCTGTTATCCCGATTACCGGACCAGAAAATATTGGAACCTATAAACTTTTTGTACAAGTTGGAGATTGTATCAGCCCAGAAAATTCTATTGATGTAATTTCTGTTGTGGCAAAACCAGAGGCCATATTTTCAATCCAAACCAACAATAAGTGTGAAAGCAATCAGAGTTTTTCTTTCATCAATACATCCACGAATTATACCAAACTCACTTGGAATTTTGGCCCCGACCTTAAAACAACAACTAATCTAGCCAACGACAGTCGAGAATTGACATTTAACTCGCCCGGATTAAAAACAATTACTTTAACGGTAGAAACGAATAACGGCTGTTCATCTACGGTTAGTCAAGATTTATTGGTAGAACTTAAGCCTGACAAACCAGAAATCAGTGTAAATCAACCTGCATTTTGCATTAATGATATAATAAAACTTTCTGTTGCAGAGCAAGATAATGTTACCTATTTATGGACTGGTCCTGATGGTTTTACAGCGACTACAAGTGCCGTGGAAATTCCTGTAAATAATTTAAACAAAGGCGGCATTTACACAATAACCTTAAAAGCTGGCACGTGCGAAAGCGAACCGACTACGCTTGTTATTCCACAAATAGCGAAAATTCCTGTTGCAGGTTTTTATACTGAACCCACTTTCGACATAAAATTTTCGGCTCCAGTACCTATGATTTTCACCAACACTTCATTGTATGCGGATTACTACCAATGGGATTTTGGTGATGGTTTTACCTCGAGTAATGCAAACGCAATGCATAATTATGAAAGCGAAGGAACTTTTAAAATTACCTTGACTGCATTTTCTAAAAACGGATGCTCTACTTCGGTTACCAAAGGCGATTTAGTAATTAAACAAAGTGTATCTGTGTTTGCGCCTAATGCATTTTCGCCAAATGGCGATGGTGTAAACGATGAATTTGTAATTGGAATAACCAATCTAAAAAAATACAGAATCCAGATTTATAACCGATATGGCGATCAGGTTTTCTTTGCAACCAGCATTTTCGACAATTGGAAAGGAACTTTTAAAAATGGCGATTTACCAACTGGTGTTTACTATTATGTAATTTTAGGCACTAATTTAAAAAATGATAGCGTTCGGTATTCGGGATCTGTTACCTTACTTCGGTAAATTAATCCAAACTTAAACCAATTTCTTTAAGCAAAATCGAAGCGTTAAAAGTGGTACAAGGGCCATGCTTCAGTTTGTAATCGAAACGCATTTCTCCCTCGGTTATTTGAATATCAAAATGAAAGTTCCGAACAGTTTCAGCATGATATTCCTTTAAATCTGCTAGTTGTAAATCATGTGTTGCAAAAAGTGCAGGTGTTTTTTCGACAATTAGTTTCTCTATAAAAACCTTCGATCCCAAATATTTATCTCTACTATTTGTACCTCGCAACATTTCGTCAATGAGAACAAAAGTATCCTTATCCTTTACCACGTTATCTAAAATCATTTTCAATCTGTTCAATTCAGCCTTAAAAGTCGAGGTACTTTCATTTAGCGAATCCTTAATTCTCATATAGGTATTAATCGAAAAAACCGATAGCGACATTTGCTCAGCACAAACTGGAGCACCAGCGTAAGCCAAAATCATATTGATCCCCAACGTTCTTAGAAAAGTACTTTTGCCTGCCATGTTTGATCCCGTAACAATATCTACAGTTGAATTGACTTCGGTAGAAAAATCATTATTAACCCTAACTTCATTTGCAATAAGTGGGTGGCCAATACTTTTTGTTTTCAAGGTAAATGTAGATACCACTTCAGGAAAAACCCAGCTGGGTTGATTATAAGCTGTAGTTGCAAGTGAAATTAATTCTTCAAAATCGCCCAAATGGTTCAATGCTGAAATTACATCTTTAGAAGAGGATTGATACCAACGATCTAAACTGATGCAGCATCTAAAATCCCAAAGCAATAGGCCGTTTAAAAACCCACCAACGAGTAAATTTAAACGAGCATCAAAATTTTGAATGATTTTCGACAGGCTTTTAATCTCTTTACTAACTGGAATTTTAGAATCTAATAAAGCGGTAATATATGGACTCTTCCAAGTTTGTTTTTCTGTCCAAAGTATAGCAGAGGAATAATTATTTAATAAACTTGAGCCTCCACTAAAACAATAAAAAACTTTATTCACTTTCGGATTCAGGATCACATTCCACCCGTTATGAACAACCGCCATTAAAACCAAAAGCTTGATAAAAATACCACCGCTAAATATTGACCCAAGAATTAAAGCAAGAGATAGAAAAGGGACAACTGCAACGTAAAACCTAAAAAATTTTTGACGGGTAAACTCCAACTGTTCGCCCAGCAAGCTTTTTAATTGTTGTTTTATTAATTCGATTTTAACGATGTCTCCACCCTGCAAATGCGCTCTAAACTTAAATGTTTCTTCCATTTTGGATTGCATTTCCTTCACAGCTTCCTGTCGTGATAAAATTTGATCTCTTGATGTTTTCGTAGATAATCTTCCTGATAATAAATCGTTTCCATTTTTTGTACTTGTACGATTCAAAAGTGCAAATAGAGAAGATCGACCAAAAATATCTAAATCAGAAGTATATGGATGAAGTTCGGATTCGAAAGCTTGACCATTATCGTAACCATTTTCCAATCCATTTAAAACATTCGATTCGTTTTGATAAACCCAAAGCAGTTGTTTTTGATATTCAACTTCTCGATCCAATTTACTTTGCTTGCGCACAATTAACACAAAAAGCAATATTGGAAGAATCAATAGAACTTGAATCAATGTGCGCCAACCATCATTTTCTGATCTAACCAATAGTACAAAAAATAAAATTTCTGTCAAGAAGAATCCTATTCTCAAAAACGAAAGTTGATCAATTAGCTTTTTTGTATCGGAAATCTGCTCGGTAACTGCATTAATTTTCTGGTTATAATCTAATCGTATTTGCGCTTGTGTTTTTAACATTATATTTGAATCTCTAAAATTATAAAGATAGGGAAATATTAAATGAAGATTACTTTGATCGCCATTGGGAAAACGGAAGACAAATATTTAATCGAAGGCATTGAAAAATACATTAATCGCCTTAAGCACTATATTAACTTCAGCTTTTTAGCAATACCCGACGTTAAGAATGTGAAAAATTTGAGTGAAGCACAGCAAAAAGCCAAGGAGGCCGAATTGTTGCACAAACAAATTAATAATGGCGATGTTGTTATTTTATTGGATGAGAAAGGGAAAAAGTATTCCTCAGTTGAATTTTCCTCGTACTTAAATAAACAAATGGTTGGCAGTGTGCAACATTTAATTTTTATAATCGGTGGACCTTATGGTTTTGATGAAACGATTTACAAAAGGGCAAATGGTTTGATATCTTTATCCGACATGACGTTTTCACATCAAATGATTAGGTTATTTTTTGTGGAGCAATTATATCGGGGTTTTAGTATTTTAAAAGGCGAACCTTATCATCATGCTTGACAATTTTGATATGGAAAATCAGGATTAAAATCATCATACAATAAAATAAAATTATGCTGTTAGATAAATATAAAAGAGAATATCGGTACAAAAGCAACCAAAGCGGGAACAATAAATATATGTGGATTAGCATTATTGCTTCACTTGTAATTGTTGCCTTACTTTGGTATTTCTTAGATTAACACCACAAAAAAAGCACCATACAAATTGCATGGTGCCTTAAATTAATTTATAGATCGGCTTAAACGCCTTTCTTACTTGTCATACTTGCTTTTTTGGCAGGTGCTGATGTTTTAGTAGATGCTTTTGCACTAGCAGATCCTTTAGATGCAGTAGCTTTTTGTTTTTTATCTGAAGCAGCTTTCTCTTCTGATAATTTCACTTCTGCTGCAGTACCTGGAGTTTCAGGGGTTTCTTCTGTAAACAAAGGCAAATCTTTAAGGATATTATACCAAGTGATAATCTTTTTCATATCAGAGGCATAAACTTTTTCTTGATCGTGGCCAGGAGCTACTTCAAGAAAATAAGGACGCAAATCATCCTTTAAATCTGGTGTGCTCCCTTTTGCAGAAATTTTGGTAAAAATATCAACCAATTTAATTTCTTCATCTTCGCCATAAACTGTAATATCTTCAAGCGATGCAAGCTTTGTATTGGTAATATTTGCAACAACCTTAAGCTTTTGAGCATCAAGACTTTCCAAGATATAACCAACTTTATTTTGTCCTACTAGTTTAAATAAACCAGGTCTGCCAGAAACGGCAACAATTCCTCTTAAATTCATATAATAATTTGTTAAGCGGTTAGCGGTTGGGGTATAGCAAATTTAATCGCTTATTGCCAAACGCTCAACGCATTTTTTTTAATCTTCTAAAACTTCGATCCCAACAATTTTATCGCCTTGACGAATATCGTCAACTAAATCTACATTTTCGATTACTTTACCAAAACAAGTATGGTTGCGATCTAAATGTGCAGTATTGGTTCTGCTGTGGCAAATGAAAAATTGTGATCCACCTGTGTTACGACCAGCATGAGCCATTGATAACACACCACGATCATGAAACTGGTTTTCGCCATCTAATTCACAATCAATTTTGTAACCAGGACCACCAGTACCTGCTAAATGTGCTTTAGCTGGATCTTTTGAATTCGGGCATCCGCCTTGAACCATAAAATTAGGAATTACACGGTGAAAAGTTACACCATCGTAAAAGCCTTCTGAAGCTAATTTTTTAAAGTTTGCAACTGCTTTTGGCGCATCGTTGTCATAAAATTCAACGGTCATTTCGCCTTTTTCGGTTTTTATTATTGCTTTACTCATATCAATTTTTGGTGCTAATTATTGTTTTTATTAAGCTTAAAAAACTAAGCGTTTTTTAAGTAGAGGGCAAAAATAACAAAATTGTGTAACTTATAACACCATAAAATTTTTCTAACCAGTTTAAATGCGGTATTTTAGTGTTTTAAGCATTCAGGTTTTGACAAAGAAATATTACATCTTACTAATTTGCCTCTTTTGTAGCTTAGGTCTTAGAGCATCTTCCCTTCTAATTTATATGGATGAAGATCAAAAAAATCATCTAAAAGCTTATGGAATAGCCTATTGGACAATTAGCAAACAAGTTGAAGTAGATTGGCTTTTAAACTATCGTGGAGGAAGTTTTTTAATAAAATATAATAAAACCGTCGAAGACGAATGCAAAATTCGTGGGGTTTCTTACGAGGTTTTGGCCGATGGAAAAGTAACAAACTTGCTTAATGAAATCAGCGACCCATCTGTAAATATGGAAATGGTGAAGCTAGAAAAAACTCCAAAAATTGCAGTTTACTCTCCGAAAAGCAAATTACCTTGGGATGACGCCGTTACACTCGTTTTAACTTATGCCGAGATTCCTTACGAAGTAATTTATGACGATGATATTTTACAGGACAAATTAAGCAAATACGATTGGTTGCACTTACATCATGAAGATTTTACGGGTCAGTATGGACGCTTTTGGTCTTCTTTTAGATATGCAACCTGGTATCAAGAAGATGTTAAAAACCAGGAAGCACTAGCCAAAAAGATGGGTTACAAAAAAGTTTCTGAGATGAAACTTGCCGTTGCTAAGCACATTAAAGAATATTGTGCGGGTGGAGGTTTTCTTTTTGCCATGTGTTCTGGAACGGACAGTTTTGATATTGCTTTGGCTGCAGATGGAGTAGATATTTGTGCCAGTATGTTTGATGGTGATGGCGCAGATCCAAATGCACAATCCAAATTAGATTATAATAAAACATTGGCTTTTCAAAACTTCAAGTTAGATAATAATCCGATGAATTATGAATTTTCAGATATCGATGTTACTTCTTACAGAACTCTAAATCAAACCAATGATTACTTTACACTGTTCGATTTTTCTGCGAAGTGGGATCTTGTTCCTACAATGCTTACCCAAAATCATGATAAGGTAATTAAAGGTTTTATGGGACAAACTACTGCTTTTAAAAAGAGTTTGGTCAAAACTAGCGTTACCGTTTTGGGAGAAAATAAAGGTGCAGGAGAAGTACGATATTTACACGGAGAGATTGGCAAAGGACAGTTTACCTTTTACGGTGGCCATGATCCTGAAGATTATCAGCATGCGGTTGGCGATCCTCCTACAGATTTAAATCTCCATCCAAATTCGCCGGGTTATAGGTTAATTTTAAATAATGTATTGTTCCCGGCAGCAAAAAAGAAACCACAGAAAACTTAATCAGCCGTTATCAATTAAGTATTTGGCTACGGCATTGCGCATTTCATCCACCTCTTTTGAGGGCACTTTAATTGGTGCATTTAAAATGATTAAAGCTTGTTCAATTGCCTTTTTCTTAAGGCCATTTTTAACGTAGAGATTAAATAGATAATATCTAGGGGAAATCATTTTTGGCATTGTATAACACGCATTTAAATAGAATTGCTCTGCTTGTTTAAAATTCAACATTAGTTCTTCATTATAGCCCGCATTTAAGAGATTAGCAACTGAATAATGTTGTACTAATGCACTATTCAATACAGTTTTGGCTTCTTTATGGTATCCAGATACATTCAGTTTTTGTCCGTAATCTGCCAAAAAATTACCATTATACCGCAACACATTATTCTGATTATTATAAATATTCCAAGCTTTGGCTTCACTATATTGCCAATTTAATTGTTTAGCATTAACCCATTGCTTAGTTGCGTAAATAGTTTTACTTACGACAAATAAAAAGTAGCCCCCACAAATAAAGAGCGAAACATATATCCCAACTCTAAAAGGCAAAACCTTCTGATCTTTTTTATTTAAACCCGCAAAAATGGCAATTAAAATATAGAACAAACTGCTGATGGTGTAAGATTGAAATGGGTAGGAGCATAAACCAAAAATGAGTATTGAGGTTATCGATAATTTCAAAAAGACCTGAGCCTGATCATCGTATATCAGGCCTGTTCTATAAACATAAAACAATAAATATGTTAAAATTACTAAACCAATTAATCCTGTTTCTATAAGGATTCTAAGTGGCTCGTTAAAAACGGCATGTGTATCGTCTGCTAATTGTTGTTCGCTTAAATTGCGATTACCAGTAGCAAAATAGTTTTCTTGGTGTTTATTAAACTGTCTATCTACATAGCCTATCCCTTTACCGAACAGAAAGTTACTGCCTTTAGGAATAGAAAATGCAATTTTCCAAATGAGTATCCTTCCATTAAAAGATTCTGGACGTTTGAAGTAAAGAAATACCGATAATCCAGCTACTAAAATTAACACTAAACCAGCGAACCAGATGCGATTTCTCGATTTAACCTTACTTCCAAAATAAATAAAAGCGGTGCCAATAAGGGTGATAATTGCCGTTCTAGAATCTGTAATTAGAATTGCAACTAACAATAAAATTAGCCCTAAAGAAATGATAAAATTTTGTCTGTGTTTTTTACGTTCAAACAATATAATAGACATTGGAATTAAAGCGCATAAATAGCCCGCCAATAATCCTGAATTTATGATTAAGATATTTTTATGGGTGATGAATTGCGCACAAATTACCAAAGCTATTGCCAAGAGTAAGCACAAAGCATGGTTAATGGATAAGAAGTTTGGAATTAAAACTCGGACAATGAAATATATAAATAAGTAGCAGATGTAATTATAAACATCATACTGATTATATTGAACATTGTAGGCACTATTAATACACGTCGAAATAATGCTGTAAAGGAGATAAACGAGTACTAAAACATCTATTTTGTGATATTGAAATGGGATATTTTTTACAATTGCAAAAACTAAAACCATACTACTAAGCACTAAAATAGTAGCGTTAAAAAAAAGTGGGTATAAGCTACTATTCTCTAGGTTATAATACCACCAGCAAAAACTACTGACACAAATTAATATTAAAACCAAACTAGCAGGGAGTTGCCTTATAACCTTGGTTAATACCATATTTGTTTGTGCGTTAAACTATCAATTAAAAATATCCGAGCCAAACCTTTTACATCATCACTTTTT
The DNA here is from genome assembly GCF_014306625.1 of Pedobacter fastidiosus. Classification (GTDB taxonomy): domain Bacteria; phylum Bacteroidota; class Bacteroidia; order Sphingobacteriales; family Sphingobacteriaceae; genus Pedobacter; species Pedobacter fastidiosus. Next base: position 87,372 of record NZ_JACRYL010000012.1, read on the forward strand.
TGGAGTTTTAACAATGCGTTTTTCGGAACATTGTTAAATGTGATACCGCTTTTTAAATCAACATCATTATCTATTAACCTATGAATTACAGAAACAGATAATCCATTAAGTTTATATTGATTAATTTTCTCCTTAACCTCAAAATTATTGTAATTTATCTTTACGCCTGTCGCCTCTTTTCTACCCAAAACCATCCACTTACCTGTTCTATCCAAATATGATAAAGTATAAGTCGATCCTAATTGCACATATGATTCATAACCAGTATTTGTTTTATAAAAATTTACATCGCTATAAAATTGTTTGAAAGAATTAAAATACTTTATCTGCTTATCTTTTGTGTAAAGAAAAGGTTCGCTAACAAATTTCATTTGATCTGCTAAAGGGACAGCTATGCGATAGAAAATATCAGTGCGCATATTTTTAAAAATTATTCTTTGATCATTTTTTTTACCCCAAAATATCGGAACCCAATTACCATAGTAAAAAGCACAGATATAAGCTAAACTATCTGGATATTTTTGAGTTAGTTTATAAGTTATATCTCCAACTGGGCCATAATGAGAGGTGACATCAATCCAATGATTACTCATTAAATATTTGACAGCAAATTCCTTTGGATTCACCATTAATTTGCTAATTGTATCACTCCATATTTTTTTGTTCGCATAGCTATATCTAATTACTTTTGCCCCATCGCCTAAACTTGGAGAATTAATATCCAAAACAGTCATCTTTCCATTTGAGGCTTGATATACGGATGCAGAGTGACTGCCATTTTTTCTGCCCCATACATATACCATATCTACAGTAGCAGGAATACCCAAAGCCCTTAGCTCATAAACGTTCATTAAGTTTACATTTAAGCAATCGCCTAAATGAAAGGCCATTAATTCATCAAAGCTTTTGCTCTTAGATATTTTTATGTTATTGTCATCAGGCACTTTCAGTACAATATGGAAATAGGGGTATTTCTCAATTACTTCTTCAGTTTTGATATCTTTATATTGTCTAGCAAGCGACATCATTCCTAGATGAAATTGTTCTGCCAATAAATCTCGCCATTGGCTGGGTTTATCATTATATACCTTGTAAGGCAGTAGATAATTGAAAAATATTTCTTTTGTTACATGCCTATTCCATGGATAATTCTTCCAATCGGCATAAGCTTTATCAATACAGCTTGCCAAATATTTAGCGGTTAATATTTGAGCATCATTTACTGTTGTATCTTTATAGCCAATATTTTGCCTCTTTAATTCTTCTCTAAAATCCTTTTCGCCAGCGATTTCGAGCAGGTTAAAATTTACATGTTTCTTCGTTTTTTTATTGAAAAAGTATGGATAGGTTACCGTTTGGGTTTCATCCATATTATCAATTAAAAACAGTACGGCCTCACGTTTTACAGAATCGGCTTTGTTGCTGTACATTCTGAATAGAGAATCCTTAAGTTTAGCTTTATCCTCTTCAAAATTGGCTAAATGGTTTTGACAAGAAACAAAAATCATTAAACTCCAAAACAACAATAATATTAAGTACTTAGGCATAGTGTCAATTATCAATAACCTTTAACATAAAATCGTCTGGATTACTGCTCCGAAAAGAGATAATTATAACATCTTCCTTTGTAGAAAGCTCATTATAAAATAGTCCGTTTCTTAAAATAGATGCTAAAACCTTTCCTTTTCCCCAAACATATGAAGTGTAATGCTTTTCTTCGGGATCATAATTAGCTGTCAAACCAGTTAACCCAATAGGATCTCCATATCTATTTTTTAAAGAATCGATTAAAGAAGCGGAATAGGCGCACACAATATGTATTGCGCTTACTTTCCCCTTTCCATTCATAACGGATGCTGCCATATCTTAAAAACATTTGGAATCTTTAATTCGTAATATTAATACTATTTAAAATTTCATCCAGTTGCTTTTTGGCTTTTACCTCTTCGGCAGGTAAAAAATCTAGAGTTCCACTAACTTGATAAGTAAAGTTTTTGTTTACCAAGTAAAATAAATAACAATTATTATCCCAACCTCGATCTCTAGAAATAAGTATTATGTATTTCTCGTTACTTTTTATTTCCGTAAAATAATATTCATTATTGTGTCCATATCTGTTATGTCTATTATCTAATGCTTCTTTACTCTCCGCTAAAAAACGGGTGTCGCCCATTAGCCTGCCATAGCTCAAATTAAGACCTAGTCCTTCATAATCATATGCTGGCTTGGGTATAGAAGTTATGGTTCCATCATTATCAACAATTGGAATTTGAGATATATTTGTTTTAGTTACACTTTTTGGAAGATTTATTTCAACCATGTCTGTTTTTATTTTTATTTGGGCTAGAGTACGAAAACTGCATAGCAAAAATAAAATTGTTGCGAATGTTGTTGGTTTTTTCATTTTTTTTTCCTGAGATTTCTTCTTTCAAAGTATTGGGGCAGGTTTGATGAAATATATTCATAATAAACTGTTTTTGGATTCAGTTTAATTTGTTTCACCAATAAAGATGAAAATGTTGATAAAAAATAGTGATAATTATCTTCATCATAAAGCTCACCTGAATCTTCTGCACAAGCTCTTTTGGGATAATACACATACGTAAATAATACAGTTTTTTTAGCCATTTTTTCTTTTTGAAATTTTATTTTTTCTAAAGGTTTAAAAAAATTCAAAAAGTCATCCGAAATAGCATTTAATGATGTTATTGATGTTACTTTATTGTTTTTATCAATCTCCATTTTTATCATAGTATAATGTAATTCGCAATCTTGAAAAATAGTATCCAACCTTTTGTAGTTTTTTATTATGAGTCTACGTAAAGAGTCCATTTGAGCAATATCTTGGTTTTGTGCCATTACTTTCATATTTAAGATGCAACAGCACATTATTGAAACAATACATAAAAAAAACTTATTCATAATTTTTTGTTTATTTATCACATTTATTTACGTCTATCGAATGAGAAAAGAAGTTGCAAACAATTTACACAGACGCTTGTATTAGAGAATTCTCTAATCTATTCATGCACTTTATTATATTTAACCAATCCCCCTTCTAATTACTCTTATTTTGTTTTGTTTGGCTTTCTAGTATTTCTCCTCTGAAACTGCATATAATTGGCTCATAATAAATTGTTTTTGGATTTGATTTTATCCTGCTTCGCTATTAAAGAAATTAATTCAGGCAAGAAAGTATTTATAGTCGTTTTATCAATAGTATCCACAGGCCTTTTACATTGACAATTTGGATATACAACAAACAAATAAAATTGTTTTCCTACTCCTCTCTTGGGAAATTCATTTTTTCCAAAGGTTTAAAAAGTCTTAAAAAATTTTCAGAAATAGCATTTAATGATGTCTGAGAAATAATTATATTGTTCCTATCAACCTTCATTTTTATAATGGTATAATGCAACTCGCAATATTTAAAAACTGAATCCAATTTTTCATGATTTTTTAATATTAAATTATGCACCAAATCCATTTGAGCAATATCTTTATTTTGTGCCCTTACTTTAGTATTTAAGATGCGACAGCACAGTATTGAAACAATATAAAAAAAACTTATCTATGATTTTTAGTTTATTTGCCACATTTAGTCCCTTTAGTTCCATCATGATGTTGCGAATTCGTTAGCCACATTTGGCCAACCTCATAAGGATTTTTTTCTTTAAGAGAATCGTAAGCCTCAGTTCCTTCTAAGCCACCCCAAGCTAAAGCTTTTAAATCTAAATCACTTATTTCTGGATATATACTTTTAAGTCCTTTTTCAAACCATAAAATATATTTATCGGTTGCCATTGCAACATGTTGGCTAGCTGGATTAAAATCCACCCCATTATCAAGATATGTAAAATAAGCGTGTAATGCCTCATGAAGAATCGTAGCTGAAATGTATTCCTTTGATGCATTAGGCATTGTTTTTTCATTTAATTTTATGGTCATATCGAAAGTATTTATAGAGCCATCTGAATTATAAGTTACTTTTGGTTTTGTTGCGCCTCCATCTGTCAAATCATCACTGAAGGCAGCTTGAATGAAATTTAAATTTACTTTGCTTCCGATATCAAAAATACTATTTAGTGTATTTTCAGTTGTGAATTCAATTCCCTTATCAATTGCGGCTTGAACCATTGCTTTTAAGCAAGGATCTTTCACATTATTTTTGATTGTAGAAGATGAACCAGAACCACTCGTACCCCCACCACTCACAACCCATCCACCTGTTCCTCCAGGTGTTACCGGAGGGCTTCCTCCACCTCCTGTAATTGGAGAGGTTCCATGAATTTCAACAGAACCAAGATTAGTGCCACCTGAGCTAGAACCGCCTCCACCTTCTCCACCACCAACCATATAACTATTTGGTACGCTCATTAGGCGCTCTCCGGGCAAACCTCTATTGCCACTTGTTCCTTCTTGAACATTTTGTTTTTTTAACGCCGAGGTAAAGGTACGGGATATGGCATTATATAATCCTCGATCAAACAAACGCCCACTACCCGTATATAAATTCAACTGAGTTTCACCAACGTAAGGGTTACCTATATATTCCTTAATCATACCGATTGATGTCCCATCCTTTCCTAATATTAAGCCAATTTCAGTATAAAAAGCATTGACTTTGTTACTAGCTTTTTTGATTAAAGGTATAGTAATTCCCGCAACTCCATTAGAACCTGTATCTATTCTAAAATGCTTCCAATCAGGCTCATATTCTCTAACATTAATATCCAGTTTATAGGTGGATACTGGCAGTGCACTATTCTCTTTAAACCACTCAAGCGCCTTTTGAGCAAGAGGGTCTGAAAGTTTTTCCTGATCGGTAGATGGCAGGTTCTCTTTTCGGCAAGAAAAGTAAACAACCGTACTCAGCAAGATCAATACAATTGATATGCGATAAAAAATAGATTTCATTAATTTAGGTTTAATGGTTAATATTAGTTTGTTTATATATATAGCCAATCGAAAAAGGGGTTTCCGTGAGTGGGCTTTTGAAAATAATTGTATATAACTGATAATGAGGTAAATAATTTTTATCTGAACGATTTAAGCACCCCTACAATTTAAGTTTGATAAAATAGAACTCATTAATCTGACTGGTTTTAAATGTTAATATTAGTTTGTTTATATATATAGCCAATCGAAACAGCGGTTTGGGTGACTTGGATTTATAAAATAATTGTATTAAGCTGATAATGAGGTAAATAATTTTTTATTAGATATTTGAATTGGAAAAAACGAGTAGTAGATCTCTTTATTGGCTGTTTGGCGTATTGCTACGTCTTTTAACGGCTGAGGTAAAGGTGCGTGAAATGGCATTATATATACCTCGATCAAACATGCGCCCACTTCCAGTGTACATATTCAATGTGGTTTCACCAATATATGGGTTGCCAACGTATTCCTTAATCATCCCTAAGGGCTTGCCATCCTTGTCTAGAACCAAACCGATTTCGGTATAAAAGGCAAGAACCTTATTATTATTAGTTTTAATTAAGGGCACTGTAATTTCTTCGACACCATTTTGATTAATGTGTATTTTAAAATGTTGCCAATCTGGTGTATATTCTTTCACATCAATATCTCTCTTATTGGTAGAGATTGGTAGCGCACTATTCTCGTTAAACCAGTCAATTGTCTTTTTGACTAATGGATAGCTTAGTTGATGTGAATCAGTCGGTTCTACAAATTTTTCTGTTTTACAGGATGGATAAACAATTGTAACCAACAATAATATTGCTATGCGATAAAAAATGGAGTTCATTAATTTAGTTTTAAAGGTTAATATTAGTTTGTTCATATATATAGCCAATCGAAACAGAGGTTTGGGTGACTTGGATTTATAAAATAATTGTATTGAACTGATAATGAGGTGAATAATTTTCATCTGAACAATTTAAGCACCCATAAAATTTAAGTTTGATAAAATAGAACTCATTAATCTGACTAGTTTTAAAGGTTTATATTAGTTTGTATATATATAAGCCATTTGAAACAGACATTTCAGTAGGTGTGATTTTTAAAATAATTGTATTTATCTGATAATGAGGAGAATAATTTTTACGGAATAGATGAAAAATTAATTTACTAGGCTTGAAGACTTAAATCTTCATCCAAATTCGCCGGGTTATAGGTTAATTTTAAATAACGTATTGTTCCCCGCAGCGAAAAAGAAACCGCAGAAAACTTAATGTTTGAATATTTAGTTGGATAAATATTTTTATTTTTCCTATTATCTGTACAGTTTGAACCACAATTTGGTAGATGACAGATCTTTGGTTTAAATACTGAAAATCACTTAAAATAACCCTGTTAATCAGTCGCTTAACCATAATAGTTGTAACACAAATAATACTTTGGCACAGCTTTTGGAAACATGCTTGCAATTAACGCCGAGTTGGCTCGGCATTTTTAAACAAGATTCTTTACCTAAAGAAAAATATTATTATGAAAAAGTTACTAATCGGTGCAACTGCACTATTATTATCTACAGGTGCTTTTGCACAAACAACAACAATGAGCGGTAGTGATGCAAGGTTTGGATTGAAAGCGGGTGTAAACCTTGCAAGATTTCATGCAAGTGGCACTAATGGAAGTTCAGATTTCAACAACAATGTAAAAGATAATGTAGGCTTTAACGTTACTGCCTTTGCGGATTTCGGTGTAGGAAATAATTTCTTCATCCAACCAGGCGTTTCATTGCAAAATAAAGGCGCAAAATTCGAATCGACAAATGCGGTTACATTGGGTAACACTACAGCGACTACAGTTTCTACAAACAAAACAAGCTTAATGACGATTGAAGTTCCAATTAATGCAGTATTTAGAATTCCTACTGGCGATGCTGGTGCAATTCAACTTTCTGCTGGGCCGTACGTAGGCTTTAACATTTCTGGTAAAAACAAGTTGGAATCAACCACTACAACGCGTAACAACACAGCGAATACTTCAACCACTGCAACATCATCAAGCGATGATGATTTATCTTTTGGTTCAGCAACAGATAAAAACTACAGTTCAACAGAGTTTGGTGCTAACTTCGGTTTAGCTTATCGTACAAATTCCGGTTTCTTGGTTGGTGCCAATTATGGTTTAGGATTTTCAAATCTAATTCCTAAAGATGCTAGATCAGGCGATGCGAAATTATCTAATCGTGTATTGGGTTTCTCAGTAGGTTATTCTTTCTAAGAAATTATTTACCTAAAAAAACCGTTCAGATCTAATATCTGAACGGTTTTTTTTATGTTTTATTAATCGTAAAAATTCCAGCTTACACCAAACTTCAATAAGGCATCTTGCATCGGGTATCGATTAACCGTATAGTATCCTTGAGATAGCCAACCTTGATTAACATAATCGTATTTCAAAAATATGTTTGCTCTTTTTAAGTTTGCTTTAACGAAAACATCAATAATTGGTGTCGATTTATAAACCGTTGCTTCGCCAACATAAAATTGAGATGTTGCTGGCGAATAAGAATAATTTGCATATCCTGAATTGTATCTTACATCGAAACCAATATTCGCTTTTAGCACTTTAAAAAAGGTTTGATCAAGATAAATACTGTTGTAGGTGTAAAATTCTGGGGTTCTTAAAATGTCTTTTTTATCGGTTTTTTGGTAGGCCAAATAGTTTTCCATCACAAACTTTCCGAACCTCCATTTCTTCGATGCATCGATTCGGATTAAACTGATATCGGCAGATTCTTGAGCTGGCAAAATCGAATTGGTTCCATTGGCAGCAAAATATAAATAGTTGCTAGTTAGAAAATATTTTGCTCCGGCTTCGAATCCAAACTTATCGTTGATGTAGTTAAAGGAAGCATTTGCGATTTTGGTATTTTTTAAACTTGTATAAGACCATTTGTAATGATTACCACGGTAGTAATTAAAGATTTCTGCGGGAGATTGATTCTGAAGATATGCCCCAAGTTCTATCCTACCAACAGATTTGCTAAGTAAAATTCTACTTTTTGCTTCATACAAAAAATCGCCAGCGTTAGTGCCCTGTAAAACCTGCTGAACATCTAAATTCAAATCGATGTTGCTTGTAAAACGATATCCGGCAGAACCTAATACTGTAATATTCTGAAAAGCAATTTGACTGTTTTCAAATGTGGCTCCAGTTGGCAGGAAATTTAGATATTTATGATTGTAATAATCATGACGAATACCAGCATCAATTTTCAATTCATTTTTAATAACGGTAGAATTTTTCGGTCGCAAAAAGAAACTGTAAATAAATTCATTTCTTACATGCTGAACGTGGGTAGAGTCGTTGGTGTAAACTGAATTCCCAATTCCCGCTGGCATAACGCCATAAGTATCCGTTTCGTTTTTATAAAAATCGTAGCTGTTATTATTGTACTCTATGGTATAAGTAATTTTATTTGTAGGTAAAACCGAATTGTTTGCATTTGTAGAAGTGTCAATTCTGCCTACATAATAGGTCTGTTTTAAAAACAAAGTATTTTTGCGGTACAGGTTCCTAGCTGTAGTCAATTTAATCTCTTCAGCATCTCTACTGATTTTATCATATCCCGGATCAAAAATAGTCGAATCGGCATTGGATCCATTTTCATAGGCACGCATGGTATTAAAAATAGCCGAAGCCCACATATTGTAACGTTTGCTGGGCGATTGATACCAAGAGAAAACAGCTACATTTAAATTATCTCCTCTTTGCCTAGCATAAAATCCTTTAGAATCTGCCCGGTTAAAGTTTACGCCGACATTCCAATTTTTCTTAATATTCTGACTGTGAATGGCTCTAAACAATTGTTCCTTTTGGCCAGCACTAACAAAATACAAACTGGTAAATGGCGCCCGAGCTTGATAGTAAATAATATCTTCTGGCGTTAAGGCATAATAATCTAAAGAGTGAAAACCTTCATCAAAGCCAATCCTTTTTGATGGTTCATAAAGTAAAGGCCTTGCTGCCAAACCCATATTACCCAAACTTATTGTTGGGTGCTTAGGTTGCAATAATGGACTATAATTTTGGATATTTACGGTTGAAGTATCCAAAGGCAACAATACGATACTGTCTTTACTCAATCCCAATTTTGTAAAACGGATATATTTTGCCGTAAATACTACAGAATCTTTAGCGCCATCCAATTTTTTACGAATCGAATCTGCTTCTTTATTATCGTTAATATGTGTTTGCAACTCCTGACCGAAAGCAGAGCCAATGCCTGTGAAAAGCAAGATCAAAAAGCAGATTTGAAAAATTTTCTGCATCTTATAATTCAGCGATTAAGCGGGTTAAAATTTCGGTCATTTTAGGTTCTGCCTTTGCTGCTGCCTCTAAAATTTCATCTAAATTAAAAGGTTTTAATTCTTCCGGAAATCCTTCATCAGTTAAAACTGAAATGGCAAAAACAGGAATCCCTGCATGGTTGGCAACAATAACTTCTGGAACGGTACTCATTCCAACAGCATCGGCACCGATTAAACGCAAGTATTTATATTCTGCTTTGGTTTCCAAATTTGGGCCAGATACTGCAACATAAACTCCTTTATGGCATTTTACATCAACATCTTTTGCAATATCTAAGGCTTTGGCAATTATCGAGCGCTTGTAAGGCTCGCTCATATCTGGAAAACGTGGGCCTAACTCACTTTCTATCAAACCACGCAATGGATTATCTGGTTGAAGATTAATGTGATCAGAAATGATCATTAAATCGCCCTTTTTAAAGTCAGGATTTAAAGAACCCGCAGCGTTTGAAACGATTAAGTTTTCGATGCCCAAACCTTTCATTACCCGAACCGGGAAGGTAATTTGTTGCATGCTGTAACCTTCGTAATAATGCAATCGGCCTTGCATGGCAACTATTTTTTTCCCGTTTAATGTTCCAAAAATTAATTTTCCGCTGTGAAACTCTAAGGTAGAGATCGGAAAATTTGGAATATTAGAGTACATCAAATGAAATTCAACCTCAATATCTTTAACCAATCCGCCCAATCCTGTTCCCAAGATTATGCCTACTTCTGGCTTAAAATTTTCAGTTTTACGTTTAATGTATTCAACGGTTTCTTCTATTGCTCTTAACATAGTTTAAAATAAGTTCATCAAAGGTAATCTTATCTTCTTCAAATAATTCAACCTCAATGGGTAAATAATATACAGGCAAATTTACCAGTAAATCTTCAAATCCGATAGCTCTTAAACGTTGACTATCCTTTTCTGTTGTGATGATGATTTTTTCTTTGCCATTTCCATTCTCAAAAGCTGATTTGAACTTTTTTAAATCCTCAATTTTAAAGGCATAATGATCTGGAAATTCTTCATGATGGATGTTTTTACTCCACTTTTGTAGCTCCTCAATCAATGGTTCGGGGTTTACAATTCCGGTTAGCAGAAAGATCTCAAAATCCTTAATCGACTCCAATGAAAGACTTTCGCCATTATAAAGATGCTTTAAATTTCCGTATTTTAAGTAAGAATGAAGTACAGGCTGATTTTTATTAGGTTGTAATTCATTAATAGATGCTTGTTGCGCTACATGCAATAAGGGTACAGGAGATTTTGTAACCATTAAAACATCTGCTCGCTTTCTCGAAGAAAATACATCTCTCAAATTGCCTGCCGGAAGCAAAAACTGGAGTATTCCGAGTTTTCTAAATTCAAAAAGCAAAATGTTAAATCCAGCTTTGATATGACGGTGTTGAAAGGCATCATCAAGAATAATTAAATCGTGGTTTTCTTGCAATTGCTCTACACCTTTAACCCGATCTTCGCATACGGCAACCGTTACATTTTTAAACTTTTTATGGTATTGAAGCGGTTCATCTCCGATGGATTCTGCCGTTGCATTTCCATCTGCAAAAACAAATCCTTTGGTTTTTCGGCCATAACCACGACTTAGAATTGCAATTTTATAATCGGCCAATAAACGCACCAAATACTCGGTTGTTGGGGTTTTCCCTGAGCCACCAACGGCAAGATTACCAACACAGATGATGGGTAAATCGAATTTAACTGAAGGCATAATGCCCCAATCGTAGAGTTTTTTACGAAGCACAATTGCCATTCCATAAACGAATGAGAAAGGTAAAAGTAAAAGGCGAAGATATTTAACTAGCATACCGTGTTTTCAAAAATACAGATTATTTAAAAAAGAAAAGCATCGCTTATTGGCGACGCCCTATAAAGCAACCGATTAGAGGCTTGAAATGTTTTTTGAAATTGAATTAACACCCCACCAAAATCATGGTACTCAATCACCTTGATTTAAAGGCTATTTTTTAAAATAAATTTTCAGCAAATTCATCTTTTAAAAGATTAAGGTTTAAACTTGAGTTCTATATCAACAGAAACCTAATATTTTAGTTATAATTGTTATCGGAAAACAACATATTTAATGTCAGAAAAAAAGCGTTTACAAGTTGGCCAAGGTCAAATTAGTGGGTACATATCTATATTTTTAGCCATTTTGGCCTTGTTTGGCATTCTCTGCTTCCATTTCCCAGAGAAATTAACCACTCCAGAATTTCGGGAAATTTACACCAAAAACAGCATGGAAGCTTTGATGCTAATTGGAGTGATTACCTCATTTTTCTTTGCGCTTTTAAGCGTAATTTTAAGTAAAAAAATTAAGTGGGCTTGGCCAGGATTTTTACTTGGGGCTTTGGCTGTTATTTTGGGTGCACTCAGTGTAGAAGGAAGAGATGTAGCGAAAAGTAGCTGGCACTTTGGCTTAGATTGGATGATTTTGGATTTATTATTAATGACGGTTATCTTCATTCCGCTTGAATTATTTTTCCCTAAAAACAACGAGCAGACTAAATTTCACGAAGAATGGCGAACGGATTTAACCTACTTTGTAATCAGTCATTTGTTTATTCAGTTTTTCGGAATCGTAACCCAAAAGCCTGCAATTTTATTTTTTGGCTGGATTGGTTTAGACAAGGTTCATCTGTGGATTCAGAGTTTACCTTTTGCTGTAGCGTTATTTATTGCTTTTTTCAGCACCGATTTATTTCAATATTGGGCGCATCGTTTTTTCCATACAAGGGTTGCATTGTGGCGTTTCCACTCTGTTCATCATTCTACCCAAAATATGGATTGGCTTGCGGGTAGTCGCACACATTTTATCGATATCTTTTTTACAAGGGCAATGACATTTATTCCCTTATACATTCTAGGTTTTTCATCGACAGTTTTTAATGTTTACATCATTTTCATCGCCATCCATGCGGTGCTGATTCATGCGAATACAAGAGTAAACTTTGGTCCATTAAAATACATTTTTACTACACCACAGTATCATCATTGGCACCATTGCGAAGATCCAAAATATTACGGGCACAATTTTGCTTCAATCTTTCCTTTTATCGATATGATTTTCGGCACCTACTATTTACCAGGCAATACTTGGCCTGCTGGCACAGGCGTTCACGAAGGTTCATATCCTAAGGGATTTATTAAACAATCTATTTATCCATTTACGAAAAGCCCTTTCGATACCGATTTAAATATGGATGAAAGAAGCGATAGATAACCTAAAATTCAGCTTCTACACTGCCTTTAAATTTATAGGTTTCTACAATAATTTGCGGAAAAATTAAGTTATGTTTTTGGTAAAGATCTTTCCAAAGTTCAGCGCTGTATTTCTTCGGGTATTTGTAAAGATCTTGCCTAAGTTTTGAGGTAGAATAGTTGTTGTTATTTTTTTCTGTTGGATCAAGATCTTCCAGAAAAAGAAGTTCCATTTCTGCCGAGGGTTCTCCCTCTGAAAACAAACCGGCTACAACATTACACTTTAAGTAGGTATTGGCAAGATGAGACAAACCGTTTTTAATGATGTAATTTTGCTTATTTATCCAAATCATATTTTTAGCTAGCGTTGCAATATTGCTTTCTATGCCTTTTATTAAATGTTTATCAACAGTAATGTAAATCCAGCCATTTCTACTTTTATACAACACATTTCTAACTCGGCTAAAATAAATTTTATAGCATTTTTCGCCCTCATACTCTACTTTCCCTTCAATATCATAATCATTATCTTCGCTTAAAAGGTTATCATTTAAATTGTTTACGAAATAAGATTTAAGTTCCATTCTCAAATCAATCGCATAATTTATCTGTACTCCGCTTGGTGTTACACTGCTTAATTGATCGAGCCTTCTTATACTATTTAACTGCAGAAGGATGTCGTTTTTATATTCGTCGGTACGCAAGTTGAAAATTCCTTCGGCAAAAGTTTTATACTTCCCTTCTCTAACCACATATTGCCTGCAGAGTAATTTTTTATTTACCACGCCTGTATCGGCAAGTTTTTTCAGTCCGTTTTTAATTAGCGTAAAAACGAAATTAGGCGCATAAATTTGAACATCTTTTAAATTGACGTATCTATCTTTTAGTTTAACTATAATGCTTGCATCGGTATTGCTTTCATCAATAACGATGGAGCGATTTTCATAACCAACCGAACTGAAGGAAAGTGTTTGTCCGCTTTTTAAAGAATCTACCTTGACGCGAAAATTTCCTTCATGATCACTCAGGGCGATTAAAATTTTCTTGTTGTAAATAGACACTGATTCGATCCCCTTCTTCGATTCGTTTGTAATTTGGCCAGTAATAATTTTTTGAGCCAAAGCATTACTCAGCAAGAAAAGAGAGCAGATTACTGTAAGTAAAAAAAGCTTGGAATTGCGCATGGATAAATTTGAGAGATTATTTAGATTTACATTTGGTTAATTTACTGGCATCAACTGATCAAGATAGAATCCTTAACTAAGCTCAATTTATCGATATTGGGATTGAATCTATAATGTATTCAGTTTTATTTTTATCTAATATCATAATAATTACAATTCAAAAAGACCCCCACTATAATTTAGTAGGAGAAAAACAAGTTCTCTGTAAAATCCAGAATCTAACATCACTTATAATTTCTTGAACCGGAACAAAGCTGAATATTAAGTGTTATATTGTTTCTTCCATCTCACTATATGCATTTTGAAACAGATACTTTAATTATTGGTGGAGGTTTGGCTGGCTTAACGGCTGCGCTACATCTCGAAAAAGCCGGTTTAAATGTAATCTTAATTGAGAAAAATGAATATCCTCATCACAAAGTTTGTGGCGAGTACATTTCGAATGAAGTTATTCCGTATTTAAATTGGCTCGGCGTAAATGTTGAGGAACTAAGGCCAGCCAAAATTCAAAATTTAACGCTTACTACAAGATCCGGAAAAACGATTACAGGAAAGCTTCCATTGGGTGGATTTGGCATTAGTCGATATACATTGGATCATTTCCTTTATCGTCTTCTACTAGAAAAAAAAATAGCTGTAATCCAAGATAACGTTACAGAGGTTGGTTTTACCAACGATTTTTTTTCCGTTCGAACAACTCAAGGAGACATTTACAAAGCAAAACATGTTTTAGGCGCTCATGGCAAAAGATCTACTTTAGATCAAAAACTGAATCGGAAATTTATGAGTCAAAAATCTCCTTTCTTGGCTGTAAAAGCGCATTACTTAGGGCATTTTCCGAATGATTTAGTTGCTTTATATAATTTTAAAGGTGGTTATTGTGGGGTATCAAAAGTAGAGGATGGAAAAATAAACATCTGCTATTTGGCAGATTATGAAACTTTTAAAAAGCACAAGAATATTGAGGATTATCAAAAAGCTGTATTGTATGAAAACAAAGATTTGAGCGGAATTTTTGAGCAATCCAAAATAATATTTGATCAACCCATTTCCATTAGTCAACTTTATTTCGGCACAAAAACGGCAGTTCATCAACACATATTAATGATTGGAGATACCGCCGGGCTCATTCATCCACTTTGTGGAAATGGGATGGCAATGGCAATCCACAGCGCTAAAAAAGCATCAGAATTATTAATAGATTTTTCTCAAGGAAAAATAAATTCGAGGGCTAAACTTGAGGCAAAATATACTTCAGTATGGAATGCCGAGTTTAATTCTCGCTTAAAAATGGGAAGTTTATTATCTTTTGTTCTTCAAAAAGAAAAGCTTACCGCTATACTCATGAAAGCACTTACTTTTATGCCCTTTTTATTAAATAAAATTATAACAAAAACACATGGCAAACCCATTTCCATTCCATCCTTAAAATGAAAATAGACACTAAATTTAGAAGCGAAGCGCCAGAGTTGATGGATGATTTCGAGATGGAAGGTGAAATTTTAAGAGATGCTTTGGATAAAATTGCAAGCATTAACCAATTACTCGGCGGAAACAAAGTAACACTTGATGGAATTAAAACGCTGATCAAGAGCAAACCGAAAGATCAAATTATACGTATTATTGATATTGGTTGTGGAAACGGCGATATGCTAAGAGCATTGGCTAACTTTGGACAAAAGAATGGTTTAAATTTTCTTTTAAAAGGTATCGATGCGAATCAATTTACAATCAATCATGCTCAAAGTTTATCTTTAAATTACCCGAATATAAGTTATGAATGCAAGGATATTTTTGATGATTCAAATAAACCTGAGGAATGCGATATTATGATCTGTACCTTAACATTGCACCATTTTAAAAACGAGGAGATCATTTACTTATTAAAAAACTTTAAAAAATCTGCTAAACTGGGTATTGTGGTTAACGATTTACAAAGAAGTGCATTGGCATATCGATTATTTCAGGCTTTATGCTTTGTATTTGGTTTAAACTCAATGTCTCGCGAAGATGGATTAGTATCTATTTTACGTGGATTTAAAAGGGAAGATTTAATTGAATACTCGAAAGCATTAAACTTAAAACACAGCTTCATAAAGTGGAAATGGGCTTTCCGTTACCAATGGATAATTAAAACAACATGAGCGTAAGAGTTAAAGCAGTTGGCAAAGCCTTGCCAGAATTTTGGAGAGCCACAGAAGATATCATACCATTTTTAGATGTTTGGCTTAAAGATCAAGACGAGCGTTTTGTAAGAAAAGTAAAGAAAATTTTTGAGGGTGCATCTGTAGATAAGCGTTACTCGTTTATGTCGCCAGAGGAAGTTTTTAGTGATTTGAGCTTTGAAGAAAGAAATAACATTTACATTAGAGAAGGTATAAAACTCGGTGTAAAATGTTTAGAATCTGCACTAGAAAAAGCCCAATGGAAACCGCAAGATTTAGACTACATTATTACGGTAAGCTGCACCGGAATTATGATCCCATCTTTGGATGCTTATTTGATTAATTTACTCAAACTGAAACAGGATATTGTTCGCTTACCGGTTACAGAAATGGGTTGCGCTGCCGGAGTTTCGGGAATGATTTATGCAAAGAATTTTTTAAAGGCAAATCCCGGTAAAAGAGCTGCAGTTGTTGCAGTAGAATCCCCAACGGCAACCTTTCAGCTAAACGATTTTTCTATGGCAAATGTAGTTAGCGCAGCCATTTTTGGCGATGGTGCAGCTTGTGTGCTTTTAAGCTCGAACGAGGAAGATGAGGGGCCAGAAATTTTAGCAGAGGAAATGTATCACTTTTACGATGCTGAAGAAATGATGGGCTTTAAACTTACCAACACAGGTTTACAAATGGTGTTGGATGTGGAAGTACCGGAAACCATTGCATCGCATTTCCCTCAAATTATCCATCCATTTTTAGCAAAAAACAATTTAGAAATTAAAGATATAGATCATTTGATCTTTCATCCCGGTGGAAAGAAAATTATACAGGTGGTAGAATCACTCTTCGGCGAGCTTGGCAAAAATATAAACGATACAAAAGAGGTTTTACGCCTTTATGGAAACATGAGTAGTGCAACGGTTTTATATGTTTTGGAACGCATTATGGAACAGAAACCTACTCCGAATGAAAAGGGGCTGATGTTAAGTTTTGGCCCTGGCTTTTCTGCCCAACGGATACTTTTACAATGGTAACAACATCAAAAAAAATATTAGATCAACTCCCTTACGGCAAATCATTTTTGTTTGTAGATGAGTTGCTTCATTTAGATGAAAACGGTGCAAAAGGAACCTACACCTATCATGAAGATTTACCATTTTACGAAGCTCATTTTAAAAACGCACCCATAACACCTGCAGTTATTTTAATAGAAACAATGGCGCAAATTGGTTTGGTTTGCCTTGGATTCTTCCTGATAGAAAATACTAAAACGGATCAGAACATTTCATTAGCGATGACTTCTAACGCTATTGATTTTTTAAAACCTGTTTATCCCGGC
Source organism: Pedobacter fastidiosus (assembly GCF_014306625.1). Classification (GTDB taxonomy): domain Bacteria; phylum Bacteroidota; class Bacteroidia; order Sphingobacteriales; family Sphingobacteriaceae; genus Pedobacter; species Pedobacter fastidiosus. The sequence goes on from NZ_JACRYL010000012.1 coordinate 104,543, forward strand.
GAAAAAGTTTGGGTAACGAGTGAAAAAGTGTACTTCAGATTTAATAAACTAAGCTGTAAAGTTAAAATGGAAAATGCACTCGGTGAAATTGTGTGCAAGGGAAATATTTCTGGAATGTTAATTTCAAAAGCTCATGAATAACATCAGAGTTGTAATTACTGGTCTTGGGGTTTGCGCCCCTAATGGAACAACGATTAAGGAGTTTACCGAAGCCATTAAAAATGGAACCTCAGGAATTACACATCAACCCGATTTGGAAGCCCTTGGATTTTCTTGCCAAATTGCAGGAAAACCAACATTAAGTGAAGCGAGAATTAGCCAGTATTTTACGCCACTTGAGTTGAGAAACTTAAATAGCACCGGCATTATATATGGGGTTATTGCGGGTTTAGATGCTTGGAAAGATGCTGGTTTGGAAATTCAGAATAATGAAGATCCTGATTGGGATAGTGGAAGCATTTTTGGGACGGGAACTTCTGGAATTGATAAATTTAGATGGGCAATTAATAAGATAGATGATCTTGAAATCAGGAAACTTGGGAGCTCGGTTGTTGTGCAAACGATGGCCAGCGGCGTTAATGCTTTCATTAGTGGCAAACTAGGTTTGGGCAATCAGGTGAGCACAAATTCATCCGCCTGCGCAACGGGTGCAGAAAGTATATTACTGGCTTTCGAGCGAATTAAATCAGGACAAGCGACTAAAATGTTGGCTGGGAGCACAAGTGATAGTGGGCCATACATTTGGGGCGGTTTCGATGCCATGAAGGTTTGCACATACAAACACAACCATGAGCCCGAAAAAGGAAGTCGCCCGATGAGTTTAACAGCCAGCGGATTTGTACCCGGAAGTGGCGCTGGTGCTTTCGTTTTAGAATCGTTAGAAAGTGCACTTGCCCGCAAAGCAAAAATTTATGCGGAGGTTTTAGGCGGTCATGTAAACTCGGGAGGCCAACGCGGTTTAGGTACTATGACGGCGCCGAATCCAATTGCGGTACAACGCTGCATAACCAATGCTATTAAAAATGCTGGTATAAAAGCTAATGAAATCGAAGTGATTAATGGGCATTTAACAGCAACTAGCAAAGATGCATTGGAGATAGAAAACTGGAAAATCGCATTAAATTCAACTGCAGAAAATTTTCCATACATTAATTCTTTGAAAGGAATGATTGGACATTGCATCAGCGCTGCTGGAAGTGTTGAATGTGTAGCATCGGTATTAGAACTTGCCGAAGGTTTTATTTTCCCAAACATTAATTGTAAAGATTTGAATCCAGAAATTACATCACTAATTAATGAAAAGAGCATTCCTCAAACATTAATCAAAAAATCATTTAATATCTTGGCTAAAGCAAGCTTCGGCTTTGGAGATGTAAACGCATGCCTTATTTTAAAAAAATTCAACCATGGATAAAACACAAATTATAAAAGAACTGGCCAAAATTGTAACCCCATATACGGAAGAAAAATCTGCATTGGAAAATATTGGCGAAGACACAGATTTTATCACCGATTTAAAAATAAACTCGGCAAATCTAGTGGATATTGTTTTAGATATAGAAGAGAAATTTAACATTGCGATAGATAACGATTCCATGGCTAAAATGCTTACGGTAAAGGCAACGGTAGAAATTATAGAAACCAAATTGAATGCTGGGTAATGATATAATTGACTTAAATTTCGCCAAGATAGAGAGCAATTGGAGGCGTAAAAATTATCTGGATAAGATTTTTACAGCGGATGAACGGATGAATATTTTAACGTCAAATAATCCTGACCTGATGGTTTGGTTGCTTTGGAGTATGAAAGAATCGGCTTATAAAATTGTGAATCGTTTAACGGGAAAGCGTCTTTATAACCCTAAAGCATTTAGCTGCAAAAACATAAACTTTACTGACGATTCATTAACTGGATCTGTACTGTATGACGAAGAAAAATTTTTGATCAGATCCGAAATTCGAAACGATTTTATTCATAGCACAGCTGTTTCACCTCAGGTTTTTCTCGAAAAAATTACCATTAATTTTTATCAAAATAAATCAAATTATGTGCAAGAGTTTAACGAAGCGCAGCAAGTTTATCATCTCCAAAAGAATAACCAAGGCTTACCAGAACTTTTAAATTTAAGGAGCAATACAAAACACCTTACATCGATTAGCCATCATGGAAAACATTTGGCCATTGCTTTTATTTGAGTGCAAAATCGCAATTTTCGAATTTGAAAATCAATCAAACGTTTGCTTTATTTTCTTTACAGAATAATAGAATTGCCTACCTATAAAAGCCTTATCTTTGCACAAATCATAAAAAATAACATCATGCTTAAAGGATTTTTTAACGTACCAATTCCGGTAAACGAGCCTATTTTAAACTACGCACCAGGCAGTAAAGAACGTTCACTTTTAAAAGAAGCACTTGCTGAAGCTCGCTCAGAAAAACAAGATATACCCATGTATATCGGTGGTACAGCTGTTCATACCGAAAAGAAAGGTAAAGTAACACCTCCTCACGATCATCAACATATTTTAGCTCAATTTAGCATTGGCGAAAAAGCACATATCACTCAGGCAATCGATGCAGCGCTTGCAGCGAAACAAGATTGGGAAAACTTGGCATGGGAACACCGTGCTGCTATTTTCTTAAAAGCTGCCGATTTAATCGCTGGCAAATATCGTTACAAATTGAATGCGGCAACTATGCTTGGCCAGAGCAAAAATGCCTATCAAGCAGAAATTGATGCCGCTTGCGAGCTCATTGATTTCTTACGTTTTAACGTGAGTTACATGGCCGATATTTATAAACAACAACCTCCTGTTTCTCCTCGTGGAAGCTGGAATAGAGTGGAACAACGCCCATTAGAGGGTTTTGTTTTTGCACTTACACCTTTCAACTTTACAGCTATTGCAGCCAATCTTCCTGCTTCTGCAGCAATGATGGGCAACGTAGTGGTTTGGAAACCTGCAGATACTCAAGTTTATGCAGCTAACCTTTTGATGGAAATTTTTATCGAAGCTGGCTTACCTGCTGGTGTAATTAACTTGGTTTATGCAGATGGACCTGAAACTGGTGATGTTATTTTCAATCACCCAGATTTCGCTGGGATTCATTTTACGGGTTCTACCAAAGTGTTCCAAGAAATTTGGAGAACCATCGGCACCAATATTCATAAATATAAATCATATCCTCGTATCGTTGGCGAAACTGGCGGTAAAGATTTTATTCTGGTTCACCCATCTGCACAAACTGATATTGCAAGTACTGCAATTGTTCGTGGCGCTTTTGAATATCAAGGACAAAAATGTTCGGCTGCTAGTCGTGTTTACATTGCAGAAAGCCTTTGGCCAGAAATTAAAAAGCAAATGCTCCGCGATTTAGCCTCGTTTAAAATGGGCGGAACTGAAGATTTTAGCAACTTTATTAACGCCGTTATTGATGAACGTTCGTTTGATAAATTAGCTAAATATATCGATCAAGCTAAAAAAGATAAAGGCGTAGAAATTATTGCTGGTGGCAACTACGATAAAAGCAAAGGTTACTTTATCGAACCAACCGTTTTGGTTGTTGATGACCCGAAATACACAACCATGTGCGAAGAATTGTTTGGCCCGGTTTTAACAGTTTATGTTTATGCGGATAAAGATTTTGATCAAATTTTAGAAGTAATTGATACCACTTCTCCATATGCCTTAACTGGCGCTTTTATCGCTCAAGATAGATACGCGATTGAGAAAGCATCTCACGCTTTACGCAACGCTGCTGGTAACTTTTACATCAATGATAAATGTACTGGAGCCGTTGTTGGTCAGCAGCCGTTTGGTGGTGCCAGAGGTTCGGGTACAAACGATAAAGCTGGTTCGATGATCAACTTGCTGCGTTGGGTTTCTCCACGTACGATAAAAGAAGTTTTCGAATCGCCAACAGATTATCGCTACCCATTCTTAGCTGAAGATTAATTAAAAATTCAGTTTTGACAACTTTCAGGTAACATCGCTAGAAAGTTGTCAAAGCTATAAATTCCCGAAACCCTTGAGCAATCAAGGGTTTTTCTTTTTAAAGGGCTTTGGAAAGCAATGGCAGAAGAAATATTATCGTTATTCGGGCTTTACGCTATATTTTTTAGCTGTTCTTGACTACGCTCAGAACGACAGCTAAAAAGACGCCGCTTCAATCCCGTTTAAGTGGAGCTGTAAGTGCTACTATTTAAGATAGCATGGCGGAAAAATAACTAGTGAAGCAACTAAACTAAATTTAGCTTACCCCCCGTCGGGTTTTGCTGATATAGGTTTTATATCTCTCTAAAAAAGGGAAATTGCAATATGCATGTATAAAAATCGAGGGGAATTCCCCTCTTCTAGAGGGGTGGTCGCAGACCGGGGTGTTCGTTATATCTTTAGAAATTAAGAAATACATACATAGCTTTGACAACTCTCTTTCTAATGCGCCATTTAGAATTGTCAGAACTTTAAAATAGCGCAGATCTTTCAAACTAAACCAAAGCTGTACTGTTCTATAATAACATTTCAATTTTTATTATGGAAAATCAAGAAGAGCAAAATGAAAACCTGCACGATAAAAATGCAGACAATGCCGCAGATAAAACAAACATGCCAGACGGACTCGTTCCTCGCCACCATAGTGATGAAAACAACGATAAAAACAAGGTAAAATCAGACGCTGGCAATTTGGGTAGAAATTTTGGAAGAGGAGATTTCGGTTCTGAAGAAGCAAGAGAAGATTCGGAAAAGGGAAATAAAGGCCACGCTGGCAATATGCCGAATACCGAAGAGAAAGAATAAAGCCCCGGTGTAATACCGAGGCTTCGCCTAACAACTAAAACAACACCTAATCGGTATGGTTTAACTTACCTTAAATGTAGGTGTAACATCATCAAGACTTGAGCTTGTAACATTCAAATCTTTTATTAAACCTGTTTTTAAGCTATACACCCAGGCATGAACGGATAATTCTTGTCCGTTTGACCAAGCGTTTTGTATGATTGAGGTGTTCATTACATTCGCTGCACCTTCAATGGCATTAAGTTCTACCAAGCGATCAAATTTTTGCTCGGGATCTTGAATGGTATTCATTTCTTTATCGTGCATACGATAAACATCTCTAATATTTCTTAACCAATTATCTATTATCCCAACTTGTTTATTGCCCAAGGCAGCTTTTACGCCACCACAACCATAATGGCCACAAACAATAACGTGTTTAACTTTTAATACGTTAACTGAATAATCCAAAACAGAGAGTAAATTCATATCTGTATGAACCACCACGTTTGCAATATTGCGATGTACAAAAACATCACCAGGCATTGTATTGGTAATTTGGTTTGCTGGAACACGACTGTCAGAACAGCCAATCCACAATACTGGTGGCGTTTGGCCAGCAGATAGAATATTAAAATATTCAGGATCTGTCTGAATCATTTCCTCAACCCAATCCTTATTTCCCTGTAAAAGGGTTTCGCATGATATATCTTTTGTTGCTATTTTTTTTGCTGCGCACATAATTTTACTTATTAATTTCTTCTACAACTTTGTTTGTTAATTTTGGAACCACATAATGATTTTTTATGTTTTCCAAGCTCACAATAATTCCTTTAGTGTAAGCATTGTGTTTGTAATTAAAAATGGTTTCTAGCACATCTGGATCGATATACCTCGAATTTGAGCCATCAATAATTACGTTAGTTTCTTTCGGGATATTCGTTAAAACTACTTGGATTGCGGCCTTATTTAAAAAGGATACTTCTTCTGCAAGTTTAATTCTAATGTTCTTTTTATCGCCCTCATTTGTAATCCTATAAAAGAAAGGATTACGCATATTGGTCCGTAATAAATAGAAAATGGAAACGAGCATACCAACCGCTACACCTTTTAGCAAGTCTGTAAATAAAACGGCTAAAACAGTTACTACAAACGGTACAAACTGATCCCAACCTTTATGGTACATGTGTTTAAACAATGCAATACGGGTTAATTTATAACCAGTAACCAAAAGAATTGCTGCCAAACAGGAAAGCGGAATCATATTGATAACCTGCGGAATGAAAAGCAGTGAAAGCAATAACCAAACACCATGAAAAATGGCCGACATTTTTGTTCTTCCACCAGCATTCACATTTGCAGAGCTTCGAACAATAACCGATGTCATAGGCAAACCGCCTATCATACCACTCGTTATATTACCAATACCCTGTGCAATTAATTCTCTGTTTGTTGGAGAAACACGCTTAATCGGATCTATTTTATCTACAGCCTCAAGACTTAAAAGTGTTTCTAAACTGGCTACAACTGCAATTGTTAAAGCAACAATATATACGTTTTTATTACCCAGCTGAGAAAAATCGGGCATGGTAAAAAGCCCCATAAATTCTCCAAAACCACTCACTACAGGAATTTTCACCATTTGATCTGCACGAAGCGGATGATCTGTACCTGCAAATAAGATGGTACCCAAAACACCCAATGTTACTACTAACAACGGTGCAGGTACAACAGCCAATTTTGGAAATTTCGGCCAGATAATTAAAATGGCAATCGAAAGCAAACTGATTACAACCGCCCCTAAACTAAAATGACTTAGTGCAGCAGTGATGGCAGAAAAAGTATTCTCATGATCTTGTTGAAAGAAGCCCTCATCGCCAGTAAAATCGGTATCAACCCCCAAAGCATGTGGCAGTTGTTTTAAAATTAAGATTAACCCGATGGCAGCCAACATTCCCTCTATTACGCTAGATGGGAAATAATTTCCAATGGTGCCGGCTTTTACCATGCCTAAAATCAATTGGAAAACGCCTGCCAAAACCACTGCAAGCAAAAAGGTTTGATAGTTCCCTAATGAGGTAATTGCACCCAATACTATTACGGTTAAACCAGCAGCAGGGCCACTAACGCTTAGTTGTGAACCACTAAAAGAGGCTACAACAATACCACCAATTATTCCTGTAATTAAACCAGCGAATAATGGCGCACCCGAAGCAAGGGCAATACCTAAACAGAGCGGCAAAGCCACCAAAAAAACAACAATACTTGAAGGTAAATCTTTCTTTAGATTCTTTTTAAGAATATATTTCCTTACATCCGAACCTGAAAAGGCCGGCTTAAACTTTTGCATAACGATATAATTATCTAGTAAATTTTAACGAATAAATCGTGATGTTTAAGCAGATCAATACATTACATAATCATGAACAGCATTGATGTTATTCAACACGGAAACCAGTATTCATAATAATAAATGGTGATGATGAATGCTTAAAGCACCAAAAAACTAGATAACGTTAGGCGGAGGGGTTGGTACTGTAGGATGATATGGATCTACATATCTTTTAAAATGTTCTACAAAACTGCTTTTAAGAACGAAATGACTTGAAGAGAACTCGTAAGAAAAAATAGGATGATTAAGTTCTACTAATTTAAAATCGGTAAATTTTGCCGTGTCTTTGGCGGTATCCTTTCCGCCATCATGCTCTAACTCAATTTGCATGATTACGGCGTTCATAATATCCTTATCAATACTCGTACAAAAAACCGGTGCACCAGAAATACCCATCTTCGCCATGAAGATGAACATAAAGGCGGTTACGATTAAATACTTGTATTTTCTTAAAAACATCGATTCTTCTAATCTTATTTTAATTCTATAACCACAAAAATAAGAGCATAATTGGTTTTTCAATACATAAAGCTGTAAAATATTTGTAATTTAAGTAGTACAGCCACAGATATTATTTGAATTTAATGTTTTAATTTCGCGTAATATGAAGAAATTTTTGCTTTTGGCTTTGTTGTCTAGCCCGTTAATAATTTTTGCACAAAACAACAATGCACCCTCAACTTATGATCCGCATGAGATTGCAATAACCGGCTATCTTCAAACTCAATTTCAAAAAGCAGAGTCTGCAGGGATTACTTCCTTTTCTGGAGGAGACTTCTCTACCAATTCGGATAACCGCTTTATTATCAGACGCGGGCGATTGAAAATAGATCGGGTAGATAAATACACAAGTATTGTTTTCCAATTAGATGCCACCCAAAATGGCGTGCAGTTAATGGATGCCTTTATACAATTGAGAGAACCCAAGCTAAAAGAATTTAGTTTTACAGCCGGTTTATTCAATAGGCCTTTTGGTTATAGCATTGTTTATTCATCAGGCTATCGAGATTTCCCAGAACGCCCTCGAGTATTCCAACTTCTTATGCCGAGAGAGCGAGATATTGGCGCTTTGGTTGGGTATCGCCCACACACTATCCTTAAGTTTTTAACTTTAGAGTTTGCTGTAGTAAACGGAAGCGGTTTAACGGCAAGAGATTACGATTCGAAGAAAGACATTATTGGCAACATCGCCTTTAAGTTTGATAGCCTCGCGAACAAAAAATTCCATGTTGGTTTTGGAGGTTCTATTTACAGGGGCTACGTTCGAAGTGGCACTAAAACTTTTTATAATCCTACAAACGGAGGATTTAAGGCGAATACAGGCGATGATGTTGTGAGCAAATATTTAGATCGGAATTATTATGGCGCCAACATTCAACTTCAATACGATAACAGCTTTGGCAAAACCGCAATAAAAACAGAATACATTGCAGGGAAACAACCTGGAGTTGCGAGTTCTGCAGATTTAAAAGGCCCTTACGCAAGTCAGAGTTTTGCATTGCAACCTGCCACAAATTTGTATGCTCGTAATTTTAATGGCTATTACATCTGGTTAACGCAACAGGTTGGCAAAACCAAATTAGCAGCAATAGTTGGCTACGATGTTTATGATCCAAATACCGATATTAAAGGAGAAGAAATTGGCAAGCCAAACACTTTTACAACTTCTGGCGATGTTAAATACAATACCTTGGGTTATGGTTTAACCTATCAACTGAGCAACCGTTTAAAACTTACACTTTATAATGAGCATGTTACCAATGAAAGCACCAGCCTTAGCGATATCCCTAACGATATAAAGGATGATGTGCTTACAACGCGCTTGCAATACCGCTGGTAATTTTTAAATTTAAATTCTGATAGACATCGGCATGGATAAGAAAATAGCTTTACTTCAAGATAAAATAAACCAAGCAAACCTTGGTGGTGGACAAGCAAGAATTGATAGTCAGCACAAAAAAGGTAAACTAACCGCCCGCGAACGAATTCACTTTTTAATGGATGAAGGAAGTTTCGAAGAAATTGGGATGATGGTAACACACCGCAGCACCGATTTTGGCATGGAAAACGAAAAGTATTTAGGCGATGGCGTTATTACAGGTTATGGAACCATTAACGGAAGACTGACCTATGTTTTTTCTCAGGATTTTACTGTTTTTGGAGGATCATTATCAGAAACTCACGCAGAAAAAATCTGTAAGTTAATGGAAATGGCGATGAAAAATGGCGCTCCATTAATTGGTTTAAACGATAGCGGTGGCGCCAGAATTCAAGAAGGTGTGGTTTCTTTAGGTGGTTATGCTGATATATTTTACCGCAATGTTCAAGCATCGGGGGTTATTCCTCAACTTTCTGCAATTATGGGCCCGTGTGCTGGTGGAGCAGTTTATTCTCCAGCCATAACAGATTTCGTTTTAATGGTAGAAAACACATCTTATATGTTTGTTACCGGCCCAAATGTAGTTAAAACCGTTACGCATGAAGAAGTAACTTCAGAAGAATTGGGTGGTGCAACAACACACGCAACAAAATCTGGCGTAACGCATTTTGCCTGCGCCAATGAAATTGAAGCCATTAATCACGTTAAAAAGTTGCTGAGCTATATGCCTCAAAACTGCGAGGAACTGGCTGAAGTTTTACCTTATGAGCAAAGCGACGAAAGCCGACCTGCATTAAACACCTTCATGCCTCAAAATTCTTCTCAGCCTTATGATATCCGTGAAATTATTTCAGCTGTTGCTGATGCAGATAGTTTTCTGGAAGTTCATAAAGATTTTGCCGAAAACATTGTGGTAGGTTTTGCTCATTTAGCGGGCAGAAGTATAGGAATTGTAGCCAACCAACCCGCTTATTTGGCTGGGGTTTTAGATAGTAATTCATCAACAAAGGCCGCTCGCTTTGTTCGTTTCTGCGATTGCTTTAATATTCCCCTACTTGTTTTTGAAGATGTTCCAGGCTTCTTGCCCGGGACAGATCAAGAGTGGAATGGAATCATCACCAATGGTGCAAAATTACTATATGCATTTAGCGAGGCAACTGTTCCGCGAATTACCGTGATTACCAGAAAAGCTTATGGCGGTGCTTATGATGTAATGAACAGTAAACACATTGGGGCCGACATGAATTACGCTTGGCCCAGTGCTGAAATTGCAGTTATGGGCGCAAAAGGTGCAGCAGAAATTATATTTAAAAGAGAAATTAGTTCCGCAGAAAACCCTCAGGATAAATGGTTAGAGAAAGAAAAACTGTATTCAGATATTTTCGCAAATCCATACCGAGCTGCCGAACGTGGTTTTGTAGATGAAGTAATAGAACCTTCGCAAACGCGGGTTAAGTTGATAAAAGCATTTAAGATGTTGGAAAATAAAGTTGTGAATAATCCACGGAAGAAACATGGAAACATACCTTTGTAGAAACGGAAGATGTGTGATTTAAGATGTAAAACGGATAATGGCCAATGTAATCCCGTTATACATTTTACATCCATACATTTTACCTAATATTATCCAGTAAATCAATTTATGCAGTCACCTTCACAATTATCCCGTACCGATATTCTACTTATGGCCTTTTGCACAGGCTTAATCGTTGCAAATATTTACTATTGCCAGCCTCTAGTTATTTTGGTAGCCAAAGATTTTAACTTAACCGAAAGTTATGCAGGCAGAATAACCTATTTAACGCAAATTGGTTATGCCCTCGGATTATTTCTTTTGGTACCCCTTGGCGATATGTTTGAAAGAAAAAAGCAAATCCTGGTAATAACCGGATTGGCAATAGTTGCACTTCTGGTTGCGGCGGTTTCTAAAACATTCTTCCTATTAGAATGTGCTTCGGTTCTTATCGGCGTTTGTTCCATTGTTCCACAGCTTATTTTACCATTGGCGGCCAACCTAAGTTCTGATGAAAATCGTGGTGCAAATATCGGCATGATTATGAGCGGTCTTTTGGTTGGAATTTTAGCTTCAAGAGCAGTAAGCGGAAGCATTGGTTTTTGGATCGGTTGGCGTTCAGTTTATTATATGGCCGCCGGAATCTGTTTGTTATTAATTGGCTTAATGGCCAAGCGTTTCCCTCAAAGCTACCCAGCCTTTAAAGGCACGTACAAAGAATTAATGCGTTCTATGTTTAGTTACATTAAAACACAACCCGCCTTACGCGAAACTTCGTTGATCAATTTTTTGGCTTTTGCCATCATTAGTGCATTCTGGACCACTATGGTTTTGTTTCTGGCAAATCCTCCTTTCAATTTTCAAACGTTACAAATCGGTTTATTCGGAATTGCGGGTGCAGCCGGTGCTTTAGCCGCTCCATTAGTTGGAAAGCTAAGCGATGGAAACAATCCAAGAAAAAATTTGATGTTTGGTTTCATTCTCCAGATCATTAGTATTGCTTTATTTTACTTTACCGGAAGCCATTTATATTTATTCGTAATTGGAATTATTTTGATAGATATTGGTCAGCAGGCCATTCACGTAACCAACCAAACCCGCATCTATACTTTAATTCCAGAAGCTAGAAATAGACTGAACACCATTTTTATGTCGGTTAGTTTTATTGGCGCAAGCTGTGGTTCTGCACTCGGATTATTTCTTTGGGATCAAGGTGGCTGGGCATTATTCTGTTACGGGATGACGGGAATTATCCTCCTGAACATTTTAATCTATCAGTTTTACGGAAAGAAAAAAGCTTCAATCATTTAAATGGTTCAAATAGAACAAATATTTCCCTCGTTAACTTGGCGCATTCGACATGAGGCCATGTATGCAGATCAGCCTTTTGATATTGTTAAACTGGCTGACGATTTTGATGGAATTCATTTCGGACTTTATGCTGATCATAAACTAACTGGAGTAGTTTCACTTTTTTCCAGTGGAGATATTTATCAGTTTAGAAAACTTGCGGTTTTGCCTGAAGCTCAAAAACTGGGTTGCGGATCACAATTGATTGAATATATCTTGGATTTTTGTAAAATTCAAAAAGCAAGCAAACTATGGTGCAATGCTCGTATAAATGCTAAAGAATTTTATTCTAAATTTGGCTTCCACGAAACCGATAAAACCTTCTCAAAAGGTGGAAATGAATTTGTGGTAATGGAATTAATATTAAACAAAAAATAACCAGAAAGACACAAAATCACGAAGAAAATAAACTTTGTGTTCTTTGTGCATTTGTGGTAAAAAAAATATAAAATGGCTAAGAAAAAAGAAGACGAAAAGAAAAAACACGTTTCTGTAGTGACCAAAAAATCGCTCCAGTTTCTAGAAGAATATATCAATAACCCTGCTCCTACTGGCTACGAATGGGAGGGACAAAAACTTTGGCTTAACTATTTAAAACCTTATATCGACGAGCATTTTGTTGATAATTATGGAACTGCAGTTGGGGTAATTAATCCAAAAGCGCCATATAAAGTAGTTATCGAAGCACATGCCGATGAAATTTCTTGGTATGTAAACTTTATCACTAGCGATGGTTTAATTTATGTAATCCGTAATGGTGGTTCCGATCATCAAATTGCGCCTTCTAAACGTGTAAATATTCACACAGAAAAAGGTTTGGTTAAAGCAGTTTTTGGTTGGCCAGCAATCCACACTCGTCACGGAGAAAAAGAACAAGCTCCAGAACTTAAAAACATATTTTTAGATTGTGGTTGCACTTCAAAAGAAGAAGTAGAAAAATTAGGTATCCATGTGGGTTGCGTAATTACTTACGAAGATGAGTTTATGATTTTGAACGATCGCTATTATGTCGGTCGTGCTTTAGATAACCGTGTTGGTGGTTTTATGATTGCCGAAGTTGCCCGCTTACTTAAAGAAAATAAGAAAAAACTTCCATTCGGCTTATATATTGTTAACTCTGTACAAGAAGAAATTGGTTTGCGTGGCGCAGAAATGATTGCTCAACGCATTAAACCAAACGTTGCAATTGTTACCGACGTTACTCACGATACCACTACGCCAATGATCAACAAAAATATTCAGGGCGATTTAGCATCAGGCAAAGGACCAGTAGTCTCTTACGCTCCAGCTGTTCAAACCAATCTAAATAAATTACTTATTAAAACTGCAGAGAAAAACGAAATTCCGTTTCAGCGCCAGGCATCCTCACGTTCTACAGGTACAGATACCGATGCTTTTGCATACTCAAACGGGGGCGTTCCATCTGCATTAATTTCTTTACCATTGCGCTACATGCACACCACTGTAGAAATGGTTCACAAAGAAGATGTTGATAACGTAATCACTTTAATTTACGAAAGCTTGTTGAACATTAAAGACGGACAAGATTTCAGAGAATTTAAATAATGGAGGCAGCAAATATCCCGTATCAAAAAATCATCATCAGAACTTTATTAAAGGTTTTGCTCATGATTGTAATCATTTTTACCATAAACTCATGGCCAAGCATCAAGCAAAGTTTTAGCGGGAGTGTTCCGCCACTTGGTTATTGGCTCGATCATAGTTTTAAACTGAGTAATATTATCTTAATTTTAGGATTCGGGGCTTATTTTTATTATAAAGATTTAACCGATACGAAAGAAGCGTTGAATAAATCAACTGATTCTCCTGAATAAATCCTTGCTTTTGTCATATTGAGCTTGTCGAAATGTCTTAATTTAAGTCTTTCGACAAGCTCAGGATGACCGAAGTGGAGAAATCTTTGAGCGTAGAAAAATTACAAAAATCTCTCTATTCTGTTCCGCTACAACCGAGATGAAGGTTCTTGTAAGTCGTCCTTTCCAAAGAAGCGGAGAATCTTTGAGCGTAGAAAAATTATAACGACCTCTCTATTCTGTTCCGTTGCAATCGAGAAAACGGTTCTTGTAAATAATCATTCAGAAAAACCCAAGGGTACATTTTTAATCAAATAAATGCATCTATATACAGTATAAGCCATTTATTTATCTGAAAAGCAAAGCCTAGCCAAATTTTTACGTCAGTCCTGCCAATGTTGCAAGCATTTTGTTAAAGTAATTACTAAATTGAAATGAAATTGCAGCAAAATGCTTTTCACGTATGTCAGGTTTATTTTAATTGGGCAACTGCAAAAATTTAAGCAAGCTTCCCTTCTATCGCCCAAACATAAACATGGCCATTTTGTATTAAGATAGCGCTCAAACATTATAAAGCCGATGAAAAAAATTGTATTAATCCGCCACGGGCAAAGCCTTTGGAATTTAGAAAACCGTTTTACAGGTTGGACAGATGTAGACTTATCAGAAAGTGGCTATCTCGAAGCTAAAAAAGCTGGAGAAATTTTAAAAAAACACGATTATAATTTCGATATCGCCTTTACCTCACTCCTTAAAAGAGCCATAAAAACCCTACATATCGTTTTGGAAGAACTGGATCATCTTTGGATTCCCGAACAAAAAACATGGCACTTAAACGAGCGCTTTTACGGTGCATTGCAAGGCCTCAATAAACAAGAAACTGCAGATAAATTTGGCTTAGAACAAGTAAATAAATGGAGAAGAGATCCTGATGAAGAACCACCAGCAATAACAAAAGAAGACCCACGCTATCCGGGAAACGATTTGCGCTATCAATCTTTAAAATTAGAAAACTTACCGCTAACCGAAAACTTAAGCGATACAATTGCCAGAGTTTTACCCTTTTGGAATGAAGCAATTGTGCCTGCAATAAGTAAGAACGAAAAGGTGATTATATCTGCACACGGCAACAGTCTCCGGGCATTAATAAAGTATCTGGATAACTTAACAAATGAAGAAGTTACCGCATTAGAAATTCCAACAGGGATTCCATTGGTTTACGAACTAGATGATAATCTTCAAAAAATAAGACATTATTACTTGGAATAAGATGCCGAGGAAATAACTTTTAATAAAATCTTTTATATCTCTAACGGCTATCAGCCTGAAGCCTAAGATTAAACCAATTAGAATTATTCAACAGTAACTTCAAAATAAAGAAAACCACTTTCATACTCCTTTTAGTTGTATACAAATAATTATTAAATTGATTGTAACAAATTTATTATATTTATAAAATAATGGTTTTCGCCATTAACAAACAAACTTATTATTCCTTACCGTTATTTATTATGGATGCTCGTATCAATGCCAAAAAAAAGGATTTATCTATGATCTGTGATGCCCATTGGGATGTAATATTTGATCACGTAAAACTTGGCTTTTGGGAATTTCAATATGAATCTGGAATATTGCGTACCAGCTTTACTTGCAAGAGAAATTATGGCTTATCAGCCGATGCAAGTTTTACTTTTGATGATTTACTAAGCATGATTTTACCAGAAGATTTGGATAAAATGCAAGATGAAATTCAGCTTACTATATCTGGCGAAAGAAGTAGCTACAACGTGCAGTATAGAATTAAACGTGCAGATGGAGCCATAAGGACAATAAAAGCAGATGGAATTGTGGTGAGGGAATTAGGCGAAATCAGTAAAATGATTGGAACCAGTTTAGACATTACTGATTTAAGTAACCGCTATTTAGTTTAAAATTTGCCTTTTAAACTGATTCGGACTTATTCCGACTTCCTTTTTAAATAGCCTAGAAAAGTAAGGCAAATTCTCAAAACCTAAAGTATAAGCAGTCTCAGCAATATTGCTATCCGAACCCTTTAACATATTCTTAGCCTCGGCAATTAAGAAAATATGAATCAATTCCAAAGCCGTTTTACCTGTTTCCTTTTTCAGTAAATCGCTTAAATACCTCGAACTTAAATTAAGCTTAGAAGCCATAAACTTTACAGTTGGCAATCCTTTTTCCGCCAAAAATCCTTTATCAAAATAGGCAGAAAGACTTTCGTTAAATTTTGATACTACTTTGCCAGAAAGCGCTGTTCGGTTTATAAATTGTCTTTTATAAAATCTTTGTGAGTATTTTAAAATCGAATCAACATAACCAATTATAATATCTCTACTGTATTCATCCTGATTGTTATAATATTCACCTTCTATTTTACGATAAAGATCCCAAATAATTTCTTCTTCATTTGGCGATAAATGCAATGCTTCGCTAGTTTCATAATCGAAAAACCCATACTTTTTAATTTCAGAATGAAGCGGGTGCCCGTTCAAAAAATCCTCATGTAAAAAGATGAGAAATCCATCTTCTTCAAATTCTAGATTTTTCATTTCCATTACCTGCCGTGGTTTAATAAACGACATATAACCTAAGTCATGATCATACTTTGTTCTACCATAAAGAAACGTTCCCGATTTTAATTTCTTAAATCCAATAACATAAAAATCTGTTGTAAACTCTCTATCTCCAATTGAGCATGTTTTGTCGCATTGAACAATGCTGATCAATGGATTTTCTGGAAGCTTAAAACCATTTTCGCGATGAAGCTGGTTGAGGTTACTATAGTGTTTCATGTATACAATTTTAACAAAAATCCGCGCCCTAAAACGCAGATTTTTGTCAGTTTATTTAAGGTGTTTTCAACTCAAAGATTTGCTTATTTACCATGAGCTGCAACTGCAACCTCTTGCCAATCTTCCCAACTTTTTAATCGCTCTGCATAAACTTGTTTAACCCATGGCAAAGCTACTTTACCTAAAAAATACCTAAGAGGTGGTTGTTCAGTATCAACCAATTTCAAAATTGCGTTTACCGTTGCTGCTGGCACACCAAAACTATCTTCGGTTAAACCTGCATTAAAGGCTTCTTTAACGCCATCGTAAGCACTTATTGCTTCAGTGCGAATTGCAGAACCACCTGCCCAATCGGTATCGAAACCGTTTGGCTCTACCAGCGTAACATTAATTCCAAAACCTTTAACTTCAGTTGCCAGGGTTTCACTTAAACCTTCAACCGCAAATTTTGATGCGTTATAAATCCCCAGAACTGGCAATGTTGCCACACCAAGCACACTAGAAACCTGAATAATATGACCAAAGCCTTGTGCTCTCATTATTGGAAGAACAGCCTGTGTCATCCATAACAATCCAAAAACATTAGTTTCAATTTGATCTCTTGCTTCCTTTTCCGAAGTTTCTTCAATTGCACCAAATAAACCATAGCCTGCATTATTAATCAGCACATCAATCTTGCCGAAATGATCTTCAGCTTTTTTTACAGCTTCAAAATCTGCAGCCCTATCATTAACATCTAATTTTATTGGAAGAATTTGATTTCCGTAGGTAGAAACCAAATCGTTTAAGGTGCTTAAATCTCTCGCGGTTGCCACTACTTGGTCACCACGTTTTAAAAATGCTTCTGCCCAGATTTTACCAAATCCACGTGAAGCGCCAGTAATAAAAATTGTTTTAGCCATTGCTTTATCTATTAATTTATAAAGCAAATCTAAAGTGGAAAAGCCAGCCAGATTTATACAAAAGTCGACATTAATGATACATTTTAACTTACTTAATCATTACCTTCTTACCTGTCTTTGCCGAAATTTTAGCCGCTTCTAGTATTTTAACCACAATTAAATTATTTTCCAAAGAAGATAAATCATTTACAGGCTGAATTTCATTTTTTAAAACAGCTGCTAAGTAGCCTAAATGATTTGCATAAGCTGGAGTTAAAGGCTTGGCTTTATAAATAGAATATTCAGGCTTTCCGCTTATTTTGGTTCGAAGATTTTGCTCATTTACAGCTTGTATGTAACCGGTTTTGCCAAAAACTTCTAAATCCTTTATACTAAAAGGCCAATTCCAAGAGGCTTCTATAATTCCTGTTGCATCGGCATATTCCAATAGAATTGTAGCATCATCATCCACATTTGGATAAACATCCTTTTTAATTTGATGTGTAATTGCAGAAACAGAAATTGGTGCCTTACCATCCATTAGCCAAGTCATCAAATTTGCGCCGTAACAGCCAAAATCAACCAAAGCACCACCTCCATTTTTCTTTGGATCGGTTAACCAACTCAAAAACTCCTTACTCACGCCAATTTCCTTTGGCCCTTGGTGGCCATCATGAACAATCATTTTTCGAATTGGACCAACAGATCCCTTTTCCTTAATATCTAAATAAGCTTCCTGATTACTCGGATACCATGTAGTTTCATAATTGGTAAGCAAATGAATTTTATATTTCTTTGCCAACTCTGCCATTTTTTGCGCCTGCTTAACGGTCATAGCCAAAGGCTTTTCTACCATTACAGAAATGCCCAAAGGGGCCGAAGCTTCTACAACGGCAAGATGATCGCTAATTGCATTGTAAGCCAAAACCACATCAGGCTTTTTTCTTTTTAGTAGCGAAGTTAAATCTGGATAAAACAGACTATCAGCCAATTTATAGCGCTTCTTAAATCGATCTACCAATTCTGGATTTGCCTCCGCAATTCCCAAAATATTCACCTCACCCCTTTGATAACTGCTCATAATCAAATAAATATGATCATGATTTAAACCCACAATTGCAACATTAAGCTTATTCTGCGCTTTAACGCAAAGCGATAGACAAGTGAAAGCGATAAGAAATAATGTTTTAAAATAAATAGTGGGTGGATAAGTTTTCATAATTAATCTAAAATGGATGATTTTACAAGTTATACATTAATGTTATTGTTATTTAAATCGCATTAAAATATTACATAATTACTTGTTGAAATGCATTAATCATTTATATTCGTTAATTGCATTTTTAAATTAATTAAAATTCATCCTACCCAATATAACAGAAATTCATCCCGAATTAAACAATGATAAAACCTAGCATTTTGCCTGGTAATTAATTCTATTTTTATTGAAGATGAATACCAAAAAACTTCATTACATTTCAGGCATAACGCTGTCTATTTTTATTGGATTACATTTATTTAATCACTTTTATAGTCTGTTCGGCGTTGCTGCGCACATAAATTTGATGAATATTTTACGCCTCTTCTACCGGAACACAGTTGTCGAAATTATTTTATTATTATCTGTACTTGTTCAAATCATTTCGGGTTTTAAGCTGATTAAGAATAAGAAAAAAATCAACTTATCTGGTTTTGAAAAACTCCATGTTTGGACTGGAATCTACTTATCAATATTTTTAATATTCCACTTAGCAGCAGTGTTTGGCGGACGATTCTATTTGCATTTAAATACCAATGTGTATTTTGGTGCTGCAGGATTAAATACTTTCCCATATAATCTGTTTTTTACCCCGTATTATTCTTTAGCCATTATCTCGGTATTTGGTCATATTGCTTCTGTACATAAAGCTAAAGCTAAGCACAATTTTATAGGATTAAACCCAAATAAACAGGCTAAAATTATTTTATATTTTGGCTTTGCATTAACTTGTATTATTCTTTTCGGCCTAACTAATCATTTTCATGGCCTAACCATCCCGAAAGAATACAATATACTGATTGGAAAATGGGCCACTAGAATTTAAATTGTTTCCTTAAATTTATAATTAGATTTTAATCATAATGGCAAAGAATAAAACCACCGAAAACAAACTTAGTGTATCAGATTTTTTAAACAAAGTTGAAGATGATACCAAAAGAAAAGACAGTTTTGAATTGGTTGAAATCATTTCTAAGACTACAGGCTTTGAGGCTAAAATGTGGGGAACGGCAATTGTAGGCTTTGGCAGTTATCATTACGTATATGAAAGTGGCCGAGAAGGTGATGCGCCATTGGTCGGTTTTTCTCCAAGAAAAGATGCTTTTGCGTTGTACTTATCTTCACAATTAAAAGATCGGGAAGCATTACTTGAGAAATTTGGCAAACATAAAACGGCCAAAGCTTGTGTTTACATTAAAAAGCTATCTGATATTGATGTTGAAATTCTAAAAAAACTAGTGACCAATTCAGTAGAAAGAATTAAAAGTCTATATCCATAATTAAGATTAAATTCTAATGATCTCATAAAGCTTTGCTGATCTATTATTCCCAATAATGTGCAAAAAATTTCTCTTGTAAATAAGCGGTTACTCAACAATACACTAAGGTAAATTTCGCATATTTGATTATTCCTTATTTCAACCAAACTAACCGGAAATGATTAAAAAACTACACCTCTATTTTTTAATAGCTGGCGCCTGTGTTTCGTTAAATGCCAGAGCACAAGATGCTGTAAGCTATCAAACTCCCCCAAAAGAAATTGCCGATTTATTACTTGCCAAACCCACTCCGGGCGTAAGTATTGATGGCAAAGCAGAATGGATTCTCTTTAGCGAACGTAATTCTTATCCTTCAGTAGAAGAATTGGCGATGCCAGAATATCGCATTGCAGGCTTAAGGTTAAACCCAAATAACTACTCGCCAAGCCGACAGACCTATATCAATAATTTCAGTCTGAAAAATATTAAAACGGATAAAACATTTCCAGTTACAGGTTTACCAGCACCTTTGTTCGCAAGCAACATCAGCTGGAACCCTTCTGAAAACAAAATAGCCTTTACCAATACCACTCAAAAAGGTGTCGATTTATATATAATAGATTTAGCGACGAAAAAAGCAACAAAGGTTAATAAGGCTTTTTTAAACGTTGTTTTAGGAAGCGGCTTAACTTGGTTAAACGACAATACCATTATTTATCGTACTGCAACAAAACCTGCAAGTGCAGCACCTCCAAAACCTTTAATGCCAAAGGGGCCAACCATTCAACAAAATTTAGGAAAGGCTGCTCCGAGCGCAACCTATCAAGATTTAATTAAATCACCATTTGATGAGCAATTATTTGAGTTTTATGGTACTTCTCAATTGGTTAAAAATACTGGCGGAATCGAAACTCCAATTGGTAAACCGGCCATTTATGGCTCGGTAAGTTTATCACCAGATAAAACCTATATGATGCTAGAAACCATTCGCAAGCCATTTTCTTACTTGGTTTCTGCCGGCGGTTTTCCATCTACAATTACCATTACCGATTTAACAGGCAAACCTATTAAGGTTTTGGCAGAATTGCCATCATCAGAAGGAACTCCATCAGGTTATGATAATACGCAAAATGTTCCTCGTGGTTTCGATTGGAGAGATGATGAGCCCGCTACAATTGTTTGGTCTAAACCATTAGACAGTGGCTTAATTAAGAAAAATGTTCCATTCCATGATGCAGTTTATTCTTTAAGTGCACCATTTACAGGAGCAGAAAAAGAATTATTTAAAACCGTTACGCGTTATCGTGGCGTTCAATGGGGCGATGCCAATCTTGCATTAATTATGGAAGGTTTACGCAGCAAGCAAACCAGTAAAGTAAGCCGTTATAATCCAACAACTGGAGCAGTAGAAGAACTTTATAGCCGCAACCAAACAGATGCATACGGCAACCCTGGAAGCCCAGTAACCACCAAAAATAAATATGGTCGTCAGGTTATCCATACAGTTGATAATGGTACAAAATTATTAATGAACAATACCGTTGGATCTTCTGAAAAGGGCGATTTGCCTTTCTTGGCCAAATTTGATTTAGCAAGCAAAAAAAATGAAATTATTTGGAGAAGCTTAGAAGGAACTTACGAATATGTAAGCGATGTGATAGACCCTGAAAAATTGGTTTTATTAACCCGGAAAGAAAGTCAGAAGTTAGTTCCGAACTATTACATTAAAAACTTAATTCTTCGCATTGCGGATAGACCAGTAACAAACTTCGCAAACCCTTACCCATCTTTAGAAGGCATTACCAAAGAAAAAATCTCCTACAAACGTGCAGATGGCGTAGATTTAACTGGAGATTTATACTTACCAAAAGGTTATAACAAACATAAAGACGGTCCTTTACCAACCTTAATTTGGGCATATCCTCGCGAATTTAACTCTGCAGCAGATGCCGCTCAAATCCGTGGATCCAAAGATAAGTTTACAACCATTAGCTGGGCATCACCAATTTTTTGGGTAACAAGAGGTTATGCCGTTTTAGACAATGCAGAAATGCCAATTGTTGCAAAAGATGGCAAAAAACCAAATGATACTTTTGTTGATCAATTACAATTAAATGCAGAAGCGGCTATAAATAAACTGTCCGATTTAGGTGTTGGAGATCGTAAACGCATGGCGGTTGGCGGACATAGTTATGGCGCTTTTATGACTGCAAACCTTTTGGCTCATACCAATTTATTTGCAGCAGGAATTGCCCGTAGCGGAGCTTATAACCGTACGCTTACACCATTCGGTTTCCAAAACGAAGAACGCACCTATTGGCAAGCTCCACAATTGTATTATGAAATGAGTCCATTTAGCTACGCTGATAAAATTAAAACGCCACTTCTTTTAATTCATGGTGATTCTGACGATAATCCAGGCACATTCCCAATAAATAGTGAGCGCTTGTTTAATGCAATTAAAGGTGCGGGTGGCACAACACGCTTTGTGTTTTTACCTTATGAGGCGCACAGTTACCGTGGAAAAGAAAATCTTTTGCACATGCTGTGGGAGCAAGACCAATGGTTAGAGAAATATGTTAAAAACAAGAAGTAATATGTTTTAAATTAATAATAAAAATGCCTCGAAATTCGAGGAATTTTTCATTTAATTAAGCCGATTAGCGATTTCAAAGCTTGATTTTATTTTTTTAAAGGTTACCTTTATCGCTACAAAATTGAATATACCCTCCACTTATTTGTTTAGTACCACATGGACTACGTAGACTATTATAAAATTCTTGAGTTAAAGAAAGATGCAACTGCTGATGAGATCAAGAAGGCCTACCGCAAGTTGGCTAGAAAATATCATCCCGATTTGAATCCTAATAATGAAGAGGCGAATAAAAAGTTTCAGCAAATTAACGAGGCGAATGAGGTTTTAAGTGATCCCGTTAAACGCAAGAAGTACGATCAGCACGGAAAAGATTGGCAACATGCAGATCAGTTTAACCAACAAAGACAAAACCAATCTAGAGGCAGAAATTCTGAATATGATGCTTTTGGGGGCTTTGGTGGCGGCGATTTTTCCGATTTCTTCTCTTCGATGTTTGGTGGTGGTGGCGCCAGAAGCAGCGGAAAATCTCCGTTTAAAGGTCAAGATTTTACGGCCGAGCTTCAGTTAAATCTTCTTGATGTTTACACCACCCATAAACAAACCCTAACCGTTAATGGTAAACAGGTTAGAATTACGATACCTGCAGGTGTAGAAAATGGGCAAAAAATTAAACTTCCCAGCTATGGTTCGGCAGGCGTTAATAATGGTCCTCCTGGAGATTTATTTATAACTTTCACCATTGCCGATGATCCAAAATTTAAACGTAAAGGCAACGACATTTACGTTAACGAAGAGCTAAATTTATATACTGCGATTTTAGGTGGCGAAAAAATTGTTGAAACGTTAAATGGCAAGGTTAAGCTAAATGTTCCAGCTGGTACACAATCAGATGCATCTTTAAGGTTAAAAGGCAAAGGATTTCCACTTTACAAAAAGGAAAATCAGTTTGGAGATTTATATATAAAATGGCAGGTTAAAGTGCCAACCAACCTAAGTAATGAACAAAAAGAACTTTTCGAAAAACTTTCAAAACTTTAAAAATATTAGTTCAGAGTTTAAAACCAAATAGAATACATATTCGTTATATACGCAATACAAGTTTAACCAAATAGATTCTGATGGAAAATAATCTAATATCGATTGAAGACATCTGTTCATTTCACCATGTAGAAATCAACTTTATCCGCTCCCTAGAAGAGTTTGGCCTGGTGCAAACAACTATTATAAAAAAGGCAGTTTTTTTAAATACAGAAGAATTAGATAAGCTTGAACGTTGTATTCGTTTATCAAAAGATCTCGAAATTAATCTTGAAGGCATCCATGCTGTTGCACAATTGTTAAGTCAATTAAATAAGATGCAAAACGAGGTTATACAGCTAAAGAATGAGCTAAATTATTATCATCAGATACATTAGTAACTGTTTAAAGATGCTTTGTTGATTTTATAATTCAGTTTGCGTAAGTACATTTACAAATTCTTGATGCCTCGGTTCGTGTCTCCACGAACCGTACAATCTAAATTTTCTAAATTCAAACAATCTCTAGTTTAATGCGTAGCCTCTACAAATTGCGCTATATTCAACGTAAATTATTTTTAGTATTAAAAGGCTATAATAAAACCGTATCTTTTTAAGATTAGTTTCTTAAATTGGCGTTTCAAAATTTATATAATGAGTGATTCTTCAATAAAATTCATCGAAAAAATCAAAGCATCCTACGCTCCCACAGGTTCTTATATCTATTTAGGTGCCGGAATGTTGGATGGAGAAGTTTATGGCGATGCCGAAGTTAATTTATCATTAAAAATGATGAACAGGCATGGCTTGGTTGCCGGAGCCACAGGAACGGGAAAAACCCGTACTTTGCAATTGTTGTCTGAGCAATTATCCGATGCTGGAGTTCCGGTATTTATGTTGGATGTAAAAGGCGATTTATCAGGTTTAAATCAACCTGGCTCCGTAAATCCGAAAATTGAAGAACGATCAAAGCAATTAAACAAAGCTTTTACACCATCCGGATTTCCAGTAGAAATTTATTCCCTATCGGGAAAATTAGGCGCTCAAATGCGAGCGACAGTACTGGAGTTTGGACCAACACTTTTATCCAAGGTATTAGATTTAAACGATACTCAATCTGGTGTTATGGCGGTAATATTTAAGTATGCCGATGACAACAAAATGCCTATCATTGATCTAAATGACTTAAAAAAATTAGTTTCTTATTTATCAGAAGGCACCGGTGCTGCCGAAATTAAAGCCGATTACGGTACAATTTCGACGGCTACATCTGGTACAATTTTAAGAAAAATCGTCGCCATAGAGCAACAGGGTTTAGGTGGGATGTTCGGCGAAAAATCATTCGATATTGAGGATTTATTCGAACGTGTTGATGGAAAGGGAATAATCAGTTTACTTAACATTGCCGATGTTCAAAATCAGCCCGTTTTATATTCTACTTTTCTGTTAAGTCTTTTAGCAGAATTATTTAATACTATGCCAGAGGTTGGCGATTTAGATAAGCCCAAATTGGTTTTCTTTTTTGATGAAGCGCATTTACTTTTCAAAAATTCATCAAAGGCATTTTTGGAGCAAATTGAAACCATTATTAGATTAATTCGATCTAAAGGTATTGGGGTGTTTTTCTGTACTCAATCTCCTACGGATGTTCCTGAAAGTGTTTTGGCACAATTGGGAAATCGGGTTCAGCATGCTTTAAGAGCCTTTACTCCAAATGATGTAGATGCACTTAAGAAAACCGTTAATACATATCCAAAATCGGATTTTTACGAAATTGATAAGATTTTAACTTCCCTAGGAACTGGACAGGCTTTAATAACTGTTTTAAACGAAAAAGGTATTCCTACTGAAGTTTCGGCTACAATGCTCACCCCTCCAAGAGCAGTTATGGGACCTTTAACCGCAGCCGACTTCGAAAAAGTTGTTCAGGCGAGTCCGATGTATGCCAAATATAAAGACCCTATTGATCCAGAAAGTGCCTACGAAATTTTAACAAAGAGAATTAACGAACAAACTGCAGCGGTTGAAGAGCAGAAACAGCAAGTTGAAGCTCAAAAACAGGCCGAAGAAGAAAGCAAACCCAAACCTGGAGAAAAAAGCATTGTGGAGCAAGTTATGGGTGCAACCATTACACGCCAAATTGGTAAGGAAATTGTCCGTGGTATTTTTGGCATGTTAACTGGAAAGAAAACCAGAAAAGGTGGTGGATTATTTGGCTTTTAACTATGAAGAAGCTACTGATAGGTTTATTATTCGTTGCAACTTTTGCAAAAGCGCAAAAAGAAATTAAACCTTTTGGCGATGCACTCAATACACCTTTAAGAGAAAAACAATATGTTGATGTATCTGGAAGCCCCTATTTATTTGATGCTTGGGCTAAAGGAAAAGTAACAACAAAAAGTGGCAAGCTATTTAATGTCGATTCTTTAAAATACGATTTGATAGACGATCAATTAATTTTTAAAGACGAAAAAGGTGTCCTAATGCATTTTGAGGAGCCTATAACTAAATTTGAAATCGAAAATGGATTAGGCGGAGTATCTTATTTTGTTAATGGATTGCCAGCTTCTGATGGATCAAATCCAAGTTCTTACTTTGAAATAATTAACAAAGGAAAAGTTTCCTTATATAAGCGAAGTACAAAAACCATAGTTGAAGACAAACCTTATGGATCGGCAACTGTTAATAAATCTTTCCAGCCCAATAATAGTTATTTTGTGCTACAAGAAGAAACGCTGAAAAAAATAAATCTCAATTCAAAAAACGCTATTGCTTTATTTGAAAGTAAAAAAGCAGAAATGACAGACTATTTAAAAAAGAATAAGGTCAATTTTAAGAATGACGAAGATTTAAAAAACCTATTTACATATTTTAACAAACTATAATCAAAAAACTCTTAGCCTTTATTAAAGCAAAAGGTTATTATTAATCCTAATTATGAAACCTACCCTATTAATACTAGCTGCCGGGATGGCAAGTCGCTACGGAAGCATGAAACAAATTGATGGATTTGGCCCTAACGGCGAAACCATTATCGATTATTCTATTTATGATGCAATTCAAGCTGGCTTTGGCAAAGTTGTATTCATCATTAAAGAAGAATTTGTAGATAACTTTAAATCTATTTTCGAGCCGAAATTAAACGGAAGAATTGAAACAGATTATGTTTTTCAAAATTTCGATTTAAAACAATTCGGTATTGAAGAAGAAATTTATAGAGAAAAACCTTGGGGTACGGCTCATGCAATTCTTTCGGGCAGAAAAGTTGTAAAAGAACCTTTTTGCGTCATTAATGCTGATGATTACTATGGTTATGATGCCTTTAAAAAAATGGTTGATTTTCTAAATGATGAAGCATCTGATAGTAATTTCTCTATTATTGGTTACGAAATCGGAAAAACGCTTTCTGAATTTGGCGCAGTTTCTCGTGGCGTTTGTAAAGTGGATGCATCAGGAAACTTGGAAGAAATTATAGAACGTACAAAGGTTTACCCTAAAGATGATAAAATCTTTTATGAAGAGGATGGCGAAGAATATCCATTAAGCTTCGATACTCCTGTATCTATGAACTTTTGGGGCTTTACACCAGCAGTTTTCAAAATTACAGAAGATCTTTTTAAAGAATTTGCATTGGCTAATAAAGACAAACCTAAAGCTGAGTTTTTTATCCCATTAATTGGCGAAAGCTTGGTAAAAACCAACGAAGCTACTTTTAAAGTTGTACCAACATCAAACAAATGGTTCGGTGTAACGTACAAAGAAGATAAACCATATGTTCAAGATAGTATTGATCAGCTGGTTAAAAATGGTACTTACCCTGAAAAACTATGGAGCTAATTTTAGCCCCAGAAATTTTAAAAACGTATGGATACACTAAAGAAAATGTAATTGTTAAACAAATAGGTTCGGGATTAATTAACCGAACTTATTTGCTTTCGCCCCTATCCGAAGACAAACAATACATTCTGCAGCATATTAATACAACAGTTTTTGAAAGCCCAGAGGCCATTGCGAATAATCTCAAAGCAATTGCTGACTATCTATCAAAAAATTATCCTAGTTACAATTTCATAAAACCTATTCTAACCTTAAATGGGGAGGAAATGGCACTCGTTAATGGCGAGTATTGGCGCATGCTGCCTTTTGTAAAGGATACAATATCTCTTGATGTTTTGTCCAACCCAAAGCAAGCCTATGAAGCAGCCAAGCAATTTGGTAAATTAACTAGGTTGCTTAATTATTTTGATGCGAGTACATTAAAACAAACCATTGTTGGGTTTCATGATTTAAACCTGAGGTACGAACAGTTTGTATTGGCTTTAAATCAAACCACCAAACAGCTAAAAGGCTTGGCTAAAATCGAAATTGATTTTGCAAAAGACCATAAATATGTGCTTGATTATTATAACTCATTTAAGCAAGGCAAAGATTTTCCAGACCGTGTAATGCATCACGATACTAAAATAAGCAATGTTTTACTTGATGAAAGCACCTATGAAGGCATTTGTGTAATAGACTTAGATACCATAATGCCCGGTAAATTTATTTCAGATTTAGGCGATATGATGCGGACTTACTTATGTCCATTTTCTGAAAATGAAACTGATTTAGGGAAAATTAAAATCCGACTCGATTATTTTGAAGCTACGATTAAAGGCTATTTATCGGAGATGAAAACCATTTTAACAAATACCGAAAAAGAACTTATTTTATTCTCTGGCAAGTATATAATTTATATGCAGGCACTTCGTTTTTTAACCGACTTTTTAAATGGAAACATCTATTACCCAGCAAACTACTTTACTCAAAATTTGGATAGAGCAAAAAATCAGTTTAAATTACTCCACGAATTATCCCTAAACGAGAAAGAATTACAAGATATTATTAAAGAAAATTTAGCCTAAATTTTTATGTCGGAACACAGTGAATTAAAAAAGGAGTTTCAAATTGAGCGAATGATTCTCTTTACAGACGCCGTTTTTGCAATTGCCATAACACTCTTAATTATTGAAATTAAAGCTCCAGAAATTCATCAGGGAATGACTTCGGCAGAAATTGCTAACCAATTGCTGGGTTTACTTCCAAAGTTTTTAGGTTTCATTATCAGTTTTTTTGTAATTGCCATCTACTGGCGCTCTCATCACAGATTATTTTCTTTTATAAAGGATTATGATGACAAACTGATCTGGCTAAATTTCTTTTTCCTGTTTACTATAATTTTAATGCCCTTTAGTTCGGCATATTATAGCGATAACACCATGTTTAGCTTGCCTTTTTGGTTTTACTCAGCAAACATAGCACTAACAGGTGTTCTAAATTACGCCATGCTGGCTTATATTATTAAACATAAAGGGAGAATCTCTGATGGTTTTGATGATTTAAAAGCCCGCCAATTAGCCCGGTGGAGAACGATGATTGTTCCTGCTATATTCTTGCTTGGAGCCATTGTAGATGCACTTTTACCATCTGAACATAATATGAATATGCTTAGCAGATTTACACCAATGTTAATCTGGCCAGCAATTGCATTACTCAACAAGTTTTTTGGTAAAGTGCATGATTTGGAATATCATGAAAAACCAGTAAAAGCAAGGCATCGGAAATAGATTAACTATAACTTATGATTGCTTTCGATATTGATAAACAGACACAAAATGATTTAGAAATATTCGGCAGCAACGACAATCAAAAATCACTTTTTAATCTCTTTAACCAAACTTGTACCATTGAGGGTGCAACGACTTTAAAATTAATTTTCAAAAATCCTCTTACAGATATTGATTTAATTTCTGAACGAAAAAAATTAATTGCGTATTTGCAAACAAACAAATTAGATTTCAATCTTGATAAAGAGTCAATAGATTTTATAGAATTTTATTTAAGGCAAAATAATCGGCCCAAAGTTCCAACTTCGATTTTCAGAACTCAGAAAACTATTTCAGATTATATTAAACCAACCAGAGAATTATACTTAAAACGTAGAGGTGTTAAGGAAGTTTTAGATTTAATAGTTTACCTAACCAACCTGTTTTTGAAACTAAACTTAAAGAAAGATTTTAGTTTCTTGAAAAGGATGAATGATATTCTCTATGATTTAAAAAATAACAAACACATCACTTCATATCTTTCAAGTAAGAATTTTAAACTCACCTCATCAAAACTATCAATATTTGATTTTGAATTAAGGAAAACCGAACTTAACAAAATAAATGATTTGTTAACTTTTGTGTATGAATTAGATGCTTATTATGCTGTTGCAAAAACAGCTGTAAAATATAATTTGCATTATCCTGAAATAAGTAATGATCAAGAAAAGCACATTCAAATAAAAGGACTGAAGCATATTTTCATCGATAAAGCCATTACAAACGATATTAATTTTTCGGCTGATAAAAATGTTTTGTTTATTACGGGTGTAAATATGGCCGGAAAATCTACACTACTTAAATCTATTGCAATAGCCATTTACCTGGCACATTTGGGTTTTCCTGTGCCTGCCGAAAAAATGAAGACAAGCATTTTCGAAGGATTAGTTACTACAATTAATATTTCTGATAACTTAAGCGAAGGATATAGCCATTTTTACAATGAAGTTCGCAGGGTCAAAGAAGTTGCTGCCAAAATTAGTGAGCCTAAAAATATGCTGGTAATTTTTGATGAATTGTTTCGTGGAACGAATGTAAAAGATGCACATGAGGCATCTGTTTCGATCATTAATGCGTTTTCAAAAATCAAGAATTGTTTATTCTTAGTTTCAACGCACATTATCGAAGTTGCCGAAGATTTAAACTTAAACCCAAACATTAATTTTACTTTTTTGGAAACCAAAATGGTTGATGGTAAACCAAGCTTTTCGCACAAATTAAAACCCGGAATTACGGCAGATAGAATGGGACTATGGATTATTCAAAATGAAGGTATTTTAGATGCTTTGAATAAAAATGCGAATAGATAATTGCTATTAAAAACCAACCAAGAAGTACAAATCTTAAATATTAAACCCGACAGCAGCGAAAATACTTTTGATTCGCAGCAACCCTGAATAAACTGTCATGCTGAGGCACGAAGCATCTGCAACCTATGAAACAGATGCTTCGTGCCTCAGCATGACAGAAGTTGAAAAAGATTGAAGCGAATGGCGGGACTGCAATTCCCGAAAAGCACAGAACCATTCATTTTCAAATCATTTTTAACCATATAAGACATTTAAGAAACATATAATCTCGAATCTTTAATATCTCCTTACATTCCTTATTTGGTAAAAATCCTAAACCAAAAAAGCGTTCCTGAAATTAATCAGAAACGCTTTTTTTATTTCAAATCTTCGGTCTTTCGGACCTCAAACTATCAGACTTAAGACTATTTCTTATCGTCTTCTTTTACTTCTTCAAAATCAACATCAGTAACGTTATCGCCACCTTGAGGCTGACCATCAGCTTGTGCTTGTTCACCACCGCCTTGAGGTTGCTCACCAGCTTTGTACATTTCTTCTGATGCTACGTTCCAAGCAGCTTGTAATTCAGCTTGTGCTGCATCGATATCTGCGAAGTTACGTGATAAATGCGCTGCTTTTAATTTCTCTAAACCAGCTTCGATTGGCGCTTTTTTATCAGCAGATAATTTATCACCAAACTCTTTTAATTGTTTCTCGGTAGAGAAAATTAAAGCATCTGCACCATTGATTTTATCAGCTTCTTCCTTAACTTTTGCATCATCTGCAGCGTTAGCTTCCGCTTCTTCTTTCATTTTCTTAATCTCAGCATCAGTTAAACCTGAAGATGCTTCGATACGAATTTTTTGCTCTTTACCAGTCGCTTTATCTTTAGCGCTTACGTGTAAAATGCCATTAGCATCAATATCAAAAGCAACTTCTACCTGAGGCACACCACGAGGCGATGGTGGAATACCATCTAAAATGAAACGACCAATTGTACGGTTTTGACCAGCCATTGGACGCTCGCCTTGTAAAATGTGAATTTCTACTGATGGCTGGTTATCAGCTGCAGTTGAGAAAGTCTCCGATTTTTTAGTAGGGATAGTTGTGTTAGACTCAATTAATTTAGTCATAACACCACCCATAGTTTCAATACCTAATGATAAAGGCGTAACGTCTAATAACAATACATCTTTAACATCACCAGATAAAACACCACCTTGAATAGCAGCACCAATTGCTACAACCTCATCAGGGTTAACACCTTTACTTGGCTCTTTACCGAAGAAAGCTTTAACCGCTTCTTGAATTGCAGGAATACGAGTTGAACCACCTACTAAGATAATTTCGTCGATATCGCTTGTGCTTAAACCTGCATTTTTCAATGCTGATTTACATGGGTCGATAGTACGTTTAATTAAATCACCAGCTAATTGCTCAAATTTAGCACGAGATAATGTACGTACTAAGTGTTTAGGGCCGCTAGCATCAGCAGTAATATATGGTAAGTTAATTTCAGTTGATGTAGTGCTTGATAATTCAATTTTAGCTTTCTCAGCAGCTTCTTTTAAACGTTGTAAAGCCATTGGGTCTTTAGCTAAATCCATGCTGTTTTCAGCTTTGAATTCTTCAGTTAACCAATCGATAATAATGTGGTCAAAGTCATCACCACCTAAGTGTGTATCACCATCAGTAGATTTTACTTCGAAAACGCCATCACCTAATTCTAAAACTGAAACGTCATGTGTACCACCACCACAGTCAAAAACAACAATTTTCATGTCTTTGTGTGCTTTATCCAAACCATAAGCTAAAGCAGCTGCAGTTGGCTCATTGATGATACGTTTTACAGATAAACCTGCAATTTCGCCTGCTTCTTTCGTAGCCTGACGTTGTGCATCGTTAAAGTAAGCTGGTACAGTAATAACTGCTTCAGTAACTTCGTAACCTAAGAAATCTTCAGCAGTTTTCTTCATTTTCTGCAAAATCATTGCAGAAATCTCTTGAGGGGTATATTTTCTGTCGTCGATTTCAACACGTGGTGTGTTGTTATCACCTTTAACAACTTTATAAGGTACACGTCCAGCTTCTTTCGCACTTTCGTCGTAGCTGTTACCCATAAAGCGTTTAATCGAATATATCGTTTTTGTTGGGTTGGTTATAGCCTGACGTTTAGCAGGCTCGCCAACCTTGCGCTCACCGTTTTCTGCAAAAGCAACAATAGACGGTGTAGTACGTTTACCCTCACTGTTTGCGATAACTACAGGCTCATTGCCCTCCATTACGCTCACGCAAGAGTTTGTTGTTCCTAAGTCTATTCCAATAATTTTTCCCATTGTATTTTTAATTTCTCTTTTTAAAGTATTATAATTTCTACAGCTATTAAACAATGCTTGTGCCAATTGGTTTTTGGCAGATAATATGCGTAAAAGACTGATAAAATGTAAAAAATAGAGCTAAATGGTACTGACAGCATGACAGAAAAGAGACTAAAGGTTAAGGCTGAAAGACTAAAGCGAAAGAACAAATTTTGTAAATGATTTGGAAATTAAAGCTAGAAGTTCTTCGGGAGCACCTGCCCCGCTGTGCGCTTTACTTCGTTACACTCCGTGTTCGCTGCCATCGGGTTTACGAAAGAAGTTTGGTGGGTCTTGGGTAAGAAACCACCCCCGCCCCTCCTTGAAAATAATGAGGGGAGTTGGATAGTGCATATATAAAATTTTTCTACTTAAATATTCGGTTAAAAGCACAGAATGTAGTTTCACAAATATTATTGCCAAACCACCAACTTTCAAAATAGCGAGGACGGCATCAGCCTGATTAGAAATAACACCTAATTAATTGTATCTTCAATTACCAAACCAAATTAAAATGCAATTAGCAGCACAAATCATGATTGGCTTAGTCGCCGCCATACACATTTATATCTTATGGTTAGAGATGTTCGCTTGGACCACCAGGGCACCGAAAGTTTTCAAAACCATTCCAAAAGATTTATTCCCACAAACCAAAACATTGGCAGCAAACCAAGGATTATATAACGGATTTTTAGCCGCAGGTTTAATCTGGTCGCTTTGTATTACCGACCATCATTGGAGGTTTTATGTGGCAATATTCTTTTTAATCTGTGTTATTATTGCAGGCATTTACGGTGCTGCAACGGCGAGTAAGAAGATTCTGTATGTACAATCTATCCCAGCTTTAATCACTTTGATTTTTTTGCATTTGAAATAATTGATTAGAAGAAATCCGTTGTTTAAACGTTCGTCATTGCGAGGCACGAAGCAATCCTAATACATTTGCAATTAAAACCAATAGCACTAAGATTGCTTCGTGCCTCGCAATGACGAGATTGGCGAAAATCTTATAGGTTTAAAAGTCGTTCCAAATGATGATAACCAATTCCAAAGTAAGCTTTAGTCTCTTTAATCTTTTGCAAAATCTTCGCCCTTTCTTCGCTTTGGTCTTTAGCCTTTAAGCTTCCAGCTTTCTTCACTCCAACCACAAGCACATTCTTTGGCGTATGCGCATCAGAAATAAATTCGAACACTTTAGTTTTATATCCAAAATATTCTAAAATCAAAGCACGAATTCCATCTGTAACCATTTCAGCCTGACGCTCTAAAAAGATGCCATATTTAGTTAAAAATGAAACATCATTTTTTACTTTGTTTTGCTCAATTTCCCTGCGGATTTGTTTATGGCAACAAGGTGCAACTACAATTAATTCAGCATTGGCTTTAATGCCTTTAAAAATCGCATCATCAGTTGCGGTATCGCATGCATGAAGTGCAATTAACAAATTCACATCTTTGGCATCGTAATCTTCAATCGTTCCCTGAACAAAATTCAATTTACCAAAAGATGATTTGTCCGCCACTGCATTACATAAATCAACCATATCCTGACGGTATTCTACACCCACAACTTCAGTATCTAATTTTAAAACGGAGTGCAAATAATCGTATAATGCAAAAGTTAAATAACCTTTACCAGAACCCATATCAGCAACTTTCTTAATGGTTCCATCGGGTAATTCTTTAACTAGGGAACTTAAAATTTCGATATAATGATTAATCTGACGGAACTTATCTTGTGCATTTTTAAAAACCTTGCCATCTGCATCGGTAATTTTCAATTCCGTTAAATAAGATTTTGAATCTGCGGTGATTAATCTCGATTTCTCTTTATCATGACTAGCGGATGGAGCTTCCTTTATTGATGCATTTATTTCTCTAATAACAATCTTTCCATTATTCAATTCCTCAAAAATCAAATCCTTTTCGGTAGTAAATAGCGTTCCAATTTTGAAACCAGTATTTAGGTATTCAGATATTAAGTTAACGCCCTCGCTTAAATCAAAATTCTTCACCAAATCTCTTGTTTTATAGCGAAAGGTAAAGGCTAGTTTATCTTCACGTTTAATCAAAACCCTGCGAACGAGTATTTGCTTTAAGGCTTCTTCTGCTCCTTTGTAATTCCCTAAAGAAATTTTAACGAAGTTTTGTAATGCTAAACTTGCTTCTAAAGCTGAAATAAATTGTTCGGTTTGTGCTGAAAATACCATGGACTAATTTTAAAACACAAAGATAAACCAATTTATTTGGTCACAATCTCAAAGAATCATAATGTAACAATTGCACGACTTTTAAAAGGCACAAGAAATCATCAGATCTGAATAAACTGAAGAAATCATCTTTAAAATATTTAACAGCAACATTTTACTAATACGATTTAGAAAACCCCTTAAGCAAGAATATTTGTAATCATTCCAAAGTAGAAAATGATTTTGAATAAGCTTTTAATTCACGAATTTTAACTTTAGATTAGAATATCATTTCATTTCTAACCTCAATCTATGAGTGAATTTCAGATAAAAAAATCGCCAATTGTTTACGATGCCATTGTTGTTGGTTCGGGAGCGGGAGGCGGAATGGCCGCTTACGTGCTTGCCAATGCAGGTCAAAAAGTTTTAATGCTCGAAGCTGGTCAGTATTTCGACCCAAGATTAGATTCTCACCAACTAAAATGGCCTTGGGAATCTCCTCGCCGTGGCGCAGGAACTGTTCGTCCGTTTGGAGATTTCGACGCTTCTTACGGTGGCTGGGAATTAGAAGGCGAACCTTATACTCAAAAAAACAAAACAGAATTCGAATGGTTCAGATCGCGAATGCTCGGTGGAAGAACCAATCACTGGGGAAGAATTTCGCTAAGAATGGGCCCTCAGGATTTTAAACCAACGGATGGTTTAACAGATGATTGGCCAATTACCTACAATGATGTAAAACCTTTTTACGATAAGGTTGATAGAATGATTGGGATTTATGGAACTGCTGAGGGTTTGGAAAATGAACCTGATGGAATCTTCATGAAACCACCAAAACCTCGTTTAAATGAACTTTTCATAAAAAAAGGCGCTGAAAAGGCTGGTGTAAAAGTAATCACTGGTCGTGGTGCAGTAATGACAGAATCGATAAAAGGCAACAACGACCGTGCACCTTGTTTTTATTGCGGTCAGTGCGGCAGAAGCTGTAAAGTTTATGGCGATTTCTCGGCATCGTCTTGCTTGGTCATCCCAGCAGTAAAAACTGGAAACCTAACTGTAATTACCGATGCCATGGTTCGCGAAGTAATTACCGATAAAGATGGAACTGCAAAAGGAGTTTCATATGTAAACAGAAAAGACTTGCAGGAATATCAAGTAAATGGAAAACTGGTTATTTTAGGTGCCAGTGCCTGCGAATCTGCTCGTATTCTATTAAACTCTAAATCTTCTTCTCATCCTGGAGGCTTGGCAAATAGCAGTGGAGTAGTTGGGAAATACCTTCACGATTCTACTGGAGCGGGCGTTTATGGATTTTTACCTCAATTAATGGATAGAAAACGTTATAACGAGGATGGTTTGGGAAGTGTACACATTTACTCACCTTGGTGGCTGGATAATAAAAAATTAAATTTTCCACGTGGTTATCACATTGAATATGGTGGTGGAATGGGTATGCCTTCTTATGGTTTTGGTGGCGGTGTGCCATCAATAAATGGAATGGTTCCCGATCGAAATGGAAAGAAAAAAGAGGCCGGGGGTTATGGTAAATCGTTAAAAGATGATTATCGTCGCTTCTACGGTACAAGTGTTGGTATGGCTGGCCGTGGAACTGCAATTGCCCGAGAAGATAATTACTGTGAAATAGATCCATCAATGGTCGATAAATACGGTATTCCAGTACTAAGGTTCAATTATAAATGGGCTAAAGAAGAGATTCTTCAAGCCAAACATATGCAAGAAACATTCTTGTCTATCATGAAAGAAATGGGTGCTGTGGTTACCTCAGAAATTCATGGTGCAGATACAAACTACGGATTGCTAAATCCTGGAAAGATTATTCACGAAGTGGGAACAATTCGCATGGGCGATGACCCTAAAAAATCGGCTCTAAATAAATATTGCCAGGCACATGATTGCAAAAATTTATTTGTGGTTGATGCCGGTCCTTTCGTTCAGCAAGGCGATAAAAACGCAACTTGGACAATTTTAGCTTTATCAATGAGGACTGCTGAATATATTTTAGCAGAAAAGAAAAAACAAAATCTTTAAGAATTATGAACAGACGTGATTCCATAAAAGCATTAGGCATAACGGCATTGAGTACTGCTGTATTAGTTGAAGCGTGCAAACAACCCGAAACCAAAACCGAAGTTGCCAAACCAGAATTAGAAGAAACGGCTAAAGAGGCAGGCCGAGAACAGTGGGAAATTGATAGAGATAAAAGATTAAAATCGGAAACCTTTTTCAATAAACACGAAATGGCAACGATTACAGTTTTGGCCGATATTATTATTCCAAAAGATGATGTTTCGGGAAGTGCATCAGACGCAAAAGTTCCGGAGTTTATCGAATTTATTGTAAAGGATATGCCTGAACATAAAGTTCCGATGCGTGGCGGATTGAAGTGGCTGGACATTTATAGCTTTAATAAATTTCAAAAATCTTTTTTAGAAGCCTCAGAAAGAGAACAAATATCTATCGTCGATGAGATTGCTTATCCAAAAAAAGCACGCCCAGAAATGCAAGCCGGAGTGGCTTTTTTTAGTAGAATGAGAGATTTAACCGCTTCAGGTTTTTATACAACCGAAATTGGCGTTAAGGATATTGGCTATGTGGGTAATTCTCCAAATCAATGGGCTGGAGTACCTGATGATGTGCTGAAGCAATATGGCATGCAAAATGTGAAAGTGTAATAAAAAAATCGTCATTGCGAGGAGGCTTTTTCAGCCAACGAAGCAATCTTACTTGAATAAAAGATTGCTTCGTCGTTCCTCCTCGCAATGACGAATATTTAAGTACGAATTACTCCAAAATCAAAATCAAACCTTTTCCTTTTTCTACAGGAATCGATTTTCCCTCGGGATAATTTCCAGCGACTTGAAACTTATCAATGCTTGGAGCTGAAATTTTTACTTTATCAGCGTTCAATCCCAATTTGCTCCAGTCTATAGTTAAATTCACTTTAACATCGCTTTCATACCAACTTGCAATCGCAATCATTGTTTTACCTTGTTTCTTATAAACTGTTGCCAATACTTTGGCATTATCGGTTTTAACCGGACAGTTTTCGCTCCAATAGCCAATCATAGTGGAACCTTTCATGCCAAAGCTATCCCAAACTTTCCATAATGGTTTTGGATCACTTCCTTCGCTCCAAGCCAATCTGCTTGTCATGCCATAAATCATTCCACGCCATTGGTTGCCATCATCCTGTAACATCTCTCCCATTAAACCAAAAGGAATTCCGCTTACTTCCGTTAAAAAGAAATCGGGATTGTTTTTTTGGTAATCAAAATATTCTCCAAACCACAAGCGATTCAAATAAGGAAAGTGCTCCATATACAAGATGGCGCTGTTGTTAAATCCATCACTTTTATTGTATTGATTTGCGGAATGTAAATCGATAATTCCTGGGTGGCCGTTGCTTGTTAAAACACGTTTAACCCTTTTCATTGTCACCCTATCGAATGCAACATCATCTAAATAAACACCATCAATCCCTACGTTATTAGCCAACCAATTCATGCCTTCAACATAATAGTTGTGCCAGCGATTCATCCCGCTATTGATAATTGCGGCATCTTTAATTTCAGGTACAAACCATGCCGCAATGTAATTAGAATCCAAATGCTCCTGTAACCAGCTAAATCCACCGCCTTTACCGGGAGAATAAACTTCTGTACCTAAACTTCTTAAAGCTGGTAGTTCGTAAGCATGATTCGAAAGTTCGCGAACGGTGTTGTAAATT
This sequence comes from Pedobacter fastidiosus, assembly GCF_014306625.1. GTDB lineage: Bacteria > Bacteroidota > Bacteroidia > Sphingobacteriales > Sphingobacteriaceae > Pedobacter > Pedobacter fastidiosus. The sequence goes on from NZ_JACRYL010000012.1 coordinate 143,318, forward strand.
TTAACTTTTAATCCTTTAGAATGTGCTTCATCGATATAATTCTTCATTTTTTTCCATTCGATAAAAGGGTAATTTATCCAAGGATTAATCGGCGTTGCATGATGAATGTTTACCACAGTTGCTCCGGTAGCTTTGATAGAATCCAGATCACCGTATTTGTGATAGAATCGATTCTGCCACTGAAAATCAGTATCAATTAAGTGGAAAGGCGTAATCAATAAATTGAAATTATAGTAAAGCACATCTCCCTTTTTCATGCTTCTTGCTCCAGTAAAATTATCGGCAAGCATTGAACTTCCTTTAACATTAATCTGGATTCCACCTTTATCTTCATTGCCCCAAGATTTTGGCAAAAGCAATGGCTTTTGCAAGTAGAAATTTGTGTTCAACGGACGAACATAATTCTCATCTCTTAAGTTATAATACAAGCCAGCATTTACGTTTCCAATCCAAACTGCATCTTGGTTTTTGTGCGCTACATCCCACTTCCATTTCACGGTATCCGGGCGAATACCACCCTTTTCACCTAATCCCATTAAATATTTTGTAGATCCCTTCTCAAAAGGAATATGGAAATCAACGTTACTAAAGTTAACATCATTTAGTGCCGTAACCTTTACCACATAATGCACATAACCATCAAACTCCAGAGCACCTTCCAATTCCATTTTTAAATTGGTAGAAGTATTGGTAGAAGTCCACTTTACTGTACCGGCTTCCTTGCTAGTAATCTTGAAATCACTAGGCGTAAATTTTTCTTGTGTTTTAGGTGTATTATAAAAGTGAAAGTGAATCGGTTCTGCCAACAAATTATTGGGTTTATCGGTGTAGGCAGTCATTTCCGAATTGAAAAATGTTTGAATCTGTTTAGGAAATCCATCAGTATTAATTTCGAATTTTCTACCCAACAAAGAAATCACATTTCCATCAACTGATAAGGGCGTATAAGGTGCAACAACCGTATTAGCTTGTGCCAAAGTAGAATTTAGCCAAGTTAAACGTGTTTGTTTATTGGGTGTTCCAACACCTGCATCTGTTAAAGTTTGATTTCCAACTGTTAATTTTACATCAATTACTTTCGATTTTCCGTTAGCTTTTACGGTAAATTTTCCATTATAAATACCTGCGATTGTTGTTTTTGGGATATCAACTGTAATCCACATCGGTTGTACTTTTCCTGTTGCCACATTTACAACCTCAGTTAAAGGTCTGTTATCGTAACTTGTTCCGTTGGTGTTTAAGCAATTGATAAATTTGGTTGAAATAGTTTTTCCTGTTGATGATTTCAAATCGCCAAAAGTTACTCTAACATCCTGCAAATCTTTTAAGGCATAAACACCCAACTGAAATGAATAATTCTCGCCTTTACTTGCCGAACCCGCAAAAGTATTAACTATGCCCTTTTGCACCCATCTATAAGGCAAATCATTAAGCATTTTTATTGGAAACATTCTATCTTCCGGGAAGACAATAAAGGGATCTGCTTTATATTTAGATTTTAGAGCCTCTGTTTCCTTTACCGTGGCAATTATCTCCATCGGATAAAATGAATTAAATGCGTCGATAGATTGTGCCTCTAAAACAGTAGAATTAATTGCAACCTGATTCGATTTACTTATTTTCTGAAGATCTGATTTCAAATAAACACCTTTCGGATAGTTGCTTCGCCCCTCATTTTTATAAGGCAGATAATAAACAAAGTATTTTCCTTTTGTTGGCGCTTCAAAATAAATATCGGCACTTTCTCTGCTGAAGTTATCCGTACCCAAAATAGAAACATTTTTACCATTAGCATCCTGAATAATAATTCTCTTCAATTCTGGATGCTTGTCTCTTCTACGCCAGTCTACTCTAGCATGTGCAATTTTGCCAGCACCGTTAAATTGAATTACTACTCTTTGATTTCCTAATGAATCTGGATTCCAACTGTTGTTCCCGTTGGTGTATTTAAGAATTTGTGCACTAACAGATAATTGAAAAAGCACCGTGATGAGTAGAAAAAGCCTAAATTTCATTTCGAATTTGTTTTAGGCTAATTTATACATAGCATTGTTAAAAACCGTTATGTAATGAAAAAATGAGACAAACGTTTGTTTAGTTAACTTATTTATGAATGGTTCTGCCGTTAGTATCTCTCATTATTGACAAATTAAGGTTTTACTCAAAATATAATGCACAAAAAAAATCCCGCTCTTTCGAACAGGATTTTCTTAATCTTAAGGTGAATAAATTATTCTCCTTTTGCTTCTTCAGTAGCAGGAGCTTCTTCAGCAGGAGCAACTTCTTCTGCAACTTCAGCTTTCGCTTCTGTAGCTTTAGGTGCAGTAGTAGCTTTACTTCTACCACGACGAGTTGTTTTCTTCTCTTCTTTAACTTCTACGTCATTACCGTAAACTGTGTTGTAATCTACCAATTCAATTAATGCCATTTCAGCGTTATCACCTAAACGGTTATTTAATTTAATGATACGAGTATAACCACCTGGACGGTTTGCAACTTTCTCAGCAATTTCGCGGAATAAAATTGTTACTACTTCTTTATCTTGTAAGTAAGCAAATACTGTACGACGTGAGTGAGTTGTATCATTTTTAGATTTAGTGATAATTGGCTCAACATATACACGTAAAGCTTTTGCTTTAGCTAAAGTTGTTGTAATTCTTTTGTGCAAAATAAGTGATGAAGCCATGTTAGCTAACATCGCCTTTCTGTGCGAGGTTGTTCTACCTAAGTGATTGTGTTTTTTACCGTGTCTCATTTCGAGTGTTATAAGGTATATACCGTCTCTTTGCAATTAAGCTGAGGGAATTACATACCATGAAAAAATATTTATTTATAAGAAAGAGCTTTAATCTAGAGTTAATAACTCCAGATTAAAGACTCCAAACTAATCTTATTCTTCGTCTAATTTAAATTTAGACAGGTTCATACCGAATGATAAACCTTTTGATTTTACTAATTCTTGAATCTCTGTTAGAGATTTTTTACCAAAGTTTCTGAATTTTAACATATCAGCAACATCGTAAGAAACTAAATCAGCTAAAGTACGAATGTCAGCAGCTTTTAAGCAGTTTAATGCTCTAACTGAAAGATCCATATCTACTAATTCAGTTTTAAGGATTTTACGCATATGTAAAATTTCCTCGTCAACTTCTTTAGTTTCTTCTTTTGCTTGAGATTCTAATACCAAGTTCTCATCAGAGAATAACATAAAGTGTTGGATAAGAATCTTAGCCGCCTCTTTTAATGCTTCTTCTGGATGAATCGAACCATCAGTAGAAATATCTAATACCAATTTCTCATAATCCGTTTTCTGTTCAACACGGAAGTTTTCAATTGTGTATTTTACGTTTTTCATTGGCGTGTAGATCGAATCGATCGCGATAACACCTACAACTGCATCAGCAACTTTATTTTCTTCAGCAGGAACATAACCACGACCTTTATTGATCGTTAATTCCACTTCTAAAGTAACAGATTTATCCATGTTGCAAATAACATGCTCAGGATTCAAAACTGTAAAGTTGTTAGAGAATTTAGTAATATCACCAGCTTTGAACTGATCTTGACCATTAACAATGATGAAAACTTTCTCAGCATCACCAGAATCACCAGTTTTTTTGAAACGTACTTGTTTCAAGTTCAAAATGATATCAGTTAAATCTTCTACAACACCTTTCATGGTAGAAAACTCATGAGAAACGCCTGAAAAACGAATAGTAGTAATAGCATAACCTTCTAACGAAGAAAGTAATATTCTTCTTAAGGCATTACCAATTGTTACACCGAAACCGGGCTCTAAAGGACGAAATTCAAATATGCCATCGAAATCAGTTGATTTCTGCATGATCACTTTGTCTGGTTTCTGAAATGCTAAAATTGCCATTTATATTTTTTTAAATTCGTTATTGAATATATAGTAACATGAAAAAAGTTAACTACCCTTTCGAGGTAATTAACTAGATCATTTATTACTTTGAGTATAACTCGATGATTAAGTTTTCCTTAATGTTTTCAGGAATCTCGTCGCGTTGAGGATAAGTTAAGAACTTACCTGTTAACTCGCTAGCATTCCACTCTAACCAAGCAAATTTGTTAATTGTTCTGCCTGCAACTGAGTTACTAATTGATTCTAAAGATTTAGATTTTTCACGAACCGCAATCACATCACCAGCTTTTAACTGATATGAAGGGATATTTACAACTTCACCATTCACAGTTATGTGTTTATGGCTAACCAACTGGCGTGCACCAGAACGAGTTGTTGCAATACCTAAACGGTACACTGCATTATCTAAACGTGCTTCTAATAGTTGAAGTAGGTTATCACCTGTGATACCTGCACGTGAAGATGCTTTTTTAAACAAGTTACTGAACTGTTTTTCTAATACACCATAAGTGTATTTTACTTTTTGTTTCTCCATTAACTGGATAGCATATTCAGATTGTTTACCTCTTCTTTTTGATGAGCCATGTTGCCCAGGAGGATAGTTTTTTCTGTCTAACACTTTATCAGGACCGAAGATTGGTTCTCTGAATTTACGTGCAATTTTACTTTTGGGGCCTGTATATCTTGCCATTTTTTTCTGTTTTTAAAGTATCATTCAACCTGTAGCTGAAGATTCTTAGCTTTAAAATTAATTAAACTCTTCTCTTTTTAGGAGGACGACATCCGTTGTGTGGAAGTGGAGTGATATCTTTAATAGATAAAACTTCAATACCTGCTACTTGTAAAGTTCTGATTGCAGATTCACGACCTGAACCTGGACCTTTTACAAATACTTCAACTTTACGTAAACCTAAGTCAAACGCAACTTTACCGCAATCAGATGCCGCTTGACCAGCTGCATATGGCGTGTTCTTTTTAGAACCTTTAAAGCCCATTTTACCAGCTGAAGACCAAGAAATGGTTTGTCCGCTGTTGTTTGTTAATGTAATGATGATGTTGTTGAATGTAGCATTAACATGAGCCTGACCAACAGACTCAATTACAACGATACGTTTTTTGGTTACTTTTTTACTCTTAGCCATTTTTGCTTTTAGATTTTAGATGTGAGACTTGAGATAGAAGATTTTCTCTATCCCGGCACTCGGCATCCTATTTTTTATCTTTTTAATCCAGATCTGAGTTTAAGATAATTAAAACATCCAAAACTCAGATCTATCTATTATTTAGTAGCTTTTTTCTTGTTAGCAACTGTTTTTCTCTTACCCTTACGAGTACGAGAGTTGTTTTTAGTACGCTGACCACGAGAAGGTAAACCTTTTCTGTGACGTAAACCACGGTAACAACCAATATCCATTAAACGTTTGATGTTTAATTGAACCTCTGAACGTAAAGCACCTTCTACTTTAATTTCATCGTTAATCATTGTACGGATTGCTGATAATTCATCATCAGACCAGTCTTGTACTTTTTTGTTAAGGTCGATACCTGCAGTAGTTAAAATACGTTGTGCAGTTGTTTTACCTATACCATAGATATAAGTCAAACCAATCTCTCCTCTTTTGTTTCTTGGTAAATCAATACCTGAAATCCTTGCCATATTTATTTTATGTTTTTAAGTAATTCCGAACGGCGGGCAACCGTTGTACGGTACATTACAATATTTTTTAATTACCCTTGACGTTGCTTGTATTTAGGATTTTTCTTGTTGATTACGTAAAGTTTACCTTTACGGCGAATAATCTTACAATCAGCGCTACGTTTTTTAATTGATGATCTAACTTTCATTTTATTTATATCTATAAGTGATGCGACCTTTTGTTAAATCATACGGCGACATCTCTAATTTTACTTTATCCCCAGGAAGAATTTTGATGTAGTGCATCCTCATCTTTCCTGAAATGTGGGCAATAATCTCATGTCCGTTCTCGAGTTCAACTCTAAACATCGCATTTGATAATGCTTCTCTTATTACTCCGTCTTGTTCAATTGAGGCTTGTTTAGCCATATTTTGTTGATTGTTACTTAATTAGCTGCTTCTAAACAGGGTTGCAAAATTAAATAAAAAATTTTACTTTTTTATTTTTTTTGTTGTAAAACTTCTTCTATTAAAGAAAAGGTTGATAGAACGTCTGCTTTGCCCCTTTTTATCGCCACTGTGTGCTCAAAATGTGCTGATGGTTTATTGTCTTTACTTGTTACTGTCCATCCATCATTATGAAATTTAATACCTGCAACGCCTGCATTAATCATTGGCTCAATTGCGATAACCATTCCTTCTTCAAGTTTTGGTCCGCTACCACGCTTTCCATAATTCGGAACTTCAGGTTTCTCATGAAGCTTTACTCCAACACCATGTCCTACTAACTCTCTTACTACACCAAATCCATTGGCTTCTGCATATTGTTGAATGGCAAAACCCATATCTCCAGTACGCATACCTACTACTGCTTTCTCTACTCCCAATTCCAAACAACGTTTGGTAACTTCAACAAGTTTCTGTTTTTCAGCATCTATTTCTCCTATCGAGAAAGTATAAGCTGAATCGCCAAAATAATTGTTTTTAATTACCCCACAATCAACTGAAATTAAATCACCTTCTTGGATTACATATTTACTTGGAAAACCATGAACCACTTGTTCATTTGGTGAAATACATAAAGAGTTTGGAAAGCCGTTATAATTTAAAAATGCAGGGATTGCCCCGTGATCACTAATAAACTCATAAGCTAACTTATCCAACTCTATTGTTGTCATGCCTGCTTTAATTACCTTTGCCACTTCGGCTAAAGTTTTTGAAACAAGTAAAGAACTTTCTCTTATTAACTCAATCTCATCAAGAGATTTGTAATAAATTTTGGACATTCCTTTGGTTCTATAACGCTGCGTTGCTACTTGCTGCAGGAATCCCTGTTCTGCCAGTAACTCTACCCGTTTTCATTAAACCATCGTAGTGACGCATTAATAGATAACTTTCAATTTGTTGTAAAGTATCTAAAACTACACCTACTAAAATTAATAATGAAGTACCTCCAAAGAAGTGAGCAAACTCTTGCTTAATACCAAATTTAACTGCTAGCGAAGGTAATATTGCTATGATCGCTAAAAATACCGCACCTGGAAAAGTGATTTTTGAGATTACATCATCAATAAAAGTTGATGTTGCAAAACCCGGTTTAACGCCTGGGATAAAACCACCATTTTTCTTCATATCATCACTCATTTGAGTGGGATTTACTGTAATTGCAGTGTAGAAGAAAGTAAATGCGATAATTAAAAACGCGAACGTTAAGCTGTAAGCCAACGATGTTGTGTTGCTAAATTGAATTAACCATGAACCTTGTAAAGAAGGAACAAATTGCATTAAAGCACCTGGAATAAACATTAGCGCTTGTGCAAAAATGATTGGCATAACACCAGCTGCATTAACCTTTAAAGGAATGTACTGACGAACACCACCAAACTGGCGGTTACCAACAATTTTTTTAGCGTATTGTACAGGTACTTTACGTACACCTTGAACAATTAAAATGGTAAACATTACAACTGCAAATAAAGCAACAATCTCTAAAACTAATGCAACCGGGCCACCACCTTCACTAGATGAACCAACACGGGCACTAAATTCTTGACTAATTGCAACAGGTAAACGAGCAATAATACCAACCATAATGATTAGTGATGTACCGTTACCAATACCTTTATCAGTAATTTTTTCACCTAACCACATTACAAATAATGTACCTGCCGTTAATACAAACGTAGATAATACTAAGAATAATGTATTTGGTAATAAAATAGCTTCTGCCGGAACTTGAGTTTTAACGTAACCTACAGATTGAACGATCGTGATTGCTACCGTAAGGTAACGCGTAATCTGGTTCATTTTTTTTCTACCACTTTCGCCTTCTTTTTGCATTTTTTGGAAAGAAGGAACAGCAATACCTAATAGTTGCACCACGATAGATGCAGAGATATAAGGCATTACCCCCAAAGCCAAGATAGACACACGAGAGAAAGAACCTCCAGCAAACATATCTAGTAAGCCTAAGATTCCTGATTTTTCGTTATTGCCTAAAGCTGTTGGATCTACACCTGGTAAAACCACGTGAGATACGAAACGGTATACCAAAAGAATTAAGAGCGTAAACAATATACGCTCTTTTAATTCCTGAATTTTCCAGATATTACTTAAAGTAGTAAATAGCTTCTTCATTTAATAATTTACAATTTTACAATTGAACCACCTGCAGCTTCAATAGCTTTTTGTGCGGTTGCAGAAAACGCATGTGCTGTAATATCTAATTTTGCTTTTACTTCACCACGACCTAAAATTTTCACTAAGTCATTTTTTGAAGCTAAACCATGCTCTTGCAAAGAAGCAAAATCGATTGTTGTTAAGCTAAATTTCTCAGCTAAGTTTTGTAGAACATCTAAGTTTACACCTACATATTCTGTACGGTTAATTGGTTTGAAACCAACCTTAGGCACACGACGTTGTAAAGGCATTTGACCACCTTCAAAACCGATTTTGGTTTTGTGACCTGAACGAGAACCCGCACCTTTGTGACCACGAGTTGATGTTCCACCACGACCTGAACCAGTACCACGACCAATTCTTTTGCTGTTTTTAACTGAACCTGTAGCAGGTTTTAAATTACTTAAATTCATTTTTTTGAATTTGTGTTGCCCTTCGCTTTCACTAAACAGGTGCAACGATTAAACGTATATAAAGGTAGTACTGGATATTTCACCTATACTACCTTCAAATAATTACTAGATACTTTCGATTGCGATTAAATGATTCACTTTGCGAATCATTCCAATGATTTGTGGAGTAGCCTCAACTTCTACACTTTGGTTCATTTTAGATAAACCTAAAGCTTGAACTGTTCTTTTTTGGCGTTCGCTTCTATCGATAATACTTTTTACTTGTGTTATTTTGATCTTAGCCATGATATTATCCGTTAAATACTTTGTTTAAATCTATACCACGAGTTTGAGCAATTGTATAAGCATCACGCATTTTTGTTAATGCATCAACAGTTGCTTTTACCACGTTGTGTGGGTTAGAAGAACCTTTAGATTTTGCCAATACGTTATGTACACCAGCACTTTCTAAAACTGCACGCATTGCACCACCTGCAATTACACCTGTACCTACTGCTGCTGGTTTAATTAAAACAAAACCACCAGAGAATTTACCGATTTGCTCATGAGGAACAGTACCGTTCAAAATTGGAACTTTAACTAAGTTCTTTTTAGCATCATCCACACCTTTAGCGATTGCTTCAGTTACTTCTTTCGCTTTACCTAAACCGAAACCAACAACACCGTTTTCATCTCCAACAACAACAATTGCTGAGAAGCTGAAAGTACGACCGCCTTTAGTTACTTTGGCAACACGTTGTATACTAACCAAACGATCCTTTAATTCGATATCGGTGGTTTTTACTCTTTTTATATTGATAGTTGACATCTTACTTATTTCTTCAGATTAAAATACTAAACCAGCCTCGCGTGCACCTTCTGCTAACGATTTAACACGACCGTGGTATAAATAGCCGTTTCTATCGAAAACAACTTCTTTAACACCAGCAGCAATTGCCTTTTCGCCAACTAATTTGCCTACTGCAACAGATTGGTCACTTTTATTTCCAGTACCAGTAAAATCTTTCGATAATGATGATGCTGATGCTATTGTTTTTCCAGTTACGTCGTTAATTACCTGAGCATAAATACCTTTATTGCTTCTATAAACAGATAACCTTGGGCGTTCTTCCGAACCAGTAAGTCTTTTTCTGATCCCTTTTTTAATACGATCTCTTCTTGATAATTTTTTACCTGCCATGATTATTATTTCTTAGATGCTGATTTACCTGCTTTTCTTCTTAACACTTCACCTACAAACTTGATACCTTTACCTTTATAAGGCTCTGGAGCACGTAACGAACGAATTTTCGCAGCTACTTGACCGATCAATTGTTTGTCAATACTTTCTAAAATAATTTTAGGTGTTTGACCTTTTTCTGATGTGGTGGTTACTTTAATCTCTTCTGGTAATTGAAATACATAATGGTGAGAATAACCTAAAACTAGATCTAATGTATTACCTGTGTTTGTAGCACGGTAACCAACACCTACTAATTCTTGTTGTAATTTGTAACCATCAGTAACACCAATAACCATATTGTTAAGCAATGAACGGTATAAACCATGTAATGCTTTGTGTTTCTTTTGTTCTGAAGGACGAGAAACTGTTAAGATTCCGTCTTCTTGACTTACAGTGATGTCTACATCAACTGCTTGTGTTAATTCACCTTTAGGGCCTTTTACACTTACAACGTTATCTTTCGAAACTGTAATTGTAACACCTGCAGGGATTGTAATTGGGGCTTTTCCTATTCTTGACATTGTGCTGTTCTCCTAATAATTAATAAACGTGACACAATACCTCACCACCAATATTTAATTTGGCTGCTTCTTTATCAGTCATTACACCTTTAGAAGTAGATAAGATTGCGATACCTAAACCGTTTAATACTCTTGGCATATTTTCAACACCAGCATAGTTTCTCAAACCTGGTTTACTAATTCGCATCAAAGTACGAATAGCAGGAACTTTAGTAATTGGATTGTATTTCAAAGCAATTTTGATTGTGCCTTGAACTGTAGTATCTTCAAACTTGTAGTTCGCGATGTAACCTTTATCGAAAAGAACTTTTGTAATTTCTTTTTTAAGGTTTGATGCAGGAATTTCTACAACACGGTGGTTGGCCTTAATGGCATTCCTTACTCTTGTTAAATAATCTGCTATTGGATCTGTATTCATTTTTTATTGTTTTTGATAGTGGTATCCTTCCGCTACCCAGCGATGGGACCTGCTATCGGTTAAATGCTTAATTAGAGTAAATAGACATAAGTATCAAGTATCGAGAAACCTATTGGTCTCGATACTTGATACTCTGTGCCAGCTACTTTATATTACCAAGATGCTTTTTTAACACCTGGTATTTTACCGTCTAGTGCCATTTGGCGGAACGTAACCCTTGAAATACCAAAGGTACGCATGTAACCACGTGGACGACCAGTTAATTTACAACGGTTGTGTAAACGTACTGGAGATGAGTTTTTAGGTAATTTATCTAAACCCTCGAAATCTCCTGCAGCTTTTAAAACTGCACGTTTTTCAGCGTATCTAGCTACCAATTTTTGGCGCTTAACTTCGCGTGCTTTTACACCTTCTTTTGCCATTATTCTGCTGTTTTTTGATTTTTAAATGGTAATCCGAATTGCTTCAATAACTCTAAAGCTTCAACGTCAGATTTTGCCGAAGTTACGAAAGTTATATCCATACCTAAAATTTTATTGATTTTATCGATATTAATCTCTGGAAAGATGATTTGTTCAGTAACACCCAATGTGTAGTTACCTTTTCCATCAAATCCTTTATCATTAATACCTTTGAAATCACGAATACGTGGTAAAGCTACAGAGATCAAACGATCTAAGAACTCGTACATATTGTTATCACGTAAAGTAACGCGTACACCAACCGGCATACCTTTACGTAATTTAAAGTTAGAGATATCTTTCTTTGAATTAGCCGGAACCGCTTGTTGACCAGTGATGGTTGACAATTCAGCGATTGTGGTATCCATAATCTTTTTATCCGTAACCGAAAAACGACCTACACCTTGATTGATACAGATTTTTTCCAATTTTGGAACCTGCATTACAGTTTTGTACTGAAATTTTTCTTTTAGTGCATTTACAACTTCTTCTTTGTATTTGCTTTTTAATCTAGGTGTAGCCATTATTTAATCTCCTCTCCTGAAATTTTAGCAACTCTAACTAATTTACCATCTGCGTTTAGTTTACGACCAACGCGGGTAGCTTTACCAGATTTTGGATCAACCAACATCAAGTTAGAAATGTGAAGAGCAGCTTCTTTTTTAATAATACCACCGTTAGGATTTGCAGCGTTTGGTTTAGTATGTTTAGATACTAAGTTAACACCTTCTACAATGGCTCTGTTTTTATCTATAAGTACTGAAAGTACTTTTCCTTGTTGACCTTTTGAATCGCCAGCAATTACTTTAACTAAATCTCCTGTACGGATTTTAAGTTTTCCTGGTATAATTATTTTATTTCCCATTTTATAATACCTCCGGTGCTAATGATACAATTTTCATGAATTGTTTCTCACGTAGTTCTCTCGCAACCGGGCCAAAGATACGTGTACCTCTTGGCTCATCCTGTGCGTTCAATAATACAGCAGCATTATCGTCAAAACGAATATAAGAACCATCCTTACGTCTGATCTCTTTTTTTGTTCTTACAACTACTGCTTTAGAAACTGTACCTTTTTTAATATTACCTGACGGTAATGCGCTTTTTACGGTAACAACTACTTTATCACCAATTGAAGCATAACGTTTGCCGGTTCCACCTAGCACACGAATTACTAATACTTCTTTTGCGCCGCTGTTATCAGCAACGTTTAATCTTGATTCCTGTTGTACCATCTTATTTAGCTCTTTCTAAAATTTGTACCAATCTCCAGTTCTTATTTTTACTCAAAGGACGAGTTTCCATAATTAATACCGTATCACCGATACCGCATTCGTTTTTCTCATCGTGAGCCATAAATTTGGTAGTTTTCTTAACGAACTTACCATAAATCGGGTGCTTTACTTTACGCTCAACGCTCACTACAACAGATTTATCCATCTTATTGCTCACCACCAACCCGGTTCTTGTTTTTCTTAATTGTCTTTCCATTTCGACTTTCAAATTAATTAGTTTCAGTAGCTGACTCAGCAAGTTTTACTTTAGTCAGTTCAGTATTTAAACGGGCTATGTCTTTCCTTACTTTTGAAATGCGTGAAGGATTCTCGATAGCTGAAATGGTATGAGAGAATTTTAATTTTGACAAGTTCTCTTTTTCTTCCGCAATCTTAGCTACTAATTCTTCTTTTGAAAGCCCTGTGATTTCTGAATTTTTCATTTTTATTTTTCTTTTACGATTGAGTGTAGCGGTTATAATAAACAAGTATTTACAACATTCATCTCAACTCTTTACTATGCTTCTACGTAATCTCTACGTACTACAAATTTTGTTTGGATTGGTAATTTCTGAGCGGCTAAACGTAATGCTTCTTTAGCAACTTCTAAAGGCACACCTTCAGCTTCGAAAATTACACGTCCAGGTCTTACTACTGCAACCCAGTATTCAGGAGCACCTTTACCTTTACCCATACGTACTTCTGCAGGTTTTTTAGTTACCGGTTTGTCCGGGAAAATCCTGATCCATACTTGGCCTTCACGTTTCATGAAACGAGTTACCGCAATACGGGCAGCCTCTATCTGGCGACTTGTAATCCAAGTTGCTTCTAAAGACTTGATACCGAAAGATCCGAATGCTAATTCAGCTCCACGTGAAGCTAAACCCTTCATTCTGCCTTTTTGCATCTTCCTGAACTTCGTTCTTTTTGGCTGTAACATTTTATTTTGTTCTAATCGTTAAACGATGTTAATAAATCAATTATTTACGAGGACCTCTGTTAGCGCCTGCGCCACCACCTCTATTTGCTCCGGGACCACCTTGACCTGGACCACGACCACCACCTTGGTTTCCACCACGTCTGTCGTTACCACCGCCACGGCTATCTCTTCCGCCACCACCACGGTTATCTCTTCCGCCGAAAGCTGGTTTGTCTGATGCGCCTTTTGGACCGTTGTTTGTTGCACCAATGTTTGGAGACAAATCACGTTTTCCATAAACTTCACCTTTACAAATCCAAACTTTAACACCTATTTTACCATAAGTAGTTAATGCTTCTGCTAAAGCGTAATCAATATCAGCACGGAATGTATGCAAAGGCACTCTTCCTTCTTTGTATTGTTCAGAACGTGCCATTTCAGCACCACCTAAACGACCAGAAGTCATGATTTTAATACCTTCAGCACCCATACGCATGGTTGATGCGATAGAAGATTTCATTGCTCTACGGAATGAGATCCTTGCTTCTAATTGTTTAGCAACACCTTCTGCAACTAATTGTGCATCAAGTTCTGGGCGTTTAATTTCAAAAATGTTAATTTGAATTTCCTTTTTAGTCAATTTCTTTAACTCTTCTTTGATTTTATCAACCTCAGCACCTGCTTTACCGATTACGATACCTGGGCGAGCTGTGTGGATAGTTACAGTGATACGTTTTAACGTACGTTCGATAACTACTTTCGCAACACCACCTTTAGCAATACGAGCAGAAAGGTATTTTCTTATTTTCTCATCTTCAACTAATTTATCGGAGTAGTTGTTGCCACCGAACCAGTTAGAATCCCATCCTTTGATGATACCTAACCTGTTACCTATTGGATTTGCTTTTTGTCCCATTTCCTAAAATTAGTTTTGAGTTGTTTCTGTACTTTTACTATCTACAATCAGCGTTACGTGGTTAGAACGTTTACGAATTCTATATCCACGGCCTTGAGGAGCTGGACGTAAGCGTTTAAGCTGACGGCCACCATCAACCATAATTGTTTTTACAAACAGTTGGTTTTCTTCAGGGCGAGCACCTTCATTTTTAGATTCCCAGTTTTTGATAGCAGATAATAATAATTTCTCAACTCTTATTGCTGCTTCTTTATTGGTAAACTTTAAAATGCTTAATGCTTTCTCTACACGTTCACCTCTGATAAGATCTACAACCAAACGCATCTTACGCGGTGAGGTTGGACAATTGTTTAATTTTGCTATTGCTTCCATTGTCTAATTATTTTTTCTTTTCAGCGTGTCCTCTGAATGTTCTGGTTGGAGCAAATTCTCCCAACTTGTGACCAACCATGTTTTCTGTAACATACACAGGGATAAATTTATTTCCGTTGTGTACTGCAAATGTATGATTCACGAAATCTGGTGAAATCATTGATCTGCGAGACCAAGTTTTGATTACAGACTTTTTGCCTGAATCATTCATAGAGTTTACTTTTTTCTCTACGTTATGGTCAATATAAGGTCCTTTTTTTATCGAACGAGCCATTATTTCTTCCTTCTCTCTATGATGTAACGATTAGAATATTTTTTAAGTTCTCTGGTTTTGAAGCCTTTAGCTAAAATACCATTTCTTGAACGAGGGTGACCACCTGATGATCTACCTTCACCACCACCCATTGGGTGATCGACAGGGTTCATCGCTACCGGTCTAGTTCTCGGACGACGGCCCAACCAACGTTTACGACCAGCTTTACCTAGTACTTCGTTTGCGTGATCTGAGTTAGATACCGCACCGATTGTAGCTAAACAAGTGGATAAGATTAAACGGGTTTCGCCTGAAGGCATTTTCAAAGTAGCATATTTACCATCGCGGGCAGCTAATTGTGCGTAAGCACCTGCACTACGAGCTAATTGTGCTCCTTTTCCAGGGTGAATCTCCACGTTGTGGATGATAGAACCTAATGGAATGTTCGATAATTTTAAAGTGTTACCTACTTCTGGAGCTGCAGTATCGCCCGATAATAATACCGAACCTACTTGCAAACCTTCTGGAGCAATGATATAACGCTTCTCGCCATCTGCATAATGTAATAATGCGATGCGGGCAGTACGGTTTGGATCGTATTCTACAGTAGCTACTGTAGCAGGAATATCGAATTTATCGCGTTTGAAGTCGATTAAACGATATGATTTTTTGTGACCACCACCCATGTAGCGCATAGTCATCTTTCCTGTGTTGTTACGTCCACCAGACTTTTTTGATGATACAACCAATGATTTTTCGGGCTTGGTTGCTGTAATCTCCGTAAAGCTGGCACCAACTCTAAAGCGGGTTCCCGGAGTAACTGGTTTAAATTTTCTTAAGCCCATAGTTATAATATAATTATTGAATTAAAGAGTTGCGTAATAATCTATTGTTTCGCCGTCTTTTAACGTTACGATTGCTTTTTTGTATTTCGGGCTACGGCCAGATACAAAACCTGCTTTAGTGTAACGAGATTTAGCTTTACCATCAACCACCATTGTATTAACTGAAACGATGGTTACACCGTACAATTTCTCAATTGCTTGTTTGATTTGGATTTTGTTAGCCTTGTGGTTAACGCTAAATGTGAAACGGTTAGATTTCTCAGTTAAAGCTGAAGCTTTTTCGGTTAATATTGGTTTTTTTAAAATGTCCATATTATTTGGCAAATGCCTCCTCCAAAGTTTTAACAGAATCTGCAGTTAACACAAGTACACCAGCGTTTAATACATCATATGTATTTAATTGATCTGCTGTAATTACTTTAGTTTTCTGTACGTTTCTGCTTGATAAATAGATATTATTATTTTGTGCAGGTAAAACCAACAAAGTTTTTTCGTTACCTACGTTTAAGGCAGCGATTAAACTGATATAGCTTTTAGTTTTAATTGTATCGAAGTTGAAATCTTCTAAAACTACCACGTTGTTATCTTTTGCTTTGTAAGCTAAAGCTGATTTACGTGCTAATACTTTAAGTTTCTTGTTCAATTTAAAACTGTAATCACGTGGCTGAGGACCGAAAACACGACCACCACCGTTAAATAACGGAGATTTAATGCTACCAGCACGGGCACCACCTGTACCTTTTTGTTTGTATAGTTTGCGAGTTGAACCAGCAATCTCATTACGTTGTTTAGATTTGTGAGTACCTTGACGTTGGTTAGCCAAATACTGTTTAACATCTAAATAAATCGCGTGGTCGTTAGGCTCGATACCAAATACCGATTCAGGAAGTTGCACCTTGGCACCTGTTTCTTTACCTGAAATGTTTAATACTTTAACTTCCATCTGATTACTTGTCTAAGATTACGTAAGAACCTTTAGCTCCTGGAATGGAACCACTAACTACTAATAAGTTTTGCTCAGCATAAACTTTCAAAACTTGTAAGTTTTGAACTTTTACTCTGTCTCCACCTGTTCTTCCAGCCATGCGCATTCCTTTGAATACACGTGAAGGGAATGACGATGCTCCCAATGAACCTGGGGCACGTAAACGGTTATGCTGACCGTGAGTCTGCATACCAACACCGGCAAATCCGTGGCGTTTTACAACACCTTGAAAACCTTTACCTTTTGAGGTACCTACAACATCAACAAAATCGCCTTCTGCGAAAGAATCAACCGTTACTACATCACCTAAGTTAAGTGAAGTTGTAAACGAATCGAATTCTACCAGCTTGCGTTTCGGAGTTGTGTTTGCTTTCGCGAAATGGCCTTTCAATGGTTGAGTTGTGTTTTTCTCTTTTTTCTCATCGTAACCCAACTGGATTGATGAATAACCATCTACTTCTTCGGTTTTTACCTGTGTAACTACACAAGGTCCAGCCTCGATTACCGTACAAGGAATGTTTCTTCCTTCGGCATCAAAGATACTGGTCATTCCTACTTTTTTTCCAATAATTCCTGACATTTTATCTTTTCTTTTTAACACCCATCGAAGCAGTAGGGCTTCGTTCAAGGTGGTTGTTCGTCCCTTTTAAGGGAGGGCAAAAATAGGAAAGATTTGTTAATATTCAAATAGTTAGCGAAATATTTTTTCAAATAATTTGCTGATACGATGGGATTTAGCTTAAAAAGGGTGACTAATGTGCCAAACCGCCATTTAAACTGATAGTTATGATGGCCAATATGATTAAGCCAATTAATACATATAGATAATCTTTTTCGATTAAGAAGCTAAAAATGGCAAAAACAATGCGAGCAATCGGCGTGAAGATGAGCATGAGCACACCAAACTGCACAATTGCATCTCCCTGAAAAGTTAAAACGCCTTTAAAAATTGAAGCGATAGAGGAGAATTTGGACAATTCTGGTTTAAAAACTTTATAATCGGTAATTACACCATTGTTATGGATTAGAAAAATTACACCTCCAATAAGTACAATGCTCATAGATATGATTACACCAGCACGTAAAAGCGTACCCAATATTACTTGGATATCTTTATCATTTATATTTTCTTTTTTGGCTGTGCTCATTATAATCCCGATACTCCTTTATAAATCATCTGTAAAGCCAAAAAGGTAACCACCACTGCAAATACAATTTTAAGCTTGTCTGTTTTAGTTTTAAGTAAAATTTTAGAACCAATGGTTGCACCTGTCAAAACGCCGATACAAACAGGCATTGCTATCCCTGGATCGATTTGTCCGCGGTGCAGATAAACCACAGCACTCGCAGCTGCTGTAACGCCCATCATAAAATTACTTGTTGTTGTAGAAACCTTAAATGGCAAACGCATAATATTATCCATTGCAATTACTTTTAAAGCACCACTTCCTATGCCCAGCAAGCCTGATAACGTTCCAGCGAAGAGCATCATTAAGAAACCACCCGGAACATGCTTAACGGCGTATTTATGATCAACGCCTTTATCTGGATATGAACCATTCAGTTTAAAAAACTTAGCCCATTTATCGGTATCGTCCAAAGTTGAGTGATCCACTTTTTTCTTTAGGGTCATAATAGCCGAAAAGATTAAGATACAGCCAAAAATGATTGCGATGTAGTTTGCATTAAGATAAACAGCTACAATTGCACCACAAATTGCACCAATTGTGGTGGCAATTTCTAAAAACATCCCTATTCGAATATTGGTTATCCCCTCCTTTACATAAGCTGCCGCAGAACCTGACGATGTTGCAATAACAGAAACGATTGAAGCACCAATAGCGTAATGAATATCTACACCGAGCGCCAAAGTTAAAAGTGGAATAATAATTACACCACCGCCCAAGCCAGTAAGCGAGCCTAGTAAGCCTGCTAAAAAAGCACCTAATAAAACGATAATGGTAAACAGCAATACCGACATGCGGGCAAATATAAGTGACTTGCTTTGGCTAAATGAAATATAAAAGCAATAAAATAAAGTCTATATATTATATGGATGATGTAAGATGGAATGAATTAAGCTTTATAATAAAGTTTGCTTTCTTTATCAAGATCTACATTTTTAAAAGATTGCAATAATTCAAAAGCGATTTGTCTTACTGCTTCGGGGGCTGGGTTTACGATAGTTTTATTGTTTGTAGCATCTTTCAATTTCCATCCCGAAGTGTTGAGATCAATTGAACCGGAATCGGCAATGGATTTAATAATTTTGGCTCTTGTGAAAGATACACCATCCGAATCTACAATCACCTTTTTGTTTTGCCACCAATTTTCTTGCGATACTTTTTTTAATAATGAATGATCTAGGGTTGCAATATAACCCCAACCTTTTCCAACCTGATGTTTCAATTTTAATAAGCCAATAAAGTTAATAGGGCTTTTTGAATTATAAGTTTTAGCGCTACAATACATCAAAACATGAGTTAGTTTTAATTGACCAAGTAGTGATTTTGCGTGATCGGTGTTGTGGAATATGATTAAAACTTTTTCTGCGATTGAATTGATCACGATTTCATTGCCTAAATCATATTCATTACAAAGCTCTTTTATTTCGATTAGTTCTTTTTGAAGTTGCAAAACCAATCCCGGTTTATTCAAAATGGTTTTCATGTAGAATGTTTTCTTCTAAAATAATTGGTGGGAGCCCCAGTTGGTTTAATTATTTAAGAATCCTCAATTCAGCTAAAAGCTCTTCAGCATTTCTCAGCTTAATCTTTCCTTCCTGATGCAGTTTAATCTGTTCAAAAGAATTTTTAAGGCGATTGTACATTAACTGCTCAGCTTTATTTAGAGGTTCTTGAGTTATTTTCGTTTTTTTATTTTCAACATAACTTAAACCCAAAGCTTCAAACAAAGCCTTAACAGCCTTCTCTATTTTTTTATCTTCGATGTTTACTGTTAAAGTTGTCATAATATCAAAGTTAATGATTAAATCTAGAGGTCTGGATAATATTTAAATTAGTGCAAATTCCATTCGCTTTACTATCATTCAAAACTCCCTCATAACCTACTTACCCAAACGCTTAATCATCTCGGCACTTAAATCTCTTCCATCATTTAATCGATTGGCAAAAAAAGCTTTCGCTGATTCAAAATGTTCTTTGTACCCCTTTAAATCTCCGTAACCAATAATCGATGCCCATTCATGCACAGCCGTATGGAATTCCAAATCATCGCCACGGATGGATTTATCATATAAAGCGGTGTGGATTGATTCTTCCAACATGGCCTCATTTTTAAATAAATATTCAGCTATGCCTAATCTTAATTTAAAAGGTGGAGTTTGGCAAATCAAATTATCATAAGGATTTACGCCCATTTTATACCAAGCATAAACCATACTCAATAAGCTTAAATGAGAATTTGGTTTTTGTTTATGGTTTGCATCCGAAAGGCTAAACTCTTTCATAATGTTATCATCAAGCAAAAGCAGTTTTCTACTTTCATGAAAAACAAAATCACGAGCTGCATAAATTTTCGCTCTAAACTCCTTTTCATTTTCACAGATCATCAGCTTGTATAATTCAGATTCTGCTTGAGCATAATATTTCACCTGTTTCTGTGCGTATGGATTTAGAATGGCCAAACCTGCATAAATGTGAGATTTGTAACTGAATATCCTAAGCGTGGTTAAAATTTTAACGTTATCAATTCCGCCGGCATAAGCTGGATTATCCCAAGGGAAAAAACCAGCATTTTTCCAGGCAGAACCCATACTTTCGAAACCCATATGGGTTACAGCTTGTGTATCGGCCACAATTCGATCGTGTTCTTTATAATCATCCATCTCGATGATATTTGATTTTAAAGATTTATAAATCTCCAATGCTTTTGCGTAAACTTCATCAGTTGCTCTATGGCGAACAACTACCAACGTTTGCCCTTCCGGACTAAAAGCTGGTCCGTGTAAAGAATGGCAGGTTACTATTTGAGTATCTTCTGGCAGGTGTTTTTCAAAAGCGGCAATCTCCGGATGTTTAACAGAGGTTTGTCCGGATATGATGGCACCAAATTTTGTAGACCGAGCAAATGTTGCCACAACCTCATCAATTTTCTCTGCCTCAACGCAATAAATTATAAAATCGGATTTGCGTGCAACCTCGTGTCCATCAATTAAAACCTCAATATCATTCGGCTCCAACTCTTTTTTTAATTCTTCATAACGTGAAGGCATATCCGCTCCACAAACCCTATAGCCTGCACTCACAAAAGACAAAGCGTACAATTTGCCCATGTCTCCAAGACCGATAATTCCTATTTGCATGAAACAAATGTAATCTATCGCAAATAAATTTATAATAAAACTTAGATAAAATTGTTATTTAGAATGATAAACAAAAACTCGTTTATTGATCTTTCTTAAATCTAAAATGAAAATATATTGAGAGAGAATTATATAAAAATGTAGTTTTACATCATAACACCTATATTTAAACTATGCAGAAATTAAAACACACCCTTTACATTTTCGGGGCTTTGCTATTTTTGAACGTTGCATTTGCCCAGGCTCAACAAGACACCACAAAAAATACTGACCCATCTTTAAGCGGCCAGTATAATTTTATGTTATCGAAATCGAAAAGTTTGTATGGCGCAAGGCTGATTAACCCTTCAAGGTTATCATCTCTTTGGAAAAGTGTAAACGATACGTTGAGAAAAGAGCGCAAACAATTACAAGAGGCCAAGCAGGAAATTAAAACTCAAGCAGATAATATTTCTAGCTTAAAGGGCGAAGTAACCGGAAAAGAAAGCTCTCTAGCCAATGCCAATGCTTCTGTTAACGAAATTAAGTTCTTGGGCATATCTTTTAATAAAGGAACTTATAACACCATTGTTTGGGCTATAATTATTGTTTTGGGTGCGGCTTTGGCATTTATCGTTTTCCAATCTGGAAAATATAGACATGAGGCAACTTATAGAACACAACTTTATCAAGAAGTTGCGGATGAATTTCAGGCGCACAAAGTGAAGGCAAAAGATAAAGAAATGAAACTTGCAAGAGAATTGCAGGATGAGAGAAATAAACTGGATGATGCCAGAGGCAGATAATCAAAAAACATTTTCCACAAAAAAAGCCATTTCAGCATCAAGTTGAAATGGCTTTTTAGTTATTTTGATTATTATCTTTTGAAGTTAAATCTTAACCCAAGCTCAAACTCACCATTGCTATAGCTCTGCATTTTTGATGTGTTTGTAGTGTATTGAAATAAAATGCCAAGCTTGCTCTTATAGTTAGCGCCAGCACCAATTGTAAAGCTGTTGGTACTGTGATAAATCCCACTAACTGAAAATTTATCTTGCATAAACTGAAAATTAGATCCGATATCTAAAATTCCATCGTAATTTTCTACACCACGATAAACCACTTTTGGTTCGATGCTATTTAAAACCTGATCAGTTTTTATTTTGTAACTCGCCGCCACAAAATAAATAGATCGATCTACAATATTTCTAACGGCATCTCTTTTAAAGAATCTTTTAAGATTGGGTAAAGAAGCTTGTAAAGTTAGTTTCTCACTTCTATAAGCCATTCCAAAATCACCATCAAAATACAGTCTTCTATCGTTAAAGCTATTCACAACATCATCGCTTAAATCACCTTGTGCTTTTCCAAAATCAATCCACTCGTTCATTAGTCCTGCTGATAAACCAAAATCTAATGAACTAGAATCACCATTCAGTTTTAAATGGTAAGCGTAGGTTACGGTGGCACGAGTTCTATTAATTACACCAGCACTTTCGTTGTAAAAAAGCAAGCCCAAACCCACCTTCTTATTTTTTAAGGCAAAATCTGCAGTTAAATATTGGATTTTTGGTGCTCCATTTATGTTTACCCATTGTGTTTTAAAAGCCGCATTTAAATTAACCATCGTATCTAAACCGGCCAAAGCTGGATTAGCCAAAAACTGGTTCTGATAATATATGCTTCCCATTGGATTAAGCTGACTATAAGCAGCCGGCGCAACGAAAAACAACAACAGTCCGATTATATATATTTTTATCTTTTTCACCTGTTGTTATTTTTTAAATAGTATAGATATAAAACCTTTTGCAACGCCTGCCCCTTCTAAATCTATGATGTAATAATAAGTGTCTTCGGCCAATGGTTTACCGTTATAATAACCATCCCAATTGTTTTGGTAATTATCGGTTTTAAAGAGTAATCGCCCAGCCCTATCGAAAATACTTACCTTATTACTGGTGTATTTTTCTAGGCCTTTAACTACGAAAAAATCATTTTTCCCATCACCATTTGGAGTTAGAATATTGTTAACGATAACTAAATCTGTAGGATTAGATGAGATTAAAAAAGGTTGTAGAAAACCTTGAGTTAGCACTAAATTATTAATGTTAAAAGTTTGCACCAAAACCATCTCTCCAATACTAAAATCGTAAAGCTGATTGTTAATTTTACCGTAACTACTTGCCGAGTTTATAGTGTTGGGCAAAGTGGTATTTTGAGCCTTAGCTTCCCCTATTGAAAATAAAAGAGGAACGAAAAGAAACCAATAGTATCTTTTTTTCATAGCTCGATTAATTAATAGCAATCCAATCTGTACCATCACTTTGAATAACCAAAGTGCGGGCTCCAGTAATTATTGTTAAAGGAGCATCAGTATTTAAAATAACCTGCTGACTTAATGTAATATCTCCAGCAGAAGCAGATTTAACTAAAACGTAAATTCTTCCCTTGCAACTGGTAGCTACAGGTAAAGTTATATTAGTTGTTGCATTTGCGTTAATTATTCGTACTGTATGATGACTTGCATCTAAAATTAATGTTGCAGTAGCTGTGTATTTTAAAATATTGGTTGAAACCGATCCGTTAATGTTTAAAGTGCTATTATTATTTGGGGCATTTGCGGTTGTCGTTGTCGCAATTGCATTGTTAATGGTTAGCGATCCGCCGTCGGTAGCAAGCGTACCTGAGATGAGTGGCAAGGTGGTATTTGTATTGGCAACGATAAATGTATTGGCTGCCGATGTTAATTGACTGCCCGCTTTACTACCAATAAATATATTTCCACTTCCGTTGTTATTAGTTCCTGCCATATCGCCAATTGCAGTATTATTTGAACCTGAAGTATTTTTATTTTCAGCTTGATTACCGATTGCAATATTATTAGAACCTGTTGTATTCGCTTCTAAAGATTGAGAACCCAAAGCTACATTATTATCACCTGTATTAAGTGCGAGCGCTCTGTAACCTGTTGCGGTATTACTTGCCCCGGTACTTAGTGTAGACAGTGCCTCAGAACCAAAAGCAGTATTGCTATAACCACTGATTGATTTAGCAAGCGCAAAAGCACCGAAACTACTATTACCGTAACCCGTTAAACTAAGTTTTAATGCTTCCTTACCAAAAGCAGTATTATTATAACCCGTTACATTACTACTTAAAGATTGATATCCAAAAGAAGTACTGGTTTCGGCAGATGTACCCAACCTGCCTGCCTTTTGTCCATTTATTAAGAAATTTATAGCGATATCATCTGTATTGCCTAAAAAATTGTTGTTAAGGTCGCTATTTCCAGAGTTTCCTCTTAAACCCCAAGAGTTTGCATTTGCAAATAAATTACGGCTAATTAATTCTGGAACTCCTGTAGTTGCGTTAGTGATGTAAACTTTATTTGCATCGGTTATACCTGCTGTAGTTAGTTTAGCAATAGTTACCGAAGCATCTGCCAATTTTGGTGTGGTTACAGATCCATCGGCCAGTTGCAGAGTTCCAACGGCTAAATCTGCAATGTTTGCAGTTTTAACTTCTTTTGCGCCTATTTTAATGGAGGTTACTGCAGCATCAGCAAGTTTAATTGTCGTTACTGCACCCGTATTAATATCAATTACAACATCTTTTAATAATGATGTTGCTCCATTTGCACTCACACTTAAATCGGTTGAGGTTAAAGCTTTTCCACCTGGAAGAGTCGAAACATCTAAAGTAACTGGTTTCCATGTCGTACCATCAAACAATAAAACTTGATTGGCCGTTGGTGCGCTTGCCGACAAAGTTTTACCTTGTAGATTAGCAATTGTTGGATTTGGATAGTTACCAGTTAAATCGCCGCCTGCAACACCTGTTGAAGGGCCAACAGGACCTTGAATACCGGTATCACCTTTGTCGCCTTTATCTCCTTTGGCTCCAGCTACACCAGCGGCTCCTGTTAAGCCAACTGGGCCTTGTGCACCAACTGCACCTGTGGCACCTGTTAATCCGATGGGACCCTGTGGCCCATTTGCTCCAGTTGCACCTGCAGAACCTGTTAATCCAATAGGGCCTTGAGCGCCAGTTGCACCTGTTATACCCTGTAGACCAGTTGCTCCTGTTAAACCAATGGGGCCTTGAGCACCAACTGCACCAGCTGGACCAGCAACACCTTGTGGACCGGCAGGGCCAACAGCTCCTGTTAAACCGATTGGGCCTTGAGGGCCGATTGCGCCTGCAACACCAGTGGCACCTGTTGGGCCAGCTACACCCTGTGGGCCAGCAGGACCAACAGCACCTGGAGTGCCAGTTAAACCAATAGGGCCTTGCGGGCCATTTGCGGAATATAGTGCATAAGGAACACTTAATAACTGTGCAGTTCCAGCAACGCTGAAATTTGAGCCATTATCTGGATCGACTTCTACTTTAACAAATTTTAAGCCTGTTCCCCAAGTTACATTTCCTATTGTTCCAATTGTAGATGTTGCTCCAGTACCGCCTATAATTAAGCTATACAAACCGTATGCATTTGTAGTAACACTTCTAACTTCAGTGTATTGAGCGACTCCAGAAGCAGTAGCGTCGAGAATACTAATTCTTAGCGAAATACTTTTATTTGCTAATGGAGTTCCGTTTGTGTTTCGAGCAGCACCTTGATAATTAAATTGCTGAGGTGTTTGTGCCTGCACCGCAAATGCCAAACCAAGACATAGCATGGCAACGAGAAACGTTTTTTTCATAAAAGGGATATGATCTATTTAGTTTAAAAGAAATGCCGGATGATGGGCACTCCCTAACTCTCAAATCTAATAATTAGTATATCCCACTATGTAAACTTTACACAAAAGAAACCTGCAAAGAGGCTAATATGGCTTAAAAAGCTATAAATCAATAATAAATTGTTAAAATTCAAATAAGATTTTTACACGTAAGGCAAAAAACAAAGCGTTTAGGATAAGAAAAACGCTTTAAATAAAGCCAAAAACAGCCATTTTACAGAGCCAAAAGCTCTAATACGCCTATGTTTCTGAGGGAAAAGAAATTCCTTTAATATTTCTATATAAATCCACGGCATATAAATCTGTCATTCCAGAGACAAAATCTAACACACTTTGAGTTCGAGAATAAATATCTGTTCGATCAGTATGATACTGTTTTGGAATAAGTTTTACCAGCTTTTTATAGTAGTGTGTATTGTTATGAATAAGTGCTGGAACAAATTCTTCTAACAGGCCAGCCATAATTTTATAACCCGCAACTTCCTTTTGAATTACAGATGAAAAATTATAAATCCGTTCTACGGAGATTTTTTCTACAGCCTTCCATGCTGAAAAATAAGGTTCAGGAATTAAATCGGTTAAACTTTTGTTTAGTTCGCCTTTGAGCAGACTTTCTTGCTCACGATAAAAAATATCGGCACAGGTTCTGGTTAAAGTATTGATTGCTTTCGCACGCAACAAACCAATTTTCGCATCATCGTCTTCATAATCATTCTTCAATCGATCTTCAATGGTTTTGGAGTTGGCAAAGGGCAACAAATAATTTTTCACTTCCTCATAAGAAAGAATTTTTAATCGATGCGCATCTTCAAGATCTATAATGCTATAACAAATATCATCAGCTGCCTCAACCAAATAAACTAAAGGATGGCGTTTATAAATTAGATATTCATTTTCTTCTTTTTCCAAATGAAGCTCATTCGCAATTTTTATAAAAGTTTCTTTCTCAGATTGGAAAAATCCGTACTTTTTACGATGTAAAAATCCCTTTTGTTTACCTGCTATTGATGCACAAGGATATTTGGCTATAGAAGCAAGAGTAGAATAAGTAAGCGCATAAGCATCGTTGCCCTTTCCTTTTAGAGGATGGGTGAGAATTCTAATCGCATTTGCGTTGCCTTCAAAATTAATTAAGTCGTGCCACTGCGATTCGGTCATATCGTTTTGATAAACCCGACCATCTCCATCAGTAAAATATCTAGAGATTGCTGCTTCGCCAGAATGACCAAATGCAGGATTTCCAAGATCATGAGCCAATGCCGCTGCCGCTACAATATTCCCAACCTCGTTAATTAATGGAACTTCTTTAAGGAGAGGAGATTTATTTTCTTCTAATGTATTCAGAAAAATATTCGCCATAGATCTGGCCACACTAGCAACCTCTAAACTATGCGTTAAGCGGTTATGAACAAATACACTCCCCGGTAATGGAAAAACCTGAGTTTTATTTTGCAATCTTCTAAAAGGAGATGAAAAAATCAACCGATCGTAATCTCTTTGAAAATCAGATCGGGCTTTATCTGTATCGCCCGTCCAGCTTTCTTGCCCAAATCTTTTATTAGAAAGTAAATATTTCCACTCCATCTATAATATCTATGCTTAAATCTGGCGCCAAGTTAAGCAAAAGGTAAAAATGCTAGCCTAATAATATTTTAAATTTGATCATTCCTGTCCACAAACAATTATATTAGTCAAAAAATCAAACCATAACAATGAAGAAAACCCTATTAATGCTCATCACTTTACTAAGTTTTACAACTGTTGTAAACGCACAATTCGAAGGATCCAAACAAATCTTCGAAAGCCCCAAATTAAAAGATGCAATTAAAATCCACAAACTGGTAGCCATTTTACCATTTGAAGTTAAGATTTCCTATCGCAAACAACCGAAAAGTTTCAATGCCGAGGCTAATCGAGATCAAGAACAATCTATGTCTAAATCTATTCAAGCCAGTATGTACACTTTTCTCTTGAGAAAAAGAGCCGACTACACAGTGGAATTTCAGGATGTAGACAAGACCAATATCCTTTTAAAGAAAGCAGGTATGTTAGGTAAACTAGATGAATACACAAGAGATGAGGTAGCAAAAGTACTTGGTGTGGATGCTGTAATTGGCGGTAAATTTGAAACTGAACAAACTAAAACTGAAGCCGGAGCAATTGCATCTGCAGTAATATTCGGTGGTTTTGGAGGAAAATCCGGAACAGGAACTATGTTTCTTACCTTAAACAATGGTGGCGATGGCGAACTGCTTTGGAGGTTTTTTAAAACAATGGATGATAATATTATGAGTTCTACCGATGACATGGTTGAGCGCATGATGCGAAAAATATCCAGAAATTTTCCATACAAAAGTTAAAACAAAGCGGGCAGAAATTATTTTCTGCCCGCTTTGTTTTTAAACCCTAACTCATCTGCAATTCCATTATTTAAGAAAATTGAAACCATTTTAGTTCTTTGCTGTTTTTATGATAAAAGAAATTATGAAAACCAACATATATAATAAAGAGGAACATATAGAAGGTTACGTAGGTTCTGATGAAAAAGAAAGCCAAAAATCTGCAGTTCAAAAAAAGTATGAAGCAGGCAATGAAGGAAATGAAGTAACGAGTTATGGTAAAGAAACTCTTGCACATACTCATAAAACGAAAGATCAGATAAAAATCAGAGATGGTTTTGACAATACTGGCACCCAAGGTAAAGATTCGCTAAGTGATGATGCATACAACAGTGCGGATAAACATCCAACAATCGAAAGTGCAGAAAGCCATACAGGAAGTTCTTCTAAAGATTTTGAACACAAACATAAATCTGATCTCCAACAAAGGGATGAAGATGAAGTATTATATACAGGAATTTAAAAACTAAAAATATTAAAATTATGAGCTTATTAAAATATGCAATACTTGGTGCAGCAGCCGTTTACGGTTTTAAATATGCAACCAAAAAGAGAGAAACTGATGGAAAATCATTAGTTGATGATTTTAAAGAGAACGCACCAGATTTTATCAATAAAGCAAAAGAATACGGAAATAAAGTAAAGAATGATTATACCCAAACCAGTGATTTATATTGAATATAATTGATGAAAATTGATTTATTTATTTGATATATGTCAATAATTTTGTTTCAACATCCATTGTAGAATTCGCTTAAGATGAGCAATTTTGAAGTATTATTAGGATTCGCGACAAGATTAAACCAAAAATCACTTTAACTAAACAATTTAGAGCTGAAATTCAGTTTCTTGATTAAAATTTTGAGTTGTTGAATTCTAAATTAATTTTCCATCTACCGGAAAAGTCATTCCTATTAAAGAGGGATCATTTGAATGATCCCTCTTTTTTTATAAGCCTTTTCCACCAACTCCTTTTTCATCTTCACTATTCCTGTTTCCAACATCAGAATCTTTTGATAGGTTGGAATTTTTTAGTTCTTCATTAACATCCAATTTACTTAATTCTTCAATATCCTTTAAATGTTCTTCGTCAGGTTCATTTTTCCTTTTAAACCCCGAAGGGTTAATGGCATGACCATATGTTGGATCTCCGTTATCCCATTCAATATTTTGAGCCTCATTTTTTGCCTTATCGGGATTAATCAAATTATTTTCTTCTCCAGTATTCATAACAACGTCTTTATAAGCTTTAGCTAATAACATTTAATAGTTAAAAAAAGTTTAGTTGAGATTTATAACTTGGTTAAAAAAATAAAATATAAAAATTACTGATTTTGCATCTATTCGTGCCTATAGCGTTTTTATTTATTAGGTAATTCTACTTAATCTGTAATTCCTACCACTAAAACCCTTTAATTAGGTGGAATTTAATAATTCTTAAAAACACAGCGCCACCGCATTATACCTAAATTGAATTTACTTTCCTGATTGCTGTTTTTAAAAGCAAAAAATAAATTAATCCTTAGCACTAGATACGATTCCATTCTTTAACAATCTCCTTTAGAAAAACCGCTTAATAAGTATTTATACGCATATTTTGCGTACTTACTCAAATATTAAGCGTAGTTATTATTTCGATATTTGGCATAAACACATATTCTTCAACTTTTTAAAAAATTGAAAATTCCAATAAAAGTATTACTCGCTGATGATCACACAATTGTGCGCAACGGGATTATTTCTTTATTGAGAAATGAATCATCAATAGAAATTATCTCAGAAGCCTCAAACGGCACAGATGTTATTAATCAGTTAAAGGCGGGCTTACAGCCAGATATCATTGTAACTGATATTAATCTATCGGGGATTAATGGCATAGAACTCACAACAATTATAAGGGCACGATATCCAAAAGTTAAAATTATTATTCTAACAACGCTAGATCATGAAAATTATGTTTCGCAATCATTAGATGCGGGAGCTAGTGGATTTTTGCTTAAAAATGTAAATATTGAAGAAGTGATTTTTGCAATTAAAAATGTGGCTCTAGGTTATAAATATGTTTGTACAGCCATAACAATTAAGCTTTTGGCTCAGTCTCGTGGGAGATTTGCAATTGGTCCATCAAGCATTTTAAAACCAGACATAGAGCTTTCCAAAAGAGAAATAGAAATACTTGCTCTAATTGCTGATGGCTTTACAAATAGTGAGATTGCCGAAAAGCTTTTTACAAGTAAAAGAACTATTGAAGGCAATAGACAGAGCTTGTTGGATAAGACTGGAAAAAAAAATACAGCAGCTCTAATTAATTTTGTGGTAAGAAACGGAATTATAGATTAATTTATTCCTTGTCTATACCAGTAGATTGATTAACACCTTTGGTATGATCAGAATCGCTTTTTTCCGAACCATTCTCATCTCTGTGCTTAGGTGGATGTTCCATTCTACTTTGTTCCAAATCAGAAAAATCTCCTCCTTGCAGATTTCCAACTTCACCATGTGAGGAAGGTTTCTTTAATAATTCTTCCTTTGGATTAGCAAAATCCTGCCCCTCAACAATTTCTTCTGAATCTTCTTTGCTATGCTTTTTCATAATAATTCGATGTTAATATTAATAACCACTAAGCACTCTATTTGTTTATATTAATATGAGATTAAGGGAACAAATAAATTCTAAAGCAAAAAAAAAGTCTCGATTTGCATCGAGACTTTTAAGTTCTTTTAAAATCAATTAAACTTTGATTTCAACTTCAACACCGCTAGGTAATTCAAGTTTCATTAAAGCATCAACTGTTTTAGAGTTAGAGCTATAAATATCTAATAAGCGTTTGTAAGCGCATAATTGGAATTGCTCTCTTGCTTTTTTGTTTACGTGTGGAGAACGTAAAACAGTAAAGATTTTTTTCTCTGTAGGAAGTGGAATTGGTCCACTTACAACTGCACCCGTAGGCTTAACAGTTTTTACGATTTTCTCAGCAGATTTATCTACTAAATTGTAATCGTAAGATTTTAATTTAATTCTGATTCTTTGGCTCATTTTCTATTTTAATTATGATCCTTGTTAGAGCTATTAATAACAAAAGATCGGATTAGGCCTCACCCCCGACCCTCTCCAGAGGAGAGGGAGGTAGCAAGTGCAATATTAAACTTAATTACCTCCTTTATGGGGAGGGGCTGAATTAGTCGTCAGACTTAACTTTACCTTTTGATTTAGCAATTACTTCATCCTGTACGTTTTTAGGCGCAGCTTCATAATGGTCAAATTCCATTGTAGAAGTTGCACGTCCTGAAGTGATTGTACGTAATTGAGTTACATAACCAAACATTTCAGAAAGAGGCACAGTTGCTTTAATTACCTGAGATCCATTACGGGTATCCATACCTAATAATTGACCACGACGACGGTTCATATCACCGATAACATCACCCATGTTTTCTTCAGGGGTTAAGATTTCGATTTTCATGATTGGCTCCATCAAAGTAGGTTTACATTTAGGTAAAGCCTCACGGTAAGCCATTTTAGCTGCAAGTTCAAATGATAAAGCATCTGAATCGACTGCGTGGAATGAACCATCCGTTAAACGAACTTTCATATCAGGAAGTGGATAACCAGCTAAAACACCATTAGCCATAGAAGCTGCAAAGCCTTTTTCTACCGAAGGAATAAATTCACGTGGGATTGAACCACCTGTAATTTCGTTTACGAATTGTAAGCCACCTTTTTCGAAATCAGCATCAATTGGAGAGATAATTACCGAAATATCAGCAAATTTACCACGACCACCTGATTGTTTTTTGTATGTTTCACGGTGTGTTGTTGTACCGAAAATTGCTTCTTTGTAAGCTACTTGTGGTGCACCTTGGTTAACCTCAACTTTAAATTCGCGTTTTAAACGGTCAATTAAAATATCTAAGTGTAACTCACCCATTCCAGAGATTACAGTTTGACCAGTTTCTTGATCAGTTTGAACTCTAAATGTAGGATCCTCTTCAGCCAATT
Source organism: Pedobacter fastidiosus (assembly GCF_014306625.1). Taxonomy (GTDB): domain Bacteria; phylum Bacteroidota; class Bacteroidia; order Sphingobacteriales; family Sphingobacteriaceae; genus Pedobacter; species Pedobacter fastidiosus. The sequence goes on from NZ_JACRYL010000012.1 coordinate 175,562, forward strand.
TACTTAAACCCATACCCAATTTATCAACATCAGCTTGAGTTTTAGGCTCAATAGCTAAACCGATAACTGGCTCAGGGAAGTTCATTGATTCAAGAATGATCGGGTGTTTCTCATCACAAAGTGTATCACCTGTTTTAATATCCTTAAATCCAACTACCGCAGCAATATCACCAGCAGCCACATTAGGCACAGGATTTTGCTTGTTAGCATGCATTTGGAAGATACGAGAAATACGTTCTTTGTTTTCTGAACGCGTATTGTAAACGTAAGAACCTGCTTCTAGGTTACCCGAGTAAACACGGATAAAACATAAACGGCCTACAAATGGGTCGGTTGCAATTTTAAATGCTAAAGCTGCAAACGGCTCATTAATGCTTGGTTTTAATAAAACTTCAGCACCTGTATCTGGGTTAGTACCAATAACACCTTCGCTATCCATAGGTGAAGGCAATAATTCCATCACATAATCAAGCATAGTTTGTACACCTTTATTTTTGAAAGATGAACCACAAACCATAGGTACAATTTTAGCATCTAAAACAGCAGCACGTAAAGCATCTAGAATTTCGCGTTCAGTAATAGAGTTTGGATCTTCGAAGAATTTCTCCATTAAAGACTCATCATAATCAGCAACTGATTCTAATAATTTCTCTCTCCACTCCGCAACTTCATCAATCATATCTTCTGGAATAGGCACTTCAGTAAAGGTCATACCTTTATCATGCTCATTCCAAACAATACCACGGTTGTTAATTAAATCAACCACACCTTTAAATCCGTCTTCAGCACCGATAGGTAATTGCAATGGAACTGCATTACTACCTAACATATCTTTAACTTGCTTAACAACTTTTAAGAAGTCAGCTCCAGAACGGTCCATTTTGTTAACGAAACCAATACGAGCAACATTATAGTTGTTAGCTAAACGCCAGTTAGTTTCTGATTGAGGCTCAACACCATCAACCGCAGAAAACAAAAACACTAAACCATCTAATACACGTAACGAACGGTTTACCTCAACGGTAAAATCTACGTGTCCTGGTGTATCGATAATGTTCATGTGGTAAGCCTGACCTCTGTATTTCCACTCAACCGTAGTTGCTGCAGAAGTGATCGTGATACCACGTTCTTGCTCTTGCGCCATCCAATCCATTGTTGCAGCACCTTCGTGCACTTCACCAATTTTATGACTAACACCAGCATAATAAAGGATACGCTCTGTTGTTGTAGTTTTACCTGCATCAATGTGAGCCGCGATTCCAATATTTCTTGTAAATTTTAAATCTCTTGCCATCTTATGTTTTTGATTTATCTGATTTTAAATGATTACACCGATTATGTAAAAACAAATCGGTGTAATTTATCTAATCAGTATAATCTTCTAATTAAATCTGTGTAATCTTACTAATCTGTTAATCCTAATTACTAGAATCTGAAGTGAGAGAACGCTTTGTTAGCCTCAGCCATTTTGTGCGTATCTTCTTTCTTCTTAACAGCAGCACCTTCACCTTTAGCAGCAGCTACAATTTCACCAGCTAATTTCTCTTTCATGGTTTTTTCACCACGACGACGAGCGTATAAAATTAACCATTTCATACCTAAAGCTGTTTTGCGCTCTGGTCTAACCTCAGTTGGAACCTGGAAGTTAGCACCACCAACACGGCGAGATTTAACCTCAACAGCTGGCATAATGTTAGTTAAAGCACGTTTAAATATCTCTAAACCGCTTTCACCTGCTTTTTTCTCAGCAATTTCAACAGCATCGTAAAAAATAGAATAAGCGATAGATTTTTTTCCATCGTACATCATATTGTTTACAAAACGAGTTACCTGAATATCATTAAATTTTGGATCAGGAAGAATAATTCTCTTTTTTGGTTTTGACTTTCTCATTTCTTATTTCCTCCCGATTATTTCTTTTTACCTTTTGTTGGTGCCGCAACTACCTGTCCTGGTTTAGGACGTTTAGTACCATATTTAGAACGACGTTGGTTACGACCAGCTACACCTGATGTATCTAATGCACCACGAATGATGTGATAACGTACACCTGGTAAATCTTTAACACGACCACCACGGATCAAAACGATTGAGTGTTCTTGTAAGTTGTGACCTTCTCCAGGAATGTATGCATTAACCTCTTTACCGTTCGTTAAACGAACACGGGCTACTTTACGCATTGCTGAGTTTGGTTTTTTAGGGGTAGTGGTGTACACACGTGTACATACACCTCTTCGCTGTGGACAGCTGTCCAACGCTGGAGACTTACTCTTGAACTCCAGTGCTACTCTACCTTTTCTAACTAATTGTTGAATGGTTGGCATTGTGCTTTTTTAATTTTTTATTTAATTATTTCCCGCTCCCCCGGCTTCCTTACAGATAGCCCATAAAACGGACTGCAAAAGTAGAACAATTCTTTTTAAAAATCAAGGGGTTAGGAGAAAAAATTTGGAGCAAGAAGATTTTAGTTTTAAGTTGAAGATTAAGCAGTTGCAATTTTCAGGTAAACCCAAGTCGTACACTCGTTATGCTGAATTTATTTCAGCATCTTAATCGTTAGATGATTCTATTTTTTTTGGAAAGCAATTGCAGTAATTCTTGGGTTAAGTTCAGTCCCGCTAATGCTGCAAGTGCCGATGAAATCCCGATAGCTATCGGGACGGCAGCTTTCCGCGAAGATCGGGTTTAGGTGGGAAAGTAATTCGAAGTTTTATCGGTTATGGTGAACGGCATAAGGTTACGAAGAAAAGATTTATAGGGATAAAAAAGGGCAAATTTATTTTTTTTCTAACATCCTATTAAATAGTATATCTTTAATCAGATAAATTAAATTATATGTTCTTAAGTATTGTAGGTATTATTATTCTAATTATAGGCTTTGTCTTGTCCACTCCAAACAATCCGGCCAGCCGTTATGGAAATATTATAAAAATTGTTGGCGTGATAGCCGTGCTTATCGGCCTATCTCTTTCCATGTTTAAGGTAATTGACGCTGGAGAGGTTGGGGTTAAAACTGTATTCGGAAAAGTAGATAATCAAGTTTTATATAGTGGCTTAAACGTAATTAATCCAATTGCCGAGGTTACACCTTTTGATGTAAAAACACAAAATTATACCATGTCTGGCGTTCATGATGAGGGAAACAAGGAAGGTGATGATGCACTCCGCGTTTTATCTGCCGATGGTTTGGAAGTTGTAATCGATCTTTCTGTATTGTTCCGAGTAAAGGCGAGTTCTGCGCCTGATATATTAAAAGAAATAGGAACGGATTATCTACAAAAAATTGTGCGCCCGGTTTCCAGAACAGCGATAAGAGATAATGCAGTTTCTTATGATGCAGTTGCCTTATATTCGAGCAAACGCGATGAATTTCAAGCCAAAATATTTGCCACAATAAATAAAAGCTTTTCCAAAAGGGGTTTAGAGTTAGAGCAACTGTTGGTTAGAAACATCACCTTGCCCGCATCTGTTAAAGCAAGCATAGAATCTAAAATCAACGCAGAACAAGATGCTCAAAAAATGACATTTGTACTTCAGAAAGAGCGTCAGGAAGCAGAACGTAAACGTGTTGAAGCTCAAGGAATAGCTGATTATCAAAAAATTCTTTCTACTGGCTTAAGCGATAAACAGTTACAATATGAATCCATTCTAGCGCAAAAAGAAATTGCAAAATCTCCAAATGCCAAAGTAATCATTATGGGTAACGGCAAAAGTGCACCCATAATTTTAGGAAACTAACTTAATTACAATCCTTAAAACTTTCTTTTAGTGTTTTTAATTTCGCAACTGCAGCTTCCAATTCTTTTGGTGCCTTACCGTATTCGAAAATAATTTTATACTGTTTTCCATCTGCATTAATGGCAACATATTCTGCACCACCGTCTGCGCAATCCGGGCAACCGATAACCTCCGGCAAAGCCGAAATTTTATCAGCATTCAATAAATCTTTTATTGCATTAACCTCATCTTCAGAAATGCTTTTGGTGCAGGTTTTTGTATCTGGAGCTTGTCCATGTTTTGATTTAGAAAACACAACCTTTAAATCGCTAATGGTTAAATTGTTGGAGCAATAGCCGATACACTCTCCGAAAGATGTTCCGTAGCCGATACTATTTAAATTTTTGATCTGCCCTTTCTTACAGGCAGAAAAAGTGGTAATTAAATAAAGAAGGCAAATAATGGGTAGAGCTCTTTTCATAGTTTTTGTGCAGATGTTCTCCCAAAGATAAAATTTAAGCTGTTAATTAAAAATCCATAACGTTTTACCGCTACGGATTATAATTACTCCAAGCAAAAATTAATTCACGGTGTTTCGCGGATTTCCTCTTGCGCCTTTCGGACCAACCTTTGTCAATTTATAGTTTAACGAAAGATAAAAATATCTGGTTATGTTGTTGTACCGAACATCCTCTATCCTACTGCTATTTACAATTCTATCTATACTTGTATTCTGTTTTAAAATATCAAAACCCCTAAAGCTTATTGTAATTCTGCGTTGCATTACATATTTATTGATCCCAGCATTTAGCAAAAAATAGTTATTGTTAAAGCCATCGGCTCTTCCTGCAGAACCAACATGATTTAAATCAGCTTCAATTCTTAAATCTTTAATAAACTCATAACTCAGGCTGAGGTCATTATTTAAGGTGAAATATTTATTATCAATTGCAGTTTCTGCCGAGTTATTTACTTTAGTGTAGGCTACGTAGGCATAAATACTAGCATTAAACTTATCATCAACATCATAACTCCAATTTAAATTAGGCCCAGCTTCATATCTGTTGGTGATATTTTTAACATCACTGATAAAGTTCGTTCTATGTTCAGTAAATAAATTCAGGCCATAATTCATGCGTAAGCCTTTCAATTTCGAAGGCATCCCAAAAAATGTTCCCGCTCTTAAATAATAGTTTCCGTCAACATTTATTGGTTTTACGGTTTGAATTCCGTTACTGTAAGTAATGTTGTTTCCTGTATCGTCAAAAGCTAAATTATAAAGGAAATAGCCGTTCCAATAATGGTTGTTATCTGCACTAAAAGTGTTAAAATTTACCGATAAACGATGGCTTTTTCGAGCTTCTAAATCTGGATTTCCTAAACGCTGATATAGTGGGTTCGTATTATTTTGAACAGGTTGTAAATCAGTTACCGATGGTAGATTTACACTTGCTCTATAATTAATCGCGATGGTTTGGTTGGCCTTGTTTTTAAAGTTAACGGTCAACCTTGGCAAAAGATTGTAATACGATTTTTCGATATTATCGATATTTCCACCCGTATTGCTGAAAATATTCGCATTCAATTTACTTTCCTGTGCATTTACACCAAAGTTATATGTCCAGTCTTTTCCGGTGTAGATAAATCCCAACCCGGCAACTTTTAGACTATTATTGTTATCGAAAGTATTGGTTAAAGATGGCACAACGGTTTCATATCGATCTGTAGTTGCATTATAATCGAAAGTAGCCTGCTCTGCATTGATTATACTTTTAGTGTATCCGTAAGTTACATTTCCGCTCCATTTTGTATTGAACTGCCTTGCATAATTTGCGTTTGCGGTGTAATTTTTCGAATCGTTTTCTTGATTAGCCTGCTGATTAATCTTGGTAACGGTTGTTCCTCCGTTTGCATACTGGTTTAAAACCGACTGATTTAGCCAATCGGAATTATAGGTATTACTGGTGGCATTTAAGCGAATGGAAATTGATCCTTTCTTATCTCCCAATCTCCTTAATACAGAAAACTCTCCAAATAAGGCTGGGGTAAAGTTGTGCTGATTGTAATATTGAGTTCCATCATTTGCTTTTCCTGTTGCATCAAAAGCAGAATTGAAGAACCTATTATTGATGTTGGTGGTATTGTTTAAAATTACATTTGGACGTAGAACGATATCGGTTAAAGAATCTGGATGATACTCTGCTTTAAAATTAAAACGATGTGCTTGGTTATCGCTATTTCTGTTGGTATTATCCAAAGTACGTAAAATATCAGTTGAATTTAGATCCTGAATATTGGACAATTTATCTCCCAAACCAGAGGAGAAATAGGTAAAATAACTAGCGCTTAAGGCGAGTTTATTGTTTTTGCCCCAAGAGTTGCTAAAATTTACACCTCCACTATGTGTGGTATATAACCCGATGGCATTATTATCAAAAACACCACTTCCACCTACAGTTACTTTACCATTATTGTTGTTTATGGAGAAGTTTCCACCTCCAGGTGGAGAAAAAATATTACCGATATTCCCTCCGCTAAAACTGCTCAAATCATCGTAACCAAAACTTGCATCGTTAGTATTATTGCTCATGCCTAAAACAGCAAACTGAAGATTTTTATTAAAATGATTCGCACTTAAATATCCATTATACTTATCGGTTGTACCACCAGATGCATTTACGTTTCCGAACCAACCTTTTTTCTTATCTTCCTTAATGGTTAAATTCAATACCTTTTCCCGCTGGCCATCATCTATTCCTGTTGCTTTCGCTTCTTGGGTTTTGCTATCGATCAATTGAACTTTTGCAATAGCATCAGCAGGAAGATTTTTAGTTGCAGTTTTCGGATCTGTTCCAAAAAAATCTTTACCATCAACCGTTAAACGCGTAACTTTTTGTCCCTGCACCAAAATACTTCCATCCTTATCAACCGTAACACCAGGAAGTTTTTTCAATAGATCCTCAACCGCAGCATTTGGTTTTGTTTTATAGGCATCGGCATTAAATTCTATAGTATCCTTTTTAACCGTAGCCGTTGCAAACCGACCGTTAACCGCAACATCTTTAAGTGAAATGGCGTCTTCTTCCAACTTTAGCGTTCCCATATTATAGGGTTTGCCACTTATTGTTATGTTTTTTGTGATGGCGTTATAACCAATTACAGAAATTTTAATTTTATAATCGCCATTGGCAACTGAAGTGAAAACGAATTCTCCATCTTTATTGGTTACAACACCAACTTTTTTAGTCGAATCTGTTTTATTCGACAATATAATTCCAGCATATTCTAATGGGAGATTGGTTTTAGATTCGACAATTTTACCAGTGATACGATCCCCTTGTTGTGCGAAGACTTTCGTAGATAAAATACATAGAACGGCTAATAAATAGGTTTTCATATCTGAAATTTTAGTTTTTTGTTTGGCTTGATGGTTAGTTTATTAAGTCACTAACAACCATAAGACACAAGAAATTTTAAAATGTGACAGATAAAAATGATTTTTTTAATCAAAATCTTTTTCAGAAATTTTACCGGTATTTAGCTAAAGGCCTTTTGGGCTGAGCGAAATCAGCATTTAGTGCTTTCTAAGAAGCATTTTACCAAAGAGGTATTTGATGCAAGCGATCGTTGCAAATTAATCATTCCCCCAAAGAATAATATCAACAAAAAAGCCACTCAGTTTTAAATTGAATGGCTTTCTAATCTATTTTTATTTAATACTACATTTTAGCTGCAGATTTTTTACTGTGATGCTTGTGATGTTTTTTGTGCACCTTTTTAACATGTACTTTTTCAGTTTTTACTTTAGCAGGTGTAGGGGTTTGTGCGCTTACTGTATTTACGGTAAAGGCTGCTACAAGGGCGATCATTAAAATTTTAATTGCTTTCATTTTGCTCTTTGATTATTGATTAATAAACCTTGTTAATTGTTTAATAAATCTCCAAATACTTCATGAAGAATTGATGAACTATAACATCAATTCAATAATAAATTTTTCGAGCAGAAATAAGTTATGGCAAATCGAAACTGAAACTGAATTTAGATTTTTTACCGTTCAAAGTATGTTCAGAAATTATCTTGCCATCAACAAGCACTTTGAAATCTGTAGGTACTTTAACATCGCCCGTGGCTACAATTTTAATTTTCACGTGTTTACCTGCTTTTAATGTAACAGTCTTTTCCCAATCTCCAGTTACATTATCAACTTTCTGAATTCGGTCAGATTCATCTGTATAACTAATCTTAGCAACAATGCTTGAACGCAAACTGGTTTTATAAGTAACTTGATAACTTTCTTTTTTAGGAACATCAATAACGCCTTTTTTATTAAGATAGAGCGACATATTGCAACTGCTCATTACAAGCATCAATAGCAGGCAAACGATAGAATTCTTCATGTTAATTGGGTTTAAGTAAAGATGACGAGATAATCTTTACTCAGGTTGCATGACTTTTAAAATAAAATACTTGGAGATTATTTATGGAAAGTATCTAAGAACAGTTCCTCTACCTTTTTGCGTGCCCAAGGCATTCTTCTCAAAAACTTTAAGCTCGATTTTATAGTTTGATTATTATTAAAACAATCTATTTTAATTAACGCACCCAGTTTCTCCCAGCCATAGTGCGTTTGCAAATCGGTAACTATTTTTTCTAGCGTAATGCCATGTAAAGGATTGTTTTTTTGCTCTTCGGCCATTGCGCAAAGTTATATTATTTAACAAAATTTTTAAGGATTATATTGCGCCATCCAAACGGTTGCGCCACCACAGCTTTGATCGTTAATTTTATGCTCTAAAACTTCAAAATTATTCGCCGTTAAAAGCGATTGATAATCTGCTGTATTCAACGAAGCATGAAAAAGGTTTTCGCCACCATTTAATCCCCAAACCTCCCCTTTTTCGGCGCCAGATGTAAGCAACAATATTCCTTTCGGATTAAGATGTGCTGCAAAAATATCAAACATTTTTGGTTGGTCTTCTGCCGGCAAATGAAAAAAGCTGTTCCATGCAATTAATGCATCAAATTTTTTATTAAGAGAAAGTTTCCGCATATCTGTCAAGATAAATTGGACGGTTGGAAAATTCTTTCTAGCAATTTCAATCATCTTATGGCTTGCGTCAATTCCAGTTACTTCAAGCTTATTGCTAAATAGATATTCTAAAATTGGCTTTCCGGTTCCACAGCCTAAATCTAAAATTGTTGCTCCTTTGTTTAAAAGAGCAATCATTTTATCCAAGTAGTATTTCTCCATTAATCCAGAATACCTATTTTCTGAAAACCATTCGGCAATTTTATCATAAACCTCGTAAACATTTTCTCGATTACCGTTTTCCATATTATGAAAATGCAAAAAAAAGCCCAGCAAAATAATTTTGCTGGGCTTAAATTTATTTTTAAAGCCTATTTATCTTTAGTGATCTAATTAACTTTCGGAACCGAAGTAGCTCCACCTTCTGTAGCAGTCCAGCTGTTATTATCAGGATTACTATCTGGTAGTACTTTATTTGGATCTAAAATTACGGATATAACCTCTTCGGTAGTAGGATAGCGAACTGTCCAAGTGGTATTTTTCATCCAAACATCAACAGGAACTTTTACGATTTCTGTCTTACCACCTTTTGTTTTAATCTGAAGAATAATCGGCATTGGCATTTTCTCCAAATTATTTACTTTTATGGTATAAGCAACTATCTTCCCATCTTGCTTAACAGCTTCTACATTTCCAAGTCCTTGATCCATTTTCCAATTATTTAACCACCAACTTCTCCAGAACCAAGCAAGATCTTCGCCTGATGCATTTTCCATTGAGCGGAAGAAATCAAATGGAGTTGGGTGTTTATATGCCCAATTTTTAATATATTGGCGGAAAGCGTAATCAAAACGATCTTCTCCTAAAATCTGCTCTCTTAAAAGAATTAATCCAAAACCTGGTTTTGCATATAAGTTAACTCCAATATTGGGTTCTTTCATTCCATCAGGTATTTGCATAATATTTTCGAATTTAGGGTTACCAATAACCTGCTTTCCGATTGCATTCATATCCATTTTAGGTTCAGCATATACGCCATTGCCAAAGTTTTTTGAAGAGATACTATTAATAAAAGTATTGAAACCCTCGTCCATCCATCCGTATTTACGCTCGTTAGAACCAACAATCATTGGAAACCAAGTGTGTCCAAATTCATGATCGATCACACCCCAAGCTTCACTTTTTTTCGCAGTCCATCCACAGAAAACAATTCCCGGATATTCCATACCACCAAGGTTTGTTGCCACATTAACGGCCATAGGATAAGGATATTCGAACCATTTGGTAGAGTAATGCTCGATGGTAGATTTTACGTATTCTACTCCACGACCATAAGAATCTACACCATTACTTTCTACTGGTTGAGCAGAAACTGCCAATGATTTTTTACCGCTTGGCAGGTTTATGCGAGCAGCATCTAATACAAAAGCTTTTGATGAAGCCCAAGCAGCATCGCGGGCATTTGTGATTTTAAATTTCCAAGTTAGTTTGTCTTTTGCTGGGCGAGATTTCGGATCTGTAACCTCAGCTTCTGTACGGATATGAACAGTTGCATCGCTATTTTTAGCTGCGTTCCACCTTTGTAATTGCTCTGCAGTAAAAACTTCTTGAGGGTTTAACAACTCTCCAGAACCCATTACAATATGAGTTGCAGGTGCCGTAATTGCGAAATTTATGTCGCCATATTCACAATAAAACTCGCCACCGCCCCAATAAGGCAAAGTATTCCAGCCAATTACGTCATCATAAACACACATCCGTGGAAACCACTGTGCAACGGCAAAAATCTCACCGTTTTTCGTCGTTAAATGACCTGTTCTATCTGATCCCTCTTTTGGTAAAACATAAGAATAATCCATTTTAATGGTTACTAAATCTCCGTTTGCAGCTAAAGGCTGATCTAAACGAATCTGCATTCTTGTATCTTCAACTAAAGAAGTAAATTTTACCGGAGCAGCTTTCTGTGAAACAGAAATATTTTGAATTTTATACCCGCCATCAAATTTCTCACCTTGTGCACCATAACGGCTCCGAGATGGTGTAATTGCGTAACCACGTGATGTTTCTTTAAAAGTATTCTGATCTAATTGCAACCATAAATAAGGTAATTTATCTGGGCTGTTATTTTTATAAGTAATGGTAACGGTACCAGTAATGGTGTTTTTGGTCTCATCTAAATTGGCTGTAATGTTATAATCAACGCGGTTTTGCCAATATTTCGGACCAGGTGCGCCAATTGCAGATCTAAATTCGTTTCCGTTTTGGGTATAAAATAAAGGACCAAAAGCATCTGAAGGAACGTAGTTGCTAACTGGTGGGGTTGCAGGTGTTGCAGCTTGTTGAGCAGAGGCTTTAAACGCCACTAAACAACAAACCAAACACAAAGTGATTAGTTTGTTTATTCTTAAATTCATAATAAGGTTGTTAGAGTTGGTAAATATAAAAAATATGCACGTTATGACTACTTTGTGCAAATAATGTTACCAATATAAGGGGAGATTAGTTTGCTTTAAGCTTGGGTAAATCTTGAAGTTTTCTTTCCTGAGGTGTTAATTTTTGCCAAGCATAAAATGCCCTAGAGATGTAAAAAGCATAACGATATGGCCTTTCTGCTTTAACCTGCTCTACCGAGGGACGATAAATAATCATGAAATTCTTTAAATCATCACCTTGAAGTTTGGTTAATTCTGTTACCGCTTTCTCAGTAAAATTATAATCTATTTCTTGTAAATATCCTTCCCGTTCTTCCAAATCAGCTTCCTTGCGTTGCTGTCTTTTATATTTACCATAACCAAGATTAAGATTCAAACCCCCAACTTTATCATGCATTTTCTTACGATCCAAGTTTCCACCAGTATTTAATAAAGTATATTTTTCTGCCAAAGGATCTTTCGCATTCATAATTTCCTTATTAATTTTAACGGCAGTAATATCAACATCGCTCAAGCTATTGCTTTTTACAGGCAGATAAATTGTTCTGTTTAATAAATTGGTTAAATACAAAGTATCGGTATGATAGCCAACCAAAGTAAATTCAATTAAATCGCCAATGTTTGCTCCAATGGTATATTTACCTGCATTATTTGTGCTCGAAGTTTTTTTGGTTGTTAGGTTTCTTACCGTAACGCCAGGCAATGAAAGTGTTTTTTTATTATAATCGAAAACAGAACCTGTTGCAACTGTTTGTGAAAATCCGCTAAAAGGAAGCGCGAGGAAAAGAATTATGATTAGCCTATACATACTCAAAAGTAATTTAGTTGAACAGTTAAAATTCGCTTTTAACAAACTTTAACATTAAACAAACGATCTAGATTAGTGTTTGCTGATATTTGTCATCATCAAATCCCATTAAAATAGCTTCGCCATTTTTTTCTACAATTGGGCGCTTAATTGCACTTGTATTGTTAATCAAATATTCAATAGCCAAATCTTGATTATCTATTTTGCTTTGCTCCTCTTTAGTCAGTTTTTTCCAGGTTAAACCTTTACGATTTAAAACCGTTTCCCAGCCAAAAGTATTACACCAATCATTTAACTTTTCGGCAGTGATGCCCTTCTTCTTAAAATCATGGAATTCGAAGTCGATGTGATTTGCCTTTAACCAATCGAGAGATTTTTTAACTGTATTGCAATTTGGAATTCCGTAAACTATCATGAATAAATTTGAATGAGTGAATGCTCCAAAGTTAAAACTAATCTTTGTTTAAACCTTATTTCTCTATTCATCACATTTTTCCAAGCGTCTATCACATTTTAAACTTTCGCGTCCTTTTCATTTGTAAAATTGTACCATAAACAAATGAACATTCTGCATCCTTAACAGATAAATAACTAAAAAATGAAAACTAAAAGCATAAATCAGCTGGAATTTTGGATCTCGACCTCTATATACATTTTGGCTTTGATAGGCATTTGTTCACAAACAACTTACGGTTCTCCGAATTCTTATCATTTTACAGAAAACCAATTAGATTACAGTGTTTTACAAAATTATTTTCTGCCTGAAATTTTCAAAATCAGCATCTTATACATTAGTTTCTTGCTGTTTAATTTTGTGTTTATGCCACAATTGGCCAGGCGGAGAGATGTAACTTTAAGCGTAATTTTCACCATATCTACAACCGCTTTCTCCATTATAGCTTGGATGGTTGCCAATACTTATTCCGAAGCCTATCGTTTGGTGCAATATGACGATTTAGACCATGCCTATGATGTGTTTTTTGGTGAAGCTTTTACTTATATCTTCTTTCTCCACCTATTATTTAATTTGTATGCTTTTTTTAACGAAACCGGCTTAGAGCTACTCAATAAAATTCCATTTATAACAAACGACTATAAAAACATCATTCCAGAAATTTTTACAGCAATTAGAATATGGTTGATCACCTTAATGCTTTTTGGTGCAATTTTATCCGTAAGATTTGATTTCGACGTTTTAATCGTTTGGCTAATTGCACCACCAGTAAATATCCTTCTAACCTTTTATTCTGTTTATTTCAATATTCCAAAACTTAGAAAAAACTTTAAAGGTTTTGGTCGATATTTTTGGGGGAATGTTGGGATAACCATTGCTATTTCGTTATCGCTCTTGCTCTTTCTTGCACCTTTTATGCATGGTGGAAATGCCATTCCAATTACTTTGATTTTAACCTCAATAACGCTAATATGTATCTCTACTCCTTTAGCTTGGTACATTTACAAACATAAGTTTGAGAAACTTAGCGAAATTCAAATGCTTAAAACCGAGCTTGGCAAATCGGATGCGAATTTAAATTTCTTGAAATCACAGATTAATCCCCACTTCCTTTTCAATGCATTAAATACTTTATTTGGAACAGCTTTACAGGAAAATGCCGAGCGAACCGGAGAAGGCATTCAAAAACTTGGCGATATGATGCGTTTTATGCTACATGAAAATACGCTAGATAAAATTTCGCTTACCAGAGAGGTTGAGTATCTCAACAACTATATCGACTTACAAAAGCTCCGTACTTCTCGCTCTGCTGAGATCAAAATCGATACCCATATTGAAGAACAACTGAACAATTTACAAATTACGCCCATGTTGCTGATTCCTTTTATCGAAAATGCTTTTAAACATGGCATCAGTCTCCAACAGCCATCATATATTAAAATTACGTTGCAAACCAAAGAGAAAACGCTGTATTTCGACATCAGCAACAGCATTTACATTAAGGCAGATAACGACCCGGAGAAATTAAAAAGTGGCATCGGATTGGAAAATGTAAAACAGCGCTTGGCCTTACTTTATTTCGGACGGCATGAATTAATTATAAGAGAAAGTGCCAATGAGTTTTTTGTACATTTAACTTTGGAATTGGATTAGTTCCATTAAATAATGAGCAAATTATCTATTTATGTTAGTTTTGGATTATGATTGCTATTGCGATAGACGACGAACCAATTGCGCTTGAGATTATAAAATCGCATGCATCCAAAGTGCCTTTTATCGAATTAAAATCTCAGTTTACAAATGCTTTTGAAGCGATCATTTATCTACAACAAAACAAAGTTGATTTAATTTTTCTGGATATTAAAATGCCAGACATCAGCGGGATTGATTTTCTTAAAAGCTTGAGCAATCCGCCGATGGTAATTTTTACCACCGCTTACACAGAACATGCTGTACAAAGTTTTGAACTTGACGCTGTTGATTATTTGTTAAAGCCCTTTTCACTTTCCCGTTTTTTAAAGGCCTGCAATAAGGCGCAAGAACTCTATAATCTGCGAAACCAGAAGCTGGAGCAGAAGAATGAGTACATTTTTGTAAAAGATGGTTATGAACAAATTAAGGTTGAGTTGAGCGAAATCCTGTATGTTGAAGCTTCAGGGAATTATACACAGATCCAACTAAAAGAAAAACTTTTAAGTTCAAGAATTACCATTAACGATTTAGCAGAATTACTTCCTAAAGCAGATTTTGTGCGTTGCCATCGAGCATTTATTGTTGCCAAAAATAAAATCACAAAGTTTGATCGCAACCAAATTTGGATTGGCGATAAAATTATCCCGATAGGTGCAACTTACACCGGTATTCAGCTAACAGATTAATTCATTAATTTTGAGGTTTAACATTTATCCGAACACCTTCAGAATGGGTTGTAAATTCTGGTGCATACATACTTTGCAAAGTGGTAATTCCGTTGCTAAAATTACCAGCATGTGTAACCCTTAGCGGGTATTCAAAAACATAAGTTCCTTTAGGCAAATAGCTGATAAAAAAATTGGTCGAAGCATCTTTTGTGCTTTCGTAATAACCTAAGCCATCTTGATATTTATATTGAGAGATTACATTAACTGGCTCGAAACCTGATGAGCGCATATCTTTTAAATGGATGTATTCCATATCGCGATCGCAGAAAATTTCGATTCTAACTTTTAATAAATCTCCAGGCGTTAATACATTATCCTTTGTTAATGGAGTTAACAAGCTTCCCTTTTCGCTTTGCTTTTGTAAAAACAATTGTTTGTTTATTTTTACACCTGTAGCACTCGATGTAATTTTATCCAATTGCTCAAAATATTGCCAGTAATAAGCACCCCAAGCAATGGTTTTATTATTGTTTTTAACTTGCACTTGCGCCATTTCTGGCTTAATGTTTTGCCCTGTAACAGTTATCTTTTCATAACCTGTTCCGGCTTCTTTTGCCTGCTCTGTTATACCTAATTGAGTAAAAGATTTTCCGCCGATTAATATTTCTGGCTCGTTAGATTCACTCAATAAATCGTAGCCTCGCATTAGCAAAGCATAAGATGCAGATGCCGTTGCTTTAGTCGTTTTCCAATCGTTAGTTTGTTTATTCTTCAATAACCAAATTTTCATTTCTTCCACCGCATTTGCATCTTTTGCCACTTCATCAAAAGCTTCAATCAATACCGCCTGCGTTTCAATTGGGTTTTGATACCACAACCAACCAGTGCGATTATTGGACCAATACATACCCATTTCATCGCTTTGCTGAGCAGTCTGTTTTAAAAGACCAATGATTTTCATGGCTTCAGCATGATTGGAATTTCTTTCCAGAATAAGCGCAGATTGCGCCAATTGATAAGGCTCCATGTATTTCCAATTCTGAATTATCTTATTTACAAAAAACTGATAGGCTTTAACGAAATTCGTATTCGTGTTTTTCTGATTTGTATAACTTCTCGCATACAAATAGTGCGTTTGCAGATAGGTTGAATTTGTTTTATGTTTAAGATCACTTTGATAATCCTCAATCAATTTTCCATCAAGATAATTAATTGCTTTACTCAACATCAAATTCAGTTTTGGGAACTCTTTTTCATTCGCCAATTTTAAATGTTTTAATTGGCCAATGCCCAAGGTAATGTGCTGTGTAATGTATCGATCTTCTTGCATACCCGAAAACCATGGGAAAGCACCATTACTAAACTGCATATTTTCTAGCTTATCGAAATTGGCTTTAAGCTCATAAGTCATTCGGTTTAAATCAAATAAAATAGCCAAACGTTTCTTACGCTCGTTTTCATTATCTGCATTTCTAACCCAAGGCGTTTCTTCTAATAAAATTGATTTCAAGGTTGGATTTTTTTCTAGATTAGAAAGTAGCGCCTCTCCGTTGTTGGTTTGTTTCCAAGAATCGAAAACAGTTTTAATTTTCGACGATGAATTGATAATCCCTGTGACCAAATTATTGGCATAAAACCGGCTAAAAGTTTGTTCTGCACATTCATAAGGATATTCCATTAAATAAGGCAAAGCCTGAACAGCATACCAAACAGGATTTGAAGTAAACTCGAAGGTTAACGACTGGTTTTTTAAGGTTTTAGAACTTCCAGAATTCAGCAATTTATCCATGGTAAAGGTTTTGCTCATCCCACCACGAACGCTAAGCGACATACTTTCGGTAACCAAAACCGAATTTGGCAAAACTGGAATCGTCATTTCTTCTCCATCAGAAAATTTTTCTGATTGTGCCAATAACTTATAGGTAATGGCTCCTATTCCCGATGGAATAACCAAAGACCATTTTAAAGATTGATTACCATTATTGGAAAGTTTAAATTTTTGCACTGCTACAACTTCACGATCAAAAATTGAAATAATCTTTCCAGAAAGTGCATCTCTTAATGCTAAAATTGCATTTCCGCTGATTTCTCTGCCAGATAAGTTATTCAGCCTTGCACTAAACAAAATGGTATCGCCCTCACGGAAAAATCTAGGCGCATTAGCAGAAATAGAAAGCTGTTTTTGCGTAATCAGTTCTTTAGTTATCGTTGCAGTTTTTAAATCTTTTGTATGGGCAAACCCCATCATTTTATACCGAGTTAAAGATTGAGGAATGGTAAATTCGATATTTATTTCTCCAGCTTCATTGGTATGTAATTGTGGATAAAAGAAAGCGGTTTCATTAAAATTAGTGCGAGAAACAATATTTTTTGAACCATAAACCGGTTTACCGTTTACAATTGCAAAGCCGAGCTTAGGATCGTACGGTTTTTCGATGGAAACAAAGTCGTACACATTATTATCACTAACGGCAACAGTTTCTGCAAGCATCGCTGGCGCACCAGTTTGATTATAAGCAACCCGACTGTTTGAACCACGGATTCTAATCTCTCTTAAAACAACTTTTTTCGATTCTACTTCTTGTCTCAAGCTTGGATCTTTAAGTTCATCGTATAATGTTGCTGAACCTGTTATATCCTTTTTGTTCTGTGAACCATAACCTACCACAGAAACTTCATCAAGACCTTGAAAATTTTCTTTTAACGTAAAATTTATTCTTTTTGCAGATCCTACTTTGGCCGAAGCTGGGTTATATCCAATAAAACCAACAGTAATTTCATCGCTTAATTTTAAATCAATAGTGTAAATTCCATAAGCATCTGTAGATGTTTTATTATTTCCCGATTTAACAATAGCACCCGGAATTGCGTAGCCTTCTTTATCCGTTACTACCCCATAAATTTTACCACTGGCTTTTAATTCTTCGAGCCTTTTGCTTGCTATCTCACTATTATTTTTTCGCCTATCTATATCTATTTTCCTTAAATATTGGTTGTAATTACTCTTAAAATCATAGCTATCATTAGCTCCGAAAAAGTTCAACACCTCATAGTTTCTATTGGTTACCTCATAATAATTATAATAATTTCTTAGAAACCAAAGATCATTTCCCCATAACATATTGTTTAGGTTAAAATTCCAATTGTATTCATGGTAATTATATTTGGGTGGGCTAATTTTATTCCAGCTCATTGCTTTCAAATCATCTAATGAAGCATCGTATAAAGATGCAACCATTTCAACCATCTGCTTTTCGCCCTTTTTATTGGTGATGCTCAGCTTCCAACTTTCCTTTTCGCCAGGCTGAAGTTTATCTCTAAAGGTTAAAAATTTAATATCGAGCTGATTATTTTCGTCGACTATTGCAACCTCATTAAACGATTGATAAATTCTTCCACTTTGAACCATTGTAAATTGAACAGCAAAACCATCCACAAAATAAGGTTGAGCTTTAATATTGATAAGCGTTTGTTTTGGACTTACCTTTAACCAAACCTTATCAACTACCTTATCTTTATAATAAATTTCATAGTATGCTTTGGCATTTGGAAGAATGCTGGCTAATCTAAAATTAGCCGTTTCGCCAGGCTGTATACTTGTTTTTTCAGCAATTAGCCATTCTCTTCCTATTAATATATTTTCTGCCTCACTTTTATAAATCCGAACTGTTTTCTCTACTATGATAGAATCTTGATCATCATTAACGGCTTTAAATCTCACTTTGTAATATCCTGAAGAGATTTTTTTGCTATTAATTGCCAGCTCACCAACACCTTGTTCAACATTATTATGCTGAGCAAAATTTATCTTATTGCTTGTCCAGTTTTCTGGCAGTCCATCTCCTGCAAATTCATCCTGTGGAAAATATTTCAGAAATTCGGCCTTACTCATATTATAGTTTTCAGGTTTGCTTAGAAAATTTTGATTGATCAACCTACCGGGATATTCCAACTTAAACCATTCTGTACTAATTTTGGCTTTTATAGGCTCATTATTTAAATTCGTAATTACAAAAGAAACACTATCCATTTTGGATGAAGAAAAGATTCTACTTGGCATTAACACATTTAACAGAATATCGCTTTTACCAGCATTTACCGTAAGCATTTTTGTTTTCGTTTCGCCGTTAATATCTGTTATATCAACACTTATTCTGTAGGCATATCCACCAAGGTTATTATTTTCAGTAGCAGAGAAAAAATTTATATTGAAAATGCCACCAACCTTAGTTTCTGTTTTTCCAACCCCAATTTGGTTGTATGTAATAATTCCATAATTTCGATCAGGTGTTAATAAACTACTTCTCGAAATTGTATATTTTACTTTAGCCCCAGCAACCGCATAACCAGAAAAAGTTAAGGCTTTTCCTTGTAAACGAATACTATCATTGAGCTTATATTTCTGATTTAATTTATCAAATGTGATTTCAAAGGTCGGTCTTTTATATTCTTCAACTTGTACATCAATACCTCCATAAGTTGTATTAATGCTCATCCGCCCGTTGAGTTTTCCCATTGGGATGGTAAAATTGCCTTGAAAAGTGCCATATTCATTCGTAATTTTCGAAGTCTTTTCTATCTCCTTATAGTTTGCATCTTTGAAGGTTAAATCAACATTTTGGTCTCGTAAAATATTAGGCTTATTGTCTTCGTAATTAAAGTAAATACCTTTGTAATAAACCGTTTGCCCAGGGCGATAAATTGGTCTATCGGTAAAAAGAACCACTTTATTTTTTGTATCCTGATACCTGTACGAATTTTGATTTACATCCATATTAACAGAATCGCCTTGGTAACTCACTACAATTTTATTTACAGTTAAATTTAAAGCACTTTCTGCAAAACCATTCTTATCTGTTTTTAAGGATCCTCTATCTTGCGTTAAATATTTGCTCCCCGAAAAAGTCGCTATTCTTTCATTTATTGTTGCATTTTCTATTGGTTCGCCAGTAGCGCTATTTGTAATAAAATATTGATGATTAACTAATCCAGAATTTCTACTTGTAACGGCCAAATTGGTTACTTTTAAGTTTGCATAACTATAAGCAACTGCTTTATTGCTGCTATCCAATTTACTTTGAGTCATTATAACATAGTTGCCCTTTTCTAAACCATCAATCTTATCAATTATGCTGTGTTCTTGATAATCTTTGCGGTTTGGCAAAACGATTGACCATTGTTTTACAACCTTATTTTGTGCGATAAATTTTGAGTATAGTTCTTTATTGTTAAGATAATTTCGATCAAGAACTTCAGTCGGTTTATACAATTTCACATAAATCGTATCCACGTTTTTATATTTGAAAAACACTTGAGCCGGTTTATTTGGCTCAATAAACTCATTCAGAGTTATCTGCAAGGTTTGGTTCTTAATATCAAAAAGTAATTTTTCTGAGTTCTTTGCACCAATGCTATTGGGATAGGCTTTAATTGCAGAATTGGCCAGATCTACTAATTCAACGAGATTGAGAGGGTGTTTTGGATCTCGATTGTATCGACTTTCATATTTTTTTGATGCGAGATCGAAAAGTACATCCGAATAAATTTCCGAACGCTTGGAATAATCTGCAAGTTTCAAAATCGCATTTTCATACAACTTCAATTTATTTTCACTAGTACTGCGTAGATAAACAAAGTTTAGTCTTTTTAAATCAGCATCTGTAACTGCACCAATATTTTGATGGTTTTCGTGAACGCTTATTAGATTTTGAAAAATAGATAAAGCATGTGATGAAAAAGATGAACTGTCTTCAGGGATTTTTATTTTGAGAAATGATTCATAATCTCCAAACCATTTAGGATCGTTGAAATCGATCACATCTTCACTCTTATTAATTATGGTTTGCGTATTCATTAAAACTTCCAATGCTCGGTAAGCAAGAAGATCATAAAGCTTTGGTCTTAAATATCGATTGTAATCATTACCAACAATAATTTCGCTTAAGCTATCAATTTTTGTGGCTTGCAAAAGCTTAAGATCTGATAATGAAGCCATGTAATTTTTAATGGTTTCATCCACAAATCTGTTTGTAGACCAGGTTTTAAAATCATCGCCCAAACCCGATTGAACATTGGTTCTGCTTAAAAAACTATATTGATTAAACTCATAATATTTCCAATAACTTTCTGCAAGTAAAGATTGAAGAATACTTTTTGCCGGTTGCTTCGCCGAAGCAATGTCTTGCTGTAATTCTTTAATAATTTTTGTAAAAACATCCTCCTCTAAATAACCCTGATAAAGTATTTTATACATTACAGATTTAATTAGCATGGATGTATTGCCATCTATCCTTGCCTTTGCATTAACTTTATTTACCAGTTCAAATGCATCTTTTGGTTTAGCGATGGTTGCGAGAGAATCAATAGTAAGAAAGCTTTTTTTATAATAATTCGATACATTTTGAGCAGATGACTGAAACGAGATCGCAAAAAAAATGGCAAAGAAGATTAAAGAGTGTAGAGCGTTTTTCATGGTTAGGCCTTTTAAATATTAGATGGAATACACGATGGGATTCCATAATATTTTAAAATTTTTATATCTGATTTTAATCTAAAGTAAACAATTAAGCACAAGAATAAACTTACAACATTTAAACATTAACCTCTTTTAACATTAGGCACTTAGCATTATCTTTGCCCCCATGTCAACACAATTAAAAAATCTATCAGATTTCTCTCATACAACTGTTCCTAACGGAGCAAATTATAAATTTGGAATTATTGTAGCCGAGTGGAATGCAGAAATTACGGGCGCTTTATATAATGGTGCACTAAAAACATTATTGGAAAATGGCGTTAAAGAAGAAAACATTTTTTCTTTTCCTGTTCCTGGAAGTTTTGAATTAACCGGAGGTGCCGAAATTTTATTAAATAAAAGAAGTGATATTGATGCAGTAATTTGTTTAGGTTGTGTAATTCAGGGCGATACAAAACATTTCGATTTTATTTGCGATGCAGTTGCCCAAGGTGTTACAAATGTTGGCATTAAATATAGCAAACCGGTTATTTTTGGTGTTTTAACAACTAATAATTTAGAGCAGGCTCAAGATCGAGCAGGTGGCAAACATGGCAATAAAGGTGATGAAGCTGCAATAACAGCAATTAAAATGGTCGATTTTTCTGCCAACATTTAACCTTGTCTTTTAATAAAGTATTTGTACCTTAGAGTTTTAAATTCCTATCAGATGAAAAAAGTTGCCATCTTATTATTGGCGGTGTTTTGCACCATTACCATTTTAGAATCTTGTTCTTCTAAACTTTGCCCAGCTTATGGTTCATATCCAGAAGGCAGACGTAGAAGAAATTAATCTTCATTTTAATCTCACAATTTCCAGCTTCAGGAATTTTGCAGAACAATAATTATCTGCAACTGTTATTCTGTAAATCAATATTTATAATCATGACTTGGGTTAACTTAACTTCGATGGAACAGCTAGATGAGATTAAAAACTCGAGCGGTTTCAGCCTTATCTTTAAACACAGTACGCGTTGCTCCATCAGTATGATGGCAAAAAAGAATTTTGAGTACAATTGGGAAGTAATTCCAGAAGATACAAAACTTTACTTTTTAGATTTAATTAGCTATCGAGAAATTTCCAATAAAATTGCTGAGGTTTTTCAAGTAGCTCATCAATCACCTCAAATTTTGTTAATTAAGGATGGAGATTGTGTTCTAGAATCTTCACACAGCGACATTTCTCCGGAAGAAGTTGCAGAAGTTATTGCTGCATAAAATATATTATTTCGAGGAGAACAATCTTCCAAATTAGCGAAAAACATAAAAGGTCATGAAATATTTCATGACCTTTTATGTTGATATTAAAATTTAAAAATTTCCGATTTTGGACAAAATATTTCGGTTCTTGGAGACACGAACCAAGGCATATGCCCATGGTACGTGTCTCCACGTATCATTAAAATACAATTAAATAATACTCAGTTTCTTAAATTTAGTTTAAGCCTTTTCTATCTTCAAAATTTTTGAAGTCCTTTTTCTAGTTGCTTTGCAAAGCGATTCGTCTTTAGCCAACTCTTGTCCATAAGTCGGTATCATTTCTTTAATCTTGGCTTGCCATTCTGGAGTTTGTAAATCTTCTTTAAAGCAACGATCTAACAAATCGAGCATGATTGAAACCGCTGTAGAAGCACCTGGCGATGCACCTAATAAAGCTGCGATAGAACCATCACCAGCATTTACAACTTCAGTCCCAAACTCTAAAATCCCACCTTGCTTTTCATCCTTCTTAATCACCTGAACACGCTGACCAGCATACTCTAATTCCCAATCTTTCAATTCTGCTTTGGGAAGATACTCTTTTAACGCTTCAAGTCTATCTTCTGGCGATTGTCTAACCTGTTCAATTAGATATTTCGTTAAATCAAGATTATGTAAACCAGCCGAAAGCATCGGACGGATATTATTAAATTTAATAGATTTTGGCAAATCTAAGAACGAACCATTCTTTAAGAATTTAGTCGAAAAACCAGCATAAGGACCGAACAAAAGCGCTTGCTTTCCATTGATCATTCTGGTGTCCAAATGCGGAACTGACATTGGTGGGGCACCAACCGCAGCTTTACCATAAACTTTTGCATGGTGTTGGGCAATAATTTCTTCGTTGGTGCATTTTAGCCATTGTCCACTCACTGGAAAACCGCCAAAACCCTTTCCTTCGGGGATATCAGATTTTTCTAAAAGTGGTAAAGAACCTCCACCAGCACCTATAAATACAAATTTGGCTACACGTTTACGTTTATCGCCACTTTCTAAATCTTTAACTTTGATGCTCCAGTTGCCATCTTTATTCTTCTTCAAATCGCGAATTTCGTGATTAAAATAAAGGCTAACGTTTTCTTGTTCTTTCAAGTTGTTGAACATATCGCGGGTAAGAGAACCGAAATTTACATCGGTACCTAGATCCATTTTAGTAGCAGCAACTTTTTCGCCTTTTTTACGTCCATCCATAATTAGTGGTGCCCAATCTTTAACAATTTCAGTATCTTCTGTATACTGCATATCGCTAAACAAATCGCATTTCTGCAAGGCATCGTAACGTTTCTTAAGATAATCTACATTCTTTTTTCCCCAAACAAAACTCATGTGTGGAATTTTTCGAATGAAATTTTCAGGATCAGAAATCAATCCTTTTTCAACTAAATAAGACCAAAACTGCTTGGAAACTTCAAAATGCTCTGCAATTTGAACCGCTTTTACAATCTCTACTGTTCCATCTTTCTTTTCAGGAGTATAATTTAACTCGCAAAAAGCAGAGTGACCAGTACCAGCGTTATTCCAAGCATCAGAGCTTTCTGCTGCTGCAATATCTAAGCGTTCGTAAATTTCTATACTTAAATTGGGTTCCAATTGTTTTAATAAAACCCCGAGGGTTGCACTCATTATGCCCGCCCCAATTAAAATTACATCTGCGTCAGTTTTACCAACTGTCTTTTTCTTTTTTGTCATCTTATCTTAAAGGAGTTACAAATTTAGAATGAATTTAAATACCACACGAATTTTATGCAATTAAATGTCAAAAAAATTGCTAAAAAATTAGAAATAGTTGTTAATCCGGCAAGGTTTAAGCAAAGTTTAGTCCAAACTTATTGTGGTTTGTAGTAGATTTCAAAAAAGACATTAAAATAACATTAGAAACTGATTCGATTTATTATGAATCCTATCATTCTCATGAAGTTAAATCATAACCCAAGATAGATAGAGGTTTCACTGTATAATTTTCTTTATAAATTTGTTAAAACACTTATATATGATGATCACGGTAAGAGAAATTGAGGAACGAGATTTTGAAGAAGTTGCTACGCTAACCGGCCAATTAAACTATGAGGTAAATGCTGAAGAAACTTTGTTAAGAATTAAAGCTATTAAATCTTCTGCTGTCGATTCTGCTTTTGTTGCAACCCATAATGAGTTGGTTGTAGGGTGGATTCATAATTTTTATACCATGAGGATTGAATCGAAGCCTTTTGTAGAAATTGCTGGTTTGGTTGTAAATTCGGAATATCGTAATCAAAATATTGGAAAGCTATTAATCGAAAAGGCAACAGAATGGGCTAAGGGATATCAGGTAACGAGCGTTAGGGTGAGGTGTAATACTATGAGAAAAGACAGTCATAAATTTTACCAACACATTGGCTTTCGATTAACCAAACAGCAAATGATTTTTGAAATTGTTGTATAAAACAAGAGATTGCTTCAGCTCGCACAAACCCCGCTTCGAAATAACGTTCATATTGTAGTCTTTGCGTGGAGGAACGACGAAGTAATCTTTTTAATAAGTTTTTTTTGCCTCAAATGCACAATAGGTTTTAAAATAATACTGGTATTTTTTCTCACAAACTTTATAATCCCAATTTAAAAGACTTTCTTAGTAAGCGTAAAACCTCCCTCCTTTTTAAACAACCATCCCATAAATTATTGATTAATAAATTAATTATAAGCTATGAGATGCCTAATTATTTTTCTGTGTGTAATTCTTCTTGCCGGATGTTCACAAGAAAAAACCGATAAACTTTTATTAGAACTTGATCAGAAGAAGCTTGAAGAAAATATAAACTATGATAAAATTGTGTTTTATAAATTCGCGAAAATAGCTGTAAGATCATCAGCAGTAGAAGATACTACAATTGCTGAATATCAAAAATTTTCTAAACAAACCCAAAGCGTTCTTAAAACAATGAAATCTGTTAACCCAAATAGCAAAGAATCTATTTCGGTAATTGATGCTCTATTAATGTATAAGGAATATTGTGCTGTAAAGAGTTTTGTAAAAGTAACTGATGAAGATTTATTTCCGCCATTATCGAATGGTTTTGTTGCACTCTACACTGGCTTAAAATCAAAGGAGAGCTTAATCCCAAAAATAAGCAAAGCCCACTTCCAGAATGTGGAACATGCAGTTTTAAGCATGGCTGTTTTAACTACAAGAGATTTAGGTCAGCCTTTTGCGCTGTACGAATGTTCAAAAACCCAACCCGAATTACTTGACGATTGTGAGGTTAAAACGCTGTTGGAATTTGTTCGTGGATTTTTATTTTTCAGCAACAATCTTTATTATCTATCGGAAGATGGGATTTCGAGAAATATTAAATGGCTTAATAAAAATGAGCACATTCCCTTACCTTACACTAAAGCCTTTTTTGGCTGGGGGAATTTAAGCGATGAACAAACTCATACAGCATTCCATGGAATGAATCATCTTTTTAGAGGTTTGGATCGTTTAAGAATGGAGCGTAAAATTGATGAGGAAAGATCGCTTGAAGATTTCGAAGATTTTTTAAAGGATATGGATAAACTTGGCTTGCTAAATGAATTGGTTTGGGCGGTGCAAAGCTATCTATACTTGAAAAGAGAAGATCCAGAAAAAGCAATTCCTGCGCTTACAAAGCTAAAATCTAGCCCCCTATTTTCGGAAAGTGAGCGTGAAATTTTAGGGCAAACCATTGGATATGTTAAGGATAGAAAATCTGATGTGGCTCTGAAAGGCGTTTACGATAAAGCATTTATGGGGAAAGTGGCAACGAAATACATGTTTTCTATTCTTTCGAAAGTAGATTGGGAAAAGGTAATGAGAGCGCAAGGTGTTCCACATACAAAAGAAATTTTCGGAGGAATTAATAAATTTAAAGAACTATCTAATTCGGTAAGCAGTTATACGCAAACTTCAACTATAGATAAAGGTAAAACAGAGATTACCAAAAAAGGTGGTGAACTTTTAGAAAAGGCAAAGGGTTTTTGGAAGTAGTTTTGGTTTATAATTTTGATGGATTACAAATCCAGCTCTATATATAGTACGGGATGCGCTACGCTAACATCTCGAACAGCAAGAAATAAACAGTAAAAACCACCCCGCCTTGCAGGCACCCCTCAAGAGGGGGAATAAAACCCATCACCTAAACCAAATTCGCTATTGCGAGGCCGGAAATGAGCGAGCCAAAGCAATCTCCCCTTTTCGGAGCGAAAAATCATCTAGTAAACAAATTTCACTACTTTACTTAAGGAAATGCAACCCTAAAAAATGCTCGATTACAAATCCAGCTCTATATATAGTACGGGATGCGCTACGCTAACATCTCGAACAGCAAAAAACAAACA
>NZ_JACRYL010000013.1:0-19134 GCF_014306625.1 Pedobacter fastidiosus
TATCGATCAAATATTCCTAGGGAATGAAAAAAAATATATTCCCCCCATTATACCCAGCAAACGTTTTTATCGGACGATCGTACATTCAAAAATTTCCATTGTTTATTGGATTGTTTCAAATGCAGGATTATTAAATATTAATCAAATATTTCTGGGGAACGGAAATGAAATGTGCTATTCTACCAACAAAACATGGTCTAGGGATGAAATTTTTCTTAAATCATTTCGAGATAGCGTTCGTCCCATGGGGACGTTTGCTGGGTAGCCCTAATATTTTATATAGAAATTCGTTCCATTAGGAACGTTTGATTTTTTAAAAAACAACCCTATAAGCTCCCTGTTAAAGCAACCAAAAATTCTGTAGGGATTTCGATATGTGGAATATGCCCACAAGCCTCGAATTCTACAATTTTTGCACCTGGTATTTTTGCCGCAGTTTGCTTACCCAAAAACTTGTATTGACCATGCAATGCTTGTTGATCTGGAGATAAGAGACCTTTGCCCACAATCGTTTTATCTTCCTTGCCGATAAATAAAATGGTAGCCACTTTTAGGTTTTGAATCTCATAAACTACAGGTTGTTCATAAATCATAGTATAAGTTAACGCAGCAACCTTCGCCCACCTTGGGTAATCGGCGCTAAAAGTTACACCACCAGCAACACTTACCAAGCTTTCGTATTCAGGTTTCCAATAGGTGAAATAAGAGCTTTGGTAATATTTACGAACACTTTCTGTAGTAGTTTTAAGTTCGGTTTGGTATTGCTGTTCGGTTGTAATGTAAGGAACAAAGGTTTTATAATCCTCTAATCCGATAGGGTTTTCTAGCAATAGCTTTTCAGTTTTATCAGGATACATTAATGCAAAGCGAGTGGCGAGCATTCCGCCCATGCTATGCCCTAAAACTGAAGCTTTCTGAATGCCCAAAGTATCTAATAATTTCTTGTTCCAAAAAGCCATTTGATGAAAGCTATAATTAATAAATGGTTTAGATGATTTTCCAAATCCAATCTGATCAGGAACAACCACCCGATACCCCACGGCGGTTAAAGCCTTAATTACATTTCCCCAATAATACCCACCAAAATTTTTTCCGTGGAAAAGAATCACCGTTCTTCCATTTGGTGCAATTGTTGGCGCTACATCCATATAAGCCATTTTAATATCCTGCCCTTCTGTGTTGATTGGGAAATACTTTACTGGATAAGGATATTTTACATTCTCGAGGGTAATAGACAGCGTATCAATTTTTTGTGCTTTGGTATAATTGAAAACAAGTATGGAAATAGCAATTAAAAGGAAAAATCTTTTCATGGTTAAAATTTATTATAACGAATATCAAAAGCGAATTGGCCTAAATTAATACTTAATTTATACTTTTGACCAACCAGATAGATTAAAAATCATGCCCGTTTTTTATATTGGCGAATCGCCATTAACCATAAGTATCGTTTCAGAAATTGTTGAAAATAATCAATCAATTGCATTAAGTGATGTGGCTGTTAACCGCATTGAAAAATGCAGAACATATCTTGATGATAAGTTAAAGCAACATACCGAACCCATTTACGGCATAAATACTGGCTTTGGTTACCTGCAAAATGTTAAGGTTGAACAAGAAAATTTAACCAAACTTCAGCATAATTTATTGCTTTCTCATGCCTGCGGTACGGGAGATGAAGTGCCAAAAGAAATTGTAAAGTTAATGTTGCTTTTAAAAATCCAATCGTTGAGTTACGGATTTTCTGCAATTGCTTTAAAAACTGTACAACGTTTGGTCGATTTTTATAACGAAGATATTTTACCAATCGTTTACACTCAAGGCTCTTTAGGCGCATCGGGAGATTTAGCGCCATTGGCACATTTGGCCTTACCTTTAATTGGCGAGGGAGAAGTAAATTACAAGGGGAATAAAACTGAAACCGCTACTCTATATACCGAATTGAAATGGGATGCTCTTTCATTGCAGCCAAAAGAAGGATTGGCCTTAATTAATGGCACTCAATTTATGAGCGCCTATGGAATTTACATTCTAATAAAAACAAGAAAACTAATTGCTTGGGCTGATGCAGTCGCTTCGATTTCTATTGATGCTTTTGATTGTAGAATTGATCCATTTGATAATTTAAGTCACCAAATTAGACCGCACAAAGGGCAGATTGATACCGCCAAAGTGATTAGTAATTGGTTAAAGGGCAGTGAAATTATAAATCGGGAAGGAAAGCAAACGCAAGATCCTTACTCTTTCCGTTGCGTGCCACAGGTTCATGGCGCAAGTAAGGATAGTATTGCCTACATCAGTTCGGTTTTCGAAACGGAAATTAATTCAGTAACGGATAATCCAAATGTTTTCCCTGATGAAGACAGAATCATTTCTGCAGGGAATTTTCACGGACAACCGTTGGCATTGAGCTTAGATTTTTTGTGCATTGCTTTGGCAGAAATAGGATCAATCTCCGAAAGAAGGGTTTTTCAGTTAATTTCTGGTCAGAGAGGTTTGCCACCATTCTTGGTAAAAAACGCGGGGTTAAATTCGGGATTAATGATTGCGCAATACACTGCGGCATCTATCGTAAGTGAGAATAAACAGCTTTGTACACCATCATCTATAGATAGTATTGTAAGCAGTAATGGACAGGAGGATCACGTGAGTATGGGTGCAAATGGGGCAACCAAATGTTTACGAGTGGTTAAAAATCTAGAAAATATTTTAGCTATAGAATTACTCACAGCTTCACAAGCTTTAGATTTAAGAAGACCGCTGCAATCATCAGATGCAATCGAAAATTTAGTTTCTGCATATAGGCAAGTGGTCACTTTTAATGATGCCGATAGAATATTATCCATTGATATTAAAAAATCGGTTGGTTTTATGGAAAACCATAGGATCTAGAAAAGCCTGCAATTTGCTTGATGCAAACTGCAGGCTTTAAACTTAATTTTTAAACAGCTGTTTCAAAATAGGAATTGGCATTTTGATTATTGTATTATCTGATATTTTCCCTTTAATTTTTTCAATTTTAATATTTTTAATATTAATACTTGCTGTATCTACAGTGTTGATAGAAAGATTTTTAATGGTATAAATTTCTTTATTGTTTTCTCCACTATTTAACTCAATCTCTGAATTTCCTTTGGTGTTGATCTCAAGGTTTTGATAAGAGTTTGAAAAACTAGAAAATTTCGAATCATTCAGGTTTACAATTAAGTTTTTGATATCAGATTGATTGATAACCTTAATCGTTTCTCCTTTGTTGTTTCGTGTGATAATCGCTGCTCCAAAAGAAAAAGATTCGGTTTTGTGTAGATCAACCTCCAATGAATCACCTGAGGCAACTAATTCAAAAAGCCCTGCATTACTAGCATTTATCTTTTTAAACGAAGGAGCGTAAATTACAATATCTATCGGCCTCCCCTGGTTAAAATTATCGTTAAATGATAAGTTGAGTACACCATTTTTAACTTCTAATGTGATAAACTCTTTCTCAAATGATGTAATCTTAACACCACTAACTGTCGATTTTGTTAAGTGTACGCTGATAAAGGAGTTTTTGGCATCAACAAAATTCACAGCATTAAATACAGAAGGAATGGGTATACTTAAGCGACCTTTTGATGGTTCATCGAAAGCTTGATTGTTTAATTCCTGTCTCGAAAGATAACTAGTGTCTCCTGAAGGGACAAAGTTTATTTTTACTATAACAGCGATGGCAATTACCGGGATTATAATTAATAAAGCCGCCAGCGCAATTAATAATTTGTTACTTGTTTTCATATTTTAAGCGTTAAAATTTTCTTTAACAAACGTTTCGTATTTGGTTTTTAATTCGTCGAAACCAATATTCAATAAATAAATATTTCTAAATACTACAGGCAATTCATCATCCATAAACTGAACTTTTCTGTAGCTTTTTACACCTTCTATTGCGTTTTCAGCCACGAAAAAACCTATACCTCGTTTATTGTTAATGATGTTTTTATTCTGTAGCAATTCGTATGTACGCATAACGGTATTCGGGTTTACTTCTAGCGCTACAGCCATCTCCCTAACCGAAGGCACTTTTTCGTCGGCTTTCCATTTCCCAAGCAAAATATGTTCGCAAACGTATTCTACTATTTGAAGGTATATTGCCTTATTATCTCTAAATTCCATTTTATACCTTTTTTAAATTATACTTCTTTCTCTTTTAGGCGAACATAAGTGATCAACCAAAAGATTAAGGTTAGCAGGCTTGTTACTGCTAGCAGTATTAATAAAACATTTTCTTTTTCATTTGATTCTAATGTATGATTAATAGAAGTCATGTTTTTGGTTAATTGTTCGCTCACTTTAAAAACTACGTAGCTCGCCATCCCTGTAAAAACCATGACAGAAAGAGCGGTTTTGATGAAATGAAATCTATTAAAATAGATGGACCCTAATAGAAAAATACTGGTAATTAAAAAAGGAATGGCAAAGAAGTAACTGCAATATGATCTATAATTTTCATCATGAAAAATTTGAAAACTTATCGTCTCAACCTCTTTAATACTTCCACCCTTTGGTGATGAATTACCAAACATTGCTAGTTCACTATTTAAATACTTCGAGAAACCGAGGTCTGCTATATAAAAAATTAGCAAATAACTAAATAGGCTAATAATCCCAGTGTAAAAAACTCCCACTAAAAACTTTTCAAGTACGGATGCAGGAGTCATTAATTCTAAAATTGCACGCGATTTTTGACCAAGTATATTGAAATAGCTACTTGCAACAATACTGATAAAAATAAAGCCAAGCATAAGCAATAATGGGTATCGAAATCGCATATCGAGATTGCCATCGTAATCAAAATTATTGTTTTTAAGTGGTGAAGGGATGTTGTATCCATAAAAACCAACAATTATCCCTAACACTACCGCTAAACTAATTAGATAAATCTTGCCAAAGTCTAGCCACTGTCTTCTCAGCAAAAGGCCAAATCTGTTCATGTTAAATGTGTTGTTCATGTCGGGAGATTAATTAAATAGAGGTTTAAACTTAACTTTTTCGGCAAGGATGGCATTAAACAGAAGTTCCATATCCAGCTTGCTTTCTTCGTGATGGTAGTTTGGCATTACAGCATTATAACCAGAAAGAGATGGCTCTGCATAAATGATGCTGTCATCAATTTCCTTAACCTTTTTGAAAGTTAACTTCTCTGTAATTTCTTGTACGGATGCCTTTAAAGCCACATCATTTTCATCAAGCATAATTACGGTATCGATCAAATTATCTAAATCTCTTACCTGGTGGGTTGAAATAATAATGCAACGATCTTCTGTCATAGCAGAAGCCATAATTTTTCTAAACTGAGCTTTTGAAGGGATATCCAAACCATTTGTAGGTTCATCCATAATGATGAGTTTGGCTTGGGTAGCAAGCCCGAAAGCGATAATTACTTTTTTCTTTTGGCCGTAACTCATGTTAATCAACTTCTGACTAACCGGAATATCAAACTCTTTTAAAAGATTGCCAAAATACTGATGGTCGAAGTTTTTATAAAATGGAGCATTAGCCCTTACATAAGCATCGATTTTTACCGATGGCAAATAAAACTCTTCTGGAATGAAACATATTTGCTCCAATAAAGCGGGCTGTCTTTTGGCCGGATTAAAACCCATAACTTCCAAAGTGCCACTTTGAGCGTAAACTAAACCGGCCAAGTTTTTTAATAAACTCGATTTGCCCGCTCCATTTTTACCAAGCAAACCGTAAATATGGCCATTGCTTAATTGCATGCTCATATTTTTAAATAATGGCTTATGCTTGCTGTAACCAAAATTAAGATTGTTAATTTTTATCATATCTACTGTATTAGTTAAATAATACACTAAAGTATGTTCTATTTTGATTACCTCCAAATTATTTGTGAAATAATTTTTATTCGGAGTGATTTTTATAACGCCTCTGTAAAATATAGGTCTAATATCTGTTGCGGTAAAACATCATTAACATGCAGATTGTATGTTTGTATAATAACTCGATTTTATGGATACAAAATGGGCATATCTGTTAAGCAGATTAGCAATTGGTTTAAGTTTCTTCGGTCATGGTTTAGTTCGCTTGCCAAAACTTGCGGGCTTTAGTACGTGGATGCTAGGTCAGTTTTCAAAATCTTTTTTACCTGAAGCCTTGGTTTTACCTTTCAGTTATATTTTGCCCTTTGCAGAATTGCTGGCCGGTTTACTTATTTTAATCGGTCTTTTTACTAGGCAAGGTTTAATTTTAGCTGGCTTAATTTGTTTGGCTTTAATTTTTGGCTCTACCATGATCGAAAACTGGGAAGCATTACCCTCGCAACTTTTTCATGTGGCATTTGTTTCGGTATTACTAGTGTTTTTACCGCACAATAGTTATGCGGTTGATAAACTTATTAAAAGATAATTATGGAATACAGAAAAATTGGAAATTCAGATTTAGAACTCTCGGTAATTACATTTGGCGCTTGGGCTGCGGGCGGTTGGATGTGGGGAAGCACAGATAGAAACGATGCAATTAATGCGATAAAAGCAGGTTATGATTTAGGCGTAACATCAATCGATACAGCTCCAATTTATGGCCAGGGCGATAGTGAAGAGATTGTTGGCGATGCTATTAAAGGAATTTCTAGAGATAAACTTCAACTTGTAACCAAGTTCGGAATGCGTTGGGATTTAGCCAAAGGCGATTTAGCCATGAAATCCAAAAACAATGAAGGCCAAGACATTGATGTTTATAAATATGCTGGGAAAGAGAGTATAATTTATGAATGCGAACAATCTTTAAAACGATTGGGAACCGATTATATCGACTTATATCAAATCCACTGGCCAGATTTAACCACGCCAATTAGCGAAACTTTTGAAGCCGTATCCAAATTAATTGAGCAAGGCAAAGTTCGTTATGCAGGGGTATGCAATTATAATGTTGCGCAATTAAAAGAAGCTGATGAAACTTTAGAAATCATTTCCAATCAGATTCCTTTTAGTATGGTTAATCGTGGTGTAGAAAATGAAACTATTCCTTATTGTATTGAAAAAAACAAAGCAGTTTTGGCTTACAGTCCGATGGAACGTGGACTCCTTACCGGAAAAATGACCGCAGATTATAAATTCGAAGAAGGCGATCATCGTCAGGGAAATCCTTTCTTTAAACCAGAAAGCATTGCAAAAACCAATGCCTTTTTAGTAAAGATAAAGCCTTTGGCGGATGAAAAGAATGCAACGCTTTCTCAACTGGTTTTACATTGGACAGTTGAGCGCCCTGGAATTACAATTGCCTTGGTTGGCGCCAGAAATAAAAAACAATCTGTACAAAATGCGGAAGCTATAAATGTAAAATTAACTGCTGAAGAAATTCAATTTATCAACACAGAATTAAAGAGCGCTGGTTTTTAAATAAAAACACATTACCCTTTGGGTTAAACAAAAATACTATGTCGAAATTATTTTCTCCTTTAAAACTAAAGGATGTAACGTTAAAAAATAGAATCGTAATCTCTCCAATGTGCCAGTATTCTGCTGTTGATGGTTTTGCAAACGATTGGCATCTTGTTCATTTAGGAAGCCGTGCTGTTGGTGGCGCAGGACTAATTATTCAAGAAGCTTCTGCTGTAACCGAAGATGGCAGAATTACCTATGCCGATTTAGGCATTTGGAAAGATGAGCATGTAGAAAAGCTAAAACAAATTGTTTCTTTTATCCACGAAAATGGAGCCATTGCAGGAATCCAATTGGCGCATGCTGGCAGAAAAGCAAGTTGTGATGTGCCCTGGGAAGGCGGTGAGCAAATTGCTGATGGAGAAAATAGTTGGTTGCCAGTAAGCCCATCTCCACTTCCCTTTAAAAACGGACAGGTAATTCCGCATGAACTGAGCATTAAAGAAATTCAGGATTTAGTTTTTGCCTTTAGAGCAGCAGCGCAACGGGCTAAGGATGCAGGTTATAAAGTGGTGGAAATCCATGCCGCTCATGGCTATTTGTTGCATCAGTTTTTTAGTCCGCTTAGTAATAAACGTACCGATATTTACGGTGGAAGTTTCGAAAACCGCATTCGTTTTACGATTGATGTGGTTGAAGCGGTACAATCTGTTTGGCCTGAAGAACTGCCAATTTTTGTTCGTATTTCTGCTACCGACTGGACAGAAGGTGGTTGGGATGAAAATGATTCGGTGCAATTGGCTGCGGTTTTAAAAGATAAGGGTGTCGATTTAATTGATGCCTCTTCTGGCGGAAATGTGCCTGATGCAAAAATTCCTGCTGGCCCAAATTATCAAGTTCCTTTTGCAGATAAGATTAGAAATGAAATTGGAATTTACACTGGCGCTGTTGGCGTTATTGTAGAGGCGCATCAAGCGGAAGAAATTTTGGAACAGGGAAAAGCTGATTTAATTTTTATTGCTAGAGAATCTCTTCGCGATGCTTATTTCCCAACTCATGCGGCTCAAATTTTGGGCGATGAAACGGAGTGGCCGAACCAATACGTTAGAGCAAAAAGAGAAGTTTTTAAGAAATAAAGCTTTGTTTAAATCCATGGTTGGTGAGCAACCAACCATGGAATTTATTTAGTAAAAAAACTTACTTGCGTTCAGGATTACTTTATCGGCATCTTGCAGAATACAAGCCGGATAAATGGTGTAGCCTGTCCACATTAGGGCATTGGGGTTTTCGTTAGTTGGGTGTGGCATTCCGAAGGCATGCCCGAGTTCATGTCCGGCACCGCCAATCCACCTCGAAACAGGCTCAGTCATTTGACCCGTTAATCCTTTTAAGTCATTTTCTGGCATAGCGGTAAAACCTGCAGCACCTGCTCCAGTAGTTCCTGCAGCATCTACATAAACCAGATAAACATATTTAGAATCGTCGAAACCTGCACCTAATAAAGTTTGAATATCGCTTTTTGCATTGCCATAGAAATAAAATTGAGCATCGCCAGTATTATTGTTTTGAGCATTAAACCATGCTGCAGGATGTGAACTTTGCATGGTTTCTACCAACATATTATTATTTAAGTGAAATGTTTTGTTACTGCCCAGCGTTGTTTTATACCAACTGCTAAGTTGATTGATGCAATTCCCCGCCGCATCGGTATATGCTTTGTTTAGTGTTCTATCTGCTGGAACAAGATAAATAACCCTTACACTGAGGTTGGTAGCTGCTAGATTTGGACCTGTAAATGTGGGATTATCCATATCTCCATTGTCGCCTTTTTTAGAGCACGATATTAAACCAAGTAAAATAATTGCGCCTAATAAAGTTGTTTTGAAATGATTTTTCATAGTAGGTAATATTAGTTTAGAATAGATTAATCTATTTTTTAACACCTACCCACTTGATTATGTTTGAGTTGTACGCTTGGAGGGAATGGAACCCGCCAAAGGCATAGTACTTTGTAATTAAACCTGATTGAACGGAAAGCCCCAATTTTTTATTGGGCTTGTAGGTAAAGCAGGACTAAAAATGCCAAGAATTACTCAACGTAGTTTTCCAAATAAATTGCTTAAATGTTTTTTGTAGCTCACCGGCCAATATATTATACAGATATAAAAAAGCGGGGCTGATCTTTCGATTAACCCCGCAACTATTTTCCAAGAAGGCATCTTGAAAAGAAATTTTGTTGAATTATTTTACCAAAGTAAAGGGTACATATAATCCAAAAGTGATATTTCTACCGGTATTGTAAACGCCCAAATTAGGATTCTCCTGATCAAAACGACCTGGTTTAAACCTGCTCAAAGCATCGTAATATTTCTGATCTAACAAATTATTTGCAGAAACTGATAACTTAACGGGTTGCTTGCCCAAATTAAAAGTAGCGCCAATTCCAGCATTTAACAATGTATAACCGCTTGTTGGCGTTTCGAAAACATCATCAACCCGGGTTTGTTTAAAGGCCGAATTTATGCCCACAGATAAGTAAGCATCATTTGTTCCTTTTAGCTTAGGCTCAAAACGCAACTCGTTTCTTAAAGTTCCGGCTGGGATAAATGAAAGCGGTTTGTTCAAAGTATTGTTTTGCGCATGTACATAGCCGAACGTATTTTCGAAGTGGATAAATGGAACGGGGTGAATGGTTAAACTGGCCTCAGCACCGTATAAATTTGCATTGACCTGACCATAACGATAAACCGCATAATCAGTTCCATCTACATCTTTTAACTCGCCATTGTTTGATGCGTAAATGTAATTCTGGATGTAGTTATTATACACGCCAGCACTTGCGCTCACAATTTTTCCTTCATATTCTAAGGTTGCATCAATTTGATAACTGCGTTCTGGACTTAAACTTGAGTTACCAATTTCATATCTAAATGTTCCTTCGTGCACGCCATTTGAACCTAATTCGGCAGGATTTGGGGCCCGGAAAGCAGAACCTGCATTGGCTTTAAAATTCCATTCGTCGTTAAACTGATGGGTAAACCCTAAGGCTCCACTTACGTTAGAAAACTTATTTTGAAAAGGTGCAAAAAGCTCTGCTCCATCATCAATTAATTGCTTTCCTTCGTTTTTACGGAAATCGTAACGGGCACCTAAACTGAAAGTATTTTTATCCCAGTTCTTTTTTGCAAATGCGAAAACGCCGAATCCAAAGGTGTCATAAGCAGGAATTAAAAATTCTGTTCCCTTGTTTTGGCTATGCGCATCATCTAAACTTACTCCAAAAACAGGTTGCCATCCATTGGTTTCGTGGATGTAATATTTTAAATCTGCATTATACGTTTTAAGATCGAAAAACAAAGCTGGATCTGGTCCATCCAACTCGCGACGCTGGTTTTGCTGATAACCAAAATCGGCTTTTAAATTTCCATCACCTAAAATAAAATTATTGTTTAAAGCAATTTTAAAATGCCTAATGTCTTGACGAGGATAGCCCAAATCACGATTTTTGTTGTCATCGTTGGTAAAAGCATCGCCATCTTCTTTAACAAAATTTCCGTTAGCATCTAAAGTCGGTTCGTAAAAACCGATGTTGTTGCGGAAATTTGAAACGTTTAAATGGGTGTAACCCCAGCTTTTATTTAAACCCACCATTCCACTTAAATCGGTTTCGTTAAAACCAGAGTTTGGAAAATATCCATCTGGCGTTTTAAAAGAATACGCGTTTTTATAAGTTCCCCTTGCTCTCCAAACAAATCCATTTTCGTTTCCATTTAGCATTAACGAGTTGGCGGTAAGTCCGTTGTTTGTTGAGTAATTGGTAATAAACTCGCCTTTAACCTGTCCTTCTGGAGCAGTGCTGGGCTCCAATAAATTAATTACGCCACCAAGTGCATCAGATCCATACATTAAAGAAGCTGCACCACGCAAAATCTCAACCCGATCCGATTTAAACTGATCGATTTCGATTCCGTGCTCATCGCCCCATTGTTGTCCCTGTTGTTTAATTCCATCATCCAAAGTTACAATTCTGTTGTAACCCAAGCCTCTAATAACAGGTTTTGAGATGGATGGCCCAGTGGTAATTTGCGATACGCCGGGGATTCTTGTCAATGCATCAATTAGATTTGTAGAAGGCTGTAAAAGCTGATCCTTACCAACTACAGCAGATGAAGCACTATTTCTTTTGCTTGTACTGCTAATTAAACTGCCTGTAATTACAATTTCTTTGGTTTCGATTGCTGTCGGCTGAAGTGCGAATTCCAACCCATTGGCCGATGCAAGATTGACCATCTGTGTAGCTGTTTTATAACCCACATAATGAACTTCGATTAAGTATGTTCCTTTTGATGGAAGATTGTTTAAAGTAAATTCGCCATCGTTATTGGTTACTGCGGTAACTTTTAAATCGGGAATAAAAATAGTAGCGCCTGGTAAAGTTTGTTTATTGCTGGCATCGATAACCTTGCCCTTAATATCTTTTAAAACAGTTGCGAAAGCAGTACTGCTTAATAAAGTATATAGAATTACGAAGCCGATAAGCTGTAATTTTTTCATAATAATGTGATAACGTAAAATGATATGGATAGCCAAAAAGAGAAGTCGCGACAAATGGCAACATCTTTTTAGAATCTCATAAATAAAATAAAT
Organism: Pedobacter fastidiosus; assembly: GCF_014306625.1. Taxonomy (GTDB): domain Bacteria; phylum Bacteroidota; class Bacteroidia; order Sphingobacteriales; family Sphingobacteriaceae; genus Pedobacter; species Pedobacter fastidiosus. Next base: position 12,027 of record NZ_JACRYL010000013.1, read on the forward strand.
TGGTTAATTGCAACACTTAAAAAGTGTTTGTTGGCTAAAGAATTAAACCAATGGAGGACCGCGTAAACAAGTACGCCTTAATTCGGTATAGGCGCTTTTTAACACCGTTTCTGTTTGACCGAATATTTTTACAGAAAGAAAAACCTTGTAAATATTGTGTGCCTGAACGTAGTTTTTTTCAAAGCCTGCGTTACAGATTAAGCAATTATCGGCGTGCGCCTGAACGTGACTAACGTGTTTACAATTTACTTCTTTAGGTACAGAAGGAATGGTTGGGTGATGGTGCAATAAACTCCACGGCGTTAGCGCAATGGCAAAAACCATCAGCATTACTGCAGATAATAAGCGGTTTATGTTTTGTCTATGCTTTTTCAACGCCCAAAAGTAACAAATACTATTCAATTATATATATTTGAAAGGTAACATTGCTTTTATAGTACCTATGACTACAGAACTAACCGACGGTTTAAACTTAAGCCAAAAACAAACTCCAACAGGAACAGAATTAACTTGCAAAGGCTGGATTCAAGAAGCTGCATTGCGGATGCTGATGAATAATTTAGATCCTGATGTGGCAGAAAGACCTGAAGATTTAATTGTTTACGGTGGTAGAGGAAAGGCAGCCAGAAATAAGGAGTCGTTAACGCTTATTATTAAAGCACTTCGGGAATTAGAGAATGATGAAACGCTGTTAATTCAATCTGGAAAGCCTGTCGCGGTTTTACCAACCCATTCTGATGCGCCTAGAGTTTTAATTTCGAATTCTCAATTGGTGCCAAAATGGGCAACTCAAAAACATTTTGATGAACTGGAAGATAAAGGTTTGATGATGTACGGACAAATGACAGCAGGCTCATGGATTTACATTGGCTCGCAGGGAATTGTTCAGGGTACTTATGAAACTTATTCTGCTTTGGCCAAAAAGCATTTTAATGGAAGTTTAAAAGGGAAACTAAATGTTACAGCTGGTTTAGGCGGAATGGGAGGTGCACAACCCTTAGCCATTACCATGAATGAAGGTGTTTGTTTAGCTGCTGAAGTAGAAGAATGGCGAATTAGAAAACGCTTGGAAACCAGATATATTGACGAAATTATTTTCGATATAGATGAAGCAATTGATTTAGCTTTAAAATATAAAAAAGAAGAAAAAGCCATTTCAATCGGCGTGGTTTGTAATGCTGTAGAAATGCTGCAAAGATTAATAGACCGAAATATTATTCCAGATACTTTAACGGATCAAACTTCTGCACATGATCCTTTGATTGGTTATTTCCCAGAGGGATTAACGGTTAGCGAGGCTTCTGATTTAAGAAAAAACAATCCCGATGATTACGTAAGGCAATCTTACGCCACGATGGCAAAACACGTTAGGCAAATGTTGGAGTTGCAAAAACGTGGTGCAATTACTTTTGATTATGGGAATAATTTGCGTGGAAGAGCTTTGGAGGTTGGGGTAGAAAATGCTTTCGATTTCCCGGGGTTTGTTCCCGCTTATATTCGTCCGCTGTTTTGCGAGGGCAAAGGGCCGTTTAGGTGGGCGGCTTTAAGTGGCGATCCTCAAGATATTTACGAAACCGATAAGTTGATTTTAGAGCTTTTTCCAGAAAATGAAAGTCTGCACCGCTGGATAAAGATGGCACAGGAAAGAATTGCTTTTCAAGGTTTGCCAGCCAGGATTTGTTGGTTAGGACAAGGAGAAAGGGAGAAGGCCGGCGTGGCTTTTAACAAATTAGTTGCTGAGGGTAAGGTTAAAACACCAATTGTAATCGGCAGAGATCATTTAGATACCGGATCTGTTGCTTCGCCAAATAGAGAAACTGAGGCGATGCTTGATGGATCTGACGCAGTGGCCGATTGGCCAGTTTTAAATGCATTGATGAATACCGCTGGTGGCGCAAGTTGGGTTTCTTTACATCATGGCGGTGGCGTAGGAATTGGTTATTCCATCCATGCCGGAATGGTGATTGTTGCCGACGGAACTCCAGAAGCTGAAGCCAGAATTAAAAGAGTTTTACATAACGATCCGGCGTTGGGGGTAATTCGCCACGCAGATGCGGGTTACGATATTGCAAAAGACACGGCCCGTAAATTTAGACTTGGCTTAAAAGATTAAACGAATTGTAAATAGATAGCTTTCTGCAATTTTTGTACTTTTGCGCTTATGTCAGTTATTAAACCCTCGTTAGCAAAAGGTACCCGCGATTTTTCGCCTGTGGAAATGGTAAAACGTAATTTTATTTATGATACCATTAAAACGGTTTTCAAAAAATATGGTTACGCAGAAATTCAAACCCCAAGTTTTGAAAACCTTTCTACATTAACCGGTAAATATGGCGATGAAGGTGATAAACTGATTTTTAAAATTCTGAATAGCGGGGAATATATTGATCAAAAATCAAGCGATTTGATTAATAAGATAAATTCTGCATTCCTTGAGAATAATGTAAAACTAGGTACAATTGATTCTGATATAGACAAAGTAAGTACCGTTATTCCTTCAGGAACTGAAGATCTAAATATCTTTAAATCACTTTCTGATGCAGAAAAGGCCAAGGATAAATACAAACAACTTCTAAATGAATTAACGCCTAAAATTTCTGAAAAAGCATTACGTTACGATTTAACCGTTCCTTTCGCCCGTTACGTGGTGATGCACCAACACGAAATTACCTTGCCTTTTAAACGTTTTCAGGTTCAACCAGTTTGGCGTGCCGATCGTCCTCAAAAAGGAAGATACCGTGAATTTTACCAATGTGATGTTGATGTTGTAGGTTCGAAAAGTTTATTAAATGAAGCCGAATTTATCCTAATTTATAATGAAGCTTTAAGCAAATTGGGCTTAAAAGATTTCAGCGTAAAAATTAACAATAGAAAAATCTTATCCGGCATTGCCGAAATTATTGGTAAGCCAGATTTAATTATCGACATGACGGTTGCCATCGATAAGCTTGATAAAATAGGTTTAGATGGCGTAAGTAAGGAGTTACTAGAACGTGGTTTCACAGAAGCAGATTTGGAAAAACTTCGCCCGGTAATATTGTTGGAAGGTACTAACGAAGAAAAATTATCCAGCTTAAAAGAAGTTTTAGCTTTATCGGAAACTGGATTAAAAGGCGTTGCCGAAATAGAGCAGGTTTTTGAATACGTTGAAAGCCTAATCGCATACAGTTTACCACTCACGGCAAAATTAGAACTGGATATTACTTTAGCTCGCGGATTAAACTATTATACCGGTTGTATTTTCGAGGTTAAAACCAATGAGGTTGCCATGGGTAGTATTGGTGGTGGCGGTAGATATGATGATTTAACAGGAATGTTCGGTTTAAAAGATTTAACTGGAGTTGGGGTTTCCTTTGGCGCAGATCGTATTTATGATGTTTTGGAAGAATTAAACCTCTTTCCAGCATCTGCCGAAGTTGGAACGAAAGTGTTGATCAGCAATTTCGATTCAGAAGCCGAAAAATATGCCTTGCCAATTTTACAGCAATTTAGAACCGCAGGTATTTCTGCAGAATTATATCCATCATCAGCAAAGCTGAAAAAGCAAATGGCTTATGCCGATGCCAAAAAAATCCCTTACGTAATTTTAATTGGTGGCGATGAAATGGAAAGTGGAGCGCTTACTTTGAAAGATATGCAAAGTGGAGAACAGAAGAAATTGAGTGCTTTGGCTATTTTGGATTTGTTGAAATAGGCACAGAATATACTTTACAATTAAGAGCAATAAAATGGAAAACATTTCTGGGAAAAACGCATTAATTACGGGTGCTGGTAAAGGAATAGGAAAAGCGATTGCCATTGCTTTAGCACAAGAAGGTGTTAATGTTGGTCTTGTGGCCAGAACACAAAGTGATTTAGACCATGTTGCCGAAGAATTGAAACAATACAACGTTAAAGTTTCTACAATAACTGCCGATGTTAGCGATATCAATTCTGTAAACAAGGCAGTAGAAAGTATTCAGAATGAACTTGGTTTTATCGATATCCTGATTAATAATGCCGGCATCGGCAAGTTTGCCAAGTTTTTAGAACTAGAACCTGCTGAATGGGAAGAAATTATTAAAATTAATTTACTGGGTCCTTATTATGTTACCCGTGCAGTTGTACCTCAAATGATCGAGAAACAAACTGGCGACATCATCAATATTTCAAGTTCTTCGGCATTAAGTCCGGCTGCAGTTACAAGTGCCTACTCCGCATCAAAAGCAGGTTTAATCGCATTATCGACTTCGTTGATGCAAGAATTACGCAAGCACAATATTCGGGTTACTGCTTTAACGCCAAGCACCACAGCAACTGACATGGCTATTAACTTAAAACTTACGGATGGAAATCCAGATAAAGTAATGCAACCTGAAGATTTGGCTGAGCTTATTGTTTCTCAATTGAAATTAAACAGAAGGGTTTTTGTAAAAGATGCCGGTTTGTGGTCTACGAATCCATAGTTTTTTTGCGTGATTGGAGGGGCTGTTTGGGACTTGGGATAGAAGTTAATAAATAACACCCCGGTCTGCGACCACCCCTCTGGAAGAGGGGAATTGCAAGGTGCCTAAAAAACTATGAGGAAAATTTCCCTCTTCCAGAGGGGTGCCTGAAAGGCGGGGTGTTCATTCAAAACATCATTACACTGCTGTTCGATATGTTTCGAAGGGCATGTCGAATATGTGGACAAAGAAGGTTTTCTAAACCTTCGAAAAAGAAAAATTCTTCCTAAAACCAAAAAAGCGTTACCCGATCTAAATCAGGTAACGCTTGGCGATATGATGGATTACTAGAAAAGTTTTTCTAATAAGTCTGCTTGCAAATCATCGTAACGTGAGGTGGAGTTGCTTGCCAAAACTTGTTTTGGCAAAGTGCTGATGTTGGTGTTCTGAGCGGTAAAGTCGTCCATTTTTAATTTTGCCAAAGTACCCATCACTGCGGTATGATCTTCAGTAGTTCCAGCTAATTTTAAGTTTGCACCATCGTTTACTTTTGTAAATAAGCTCACCGTGTTTGCATTAATGCTTGCCGATGCTTGATCTTTTAACACCACACTTAAATTTAATAAGTTGAACTTTCCGGCAGTAGTTACTGTTGATGTGTTTGAGGCTTCGATAGACGAAAGATTATTTACGTGGGCAATAACGGTTAAGGTTTCTTTGTTAAATGAACTGATGCGAAGCTCGCCTCCTTGTTGCTGCACCAAAGCATTTTTTGCGTAATATTTATCGTAAACCTCAACGCTCTCTTTTGCATCCTGAACCAAAATTACGTTCACGTTTCCGCTCACAACTATTTTGTTTATGTTTTTTACTTTTGTTAATGCGGTATAGTTTGCATTAATTTCTGTAGCATTTGCTACTAAGTTTGTACTGCTCAAAGCAACTATTGTTAAGGCAGCTGCGAATAAATTTTTGATAGAATTTTTCATGATCTGAATATTTTATGTTTATAAATCTTTTTTTTAAATCCCTAATTATTAGGTGGTTTCGTAATTAAGACGACATCACAGCGAAAACGTTTCAGCAGATTTAGGTGTATTATACCACGGCCATGTAATTATAGACGAACGCCAATTTTATCTATACAAAAAACGATTAAAAAATTTCGTCGATAGACCAAATTCTGCCGAGTAGCAAGAATTTATTGCCTCCATTTGTTAAAAAAAGTTAAAGCATTTGGTTTAACTAAAAAATTAGTTTTATATTCGGGTTATAAACATAATCATTTTATGAAAAGACTCTTACTCTCGGTGTGCTTTCTACTTTTAATTTCTACTTACGTTAAAGCGCAATCCCAGCACACCATTAAAGGCCGAGTGATTGATACTGCCTCGACATCTATTTTGTCGGGCACTTCAATTTCGGTTTTAAACGCTAAAGATTCTACCCTTGTTAAATTTGCAAGGGCGGCAGAAAACGGAACATTTGAGCTCACCAACATCAAAAACGGCAAATTCATTTTATTGGTTTCCTATCCAAAATATGCCGATTTCGTTGATCATTTTACCTTAGATTCTACTACTCAAATAAAAGATTACGGAAAAATAAACTTAACAGGAAAAGCCAAGTTGCTTGCCGATGTAATTATCAAAGGAAACAGGGCTGCCATTAAAATTAAGGGAGATACTACAGAATTTGATCCGCTAGCGTATAATATAGAACCCAATTCTAAAGTGGAAGATTTGATTAAGCAGTTTCCTGGAATCCAGATTGATAAGGATGGAAAAATTACTGCTCAAGGGCAAACCGTAACAAAGGTTTTGGTAGATGGTGAGGAGTTTTTTGGTGATGACCCAACTTTGGTAACCAAAAATCTTCGTGCAGATATGGTAGATAAGGTTCAGCTATATGATAAGAAAAGTGATCAGGCTACTTTTACGGGGATAGATGACGGCGAAAAAAGTAAAACGCTAAACATTAAACTTAAGGAAGATAAAAAGAACGGATACTTTGGTAAAGTTCAGGGAAGTGTGGGTACAGATAAATATTATGCAGGCCAGGGGATGTTTAATAAATTCTGGGGCAAAAAGAAATTTTCTGCCTATGGCATTTTGGGAAACAACGGAACTGTAGGTTTAGGTTGGGATGATCGTGATAAATACAGTGCCGGCGGTGGCCCAGAAATGGGGGATGATGGAAGCATTTACTTCTTTAGTAATGGCAACGATGATTTCGATTCTTACGATGGACAATACAACGGACAGGGAATTCCCGTGGCCAGAACCGGGGGTTTACACTTCGATAATAAATGGAACAGCGACAAAGAATCTCTAAACACAAATTACAAAATCGGTTCAATTCGAGTGTCTGGCGATAGAAATACCATTAATCAAAACAGTTTGGCAGATCGTGTAATCAATACAAATTCTAGTCAGTTTTACGATAACGATATGTTTAGGCAGAAACTAGATGCGACATACGAAATTAAATTAGATACCACCTTAACTTTAAAAGTTAGCGTTGATGGAACCGTAAAAAACAGCAATACTTTTAATGATTATAGCACAATTGCAACCCGTGGCGATAACAGTTTACAGAATAATTCGGCTAGAACATTAAACAACAAAGTTGATGATCAGATTTTTAATGTAAACGCTTTATTTACCAAGCGCTTAAAGAAAAAA
>NZ_JACRYL010000013.1:19182-68995 GCF_014306625.1 Pedobacter fastidiosus
GGCAGAACATTATCCTTAAACTTAAATCAATCTATAAACGATAGTAATAGTGATGGTTATTTAAATTCAGTGAATAAGTTTTATAACGAGCAAGCAGTTTTAGATAGTACGCAAACCGTAAATCAGTATAAAACCAACGACATTAAGAATAGTATATTCAAGTCTAATTTAGCTTATACAGAGCCCTTGAGCAAATCACTTACTGTAATTGTGAATTATGGTTTAAGTTTAATTAATGGCCAATCAGATCGTAAATCTTTCAACCAATCTGGAAGTGGTAATTACGATATTCTCGATCCGATATACAGTAATGATTACCAATTGGATCAGGTTGTTAACCAAGGTGGCGCAATTTTCAATTATAAAAAGGGAAAAACAATTATCAATTTTGGTTCTAAATTTAGTGGCGTTAATTTTAAGCAATACAATGTTTACAACAACAAATCGTACAACAGAAATTTTGTAAACTACATGCCACAGGCATCTTATCAATACCGATTCTCTCAGCAAAAATCGTTTAGATTTAATTATAACGGAAATACAAACCAACCTTCTATAGATCAGATTCAGCCAGTTAGAAGCAACTTGGATCAGCTGAATTTAACTGTTGGAAATCCAGATTTGAAACCTTCTTTCCGAAGCAACTTAAGTGCAAGTTATAATTCCTACAAGGTTCTGAGTGATCAATCTATCTGGGTTAGTGGATCGTATAATTTCACCGCAAATCCGATCATTAGTGATGTAACCACAAGTACCGGAGGGCAAAGCATTTATAAATCGGTTAACTTATCGGATAAAATGCCCGCTAATTATTATTTCTACGGAAGTTTAAGCAGAAAAATTTTAGGCGTGAGTACGGGTTTAAATTTCAATGCTAATGGTAATACTTCATACAACTTTATAAACGATGTGTTGAACAAAACCAAAAACTATACCTACGGTGGAGGAATCAATATTCAGAAATATAAAGAGAAGAAATATAGTTTCTATGGAAATTTTGGCCCAACATATAACATTGCAAGAACAACGATTAGAGAATCGGGAAATAGCGATGGTTGGGGATGGAGAGGTTATGCCAACTTTAACATCCAGTTGCCAGGAAAAATCGAAATTAACAGTGATGGCGAATACACGTTTAACGGAAAAACCCAAACCTTTAACGAAACCTTTGAGCGTTTTATTTGGAATGCATCAGTAGTGAAGAAACTATTTAAGGATAACTTAAAACTTTCTATCTCTGGGAACGATTTGCTTAACCAAAATGTTGGCTTTAGTCGCTCGGCAAGTAATGGTAACATTACTCAGAGCAGTTATACTACAATTCAAAGATATTTTATGTTCAACGTATCTTGGGATTTCAGCAAAATGGGTGGTGGCGTTAAAAAACAAAATTAGAATTATGAAAACGACTTTAAAATATATCATCCTATTTGCTGTTACTTTCATCAGCACCAATCTGTACGCACAAAATGTTCACTTTGTACAAAACGGAATAATCGAATTTGAGAAGCGATCGAACATGTACACCATTATTAAAAAGAAAATAAATAAGGATAATGAAACTTGGTACACACAGGCATTTGATCAGTATAAAAAGAATAATCCTCAATTCAGAGCAGAGAAAAGCACTTTAAGTTTTAATAAGGATAGAAGCATGTACAAGTGGAATGAAACTACGGATCCTGTAAACAATAACTGGATTAGTAGAGATCCACTGGCAGATTTAAAAAATACAATTGCCACCAATTTTGATACGCAAAGCAGTACCACGCAAAAAAGTATTTACGAAGCAACCTATTTGGTAAAGGACAGTATTAGAAAAATTAACTGGAAAATTACCGATGAAACGAGAGAAATTGCGGGTTATGAATGCAGAAGAGCGAACGCACTTATTATGGATTCTATTTACGTAGTGGCCTATTACACCAATGAAATTGCAGTTTCTGGCGGACCAGAATCTTTTACAGGCTTACCCGGAATGATTTTAGGCCTGGCCATGCCACATGAAAACATTACTTGGTTTGCAACTAAAGTAACAGAGATTGCTGTTCCAGAAAAAGATTTAACGCCACCAACCAAAGGAAAACCAGTTGATAATAAAGCCTTAAATGTGATTTTGCTCGGCGCAATGAAAGATTGGGGTGAATATGCCAATCCTCAACTCAAGGCTTTTTCACTTTAGTTAAGCTATTCGATTATATTTACGCCTAATCAGGTGGATTTATAAATAGAATATGTGTAGCGCACTTTACAGCCATATTAATAGATTTGTAGACTTGAGTACGGATGAACAAGAAATTCTTGCCTCATTACTCAAGTCTTTTTCGTTTAAAAAGAAAGCATTTTTACTGGAGCAAGGTGAAATATGCCGAGCTAATTATTTTGTTGTTAGGGGCTGTTTAAGACTTTACTTTATAGATATTAAAGGTGTTGAACAGACTACCCAGTTTGCCATCGAAAATTGGTGGATTACCGATCTTACTAGCTTCTTATTTCAAAAGCCATCTGAATTCTATATCCAAGCTGCAGAAAACACAGAGGTTATTGCCATAGAACAGCATCATTATGATGAAATGTTTGATAAGCTCCCAAAAATGGAAAGATACTTCAGGTTGATTTTGCAAAAAAACCATCAGGCTTCCCAACGGAGAATTATGTTTTTATACAGCTTCACTGCAGAAGAAAGGTATCGCCATTTTAATGGTTTATTTCCAGATTTGTGCAACGCGTTCCGCAATATATGTTGGCGTCTTATCTAGGTTTTACACCAGAGTTTTTAAGCAAGATTAGGGCGAAGAAATAGGCTTAACCGCAAAGGACACAAAGAAGTAAAAGCGCAAAGAAACGCTAAGTTCGGCCGTCATTGCGAAGCCAATGTTCATTGGCTGTGGCAATCTCACTTCACGACTATTTCAGCTCTATATTTAGGAGATTGCCACAATCATTGCCGATGAAAAATCGGAGAATGATTTCGCAATGATGACGTAAAGAATAAACAACTTTCCATTTCTTAATCTACATTAAGTTTTTTGATCCATCGTATCCCGACCTTTACATTGTAATCAAAAAACGATAAAATGGAAAGTAGAATTAACATTCAAAAAGTAGAGCCAGCAGCGTATCAGGCTATGTATGGTTTAGAAAAATACCTTTCAACTAGCAAAGTAAATCCAATCCTTTTAGAGCTCATTAAAATGCGAGCATCGCAGATTAATGGATGTGCTTTTTGCTTAAATATGCATTCAACTGATGCACGTAAAATGGGAGAGACAGAACAACGCCTATACCTTTTAAATGCCTGGAGAGAAACTACACTATTTACGGAGGAAGAGAAAGCCGTTTTAGCCTTAACAGAAGAAGTGACCCTAATTACAAACCATGTTTCTGACGATACTTACAACAAAGCAGCAAGCTTTTTTAATGAGCAGGAACTATCACAAATTATTATGGCCATTGTAACCATTAACGCTTGGAATAGACTTGCAATTACCGCGAAAGTTATGGTTGGATAGTATTTTTACCTTAAAGGCATTAAGAATAGGTCTAATGCCTTTAAGGTTTTATTTTAATGTGAATGATTGATTTTTTTAAGCTCAACATAAACTAATCGGGCAACTTCTGTAGCACCAGCAGGTTGAAAATGGGTATTATCATTCTGCCCTTTTGGATAAGCTTCATATTTGCCAGAATCTAGATGCATAAAATATTTTTCGCTCACGAAATCCTTACCTTTTTGGGTGAAAGATTCCGCAGAAAGCGTTGTCAAATCTATTAGTGCCACTTTTAATTCTTTTGCCACATCTTTAACCGCCTGTGGATATTCTCCATGTGCACTTCCCAATTTATTATCTTTCCAAGGATAGTTTCTGGTTACCGGAGTGATTAAAATCGGCGTTGCTCCTTTTGCTCTCGTCTCTTTAACATACATCCTTAAAAAATCCTTATAGCCAGGAATATCAACATAGCGCTCGGGTTTATCTTTTGCGGCATCGTTGTGGCCAAATTGAATCAGCACTAAATCACCTTTTTCTAAAGTGGTTAAAACCTCTTTCCATCTTCCTTCTTCAAAAAATGTTCTTGTACTTCTGCCACCTTTGGCTTTATCAATAACTAGTGCGCTGTCGCTTTTAATTAAATGGTTTAACTCTTTAAGGCTGTCGCGATTTAAAAACTGCTGAAAAACTTGGCCCCAACCTGTAATTGGGTATTTTTTTTGCATATAATCGTTTTCCAAAGTATAATCGGCAACCGTAGAATCGCCAATTAGATAAACTTTAATAGGCTTTGGTTTTACAATAAACGACATCAATAAAATCCCAAGAACGATTGTTGAGATAAGAAATTTGTATTTTTTCATAATAATTTTTTGTTAAAGTCCATGTCTGTGCACCCACAGAAACTATTCTTAATGTAAATGCTAAAATCTGGTTCACTGTCATCCAAGAATGGCAGTCATCGCCAGAAATGAAGCAATTTTCGTGCGTTTGCTAGAAACCTAGAGTAGTAAGATTGCTTCGTGCCTCGCAATGACGAGATGGCCGTTCCACGTCCTAAGTCTAAGTCGATGACTTACAAACCAACCGTTTACTTTTCAACTCTAAACCAATCATATTCAGCAACGCCAGAATCATTAATCTGCGTATCTCTAATGGCAAACAAACCTATTTTTGCACCAATCCATTGTCCGGCAGTTGCCTGAAATTCATCGCCTACATTTGTAAACGATACTCCATCTTCACTATAACTGAACTGGCATTTTGCGCCCAACGAAACCCTAACTCTTAAATAGGCATTTGCTGATTTTAACTTTACAACTTCCTTTTCATTCTCCACTTTTCCCTTGTCTGCATTTTGGCAAAGTCCATAAACTAAATAAAGCCCATCCTTTTTGCTTTTGATGCTGATATTAGCATAACTTCTTCCCATAATCACTAATCCTGTTTTCTCGTTTTCCAACTTAGGATTTGGTTTAAAATTAACTTTAGTAGTGACCATAAATTCTTCCGCTGGGAATTTCTGCATCAATAAATTAGGAACATCCCAGAGGTTTTTTGCATCATCTGGCGTTTTAGCAGTATAAAGCTTCAGCTTACCGTTTACAGCATCAGTAAATAACCAAGTAGCTTGAGGATTTGCTTGCCACTGCCACTGTAAACCCAATTTCTGCTCATTAAACTCGTCGCTTTCTATTGGTGTTTCTATTGGATAAATCTTGCCGACATTGGGTTTTTTAAAAACCGAAACAGGCTCACCCTTTCCATCATTATCTTTATCAGTACCAATAACCGGCCAATTATTAATCCATTTCATCGGTTGCAAATGCACCACTCGCCCGTAAGCATCTTTATCTTGAAAATGTAAAAACCAATCTTCGCCAGTTTGTGTATTTACCCAAGCGCCTTGATGCGGTCCGTTAACATTTGATTTGCCCTGATCCATCACTACTTTACGTTCATAAGGGCCATAAATATTTTTGCTTCTAAGCACCAATTGCCAACCTGTTGAAACCCCTCCAGCCGGTGCAAACAAATAATAATAACCATTACGTTTGTAAAACTTCGGGCCTTCAATTGTTGGATCAAGCTCATGGCCATCGTAAACAATTGTGCCTGTTCCGATTGCTTTTGTTCCCTCTGAATTTAACGGCATCACCGCCAAAACACTTTTAATTCCAGCTCTACTTCCTGCGTAGGCGTAAGCTAAATAAGCTTTATTGTCATCATCCCAAAGCGGACAAGGGTCTATAAGTCCTTTGCCCGAAACCACTAATTCGGGTGCAGACCAATCTCCCGTAATTGTTTTTGCTTTGGTTAAATAAATTCCGAAATCGGGATCTGGATAATAGATATAAAATTCTCCATTTCTATACCGAATAGATGGTGCCCAAACGCCATTGCCATGTTGTGTTTTCTCAAAATGATCAAAAGGAGGTTGGCGTTTTAAAGCATGACCAATAATTTTCCAGTTCACTAAATCTTTTGAATGCAGTATTGGCAAACCCGGAATGGCATCAAAACTCGAAACAATCAGATAAAAATCATCACCAACACGAATGGCATCAGGATCTGAATAATCTGCATTTAAAATCGGGTTTTTGTAAGTCCCATTGCCTTGATCGGAAACCCAAATTTTAGAAACAAAGGTTGTTTTGGGCGATTGTTGAGCCATTACGGACAAACCAATTGAACAAATAAAAAGGGTGTTGATTAGGTATCTCATTTCTTTATAGACAAGCTTGAAGTCAAACTACGTCGTTATATCTGGTGTAAACAAGGTTAAGCCATTTTTTAATTTTATCCAACACCAATTTATGCAATCGTTCCCGTTATCGTTTGCGACGTTTAATCCCGATAAATATTCTTTCCGTTGAAAATAATTATTTAAAATTGTTCATCATATATTTATTAGAATAGGGCTGCGTTTTAGGTTTTTGGCTTTACGTGGCCTATTTTAATTTTATAGCTAACCAAATCATTTTATGAAATCATTCTGCTTATTGTTTTTGCTTGCCATTTGTCTATCTGCAAATGCCATTGATGTTAAACCCGATTTTGTGGTTGCTGCGGATGGAAGTGGAAATTTTAAAACCGTTCAGGAAGCCATTCACGCCGTGCCTGATTTTAGAAATAAAACCACAATAATTTTTATCAAAAAAGGAACATATAAAGAAAAATTGGTTTTAGCTGCATCTAAAAAGAATGTAAAATTTATCGGCGAGGATAGAGACAAAACCATTTTAACTTATGATGATTTTGCCCAAAAGAAAAACACTTTTGGCGAAGAAAAAGGAACATCAGGTTCATCTAGCTTTTATATTTATGGTGAAGGTTTTTCTGCAGAAAATATCACCTTCGAGAATTCTTCTGGTCCGGTGGGACAAGCGGTAGCCGTTTGGGCAGGTGGCGACAAATTGGTTTTTAATAACTGTAGATTTTTAGGCTTTCAGGATACGCTTTACACTTACGGCGGAAACAATCGTCAGTATTATAAAAACTGTTACATCGAAGGAACGGTCGATTTTATATTTGGCGCATCTACTGCTTGGTTTGAGTCTTGTACCCTTTTCTGCAAAAAGGCAGGTTATATTACAGCAGCATCAACCGCCGACACCACCAAATTTGGTTACGTGTTAAACAAATGCAAAATAATGGGAGATGCTCCACTTAATAGTTTTTACTTGGGCAGGCCATGGCGCCCGTACGCTAAAGTTGCTTATCTAAATTGCGAACTGCCAGAATTTATTAGACAGGAAGGTTGGAACAATTGGGGAAAAGAAAGCAACGAGAAAACAGCCTATTATGCAGAGTACAAAAGCTCAGGAAAAGGTGCTCAACCAGATAAAAGAGCCAGTTGGTCGCATCAATTAACCGACGAAGAGTACAAAACCTATATTTTGGAAAACGTTTTCCATGGATGGAATCCGGAGGGAAAATAGTTTTATTTAAAGCGGATTTGAAGATTTAACTTTATAAATAGCTCTCCGTTTTCTTCGTAAACCCTATTGATAGCAGATTTAGTTACAATCAGAGTATTTTCTATTAAAAATTCTTGAAAACTTCTTTCGTCATTTACATGACAACATATTAATTCGCCATCTTCATTTATAAAGGAAATTCCATTTATGTAATTATTTGTTCCTTTAGACCAATCAATAAGGCAAAGCGAAAGTAATAATTTTTTCAATTTATACTCATAAAAAGGATGTCCTTGTGAAAGATCATATTTTAGTGGGTTGTTTAATTTCAACTCTATAATGGATTCTTTGAAAGAGCTTGAGCCTGCCCTTTGAGCAAAACAAGCTATGAATGATAAAATCTCTGGCATCCTGGATTCAATCAATTTCAATTTTGCCTCAGTTTCGAGAGATTCCATTTTCACAAAAGACATTTTTAACCCAAGATTTTTAATCTGTTTTAAAATATTCTTATCATAATCAAGTAGACTTAAATCAACAAAGTTTTGCCCTTCTAATTTCAAGACAATCGATTCTAAGTCAAGAAGAATAGTTTGGTCGAATGTATTATAGTATTCTGGGATTGTAGAACTTTGAACGTTTCTCAATCCACTAGAATCAAACATTAGATGTTTAGTATTTCTCATAGCTATTTCTTAAATATTTCACTGTAATGGTAATCCAAAAATTCTTTTGATGGTAGAAATTTATCGGGTAAGGAAATGAGTTGATTTTCATATTTAATAAACATTTCACTGACAGCTTTTCCGTCACCGAAATCTCCGAAAAACTTTGAAGTTTTTACTCTGTAATCAGGCGTTATAGTTAAATATCCCTTGTCAAAAGCTTTGTCATGTAGAGAGTTTAAGCACAAACCATTTCTCGGATTTAATCGATTATTTATGTCTTTAGCCCATGGAATTATATGGCTTGAAACTAATAAATCAGGAATTGATAATCCAGTGATGCAACATTTTAGATTATATGACGAAAGAATCGTTGAGCGAAAAAAGCTTTGGTTAACTCTTAGTTTTACGGTTGCTTCTTTATCTCTCCCAACGGGAAATTCAAAATCATCATTATCAATAATTTCTTCAATCCTCTTGTTTTGAAATTTAGCTATTAAAAGCTCACTCTCATACGCCAATGCCTCCCAATTATTATTGAATTCTGCCCAAATATCTTTTTCTAGCTTTGCCCCATGTGCAAGACCAACTATTCCTTGTTTTTCTAATTCAGGATCTAATCGTCCAAAATTGCCAACTTTCATATTTAAAGCTGATGGTGATCGTCCAATTATGTTGGCGTACTTTATTATAAATGGATTAGTTTTACTACTTTTCTTGAATTGTATCTTGCAGTAGACATTAAAAGCTATTATTGTTTGCTCCCTTGTCCAATCTCCATGTGCCATGTTATTTGCGAATTTAGATTTTCAAATTACTAAATTTTTCATCAAAAGTGCTTAATTAAGTTACCAACTTTATTAGATTTAATAAAACACTGGATTAGTCTAAAACGAAAAAAAATTTACACAAATCTAGTAACTAAACAGAATATACATACAAAACCTATATTTTGGAAAACGTTTTCCATGGATGGAATCCGGAGGCTAAATAATCGTTATAACTCAATGATAATCAAAGTATAAGCACCTATTTTTAGGTGCTTTTTTAGGTTATTTTCCGGCAACGTTTGCATAGATTTCTCTTCTGTTTTAGCCTCAAACAACGTACACTTGTTATACGAATAACCAAGTATAATTTAACAGCACAACTAATGAAACATTTTTCAGGTCATTTATCCCGTTTAAAAGCGGTTCTAGCTTGCATAATTCTATATGCAAGTTCGGCAATGGCACAAAGCCAAACGCTTCCCGTTATTCAACAGGTTAAATTTAAAAAAGATACCACAAGCATCATTAGTTTCGGCGCCAAAGGCGATGGCGTTTCCTTGAATACACAAAGCATAAATAAAGCAATTACAACTTCGAGTCAAAAAGGTGGTGGCGTTGTTTTAGTCCCTTCGGGCTTATGGCTAACAGGACCAATCGAACTGAAAAGCAATGTAAATCTTCACTTAAAACGAGATGCCATTTTATTGTTTACCGATGATTTTAATCAATATAAACTTGTAGAGGGAAATTGGGAAGGACAGCCAGCTTGGCGCAATCAAAGCCCAATTTCTGGAACCAACTTGGAAAATATTGCCATTACAGGATCGGGAATTATTGATGGAAACGGTGGATCGTGGAGAATGGTTAAGAAAGATAAGTTAACAGAATCTCAATGGAAAAAATTAACATCAACTGGCGGTTCGATTAGCGAAGATGGTAAAACTTGGTATCCTTCAGATAAAGTAGTTAAAGGTTCTAAAACAAAAAATGCAGGCGTTGTTGAAGCAGGCAAAACCGCTGCGGATTATCAAGATATTAAAGATTTTTTACGCCCAAACTTAGTGGTTTTAACCAACTGTAAAAAGATACTTTTAGAAGGCGTTACCTTTCAAAATTCTCCTGCATGGAATTTGCATCCTTTGCTTTGCCAAGATTTAACACTTAGAAATCTTCAGGTTAAAAACCCATGGTATGCGCAAAACGGTGATGGCGTAGATATAGAATCTTGCAAAAATGTTTTGATAGAAGGCAGCACTTTCGATGTTGGCGATGATGGAATTTGTATTAAATCTGGTAGAGATGAGGCTGGTCGCAAACGCGGGGTTCCAACTGAAAATGTAATCATTAGAAACAACATTGTTTACCATGCACATGGCGGTTTTGTAATTGGCAGTGAGATGAGCGGTGGTGCCAAAAATATTTGGGTTTACGATTGTTCTTTCATTGGAACTGATATTGGTTTGCGCTTTAAAACCACTCGTGGAAGAGGTGGAATTGTCGAAAATATTTACATCAATCGCATTAATATGATTGATATTCCTGGTGAAGCAATCTTATTTGATATGTATTACGCGGCGGTAGATCCAGTTCCTTTGGCTGGCGAAAAACGCGAAGCGATTAAAACCGTTGTGGTTCCGGTTACTGAAGCTACACCTCAATTTAGAAACTTTTACATTAAGGATATTGTAGCTAATGGCGCCGAAAAAGCCATCTTTTTTAGAGGTTTGCCTGAAATGAACATTAAAGATGTGCATTTGGAAAACGTAACCATTCAATCTAAAAAGGGCATCGAAATAATTGAAGCTTCGGGCATTTTCTTAAAGAATGTAAACGTTATTACTGAAGATACGAATCCAATTGTTCATGTTCAAAATAGCAACAACATCAATATTAATGGTTTGCAATATAAAAGTGGAAGTGAACTTTTGTTCAACATCACTGGAGAAAAATCTAAAGGTGTAAAGGTTAGCGGAACAGATGTTTCGAAAGCGAAAAAGACATCCACCTTTGGTGATGAAGTAAATAAAGCTGTACTTGAGATTTCAAAATAATCGAAGAAAAATGAGAAAACCTATTCTATATATTTCATCTGTTTTAGTAAGCTTAACGCTTTTATCGCAACAGGGATTTGGACAAAAAAAGCTATCTGAACAGTTAACGCTTACAGCTATGGAAACCTTGTTTCAAGATTCTACAGTTTTAAAAGATGCCAAAGGCACAAAATGGAGCTACGATATGGGCGTTATTTTAGAAGGTGCAGCTTCGGTTTGGCGCAATACCGGTAACGGAGATTATTTCAAATACATTCAAAGTTCAATGGATGCTTATGTGGATAAAGCCGGAAACATTAGAACTTACAAAGGTGAAGATTTTAACATCGATAACGTGAAAAACGGTCGTGCGCTTTTGCTTTTGTATAAAGTTACTGGTCAGCAGAAATATTTAACGGCAGCCACACTACTATATGATCAATTGCAAAAACAACCACGTACAAAAGATGGTGGTTTTTGGCACAAGAAAATTTATCCAAACCAAATGTGGTTGGATGGTTTATACATGGGCGAACCATTTTACGCAGAATACGCTGCATTGATGAACAAAGATGCTGCATTTGATGATGTTGCAAATCAGTTTATTTTAATGGAAAAATATGCTCGCGATGCAAAAACAGGCTTGCTTTATCATGGTTACGATGAAAGTAAAACTGAACAATGGGCAAATAAAACAACTGGTAAATCGCCAAATGTTTGGGGTAGAGCAATGGGCTGGTATATTATGGCCTTGGTAGATGTGTTGGATAATTTCCCGAAAAATCATCCCAAAAGAGCAGAGTTAATCGCCATTTTAAATCGTACTGCAACCGCAACAGTAAAATATCAGGATGCAAAATCTGGTGTTTGGTTTGATATTATGGATTTGCCGACCAAAAAAGGAAATTATCTTGAAGCTTCCGCATCGAGTATGTTTGTTTATGGCTTAGCCAAGGGTGTTCGTAAAGGATATTTACCTCAAACTTTTATGGCTGCTGCAAACAAAGGTTATGCAGGTTTAATGAAAGAATTTATCTCGCCTGCTGGCGCTGAACGCGTAAACTTAAACGGAACGGTTTCTGTTTCTGGTTTAGGTGGAAAGCCAAAATATCGTGATGGAAGTTTTGAATATTACATGAGTGAAAAAGTAATTACAAACGACCCAAAAGGTATGGGCGCATTTATTTGTGCCGCCGCAGAAATGGAAATCGCCGCTTTACCAAAACCCGGAAAAGGATTAACAGTAACCGTTGATAATTTTTTTAACAATGAATTTAAGGATGGTCCTGCTGGTGTAAAAATTCCTTTCCATTACTTATGGGATGAAGATGATAATAATGGCTTCTCTTTATTCGGAAGCATATTTAATAATGCTGGAGTTAAAACCTCTACACTTTCTTCTGCGCCAACATTGGCTAATTTAAAAGGAAGCAATATTTACATTATTGTTGATCCAGATACTGAAAAGGAAACCGCCAATCCAAATTACATGAACGCTCAACACGCCAAGCAGATTAGCGAATGGGTAAAAAGTGGTGGCGTTTTGGTGATGCTGTTGAACGATGTGGGCAATTGTGAAATCACTAAATTCAATGTGCTTCCAGAAACTTTTGGAATCCATTTCAACGAAGATAGTCGCAACAAAGTTCAGGGTTTAAACTTTGAACAAGGCGCAATAAATATTCCTGCAGGAAACACAATTTTCAAAACCGCAAAGAAAGTTTACATCAAAGAGATTTCTACAATCGTTGCTAAAGCTCCTGCTGTTTCTGCTTTAACAGATAAAGGAGATGTAATTATCGCGACAGCAAAATATGGGAAGGGAACTGTGTTTGCCGTTGGTGATCCTTGGTTTTATAATGAGTATATCGATGGTAGAAAATTACCTGCTGAATTTGAAAATTTTAAGTCGACTAATGATTTGGTCAACTGGTTGATTAAGCAAGTTCCGGCTAAATAGGAATTAACCACAGATGAACAGGATAAACACAGATAAAAAGAGTTAACGATTTGGTTAATTTTGCGGAAGTGAAGTAAAAGCTAGCCACGCAATGAAAGGAAAAGTGTTCCTTGTTAATCCATGACTCTGGGAAAAAAAGATAAATGGTACGTGGAGATGCGAATCATAGCTAATCGAATTTACTCGCCTCGGTTCGTCTCTCCACGAACGAAAGTGAAAATGAATTAGCCATAGAAAAAAATTAAATATGATGAGAATTAAAATACTCTTAACCATTGCCTGCAGCACATTGCTAATGTCTTGTTATGCGCAATTGCCTACAGATTCTACCGCAGATAAAATGCTGGTTTACCAGTTGGGCAATGGTGGTTGGCCAAAGCAACTGGAAGATAAAAGTGTGGTGGATTACGCCCTTCCGTTAACGCCAGAATTACTAGAAAAAATAAAATCGACGAAAGATTTACATGCAACTTTTGATAATAAGGCAACCAGCAGAGAAGTGGTTTATTTAATTAAAGCATTTAAAAAATCTCAAAACAAAGCCTATTTAAAAGCAGCAGAAAAGGGGATTGATTATATTTTGATGGCCCAATATGCCAATGGTGGTTGGCCACAATATTATCCAGATAAGGCCTTGTACCGTTCGGAAATTACTTATAACGATGATGCGATGATTAATGTCTTGAATATTCTCCAAGACATCGCTACTAAGAAAAATGATTTCGAAGTCGTTGATCCAGCATACATTAAAAAAGCAGAAAAGGCCGTTGCTAAAGGGGTTGATTGCATTTTAAAAACTCAGGTAAAACAGAATGGAAATTTAACCATTTGGGCAGCTCAGTATGATAAGGATTCGATGTTGCCCGCGAAAGCTAGAAACTTCGAGCCTGCATCATTAAGTACAAGCGAATCTGTCGGAATCGTTCGTTTTTTAATGCGAATCATTAATCCATCACCTCAAATAAAAAGCGCTATAGCCGATGCTGTAAAATGGTTCGATGCGAATAAAATTTCGGGCTATCGATTTGACAGAGCAACAGATCCGAAAACGAAAATTAAAACTGCCGCTTTAGTTGCCGATAACACCTCTATGGCTTGGGCTCGCTTTTACGATCTTGATAAGAACATCCCAATTTTTGGAGACCGAGACAATTCAATAAAACTGAAGTTGGAAGAACTAATTCCAGAGCGCAGAAATGGCTATGCTTGGTATGGCAGTTGGGCGCAAAAATTAATCGAAAAGGAATATCCTAAGTGGTTAACCGCTAACGGAACAAAATAAGGTATAACTCGTAATTGCCATCAGCAATACGGAAAAAAGCAAGGAAATGATTTTAAGCAAAGAAAATTTAAAAAACATCGACGGAGAAAAGGTTACAAAACCAACCGCAGAAATTCTTGAATTGCCAGAAAGAGTAATCCAATTTGGAACTGGCGTTTTATTACGTGGCTTGCCAGATTATTTTATCGATAAGGCAAATCAGAATCGCATTTTTAATGGTCGGATTTTGATCGTTAAATCAACTTCCAAAGGTGGGGCTGATGCTTTTTCCAAACAAGATAATCTTTATACACTTTGCGTCAAGGGAATAGAAGATGGGGTGAATGTTGAAGAAAACATGATCAATTCTTCCATCAGTCGTGTTTTGTCGGCATCGAAAGATTGGACAGAAATATTAAAAGCTGCGCATCAACCAGAAATGCAAATTGTAATTTCAAACACCACCGAAGTTGGGATTGTTAAAAGTGAAGATCTGATTACCGATCAGCCACCGCAATCTTACCCAGGGAAACTCCTAGCTTTTTTGCACGAAAGATATACTGCTTTTAATGGTTCTGCAGAGAGCGGAATGGTAATCGTACCAACGGAATTGATTAGCGATAATGCCGATAAACTGAAGCAAATTCTATTGGATTTAGCGATTCAAAATAAACTGAGCTGGGATTTTCAGCAGTGGTTAAAAACAGCTAACCAATTCTGTAAAACTTTGGTAGATAGAATTGTTCCTGGCAAATTACCTGCAGAAGCGCAGAAAGAAATTGAAACAGAACTGGGTTACAGCGATGATTTAATGATTATGGCAGAACCTTTCAGACTTTGGGCTATCGAGTCATCAAACGAAAGAGTTAAAGAAATTTTGTCTTTCGCTAAAGCAGATAAAGGCATTTTTATTGTTCCATCAATTGATAAATTCAAAGAGTTAAAACTTCGTTTGCTTAATGGTACGCACACTATAAGCTGCGGACTGGCAATTTTGGCGGGCTTTAATACCGTAAAAGAAGCCATGGCAGATGAAGAGTTTTCTGATCATGTTTTAAAACTAATGAAAGATGAGATTGCGCCAGTTGTAGAGAACGAAGACATTACTTACGATGAAGCGGTAAAATTTGCTAAAAGTGTAATCGATCGTTTCAGCAACCCGTTTTTAGACCATCAATGGCAGGCCATAACTTTAAATTATACCTCTAAAATGCAAATGCGTAATATTCCTTTAATTAGAAAATATTATGCCTTAAACAACGAAGTTCCTCAACTTACCGCTTTCGGTTTTGCGGCCTATATCGTTTTTATGAACGTGGATAAAGATGGCGAAACCTACACCGCAAACGCAAATGGAAAAACATATCCAATTCAGGATGAATTCGCCGAAATCTTATTCAACTATTGGAAAAATCCAGAAACCGTTGTAGAGAATACTTTGGGCGATAGACGTTTGTGGGATAAAAATTTAAACAATTATCCTGGTTTTACAGCAGCGGTAAAATCATACGTAGAATTAATACAGAATAAAGGTGCAAAAGAAACTTTAAGTAACTTGCATTCAGAAAGAACAATTTAAAATGGTTACGAGAATTTTAAAAATCCATCCCAATGATAATGTGCTGGTTGCCCTTCAAAATTTGGCAAAAGGCGAAACCGTTATTCATGATGGACACGAATATAATTTAACGGATGATATCAACGCAAAGCATAAATTTTTTATGCAGGATATGAACGTTGGAGACCCGATTATGATGTATGGTGTTTTGGTTGGAAAGGCTCAGCATTTCATTCCAAAAGGCGGATTAATGGATACTGAAAACACCAAACATGCTTCCGATCCTTTTGAGTTTAGACCGTATCACTACGAGTGGCATGCGCCAGATGTTTCTAAATTTGAAGGCAGAACTTTTAATGGTTATATCCGCAGCGATGGCAGAGTTGGAACGGCTAATTATTGGTTGTTTATCCCGACTGTTTTCTGCGAGAATAGAAATTTAGATGTAATCCGCGAGGCCTTGCACAACGAATTGGGTTATGCCGTAACCGATAAATACAAATCTTATGCGCACCATTTAGTGGAGGCTTATAAAAATGGCGAAATTTTAGAAGAAGCTGATCCTAGTTCTATAGGCCTGGCTAATCCCGTTGCTAACCGTGTTTTTAAAAATGTTGATGGCATTAAGTTTCTAAATCATCAAGGCGGTTGCGGTGGCACTCGTCAGGATGCTGCAGTTTTAAGCAAACTTTTAGCGGCTTATGCAGATCATCCAAACGTAGCCGGAGTAACCGTTTTAAGCTTAGGTTGCCAAAACTTACAGGTACAGGATTTTATGGATGATTTGAAACACCGTAGTCCGAATTTTGATAAACCTTTATTTGTTTTCGAGCAACAGCAATCGCAAAGCGAAGAGCAATTGGTTAAAGAAGCAATCAGAAAAACTTTTATCGGCTTAACTGAAATTAACAAAACAGAACGTCAACCAGCACCCATAAGTAAACTTGTTTTAGGCGTGAAATGTGGTGGAAGCGATGGCTTTAGTGGCATCAGCGCAAACCCTGCGGTTGGTTATACTTCAGATTTATTAGTGGCTTTGGGCGGAACGGTTTTATTGGCCGAATTCCCCGAACTTTGTGGCGCAGAACAACAATTGATTGACCGTACCAAAGACGAAACGGCCGCTCGAAAATTTATTCAGTTAATGACGGCCTATAACCAATCTGCAGAAAATGTGGGTTCTGGATTTTTCATGAATCCATCTCCGGGAAACATTAAGGATGGATTAATTACCGATGCGATTAAAAGTACAGGCGCAGCTAAAAAAGGCGGAACATCGCCAGTTGAAGATGTTTTGGATTATACTGAACCGGTAACTAAAGCAGGTTTAAACTTAGTTTGTACCCCCGGAAACGATGTGGAAGCAACTACAGGGAAAGCCGCATCTGGAGCAACCTTAATTCTGTTTACAACGGGTTTGGGCACACCTACCGGAAATCCGGTTTGTCCAACTATTAAAGTTTCTACAAATAATGCGCTTACAAAACGCATGAGCGATATTATCGATATTAACTGTGGGCCAGTAATAGAAGGCGAAAAAACCATCGAACAAATGGGCGAAGACATTTTGGAATATTGTATCAAAGCAGCTAGTGGCGAAGTAATTCCGAAAGCAGTTTTGCTTAATCAAGATGATTTTATTCCTTGGAAACGCGGCGTGAGTTTGTAGTCTTGAGTCTAGGCACTAAACCGTCATTGCGAGGCACGGAGCAATCTCATTCGTAAAGTAACCTAAGCCCAAAGGTTGGTTGCGCACCAACCATAAAATAATAAATCCGTGGTCTGTGTCCTCACAAACCACAATTAAAAATATGATATAAAAGATAGGTGTTTTGAAAAATCTAAAATCTCCTATCTAATGTCTCAAATCTCATTCAAATGAAACCTTTTTTAGACGAAAATTTTCTTTTGCAAAACAAAACAGCTGAAAAGCTTTATCACAATTTTGCAAAATCATTGCCGATTATCGATTACCATAATCACTTAATCCCAGAGCAAATTGCGAACAATACGCAATTCTCAAATATCAGTCAAGTTTGGCTAGCAGGCGACCATTACAAATGGAGAGCCATGCGGGCCAACGGTGTTGATGAAAAATACATTACCGGTGTGGCATCAGATTACGAAAAGTTTGAAAAATGGGCTGAAACCGTTCCCTATACTTTACGCAAT
Organism: Pedobacter fastidiosus; assembly: GCF_014306625.1. Taxonomy (GTDB): domain Bacteria; phylum Bacteroidota; class Bacteroidia; order Sphingobacteriales; family Sphingobacteriaceae; genus Pedobacter; species Pedobacter fastidiosus. The sequence continues at coordinate 37,013 of NZ_JACRYL010000013.1, forward strand.
CCTTTATACCATTGGACACATTTAGAACTGCAACGTTATTTTGGAATTACTGATTTGCTTTCTGGTAAAACAGCCCAAAAAATTTACGATGATTGTTCTGCCAAATTGCAAACTCCAGAATATTCTGTTCGTGGTTTATTAGCGAAAATGAATGTTGAGGCTGTTTGTACTACCGATGATCCTTTGGATAGTTTAAACTTTCATCAGCAATTGGTTAGAGAAGGTGCAAACTTAAAAATGTTACCAGCTTTCCGCCCTGATAAGGCAATGAATAGTGATGATGTTGAAGGCTTAAATGAATATATCGATAAATTGGAATCGGTGGTTAATAAAACCATTAGCAGTTTTCAGGATTATATTGATGCTTTAAAAAGTCGCCATGATTACTTTGCAGATCATGGCTGTTCGGTTTCAGATCATGGTTTAGAGCAGATTTATGCTGAAGATTATACAGAAATTGAAATCAAATCGATCTTCGATAAAATTCGTGGTAAACAAGAAATCAGCTATCAGGAAAACCTAAAATTTAAATCGGCAATGCTGGTTTATTTTGCAGAATTGGATCATGAAAAAGGTTGGGTTCAACAATATCATTTAGGTGCTTTGCGCAATAATAACGCAAGAATGCTCAGCAAATTGGGCCCAGATACTGGTTGGGATTCTATCGGAGATTTTAGTCAAGCAAGAATGCTTTCTAAATTTTTAAACCGCTTAGATACGCAGGATAAATTGGCGAAAACGATTATCTATAATCTTAACCCAGCAGATAACGAACTTATTGCAACGATGATTGGAAATTTCAATGATGGATCAATTGCAGGTAAAGTTCAATTTGGTTCGGCTTGGTGGTTTTTAGATCAGAAAGATGGCATGATTAAACAACTTAATGCACTTTCCAATATGGGGCTTTTAAGTCGCATGGTTGGGATGCTTACAGATTCTCGTAGTTTCCTTTCTTTTCCTCGTCACGAATACTTCAGAAGAATTGTTTGTAACCTATTTGGAGAGGATATTGAGAACGGAGAATTGCCAAACGACTTAGAGTGGGTTGGCAAAATTGTGCAGGATATTTCGTATTTTAACGCAAAAAATTACTTTAAATTTTAACCAAAATCAGGCTTTTTGAGTGGAATTCGTTTGAATCAAATCATTTCAATCGTTTTCCTTTCTTTTTCATACCGTTGAAGAAAACAGCATGAAATACGCCGATTAAACATAAAAATGAGCGACCAAATATTAGCTTCATCAAAAAAAGGAGAAAAAGTTTTAAGCTTTGGCGAAATACTTTTACGCATTTGCCCCGATATGGATGGCCAGTGGTTAAAAGAAAATAAATTACCCTTTTACGTTGGCGGTGCAGAGCTTAATGTGGCAACTGCATTAGCCCTTTGGAATGTACCTTCAGCTTACTTATCGGCTGTGCCAAAAAATTCGGTAACAGAAGAAATTATAGAGTATCTCGATAGCAAAAATATAGATACATCGCCTATGGTTTACCACGGCGAGCGTTTGGGTTTATATTATTTGCCCAAAGGAAAAGATTTAAAAAATGCAGGCGTAATTTACGATCGGGCAAATTCTGCTTATGCTCAATTAGAGGTTGGCCAAATTAATTGGGATGAAGTTTTTGAAGGCATAACCTGGTTCCATTTCAGCGCAATTTGCCCAGCGATTAATCAGGCTGTTGCTGATGTTTGTTTGGAAGCTTTGAAAGTAGCAAGCTCAAAAAACATCACCATTTCCTTAGATTTAAACTACCGGGCTAAACTTTGGAAATATGGTAAAGAACCTATTAATATTCTCCCAGAATTAGCCAAATATTGCACCTTAATTATGGGTAATGTTTGGGCGGCAAACAAAATGCTAGGTACAGCGCTTCACGAAGATTTAACACCAACTGAAGGTTATGCAAAGGAAACGTTACTGCAACAAGCAACGGATACATCCAAAGAAATATTAAGTTTGTTTTCGGCATGTAAGGCAGTTGCAAATACCTTCCGATTTGATAATGGAAAAGGAATTAAATATTATACAGCCCTTTACGCCAATAATGAACTAACTGTTTCTGAAGAGTATGTTTCAGAAGAAATTTTAGATAAAGTTGGAAGTGGCGATTGTTTTATGGCGGGATTAATTTATGGTTTTTACAATCATTTATCTGTTAAAGAAACCCTAAACTTTGCTACTGCAGCAGCCTACGATAAATTATACATTCCAAGCGATGCCACAACCAGTACTGTGGCCGATATAGAAAAAAGAATAATAAGATGATCAGCAACAAGCATAAAATTTTAGATGCCATTTTAGAGCAAGGCATGCTACCTCTTTTTTATCAGGATAGCGAAGCCGGAAGTGTAGAGATTCTCCGCACTTTATATAAAGCAGGCGTTCGCGTTTTTGAATATACAAACCGTGGAAAATCGGCTTTGCCAAACTTTAAAAAACTGAAGGAAATTCGCGATGCTGAAATGCCTGATCTTTACTTAGGAATTGGCACCATTAAAACACCTGCAGATGCGCATGCTTTTATTGATGCCGGAACAGATTTTATAGTCGCTCCAATTGTGAATCCTGCAGTTGCAGAAATTGCCAACAAAATTGGTATGCTTTGGATTCCTGGATGTATGACGCCGACAGAAATTAGTGTTGCGCAAGAACACAAAGCCATGCTGATTAAGATTTTCCCAGCCAATATTTTAGGCCCTGAGTTTATATCATCCATAAAAGATTTATTTGCCGGTCAATTATTTATGCCAACAGGCGGAGTAGAAATTGATGCCGATAATTTGAAAACTTGGTTTAAGGCTGGCGTTTGTGCAGTTGGTATGGGCAGTAAACTGATTAGTAAAGACGTTATGAGCAAAGGTTTGTACGAAGAGTTATCCGAAAACACAAAATTAGCGCTTGATTTAATTAAGCAGAATAAATAAACCACACACAACCTAACCAAATGATCCAAACCAAAACAAGCAAATACAGATGGACGATATGTGCACTTCTATTTTTTGCTACCACCATAAACTATCTTGATAGGCAAGTTCTTTCTCTAACCTGGAAAGATTTTATTGCACCAGAATTTCATTGGACGAATAACGACTACGGAAACATAACAGCTTTATTCTCAATTTTTTATGCAATATCGATGCTTTTTGCTGGTCGGTTGGTTGATAAACTCGATACTAAAAAAGGCTTTCTTTGGGCAATTGGCGTTTGGTCTTTTGGTGCTTGTTTACATGCATTTTGTGGCATCGCGACAGCAGGCATATTAAACGGCCATTGGTTGGTAGGTTTTGAAGGCGCAAAAGATTCTATAGAATTAGCAAGCAATACAGGAACAGTTATTACGGTAAGCGTTACCTTGTTTATTTTTGCAAGATTTGTTTTAGCCGTTGGTGAAGCTGGAAATTTCCCTGCAGCAATAAAAGCAACAGCAGAATATTTTCCTAAAAAAGATAGAGCATTTGCTACCAGTATTTTTAACGCTGGCGCAACAGTCGGCGCATTAGCTGCACCAATTACAGTTCCATTTATTGCGAAGGCTTATGGCTGGGAAATGGCTTTTCTTATTATCGGTGCCTTAGGTTTTGTATGGATGGGCTTTTGGGTTTTTGTATATAAAAAACCAGAATTACATCCAAAAGTTAATGCTGAAGAATTGGCTTACATTCAACAGGATATAATTGCGGATAGAAAACTTGCTGATTATGTGGAAGAAACTACAGATAAAGTTTCTTTTATCGATTGCTTTAAATACAAACAAACATGGGCGTTTGCTTTCGGGAAATTTATGACGGATGGAGTTTGGTGGTTCTTTCTATTCTGGACACCCGCTTATTTAAGTTCTGTTTATAAAATGGATTCTACGCAAAGTGCATTTCCATTGTTTGTACTTTATATGATTACCTTACTTTCCATTATTGGTGGCTGGTTACCTACTTATTTTGTAGAGAAAAAGGGTATGAATCCCTATGAAGGCAGAATGAGAGCGATGTTAATTTTTGCGTTTTTCCCACTCCTTGCTTTACTGGCGCAACCGTTAGGGCATATTACCTATTGGATTCCCGTTATAATTATCGGTATCGCTGGTGCAGCGCATCAGGCTTGGTCTGCAAATATTTTCTCTACCGTTGGCGATATGTTTCCTAAAAAAGCGATTGCAACCATTACAGGTATTGGCGGAATGGCAGGCGGTATAGGGTCTTTTTTCATTAATAAAGGATCGGGTTTATTATTCGATTATACAGGTGAAAATCAAATCGTATTTATGGGTTTTAAAGGCGAAGAAGCCGGATATTTCATCGTATTTTCTTTATGTGCTGTTTGCTATTTAATCGGCTGGACAGTAATGAAAACCCTTGTTCCAAAATATAAGGTTATAGAACTAAAATAATTAAGTAAAATCAGGCTGGGTCATAAACGTAAATTGTCATCTTGAGCTTATCGAAGGATTAATAAAAATGCTTTTAAGGCATCTCCAAAGGCTCAATGTGACAAAAATCTACAGAAAAATTGATTTATGATACAGCTTCATTTTCTTCTTCTAAAAGAAGAGCAATATTAATCTATACTAAAACTATAGGTTTAGAGAATTAAATTAAACCCTAACAAACAAACCAAAATTGAGCACAACTTTAAACCTCGAAAGTATTTTCGTTGAAGAAAGCCAGATTCCAGATGAATTTAGGCTCAAAGAAGAAATCAATCAGAGAGAGTTTCTTTCCAACGGAGAAATGAAACCATGGAACGGGCCTTTTAATGAGGTTTTTTCTCCTGTATGTATAAAGACTGCTGATGGCTTAAAACGAAAACGGATCGGTAGTTTTCCGGTTTGTACAGAAAAGGAATCTACTGAAGCTCTGGATGCAGCAGTTGCCGCTTACGATAATGGTCGTGGGCAATGGCCTACCATGAGCGTTGCAGATCGCATTTCTTGCGTAGAAAACTTTACCCATAAAATGATTGAGCAAAAGGAAATTGTTGCAAAATTAATTATGTGGGAAATCGGTAAATCTTATGCCGATTCTGTAAAGGAATTTGATCGTACCGTGGAATACATTTACGCAACGATTGATGCGTTAAAAGATATCGACAGGCAATCTTCTCGTTTTGAAATTGAGCAAGGAATTGTGGCTCAGGTTCGTCGTTCTCCACTTGGAGTTGTACTTTGTATGGGTCCGTTTAATTATCCGTTAAACGAAACATTTACCACGCTGATTCCCGCTTTGATTATGGGCAATACGCTTTTATTCAAACCACCAAAACACGGAACGTTATTGCATTATCCATTGCTTGAAGCTTTCCGTTCTAGTTTTCCTAAAGGTGTTGTAAATACAATTTACGGCCGTGGAAATATAATCGTTCCAGGATTGATGAAATCTGGCAAAATCAATGTATTAACGCTGATCGGATCGAGCAAGGTTGCCAACGAACTTAAAAAATTACATCCAAAAGTTAACCGCTTGAGGGCAATTTTAGGTTTAGATGCTAAAAATGCAGCTATTATTACCAAAGATGCTGATTTAGATTTAGCGGTTTCTGAAACTGTTTTAGGATCGCTTTCCTTTAATGGGCAACGTTGTACTGCGATTAAAATCGTTTACGTTCACCGTAGTTTATCTCAAGAATTTTTAAAACGATTATCTGCCGAAGTTGAAAAACTAAAATTTGGGATGCCGTGGGAAAAAGGTGTAAACTTAACCCCGCTTCCAGAACTTAATAAACCAGAATATTTAAAAGAGTGTATTGATGATGCGGTAAGTCATGGCGCAAAAGTGGTTAATAAAAATGGCGGACAAACTTTAGAAACTTTTGTTTATCCTGCAATTGTTTACCCTGTTACGAGCAACATGAAATTGTACCGCGAAGAACAATTTGGCCCAGTAATTCCTGTTGTTCCTTTTGATGATTTGGAAGAACCAATCGAATATTTAATCGGTTCACCACATGGACAACAAGTTAGTATTTTCAGTAATAATGCTGCTGTAATTTCTTCCCTAATTGATCCTTTGGTTAATCAGGTAAGTCGTGTAAACATTAACTGCCAGTGCCAACGCGGTCCGGATGTTTTTCCTTTTACTGGCCGTAAAGATAGTGCTGAAGGCACACTTTCTGTTGTAGATGCATTACGATCCTTCTCCATAAGATCTTTGGTTGCAACGAAACTTACTGATAACAACAAGAAATTACTAAATGAAATTGTAAGCGATAATGATTCGAACTTTTTAAGTACGAAGTATATTTTTTAAAATTTTCAACTCACTAGTCGTAGCGTTTCGCTACGACTAGTGTTTTATCACAGAAAAATAGAATAAAATTCGTCTTTCAAAAAGAGCCGTTCGCGATTGAGAAAAAGATTTGATAAGTTACTAGCCACAACATTCATTACAACTAAAATTTTGCCACGGAAACACTGATACACGGAAGTTTTTTATAAAAAAACTTCAATTAACTGGATTCCAATTATCCAATCCTTTTAAAACATTCTGAACAGTATAACTTTTAACTTCTTGTGCGGTTAGTTGTTTTGACCAAGAAACACGAGTCTTTGCAGAAGCCCCCAACCCTTTGCTTTTGTACTCTGCGTAATAAGCTGTTTTTTCTTTATCAGGAAACATTGCATCGCCTTTCCACGGATTCCAACCTTCAGCAACTATATGCTTTCCGAGCTCACAATTAATAAAAACGGTTTTGGCAAAAGGTCGCCACGGCCTGCCGAGGTAAACTTTATTAATTGCGCTATCTGCAATCAATTTACAATCAAAAAACACTAAACCATATTTTTGTCGTGGAGATGTTGCAGCTGCGGTTACATAAGAATTGCTTAAACTTTTGATCGTACAATGCTGAAATACCATGGTCGATTTTCCAAAAATAAAATCTGTAGTTCCTTCAATATTACAACCGATATAAATTTGTCTGCTACTTTCTGTAGCGCCGTATAAGGTATCTTGATGACCTAAAATATTGCAGTTTTGCGCCACAAACCGATCACCTTCTACATGGAGTGCAACCGCTTGACCAACTGCTCCAGCATCGTTTACAATTGTTAAATTTTCAAGGGTAATATCATCTGCTTCAACCAAAAATGTGTAAGAAGTGTAGGTGGAAAATTTGTCCTTGCCGAAGGCATCTTTTCCTAATGGATTTACTTTGCCGGAGAAATCTCCAAAAGTTATAATTGTATTTTCTTTTCTTTCGCCGATTAACTTGATCTTCGTTTTCCAAGAAGGAATGATAAGTTTTTCTCTGTAAGTTCCTTTTTTGATTAAAATTTTAACTTCTTTCTCCCCTAAATCTCGTATTGAATTTACAGCTTCCTGAATGGTTTTATAATTCCCAGATCCATCTTGCGAAACGGTGATTTCTTGAGGATAAGTTGGAGACTGTGCCTCACAATTATGGTGAAATAAAGCCAATAATAATGCGAATGAAAAAGCAATAAGATTTGTTTTTCTATTGAAGTTTTTTAACGCAAATTTCATACTTACTTCAATTTTTTAGCTAGGTTCAACTTCTGTTCCTTAATTCCATTTACTACTAAACCAGCAACTTGTTTTGCGCCTTCAGGACTTAAATGTGTATCATCTTTTTTGCCTGTCGGATAATTTACATTTCCAGAATCTACGTGATTAAATAATTTTATGGAAGGAAGATCGCCCATACGATTTAGAAGGCTCTCGGTTTTAATCAGCATATCAATTAAGGGCACTTTTAACGAATCTGCAACCTTCCTGGTTACGCTTGGATAATCTCCATGAGAATCAATTAAAACACCATTTTTAAAGCTCCTTCTCGAAATAGGCGTTAGCAGAACTGGAAACGCTTTTTTGCTTCGGGTTTCATTTACAAATTTAACCAGATTAGCCTTGAATTCTGCAAGTGATGTTCCGATTGCAGGTTTATCTGTCTTCTCATCGTTGTGGCCAAATTCAATAAAAACATAATCGCCAGGAGCTAATTGATCCAGAATGGGTTGCCAATGTTTTTCAGTTTGAAAGGATTTTGTACTTCTTCCGTTTAACGCTCGATTATCAACCACAACATCACTTTTAAAAAAGGCTTGTAATTCCATTCCCCATCCCGTTTCCGGAAAAGCTTCTGGTTTTTTATTTGCAGCGGTAGAATCTCCAATGATATAAACTGTGATTTTCTTCTGCACAAATGTGAAGGAAAGTAATGCTATGGATGCGATTGCAAAAAGGGATTTAATAATTTTCATGATCAAGAAACTGGTACACTAATTTACGGCATAAAAAAGGGCAGATAAAATTATCTGCCCATATATTAATGAATTATTTAATTAAAATGTCCACCGTGGATCTCCAATTGCACCTCCTGTATTTCCTGCAGTTCTCAGTGCTGAGCCAGCTGGTAAAGTGAAATCGGTTGTAGTTGCAGTCCATCCTAAATTTATGGTTTGTGTACTGGTTGAAACTGCCGGCCCGAAGGTTAATGCAGTTCCGCCGGTTAAAGCGGTGGATAAGTTGAAGTAATTACTATTCGTAATGGCGATAGAACTTCCTGCACCTGTTCCTCTAATTGCTGCAGCTACTACAGTGCTAGATTTTGGTGTATTTGCAAAAATGCTATTTTGAATGCTGAAATTAATTGGATTAGTATTCGCATCTAATAACGCATACTTTGCGCTTCCTCCAAAACCATTTATAGTAGAATTGCTAATTAATACCGATGGAGTTTGATCGCCAGTAGCAATTGTTGAAGCCAGTACCAAACCTGGGCCGCAATTGTAAAAAGTAGATTTAGAAACTGTGATGGTGCTAAATTGCAATTTGGTAATGTTGAAAGTGTAATAGGTCGAAGTTCCGTTTGCACCCATATCATAAACTACAGAATTGTTAACCGTAATCCCTGTAATTTTAAAATCTCTAGCTCCAGTGCCTCTATCTCCACGTAAAAATGCAGTTGTAGATCCGTGAACAATGCAATTATCAACAACGATATTAGTAAATGTTGCTGCCGAACCATTTACAGCTTGCGAGCCAATAAGGTTTAGAAAATAAGATGAAGTATTAAGTGTTCCATCAAGCTCAATGCCCGATAAAGTTATACCAGCACCAGTTCCTTCAATGTCTATTTCCTTATAATTTACTTTGGTATCGCTAGGATTTCCAGAAGTAGATTTAATAGTAATGGTTTTTTGAGTGATAAATGAAGATGCAGTCAAGTTATAAGTTCCAGGATTTAAACCGATAACAGCACCATTTGTTGCACCTGTTATTGCTGCAGCTAAATCATCGCCTGGGTTAAGTTTTACGGTGTAAGTTGTTGGCGCTAATGTAGTAAAGGTTGTAATGCCTTTGCTTTTGGTTCCTTGAAAAAGCTCTGCCGTATATTTTGTGCCTGCGGTTAAGCCTGTAACCGATTTTAATCCTGCCGTCGCATCAGCTGTACTCAAAGTAGAAGTTATCGCAGTACCTGTTGTTGGAGTTAGCACGATAGAGCTCAATCCAACAGTTGGCGTGTAGCGTAAAACAACATTATTTTCCTTGATCTCCGCATCTCTTATTGCTAAAAACAGCTGAATCCCAGTTAATTGGAAAGCACTGCTGCGAACGTATTTAGATTCTGGCTGACTTTCAGTTGCATTAGCTTTAACTCTTGCATAATATTTCGTTCTAACCGCAAGATTTTCTTCTGTTACGGTTACGCCAGCGGTATCTGATGTTGTGGTGTATTTTATCGTCGAAAACAGAGAATCTGTAGAGAAATCGATACTGTATTTTAAAGCTTTCCCTGTCGACATTATTGGCAATGTCCAAGTTAATTTAGCTGTAGTTTCACCAGCAGCAATTTTTACATCGCTTGGTTTAAATATTCTGGCTGGATCTGTTGGTGCCTCATCTTCTTTTTTACAAGAAGAAATTGCGATCGCTAAAAGCGATAATAGCATTAGCTTAAATCCCAATTGATATATAATTTTTTTCATCTTAAAGATATTATTACGTTAATAACCAAAGTTTTGAGTAATACTCGGATTCTCGATTAATGCTGTTTTTGGATAAGGGAAAAGTTCTTTTTTATTTGCTTCAAAATAAAATGCCAAACCGGTTGATGTACTTGTAATTGCGTTTTCTTCGGTAACTGCTTTCCTCCAGTTTTTTGTGGTATATCCAGTTGGAGCAGAAGAAGATCCTAAACCTGGCGAAACAAATACGTTGTTTGGTGTACCTCCATATAAATCTAAAGTGGCTACTTCGTTTACACTTGTACCTAAAAGGTAAGTTCCCTCTTTGGCATAAATGTAATCGGGCACCCCAGCATAAGCACCTGTTCCGGCAATTAATGCTCTTAATTTCGTTCTTGTTTCATCAAACTTACTGCCCAACAAATTCCAGCGGATTAAGTCGTATTTACGAATTCCTTCTCCACCAAATTCCAATAAACGTTCTTTAACAATTGCAGTAAAAAATCCAGCCTTATCCGTTGGAGTAACTGGAATTTGAGTTTCAAACCCAACATAAGCACGTTTTTGAACTTCTTGCAAAGCACTTATTGCTGTAGCTGATGGCGAACCATTTATTTCGTTATCAGCTTCTGCGTACATCAGCAAAACATCGGCATAACGTAGAATTGGCCAGTTTACCGCAAAATTTTGAGATGCAGATGAACCGTTAAAGGCTGTCCATGATTTACGGAATTTGCCATCTGTCATGTTAAATAATGTATTAATAATTTTTTTCGATGTAGCTGTGATTTCAAAAACACCAATGGTTACATCTCTACGTGAATCTTTGGTTACATCAAATTCATAAAAATAAGTTGGAACGGCATTCATACCGCCACCGCCAGTACCAAAAGTAGAAGCTGCATTGAAACGAATTCCGTTGTAATAACCCAATTTGCTATCGGTTGATGCATTACTTCCAAATGCCGCCACCTCGAACATCAATTCGTGTGCATCATCAGCTCTTGTTCCGTGTAATGATTTGAAAACGTTTTCATAAACAGGGTTTAATTTATGATCTGCAGGATGATTCATGATGTCCAAACATTCATCGAACGCTATTTTGTAAAAGGTTAGGTAATCGCTACTGCGAACCATTTGATTTACTTTTAGCGCATAACCACCACGAGCCAAAGCAATTCTTGCCCTTAAACCTTTAATAGCACCTTTAGTGAAGCGAAAACTTCCGTATTCAGCAATCGAACTTCTCCATGGCACTAAATCTTCTGCCAATTTTAAATCAGCCAAAATTTGATCGTATGTTTTGTTATGGTCTACGTTAGGACCGTAAAGTGTTTCTGCATCGGCAGCAGGTACAAATGATGCAGGAACATCGCCCCAGTTGCGAATCAGTTCATATAAAAATTGCGCTCTTAAAGCCAATGCTTCACCATAATAGCGTTTCATTAAAATTTGATCTGCCGCAGATCCATTGCTGTAAAGTTTTGAAGCGGGAATGTATTTAATACAAATATTTGCCCTTTCTACACCTTGGTATAATTGTAAAAAGGGGTTAGTTAAATCCGTATTGTCCGAACTTGCTCCGTACATGCTAATTCCGCGTCTATCTGAAGAACTGTAGCTTCCAGATGTTTTAAAATCATCGGCACTTAATCCAAATAAAGTAGAAATTCTACTGCCATAACCGTTATCTCCGCAAAGACGGTTATAAACACCAACAATTGCAGAATTTGTATACGTAGTACTTTCAAAAACCACTTCTGGAGAGGATGATGAAGGTGATTCTACATCCAAATATTTTTTACAGGAAGTGGTTATACTCAACGCTCCAACAGCAATTACCATTAAAGCCGATTTTATAAATTTATTGTTCATTTTCTTTAATGTTGATGTTAAAATACCATGTTAATTCCTGCAAGAATATATCTGCTCCGTGGATAAGCAGCATAATCTACACCTGGTGTTAGTGGATTCGATCTCCGTGTATTTGCCTCTGGATCGTAGCCCGTATAACCTGTAATTGTGTAAAGATTATTAACTGTTCCATAAACCCTTAACTTAGAAATAAACCCTGTTTTTTTAATTAAGGTTTGTGGTAAAGTATAACCTAAAGTTACATTGCTTATTCTCAAAAATGATCCATTTTCAATAGCGTAAGATGTTAGAGAATAATTACCAGTTGTTGGTGTCCACATGGTTGTGTTCGCATTCATTGCTGTTAATAATGCCGGATCGGTTACTTTAACACCATTGGCATCAAAGTTTTGCCAACGATCATTCATTACCGCCAACAAGTTGTTATCCTTAACATTATATTGTGAAGTAAATTCTAACTTGTTTGCGTTATAAACCTTGCTGCCATAACTAAAGTTTACGAAAACCGTTAAGTCAAAGTTTTTATAAGCGAACTGATTGTTTAAACCACCAGTAAATTTCGGCTGTGCATTTCCTAGAACAGTTCTATCATCATCGCCAATCATCATACTCGATGATGAAGAAAGCTTTTGAACTTTCATATCTCCAGGCTGTGGATTTTTGTTTCCTAGTAATACGTAACTATTCGGGATACCAGATTTTAAAGTATAGCTATAACTTCCGTTTGTATTTTGAACAGCCGTGAAATCATCAACCGTATACCTTCCATCAGATATAAAACCGTAGAATTGACCAACCGGTTGACCAACCTCTACTTTAAAATCGCCCAAACTATTTACCCAGCCAGACTGCGTGATGTAAGAATTTACACCGCTTTGTAAGGCCACAATTTTGTTTTTATTAAATGAGATGTTAAAACTTGTGTTGTAGGTAAAATCTTTCGTTCTAACCGCTTGATAATTTAACTGAAACTCCCAACCTGTATTCTGCGTTTTACCAACATTTTGCTGTTGTGTAGAATATCCTGTGGTTTGAGGAACGTTTGCATTTAACAACAAATTTTTAGTTTTGTTATCGTAATAATCGATGTTTAACGTTAGCTTATTTTTAAATAAATCGATATCTAAACCAGCATTTGTTGAGGTATTGGTTTCCCAAGTGATATTGGGATTTGATAAGATGTTTCCTGTACTCGAGCCAGAAATTAAACCTGTAGAAACACCTGCATCGTTAACTGCATAACCACCAGCAGTTGAGTTAGAATAAAATAAGGTTCTAAATAAATCTTGACCGATGCGGTTATTTCCTGCAGCACCATAACTTACACGGACCTTAAGGTTATCGAGCCAGTTTAAATCTAAATCTTTAAAGAATTTTTCTTCTGATGCACGCCAAGCAACCTGTCCTGATGGGAAATAACCCCATTGTTTACCCGCTGCAAATAACGATGAAGCATCTGTTCTAAAGTTGAAGGTTGCGAAATACCTATTCATGAATCCATAAGATGCTCTTCCAAATAAAGAGAATTGTCTGGTTCCAGAGATTAATGATGTTGGTTTATCCTGAATAGATCCTGCTGGTGGTTCTGCTTTTTGGATACTTCCGAAAGCTTCATCAGCCGTAATGTTTACCGGAAACCATTTAATAGTAGAGCTTCCCGCATTCACATCAATCATATTGGTTTCCTCACCCACTAATAAATCCAAAGTGTGCTCTTTGCCCAAATTAGGTTTGTAGGTTAGTGTATTGGTATTCAAAATGCTTTTTGTGGTCGAATTATCTAACTGAATGGCCGGTAAACCAGCATTGTTTCTGGCAACATTACTTACTGGCCCGTTGAAGGTGTTTGTTTTCCTATCAGAGAAAGTCATCCCGATGGTACTCTTAAAAGTTAAATTCTTAAGGATAGAATATTGCAAATATCCACTACTGATTAAATCATTTCTGTAATCGTATTTTAACTCTTGGTTAGCCAATGTAATCGGATTGGTTAAACCAGTTGTTAAATAATCTGCATCGAATAAATCGCCAGAATCACTTCCGCCAGAATATGGCTGGTAACGAACGGAGTTTCTTAAACGGTTAGTACCTTGAGAACCGGTTGAAGAGGTTCCAACCCCATCAATACGCTGGCGACTGTAACGAACATTCAAACCCATTCTTAATTTATCAGAAATTTTATGATCGAAACGAAACGAAGCAAAGGTTCTTTTATAACCTGAGTTTAGCATAATTCCATCCTCTCCAGTATTATTGATAGAGAAATTGTAAGTTGTTTTCTCGGTACCTCCAGATAAATTTAAAATCTGCGTATTGCTCCAAGCTTGGCGACCGAAAACTTTATCCTGCCAATCGATATTTTGAATGTTTTTGTAAATATCCAAATCTTCGAAAGTGCCATATTTCTTGGTAAAAGTGTCCTTTACATCTTGTGCGGTATTGTTGTTATAAAGCTCATATTGATATTTTACAAACTCGTAAGGGTTCATTACATCAAGCTTATTCACAATTTGTCTTGCTCCAGCATAAGTATCAAACGATACGATTGTACGTCCGTTTTTACCGCTTTTGGTTGTAATGATTAAAACGCCATTTGCACCACGACTACCATAAATTGAGGTTGAGGCTACGTCTTTTAGTAAATCCATGCTCTCAATTTCATTCGGAGATAAAATCGACAAAGCATTTTCAACCTGAATTCCATCCACAATATAAAGTGGAGAGTTATCGCCAGTTAGCGAACTACCGCCACGAACTTTAATTACAACCTCTGCACCAGGGCTACCCTCGGTAGATGCTACAGAAACCCCAGCCATTTTACCTGCTAAGGCTTGCGCAATTGTGCTCACTGGAAATTGATCGATATCTTTTCCTTTGATGGAAGAAACAGAACCCGTTAAAGCTTCTTTTCTAACCGATCCATAACCAATATTAACCGTAACCTCTTGTAAGGTATTCGCATCTTCTTCTAAAGACACATCGAACTTGGTTTGATCGGTTACGCCTACGCTTTTGGTTTTATAACCAACGTAGGTAAAAGTAAGGATTGCACCTTTGGCTGGAATACTAATTTTGTAAACACCATTTGCATCGGTATTGGCTCCAGTTTTAGAATCTCTAACGGTAACGCTAACGCCCACAAGTGGTTGGCCATCAACTTTATCTTTTACAGTTCCGGTAAGCTGCTTGTTTTGCGCTTGAGCTACGGATAATCCAAAAAAAGAGAGAAATGCAAAAAAGAGTAAAACTCTGCTCATAATTATTATTTATTTGAAAGTGATTTGGTTTTTCTGAGACTATGCAATCGCTTGCATGTAGAATATAATTCTATTTCGAAATGTTATTGTTTATTAATATTTGGTTACGTTGATGTAACAATTTTACAAACTTAAAACCGATTGCTAACACA
Source organism: Pedobacter fastidiosus (assembly GCF_014306625.1). Classification (GTDB taxonomy): domain Bacteria; phylum Bacteroidota; class Bacteroidia; order Sphingobacteriales; family Sphingobacteriaceae; genus Pedobacter; species Pedobacter fastidiosus. The sequence continues at coordinate 52,222 of NZ_JACRYL010000013.1, forward strand.
TTTAACTAAAAAAGTGTGCAAACGTTCCCAAAAACGTTGTTTTAACGTTTATTAATTGAGCAGGTTTAGAACCCCAAAAGAGATATTTTTCGTAACTTGGGTGCAAGTACTAAAAATGAGATTTGAAACTTCCACTATAAAAGATATTGCTAAAGCTTTGGGGCTCTCTACATCAACAGTTTCCAGGGCTTTAAGAGACCGTTACGAAATTAGTGAAGAAACTAAAAAGCTTGTTCTAGCCTATGCGGAGAAGGTAAACTATCGTGCAAACCCAATTGCAAGAAGCCTAAAAGAACGCCGGAGTTATTCTATCGGAATCATCGTTAGTGAAATTGCAAACAACTTCTTTTCGCAGGTTATAAATGGGATAGAATCGATTGCATATGATAGAGATTACCACGTAATTATTTCTCAAAGCCATGAGTCGTATAAACAGGAAAAACTCAACGTAGAGCATTTAGCTTCCCGCTCCATTGATGGCTTATTGATTGCCTTATCTTCGGAAACGCAGGATATAGATTACTTGAGAGATTTGTACTCCAAAGGATTACCCATAGTTTTCTTTGATCGGGTACCCGAAAATTTTGAAACCCACAAGGTAATTGCCAATAATTTTAAAGGCTCTTTTGATGCCACGGAACACTTAATCCTATCGGGAAAAAGAGTGATTGCGCACTTAACCAACTCTGAAACCTTATCCAATACGAAAGAAAGATTAGAAGGTTATAAGGCTGCTTTGAGTAAATATCATATCGAATTTAAACCCGAATTGGTAAAGTATTGCCAACATGGAGGTATGCACAGCGCCGAATTGGAGCAAGCAGTTAAAGAACTTTTGCCCTTAAAACCTGATGGTATATTTATTTCTAGTGATAGATTGACTACAGGCTGTATTTTGGCACTGAAAAATACCAATCCAGAGGTTGCCCATAAAATTGCAATTGCTGGTTTTACCAATTCGAATTTAGTCGAATTATTTTCCCCTTCCTTAACCTCCGTTAAACAGCCCGCTTTTGAAATTGGACAGGTCGCTACCGAATTGCTCATCTCTATGATTGAGGCCAAAAGACCTATAACCGAATTTGAAACCAGAGTTTTAGATACTGAATTGGTTAGAATGAAGAAAAACTTAGGAAATAGATATTTATAATCCAAAGCGATTATCAGGCATTCCAAAACTCAAAACGCTTAACTCCAAAGTAATTATTACCTTTGCGCCATGGTAGAAATCGTATTAAAAAAGGGCAAAGAAAAAGCGGCGTTACAAAGACATCCATGGGTATTTTCCGGAGCATTAGAGAAAGTAAAGGGAAAACCTGAAGATGGAGATGTGGTAAAGGTTTTTGCCTTCGATAACGAATTTCTAGCTTATGGATACTTCAACAGCAATTCTAGAGTTGCCGTTAGATTATTAGAATGGGATGAAACGCAGATCATTGATAAAACTTGGTACGAAAACCGGTTGAAACAGGCCATTGCATCACGCCAGTTTATTTTAACGGAAGAAACCAATACCTGCCGACTTGTTTTTAGCGAAGCCGATTTTTTGCCTGGATTAATAGTAGATAAATATGCTGATTTTCTCTCTTTTCAAATTTTAAGCTCGGGGATTGAAAAGGTTAAAAATGAAATCGTGGAGATTCTAAAAGCAGAACTTAACCCAAAAGGAATTTTTGATAAAAGTGATGCCACTGCTCGTACTCATGAAGGTTTGCCAATAGAAAACGGGGTGATTTGGGGCGAAAATCCGCCAGAATTATTAGAAATAAAAGAGAACGGAATCATCTATAACATCAATATCGCCGAAGGACAAAAATCTGGATTTTATTGCGATCAACGCGATAACAGAAAAATTTTGGCGAGTTATACAAAGGGTAAAAAAGTTTTAGATTGCTTTAGTTATAGTGGCGGTTTCAGTCTAAATAGTTTAGCCACTGGTGCAAAAAGCATTGTAAGCGTAGATAGTTCTGCACTTGCGGTAGAAACTTTGAAACAAAATGTTGTGCTAAACAAATATGATGAAACTAAGGTAACTACAATCCAATCTGACGTAAACAAACAACTTCGGGCATTTAAAGAAGCTGGCGAAAAGTTTGATATCATAGTTTTAGATCCACCAAAATATGCACCATCGCGTTCTGCTTTGGATCGGGCGGCGAGAGCTTACAAAGACCTGAATCGTTTGGGAATGCTGCTTTTAGAAAAAGGCGGTTTACTGGCTACATTTTCATGTTCAGGCGCAGTAGACATTGAGACTTTTAAACAGATTATTGCTTGGGCTGCTTTAGATGCAGGCAAGGAAGTTCAAATTATTAAGCAATTTTGCCAGCCTGAGGATCATCCGGTAAGGATTTCTTTCCCTGAAGGTGAATATTTAAAAGGGCTGTTGTTAAGAGTGCTTTAAATTTCGCTTGCTAGAATATTGGGCTTTCTTAATTATGTGGAAAGCAAGAGCATTGCTCATTTTAATGTTTGTCCCATTCCAAGAAAACAGGTTAATGGGTTTTATTAGCCTTTCAACTATCATTAATAGTGGTTGCAGATCGTAAATTTTGGCTAAAGCCCTGGATGCTCATAAATTGTTCCGTTGGTTGAAACCAACGGCAAGGATATGGCAAGTGGTTAGCTGTTCGAGATGTTAGCGAAGCGCACTCGTAATATGGATAAAACTGGATTTGTTATCCAGCAAATACGCTCAGCTTTTAAACAAAGGTTTTAAGCTCCCTCTTAAGCTTAGCCAATATTCTACTTATATTTTCTTAAATGTCTTAGGTGGTAAATAATTACCAAACTAAAATTTTAGCTGTTCGAGATGTTAGCGAAGCGCACTCGTAATATGGGTAAATCTAGATTTATAATCCAGCAAATGTGCTTAGCTTTAAACAAAGGTTTTAAGCTCCCCTCTAAGCTTGGCCAATATTCTACTTATATTTTCTTAAATGTCTTAGGCGGTAAATAATTACCAAACTAAAATTTTAGCTGTTCGAGATGTTAGCGAATCGCATCTCGTACTACTGATAAAACTGGATTTGTTATCCAGCAAATACGCTTAGCTTTTTAACAAAGGTTTTAAGGTCCCTCTAAGCTTAGCCAATATTCTACTTATATTTTCTTAAATGTCTTAGGTGGTAATAGTCACCAAACTAATTTTGTATGTAGAAATAAAGATTAAACCTCCTCCGAGCTTTCTGGCAACTGATCGTACTCACCTTTCACGGCATAAAATCCGAAAATCACCAATCCAATACTTATAGGGAAGAAAATAAAAAGAATAATTGCCCATTGTAAAATGGTATTCGTTCGCTCTATTTCGGTATGGGTTAGGCCTACTTTTTGTATGGCCTGTACAATTAAAAATGCCATTGCCAGCGGACCAGCAATCATCCAAATTACACCCAAAAATTTCTTTAACGCGTTCATATTTTCTATTTAATCGTTAATGTTTTCATCTCTTTTATTGGATAAATAAACCGTTCCAATAATCAAACTTAGTGTTGCAATCCCAATGGGATACCACAACCCTGATAGCGGAGTTGCGCCGGCAAAACTTGCAATAAGTGTTGCAATAAAGGGTACTAAGCCACCAAAAACCCCATTGCCAATATGGTAAGGTAAAGACATGGATGTGTATCTAATTTTAGTTGGAAAAAGTTCAACCAAGAAAGCTGCAATTGGTCCATAAACCATGGTTACCAAAAGAATTTGAAAGAAAATTAAGCCTACAAATTTCCAGAAAACTGGAGTAGGGAGAACTTTATCTCTCATAATTTCCTTAACAGGTAAAGGTCCTTTTGTAATGGAAATGGTATCTGCTTGCACGATATTAAAAGAAGCTCCGTTTTTCAGTAAAACTTTAGTGGTTACTGTTTTTAAACTGTCTTGAGTTCCTTCAATTAAAACAGATTTCGTTATAGGTGATGAAGATAAAATATCGGCCTTTTCAATTTTAGTGAAATCGGTATCATCCAAAAACATCTGATAAATTGGGCGATAAAAAATTATACCCAAGAGCATTCCAGTCAACATAATCCATTTCCGACCAACCTTATCGCTCCAGGCACCAAAAATCACAAAGAAAGGTGTGGCAAAAGCGATTCCCCAAAGTAGAATATATCTAGAATCGTTAAAATCTAATTTACAGGTGTTCTCCAAAAATGACTGTGCATAAAACTGACCTGTGTACCAAATAACACCTTGCCCCATGGTAGCACCGAACAAAGCGAGCAGTACCATTTTGAAGTTTCCTTTATTGTTAAAGCTTTCTTTAAGTGGGTTTTTAGAAATATTCCCTTCGGCCTTTAACTTAGAAAACATGGGCGATTCGTGCATCTTCATGCGGATGTAAATAGAAACCACTACCAACACAATGGATAGTAAAAATGGAATTCTCCAGCCCCAATCGCCAAAAGTTTCAGCGCCTAAAATATTTTTGGTAATAACAATTACACCCAATGAAAGGAACAAGCCTAAGGTTGCAGTAGTTTGAATCCAGCTGGTAAAAAAGCCTCTTCTGTTTTTAGGAGCATGTTCGGCTACATAGGTTGCCGCTCCACCATACTCTCCACCAAGCGCAAGACCTTGAATCAACCTTAAAATTAAAACCAGAATTGGAGCAGCATAACCAATGCTTTTATAAGATGGAATTAAGCCTATTAAAAATGTTGATCCTCCCATTAAAACCAGCGTTAATAGAAAAGTATATTTCCGGCCAATCAAATCTCCCAATCTCCCAAAAACTAATGCACCAAAAGGGCGAACAATAAAACCAGCAGCAAAAATAGCAAGTGTGTTAATTAGTGCTGAAGCACCTGCATCCTCCGGAAACAATTGGTGACCGATAATTACAGCAAGGCTCCCGAAAATATAAAAGTCGTACCATTCTATTAAAGTGCCCAGAGAGGAGGCTCCAATAACTTTGAAAATATTATTCTTGGGTAGGGTTTCGCTCATAAAATAGGAATATTTGGTTTTCTAAGATAAACATTTGTAGTGCAAAACGGTAACTCAGTTTTTTGCTTAGTTAAATTGTTACAAAATAAAACTTTTCGGCTTTTCTTTTGTATGTTCAATTGTTAATCCCAATTTATGCTTTTAATACAGAATATTAGACTGAGTAGAATTTTAAGAAACACCTGGCAGGTAGATTTAATTATGATTGCATCCTGCACTGTGGCATATTTAGTAAGAGAATATTTAATTGCCCATCATTTCGAAATTCCATCCATCATTCCAACGGTTTTAGGAACTGCCATAGCCTTTTTTATTGGTTTCAATAACAATCAAGCCTACGATAGATGGTGGGAAGCTCGTAAAATATGGGGTGCTTTGGTAAACGATTCCCGTTCATTTGCCAGAAACTTAATTAATTATGTAGATAAGGATGATGAAGCAATTAAGCGAATGGTTTATCGCCACATTGCCTTCTTGTATGCTTTGAAAGCAAATTTATGGGGTACTGTAGATGAAATTTACATCAAATATTTAAGTGAGGAAGATATGAAAGAGATGGATAAACATAAAAATAAGCACAACGCACTCTTAAATATCCAATCTAGAGATTTGCAGAAATTATCAAAATCTAATGCAATTGATGGTTTTCGATTTATCGAAATAAATGAGATGCTTACCCGCTTTTCTGATTCGATGGGCATGAGTGAAAGAATTAAAAATACCATTTTCCCAACAACATATACTTACTTAACCAAAGTTTTTATCTGGCTATTTGTGGTTACTTTTACATTGGTTATTAGCCAATCGGCAGGTATCGCTTCCATCTTTTTAGGCTGGTTAATCGGCTTTGTATTTGTATCAACCCAAATAAACGGGATGAGTTTGGTAGATCCCTTTGAAAATAATTCTGCAGGTGTTCCGCTTAATCAAATTACCCGTACAATAGAAATTAATCTCTTACAAATGCTTGAGGAAGATGAAATTCCGGAGCCTGTTAAACCTATAAATGACGAATATATTCTTTAATCCTTGTGCGTAACTTTCTTCCCAATAAAAATGAGAAACAGAGATAGCAGATAGAAAATGATTAAAACTACGATTGCGTTTATGGTGGCCTTCGGATAGCCCAGATCAGTTACATTTATAAATGGGTAAGGATATTGTCCAACTATAGCGCCTCGGATTACCACAAAAACAACATAAAGCAAAGGGTAAATCATCCAAATTTTTGCCTCTTTGTATTCCAGTTTAGTCTTGTCTACATAGAAAATCCAGAAGGCAATAAATATTAATGGATCAACTACATGCAACATTTCATCAGCTACTCTTGCCCAGCCTACAGGAGAAACTAAACCACGCAAAATCGCATTGTAAACTAAACTAACCACTGTAATATAAACGGTTATTGCAGTTAGGGTTGTCGATTTTGCAAAGAACTTACCCAGTGAACTTTCCTCAAAAAGCCATAAAGTTGTAAAGCACAGTGCGACAATTATATTGGTGGTTACGGTAAAGTAAGACAAGAATAATTTAAGCGTTGCAGAGTAATCACCATTAAATAGTTTTAGGCTTACATTAAACTGAAGGCTGATGGCGAACCATGCAATTAGCGCTGCAAGCATAATAAATACCTTTCTGCCGGTTAAAGAATTCATAAATTGATATTGAGGATGATTGAAACTTTAAGCACAAAAAAATATGCTTACCTAAAACTAAGATAAGCATATATATAACAAAATTAAATTAAACGCTAATAGCGTAAACTAACTATTAGGTGTATTTCTTAATTTAATTGGTTTTTTGGTATTCTTTTTCATTTTTAGGTTTAACATCTCTACCAATACAGAGAAAGCCATAGCGAAATAAACGTAACCTTTAGGGATATGTTGATCCAAGCCCTCTGCTAAAAGCGAAACACCAATTAGGAGCAAAAATGAAAGTGCAAGCATTTTCACAGTTGGGTGTTTATTTACAAAACCGCTAATTGAGCCTGCAGAAATCATCATAATAATTACAGCAATTACCACAGCTGCAATCATAATTTCGATGTGCTCTGCCATCCCTACGGCCGTAATTACCGAGTCGAGAGAGAATACAACATCCAAAATTAAAATCTGTACAATGGTTGGCCAAAACGAATGCGCTTTCCTATTCCCTTCCGAATCTTCTTCACCCTCCAATTTATTGTGAATTTCGTGAGTGCTTTTATAGATTAAGAACAATCCGCCAACAATCAAAATTAAATCACGACCAGATATTGCCAATTTCTCGAACCAGTCGCCACTCGTTATTCCCACCCAACTGCCTAAGTTAAATAAGGGAGAGGTTAAGGTCATTACCCAGCTTAAAGATAATAATAGAAGCACTCTGGTAATCATTGCCAAACCTAAACCCAACTGACGGGCTTTTTTCTGCTGGTTTTCTGGAAGTTTTCCTGAAAGAATTGAGATGAAAACAATATTGTCTATGCCCAATACAATTTCTAAAACGGTAAGCGTTAGCAAAGAAATCCAGGCTTCTGGCGTACTTAAAAAATCCATAATTATTTTATCTGATAAGGCGAAGATATAAAAGGCAACTGATTTATTGAACAGTTTTTGCTCTAATTAGTTTGGAGGTTTACATTTAGGCTAGAACCAAATATCTCAAAGGTTCAAATTGAGAAATGATTCTAATGACCCGATTTTTCGATCTCTGCTTTTAATTTTTCTTCCAGCAAAATAGATTTTGCTTTAAAATCAGGATCAGAAAAAGAGATATTTGCCGTTGCATATAAGATTTTACCATCCCTGCCAACTAAAATATTTGATGGAAAACCATGATTAATATTCAGTTTTCGAAGCTCTTCTTTTGTTAAACTTACAACTTCATATTTGTAACCATTACGATTTTGAAAACGCTTGGCCGATGATGGCAAATTGTAAGTAATTGCAATAAATTTTACTTTTTGTTTAGCGTATTTATCTACAAGTTTGTTCAGCTCAGGCATTTCTGCTATACAAGGTGGGCACTTTTCAAACCAGAAATTAATAAGGACAATCTCGTTTTTTAATGCCTCTCTTTTAAAAGAGATTTTATTTACAGTTAGTCCTTTAAAGTCTGGTAAATCTTTCCCAACCAAGTCTTCAAAAAATGTTTCTTGTGTTGCCCATCTTACTGGAGCATCCTGTGCTTTGGCAAAAAATGAGGTCGCTAATAGAAGGAAAGTGACTATATAAGTTTTCATGGAGAAGGCTAAAGATAAAAAAAGTCCTGCCAAATGCTGGCAAGACTTCATTAGTTATTTAGCTTGGAAATTTTTATTTAAAAGTAACTGAACCGTATTCTGTTTTAATGGAAACATTTGCAGAACCTCCGTTTCCAATTTTACCAGAATATTTCTTCGTTTCATCATCTTTACTTACTTGCGAAGACGAAACATTTGAGCCATATTTGAACCCTGCATAAGACGTTGAAAGGTTAAAATTAGCATTATAATTATTTGCAAAACCTAAACCAACACTAACATATTCGCCATTAAAGGTGAAGTTTTTACAGGCTGGCGTAATCTCCGCAACAGATAATCTATTGTAATCCATATCTATATTTGCATCGCCATTTAAATTGCCTAAACTCACATTTGTATATTCGGTTTTCAGCGCCAGCTTGCCCACATTTGCCATAGTTAAACTGCCATATCCCTGCTGAATTACCGTATTCCCTTTTACACTATTGATGTTGATTTTTGCGTATTCTGTATGCAGCAACAAGTTGCCACCAATATTGCCAACAGTTAAACCCGATCCATATTCAACTTTAATATCTGCCGATTTTCTAATGGTATTAATGTTTACCGGAACATATTCTGCAGAGATTTCTATTGTACCTACCGAGCCAATATTTACACCGCCACCATATTCGTGCTTCACAATTGCAGCATTTAAATCTTGAACGGTAGTTTTACCATATTGAACATTAATATAATTATTGGCGTTACTTAGATTGCCCGCAGTAAGGTTTCCGTATTGAACTTTTAAAGATGTCGGCCCAGAGAAATCGCCCATATCAACATTTCCATATTGCTGTTGTACGGTTAATGGGTTAATCGCAGGCATGTATAACGTATAAATAACCTTAACTTCTCTTCTCCAAGTAGTTACGCCATTTTTAACCCCACGACCATAACGGCCATTCTTTTCGCCCATATTTGTTTTAATAGAAACTACATCGCCGGTTTTATTGGCGTCAATCGATACATCATCAATTAACTTTTGAGCATCGTTTTCCGAATTACTGTAAGCTTTGATATCGATATCGACGCGAACCTCTTTCTTATCCCAAGTTTTAATTACAATGGCTCCGTATTGATTGTTCAAATTAACCTTATCATTATTATCTACACTAAAACTTTTACTGAAAGATTTAGATCGTTCGGCATCACTACCAGTCTGTACCGTTGAGGTTACACTAACGGATGCATTTACAGAGGAAGATACTACAGTATTTACTGCGTAACTTTCTGATGGATTATTTATCACTACCACCTGCTGGGCAGAGGTTTTTACGGCGATGAAAGCCATAATGGCCAAGAATATTTTTATTGTTTTCATGTTTGCTAATTGTTAACATTTTTTGCTAAAAACCTGCCGACCGGCTTTAGCGATTAAATGTGGTGAGCGTAATTTTGGATCTAGTAGAAGGTATCAAGACAGCATAGCTTGATTCAAGCGCTTTGGTCTTTTCCCTTTAGTCTTTCTGCTTAATTATATTTGATTAACTCTTTTATAATCGTCAACTTGGTTAATAATCATTAATTGTTGTTTCAATAATTGGAGTTGGATTTCGCGATTTTTCACCATTGCTTTTACCACATAAAGTTGGTTTGGCGTATTTGGCAGCTCTGCTTTTAAGCGCTCGTAATCTTCATCCAGTTTTCTTAAATCAGAGGTAAACTTTTTATACAAATCTGGATTTGCAGATGCAAAAATTGCTAAGCTATCTCTCTTTTCGGTAATTAAACCAGCGTAATGGCCTTCCTTTTTAGCATAAGCTGAATTTACATCAGCGATTTCTAAATCTCTGTTTTGCATTCTTCCTGCGTACAGCCAAACTAAACCGAAAACAACAACTATAGCTGCCGCTGCACTCATCCATAAGTACAGCTTTATTGGCTTTTTTTTCTTTTTGTTATCTAATTCAAGTTCAATCTTTGCCCAAAGCCCTGCAGATGGCTCAAAAGCATCAAAAGATCTGCGGTTTTCTTTAACAAAGGTTTCTAATCTATTATTCATCTCTCATCCCTTTCTGTTCTAAAATACTTTTTAACTTCTTTTTGGCTCGCATATATTGCGTGCGACTTGTGTTTTCACTTATTTTTAAAATGTGCGCTATTTCTTCATGGTCGTAACCTTCCAATAAATATAAACTCAGCACAACTCTATAACCATCGGGTAACTCCGTAATTGCATTTCTAATTTCATCAGCCTGCAATTTTACTTCATAATCATCTGCACTAACCTCATCAGGTATTTCCGAAATCTCATCTGTACCCACAAATTCGAACTTACGTTTGCGCAGATAGTTGATGGATTTATTAATAACAATCTGCTTCAGCCATAATCCAAAAGTGGTTTCCTGTCTAAAATCTACAATTCTGGTAAAGGCATCTAAAAACGATTCTTGCAAAACATCTTCAGCTTCTTCTTCGTAATTTAGAATGCGCAAGGCAACATTGTACATCGCCTTAGCATACAGCTTGTACAATTCAAACTGCGCAGCCCGGCTTCCCTGCATGCACTCTTTTACTAATTCTAGGTTTTTATCGATGTAAACAGCTTCCAAAATTTCGAATATTCTGATTATAAGACATCAGGGATTTTAAAACGTTGCATCAAGGTAGAAAAAAAGTTTAAATTAACCCCTAAATCCCCTGAAGGGGACTTTGCCTTTCTATCGTTTATGTCTTGCGGAATAATTGGCTGTTGATTTTAAAAGTCCCCTTTAGGGGATTTAGGGGGTTAGAAAAGCAGCTTTAGAAGCATTAAGGCTATTTCAGTCCCGCTTTCGTTGCAATCTTTTGTGAGTGTTATCGGTTTTGTTAAGGGATGTACATCAAAAGTATTTCCACACCAATCGGGTTTATTAAACTGAGGTCAATCGCTATAAACCTAAACCTTTCCATCGCAAAACCGTTCTTATGGAAAACCTACGCTCACTTCATCATAAATTTGAAAACAGGAAACAAACAATTAACTTCATGCCATGGAAATCGATTTAATCACTTCAGTAATAAACGAGCTACATACAAAAGCAAACCAAGCCTTAGAAAATAAAGATGCTACAACTTATGCTTTGTTCTTTGATGATGGTTTGCAGTTTACCTCAGCAGAAGGAAAAACGCTGAACAAAAGAGATTTTATTTACGATCTGAACAAATTTTTCAAATCGGTTAAGCGCTACGAGACAAGTCAGTATAGAATTAAATCAGCTTTTGAGGAGGAGATTTTTACCGAAAAAATTGCTCGTAAATCGATTATCATCAAGCCTAATTTATTGATTTTGTCTAAAAAGCAAACCATCCAAACCGAAGAAATTTACGATTGGAAAAACATCAAAGGCGAATGGAAAGTAATAGCGGTTGAGGTGGTTTTAGAGGAAAAGTATTAATGCTAAGCAGAGTGAAGAAACACATCGGCAGGGATGCTAAAATAGTTCTTTAGCTTCTGCGCCATTTTTAAAGTGATATCTCTTTTGCCTGATAAAACTGCTGACACATGGCCCTTACTGCCAATAATGGACTCTAAATCCTTTGCCTTAACGCCCATTTCGTTCATCTTAAATTTGATCACTTCTAAAGCATCTAACTCAGGCAATTGATAATTTTTTTCATCAAAATCCTTAATCAAAACGATCAACAATTCTAATTCATCATTCTCAGGCGTATTGGGTTCAGCATGAAAAATTTCCATTAACCTCATTGATGCTTTATTATAATCTGATTCGGTTTTTAATATTTTCCAGTTCATATTATACTTCTTTACTTGTTAAAATTTTAGTGTCGAATGCAACTGTTTCAACATCTATTTTATCATATTCATGATGTGTTCCAAACCAAATAACATAACAGGCTTGTTGTGTAAAATTGATGGAAACAACTAACCTAAAATCATTCCCTTTGATGTTGAAAACCACTCTGTTGTTTGCTACAATACTGGCATTTCCATAAAAGCTTTTTAGCTGATTAAAGTTATGAATCTGTATTTTGCTAAATTCATTAAACCAGACCGATAGTGGTATTTCTGCCAATGGATATGTTTTTACATAGTACAATATGGTTTTCTTTACCAAAATTTTCATCAATCAAATATAACAAAAGTTTTCAAAATGCAAACATTTAATGTTTTATAGCAACGCTTTAAAAAGCTTTGCGTATTTCATTAACTTTAAAACAAAATCGGTATTTTTGCCGCTTAATTTAGTTTACAATATAATATGTTAAGAACAGTAACTTGTGGTGCACTTACCCTCAGTAACTTAGGCGAAAGTGTAACTCTGTGTGGTTGGGTACAAAAATCAAGAGATTTGGGCGGTATGACTTTTATTGATATCCGCGATCGTTATGGTATTACACAGCTTGTTTTTAACATGGATGATAATCGTCAACTTTGCGAAGCAGCACGTATATTAGGTCGCGAGTTTGTAATTAAAACAACAGGTACAGTTGTAGAACGCAGTAACAAAAACCCAAAAATGTCTACTGGTGATGTAGAAATTAAAGTTTCTGCATTAGAAATTTTAAATGTAGCAAAACTACCTCCATTCATGATTGAAGATGAAACCGATGGTGGTGATGAGTTGCGAATGAAATATCGTTACCTGGATTTACGCCGGAACCCCGTTCGCAATAACTTGGTTCTTCGTCATAAAATGGCACAATCTGTTCGCCGTTATTTAGATGCTTTGGATTTTATAGAAGTAGAAACTCCTGTTTTAATAAAATCTACACCAGAAGGTGCTCGAGATTTCGTAGTGCCAAGCAGGATGAACGCTGGTGAGTTTTATGCTTTACCACAATCGCCACAAACTTTTAAGCAATTGCTTATGGTTTCTGGGTTTGATAGATATTTTCAAATTGTAAAATGTTTTAGAGATGAAGATTTAAGAGCAGATCGTCAACCTGAATTTACTCAGATAGATTGCGAAATGTCATTCATCGAACAAGAAGATATCTTAAATACATTCGAAGGCTTAATTCGTACGTTATTTAAAGAAGTTCGCAATTACGATTTACCTGAAGTACCAAGAATGCAGTATGCTGATGCAATGCGCTTATATGGTTCTGATAAACCAGATACCCGTTTTGAAATGCAATTTGTAGAACTTAACGATTTAGTAAAAGGCAAAGGTTTCCCTGTTTTTGATAACGCAGAATTGGTAATCGGCATCAATGCAAAAGGTGCTGCAGGTTATACACGTAAACAATTAGATGAGTTAACAGATTTCATAAAGCGACCACAAATTGGTGCAACAGGATTGATATATGCCCGCCATAATGATGATGGCACAATCAAATCATCAGTAGATAAATTCTTTAACGAAGATGATTTAAAACAATGGAGCGAGGCTTTTGAAACCGAAAAAGGCGATTTGCTTTTAATCATGGCTGGTTCAACCGATAAGGTTCGTAAGCAATTAAACGAACTTCGTTTAGAAATGGGTAACCGTTTGGGCTTACGCGATAAAAATAAATTTTCTGCCCTTTGGGTATTGGATTTCCCACTTTTAGAATGGGATGAAGAAACGGAACGTTACCATGCAATGCACCACCCATTTACTTCTCCAAAACCAGAAGATATTGCAATGCTAGATACCGATCCTAAAAACGTTCGTGCTAATGCCTACGATATGGTAGTTAACGGAACTGAAATTGGTGGCGGTTCTATTCGGATTCACGATAGAGCATTACAGGCTTTAATGTTTAAACATTTAGGTTTCAGCACCGAAGAAGCTCAAAAACAATTTGGTTTCTTAATGGATGCCTTCGAATTTGGCGCACCTCCACATGGTGGAATCGCATTTGGATTTGACCGCTTAACCTCAATTTTTGCAGGTTTAGATTCAATCCGTGATGTAATTGCATTCCCTAAAAATAATTCGGGAAGAGATGTAATGATTGATAGTCCAAGTACAATTGATGATAAACAACTCAAAGAATTAAAAATCAAAACTGATTTATAATCGATAAAAATTATCAAAACACTTCACCAATTTTAATTAAACTTTGGTGAAGTGTTTTCTTTTAAATTATTTCTGCTTTTCTGCCCAAACATCCATTTTTGCCTCAAAAACAGATAACGGCAACGACCCATCTTTTAAAACTTCTGTATGGAAAGCCGCTAATTTAAACTTGGCTCCAAGTTCTTTTTCATATTTGGTTCTGAGCTCCCTTATTTTCATTGCACCAGTTTTATAGCCTAATGCCTGTGCCGGAATGCCCATATAGCGTTCAATTTCTGCCGTCGCACCTTCCGTGCTTATGGCTTCATTGTCCATCATATATTTTATAGCTTCTTCTCTACTCATGTTCTTGGTATGGATGGCTACATCAACAACTAAACGAATGGCCCTGTGCATTTCATCACCCAGTGCGCCCATGTGCTGATAAGGATCTTGATATAAGCCAAGTTCTTTACCTAAAGATTCACAATATAAAGCCCAACCTTCTACATAAGCGTTATGTCCACCAAAACGGCGAAAATTTGGAAGCCGTGTATTTTCTTGAGTTAAGGAAATTTGGTAATGGTGACCAGGAATTGCTTCGTGCAAGAAAAGAGATTCCATACCCGAAGTGGTGTTAAACTTAGTGGCATCCAGAATTGGAACATAAAATATTCCTGGACGTTTCCCATCTGCAGAACCTTGATTGTATTCTGCACTTGCAGATGCTGCTCTAAAAGCTTCCGTCTGGCGAATTTCAAATGGCGTTTTGGGTTCATGATCAAACATCTTTTTCAAATTCGGTTTCATCCGCTGATGAATATTTTCAAAAGCATCTAAAATTTCTTTCGGATTTTTGTAAGGCATAAATTTTTTATCTGTTTTCATGTACTCAAAGAAAGCTTTTAAGTCTCCTTTAAAACCAACCAGATTTTTAATGCTATCCATCTCGCCTTTAATTCTAGCTACTTCTTTTAAACCTGTTTGATAAACTTCTTCTGGTGTTTTATTGGTAGTAGTTTGCTGTTTTACTAAATAAGTGTACCATTCCAAGCCTCCTGGCATTGCAGAATAACCCGACGTGGTTCTCGCTTTTGGCAGATATTCGTTCTGCAAATAATCTCCCAATTTTTTATACGTTGGAATAATTACCGTTGTAATCACATTGCGATATTCTTCAGTCAGCTTTTGTTTATCTACTGAAGAAAAACTTGCTGGCAATAATTTTATTGGCCCATAAAACAAACTTTCTTCTGGCGACGCCACAACCATACTTTGCATTTGTGGAATCATTTTAACCACCAATGCCTTTGGAAGAACAATACCCGAACTTGCTCCTTTTTTAAAATTGGCAATCGCGGTATCTGCCCAAATCGAAAATGCCGAAACCCTCTTTAACCAATCTTCGTAGTTTTTAACCGTTTTAAAAGGCTGTGCTCCCGTTCCCGAACCTAGCTGACCAATCGTTAAAGGCAATGCAAACATTTGGTTAAATGGCAAGTATTCTGAATGGTATTTCAAACCCTCAATGTTCATACTTAATTGATCCTTTAAGTAATCAAATGATAGTTTGTCGTTTGCATCAAGACTTTCTCTATCGTAATTACCTAAGCTATCTAAATACTGCTGATTGAAATTTCTATATTCTTTAATAAACGCCTGTGATCCATCATTCGCCAATTGGTCGTTATAACGTTCATCGCCAATGTACGTCGCCGAAAGTGGATTTAGCTTTAATCCGTCTTGATAATACTTTTCGCAAAGTGCAGAGAAGGCTTTGTTTTCTACATTATTTTCGGATTTGCTTTTTTGTTTACAAGCCATCAATACAGAAATGCAAGTGGCGAAAAGAAGGATTTTCTTCATTAGGTTTGGTTTAGGTTAATCAAAAATAGTAAAAATCAGATTGTTTTTGTTACTTCTTGGAGATCAAGGAGATTTTTGCAGATTTTTTTTCTAAAATCATTAGAGTTTTGTAGTATCTCCTTTTATCTGCGTGATCAGCGAAAATCAGCGGGAACTTCATGTCGGTTAGTAGCATTTTATTCTCCCGCAGATCATGGAGATTTTCGCAGATTATAGAATGTGTAAATCTGTAAATCGCTTACCATTCATTTTACCTATATTGGAATAATCATCCTCATAAGACTTTAATAATTTTAACAAATGGATGAAAACGATCTTTCTTATCAAATTAGGGGTGCAATCTTTACAACTTACAATGCACTAGGCCCAGGACTATTAGAGTCTGCTTATGAAGCAGTATTAGCACATGTGCTAACAGATAGTGGTTTGAATGTTGAACGGCAAGTCCTGCTGCCGATAATTTTTAATGATATTGAACTCGATGCAGGTTATAGGATAGACTTATTGATAAATAAGTTGGTTATTCTTGAAATAAAATCTGTTGAAACTTTGGCACCTGTACATCATAAACAGGTATTAACTTATTTAAAGCTTTCGGGTTTAAGATTAGGATTGCTCGTTAACTTTAACACCGTTGATATCAAGGATTCGATTCATCGAAAAGTTAACGGCCTGTAATTATGCGTTGTAAAATCTGCGTCGATCTGCGAAATCAGCGGGAGATATTTTTCTAGCAAATTATTATTCTCCCGCAGATCATGGA
>NZ_JACRYL010000013.1:69250-103079 GCF_014306625.1 Pedobacter fastidiosus
ATTATGGGGTTGCTTGTTAACTTTAATACCGTTGACATTAAGGATTAAATTTATCGAAAAGTTAATGGTTTGTAGCTATACAATGTAAAATCTGCGGGAGGTATTTAGAGCTAGCAGATTTCCTAGATATAAAATTATTTTAACAAAAAAAGCCATTCCTATTTAAAGAATGGCTCTAATTATTTTCATCAGCTTGAAAACTGAAAAATTGTAAACTATTTACGCCAACAATCTAATTGGCTCTTCTAATAAGCCTTTTAAAGTTTGTAAGAATTGTGCTCCAGTTGCACCATCAACCACACGGTGATCGCAACCTAAAGTTAATTTCATTACATTACCTGGAACAACAGCACCATTTTTAACAACAGGAACTTGTTGAATAGCGCCTACCGATAAAATTGCACCATCAGGAGAGTTGATAATTGATGTAAATTCATCAATACCAAACATCCCCAAATTAGAAACTGTGAAAGTAGAACCTTCCCAATCTGCTGGTTGTAATTTTTTAGCTTTTGCTTTAGCACCAAAGTCTTTAACTTCTGCAGAGATGCTGGATAAAGATTTACCATCAGCAAAACGAACAACAGGCACTAATAAACCATCTTCAACTGCCATAGCAACACCAATGTTTGTATGTTCATTGAAACGGATTTTATCGCCACCCCATGATGAATTAACTGCTGGGTGTTTTTTCAACGCTACTGCAACTGCTTTAATTACGATATCGTTAAAAGAAACTTTTACAGGAGCAACTGCATTAATTGCCGTACGAGCAGTCATTGCGTTATCCATATCAATACTGATGGTTAAATAGAAATGTGGTGCTGTAAATAAACTTTCTGCTAAACGTTTTGCAATGATTTTACGCATTTGCGAAACAGGAGCCTCTGTAAATTTAACTTCGCCAACATAACTAGGAATTACCGGAGCAGCAGATGCAGCTTTCGGACTTTCAGATTTAGGACTTTCCGCTTGAGGCGCAGCCGACGGTTTAAAGTTTTCTATATCTTTTTTAATGATCCGACCACCTTCTGCACTACCGGCCACTTGTGCCAAATCAATTCCTTTGTCTTTAGCAATTTTTTTAGCTAAAGGAGATGCTTTTACACGACTGTCAGAAGAACTTTCTGCAACTGGCGCAGATGAACCTGCATCAGCAGTTGTTGCTTGTTTCTCTTCTTTAGGTGCTTCGCTTTGATCTTTAGCCTTTGGACTTTCAGCTTTTGGAGCAGAACCTCCTGCTAAAATCCCACTAACGTCAGTTCCTTCTGGACCAACAATAGCGATAATTCCATTTACTTTAGCCGCCGAACCTTTTTCTACACCAATGTGTAATAAAGTACCTGTTGCATAACCCATAACTTCCATAGTAGCCTTGTCGGTTTCTACGTCAGCTAAAACATCATCATCTTTAACTTTATCGCCAACTTTTTTATGCCATTCAGCAATAACGCCTTCAGTCATGGTATCGCTTAACAAAGGCATACGAATTACTGTAACGCCTTTTGCTGCTAATTCTTCTTCGCTTAAGCCACCGCCTTGAGCCGGAGCTTCTTCTTTCTTTTCTTCGGTTTTAGGTGCCTCAGCAGTTTCAGCTTTTGGAGCTTCTGCTTTATCTGTTCCTCCAGCAGCATCAATAGCTGCCTGGAAATCTTCACCTTCTTTTCCAATTACTGCAATAATTGCATCAATAGGAACGCCTTTGCCTTCTTCAATACCAATATGTAATAAAGTACCTTCCTCATAAGATTCTAGGTCCATAGTCGCCTTATCGGTTTCTACTTCGGCAAGTACATCGCCACTTTTTACTTTATCGCCAACTTTAACATGCCATTTTGCCAATACCCCTTCAGTCATGGTATCGCTCATTTTGGGCATTCTAACTACTTCAGCCATTATATATTATTAATTGAAAATCTTAAAATTATTAGTCCATTACATAAGGATAATCCTTCTGCATATATACATCTTTATATAGTTCAGAAGCATCAGGCCAAGGAGATTCTTCAGCAAATTTTACTGCGTGATCTACAATTCCTTTTACTTTAGCCTCTACTTCTTCAATCCAAGCTTGATCTGCATACTTTTCTTTTAGAATCGTTTCTCTAGCAAGTTCAACTGGATCTTTTGCTTTATAATCTTCTAATTCTTCTTTAGTACGATATTTTGCTGGATCAGACATTGAATGACCACGGTAACGGTATGTTCTCATTTCTAAGAAAGTTGGCCCTTCTCCTTTACGAGCACGTTGAATCGCTTCATCCATTGCATTATGTACAGCAACAGGATCCATTCCATCAACTGGCCCACATGGCATATCGAAACCCAAACCAATTTTATAAATATCAGTCATGTTTGTAGTACGTTGTACCGAAGTACCCATTGCATAACCATTGTTTTCGCAAACAAAAATTACAGGCAATTTCCAAAGCATAGCCATGTTAAAAGTTTCGTTTAGTGCACCTTGGCGAACAGCGCCATCGCCCATATAACAAATGTTAACATTATCTGTTCCTTTGTATTTTTCTGCAAAAGCAACACCAGCACCTAATGGAATTTGACCTCCAACAATTGCATGACCGCCGTAAAAGTTGTGTTCTTTGCTAAACATGTGCATAGAACCACCTTTACCTTTAGAGCAACCAGTAGCTTTACCATACATTTCTGCCATGATGCTATCGGCAGTTACACCTAAAGCTAAAGCATGAGCGTGATCACGATAAGTAGTAATCATCGAATCACCTTTTTGCATTGCAGATATTGCACCTGCAACTACAGCCTCTTGTCCAATGTATAAATGACAAAAGCCACGAATTTTTTGTTGTCCGTATAACTGACCAGTTTTCTCTTCGAATTTGCGCATAAGCAACATCGACTCGAACCACTTTAACCAGGTATCTTTATTTATTTCTACTGCACTCATTTTAGGGTATTTGTTTTTTGCGACAGCAAATCTAATTTTTTATTGTAATAAAATGAACTATTTAGTGTAAAATGAACACGATAAAGAGATCAAAATGAAAAAATAATTAATCAGACTTACATTTATTAATTACTCTAAATCTAAACAGAATGTTTTAGATTAAAAAAAGTATTTAAAGCAACGCGAATGTGTTTTAACACTCAAAAAATGCCATTTTACAGAATTCACGAAGTAAATTATTCGATTACCAATTCTACTAAATTATAATTTGGCGATTATGCACTCTAATGAAATTAATAATTGATTGATATTATGGTGAAATGAAACCTTAAAACCTGATAATACTTTTAATTTATAAACAGTTTTATGAATATTACAGGCAATTGAGGCGCAAAAAAGAAGAAAATGTTAATAACTTTAACTTTAACCATCAAAACATTTGGATAACATTTGTATTATTAATACTTTTGAAATCCGACAATAAGCCCATGTGGTTTACGTTACTGTGTAAGTGAATACCCAAACATAACTGTATAACATGATTAAAAAATTTTTGTTTTCATCCCTAATCGTAATTTGCACGCTCTCAGTTGCATTTTCGCAAACAAAAACAAAAGAATCTGGCAAAGACCTTAATGACCCCGATAACTTAGCTTCCCAATATTTCTCGCAAGTGATGGGTGTTGCCGTAGATGCGACTTCGAATTTAAAACTTTATAAGTTTGTGTACGAATGGATCGGAACTCCTTACAGTTTTGGGGGAAACAGCAAAAAAGGTATTGATTGTTCCGCTTTTACAAAAGCGATTTACGACAAAGTTTTCAATACAACAATCAGACGTAACTCACGTGATATCTTCAGTATGGTTGATCCATTATCCAAAGAAGATTTAAAAGAAGGCGATTTAGTTTTCTTCAAAATAAAAAGCAGAAGCATTTCTCATGTTGGTATTTATTTAGGCGATAACAGATTTGCACACGCATCTAGTTCTCGCGGTGTAGTTATCAGCAATTTAAACGAACCTTATTACAGTCGCTATTTTTATAAAGGCGGTCGTGTTTTAGAATCGTTCAAGAAAGAATTTACCGTAGAATAGTCATTCTACGATTCATAATTTTTAGTTAACCATTTCAAGATTTGAGCCGTTAACCAGAAAACAAAATATTTAATCCTCCCGAAGAAATTTTGGAGGATTTTTTTATACCTCTAAACCTAAAATGAAGTTTATAAAAAGCATAATCATCTCATCCCTCACTATATTTTTTTTTATAAGTTGTACAAGCAACAATGCGCAAACAGTTGTTCAGAAGACCAAAGTAGACACGGTTATAAGAAAAATAAAAGATACAATTTCTATTGTAGCCGCTGGCGATATGATGCTGGGTTCTGCTTTTCCATCTAAAGTAAATCTTCCTCCAGACGATGCTGAGGGTAGTTTTAAAGCCGTACACAGTTTGCTAAAAGGCGATATTGTTTTTGGCAACCTAGAAGGATGTTTTTTAAACTCGGGAAATTCGAACAAATGCAATGGCATTAACCCTAACAATTGCTTTGCTTTTAGAATGCCAGAGCGTTATGCTGGAATTTATAAAAAAGCTGGCTTTAATGTTCTAAGCATTGCCAATAATCATGTTGGGGATTTCGATTCAAAAGGAAGAAAAAATACAGCTCGGATTTTAGATTCGTTAAAAATTCATTATGCTGGCCAGGTAAACAAACCCTTTGAAATTTTTGAGAAGGATAGTGTTAAATATGCTTTCTGTGCTTTTGCGCCAAATGAGAATACGGTTTCGATAAAAAATATAGATAGCGCAAAGGCTTTGGTGGCCAAACTAAAAACCATGGCCGATATTGTGATTGTATCCTTTCACGGTGGCGGAGAAGGTGCGAGATTTGAGCATGTAACCCGTAAAACCGAAATTTTCTACAACGAAAACCGCGGCAATGTTTATGCTTTTGCTCATGCGGTTATAGATGCAGGCGCAGATGTTGTTTTGGGGCATGGCCCACACGTTGCACGTGCTGTGGAGGTTTATAAAAACAAATTTATTGCTTACAGCTTAGGTAATTTTTGCACTTACGGAATGTTTAGCTTAAAGGGATCTAACGGATTTGCTCCATTGCTCCAGTTAAAAATAAATGCCAAAGGCGACTTTTTATTTGCTGATGTAATTTCCGTCAAACAGGATAAAGTTAATCGGTTAACATTGGATGAGAACTACACCGCATTTAAAAAGATAAAAACTTTAACTGATGCCGATTTTATCGGGCATAAATTAAAGTTCGAAAACAACAGAATTTCTTTAGCAGAATAAATAAGATGAAAAAAGGAACCTTAGTACATTACATAATTGGAATCTGCGCTGCAATTTTAGTATTAGCTGCCGCTTATTATATTAATCAGAATCCGAAGAATTTAATCTCTGCTGGAATTATTATTTTAGCAGGATCATTGGTTGCTTTCAGCCAGTACCTGATTATTAAAAATAAGAACAAAAATTAATGCTGATTTTATTACAAGCCATAAAGGCAGAAGATTTTAAAATAGGCTTATTCTTTGGTGTTGGAATCGGCATTCTATTTGTAATTTTCTTTTTAATTAGGAGGAAATACAGGAAAGGCAGTTAGTCTTTAACTAACTCAGCAAGCCTAACATTTAATATTCTGGCGATTTTAAAAAGGCGTTCTAATGGAACTGTTTTAATGTTCCTCTCATTCATAGAATATACATTTTGTGAAATCCCTAACTCATTTGCCACGTACTCTTGGCTGAAGCCGTAGGTATTTCGAAAGAGTCTTATTCTTTTACTAATTTCTTTGTATTTCGCATCATCCATAGTTTCTGTCTTTTATATCGATTATTCATTAAGGGATGATGGAATTTCGATTTATTATAACCACAATTTTAGTAATTCCAATTTAATTTATATACTTTTTTACACCAACTGCCCTTTTCTAAGGACGAACCTACAAAGTATTTTACACAAACCTTTAATCATGGGAGTAAATCCACAATTCTATCTCTACCCATAAATTCAGGCATTAATTAGAGGTTTAAACTATAATTTAAACACGTGGCGTTTAGAGCCATCCCTTTTAGCACTCTACCTTTATTCTTGATTATGCAAATAAGGAATGTTTGAAAACAGGCTAATGAACAAAACAGCTTTAATTGCAAATGTTGGATATACAAATCGTTAATTCAACACTACCTAAATTGGCTCTTGCAGCATATACTTGTATTAAAGAAAATGCATTTTTTTAAATTTAATCTATGAAACTTTTACACTACTATATTACAATATTACTTCCTCTTCCTTTTTTGTATTGGTGCGCAAAGTACAATAGCTCAGCTATATTTTTTGTAGGCTTTCTGGTTTATGCGTTATTATATAGGCCGTTAGTTGATGGGATTAGGTTGGTAGATCTCGGACTACTAAAAAAAGCTGAGACTTGGAAAATGTTTATTGGATCGCCTTATTATCAAATAAAATATTTTATGGAACTATATTTTAGATTATAGCTTTAGGATTTAATTAAAATATTGTCAATCACTAAAGTAATTGAATAGTATGAAATATCAGAAATCACTACCACTTTTGAAATTCAATATCATTTTTTAGGTATAGGCAAATTTGCAGTTTGGTTACTACTAGTAATGGCAAACGTTGGTTTACTCTATTCGTATATTTTGATAAAGAAAATAAAAATTTATAATAGTTTGGTATTATAGAATATTTACAAAAAGTTTTCTAACAGGAGGATGGGGCATTGCCATTGGAGTAGTATGCTTGGTAAATGCTGTGGTAACAGGGAATGGCTGGTAGTAAGATGAGATTAAAAGAAAATGACACTAGATAATATTGTCATTTTCTATTATAAAATTTAATATAAATGAGAATATCAGTCTATAAAATAATAGCACTAGTTGCTTTGGTAATATATTTAATTACAAAAGTAATACCCATAACATCTGTTTACTATAACTATTTACTAGCCCTATCAATAATCTCAATTTTTATTGGTGTGATTAAAAGTAACTCAAAATGAAAAAAAATAAATTATTATTCGTTTTAACGTTATTGTTAACGTGCATAATATCTTTTTGCTTGTTTTATTATAGAGGGACCAACCAATAAGATATGCGTATTAACATCAGAATTTAGCCTTATATTAAACTCTTACAAGTATTTTAATTCTTATTGGTTGATTAAACCGATGAGGGTTACTACCAGAGCAATTCTCAAAACAGATTTTGATTTTTTAATTAAGTCAAAAAACTGTGATAATGAAAATGAATGAGCAAAAATTCGTATATATTTTTACAATAATAATATCTTTTGTTTTAATGATTGATAATTTTTATCCCTTTTTAGAGAATGTTTGGATCTATTTTTTATTAAATGTGATTACGTTACAGAATGCGTTTCAATTGTCGAAAATTAATAAAAAAAATAAAAATATCAACTGATATATTGGATAGTATTTCATCTTGAATTAAATATCTCATATAACAATTCTAGCCCTACCCCAAAATTTGGGTATTATTTAGCGATTAAACCTATAATTTAAACATATAGTGTTTAGCACAAACTAATTTCGAGTTATACCTTTAGTTATTGCTTCGCGAGTAATAAAAACAAATTATTTTTTAACTTAAATATAACAAAAATGAAAAAATTAGAAAATGGAAAAATGGAAATTCTAAAGGGTGGAAAACTTTGTAGCGGACCTGGTTACACAACCGCTGGATTAATAGGTGGAGCAATAGGTGGTCCAATATTAGCCGCAGTTTTTTATATCAGCGCATGGGGTGGTTGTTCTCTTAATTAAAAAATCATGAAAAAATTAGAATTTCAAACTTTAGAGCAGATTCTTGGTGGAAGAATGGATGCATGTCTTTGGGCTCCAGCACTTTTCCCTCCCCTAGTTATTGGGTGCATAATGAGAGATATTGATAGATTATTAAGTTAACAATTAAGATAATATGAAAAATAATAACTCATTAATTATTCTTTTGCTTTTCAACATTTTGGCTTTAGTATTATATTATTTCGATACCGAGTATAATTTTTTAGGAGATATAGGTCGTGGTACCTTATGTATTTTTCCTTGCCTATATAATATATATTATTTGAGAAAATTATTTTTAACTAAGACACCATAAAAGTTTAAATTGAGTAAAGTTATTATAAAAAATTTCAGAAATGCCTGTTAAGTCTTGCACTTAACAGGCCTTATAAAATATAAATGTTTCAAAATACTGTAAAAAATTGGCACCTATTGATTACTATCATAGCAGTTACTTTTTCTATTAGTTATATATTTAATCAATTCTTATTGACACGTGATATTTATTATAATACTTTTCAAAGTCAATTGGAGAGCGCAAGGATTGATGAGTTATTTGATTTACAACTTAAGTATTTATGGATTGGATATTTAGTTATACCAGTTTGGATTACATTAAAAAATTTAATTATCACCCTCTGCCTACAAATTGGTCTATTGTTAAATAATAGTAAGCTAAAATTTTCACATACTTTTAGAATAGCTTTAACAGCAGAATTTGTTTTCCTTCTACCTCAACTAATAAAACTCATTTGGTTTCTATTGGTAAAAACTAACTACACCTTAACCGATGTACAGCAGTTTTATCCACTTTCGGCACTTAACTTGTTTAATATAGAAAATCTTTCAGCCTTGTCAATTTATCCTTTTCAAACTTTTAACCTCTTCGAAATTATGTACTGGATTATATTAGCTGGAGGCATAAAACAAGCCTTAAATACCGATATCAACAAAGGCATTAAAGTGGTTTTTTCTGGATATATTCCTGCGTTAGCGTTATGGCTCTTATGTGTAATGTTTATTACGGTAAGTCTAAGCCCAGCTACCTAACATTTGTACGTATTCTCAATAATATCCAGCTCAACTTTAGTTCCAAGTACTCGTTTAAATAAAAATGAAAAATAAATTAATTCTGGTCTTAGGCTTAATTGCCTTAGGTCTAGGTTGCCTTTTGGCTTATAAAATAGCTAAGAAATATCCTCACAATAAGGAGATGGCTTTGCAAAAGCAAACCTTACCAAATTTTCAGTTGTACAGCCAAAACTTAAAGCCATTTTCTGCAAAGCAATTAAAAGAAAATGAAGCCATTTGTATTTTTTATTATAATGCGGAGTGCGAGCATTGCCAATACGAAGCAACTCAAATTAACAAACAATTAACTTTGTTTAAGAATGTTCAAATTGTAATGATTTCTACAAACAAGCCACAAGAAACAGCCAATTTTGCTAAAACTTATAAGTTAGACAAAGCAGGCTTAATATGGCTCTATGATAAAGACTATGCATTTTATAAATGGTTTGGGAAATCAGTAACTCCATCAGTTTACATTTACAATGCAGAGCACAAATTGGTAAAAGAATATACTGGCGAAGTTAAAATTGAGGCTGTAATAAAATATTTAGATAATGGAAAAGAAGGCTAAACGAACGCTGGTTATACAACAAGATATTAGCGATTGTGGCGTAGCGTGTTTACTTTCTGCTATTCGATATTTCGATGGAAACAACAATCTTGAAAATTTAAGAAAGTTAAGTGGCACAGATGGAATGGGTACAACATTATTGGGCCTATGTCAAAGTTCGGAAAAGACTGGAATAGATGCAGAAGGTTTTGAGGCGGAAATTGAACATTTAATTAATTTAAAAGAGTTAAGTATTTTGCATTTAACGCTTGAAAACGATCTAGAACATTTCGTTTTAAATTATGGTTATGACAGCATCAAAAAGAAATTTTTAATTGGTGATCCAAGCAAAGGCGTCGAGTTTTGGGACGAGTTAACACTATTAAAATTGTGGAAAAGCAAAGTCTTACTAACGCTTACACCAAACAAAAATTTTATCAAAACAAAGACAGAAAATATTGTGAAAAGGAAATGGTTTATTTCTTTGTTGAAAGATGATTACAATATTCTTTTATCCGCAACATTCTTAGGGATTGTAATTGCTGGATTAGGTCTTTCAACAGCTTTATTTACACAAAAGCTTGTTGATGAAATTATACCGAAACAACAAATAAGCAAGATGATAAGTGGATTTGGAATACTCTTTATCCTCCTTGTTGCTAAAAGTGGTATAAGCTTTTTACGCCAGTTATTTTTACTGCAACAAACAAAAGATTTTAATGAAAGAATAAACGGCAGTTTTATTGAAAAACTGTTGCACTTGCCTAAGCTATTTTTTGATAGCCGTAAAACTGGAGATCTGATTTCCCGATTAAACGACACCATGCGAATTCAAAGAAGTGTTGCTTACCTAAGTGGCACGTTTATTATAGACTTTTTAGTTGTTGTTATTTCGTCTGTTTATCTTTTTAGTTTTCATTATAGTATTGCGCTAACTGCTTTAACAGCAATTCCTTTAATGGGCTTTATTGCTTGGAAATACAACGATAAAATCATCACTCAGAATACTTCATTAATGTCTTCTTATGCGAATAATGAAAGCAATTACATAGACACAATTCAAGGCATCAATGTAATAAAATCAGCTTCAAAAGAAAACGCGTATGGCGCTAAAATAAAAGGCCATTTTACAATTTTTCAGACTAACAGCCTTACTTTGGGTAAAACAGGAAACCGATTTAACCTAATTGTAGAGGTTTTAGCCACCATAATCATTATCTCGATAATGGCTGAAACAGCTTATTTTACATTAGAAAAAACGTTAAAAATTGGAGAGATGATGGCTATACTTTCCATAGGAATAGGTATTATTCCATCTTGCACAAGATTAATGTTAACCAATTTACAGATCCAAGAAGCAAAGGTAGCCTACAACAGAATGTATGAATTTGCCTCAATTGATGCTGAAGGCAAAAGCAATTCCTTGATTGAGAAGTATGAATGGGATGGAAAGTTTAAAAAGCTAGAAATTAAAAATCTAAGTTTTCGCTTTGCTGGTAGACGACAATTATTAACCAATGTAAGCCTAGAGGTGAAAACGGGAAAAATCGTTGCCCTTTTAGGAGAAAGCGGTTGTGGGAAAAGCACGATACTTCAAGTTTTGCAAAAATTTTATGATAAGGAGTTTGGCTACATCATAATTAATGATCAGTTTAATCTTGATAACCTACCTATAACACAATGGAGAAAAACCATCTCCGTTGTTCCTCAAGAGATAAAAATTTTCAATTGCTCAATATTAGAGAATATTTGCTTAAGTACGATTGAAACAGACTTAAAAGACGTTTTTGCTTTATGCGAAGAACATGGCTTGCAAGATTATTTTAATCAATTTCCTCAAGGATTATTTACCAGAGTTGGTGAAGATGGTTTAAACTTATCTGGAGGACAAAAACAAATTCTTGCCCTTCTTCGAGCTTTATATTCAAAACCCCAATTGCTTCTACTTGACGAAGCAACAGCTTCATTAGATCCTAAAACAGAGGGTTTTATTTTGAATTTGCTCATTAAGCTCAAAGAAAAAATGGGCATTTTATTGGTTACACATAAAGAAAGTACCGCAAAAATTGCTGATGAGGTTTATGAAGTTGAGAATGGTATAGCAAAGAATTCAAGAAGTTTACAAGTAATATTATAATTAAAATGAAGTTAACTCCAAAAGATATTTTTACACTGGTTTGTGTTGCAATATTTACTTTTTTAGGCTTTGGTATTAATCATTACGGATGGTTTAATATTGGAAATAATTATAAAACTCCATATTATTTTAGCGTCATAATGTTAATCATTTGGATTCTAAATAAGTTTTTCCCTTCCAAAGAAGGGAAATGACAAACTTCATTCTTGGCGTTCTTATCCAGATCAATGCTAGAAAAACGAAAAACAACAATTGAGGCCTCTAGCGTTGTCATTATGATTTACAAACCTCAATTGTTTCAGCTTCACTAGCTTAAAGACAGAGGGTTTTATTTTGGATTTACTTCTAACCTCAGTAAAAATGAACTTTCTTCTTGTTATATACAAAGAAACTACTGCTAATGAGGTGAAGGATAGCAAGACAACCCTTGTTGAAGAATTATTTAAATATTTAAAGAAATGATACAATACAATTTTATTGAAAATACTACAGATTTTGTAGAAAGAGATTTAAGCTTTAAAAAACTTATTAGAAAGCACTATTCAACATTAGGAAATTTAAGATATTTTGGGGGTATAGGACTCATAATTTTATTTTTAGTTGGTATAATGCCTTGGTTTATATTTCACTTTCATGCAAGTTTTCTATTGCTTCTTTTACCTATTATTCCAATAATATATCTATTGACAAAGAAAAACTGGAAAGAGAATTATATGATTTTGGAGAAACAAGGGAGAAGATTAGGCTTTAGTTTGCATTCTTCATCCTTTGATAAAAAAGATTTTTGGGAACTAAAATATAGATTATTAGCAAGTTACTTTGATCGGCATAATGGAAATATTGAATATTTTGAATTGTTTTATGAGGACTTTATAGCAAATTACCCAATTAAAAAATATAAATGGTATTCTCTAAAGCCTGTTTCTTGGCTTTTAGCACTCGTCATAACTACTCTCATTGGTCATTTTTCTAAGGATCAACTTATCAATAAAGATATATCTCTTGCTATTGAAATTTGTCTAAGGGTAATAATTTTGATTCCATTCATAGAGTTTAATCTCTTTAAACTTCCAAGCGATATTAGAAATAGCAAGAACTTAGATTCCAAAAGATTTCTCCAAGAATTTAAGGTGCGCTACTTTATTGTTTAAGATAGCCATTTAAACCTCATCCTTAGTATTTTTTACCAAGCCAATTCCTGATACGAAAAATATTAATCCGATTACACCATATACAATTAATCCACGTGTCTGCTGGCTATGTTGTACAAAGCCCCAACCAGCGTAAATTAGTCCGATAATTCCTAAAATGGTCAATACAGTTCCAAAAGTGCGTTTTACATTCATTTTGATTGATTTTATTACGTAAAGACAAATTTAAGATGATTTTGTTTTGAGTTTAATTTAAGTTCTGGCTTGGGCAAAATACACTTTGGCTATATTTTTTATAACTTCATAAAAAAATCTAATTATGCAATACGTCATTTACATTCTAATCTTCCTCGGAATCGTTATCCTTTTAAGTTCCTTTGTAACGGTTAAACAGGGAACAATTGCTGTTGTAACTGTTTTTGGAAAATATCAAAGACAGCTTAGACCAGGATTAAACTTCAAAATTCCATTAATTGAGCAAATTTATTCTCGCATTTCGATTCAAAATCGTTCTGTAGAACTTTCATTTCAAGCGGTAACGCAAGATCAAGCCAATGTTTATTTTAAGGCGATGCTTTTGTACTCGGTTGTAAATCAAGATGAAGAAACCATTAAAAACGTAGCCTTTAAATTTGTGGATGCAACCAACTTAATGCAAGCTTTAATTCGTACAATCGAAGGTTCTATTCGTGCTTACGTTGCCACACAAAAACAGGCAAATGTTTTGGCTCAACGTAATGAAATCGTGCTTCACGTTAAGGAGCAAATTGATCAAGTTTTAGACGGTTGGGGTTACCACCTTCAAGATCTTCAATTAAACGATATTACTTTTGATGAAGAGATTATGCGCTCAATGAGTCGTGTGGTGGCTTCTAACAACTTAAAAGCGGCAGCAGAAAATGAAGGCCAGGCTTTATTAATTACCAAAACCAAAGCAGCAGAGGCTGATGGTAATGCTATTAAAATTGCTGCTACTGCAGAACGTGAAGCGGCACAATTACGCGGACAAGGGATCGCTTTATTCCGTGCTGAAGTTGCTCATGGTATGACGAAAGCCGCTCAGGAAATGGAAGAAGCTAATCTGGATATTTCGGTAATTCTATTTACCATGTGGACAGAATCTATTAAGCATTTTGCTGAAAACGGCGATGGAAACGTAATTTTCTTAGATGGCAGTAGCGAAGGGATGAATAAAACTTTAAAAGAAATGATGGCTATGCAATTGAACAAACAAAAAGAGCCTAAAGCTAAAATATAGTTCAAAAATATAATTCCTTAAACCAACAAAGCCCTTAGATTTTAAAATCTAAGGGCTTTGTTTTTATAAAAATGTTCGTTAGAAAGAACCTAAGTTCATTACATAACTTCCAGATTGTTGCATAAAATCGCCCATTACTTTTAAAGATTCATCTTCGATAAAATCGAAGGTATCTTGTTTGGTAACTTTTTCTCCCTTTTTAATGGCTGGCAATCCTCTTAAAGCTCTTAAATCATTTTGTCTAGCCAATGATTTAGATTCTTGAGCATCGCGTTCTGCTTTAAGTTTTGCCTCATTTAAAGGAACAGAAACTTCAGCATCGCGTTTTTTAAGGTCGGCAATATCTTGCTTCAAATATTTAAAATCTAATGATCCATTAATACGTTGCTCACTATTTTTCATTAGGCCAGCTTTAACAGTGGTTAAATTTGCAACTGGTTTAAAGCTAGAACTCGCAATAACATCCCAAGGTAAAGCAGATGGTTCTGTATCTTCACCAATTTTATCCATTGGATAAACTGATGGGAAAACCACATCTGGCGTTACACCTTTATGCTGAGTACTGCTTCCTGCAACACGATAGAACTTAGCCATGGTTAAATTAATCTGTCCTAAGTTTATGTCTGCTGGGGTAGTGCCTGCTGGAGAGGTTCCTGTTGTTTTGTTTTTGGTAACCAAACTTGCTACACGTTGCAACATAGATGGGTTAACCAATTTATTTAAATCGATTGAAGATTGAACCGTTCCTTTACCATAAGTTTGACTTCCCATAATAATTCCACGGCCATAATCTTGAATTGCACCAGCAAAAATTTCGGAAGCTGAAGCGCTTAAACGATCTACAATTACTCCGAAAGGACCATCCCAAGTTACACCAGCGTTTTCATCTTCATCAACTTCAATTTTACCGCGTAAATCTTTCACTTGTACAACTGGGCCTTTATCAATAAACAAACCTGTTAATGAGATTGCTTCTACTAAAGAGCCACCTCCATTTCCACGTAAATCCATAACAATTGCATCAACTTTATCTTGATTTTTCAAAGTATCGATCAATAATCTAACATCACGAGTTGTACTTTTATAATTTTTATCGCCTGCGTTTGCAGCTTTAAAATCTGCATAGAAAGCTGGTAAAGAGATTACTCCAACTTTGTAAGTTTTTCCGTTAGAATTTATGGTTTTAACTTTTTTCTTGGCCGATTGATCTTGAAGAATAATTTTCTCCCTAACCATCTCAATAATTACCGGTTTAGAAGACATTTCTTTTCCCACAGGAATTACTTTCAAACGAACTTTAGTTCCGGCTGGGCCTTTAATTTTGGTCACTGTATTGTCTAATCTCCATCCAACAACATCAACAAATTCACCATCACCTTGTGCAACGGCAATAATTCTATCACCGGCACTTAATTGTTTGCCTTTAAAAGCTGGTCCGCCAGCGATGATTTCTGAAATTTTTACGACTTCGTTTTCCAATTGCAAACGAGCACCAATTCCTTCGAAAGAGCGAGACATATCTTCATTAAAAGCAACTGCATTAGATGGATTAAAATAGTTTGTATGTGGATCTATCGACTCCGTAAAAGCATCCATCAAAATCTGGAAAACATCTTGATTATTGGTTTTAGATGTTTGAGACTGTAAATTCTGATAACGTTTTGTTAAGGTTTCTACATTTTTAGCTTCAGTAGTTCCTGCCAAATTTAAATTGACCAATTCGTACTTAACACGCTTTTTCCAAGTATCATTTAAGGTAGCTGCAGAAGTTGCCCAAGGCATTTTTTCTCTATCGTAAACATAAGTGTCGTTCTGGTTAAAGTCGAACTTAGATCTGATAGAAGCTAGAGAAACGGTAAAGTATTCATTTAATCTTTTCGCGTAAACATTATAGATATAGAATGGGCCACTTAAATCTCCATTTTTAAAATCATCATCCAAAGTGAATCTGTATTTCTCAAATTCTTTGATGTCAGAAGCTAAAAAATAGTTTTTGCCCTGATCCAAAGATTTAATGTACTTATCTAAAATTAGCGATGATATAGAATCGTTGATCTGAATTTTTTTGTAATTGTAACTCTCAATCAAATTCACCACTTCTTTAATAACAAGTTGTTGCTGCTCATCGGGTTTCACATTTGTAATGCCTTCAACAACCGGTTGAGGTTTTGGTGCGGCATGACAAGCAAGTACTGCTGCAGTAAAAATTACAAAAAATATTCTTTTTAACATCTCTTTAAATAATTTAAAATCCATTTCTAATTCTATATAGCCAATATGATACCATTTTAACGAAAAAACAAAAAAGAGACAGCAATATTACCGTCTCTTGTTAAAACGTATCAAATCTAGCTAAAAGCTTTCTATTAAGCAATTCTTTGGGATTAACGCAGGAGGGTAATTTTTGTTTTAAAACTCAATGCTTAAACCCTAATAGACAAACTTCTATAAGTTGTAGACTAAAAATAAGCTGTAAAGGTTTAATCAATATCTAGGGATGATTATTGATTGATCAGAAATTTGCACTCCAACTAATTATTTTCTGAAAAAAGTCTATTTTTTTGGAGAGATTTTGATGGCAATTAGTTCTCTTGCATCTTTAATCTGCGCTTTATATTGAGAGGTTTTAATTGAGTTTGCCAACCATTCTGCACTTTTTAAATCTCTTAGGGCTAATGTAAAATCTTTCTTTTTAATTTTAACCTGAGCAATTCCTAATACGGATTCTATGTAAGAATTATTGCTTTTTAATTGTTTAGCTAAAATACCTTGTTGGGTGTAAAACCACATGGACTGTGTGTATTTACTACTGGCCAAATAAACTTTACCTAATAGGTTGTAAGTATTCATTAAGCCGTTTTTGCTCCCCATTTTCGAGTAATTTTTTAGAGCCACATTTAGCAAAATTTGTTCGGCATCTGTAAATCGACCAAGTTGATAGTGCATATTACTCATCTTGATGATGGCTTGGCCATACCTGTTAAAGTTTTTTACCGCACTATATTCGAAAGCGGCTTTACCAAATAAGGTTAATGCTTCATTAAAATCTCCTTTTCGCTCTAGATCTTCAGCTTCATCGAAAAAACCATTTCCGTCAGCTTCATCATATTTGGAAACTGCGATGTTAATGGCGTTTCCGCCGTTAGGTTCTTGAATTTCAATGCGATCGATGTTTTGAGCGTAAAGTTGTAATGAGGCAAAAAGGCTAATAAAAGCCAAAACTATTTTGGTCATGCAACAAAAATAATACTTTAATTACAATTTTAGCTAAATACCTGTAAATTAACATCAAATGATGCCCACACCATGTAGGGATGCGAATCGCAGTGGTAAACTTCACCCTTTGCAGAGATTCCAACAACGCCTGCAAAGCCATCGTAAGGCTTAAGTTCTGTAAAGGATTTATCGCAGGCATCTTTTAATGAAAAGCCATCCGTAACACGAGTAACAATTTTCGCAGCCAAAGCGGTGCTTGTAATGTCTTCACCTACTCCAGTACAAGAAATACCTGCAAACTGATTGGCGTAATTTCCAGCTACAGTAGCGGAATCACTCACTCTGCATGGAATTTCGAAGCCCTTACCGCCTGTTGATGTTGCTGCTGCTAAATTTCCATCGGCGTCTAGAGCAACGCACCCTACTGTTCCCAGATTATTTTTCTGGTTCAATTTAGCTTCATATTCAGCTTGACGCTGATCTGTAATGGGGTTAAAATAATCGAATCCGTTTATGCGGGCAAAATCCTGAGCACCTTCTCCACTTAAAACACGATCATCATAAGTAATTAAATCTTTTGCAATTTCTATCGGATTTTTAACATCCTCAATATTGATTACACCACTAAATTTTTCGGTTTTACCATCCATTAAAGATGCACTGAGTCTAACTTTTCCATCGCTCTGAATTTGCGAGCCAATTCCTGCGTTAAACAAATCATTATCCTCTAGCAAAGCCGTTGTATAAACCACTGTTTCTAGTGCGGTATGTGTTTTCAGGTATTCGTGGCCAAGCGTAACAATTTCTGCTAAAGCATTTTGCTTGGCTTTTTTTGTTTCTTGGTTGGTTGATGACTCACTGAAAAAGCCACCATGTATAATAAGTTTCATCTTGTTCGTATCAAGTTTTGGGTGTCAAGTATCAAGACTAGGTTATGATAACCCAAAGTCTAGAACATCAATTACGCTATCGGAATAACTTTAGGATGATGAATAATCAAACTGTGATCGGTTAAATCATAAACATCGCCATCGCACATTACGTGAACAACCATATTTTTAATCGAAACCGGTTGGCCCATTTCTACATCTGTTAAATTGGTATCGGCCATATTTCGTCCATCTACCAAAATAACCATACCCGAACCAATGGCTTCCATAACATGCCCATCCGAAATGAATAGCCCCGTATCTTCACCTAAGCCAATGCCCAAAATGCCCGGGTTACTTGCTGCTGCATACAATAAACGGCCGATTCTGCCTCGTTGTACAAAGTGGGTATCCACAATAACATCATCAATAAAACCTAAACCTCCGGTAATTTTTACTTCACCTTTAAGCAATGCATCTTTACTGCTGCCTTGATAGATCATGTTTTTAGAACTTGCCGCCGCACCTGCAGATGTTCCTGCAATAACAACCGGCTCATTCCTGTATTTATCCAATAAAATTTGATGGATTTTAGTTCCGCCGAAAATTGAAGACAAGCGAAGTTGATCGCCTCCTGTAAAAACAATTACATCAGCAGCTTTAATCCGCTCACAGTTTTCTACGGAATTTGCTTCCTCACGGTTTGTGATGTTTAAAACACCTACATTATGAACATCCAACTGGGCATAAGCCTTGATATATTCTTCACCAACTTTTTCTGGCATTAATGAGGCCGTGGTAATTATTTCAAAACGCGATTCTACATCTTTTGTCGATTCGGTGGTAATCCTTTTTAGGATTCCACGTTCAAAAAAATTCATATTTTCAGGCAATCCAAATTGCGTTTCAGCAAAGCTACCTGTGTTTATTGCGCCGCCTATAATTATGAGTTTACCCTTCGGAACCATTCGTTGTGTATATATTATTGTATCAAAAAACTCAAATATATCAGCTTATGATAAAAAACAAGACTTTTTTGTCAATAATATTCAGTTTATTAACAAACGTTAAAAATATTTAGCCAAAAATCAGCTCTATTTGCTCCTAAAATAAAACAAATACTACAAAAAATTGATTTAGGTATTTGGACTGCCATTTTTCAAAATAAATGTATAATTTACAATCACCAATTTTTTATAAACATAATGGGGTTTAATAGGCGCAGAATTGCTTGTTGATAATTAAAACAGAACAGATTTTTTTAAAATGAAGATATCAAACATACAAGTATTAAGAGGACCAAATATATGGTCGATAAGTCGCAAGAAACTCATCCAAATGCGTTTAGATTTGGAGGAATTAGAGCAAAGACCAACAAACGTAATTGAAGGATTTAGTGAAAGATTGGAAAAACTAATTCCAAGTATGTTCAGCCATCGCTGCTCTAAAGGTGTAGAAGGCGGTTTTTTCGCTAGAGTAAAAGAAGGCACTTGGATGGGGCATGTTATTGAACACATTGCCTTGGAAATTCAAACCATTGCTGGTATGGAAACTGGTTTCGGGCGTACCAGACAAACCAAAACTGATGGAATATATAATGTAGTATTCAGTTATCTTGAAGAAAAAGTTGGTGTTTACGCAGCTGAGGCAGCTGTAAATATAGCTCAAGCTTTAATTGATAATGTGGAGTATGACTTGGATCACGACATCAGACGGATGAAAGAAATCCGCGAGTTGGAAGCGCTTGGTCCAAGTACAGGTTCTATTGTTGAAGAAGCTGTGAGCAGAAGTATTCCTTGGATTAGATTAAATAAAAGCTCGTTGGTGCAATTGGGTTATGGCAAAAATCAGGTTCGCTTTAGGGCAACTATGACGGAGCAAACCAGCAGTATTGCAGTTGATATTGCCAGCAATAAAGAAGAAACTAAACGTTTGTTAACCGAAGCGGCTATTCCGGTTGCTTCTGGCGTTACGATTTCAAATCCAGATGAATTGGAAGCATCTGTTAAAAAAGTGGGCTTCCCATTAGTTTTTAAACCATTAGATGGCAATCATGGAAAAGGCGCAACCATTAATGTTAAAACCTTAGAAGCAGCAAAAGAAGCCTTTGAATATGCCAAAACATATTCTCGCAGGGTAATTATAGAAAAATTTATTACAGGCTATGATTTCCGTGTATTGGTAATCGACCATAAAGTTGTTGCGGCGGCTCAACGCGATCCGGCGCATGTTAAAGGAAACGGAATTCATACCATTCAAGAATTAATCGACAAGGAAAATGAAGATCCACGCCGTGGTTACGGACATGAAAATGTTTTAACAGAAATTTCTGTCGATCGTGATACTCTGGATTTATTGGCGAAGAAAGAATATACTTTAGAAACCATTCCAGAAAAAGGTGAGGTTGTATATTTAAAATCTACTGCTAATTTAAGTACTGGCGGAACATCAATTGATGTTACAGACGTGGTTCATCCACAGAATATTTTCATCTGCGAGCGAATTTCGAGAGTAATCGGATTGGATATTTGCGGAATCGATATCATGGCACAAAACTTAACACAGCCCCTTACCGAAAATGGAGGTGTTGTTTTAGAAGTTAATGCGGCGCCAGGTTTCAGAATGCACTTAGCACCAAGTGAAGGCTTGCCGAGAAATGTTGCGGCTTCTGTTATCGATATGCTTTATCCGCAAGGAAAATTATCTCAAATTCCAATTATTGCCG
Organism: Pedobacter fastidiosus; assembly: GCF_014306625.1. Lineage (GTDB taxonomy): Bacteria > Bacteroidota > Bacteroidia > Sphingobacteriales > Sphingobacteriaceae > Pedobacter > Pedobacter fastidiosus. Next base: position 90,002 of record NZ_JACRYL010000013.1, read on the forward strand.
TTACTGGAACGAATGGAAAAACCACCACCACTCGACTAATTGCGCACATTATTAGAAGTAATGGAAAACGTGTAGGTTTTACCACGAGTGATGGAATTTATGTGCACAACACCATGTTGATGCAGGGTGATACCACCGGGCCAGTAAGCGCTGAATTTATTTTAAAAGACCCAACGGTAGAATTTGCAGTTTTAGAAACGGCCAGAGGCGGAATTTTGCGATCGGGTTTAGGCTTTAATGCCTGCGATATTGGTGTAGTAACCAACATTCAAGAGGATCATTTGGGAATTTCGGACATTCACAATCTTGATGATTTAACCCGAGTTAAAGAGGTAGTTATTGGAGCAGTTCGCCGTAAAGGCTGGGCAGTTCTAAATGCCGACAATGGTTATTGCGTTAAAATTGGAAGAGATGCCCGGTGCAATGTTGCCTATTTTAGTATGGATGAAAATAATCCGGTAATTAAGGATCATTGCAAAAAAGGTGGAATCGCAGCCATTTACGAAAACGGTTACATCACCATTAAAACTGGCGACTGGAAATTAAGGGTTGACAAAGCCACACACATTCCATTAACTTTTGGCGGTTCTGTAAACTTTATGATTCAGAACGTTTTAGCGGCAACCCTAGCGGCTTATTTATGGGGCTACAAGCCAGAGGATATTCGTTTATCGCTCGAAACCTTTATTCCATCTGCAGCGCACACGCCAGGAAGAATGAATGTGTTTAGATTTAAAGACTTTAAAGTTTTGGTAGATTTTGCACATAATCCAGATGGATTTAATGGTGTAAAAGCTTACTTACAAAGTGTTGAAGCTACTAAACATGTAGGAATAATTTCTGGAACAGGTGATAGAAGAGACGAAGATATTATTGAAACTGCTCGTATTGCGGCGCAAATGTTTGATAAAATTTACATTTGCCAAGAGAAATATCTACGTGGTCGCCAGCAACAAGAATTAATAGACTTATTGGTTAAAGGAATTCATGATATTGATCCTAACAAAGAGATTGTAATTAATAATCGAAGCACAGAATGTTTAGAAGATGCCATTAATACAGCTACTAAAGGCTCTTACATTACTATTTTAAGTAACACAATTGACAATACCATTCAAAGAGTTACCGAACATCTGGATAGAGAATTAGAAGCCTAAAGCTCCCCTTTTAAAAATTCATAAACACAAAAAAAGCATCTCAGATTTGAGATGCTTTTTTTGTGCAATTTCTTAAACTAGATATTAAGCTTGAGAATCGCGTAATCTTTTTATTTCATCGTGCGAGCGTCTCAAGGATGATTTTTGTTCGGAAATTAAATCTCTAATATTTGATGGTAAATCTTCTTCTTCCAACGCCATTTTATATGCATTTTGAGCAGCATCTTCGCCAAACTCACAATTGTTTAAAACGGTTTGACGATCGTGACCTGTAAATAGCGCTTTAACATCCATCCATCCTCTGTAAATTTTTCCTGAAGTTGTAGTTCCAGTTTCAATATCTTCTCCTGAATCTGCGACTTCTGTAGCCAAAGCCATTTTATATTTTTGGCTTTCTTCAATCATATTTAAAAATAAAGATTTTAAATCTGCATCGCCGTCTTTTAATTCTTTGCGAGCTTTTTCATATCCTTCTATACGGTCGTTGTTAATTTGAACAAGGTCGTTTAATACCTCTGCCGTTACTGTTGTAGTTTTCATGTTTTTTATAGATTTTGATGTATAAAAAGAACAAGATCAGGCAAAGAAGGTTTGTCATTTTTAAAAAAAGGATATTCGTAAAAGCTATAATGATAGATCGTTCATGTTAGTTTAGTATTAAGGTAAAGTCGCAATTTTTTTACTCAAAAAATCTCTGAAACACCTAAAATTTTGGTTTAATAAATGCAGATTGCAAATATTGAAATTTTTATGATGTTATAAAATTATGAGCACAATTATTCAGAATCCTCCTGATGGGGGTACCATATACACAGAAACTAATCTGAGTCAGCTTTTTCCAGAGCCACTAAATACAATTACCAGCTGTTTCTTTTTGGCAATTGCCGTTTATTGGACATTTAAACTTTGGGGAAATTTTAAGCAACATACTTTTTTATCAATTGCTTTGGTTTTACTTTACATTGGTGGTATTGGCGGAACAACCTATCACGGTTTAAGGAGATGGCCCATTTTTATTATGATGGACTGGATGCCAATTATGCTCCTTTGTTTATCTGCAGGGGTTTACTTTCTAGCCAAATTAACCAAATGGTATTATGCTGTTTTAATTGTGGTTCTGTATGCATTTTTCCAATTTTTCCTTCGAAAACAATTTACCGGAGGGGATTTCCAAATCTTCATAAATATAAATTATGCCTTCATGGCTGCCTTGGTTTTATTTCCTGTTTTCGGATATCTGGTAAAAACCGAATGGCTTAATGGTAAGTGGGTCGGCTTTGCATTAATTGCCTTTATTTTTGCATTAACTTTCCGCATTGCGGATAAATGGGAAATTTTAGCTGTTGGCACACACTTTCTATGGCACACTTTCGGGGCAGTGGCTTCGTTCTGTATGCTTAATTATATTTATTTAGTTAATGCGAAGAAAGTGAAATCTTAATAGAATCTTCATTCTTAAAAGGCGTAAAAGTTTTATCTTCGTTAAAACGACTTTTACGATATGAAAAAATTATTCATTTTATCTGCTCTTATTTTGGGCTTAAACTTTGCTTCTAATGCTCAAAGCATTTTAAGTAAGGCAACATCAATCGCATCTTCTGCCGGATTTGATGTTAACACCTTAACCTCCGGGATTTTAGGGAAACTTACACCTGCACTTAGCTTAACACCCGCTCAAAAGCCAACTGTTACTTCAGCAGTTAAAGATTTCCTAGTTCAAAAGGCAACAATTATGGCCACACAAAAAACTGATCCTGCTGGTTATAAAACTAAGTTTGGAAAATTATTTAGCGGATTAAAATCAAAACTTGGAACAGCTTTAACAATTGCGCAGTTAACAAAGTTTACTTCGTTAAAACCTGCTACAAACACACCAAGCAATGTGCTTTCGCAATTGTTTTATTAATAAAGAGAGGCTGGATCTTCATGAAGCGTCATCCTAAGCTTGTGGAAGTGCCGTTAAAATGTATTTATGGCATTTCGACAAGCTCAATGGGACAAAAATCTAAAGAAAAATTGATTTATAATTCAGCCTCTTAATTACAATTTAGAATGTGCTTTAGAATAATTTAATTTCTGATTGCCGATTGCGTACTTAATGCCACCTAAAAGGTGTTTTAAAAACTTATCTTCTTTCCAAGTTTCGTCGGTATGACCCATTGAGGTATAAAAAGCTCTGCCTCCATCAAAATTGTGATACCAGCTAAAGGGATGGAAAGCTCCATTTTTGCCACCCGTGTATGATTTTTCATCGATGGTAATCAACACTTTAATATCGGGATTGATCTCTTTGAAATTATATAACTCATCTTTATGCATCCAAACCGAATCGGTGAAAAATTTTGTTGATGGGTGTTTTTTATCCTTGATTACAAAGCTAGCTTCTTGTACGGCTGGGTGACTGGTAAAATAAGCACCTGCAAGTTTTCCGTACCAAGGCCAATCGTATTCGGTATCTGTTGCCGCATGAACACCAACATAACCGCCTCCAGCTTGGATGTATCTTTCGAAAGCAATTTGCTGGGTGTTATCCAAAACATCGCCAGTGGTGCTTAAAAAAATCACTGCCGCATAATTTTTTAAATTTTCTTCTGTAAATTTTGAAGCATCTTCTGTTGTATCAACGCCAAAATTATGCTCAGCACCCAACTTTTGAAGGGCTAATTTACCAGCACCAATGGAACCGTGTCTATATCCTTTCGTTTTAGAAAAGACTAAAACTTTTGTTATTTTTTTTGCGGAGATATAACTTTGAAATAGAAAAATTGAAGCTATTAAAAAGCAGATTGAAAGTAGTTTTTTCATCATTGATTTGGTTAGGGTGAAACCTTGTAAAATGTGAATTTAAGAAAGTTGTTTGATAATTTGCTTACATCTTTCTTCAACTTGTTTGCAAACAGGCTCGAAGAGCGAATCATCCCAATACGGGTCTGTAACTTCGTCGTTATCTAAAAATAATTTTACCTTTTCTCGTTCTTCAGCAGTTCTTGCCAAACGCTGAACGTCACTTAAATTATTTCGATCCATAACAAAAATCAAATCGTACTCAACAAACATATCGTAATTAAATTGTTGAGCTCTTTGATTGCTAATGTCGTAACCGCTGGTTTTGGCTGCCAATGTACTTCTTCTATCGGGAGCTTTACCAATGTGCCAGTCTCCCGTTCCGGCAGAAGCAATTTCCCAATTTAAATTTTTCTCTTTTGATAAATGGCGCATAATACCCTCTGCCAAAGGCGAACGGCAAATATTGCCCAAGCAAACCATTAAAATTTTCAAATATTTATTTTTTAGCGGTGTATGTGTAATTTACGGAATAAGTAATATTGTTCTCGTTATAAACATAAGTATCGGTTATTGTGTTTCCACTTAAATTGAGAACGCCTGTATGCCCAAACCCATCGTCTAGTTTAATTTCGTTGCCGTTCTTTGTCCACTTTGCATTTTTATAACTAATCATATCACATAATGGGCCGGTTGATGTATATGAATAAGATCCATCCTTAGAAAAGACAAGCGTAAAATTATTGTTTAGGCAAGAAGATGACCCAGACAATAACATAAAGTTAGTTTCTGGTTTTCCATTTACCACCTTCGCGGGAGTAATTGTTGCTGATGTTAAAGGCCAGCTATAGGCGGTAATTTCATCAACAGTTGCAATTGTTTTCTTTTTACAGGCAAATACTAGGCAGATGGTGGCAATCAGTAATACTTTTTTCATAACTTTTTTGGTTTCTCCTTAAACGAGATGAATGTCAAAATAGCTACAGTAAATAAAAATTAATATGGATTCATATTATTAGAAACTAGCCATAAATATCATTAAGTATTTTGGCCAAACGAACTCCACCTTTTAATAATTGTTGGTTTAGCGTATCTACCCATTCGAAGTTGTAGCGATAGCTTAATTTCGAATCTGGTTTTGTGTTATCGTAGATTTTTGTACAAACATTATACGATTCGTACATACAATCTTTTAAGCTGGTATTTTGCCAGTTATAAAGTTGAACTGCCGATGGATGATTAATTGCCTTCGCAAATTCTGTATAACTTAATTGTTGATATTCTATTAATTGCTCATCCCAAACTCTATGCAAATTCGATTTATCATTAAACCACAATACGGAAACCCGGTTACCACCCAAATCTTCCTTATGCGCAACATGCATAGGTTGGCATAAATCTCCAGCTAAATGCACCAACATTCTCAAGGCCAATTTCTTTTGATCTGCAGTACTGCTGGTTTTCTTCAAAATTGCGATTAAATCGGGGATTTTATTGTAAAGATTTGGCGCCTTTTCTGTTTCTAAAATATTGTAAACGCCAGCCTTATCTAATCCGCCAGGCAGATTAACAAAGTGCCAATTGTACATATAATTGTAAGTAGAATCTGATTTGATAAAATCGCCCCAGTTTGCACACATGGCCAAACTTTCGGAACCTAAAATTGACTGAATGGCTTTGCGGGTTTTTACTTTTAAATAGCTATCGGCAATTTCGCCAACTACTCTATGACCAATCATACCCCATGCATTCGCTTGAATAGGCAGATAAGCCAAAACTCCGAAAATTAGTGCTGTAGTTAATTTCTTTTTTATTGATGTAAATATCATTTTATAATTCTTTTTGTATGCAGGTAACTTTTTCTTTTAGGGTTAATTTAATTTCACGTTGATCGCTTAAACTTTCGAGAAGCAGAGTATCAGCAGAACGTTTTTTGATTAGAAAATTCTTATCATAACGACCAATGCGATAACAACCAGAAATTTTTTGCTTGTAATTTGCGTAAGTGAAGGTAGCGCCGACAAATAAAGTATCGCCTTTCACAGCATAAACACCTTTTGCATATTCTTTCCACACCCCGTTATTATAGCAAGAATCTTCGTAAAAATTCACTTTGCTATGGGTTACAAAATCTATGTAAACCGAATCGCAGGTAAACTTAAAATGATGTTGGGTATAGTTGGTTAATTTATTACTGAAAGCCACAGAATCTTCATTCCAAACGCCCTGCATAAATGCTTCTCCCTTACCTTGAATGTTCGGACGGGAAGTACAAGAAAAATGTAAGATGGAAAAGGTAAAAATGAGAATGTACAAATACTTTAGCCTTGAAGAAAGCTTGATTGTTTTCAAATCAAGAAGTTTATTAATTGATTTTGGCATTTTTCGCAGAGCGATTATTTTATAATTTTTGGTGCTATTTTGAGTTAATAAAGTCTATTAAAGCGGAAATACTTTTTCCATTGCAACAACACTGAATAACCTAGTCATGCTGAGGCACGAAGCATCTGTTTCATAGTTTGCAGATGCTTCGTGCCTCAGCATGACAGAAATTTGAAAAAGATGAAGCAAAAAGCGGGGCTGTTGAAACCGAAGAACGAATTCTCCTGCTTTGCAAATACTATTTCAAGCTTCCAACCATATCTTCTGGGCGCACCCACTCATCAAATTGTTCATTGGTTAATAATCCTAATTCAACCGCCGCAACTTTTAAAGTTTTATTTTCCTTGTGGGCTTTCTTCGCAATTTTAGCGGCATTTTCATAACCTACATGCGGGTTTAAAGCCGTAACCAACATTAAAGAGTTTCGCAAATGCTTTTCTATTTCTGGTAAGTTAGCAGTAATTCCTGCTGCACATTTATCGTTGAAAGAAACGCAGGCGTCGCCAATTAAGCGTGCAGATTGCAACACATTAGCAGCGATTAATGGTTTGAAAACATTCAATTCGAAATGGCCAGACATACCGCCAACTGAAACAGCAACATCGTTACCCATAACTTGGGCACAAACCATTGTCATTGCTTCTGGTTGCGTAGGATTTACTTTTCCTGGCATAATAGAAGATCCTGGTTCATTATCTGGAATTACGATTTCGCCGATTCCACAACGAGGGCCAGAACTTAACATCCGTACATCGTTAGCAACTTTCATTAAAGAAACCGCAGTGCGTTTTAAAGCTCCTGAAAGTTCTACCATTGCATCGTGCGCAGCCAAAGCCTCGAATTTATTTGGTGCAGTAACGAATGGCAGGCCAGTTAAATCGGCGATTTTTTGAGCAACCAAAACATCATATCCTTTTGGGGTATTTAAGCCCGTACCAACTGCAGTACCGCCTAAAGCCAACTCAGCAACCATAACCAAAGCGTTTTTTATGGCTCTGATGCTGTTATCGATTTGCTGAACATAACCCGAAAACTCCTGACCTAAGGTTAATGGTGTTGCATCCATAAAATGGGTACGGCCAGTTTTAACAATTGAACTAAATTCTTCAACCTTTTTAGCTAAAGTGTTTCTAAGTTTTTCTAAACCTGGAATTGTGTTTTCTACTGTTAATTTATACGCTGCAATGTGCATTGCAGTTGGATAAGTATCGTTTGATGATTGCGATTTATTTACATCATCGTTGGGGTGAAGCACTTTTTTATCATCGGCCAGTGCGCCACCATTAATAACGTGCGCACGATTTGCGATTACTTCGTTACCGTTCATGTTACTTTGAGTGCCAGAACCAGTTTGCCAAATTACTAGAGGAAACTGATCATCTAACTGACCAGCAATAATTTCATCGCAGGCTTTAGCAATCAGTTCAGCTTTCTCTGCAGAAAGTACACCAAGCTCGGTATTGGCCTGTGCTGCTGCTTTTTTTAAGTATCCAAAAGCATGGATTATCTCTTTAGGCATTGAACCTTCAGGTCCGATTTTGAAGTTATTGCGTGAGCGTTCGGTTTGTGCACCCCAATATTTATCTGCAGGCACCTGCACCTCGCCCATGGTATCGTGTTCTATTCTGAAACTCATTGTAATTTTGATTTTTGTTGTCGCAAATTTAAGTTTTTTGCCTATAAAGCAAGGTATTATATTCGATATTTACCAAGGTATGATTAGGCTAATTTTTCTTTAGCATTGATTAGGTCAAACGCATCACTTTGTGATGCAGATTGATGTATTATGCGGATTAGATTTGGAAAGATGCTGAAATAGTTTTTGGCTTGGGTTCGGCCCCGCTGATTCGCTGCAATCTTTTTGTGAGTGTCAGTCTATTCCTGTTGAAGACTTGCAAAAAGAAAGTTTCCGCTGCCATCGGGTTTGGGTGGCTCGGAAACTACGATTAATAAAGTTGCATAATGCAGATTTTGGCTAAAGCCCAAGGCGTTTAATCATTATTCCGTTGGTTGAAACCAACTGCAAGGGATGGAAAGCTGCACATACTCTTAAGAGCAAAACTATCACTATCTGTTTTAAAATTGTTCGCTATTCATTGCCGTTCGGCTTTAGCCAACGGAATTTAAATTCTGCTCCAAACCATCCAAATACTAAGTTGATGATTGCATTTACTAATTTGGCATTTTATAAACGGGCTTTTAAATAGATGTTTATGAAAAATTAAACATTATGAAAAAGATAATCTTCATATTACTAAACCTTATTATTTCCGTATCTGCCGCAAATGCCCAAAAGGGCATAGATTTTTCCTACAATTACGCAGCTGGTGGAAAGTTACTAATGTGTGTGGATAGTTTAGCCAAAAACGTTTATTATGCCAATGTATTCCCCAATCAACCTAATACATACTTTAGTTATCTGCCTGAAGTAAACAATTTAGGCATCCAAATTTATTTTAGAAAGAATATTAATATAGAGCACTATCGCTACACAATTTTAGCCGATAATAAACCAATAGTAGTAAATAAGTCGATTAATAAAGCGCAACTCAAAGATGCTCAGGCAGGAGACGAAGAGGTATTTAGCTCTACAAAGCTCGGTACCTTTTCTATAAAAGACAAAATTATTACAATATTAGTTTACAGCATCGAAACGCCTCTAATTATTGATAAATCTGTTTTTTATGGTAAGCTGATTCCCAAGGCTAAAATCAAAGCTATTGGAAAGCGTTTCACAACTGAAAAAGGCGTTGACTACAGCTACATAACCGACCCAAAAGAAAAAACGAACCTTCATCTCACTAATAAAGATGATGAACTAACTATTGTAAAAGACAGAACAGAGATTGATTACATATATTATACCTCGATAAAGGATAAGCAAACAAATAAAATAATTTTCGAATCAACAGCTTGGCAATATGGTGGCCACATTGATGATACACATCAGTTTTCACCCTATTTAAAATTTGATAAAAGCATTTTCAAAAAATCGGGAGATTATGAAATTATTATTAAGCCATCATCATTTAGTCGATACAAAATGTTGCCAAAAGAGATGGAAAAATATACAACGAGATATACACTTTCTATAACTTTAGAGGAAGAAAGCTACACCAAAAAGGAAATTTACAGCTATGGGCTGATGGCGACATTTATTATAGGTTTAAATTTTTTACTTATATTTCAAGCTGTCAAAAAAAGAAACAAAAAAAAGCTGGCAGAAACAACGCAACAAAAAAACATAGCAAAGCTTCAACTCAACTCAGTCCGCTCACAACTCAATCCGCATTTTTTATTTAATGCTCTGGCTGGAATCCAAAACTTGATGAATAAAAATGAGATCGACAATGCCAACCGTTACCTCAGCAAGTTTGCCCGCTTAACCCGAAATGTTTTAGATAGTAAGGAGCTGATTAGCCTTACCGAAGAAAAGACTTTGCTTGATGATTACCTGCAAATGGAGCAATTGCGGTTTGGCTTTCAATATAAAATTAACGCACCTGCAGATTTAGATACAGAAAACATAGAAATCCCATCCATGCTTTTACAACCATTTGTAGAAAACGCCGTAAAACATGGAATTGCAGAAAAGGGCGCTGATGGCAACATTGAAATCGATTTTAAAAAGCAATCAGCTGATTTAATTTTGAGTATTAAAGATAATGGAAAGGGCTTCGACGCCACTAAAGATTACAGTGGTTTAGGCTTGTCATTAAGTAAAAACCGAATATCTTTACTCAATACAATATATAAAGAAACGCCTTTTGTTCTGAACATTCAATCAGATACAAATGGAACAGTAGTTACGATAACACTAACACAATGGTTATAAAATGAGGGCAATTTTAGTTGATGATGAGCAAGCAAATCTGGAAAATCTTCAGGTTCTGCTTTCCAAAAATTGCCCTGAAGTTAAAGTTGTGGCCGTTGCGAATAATATAGAAAGTGCATACGATCAGGTAAACTTACATCGGCCAGATTTACTTTTTCTTGATATTCAAATGGGTAAAACTACGGGCTTCGATTTGCTGAATATACTCGGAGAAAAATCTTTCGAAGTTATTTTTGTAACCGCCCATGATCATTATGGAATCCAGGCCGTAAAGTTTGCGGCTTTGGATTATCTACTTAAACCTGTAGATCCTGATGAACTGAAAATTGCAGTTTCAAAAGCAACGGAAAGAATTAAAAGTAGACTTAACAGTGATCAGCTGAATTTTTTACTCAATCAAATTAAACGGACAGAGCCTAGTATTCCTAAAATCGCTTTGCCCCAACAGCACGAAATCCGTTATGTTTCGGTTGATGACATTATTCGCTGTGTGGCCGACAATACCTACACATTTTTCTTTTTGGCCAATGGCGATAAAATTTTAATTTCCAAACCGCTTAAAGAATATTCTGATCTGCTCAAACCGCATGGTTTTGTGCGAGCGCATCAAAGTCATTTGGTTAACCCAAAATTTGTAAAAAGCTGGCTTAAAGAAGATGGAGGAACTTTATTGATGAACAATGGCGATAAGATTCCGGTATCAAAACCTAACAGAGAGATGGTAAAAGAGGTTTTGGGCAAGTAATTACATCTTAATTCGTTATACTTGAATCTCAGTTTTAGGCATGAAATTAATTAAGAAAAACATCTTCAACATTTTATTGGTAACTACGCTTTTGGTAATTGTTTTGGTACCAGATGCAAAAGCATTCTTCTTAAAAGGCTTAATGGAAATCGGATTGTATTCGCCAAAAACAGAAGAGATTATTCCGGTGTTAGTGAATCTAGATGGAATTAAATTTAAAGATGAAAAAGGTAAAATAATAGATCTGAGCGACTTAAAGGGAAAGGTAATTTTCTTAAACTTTTGGGCAACTTGGTGTCCGCCATGTAGAGCCGAAATGCCCTCACTCAATAAACTTTATAGCCTGTTTAAAAACGATCCAAATGTTGTTTTCATTTTTGCCGATGCGGATGGGGATTTGGTAAAATCAGCAAAGTTTATGCTAAATCGGAAATTTGAAATGCCAGTTTACAAAGTGGAAAGCAACATACCTGAACAAATATTTGCAGGCTCCTTACCAACAACGGTAATATTCGATAAGCAGGGAAGACTGTCTTTTAGGCATGAGGGAATTACTGATTACTCGGATAAAAAATTCGTAGCATTTTTAGGAAAACTGAAAGAAGCAAAATAAAATTATCGCTTAAACAGAACGACCTTATATTCTTTTGAGTTTCTATAATAAATACCGTGAATTTCTTTTGGCAAAACTTCATAACCGTCTTTAATCCCGTAAAGGATAAAATAGATGGTGTACATTTTGCTTTTAACATCAGGTAAAAACTTCATTTTATAATCTGAATTCTCAGCGCCAGATTCTGCGTGAAATATTGAACTAAGCTTCGTTTTTGGATTTGTAATTTTAACTTCGCTGGCAGAGATATAGCCATTGGCAAGTGAAAATCTGATGTTTAAATTTGCCATTTTACCATTATAATACTCTACATCGTATGCTTTTTGGGCAAAAGCGGGCAATGTTAGAAATAGCAAAACTGTGGATATTAGACAAAATATTTTCATGACCAAGGTTTTTTGAAATAAACTTAAAAATTTTAGAGGACTATATAGGCATATTCTACAGACAGGAATGTTTTTATTTTTTCTAATGCAAAGTCCTTTCGACCGAAGCGGAGAAATCTTTGCAATAATGTTCAAAGGTTTCTCCGTTCCGCGATGCTCCAGTCGAAATGACGGCAATGGAAAGGATAGACTAAATCGTCCTTTCGACCGAAGCGGAGGAATCTTTGCAATAACGTTCAAGGGTTTCTCCGTTACGCTGCGCTCTGATCGAAGTGACGGAAATGAAATGTAACCGACTCACTAAATCGTCCTTTCGACCGGAGCGGAGAAATCTTTGCAATTGACGTTCAAAGGTTTCTCCGTTTCGCTGTGCTCCGGTCGAAATGACGGAAATGAAATGGAAGGACTGACTTGATCGTCCTTTCGACCGAAGCGGAGAAATCTTTGCAATCAACGTTCAAAGGTTTCTCCGTTCCGATGTGCTCCAGTCGAAAGGACGGAAGCAGAAAAGACTGGTTGGATCGTTCTTTCGACCGAAGCGGAGAAATCTTTGCAATAACGTTCAAAGGTTTCTCCGTTCCGCTGCGCTCCGATCGAAGTGACGGAAATGAAATGTAACCGACTCACTAAATCGTCCTTTCGACCGAAGTGGAGAAATCTTTGCAATCAATGTTCAAGGGTTTCTCCGTTACGCTGCGCTCCAGTCGAAAGGACGGAAATGGAAAGGATAGACTAAATCGTCCTTTCGACCGAAGCGGAGAAATCTTTGCAATTGACGTTCAAAGGTTTCTCCATTCCGCTGTGCTCCAGTCGAAATGACGGAAATAGAAAAGACTGATTGGATCGTCCTTTCGACCGAAGCGGAGGAATCTTTGCAATAACGTTCAAAGGTTTCTCCGTTCCGCTGCGCTCCAGTCGAAATGACGGCAATGGAAAGGATAGACTAAATCGTCCTTTCGACCCTAGTGGAGAAATCTTTGCAATAACGTTCAAAGGTTTCTCCGTTCCGCTGCGCTCCAGTCGAAATGACGGCAATGGAAAGGATAGACTAAATCGTCCTTTCGACCCTAGTGGAGAAATCTTTGCAATAACGTTCAAGGGTTTCTCCGTTCCGCTGCGCTCCAGTCGAAATGACGGCAATGGAAAGGATAGACTAAATCGTCCTTTCGACCGAAG
>NZ_JACRYL010000013.1:103119-109634 GCF_014306625.1 Pedobacter fastidiosus
CGGAGAAATCTTTGCCATAATGTTCAAGGGTTTCCCCGTTCCGCTGTGCTCCAAGCGAAAGGACGGAAACGGTAAAGAACTGTGGATTTAAAATCCATTCTTTAAAAATAGCGGATTATTTCCGCTGATTATTTCCTTAATTTGCGCCATGATTTCATTTTTCGAGGCTTCACTTAAACAGCTTTCCATCCACCACACAGGCAATAAATTGCTTGAAGAATATTACAAATTATCTGATGCACCATTAAACATTGAGGATAAGGTACTAGGCAATTTGCTTATGCAGTATTTTTTGAAACCATTCGAAAAAGTAAACGAAGTATATCGCTTTTATCATCCAAATGATAACCTTCAACTCAATGAAGTTTTCCATTTTGCCAATGAGATTTTTGAAAACAATACACTTTTTCATGAGGATTCACAACAACTGGCCAAATATTTATACGATGTTGCCAATCACCCAAAAATAAAATCGGGGGAATTGTATGTTGCTTATTTCGAAAAAGTACAGATTGAGGGCGAGCAATTGGATGTAATCGGAATTTTTAAATCGGAGACAAAAGATACTTATTTAAAGGTTTTTCCAGAGCAGGACGGCTTTAATATGAGCTATGAACAAGATGCCATCAGCATTAACAAACTCGATAAAGGCTGTTTAATTTTTAATGTAGATAAGGAAGAAGGCTATAAAGTTGTTGTGCTCGATCAAGCTAAAAGTAGCAATGAAAGTGCTGTGTACTGGAAAGATGAATTTTTAAAATTGAAGATTAGGAACGATAGTTATAACCAAACCAACAATGTTTTGGGGGTTTATAAAAACTTTGTAACGCAAAAGCTCGATAGTGATTATGAAATTAGCAAGGCCGACAAAATAGACCTTTTAAACCGATCGATGAAGTATTTTAAGGAGAAGGAAACCTTTGATATTGAAGAGTTCGGAAATGAGGTAATCGGTAATGCCGAAGGAATCGAATCCTTTAAAAATTATAAGAAAAACTACGAGGAAGAATATGAATCGCCAATTGCAGATAATTTTGAAATTGCAGAATCGGCAGTTAAAAAACAGGCCAGAGCCTATAAAAGCGTTTTAAAATTGGATAAGAATTTCCACATTTACATTCACGGAAATAAGGATATGATTGAGAAAGGTTATGATGATGATAAATCGATGAACTTTTACAAAGTTTATTTTAGAGAAGAGGAGTAATCGGCTGTTGCCAAAATGTAGAGTTAATAATTAAAAATTTAATCACAGATAAACACAGATTTACCTAGGGATAATTGCATGTTTTGAACTTATTGAAATGCTCCAAAGGGAATCCTTTAGCTGATTTGCTAACTTAAAATTTAAAGCTAAATTCTTTGCTGTGCTTTGAGGGCTAAATATTGGTTTACAACATTTACCGTTAAATTTTGAGGAGCGGTAAGCAAACTTAAAATGCCATATTTTGTAAGTTCTTTTACCATCAATTTCTTTTCGAAGGCAAATTTCTCTGCAATAGTTTTAATGTAAATACCTTCAATATCTTTTGCAGGTTCTTCGCTTAAAGTTTTTAGAGTAGTATTCTCAAAAAATACAACAAGCAACAAATGGAATTTTGCAATCCGTTTTAAATGTGGCAACTGTCTCTCTAAAGCAGACATACTTTCGAAGTTTGTAAAAAACACAACCAAACTTCGTTGCTTTAAAGTAGCACGAACACTAATATACAAAGCTTCCATATCGGTTTCCAGATAACGGGTTTTCTCTTTGTATAAAACCTCCATAATTTTGTGTAATTGTGTCGGCCGGCGATCTGCCTGAACAATACTTCCAGTTTTTTCGGCCACTGTAATCAAACCTGCTTTATCTTCTTTTACCAGTGCTACGCTACTTAAAATTAAACTGGCGTTAATGGCATAATCCAGCAAACTTAAACCTTCGAATGGCATTTTCATTGCCCTAGATTTATCGATTACACAATAAATATGTTGCGCCTTTTCATCCGTATAAGAATTTACCATCAGGTCGCCTTTTCTGGCCGTTGCTTTCCAATTTACGGTTCTATAATCATCACCAGCAACATAATTTTTAACCTGATCAAACTCCATGCTATGGCCAATTCTGCGCATCTTTTTAATCCCGAAATCGGTTAAGCGATTGGAGATGGCCATCAACTCATATTGCCTTAATTTTAAAAATGAGGGGTAAACCGGCACCGTTTTATTTATGCCAACATTAAACCTTCTGCTTATTAAACGTAACGGTGATTGTACGTAAAGTCTGGTTCGACCGAAATCATATTCTCCACGTTTATTCGGCCGTAACAGATAAGTAATGCTTTTTTGGGTTCTGGAAGCAAGTTTGGTGCTAAACCATAAATCTCTTTTCTGAAACTGAAAAGGGATTTCATCGATAATCCCAACCTTAACTTCGAAAGAATAAAAATTTTCGAGGTATATTTTTATCTCATTATCATCTCCATTGCTCAATCGTTCGGGCAAATCTCTTCTTAAAAAAACACCACGACTGTTTCTATAAAGCATTAATAGATCAATGAAGACGAGCACAACCAAAGCACCAAAAACGAAGTAAGGTAAATCGCCCAAAAACGATAAAAAGAAAGAAAATACAAAGAGGGTTACGCACAGGCCGAGGCCCATAAATAATCGTCTATTCAAGAATAAATCTGTGTAGTATTTTCCGAAAAGGTTTTTCATTTCTTTTATCTAGGAATCTCTATTTTCTTAATAATCTGCGCAATAACGTCTGCAGGAGTTAAACCTTCCATTTCCTTTTCGGGGCTAAGCATTACGCGGTGCGCCAATACAGGAGTGGCAACCTTAATGATATCATCTGGCGTAACAAAATCTCTCCCAGCCATAGCTGCAATTGCTTTTGCACTATTAACCATTGCCAAAGAGGCACGCGGCGAAGCACCTAAGTACAGCGATTTATTGTTTCTGGTTTCGTGCGTAATTTGGGCTGCATAAGCCAACAATTTAGGCTCTACAAAAAGGGCCTTAATAGTAGCTCTTAACGACTTTATTTGCTCTACTGATAAAACAGATTCAATTTCCAA
Source organism: Pedobacter fastidiosus (assembly GCF_014306625.1). Lineage (GTDB taxonomy): Bacteria > Bacteroidota > Bacteroidia > Sphingobacteriales > Sphingobacteriaceae > Pedobacter > Pedobacter fastidiosus. The sequence goes on from NZ_JACRYL010000013.1 coordinate 106,182, forward strand.
CAATTGGTCATCAGATTTTTGCTGATGCTGATTCACAAGAATCTGTATTTCATCCTCAAGTGAAGGATATTTTACCTCAATTTTAAATAAAAAGCGATCCAATTGTGCTTCAGGCAAACGGTAAGTTCCTTCTTGATCTACTGGATTTTGAGTGGCCAAAACCATAAAAGGTTCTTCCAATTTGTAGGTATTCCCATCAACCGTAATCTGGCGTTCTTCCATGGCCTCAAAAAGAGCAGATTGCGTTTTTGCAGGTGCTCTATTAATTTCATCAACCAAAATAATGTTTCCAAAAATTGGTCCGTGCCTAAATTGAAACTCAGAAGTTTTAGGACTAAAAACAGCGGTTCCCAAAACATCAGATGGCATTAAATCTGGTGTAAACTGAATTCGTGAAAAGCTTGCAGAAATACATTTTGCCATTAGCTTTGCGCTTAACGTTTTGGCCACACCGGGTACACCTTCCAATAAAAGGTGTCCATCGGCCAGCAAGCCAGCAATCAAAAGATCAATTACGTCTTTTTGCCCGACAATTATTTTGCCTAATGTTTGCCTAATCTGTTCTACCGCTGCGCTCAGTTGAGTTAAATCGGTTCTTTGGTTAAACATTTCCTGTTCCATATTTATTGGTCTTCCTTGTAAAATTGTTCTATAGTTTTGTTCAGTTCAATTAAATGCTTATCATGAACCATTTGTCCTTTTTTTAGATGATTTATTTCAATCAGCAGGTTTTGGATGGTTTCTTCTGAAGCGCTGGAAACTTTAATTAAACTTTCTTTAAATTCTTGATCAAGATCTAATGTCCTCAATCTGTATTTGTTTCTAATGTATTCGAGCAAATATTTAACCTTTTTTTCGGCGATATCTCTATTGTTTCTCTGCTGATAATATACACGGCCAACAACCTTTACAAATTCTACTGAAGTATTGGTTAATCGAGTAATTACAGGAATAATTCTCTGCCTCCTTTTAATCTCGAAAAGCACAAAAACAAGCAACCCAAAAAGGGAAATATAATAGGCCCAACGTAATGAATCGTATTTAAAAATAAGGCGCAAGGGCGAAGTATCTTCTGTACTTGGTCTGGTAAAATGCTCATCCCAAATTAGGGATTTTGAATTTGGTAAGTACGATAATGCCTTTGATGCGTAATCACTTCCGCTAGGTTTTAACAAACTATAATTGGTAAGCAACTGCGGATTTGGCATGATAAACAAAGATCCTTTCCCAAAATTGTACCGAACAAAGTTGACTTGCTTGTTATTTTTATTCCCTAAAATAATGGCTTTAGATGAATCTATTTTGTTGAAATACTGCTCGCTAATTCCCTTTTCAAATGTATAACCAGACGGAGTATGCAAACTTGGATTGGTGAAATTTACAATAGATTTTCTCTTGTTATTCAGTTCAAAATCTGACGTAATTCTAAGTTTTAAAGTATCCAAAAGAACGCCCTGAATTTGAAAAGCAGCAATAAAAATATTGTTTCCGCTTTGCATATAGCGAACCATCTGTTTATAATCCAACTTGTTTACTAAAATACCAGAAGCAACAATTATGTAGTTGGAGTTTCCGTTAGAATTTGCTTTTAGCGTATTGTAAATCGGATCTTTACTTTTCTTAACTACCGTTCCGGGAAAAATATCCTGAATTCTTTGGTGCAAAATATAGGTTCCGAATGGAATTTTATCTTCTGTTAAATAGCTTGGCGACCAATTTGTAGGTTTCGGTTTATAATATTGTGCAACCAAATAAGCCAACAATAAAATGCTGCTGATAATTAGATATTTCTTTAATCCTTTCATGCCGTTTTTTGGTTAAAATCATGAAAAGAATTGTTCACACTTTCAAAAGTGTTCTTATCGAGGAAAAACTCCCCATACCAAATGTATTCAAACTGATTGGTTAGCTTCGAGAATTCGCCTCGTTTTGTTTCATCACTAATTTCTAAAACATACGCTTGGTTTGTTTTCTCTGGCAACCAATTTATAAGTTGTTTATCGCTCAGATTTTTTAATGTTTTTAAATACAGTAACCGAACGGCTAAGCGATAATTTCCAGCTTCTAAAGCTTTTGAAATTTGTTCCTCAAAATCAATTTCGTGGATATTCTCCAAGCTTTCATCAAAAGGGACTTCTAAAGATTTTGATTTGCCAGATAGGAGCCTAAAATCTAGGCCTATCATTTTAATTACGATAAAAACAACCGCAGCAATCGCTACTCCTATTAATCCATATTTTAAAATACTTCCACCAACTTTATTGACGAAAATTTTATCTATCAATTTCCAAAACCAATTCCAAAATTTATCCCACCAGCTTAAAGTTTCTGGCGCTATATCATCATAAATAAAATCTTTCTGTTTGCTGTAAACGGTTACCGCCTGACTATCAATTTTACGGAGCTCAATTTTATTGCTGTCGATTTTTAAAACCACGGCTTTTTTGGTCACAACCGGTTTTTGGACAATTTCTGCCCGTACCGATGTGATCCCTAAGAAAAAAATTAAAATCAGCCTTAAATGCATTTCTAATATTCTTCTGGAGTAGCATTAAACTGTTGCGGTGTTTTTCCCAACCCATCAATCCGATCCATTAAGCCGGTGCTTTCTTTACGTTCTACCAAGTTGAAGTAAATTAAAGTAGCCGCTGTAATTGGGATTATTAAAAATACCTGCGAAAGATATTGAGAGATCGAAGTTACAATTGCATAGGTTTTTGTAATCGGTTTTTCTGCATGTGTAAATGCGCTGATCATTGCTATAATGGTTGCAGGCATTTGTACAAACAAAGTGCAGGCATAGGTTATAATAAAAATAACAAGTATTGCGCCTGCAGTTGGCCACCATTCGTTTTGTAAAAGTTTAAAAGAACGATTAAAGGAATACGCCAAACTTGCATTTTCAATAACCATAATCGGGTAAAAAATAGAAACCGCTGGAAAAACGTAAACACCTGGAAAAAAGCAACATACAAAACATAACACTAAAAACAACGACATAACAATTCCGCTTCCTAGCATGCGAAAGAAATAAAATTTGTAGTAGCTCCAAACTTCTTCAACATTTGGGGCGATGTTTCCTTTTTGAATGTATAAGGCAACATAACTTAAAATGGTTACATAAATTGATGTATAACTTAAAATCATAAGGAGCAACATCAAGAGATATCGAACCGCAAATTTTGATACGCTGGTCCAAATTTCTCCACCAGAGAAATTAGATGAATTTCTTAAATTTTCTTGCATTCCTCCTAATTCCAATTGAGTCATTATGGAAGTTAAGATTCCGCCTAACATGAAAATTCCGCACAGATAAATAAATGCTTTCATTAAAGGCTTAAAGTTTTGCCTTAAAAACAAGAAGGTATCCCCAATAATTTCTCCGAATTCGCGTACTTTCCGAAATTCAATTTTTTCTGCCATTATATATTTTTTTGAGTGCGTTTAAATAAT
>NZ_JACRYL010000013.1:109696-130433 GCF_014306625.1 Pedobacter fastidiosus
CGAGCTGGATAAATAATTACATATCCAACCATAAAAATGAATGAGCCAATTAAAATGCTTAGGCTGAGCCAAATTGGCATTTCTGTGTGGCGAGTAACAAAACTTTCGAAAAAAGCTGCCAATAAAATTATGGGAATAATGCCCATTGCTATTTTGGAAGCATCTTTTGCACTGTTTTTAAACGCCGCCATTCTAGATAATGTTTTCGGAAACAGGATACCGTTACCCAGAATTAAACCTGCGCCACCAGCAATTACGGCCGAAAGAATTTCTAAAGTTCCATGAATCCAAATAACCAAGATTGATTGTGTGCCAAGGCCTTTGCTGTAAAAGAAATATTCAAAAGCGCCAATCATAATTCCTGTTCTTAACAAGTAAAAAACAGGCCCTATTGATATGAATACTCCAGTTACAAACATCATTAACATTACAAATACATTGTTCGATGCAATTTGGATAAACATCATTATTTCGCCCTGTTGCTTGTAAACCCCGAAAGGATCGCCTTTGGCAATGTTTTCATTGGTCATGTTGATGTAGTCATCGCCAAAAAACATCCGAAGAAAGGAGTCATCGTACTTGGCAGAAAGAACGCCAATGGCCGCAGAAATAACAAAGAAAATAAGTGAATATAAAAGTTGCCTTCTATGAATGTAAAAAAGCATCGGCAGTTCATATTTCCAAAATTTTGAAAAACGTCCTTTTTCTTCTTTTTTGTTTTTGTAAATGGCTTGGTGAAGTACCGAAGCAATTCCATTTAAGTATGCCGTGGTTTTAGATTTTGGATAAAATGTTTTGGAGTAAGCTAAATCGTTCGTAATGTCGATAAAGCGATGGGCCAACTCATCGGGGTTGTCAGTCTGCAAAGTTTCATAACCTTTCCACTTTTCAGAATTCTGCTTTACAAAAAGCGCCTCTCTCATAAAATAATTTGTACCCGTTAATTTTCTGTTAAAATAAAACAAAATTTTAATTAGTCAACAAAAAATAAAAAACCATATTATATTTGATCAACATGGAAACTATAAAAGTAAGTACGAGCCAACACATCGATATAGATTATGCAGTTGCAGGTTTAGGCGAAAGGGTTGCCGCCAGATTAATTGACTTCGGATTATTCATTGTCCTCTTTTTAGTTTTTATGCTGATGTTTTCCCTCACAGGTTTGCTCCAGGCAGGAGGTATTACCATAATTGTATTGCTAGTGATTTATGGTGTTGGCTTTGTTTTTTACGATTTGCTTTGCGAAATATTTATGAACGGCCAAAGCATTGGTAAACGTTTGCTTAAAATCAGGGTAATCAGTTTAGATGGATCTCAGGCAAGTTTGGGGCAATATTTTATGCGATGGGTTTTTAGGATTGTAGATTTTACCCTAACATCATGGCTTGGCGGATTAATTTGTGTTGCCGTAACCGAAAACAAACAACGCATTGGCGATATTGTTGCCGGTACTACACTTATTAAAACGCAACCACAAACCCAGTTGGAACAGATTGCCTTTCACCCAGTTGTAGAAGAATATACACCAGTTTTTGAGGAAGTAAATTTACTAAGTGATAGAGATATAGAACTAGTCCACGAGGTGATTAGCACTTACTACAAAACTGGCAATCATACTTTAATTTACCACATGGCAGGCAGAATTTCCAATCATTTAAATGTGTCGGTTCCGCAGGGGATGCATGAGCTTACTTTTTTGGAAACCGTTATGAGGGATTATAATTATTCTACTTCTAGAACGGATTAGGCCGCTAAATAATTAAACGGTGCAAAAGGAATATTTCTGGTTATCCAAAACACAATTACTATTGCGAGTAGAATTTTTGGTGTAGCGGGATGGCACCAAATTTTTAAGGTAAAATCTTTTTTGGTTACCTGAGAATATACCTTTAAGAAGAAGTGAATCAGTAAAAAAGGAAGTGTTAATACCATGAGCAAATTGTAGTTTGCTGCGGATAAAATATCACCATGGAGTAAAGCATGAATGGCCCGCTGAGAACCACAACCTGGGCAATCGAGATGCAAGTATTTATGAAAGGGACATTCTGGAAAAAAATTGTACACCCCAGGGTTAAACCTATAATAGATTATTGAAAGACCTATTATCACAATTAAACCTAAGATGTACTTTAATTTCATTATCTGTAAGAGCTCATAAAGCCACCAACGCCTAATACTACGAAGAAAAGAACGTATAAAACTATAACACCAATTCCGCAGAAAAAACCAATTTTGGTCCATTTCCCTGCAGCCGCTGATGCTGCTTGAGCACCTGCATAATCCCCCATTGCATATTTGCTATTCACATTTGATGCGTTTACAATGCCTGCAATACCGAAAGGCAAACAACAAAATATGGTAACGAGTATAGATTCTACAAGCCAGTTTTTAGGCATTGGTGTAGGATTATTTCCGAATGGGTTTTGTCCAAAAGGCGGTTGGCCGAATGGTGCTTGGTCTTGAGGTTTTTGATCTTCCATGGTTAATTTTTTAGATTTAAAAGGTTTTAGTTCAAATGTTTAAACTAAAAGTATAATTTTTAAATTAAAAACGGAAGGTGATTATCACTTAATTATTTTAAAACTTCGGTAACTTTTGGAAGTAACGCATTAACCCATTCGGCATACATTTTACCGCTTGGATGTAATCCATCTGCAGCAATAAGCGCCGGATCTGTTTTTGCATTTCTTGATCCTGGTGTAATATCAGTATAGCTTACCCCCGCTGCAAGCGTTATTTCTTTGTTTGCTGCATTAAAAGCATCTATTTCTGCGCCAATAGTTTGCGGACTTTTAGCCGCGTTTTTTCCAAAAGGAGTTGCGCCCCAATCGGGAATGGAGATTACAAAAACCTTACTTTTATTTCCATTTGCAAAGGCAATTGCCGTTTGTAACAATTCTGAAAACTCCTTCTTATAACTATCTAGCGGATAACCTCGGTATTGATTATTTACACCAATTAACAAAGTTACAAAATCGTATTTCTGAGTAAGTTTTGCTTGCTTAATCGCATTCTGCAAATCATCAGTTGTCCAACCGGTTACCGCAATAATTTTTGGATCTGCAATTGTAATATCCCGAGCTTTTAAAAAAGTTTGAAGCTGGTACGGAAAAGATTCTGCCTGTGTTACCGAAGCGCCAATGGTGTAAGAATCGCCAAGTGCTAAATAAGTAAAAGTAGTGGCCTGCTTTGGGGCAATGTATAAAGTATCGGGATCTTTAGCAACTGACATATTTCTCTCTTTTGTACATGCCGAAGTTAACAAAGAAAATAAAAAGGCAGTAAATAAAATTCTCATAGCCTAATCTACGATAAAATTATTCGGATAGATTTAAATAGAATTCTAAATCAACTCCATTTTGAAAAGCTGGGCGATGTGTTTTTTCAATCTGTCTTTAACTTCATCAAGATCCAGTTTGTAGCCAAGCTCCTCCTGTAAAGAAGTTACGGCTTTATCATCGATGCCACAGGGAACAATATTTTTAAAATAATCCAAATCTACATTTACGTTAAAGGCAAAACCGTGCATGGTTACCCAACGGCTACAACGAACGCCCATTGCACAGATTTTACGTGCTTTTTCATTATCTGCATCTAGCCAAACGCCTGTATAACCAGGGTAACGACCAGCTTCAATACCATAATCTTTTAAAGTTAAAATCACAGCTTCCTCCAAAGTACGAAGGTATAAATGAATATCAGTGAAAAAGTTTTCTAAGTCTAAAATTGGATAACCAACAATTTGGCCCGGGCCATGGTAGGTAATATCGCCACCCCTATTAATTTTATAATAAGTGGCATGCTTTGCTTTTAAACCTTCTTCATCCAACAACAAATTTTCTGGATGACCACTTTTGCCCAACGTATATACGTGTGGATGCTCGCAAAAAACAAGATAATTCGGTGTAGGTAACTTAGAATTTTCTACGCGATTTTTGGTTTTAATAGCAACAGTACTGTTCAATAGCGCTTCTTGCTTATCCCAAGCTGCCTGATAATCTGTTAATCCCCAATCCATAAACTCAACCGAAACATTTTGAGCAGAACTTGGCAAAGTTGGGTTTTCGATTTTATCTGTTACCTCACCCGTATTTGAACAACCAATATTGATTTCGTTTTGCATAAATTAATTTTGAATAAAACAGTGTTAACCTTACTGAAGCACAACACCGTACCTGTATTTTTAATAATTAGGGCGTTTTAACACGCTGTACACTATATCTTTTTGGCAATAAAAGCCAAAAAGGATGTCGCTCCCATCGTTAACGCTAGCAAAGCTTCCAAAACCCTTTTTATAAATATACGAATTGAATTTTTGGTCAATTTAAGCCTTTAATGCTTAAACGGAGAGCACATAACCAAGCATATAACCATCTTTTGTTTTAAAGTAGTTAACAGTAAGTTCTCTGGTTCCGGTTGGCAATTCTACTAGTGCGTTTAAACATCCCTCTGGTTTTAGCTTAAACGGTTTAATGTGGATGTGTTGTTTAAACTCCAATCCCTTTTTGCCATGCCATTTGTAAATTGCCTCTTTAGCACACCAAGCCACATATAAACCCTCTGTATTGTCGCCAATCTGCTTTTGAGAAAGCTCAACATCGCTTAGAAACTTATGTTTAATGCTTTTTATTTTATGTTTAATCAATTCGATATCTACACCACAGGCAAAATCTTTGCTAATCATAACCGCAGCGTAATCGTAAGAATGGCTTAATGAGATATGAAAATCAGAATTAACGAGGTAAGGCTTTCCGTCTTCATCAAACTGACAGTCGATGTATTCTTTGGTATTGAGCATGGTTCTTAATAAAAGCCTTGTACTTAACCAGTGCAATAATCTTTTGCCATTATTAAAAGATGCGATTAAATCTAGCTCGTGTTGCTTAAGCTGAAGCCCGGCAAACAATTCTTCTTCCGTTTCTTCAATTTTCCAGATTGCCAGAGCCGAATGATCCTCGATATTTTTATTATAAACTATTGGCATTTATAAAGTTGGAGATTTACATGCAAAATTATCTTAAATAAATGATAATTTAGGCCAAAAATACGCATAAAAATGATATTATCGGATAAAAGGATTTTGGAGGAAATTGAAAAGGGCACCATCATTATAGAGCCGTTTCAACGCGATTGTTTAGGCACAAATTCTTACGATGTGCATTTGGGCAAATACTTGGCTACTTATAAAAGTCGTGTGCTCGATGCAAAGGCACACAACGAGATTGAGCATTTCGAAATCCCAAAAGATGGCTTTATTCTTCACCCCGGAACATTGTACTTAGGCGTAACTTTAGAGTACACCGAAACCCATGCCCATGTACCTTTTTTGGAAGGGAAAAGCAGTACCGGACGTTTAGGAATAGATATTCATGCAACGGCAGGTAAGGGCGATGTAGGATTTTGCAACACTTGGACCCTCGAAATATCTGTAGCACAACCCGTTAAAATTTATGCCGGGATGCCGATTGGTCAACTTATTTATTTTGTGGTAGAAGGCAATATCGAAACCCTGTACAACTCTAAAGGAAATGCTAAATACAACAATAAAACCACCCGCCCTGTAGAAAGTATGATGTGGAAGAACAAATTTTAACAAATTTGTTCTAAATTGCGTTTAACAAATACCTAACCGAATATGTTAATTAAACGCACTCTCTTTAGCTTGGGCTTGTGTTTTTTTTCTCTTTTAGCTTTCGCTCAAAAAGGAAATGAACCTTTTGCACCAATTGTAACTTCATTGGAAAAGTGGATCAGTACAAATCCACAGGAAAAAATTTATCTGCATACCGATAAGCCCTATTATCTGGTTGGCGATACCATCTGGCTTAAAGCCTATGTAACTTCGGGAAACGATCATAGGCCATCTGCAATTAGTGGTGCAGTTTACATCGATCTTATTAATGAAGGCGATTCTACTGCAAAAACCATTAAACTTCCACTGATGGGTGGCATGGCGAAAGGCGATTTCTTGCTCAACGACAGTACCACCAAAGAAGGAAATTATCGCTTAAGGGCATATACGCAATGGATGCGGAATGCAGGCCCTCAATATTTTTACGATCATACTTTTAGCGTTGGTAACTCTGTAGCCAATTCTGTTTTTGCAAAAATTGATTACCTCTATGAGAAAGATGGCGACAAAACAAAAATTAAAGCGGTACTTAAGTTTACGGATGAAAGTGGCAAGCCTTACGCTAACAACAATGTAAGTTTCAGTATAAAGGAAAGCTACAAAACCATTACCGCAGGGAGAGGCAAAACTGATGCTCTCGGTCAAATTACCATTAATATTCCCAACCAAAAGCCAGAGAATACCCAAACCAATTATTTGGTTACCAACTTTAGCTTAAATGAGGATACATCTATTCCAAAAACTTTCCCTTTAAAAACAGCATTGTTAAAAACGGATTTTCAATTATTTCCAGAAGGTGGTTATTTAGTAAATGGCGTTTGGAGCAGAGTTGCATTTAAAGCAACAGAAACCTCTGGCCTTGGCGCAGATGTTAAAGGGATTGTGATCGATGATCAACAAAAAGAAGTTGCAAAAATAGAAACCAAGCATTTGGGAATGGGCTTCTTCAATCTTATGCCCGAAGAAGGAAGAACTTACAGTGCCAAAATTAAACTGCAAGATAGTTCTGAATTGATTGTTAAACTGCCAACTGCTAAACCCGAAGGAGAAATTCTTTCTGTTTATCCTCGGGAAAACGAGGTTAGTGGCACGCAATCTGATACCGTTTTAGTGCGGATTAACACGAATGCAGAAACCCTAAAAAAAGGCCCACAACAGTTTAGCCTTGTTGCGCAATCTGGCGGAAAAGTGTATTCAGCAGTGCAGGTTAATCTGAGTAAGCCAACTACTTCTGTGTACATTCCGTTAAACGATTTACCAAGTGGAATTGTGCAAATAACGCTGTTTTCTGCAGGTCTACCGCTAAACGAACGCGTTTTCTTTTTACAGAGAAACGATGCCTTGCAACTTAAAGTAAATGAGGTTAATCAAAAAGAATATAACGTAAGAGATCAGGTTTCCTTACAAATTGCCTCATCCACGCCTAGTGGCGATGCCGTTAGTGGAAATTTATCTGTAGCCGTAATTAGTGAAGATGCTGTACCTACTGATGAAACGAAAATCAACACTATTTTTTCTCAGCTGTTGCTCAGTGCCGATATTAAAGGCTTTATAGAAAAACCCAACTATTATTTCGCAAACCCAACAGCATCAACAAGAGAAAATTTAGATTTATTGATGCTCACTCAAGGTTACAGGCGATTTGCTTGGAAAGATGTACTTGCTCCACAACAAAGTGTTCCAGCCTTTGCCCCAGAAAAAATAACCAGCACCATTTCTGGAAAAATAACCTCACTGGGTAAAAAACTTATCGTAAATGGGAAAGTTACTTTGCTCAATAATAAATTCGGACTTATACGAGATACATTAACCAACCAGCAAGGCCGATATAGTTTTAATAATTTGGTTATTTTAGATGGAATGCAGTTCACCATTCAAGGTAGAAACGAAAAAGGTACTAAGATGGTTACCACTTACATCGATCAGCCCAACCAACAAACGGTTACACCAAATCCAAACTTGGGCGAGTTAAATCAAGACATTCAGCAACTGGTTAAAAAATCGCTTGAAAGTAGTAGGGAACTCGACAAACAACTTGAAAAAAGTGGAATGTTAAGTCGCGTACAGCAACTCCAAGAGGTTAAAATTAGAGCGAAGGGAAAAATGGCTTATGGAAACACGATTAAAGAAAGCCAGGTAGATGAAATTTATCGTCCAGATAGCAGACGTCCTCCATGTAGCAGTTTAATGGAATGTATTTCCAGAATGGATGGAAGCCGGGTTAACTTTGAATACATTTTCGGAACACCCAAAGATGAGTGCGGGCAAATGTATGTGCCGATGTTTAAAAGAGTACGATACACCGTAATGATTGATGGAATGACTGTAGATCCATGCGATTATCAAACTTTTTTTACAGGAGAAAACCCACCCGATATCGATAAAATATATTTTCTTCACGAGAGTAAAGGTGTAAATTCGAAAGCGAGCGGTGGCAATGATGGGCCAATAATGGCTGTTTTTACCAGAACGGGAAATTTCCGGAGAAGTTACGATCCATCGGTGCTAGATTACAACCCGAAAGGCTATGATAATGCAAAAGAGTTCTATAGCCCTAAATACGATGGACAGAACACCGGAACTCCAGATCTTCGGAGCACGGTATATTGGAATCCATCTGTGATCACAGGAAGAGAAGGAAAAACGGAAATCAGTTTTTACAACTCAGATCAAACAGGAAATTACCTAGTTGTTGTAGAAGGAATTAATGGATCGGGTTTAATCGGTAGAACGGTTTATAGATACAAAGTAAAATAGTTTTGCACCAACACTTTTAACCTCAACATTATCAGAATGAAAGGCTATTGTAAAGGTTCGGTTTCATAAGCCAAAATTCATACTAACTTCATTAAAATATGCCTCGGGTTTTGTACCTTGAGGCATATTTTATTTTTATCTAGCCACAAATGAAACTCAAAATTATCCTCCCAATTAGTGTGTTATTCATCCTTTTAGGTTTTACAGCCTTTAAAATGGATGATGACCCTTTCACACTGCTCCTAAAGAAACTCGATGATTACACCTCAAAGTATCCCCAAGAAAAAGTTCACATTCAATTAGATAAACCTTATTATGCCATTGGCGATGATATTTGGCTCAAGGGTTATGTTTTTGATACCAAAACATCCGCACCAACAAACATCAGTAAAATTTTATATGTTGAGCTGATTAACGAAAAAGATTCTGTTAAAAGGCAATTGCGATTGCCATTGATGGGGGGTGTAACTTGGGGCGATTTCAAATTAACCGATTCGCTTGGCGAAGGCAATTATCGCATTCGTGCCTATACTGCATACATGCGAAATTTTGGAACTGATTTCTTTTTTGATAAAACGATAAAGATTGGCAACAGTTGGGCAAACAAGGTTTTTACGCAAACCAAGTATGATTTTAAAAAAGAAAACAATACCGATAAGGTAACCGCGACCATTCATTTTGAAGATAAAAATGGGATTGCTTACAAAGAATGCGAAGTGAGTTACGATGTTCAGCTAGATTTTAGATCAGTTTCTAAAGGCAGAGTTAAAACGAATTTAACTGGTGATGCTGTAGTCAATTTCGTAAATAATCAAACTTTCCAAAACAAAACGGGTAAAATTGTTGCAACCATTACCCTAGAGAATAAACAAAAAGTAACCAAATCGATTCCGATTACCTCAACTTCGAACGATGTTGATGTTCAGTTTATGCCTGAGGGTGGAACTTTAGTAGAGGAATTACCTCAAAGAATTGCCATAAAAGCAGTAAACACAACCGGTCATGGTGAAGATGTAAAAGGATCTGTTGTAGACGATTCTGGAAATGCGGTAACCTCATTTGAAACGAGTTATTTAGGCATGGGAAGTTTTGTTTTCAATATGCAATCTGGTAAAACTTATACTGCAAAAGTTAAGTTTAAAGATGGTTCTGAAAAGGATTTCAAATTACCATTAGCTCAAAAAAGTGGTTATGCAATTGCGATAAACAATACCGATACCGCAAAAGTTGGCGTTAAAATTATGGCGAGCGAAAGCTTACTAAACGGTGCTGAATTAAAAGTTGTTGCTCAGCAAGCCGGAAATGTTTATTACGTTTCTAAAGCAAAAATGGATAAGCAGGTTTTAATGGCCAACATTCCTAGAAAAAATTTACCAGAAGGAATTGTCCAGTTTACCTTATTCTCTGCCGATAACCAACCCATTGCCGAACGCTTGATTTTTGTAAGTCCTAAAAATGATTTAATCAACGTAGCCATTAACAACAGCTCAGTTTCTGCAACAAGAAGAGGAAAATCTGCTTTTAGTTTCGATGCCACTAATCAACAAAAACCCGTGTTGGGTAGTTTCTCAGTTGCCGTAACCAATGCCACAAAAGTTGCACCAGATGAAGATAATGAAACCAATATTTTAACATCAATTTTACTTACTTCTGATTTGGTTGGATACATCGAAAAGCCAAATCATTATTTCTTAAATGACGATGCCAAAACGCAAAAGGAGTTAGATAATTTAATGCTAACCCAAGGCTGGAGAAGATTTACATGGAAAAATGTAATTAACAATATTAATCCGAACATCACTTATAAACCAGAAGAATCGCTAAAAATAAGCGGAACAATTACTAAGGGTAATAAACCAGTAGTTGGCGGAAAAGTAATGTTAATGGCAACCAAAGGCACTATGATTATTGTAGATACGGTTACAAATGCCGAAGGTAGATTTGTTTTCGATAACTTAAGCTTTGGAGACAGCACCAAGTTTGTTGTGCAGGCAAGAACCAAAACCGAGCGTAAGTTTGTAGATATTAATTTGGATGTTGTTCCTGGCCAAATTGTAACCAAAAATAAAAATGGTGCAGATATAGATATCAATGTGAACAATACGTTGATGAAATATATTAAAGAAAGCGATAATTACTTTAACGAGATGGCCCGGTTGGGAATTTTGGAGCGCACCATTAAACTGGAAGAAGTTACCATCACCGAAAAGAAAAATCCTGCAAAAAACTCCTCCAACTTAAATGGAGCGGGAAGAGCAGATTATATTATGACGGCTGCTGATCTTTCTACCTGCGTAACCCTTTCTATGTGTTTGCAAGGACGTTTGCCGGGCGTAATTTTTAGAGGAAATGTGCCTTATTTAATGAGAAGCCAAAATACACCAATGCATATCGTTGTAGATGGAATGCAGGTGGAATCAGAATTTCTGGATAATATTTCTCCAACAGACGTAGAATCCATAGAGCTTTTAAAAAGCATTGGTAATACCGCTATTTATGGCATGAACGGTGGCGGTGGCGTACTTGTTATTACCACGAAACGAGGAGATGGCGGAAACAGCTATAACCGATATGCGCCAGGTGTGGTAACGTACAATCCTAGTGGAATTTCTATTTCTAGAGAATTCTATGCTCCAAAATACGATGAAGGTACAACAACAAGTAAAGCAGATTTAAGAACAACAATTTACTGGAATCCACAAGTGGTTTCAGATAAAGAAGGTAAAGCTAAATTCGAATTTTACAATGCGGATGAGCCGGGAAACTATCGAGTTGTTATTGAAGGCGTAGATGTTTTTGGGCACTTAGCCAGAAAAGTATATACTTACGAAGTAAAATAAGAGTTTAATTATAAATTATATTTAAGGCCAAATAATCAGACAAGCTCGATTATTTGGCTTTCTAATTAAATTACTTAAATTTCCACCTTTGAACCGAATATATGAACACGATAAAAGTAAGCGTAAAAGATCGTTTAGCAACCATAACCCTTGATAGAGGAAAATCGAATGCATTAAACCGTGAGCTCGTTACCGAATTAGATGAAATGCTGAAAAATATTTCTGCTGATGAAAATATTGGTGGCGTAATTTTAACCGGAACAGCCCCATTTTTCTCTGCAGGATTAGATTTAATCGAACTTTATAATTACAATGAAGAAGAAGCAAAATCTTTTTGGCAATTGTTTTTAAGTTTTACAGCCAATCTAGTTGCGTTTAAAAAACCAATGGTTGCAGCCATCAGTGGCCATAGCCCGGCAGGCGGTTGCGTAATGGCATTAGCTTGCGATTACCGTATAATGGCCGAAGGTTCTTACATTATTGGTTTAAACGAAGTTCCTGTTGGCATCATTGTTCCGAATAGTATTTTCCAACTTTATTCATTTTGGATTGGCAAAGCCGAAGCCACTCGCAGTTTGCTTACAGGCAAATTATATAGCCCAGAAGAAGCTTTAAAAGTTGGTTTGGTTGATGATGTGGTTAAAAATGAAAGTTTATTAACCACTGCAGAAAGAAAAATCAAAAAGTTTATGGAACTAGAAAGCAACACCTGGTCGCAAAGTAAATTGAATATTCGCGAGGAATTAATTGCCGCAGTAAATGCAGATCAATCTTCAACACTCGAAAAAATGCTGGCTCAGTGGTGGTCTCCAGCAACTCGTCATATTCTAAAAACGATTTTAGAAAATCTACAAAGAAAATAGGCTCATTTAAACCGTTGACCAATTAACCAGTTTGTCCAATTCTACATTTAACCAATTCTACACCTAACCATATATTATGTTCGCATTTAACCAACCCATGCTAAGAGATGATGCTTTAAAAGGAAAAACCATTGTAATTACCGGAGGAGGAACAGGTTTAGGCAAAGCGATGGGTATTTATTTCTTAAAGCTGGGCGCAAATCTGGTTATTACAAGTCGCAAGGTTGATGTTTTGCAAAAAACAGCCGATGAGATGGAAGAAAAAACCGGAGGCAAAGTTTTAGCAGTTGCCTGCGATGTTAGAGAAATTGAACAGGTTGAAAATGTGCTGGCCAAATCCATAGAAAGATTTGGAAGAGTAGATGTTTTGCTAAATAATGCTGCGGGTAATTTCATTTCACCAACAGAAAGATTATCTGCCAATGCATTTTCATCCATTATCGATATTGTATTAAAAGGAACGGTTAACTGTACACTCGCCTTTGGTAAACATTGGATCAAAGAAAAACAGCAGGCAACGGTACTAAACATTATTACCACTTATGCTTTTACGGGTTCGGCGTATGTTGTGCCTTCTGCCTGTGCAAAAGGTGGCGTACTGGCTTTAACCAGATCTTTAGCGGTAGAATGGGGTAAATACGGAATTAGAACCAATGCAATCGCACCCGGACCATTCCCAACAAAAGGTGCTTGGGAAAGATTATTGCCCGGCGACCTTGCCAAGAAATTCGATTTTAAAAACCGAGTGCCTTTAAAAAGAGTTGGCGAACATCAAGAATTGGCAAACTTAGCAGCCTTTTTGGTGAGTGATTTCTCAGGATACATTAATGGAGAAATTATTACTATCGATGGTGGAGAATGGCTTCAAGGTGCTGGCCAAATGAACGGATTGGAAGCTATACCAAATGAAATGTGGGATATGCTAGAGCAAATGACAAGAAGCGCTAAGGGTAGTTAATTAAGGTTTTAATAAGGCGAAAGTCTTACAGCTTGATGCTCGCTACTTTATACTAAAATATTATCTTTGCCCATATGAATATCTTACTTTTAGGTTCAGGCGGCAGAGAAAGCGCATTCGCTTGGAAAATGAGCCAGTCTTCGCACTGCGATAAACTAATTATTGCACCCGGAAATGGCGGTACAGGAGTTTATGGTACAAACATCAACATCAACGTAAACGATTTTGATTCGATTAGAAAAGTTGTTCTTACTGAAAAAATCGATCTTGTTGTAGTTGGGCCAGAAGAACCTTTGGTAAATGGAATTCATGATTTTTTTCTTGCAGATGCAACAATTGCCCATGTTCCCGTTATCGGACCAAAAAAAGAAGGTGCCATTTTAGAGGGAAGTAAGGATTTTTCTAAACAGTTTATGGAGCGCCATGGTATTCCAACGGCAGCCTCAAAATCTTTTACACCAGAAACTTTAGAAGATGGCTTGGTATATCTTCAAGACCATGCTTTACCCGTTGTTTTAAAGGCAGATGGTTTAGCCGCCGGAAAAGGTGTTTTAATTTGCACCGAAACCATTGAAGCACAGGAAGAGCTAAAATTAATGCTTGGTGGAAAATTTGGCGCTGCCGGTACTACAGTTGTAATCGAGGATTTTTTAAGTGGAATAGAACTATCCGTTTTCATTTTAACCGATGGCGAAAACTATGTAACCCTCCCATCTGCGAAAGATTATAAAAGAATCGGGCAAAACGATACCGGCTTAAATACTGGTGGTATGGGTTCTGTTTCTCCAGTGCCTTTTGCAACAGATGAATTTTTAAATAAAGTTGAGGAACGAATAATTAAACCAACGGTAGAAGGTTTAAAAAAAGATAATATAGATTACACTGGGTTTATTTTCTTTGGCTTAATAAAAGTTGGAGATGATCCTTATTTAATAGAGTACAATGCTCGCATGGGCGATCCTGAAACGGAAAGTGTAATTCCAAGAGTAGAAAATGATCTGGTTGAGCTTTTTGTAGCAACAGCGGAAAAGAAACTTAATACAATTAATCTAAAAATTTCTGATCAAACGGCGGCTACGGTTATGATTGTGGCGGGCGGTTATCCTGGGGAATATTTAAAAGGGAAGGCCATTTCTGGAATAGAGAATTTACGCCATTCGAATGCATTTCATGCTGGAACACTTTTAGAAAACGATGTAGTTAAAACAAATGGCGGCCGAGTTATAGCCATTACCAGTTTGCAAAAAGATTTATTTACGGCTTTACAATCTGCTACTGCAGATGCAGGACGTATTTATTTCGATGGCAAATATTTTAGAGAAGATATTGGTTTCGACTTAATTTAATTTTTGATCTCAAATAGAAACAGATTTTGAAAAAAATACTTAAAAAAATTTCGGAAACAGCGATTCGTCAAGGTGAATTTACTTTTAATGATGAACAGATCGAGTCTAAATGGTTGGGCAACGCTCCAGCTTCACCCGAAGAAATAAAACAGCTAGAAGAGAAACTACAAATCATTCTGCCTAAAGATTATAAAGCATTCTTAGCCATTACGAACGGATTTAAAACACCAAATGAGAACATCGAGCCTTCGTTTGAAAAAACAGATCAGGTTGGCTTTTTAAAAGATATCGATCCAGAAATAATAGAAGTTTGGATCAACAACGATGAATTATTGGATGTTGCAATTAAGTTATCTCGAAGCATCGTGGTAGGCGGAATTAATGAAGAACAATATTTCCTTTTAGTGCCACCATTATTGGAAAATGGAGGTTGGGAATATTGGAAATTTGCTTCATGGATTCCTGGTGAAGATCCATACGAAGGAATGGAAAACTACTTCATCAATGCGCTTGATTTTTTAAAGTCGGCTTAATATAAACAGCATAAAACGAGAAAAGCCCGATCTAAAATTAGCTCGGGCTTTTCTCGTTAAAATATCTTTTTTATTTCGATTTACTTCCCAATAACTCTTGAAGTTTATCTTGCAAAGCTTGCTCTCTTAAACCTTTTGCGATGATTTTACCTGTTGGATCAATTAAGAAGTTTGCTGGAATAGATTGAATGCCATACATTTTGGCTACTTCATTATTCCATCCGTTTAAATCAGATACGTGAGTCCATGTTAATTTATCTGCCTCAACAGCTTTTTGCCAAGCTTCTTTTGTTGTTCTTGTATTGCCTCCATCTAATGAAACACCTAAAACGGTAAAGCCCTTATCTTTAAATTTATTATAAGCCACTACAACATTCGGGTTTTCTTGGCGACATGGACCACACCATGATGCCCAAAAATCTACCAATACATATTTACCTTTAAAATCAGATAATTTGACTGGCTTGCCTGAAGCATCGTTTTGCGTAAAATCCATCGCCATTGCACCTACTGCAGTTTTTCTACTTGCATCGAAAAGTTGCGCAAGTTTAACGCCAGAAGCACTCACTTTTAACTCTGGAGATAAAGTTTTAAATACCTTTTCGGCTTCAACCGCTTGATCAGGATCTCCGGCTAATTGACCAATGGCAGATAAGCTGATGTATGATTTTGGGTTGTTTTTTGCAAATTCCAATAAAAGAGGGGTCATGCCAGCTGCATCTTTTTCATAGCGTGCACCTAAAGCTTCCATTAATACTTTATCCTTTTTTTGTTCAGGCGTGTAAGCCGCGTATTCAAGATTAATAGCAGCTAATTTATCTGTAACAGGTTTAGTTAAAGCTTTTAATTTTTTGTTGTCATCATTAACAATTGATCCAGTGATAGTCGCATTTTTTAATGAATCTGCTGCTGCAACTTTTAAAGCTCCTGGCTCGATGTATAAAGATAATGCATCTAATTTTTCTCCCTGAGCGGGACGATTTATGTATGGATTTTTATTTAAGAACAAATTGCCTTGTGCTGGGCCAGCCACTGTTCCTTTAAATGCAAATGCACCATTGGCAACGGTAGAAGAATCGGTAACATTTTTACCGTCTGCACTGTAAACTAGGTAAATTTTATCCCCAGTTTTTAAGCCTTTAACATCGCCATTTACAGAGAATGGCTTTTGAGCTAGAGCTGCAAGAGGCAAAAGTGCTATCGCAGATAATAATATTTTTTTCATCAGAGTATAATTTAATGGTATGTGGTTGTTAATTGATTGTTTTCAAAGATAAATAATCGTCTGCCTAATAACGTAAATCCCTGTGTAAAATTATGATAGCTTTTGATAAGTCCTCCACCATAAATCTGGCATCTCGCCATTTACGGCAACTTGATAGTCATCATATCTACATGGAACAAGGTGATATCTTTCATTTTTGGATTGGCCTGAAGGGTATGGAACCTGCATCCACCAACGATCTGATTTCTTACTTTTCACAAAAACCATCTCTCCAGAACCGTCTTTTAAACTGGTTCTATAAATCATAAATTGAGATTTTGGCGTTAAAGGGAAGTCCTTTTTGCGGGCGTAGAATCCTTCCATAAAATACCAAACCATTTGCGCCAAAAGAAAGGCCGTTTGTCCGTTATTATCGTAAGCTGGATTAAATTCGTAAAAACCAATTGAAGTAAGTTTATCATTCATGCCGGCATAGCGAGCAATTCTGCAGGCTTCTTCACCATCAAATCCATTTGGAGTAGTATTTGCATTTGCAGCGGCATCGGCCGAACGAATTGCGCCAATATCAAAGCTAATCATATTCGCATTGCGGATAATTGGCTCCGTCAAGGTAATATCCTGAGCAAACTCGCCCAATCTATGTACATCAAAATAAAGCTTATCCATAACACTCAAACTCTCCTGATTTACAAAGTAAGTTTGATAGCCAATATTGCTAAAATTGAAAAGATAATTGGGCTGGTGAAGGAAGATTTTGTTTAAATAACAATCCGATCTCGTTGCAATTCCATCGTGGCTATCATCATCTATATCGAACTGATTATCAACAATGACCAAATCTACTTTTTGCTCTAAATCCTCGTAGCCTAAATATTGGGCGTAAGTTAAATCTTGTCCACCACCAATAATAATTGGGATTATATTTTTCTTAATAAGCTCAGACACAGCCATTTTTACGGCGGTATAAGTGTCGGCTAGTGTAACGCCATGTTTTATATTGCCCAAATCGACAATTCTACTGGTAAAACCACCCTCATTTAACTTGTAAAATTTCTCTCTAAAGTAATCTGGGCCTAGTGCACAACCTTCATTGTTGATTGCACTTCTTCCATCAAGCACACCAATAATAGCCAAATCGTATTTATTTTCTTCCAAATCGGGAAATGATTCGGTATGAATTTCGGCTTTTAAACCAAGCTGACTAGTAAAAAATCCTTGCTTTGGAATAAAACTATCGGTGTTTACTGGGGAAAAGAAATCCGTTAATGACATATTTTTAAAACTATCGGCTCAAATATCTATTTTTGGATGCACATATTTTATAAAAATAAGATTTCTATTGACTTCTTTTCAATAGGACTTTGTAATTAACTCATTTTAAGCTTTAAATTTTTGCATCTAACTTTTTTGTTGCAAGAAAATAAATTAACAGCCCGATTAAAAAAATGATACTGGTAACCGGAGGAACGGGATTTTTAGGATCTGAATTATTAAAACAGCTTACCGATAAAGGATTGGCTGTTCGGGCTTTGAAAAGGGAAAAATCTGTAATCCCATCGCTAATCAAAAACATTACTTTAATAGAGTGGTTTACAGCCGATATAAATAATCTTTCCGATTTGGAGGAGGCTTTTGAAGGCATTACGGAAGTATATCACTGCGCCGCTTTTGTTTCTTTTAATCCGAAGGATAAGAAGAAATTGTTTCACGTAAACATAGATGGAACTTCGAATATTGTAAATCTTTGTGCCGAAAATAACTGTAGGCTCTTGCACGTAAGCTCTGTAGCGGCGCTCGGCGATGCAAAAAAAGGAAAGAAAATAACCGAGAAAGATTTTTGGGAATATGATTCTAAAGCACATGCTTATGGCCTTTCGAAATATGAAGGCGAAATGGAAGTTTGGCGAGGAATTACTGAAGGCTTAAATGCGGTTATAGTTAATCCATCAGTCATTATAGGTAAAAACGCCGGTTTTGAAGGTAGTGGAACAATTTTCAAATTGGTAAAAGGTGGTTTTCCATTTTACACGGATGGCGCAACTGGTTTGATTGACGTAGAAGATGTTGCAAAATCGATGATTTTATTAATGGATGCAAAAGTTACCGCAGAACGTTACATCATTTCATCAGATGATTATCATTACAAAGATTTATTTACAGAAATTGCCGAAGGATTTTCTGTTAAAGCACCAACCAAAGAAGCAAAACCCTGGATGCTTGGAATTGCCTGGAGAGCATTGAGATTCTTCTCTTTGTTTACAGGCTCAGAACCTTCAATAACTAAAGATGCGGCGAAAAGCAGTATTGTTCTTAGTTATTACGACAACTCAAAAATTATAAAAGAAACAGGATTGAAATTTAAACCTGTATCAGAAAGTATAAAGGAAATTACCCAACATTTAAAATAATGCCCAAACAAAAAGCTTACTACATTATCGATTTCGATAGCACTTTTACCCAAGTTGAAGCGCTTGATGAACTTGCACGTATTTCATTAAAAAACCATCCAGATAAAGAATCAATCTTTCAAAAAATTGAAGATTATACCAATTTGGCAATGGAAGGCAAGCTTTCCTTCTCTGAAAGTTTAGCGCAACGTGTTAAATTATTAGAAGCAAATGAAGATCATCTGAAACAACTGATTAAACATTTAAAAAAGAAAGTTTCCACATCTTTCTCTCGTAATGCTGAGTTTTTTAAAAAGCATGCAGATGAAGTTTTAATTGTTTCTGGCGGGTTTAAAGAATTTATTACTCCTGTTGTTAGCCAGTACCATATTAAGAAAGAAAATATTTACGCCAACACTTTTGTAACCACGGGTGATGGTAAAATTATAGATTACGATCATGCAAATCCGTTAAGTGAGGAAGGTGGAAAAGTAAAACTGCTTCAGTACTTAAAATTAGAGGGTGAGCTTTTTGGTATTGGAGATGGTTATTCTGATTTTCAGCTTCGCGAAAGCGGAATGATTAACAAGTTTTTCGCCTTTACCGAAAATATAGCAAGAGAAAGCATCGTTTCAAAAGCAGACCATGTTACGCCAAGCTTTGATGAGTTTTTATACGTTAATAATTTGCCACGTGCGATTTCTTATCCAAAAAATAGAATTCTATGCTTGGTAATTGGTAATGTTGATCCACTGACAGTTGCCATTTTGAAAAATGATGGACTTTCTATCAGACAAAAGGCTTCTTTTGAAGAAAAATACATTAAAGACGTTGGAATTTTAATTTTGGCAGATGGAGAAAAGATTGATAAAGAGCAATTGAAAGATGCTGTGAAATTAAAAACGATCGGTTATTTAGGGAGTGCAAGAAATAAACTGGATTTTGATTTATGCACCAAGCAAGGTATTGTGGTTTTCGACGATCCAAAAAGTAATCCACGGAATATAGATTTTATCCCGAAACGTGTGGCCGATTTTATGAATACGGGAGCAACTTATCTAAGCGGTAATTTTCCAAATTTGCAGTTGCCAAAAATTGATAAGTCGCACCGTTTGATTCATATTCACAAAAACGTCCCGGGCATTATGGCTAAAATTAATACGGTGTATGCAAAGCACGATATTAACATTGTAAGTCAGTTCCTAATGACAAACGCCGAAATCGGCTATGCCATTACGGATATTAATACTGAATATGATAAGCAGTTATTTAAATCGCTTAAGAAAATAGAGAACACGATTAAGTTTAGAGTGCTTTATTAATCTGACTTTTAAGAGCTTTGACAACTTTACTGGTGCTTAAGAAAGAAAGTTGTCAAAGCTTAATAGAATCTTAAAATTTGGCTATATTGATTAACTCAATAATTAAATGGCTAAAACTGAACATTACTATACAAAATTTGAAGAGGGGAATTTCTATCACATCTATAACAGATCAATAGACAAGCAACCACTTTTTAAGTCTGAGGAAAACTGTAAATTCTTCTTGAAAAAGTTTGATTTTTATCTTTCAAATGTGCTCAGCGTGTACGCATTTTGTTTATTGGGAAATCATTTTCATTTTTTAATAAGAATCGATGACGTTTTCAAAGATAAACAGATTGGTATTTCTACACATGAAGTTGTGAGTAAACAGTTTCGAATGTTTTTTCAATCTTATGCAATGGCATTTAATATAGAGAATGATAGAACTGGATCATTATTTCAAACGCCATTTAAAAGGTCCCTTGTTACAGACGAGCAATATTTCACCAAACTAGTTTACTATATTCATTCAAATCCCCAAAAACATAAACTAATTTCTGATTTTAGAGACTGGAGGTGGAGTTCTTACACCAAAATATTATTAGATTCTGTCACGAAGTTGAAAAAACAAGAGGTATTGAATTGGTTTGGTGGAAAACAGGAATATTTACGATATCACGATGAAATTCAAGAGTATATGCAATTTGAGCTTTGACAACTTTCTAGCGCCTGAGAAAGAAGTTGTCAAAGCTGGCTTACCACAAAACTTAATTTAATCAAGGCTTTCAACTCCACCATAAAAATATTTTAAGAGCTTTGACAACTTTTCTAGCGCTTGAGAGAGAAAGTTGTCAAAGCTGGCTTACCACAAAACTTAATTTAATCAAGG
>NZ_JACRYL010000013.1:130475-130684 GCF_014306625.1 Pedobacter fastidiosus
TCAACTCAACCATAAAAATATTTTAAAAGCTTTGACAACTTTCTAGCGCTTGAGAAAGAAGTTGTCAAAGCTGGATTACCACAAAACTTAATTTAATCAAGGTTTTCAACTCCACCGTAAAAATATTTTAAAAGCTTTGACAACTTTTCTAGCGCTTGAGAGAGAAAGTTGTCAAAGCTGGCTTACCACAAAACTTAATTTAATCAAGG
>NZ_JACRYL010000013.1:130723-154055 GCF_014306625.1 Pedobacter fastidiosus
CAACACAACCATGAAATATTTCAAAAGCTTTGACAACTTTCTAGCGCTTGATAAAGAAAGTTGTCAAAGCTACTTTACCTCAAAAATTGGTCTCTTTTTAACAGCAAATGTTTCGGACTGCCAATAGACTGAGAGCGGTAAATCCCAGTATGACCAGAAAACAGATAAGCTGTAACGCAGGCAACCGCAATATATATTCCTGAGCTTACTCCGAAAAGCTCAACCCCCATAAAAATACAAGCTAAAGGCGTATTCGCAGCGCCAGCAAAAACGGCAACAAACCCCATTCCCGCAAGTAAGCCAAAAGGCAATGGAATAAAGAAGCTCAAAAAGCTTCCTAATGTTGCACCAATAAAAAATAAGGGGGTTACTTCCCCACCTTTAAAGCCTGCACCTAAGGTTAATGCAGTAAGGAAAAGTTTAATAAGAAAAGTACAATAAGGTTCTTGTTGTGTAAAACTTTCGGAAATAACAGGAATCCCCAAACCAATATATCGTGTTGTTCCGAGGAGGTAAATAATCAGAGTCAAGACGAAACCACCAGCAAAAGGTCTTAATGGCGCATATTTTATTCTACTAAATAAGCTAGAAATAAAATGGTTTAAAGCTGAAAAACTTCGAGCAACTAGCCCGAAAATTATTCCCGCACCCAGTGATAAAAGCAAATTGACAGTACCCATTTCTGGAACAGCAAAAATTGAATAATGCGTATGCCCAACGCCCCACATTCTGCAAACATAATCGGCAATTATAGCCGTAATAAATGAAGGTAAAATAGCTCCATAAAGAATGCTCCCGACCACAAACACTTCTAATCCAAATACTGCTCCGGCTAAAGGCGTTCCAAAAACCGAGGCAAAACCAGCACTTATTCCACAAATTAATATAATTTTCCTATCGCGAGGTTTGAGCTTAAAGATCTTGGTAAACTGATCGGCAAAGGCGCCACCAATTTGTACCGCAGTACCTTCTCGACCGGCAGAACCTCCAAATAAATGTGTAATAATAGTTCCAGCAAAAATCAATGGCGCCATTATTAAAGGAATTACCTTTTTTGGACTCTGTAATTCTTCAATGAGCAGGTTGTTTCCTTTAACAACATCTTTACCCAAGTAATGATAAGCAAGTCCGATTACTAAACCAGCGAGTGGTAAAAATGCAATAATCCAAAGGTGTTCTTCACGCCAATTAGTTGCTAAATTTAGAGTTTCTAAAAAAAGTGCAGATGCCGAACCCACAATACCACCGAGTAAGGCAGAAAGTAAAAGCCATTTTAGCGTACTTAAAAATAGGAGGCTAAAGTCGAATTTAATAAAGCGATAGATGGAAAGCAGAAAGCTATCCGTTAATTTTTTAACAGGCATTTTAAATCAATTTTTAAATAAAATCGTAGGAGTCATCAGCCTGTTTGGGCGGTTTTGGCGGTACCCCATCGCCATTACTCAAATGTATAAAAATTACAATATGTTCCAAAATCTTTAACACCTTTGTACAGCTAACTTCAAATAATGGATTTTACACCTGAAATAAAAGACAAACTAAACCAACTACAGGAAAAATACACGGCCATGGGCCAAGATATGGCATCGTATCTGGATGGATTATTGTATGCTGATTTCCTAACTTACTGGGATTACATTCACTTGGATACCCTTTTAAGTTTACAAAGCCCAAAAACACCGTTCCCTGATGAAGAAATTTTCATCATGTACCACCAAATTACTGAGCTTTATTTTAAGCTAAGTTTACATGAGTGTAAACAGGTTGCAGAACATAAGAACCTGACCGTAGGTTTTTTTACTGCTAGGGTTAAAAGAATTAATGCCTATTTTAATGCATTAACAACTTCTTTCGAGGTTATGGTTGATGGAATGGAAAAGGAGCAATTTTTGAAATTCCGAATGTCCTTATTACCTGCCAGCGGTTTTCAGTCTGGCCAATATAGAATGATTGAAATTTGTGCTACGGATTTTATTCGTTTGGTAGATAAAAGCAGAAGAGTAGAATTAAGTACAGCAACAATTGACGAACAGTTTGAACACATTTATTGGAAGTTTGGTGCAACTGAGCTTGCATCGGGCAAACAGACCTTAACTCTAAAGCAATTTATTAAAAAATATGCCGATCAATTCCTTCAATTGGCAAAAGATAGAGCTTTGACCAATTTCTCGTCACTTTACCAACAGTTTCAAGCTAATGGACATGATGTTTCTGCACTTGCAGAAGAATTGCGTAAGCTAGATCTATATGTAAATGTAGAATGGCCATTATCACACTATAAATCTGCCGTTCGTTATTTGGAAAAAGATCCAGTAGATGTTGCCGCAACAGGCGGAACCAACTGGCAAAAATATTTGCCTCCACGTTTCCAAAAAAGAATCTTTTATCCTTTCTTATGGACTGAAGAACAAATGGAAGGATGGGGTAAAGGATGGGTTCTTAGTGTACTTAAAACACTCAAAAACAAAGATTAAAATCAGAAAAAGCTATTAAAAAAGGCTGATTTTGCTTATTTTGCGAAAAATAAATAATGACGAAATTAGTGACTTATTGAACTAGAGAATGTTTATCATTCACATTCGATCAATCACTCATTCAAAATTCTTAAATAATGACCGAGACATTAGATATAAAAATCACCAAATCTGAACAAACACGTTTAGCCGTTACTGATTTTTCAGAGTTACCTTTTGGTAAGGTATTTACCGACCACATGTTTACCGCCGATTTTGAAGACGGCGAATGGAAAAACTTACAGGTTTTACCTTACGGACCAATTCCAATGAGTCCTGCAATTTCTGCACTTCATTATGGCCAAGCTATTTTTGAAGGTTTAAAGGCTTACCGCCAACCAGACGGAAAAATTAGTGTTTTCCGTGCAGATAAAAATTTCGAACGTTTTAATAAATCGGCTGATAGAATGTCTATGCCAGCGATTCCGGAAGAGATTTTTATGCAAGGTTTGGCTGCGTTAATCAATATCGACGAAAAATGGGTTCCTTCTCAAGAAAACTATGCGTTGTATATTCGTCCGGTAATGTTTGCAATGGATCCGTATTTGGGAGTTAAAGCATCTGATACCTATAAATTTGCATTACTTACTACGCCAACCGGTCCCTACTACAGCAAGGCTTTAAAGGTTAAAATTGAAACCGAATATACAAGAGCGGATGAAGGTGGAGTTGGTTTTGCCAAAACAGCAGGAAACTATGCTCGTTCACTGTATCCTTTTGAGCAAGCTAAGAAAGAAGGTTTTGATCAGTTAATTTGGACAGATTCTGTTACTCACGAATTTATTGAGGAAGCTGGAACGGCAAATCTAATTTTCGTAATTAATGGTAAATTAGTTACGCCATCTATCCGCAGTACTGTTTTAGACGGCGTTACACGCGATACCATTATTAAGTTGGCCAAAGATGCTGGAATAGAGGTTGAGGAACGCAGAGTATCTGTAAAAGAAGTAATAGAAGGAATAGAAAACGGAAGTTTAACTGAAGCTTTCGCCGCTGGTACCGCGGCAACAGTTACGCAGGTTGGAGAAATTGGCTACAAAGGCACAATTTATACACTTACTGATTCATCAACCAGACATATCTCTAATAGCATTGCACAAAAACTAAACGATATCCGTTACGGTTTGGCTCCCGATGAGTTTGGATGGAACTGGGTTTTGTAAAATTATAAACTCATTAAAATAGAACGCCCGATACATTCATTATGTATCGGGCGTTTTTTGCGTTATCGTCATGCTGAATTCATTTCAGAATCTTTATAGCATAAAAGACCCAGAAATAAATTCAGAGTAACGGTAATTTTGTTATTTATCCAAAATTACAACACCCTTAGCCTCGAAAGCCAATTCCCTTTTAGGATCAGTTATTTTTGCAACCTGATCAGCTGATTTGTGCGCATCCTCAGCGTAATGGCGTAAAGTTTCTACAGAGATTGTTTGTTTCTTCGCTACGCCATCTAATACAACCTTTTTACCTACAATATCCATCGGCATAAAGAATGCGTAATCTTTAAAAGTTACTCTCATTGGATCACCATTCGGCATTTCCAAAGTCATCCAACATCCCTTTTTCTTACACACATCAATAACCTTACCTTCAATTTTCATATCAACAGCTTTTTTATCACCCATTGCAACTTCCATCTTGGCAGCCGGTTTCACATCACCAGGCTTTACCTCATCACCAAACTTCTGGCCTTTATATTCTGATTGGGCAAATGTAAGCGCAGCGATTAAGCAAAAGCCTAGACTTAAAAGAATCTTTTTCATTGATTTATATTTTAATTAGTGTTCCAGTTTTTATCTAAAACAAAGTTATTTAAAATCTCTAAATAATTACGACAAAAAAAATCCTCGCTAGCTCTCACTAACGAGGAAAATCATCCCTATTGTTATAGATCACATCCCATGATGTACAACATATTACCTTAGGCAAATGTTAATCCAAAATTCAATTAGGTTGGTCAATAGCCGTCAAATAACTGATTATTAATAAGTTGTGAATTATTCGTGTACCATGCCAAAAAAATTAACTTGGGGTGTGTGGGGAAAATTTTCCCCATCTTGTGGAAAATTGTTGAATTTTTTCCCCAATTTTTTAGAGTCTTTAACCGAAAACAAGAGCAAAAACTTCCTCAATTTTACTTACTGCTTTAATTTCTAAATTATATTTCTCCAAATCAATCCCCATTAAATTATATTTTGAAATATAAATGATTTCAAATCCTAATTTATCTGCTTCCGCAATCCGCTGTTCGATTCTATTTACAGCTCTGATTTCTCCAGATAAACCAACTTCGGCTGCAAAACAGTTTTTAGATGAAACAGCAATATCCTGATGGGATGAAATAATGGCAATTAAAACCGCCAAATCAATCGCGGGATCTTCAACCCGAATACCACCCGCAATATTTAAGAAAACATCTTGTGTACTCAATCTAAAACCGCAACGTTTTTCCAATACCGCTAACAGCATATTCATTCTTTTGGTATCAAAACCAGTCGCAGATCTTTGTGGTGTTCCGTATGCTGCAGGACTAACCAAAGCTTGCGTTTCTATTAACATGGGCCTTGCGCCTTCTAACATTGCTGCAATTGCAATTCCACTTAATTCCTCATCACGTTGTGATAATAAGATTTCTGATGGATTGGAAACCTCTCTTAAACCTGTACCCTGCATTTCGTAAATCCCCAATTCTGCTGCGGCACCAAATCTATTTTTAATCGACCTTAAAATTCTATAAACATGGTGTCTATCGCCTTCAAACTGCAAAACTGTATCAACCATGTGTTCCAATATTTTTGGACCAGCAATGGCTCCATCTTTCGTAATATGCCCAATCAAAAAAACAGGTGTTCCGGTTTCTTTTGCAAAGCGAAGTAATTCTGCAGTACATTCTCTTACTTGCGATACACTTCCTGGAGTAGAATCTATATGTGCCGAATGCAGAGTTTGAATGGAATCTACAACCAAAATTTCGGGCTGTAAAATTTCAATCTGCTTAAAAATATTCTGCGTAGAGGTTTCCGTTAAGATATAGCAATCCGCTGAAGGGCTTTCTGTAATCCTTTCTGCCCGCATTTTAATTTGTTGCTCGCTTTCTTCACCAGATATGTACAAAAGTTTTTTACCTTTTAAATTTAAGGCAAGCTGAAGCATTAGTGTCGATTTTCCAATTCCAGGTTCGCCACCAATTAAAACTAAAGATCCTTCGACCAATCCACCACCTAAAACTCGATCGAGTTCTTTGTCGCCAGTTAAAATCCTTCTTTCGGTTGAAGATTGAATCTCATCTACCTTACTTGGTTTGCTTAGCTTTCTTGGGCTTGTATCATTTTTCCAAGTTGGAATCGCTGTTGAGCTTTTCTCTACAACCTCTTCAACAAAGGTATTCCACTGACTACATGATGGACACTTACCCAACCATTTTGCTGATTCGTAGCCACAGCTCTGACAGAAATAAGCAGTTTTTGTTTTTGCCAATTGATTTAAAATTTAGAATACGAATTTAACCTTTAGCGTTCGAAAGTGCTTTTATTTTTTTTAACATAATTTGCACTAAGCCGAATATAAGAAGCCATTAAAAGCAAAAAGCCCGATTTTAAAAAATCAGGCTCTTCGTTAATGAATTTTGTGTTACAATTTAATTTCTTCGTCTTTTGAAGAGATAAAATGAAACTCAGTTAAGTAATAGGATGGTTGAGCTTTCACTTTAATCCATTGGCCATAATTAAAGAACCAACGGCGTTGTAAGTTGAAAATTCCTTTGGTAATATAAGCCTCGATGTAAGGATGCACACAAAGTGTAATCCCTTTTTCGTTTTGCTCTCTTAAAATATAATTAAGGTTGTTCTCAATATCATCCATTAAAACGATACTCGCTTTAATTTCTCCAGTCCCATCGCAGGCCGGACATTTTTCTACCGTAACAATATTCATTTCCGGACGAACACGTTGTCTGGTAATTTGTACCAAACCAAATTTGCTCGGAGGCAATATAGTGTGTTTGGCTCTATCCAATAACATCAGCTCACGCAGATAATCGAACAGCATTTTACGGTTTGTTGGTTTGTGCATATCGATAAAATCGATTACCACAATACCACCCATATCACGCAAGCGTAACTGACGGGCAATTTCTTTAGCCGCTTCCTTATTTACCTGTAAAGCATTCTCTTCTTGATTTTCTTTACTGGCGGTGCGGTTTCCGCTATTCACATCTACAACGTGAAGCGCTTCGGTGTGCTCTACTACTAGGTATGCGCCACCTGGTAAGTTTACTGTTTTTCCGAAAGCATTTTTAATCTGCTTTTCTATTCCAAAGTGTTCGAAGATTGGTTCTTTTTGTTTGTACAGTTTAACGATTTTTTCCATTTCTGGAGAAATATCGTGTACATAAGAACGGATATCATCGTACAGCTCAGGCGTACTTACATAAACGTTTGTAAAATCAGGATTCAGAATATCACGAATTAACGTAGATGATCTGTCCATTTCTCCCCAAACTCTTTTAGCAGGTTCGGTAGAAGGCATTTTTTTAATGAAGTTTTCCCATTTAGCAATTAAATCTAAAAGATCCTTTTGCATTTCGGCAACCCCACGGCCCTCAGAAACAGTTCTGATAATTACCCCAAAATTTTGAGGTTTAATACTTTCGATAATCTTTTTTAAACGATTACGTTCGGTATTACTTTTTATTTTTTTTGATACGGATATGGTATTGGAGAATGGCACCAGTACCACATACCTGCCGGCAATTGATAAGTCGGAACTCAGTCTTGGTCCTTTAGTTGAAATTGGTTCTTTCGCAATTTGAACAGGAAGGAGCATGTTTTTACTCAGCACATCAGAAATTTTGCCTGCCTTGTTTATATCGGCTTCTAGCTTTAAATTATCTAATAATGTGCCTGTAACCGAGCCATTACGCTTGATCTTAGTTAGCTTAATTAAAGATTGTACCTGTGGGCCTAAATCAAAATAATGCAAAAACGCATCTTTTTCATAACCAACATCCACGAAGGCAGCATTCAGGCCGGGCATAATTTTTTTAATGCGGCCTAAATAAATATCGCCTACAGCGTAGTTATTATTGATTTGTTCTTTATGAAGCTCAACAAGTTGTTTGTCTTCAATCAATGCTATGGTAACTCCGGCAGGAGTCGAATTGATAATTAATTCTTTTACCAACAGCTACAGATTTTAAGGCTTTCGCCTATTAACAAATGGATAGTATACAAGAAAATATTGATGTAGCAGAAGTTTATATAATAAAAAAATCATATAAAAGTATTTAAACCTCATAGTAAATACTATGAGGTTTAATAAGCTAAATCAAGATAAGAAACTATTTTTTCTTATGTCTGTTTTTTCTTAAACGTTTTTTACGTTTGTGGGTAGCCATTTTATGTCTCTTTCTTTTTTTACCGCTTGGCATAGTTTTAAGTTTTAAATGTTTTTATTAATCTGTTAATTAATTTTTATTCTTTAGTTCGACGATCTTCTTATCAATGAAAGATGATAAGGTAGGATTTGCAGCTAATTTCTTGCTTGCTAAATAAGCATCAACTGCTTCTTTATTTCTGCCTAAATTCTCTAAAGCTGTGCCTAAATAGAAATAGGCTTCAGGAGTTGGAGCAGTTGCAATAACCGTTTTAAAACGAGGAATTGCCTTATCAAACTGACCTGATTTAATGGAGAATAATCCCAAATTCATATTAGCCTTTAAATTTTTAGGTTCTTTAGAAACAACATCTAGCAACATTGCAATACCTTGCATTGGTGCGCCTAGGCCGTTTACTATAGTTACACCTAAGCCTGTTTTAGCTTCAATGTTTGCAGAATCTTTCTCTAATGCATTTTTAAAAGATGTATTCGCTTTCTGCAATAAAGCAGGTTGCGCTAAACTATCTTGGGTACTCTCAAAAGCTTTTAAGAATCTATTACCAGAGGCCAACCAACTTGTAGAAGATGGATTTCCTTCGGCAACAACTTCTAAATAAAGCGCAGAGGGCGTAATCTGCTCCACATCATCCCACTTCTGGGCTAACTGTTTTGCCAATTCAATTTTTTCAGTGCCTTTAGCTGTTTTGTAACTGTTTTCTAATGCCGTAATATCTGTAGCTAAATTTTTATTTATTACATTTTTTGCAGCGGTAGATGAAGTTTCAATGCTTAAAACACTAGAAGAAGCAGGCGCTTGTGCCTCGGCCATTTGACCGCTAGCAGGCATTTTCCCATTTTCTTCAGTTGGTTTTACTAAACCCTTAATATCTCTTGTAAATAAGAAAGCAACAAGCAATAAAATCGCTCCAATAATGATGGTTTGTTTTAATCTGATGCTGCTATTCACTTTTTAAGATTTTAGGCTTCTACTTGGATTTTTTTTGAATTGCTCTTTACTTTATCAACAAATACTTTTGCTGGTTTAAAGCTAGGCACAAAGTGTTCTGGGATAATTATTGCAGTGTTTTTAGAGATGTTTCTGGCAGTTTTCTGCGCTCTCTTTTTAACAACAAAGCTTCCGAAGCCTCTTACGTATACATTTTCACCGCCAATCATGCTTGTTTTGATAACCTTGAAAAATGCCTCAACTGTTTCCTGTACATCAACCTTCTCAATTCCGGTTTTTGTTGATATTTCTGAAATAATATCTGCCTTAGTCATATTTACTTATTTATATATATTGTGTTTTAATATTATAACTGTTTTGGGGTTGCAAAAGTATTGCTTTTTAATGAGATAGGGAAATAAAAGATGATTTTTTTATCTGCCAACTTATCAGCGAAATGCAAGTTTTTTTTTAAACGAATAAATACACCGTAATTTGCAGCAATGACATTCCAAAATGAACTCATAAATTGGTACAACCAAAATAAGAGAGATTTGCCCTGGCGGCACACTAACGACGCATATACCATTTGGTTATCCGAAATTATACTTCAACAAACCCGTGTTGAACAGGGGCTTCCATATTTTAATAAATTCTTGGAAAATTTCCCTAAAGTTTCTGACTTTGCAAATGCAAGCGAGTCGAAAGTGTTAAAACTTTGGCAGGGTTTGGGCTATTATTCGAGAGGAAGGAACATGCATGCAACGGCACAAATCGTAATGAGCGACTTTAATGGTGAGTTCCCGACGCTTCATGATGACCTAATTAAACTGAAAGGAATTGGAGAATATACCGCAGCTGCGATTTCATCTTTTTCATCGGGAGAGGCACGAGCTGTTGTTGATGGGAACGTATTTAGAGTGTTATCCAGATATTTTGGAATAGATACACCAATCAATTCTCCGGCAGGGAAAAAGCAGTTCTTCTTGTTGGCTAACGAATTAATGTTTAAAGAAGACCCAGCGCTTTATAATCAGGCTATAATGGAATTTGGCGCAATGCAGTGTAAACCAAAATCTCCCAATTGTGGAATTTGTCCATTAAACCAAACCTGTTATGCATTAAATAACCATACGGTTAAAGATTTGCCAGTAAAAATTGGAAAAGCAGAAAAGAAGCATCGTTTCTTTAATTATTTAATCTGTACGCAGGGCGATGAAATTTTGGTAAGGGAAAGACAAGCTGGCGATATTTGGCAACATCTTTATGATTTCCCATTAATTGAAACTCAAGAATTGCCAAATTGGATGGACTCAGATTTTGAAATAATGGTTAAAGATTTATTTGGTATAAATACTGAGTTTACGCTAATAAGCTATAAAAAACACATTTTAACGCACCAAATAATACATATACAATTTTTTGCATTAAAAAATTATATATTTAACTTTAGTAAACAAAAGGAACTTAATTGGGTTTCTTTAAGTAAGTTAGATGAATTGCCGCAACCGAAGGTTATCCACGATTTTTTGGAGGATAATTTTAAGAAAAGGATGGAATAACTAACCACCTGGCTAATAACAATCTGATAAACGAAACAACTAACCAAAAATATTTTATGTCTGGTATTAACAAAGTTATTTTAGTGGGCCACCTGGGCAAAGACCCCGAGGTTCGGCATTTGGATGGTGGCGTAACTGTGGCAAGCTTTCCGCTTGCTACCTCCGAAACGTATAACAAAGATGGAAAAAGAGTAGAACAAACAGAGTGGCACAACATTGTTTTGTGGCGTGGCCTTGCAGAAGTAGCTTCGAAGTATTTACAAAAGGGAAAGCTTGTTTATATTGAGGGAAAATTAAGAACTCGATCTTTCGAAGATAAAGAAAAGGTGAAAAAATATGTTACCGAGATTGTTGCAGAAAACTTTACAATGCTGGGTAGAAAAAGCGATTTTGAGCAAAGTCCTTCTACTACGTTATCATCTTCTCAACACACAGAACCAAAAATTGATGATGAATTTACCATTCATCCATCTGATGAAAATGGAGATTTACCCTTCTAAAAATTTAAAATGAATCCGATAAAAAAAGCCTAAAATAAATTTATTTTAGGCTTTTTCTTTAATAGGTCTCGCTATCAGGCGGAATTCCATAATCCACAAATTTCTTATCCTTTTTCTCTTTCTTCTTTGTAAAGAAACCTTTAACCGAATTAAATATTGCTGAGATATGTTCGGCATCTAAAGATTTACCAACCTTGCCAGATACAAGCCCTACCGCCGCTTTAGTTAAAAATCCGGCGCCACTAAAAAGTGTTCTGTTAAGAAACATTGGCAAAATTAAAGACATTGCCGTTCCGCTTAAATTTAGCTTATCATCTACCTTAAAAAGATTGCTTGGTGTAGCATACTTTTTAATAAGTGAACCTAGCGTAAACTGATGGATAAAATTTTTGGAATCGGCTTTAAGCATATTCTGCTTAATTGTATATTCTACTTTAAGCTCGATTTTTTTTGCTTGCAAATCCTCTAGGTTTCTGATGTTTTTATAACTTCTCATCTTCTTCCTCCTTATCTGCAAGTTTATCAAAATACTTTCTAATGGCTACATTAATGATCGCTTTCTCAATGTATTTATCTTTAGTTAGATAAACACCAATAGCCAAAATAATGTAGATTAAGGATACACAACCAAAGCCCCCAGCATAACTGCCCAATACATCAGAAAGATATAAGGCCAACGTTACTGAACCGAATAAAAAAGCCAGGATAAAGCACACAATTACCGCTGTGCTGGTTACTAAATCGGCAAATATCTTCGAAGCTTTTTCTACAAGATAAAGTCTGGTATATTCTACCCTCGCTTCAAAATATCCCTTGGCATCATCTACCAAATCTTCGATACTTTTATCTTTATTTTCTTGCATAATTTAGATGTAGTTTAACCGGGCCAAAATTGCCCGGCTTTAATATTTTTTTATGCGTGCTCTACGTCGTCGCTATATTCTTCTTCAACACTTCTCAATTTGGTTTTAATTGAGCTAACAACTTTATCTTTTAAGCTTGATAAGCTATTAATTTCGTCTGCAGCCTTATCTTTAATAGAATCGCCTAAATCTTTTAAAGATTGGCTTAATTTATCACGTGTTTCTTCACCTTTTTCTGGTGCGAACAAAATTCCTAGAGCGGCACCAGCAGCTAATCCTGCTAAAAGAGCAACTACAACTTTTGAGTTATCATTCATAATATATGTATTTTAAGGGTTTAACATTTACAATATAAGTACTGCTATATTATTTTATTGTTAAGCTATAAATTATAACTCGTTATGCTCATTATTTGTTTTAATTCTTTCCAATCTTTCTGATGCAAGCGTACTGGTTTCATAAATTTTAACAAGCAAAATAAAATACGATAGTAGAAGTGGGCCAAAAACCAGCCCTAATATTCCAAATAAAGGTATACCAATAATTACGCCAATTACTGTAATTATAGGATGAATATTACCAACTTTTTTCGCTATTATAAATCTAAGAACATTATCGATATTAATGATCACCACAAAACCAAAAATTAACATGGTCCAACCTGCAAAATTATTCCCATTCGCAATTTGTAAAATAGCTGCTGGAACAAACACAACCGGCGGACCAAGTACAGGAACAAATGAAATAAAGGTGGTAATCACTCCCCAAAAGATAGGATCTTTATAACCCAGTACAAAGAACGATAAGCTTACCAAAGATCCTTGTACCAAACAGATTAATCCCTGCCCAAGTACATTGGCATAAGTTGTATTTCTCATCTCATCGCCAAACCTAAGTGCATTTTGCTCTCTAAAAGGTGCATATTTTATTAGAGAAAACTCAAACCTTTTACGCTCGATAAGCATAAAATAGAGCAAAAAGAACATTACAAGCAGGCTTAAAATAATATTTACTGCGCTAGATATTAGAGAAGGAAATAATAATGTTGCCCAATTGCCCAACCGGTTCAAACCATCTTGAATTACACTTTCATTTATTTTAACCGGAATTAAATGTTGAAGTTTTACCAGAAGATTTTTAAAAAATATTTCGTTATTTTTAAGCTCCGATATTTTACTGATCACCATCGTGCTTAAAGCATAAAATGGCAGGATAATTAGAATTATACTTATGGCAATTAACGAAATTGCGACAAATCTTCTGTTCCAACCTTTAACCTCAGCAAAATAAATATAACCCGGCCGCATAATGGTATATAGAACGAGTGTACTTAAAATTGCACTAAAAATATCCTGCAAAGAATATGCAATTAATAGCCCAAGCGCTACAATAATTACAAGATTGATGTTATTGCGTTGTTTATAGGAGAATACCGACATATTAGTTTTTTGCTTGGTACTCTTAAAATACAAAAAGGCTTTATTTTGTTTTATCCTTTTTCAGAATTCTTTCCATTTCCAAATTTGATTGCCCTTATTTTGTTATAGAGTGTTTTACGATCAATTTTTAATGCTTTAGCCGCTTTGGTTTTATTGAAATTTACTTCTTTTAGTGCGTTCAAAATTGTGTCAAATTCTGCGTCTTGAGCTGCATCTCTTAAATCTTTCGGTTTATCATAAGTTTTCATTCTCAGTTGGGCCAAAGCACTTTCATGATCGTAGTCCTTTGCAAAATTGGATAGTTCTAAGGGCAGAACATCTACTTGGATTTCGTTCCCATCTGTTAATAAGGCAACTCGCCTAATCACGTTTTTAAGCTCGCGAACATTTCCTGGCCAACCATAATTTAAGAAACAGATTTTAACGCCTTCAGAGAAACCCCTGATGTTTTTGTTAAGTTCTTGGTTGGCTATAGCTAAAAATTTATCAGCAAAAATTAAAATATCATTACCCCTCTTTTTTAGTGAAGGAATATGAATCGAAAACTCATTAAAACGGTGGTATAAATCTTCTCTAAATGTTCCTTTCAAAATATTTTCTGATAGATTTTCGTTTGTTGCAACAATAATCCTTACATCTAGATCTATTTCTTTGGTACTGCCTATTCGTTTCACCTTACGTTCTTGAACTGTTCTTAGCAATGTTGCTTGGATCTCATAAGATAAATTTCCAATTTCATCTAAAAACAGTGTACCACCATTGGCTTGTTCAAAATGTCCAATTTTTGTATAAAGTGCCCCAGTGAACGAACCTTTCTCGTGTCCAAAAAACTCACTTCCAGCAAGTTCTTTGGTAAGTGATCCGCAATCCATGGCTACAAAAGGCTTATCTCTTCTTAAACTATTTAGATGGATAGTTTTTGCCACACATTCTTTCCCAGTTCCACTTTTACCAGTTAAAATTATACTATAAGAAGTTGGGGCAATTAATTGAATTTGTTTTAAAAGTGTGCTAGAAACTTCACTCTGACCATCTATATATTCAGTATAGTTAACGTAATCAGATTCTGACTCGGCACTATTTTTTTTCCCTGATCCTTTATTATCATTAAGTGCCCGCTGTGTTTCGAGCGCTTTATTAATTGTATTTAAAATTTCATCGGGATAAAGTGGTTTTGTGATGTAATCGTAAGCACCTAGCTTAATCAATTCTACAGCAAGTTTGATATCAGAATAACCAGTTATAATGATTACTCCGGTTGTAGGATAATTTTCTTTTATTTTAATCAGAATTTCCCTTCCATCGGTATCCTCAAGACGATAATCGCAAAGCACCAAATCAAAATTTTCATTCGTAAGAATCTCCATAGCGGAGGTACCAGTTATAGCATTAGAAACTTCGAAGCCATTCCTGATCAGAAATTTTGAGAGTAAGAGTCCGATGTTTACTTCGTCGTCAATAATTAGTATCTTCTTTTTCATCAGATAAAATCTGTTTTTTTGAGCTAAAGAAAATCCTATAGACTAAGAGATATTAATTTCTGTCATAATAGGGCTTTCTAATAGATATTTAGATAACACATAATTACTCATTTATAATCAAATTGGGAAATATTTTCTACACTTTT
Source organism: Pedobacter fastidiosus (assembly GCF_014306625.1). GTDB lineage: Bacteria > Bacteroidota > Bacteroidia > Sphingobacteriales > Sphingobacteriaceae > Pedobacter > Pedobacter fastidiosus. The sequence continues at coordinate 145,556 of NZ_JACRYL010000013.1, forward strand.
TTTATGTAAGCATAGAATTAATAATACAAAATGTTTATCTTCCTTTAAAAACAGCCTTTCTTTTTTCTACAAAAGCAGTTACACCCTCTTTAAAATCTTCTGTTTCAAAACATTTTCCAAATTGCTCAATTTCAACCTGATATCCATCTGCATCATTTATGGAGGCAATAACAGATTTAATTGCCGCAGCTACAGCCAATGGGGCACGCATTTTAATTACATTTAAAATCTCTTCAGCTTTGCTAATTAAATCGGCTTGTGGCACTGTATAGTTAACTAATCCCATTTTTTCCGCATCAACAGCTGTTACCATACTTGCTGTAGTAATCATTTCTATCGCTTTGCCTTTACCAACCAACTGGGTTAATCGCTGTGTTCCTCCATAACCTGGAATTAATCCTAAAGTAACCTCGGGCAAACCCAATTTGGCATTGTCTGATGCAATTCTCATGTGACAGGCCATTGCCAGCTCCAAACCACCACCCAGAGCAAAACCATTAATAGCCGCAATAAAAGGTTTTGGTGAATTTTCTATCGCATTAAATACATGCTCGTGACCGTGTTTGGCTAATTCCTCGCCTTGCTTTCCATTATAATCAGAAAATTCCTTAATGTCGGCACCTGCTACGAAAGCCTTTTCACCAGCACCAGTTAAAATAACGCCACGAACTTCATCGGTTTTACCTGCAAAATCAATCACCTCGGCAAGTTCAGTTAAGGTATCTTTATTTAGCGCATTTAAGGCTTTTTCTCGATTGATGATAACGTAAAGTATATTTTCTTTTACTTCTGATAATAAATTTTGGTATGCCATAGCTTAAAAGTTTCTATTTTCTGTAACCCAATTCTGTATATATTCTACAATGCTTGCCATTGTTGTTCCTGGCGGAAACAATTCTCCAACCCCTAATTCGGCAAGCTTTACTCGATCTCCTTCCGGAATAATGCCTCCACCGGTTAACAGCACATCATCCATTTGTTTTTCTTTCATAAAATGAATAATTTTTGGAAAAACCGTCATGTGAGCGCCCGATAAGATGGAAACTCCAATAGCATCAACATCTTCTTGCAAGGCGGTATTTACAACCATTTCTGGTGTTTGGCGAAGGCCGGTATAAATAACTTCCATTCCGGCATCCCGAAGAGCGGTTGCAATTACTTTTGCACCACGATCGTGGCCATCCAAGCCAACTTTTGCAACTAAAACACGGATCGGTCGATTTAATGCTTTGCTCATAACGAATATTAAGTTGATGTAAATGTATTGATTTTTGGCAATAGACACATACGGTAAATTATGATGGATGATCTGCGTGGTTTTAACCTAAATTTTACCCAATGCATGGTGTATTTATATTTTAATCCTAGTTATAACATTGCCACAGGCTCTTAACAATTAAGTAAAGGCTAATAAACCCATAATCATTACTTAAATCTGCTCAATCTTTTTACCTTTGCAATCCTAATTTACAGGTTTTTATGAGTGAAGAGAAGTCATTGAACTTTATTGAAGAAATTGTTGAGAACGACTTAAATAGTGGCAAGTATGAAACTTTGGTTACGCGTTTCCCGCCCGAACCTAATGGTTACTTACACATTGGCCACGCGAAAGCGATATGCTTAAACTTCGGACTAACACAAAAATACGGTGGTTATACCAACCTGCGTTTTGACGATACCAACCCGGTAACAGAGAAAACAGAATATGTAAATAGCCAGCAAGAAGATATTAAATGGTTGGGTTTTAACTGGAAAAATGAATTATATGCATCAGATTATTTTGATGAATTGTATTCTTTCGCCGTTAAACTAATTGAAAAAGGTTTGGCTTATGTTGATGAAAGTTCTGCTGATGAAATTGCAACCTTAAAAGGAACACCAACAGAACCTGGTCAGGATAGTCCATATCGTAATCGTAGTGTTGAAGAGAATTTAGATATTTTCACCAGAATGAAAAATGGTGAGTTTGCTGATGGCGCTTACATTTTAAGGGCTAAAATCGATATGACCAGCACGAATATGTTGATGCGTGATCCAATTATTTATCGCATTAAACATGCCGAACATCATCGTACGGGCAACAAATGGTGTATTTACCCAATGTATGATTTTGCCCATGGCCAAAGTGATAGTATAGAAAATATAACCCATTCAATTTGTACTTTAGAGTACGTTTCACATCGTGAATTGTACGATTGGTTTATTGAGAAATTAGAGATTTTTCCTTCTAAACAATATGAATTTGCCCGTTTAAACCTTACTTCTACCGTAATGAGTAAACGCAAGTTGCTGCAATTGGTTAACGAAAATTTGGTTAATGGATGGGATGATCCGCGGATGCCTACAATTTCTGGTTTGCGCAGAAGAGGTTTTACACCAAAAAGTGTTCGTGAGTTTTGCGAGCGGATTGGGATTGCCAAACGCGAAAATTTAATCGAGTTAAGTTTACTGGAGTTTTGTATTCGTGAGGATTTAAATAAAACGGCTAATCGTGTGATGGCGGTTTTGGATCCGATTAAATTAATCATCACCAATTACGAAAAAGGCACTGAAGATTTAATTGGTGAAAATAATCCTGAAGCAGAAGGTGGAGGTGGAACTCGAGTAATTCCGTTCAGCAATGAACTTTGGATTGAGCGTGAAGATTTTATGGAAGTTCCTGCAAAGAAATGGTTCCGTTTGGCGCCAGGTGCAATGGTTCGCTTAAAGTTTGCTTATATTGTTAAGTGCGAAGATTTTGTGAAAGATGAAAATGGAAACGTTACCGAAATTCATTGTACTTATATTCCTGAATCGAAAAGCGGAAATGATACCAGCGGAATTAATGTGAAGGGTACCATTCATTGGGTGAGTGCACAGCATGCAAAAACTGCTGAAATTCGTTTGTACGATCGCTTGTTTACATCGGAAACACCGGATGCTGAAGAAGGCGATTTTAAAGATTATTTAAATCCAGAAAGCTTGACAGTTTTGCCGAATGTTTATATCGAACCTGCTTTAGCTAATGCTGATTTAGAAGGCAGATATCAGTTTATCCGTAAGGGTTATTTCTGTTTAGATAGAGATTCTACTGCTGATCAGTTAGTTTTCAATAGAACGGTAACGTTAAAGGATACTTTTAAGAAACCGAATTAAAGCCCCACCCAACCCTCCCCAGATGGGAGGGCTTTGTAAATAATACACACACGGATAAACATAGATTTATCCGTGTATTTTTTTGCCAAATTTTATGGATGCACATTTCTAGTAAGCATGTTTAGCATTTTTTAACAAATAGTTAATCAATAGATGATTAGATTGCGATAACTAATCATTCTCTATGAAAACGATCTCAACCACCCTACTCCTGTTTTTAGGATGTGCATGTTTTGCTCAATCGCAAAAACAAATTGAAAACCAAATGGCATTTGCCAAATTTTACGGTTATGTAAAATATTTTTATCCTGGTGATGATGCCGCTAAAATTGATTGGGATAAATTTGCATTGTACGGTAGTCAAAAAGTAGATAAGTGCAAAACCGCTGGCGAACTTAAAGACAGTTTAAATGCCCTTGCCAAAGTGCTAATGCCAGGTGTAAAAATAATATCTACAACTGAAAAAACAACTTTTCCTTCACATTTAAAGCCTAAAGACACTGTTGGTTATCAAGAAATAAGCTGGCAACATTTGGGCGTAGGGCTACTTAAGGATAAACGAAGTTTATATCAAAGTGCCAGAACAAATAGACAAACTGTTTTTAAAACTGATTTTACAGGATTTGGTAATTTAAGTGCGTTTACGGAAGCTAAAGATATGAAGGGAAAAACATTTATATTCAGTGGCAAAGCCAAAATGATAAAAGGAGATGGACAAGGGCAACTTTGGTTTAGAGTTGATAAGGAAAATGGCAAGACGGGTTTTTTCGATAATATGGATAGTAGGCCCATTTTAAGCAAAGAATGGCAAAATTTTGAAATAAAAGGAACCACTGATCAGGATGCAAAACAAATTGTTTTTGGTGCATTTCTTTTAGGCACGGGAAAACTTGCAGTTGATGATATTACACTTAAAGTTGAGGGCAATGAAGTTTATAAAAGAGATTTTGAAAATGAAATGCCTGGCAATGAGCCTAAAACAATGGCTTTCGCAACAGCAAGATCTAATGTATCCAATGCGAAATATTCGTTCATTGTGAATGCAGATAATCAAAACAAATTTATTGAAATTGGTGGGCCTGAAAATGTAAGCAGTAAAGAATTTCTGGATATTAAACCTTTTGAAAGACACGCGAGCTTTGGTGAGTATATTGATAAGCCCATTCATAAAGATTTAAAAATATTTCTTCCAATTGTACTATACGGAAATAAAAGGCAAACTTTCCCATCAAGCGATAGCCTTAAAGTTAAGTTAGTTTTGAATAAAATAAATGGTATTGGCAAAGATCAACTTAGAATTGCAAATCCCTACTTAAGAATTGGTAATATTATTAACACATGGAATATATTTCAACACTTTTTCCCATATTTTGATATCGCAAAAACAGATTGGACAAATGATTTAAAAGAGGCTTTAGCAGAAAGTTACCAAGACCAGAACACTTTGGAATTTGCAAATACGCTAAGAAAAATGACTGCCAAATTAAAGGATGGTCATATAAGTGTTTGGTATACAGGCAATATTAGCCAATATTATCCGCCATTTGCATGGGAATGGGTCGGAAATAAATTGGTGATCAATTCCGTAATGGATTCCAGCCTGAAACTTAAAAGTGGCGATATTGTTGAGAAGATAAATGGCGAAAATGCGCACGAATACTTTAATAAAATTCATCAATACATCTCGGCTGCAACTCCTGGTTATTTAAATCATCGGGCTCAAACCGAATCTCTAATTGGAGAAAAGGACACACCTTTTAGTATTGTTTTGGCAAGCGGACAAGAAGTAAACTCACTAAGGAAAATTCATTCATCTGCGTATGGATCATATCTCCCTAAGCAAGATACGATTAAGTCGCTTGGCAATGATATTACCTACATCAGCATTAGTAATGCTAAAATGAAAATGATTAACGACTCTATCGGGTTATTAAAAAAAAGTAAAGCTATTATTTGCGACTTGAGAGGATACCCAACAGACAATACAGGGCTTATTGAATATCTTATGGTTAAAGATGATACTTCCTCCAGATGGATGCAAATTCCACAAATTATATACCCCGACCAGGAAAAATCCATCACTTATCAATATGAACGATGGCCATTAAAAGCCCAGTCTCCGCATTTGACCGCCAAAATATTTTTCTTGATAGATGGGCGTGCCATTAGTTATGCGGAGAGCTATATGAGCTTTATAGAACATTATAAGTTAGCCACAATTATTGGTCAGCCTACAGCGGGCACCAATGGAAATGTTAATAGTATTCAGTTGCCCGGGGGTTATAGCATGTGGTTTACAGGTATGAAAGTTTTAAAACACGATGGTTCTCAGCATCATGGAATAGGCATATTACCCAATATTTTGGTAGATAAAACAGTAAAGGGAATAAGTGAGGGGAGAGATGAGATTTTAGAAAGGGCTATAAAAGAAGCTTCAAAATAAAAAATGGCTTGCAAAATAATTTGCAAGCCATTTTTCTAATATTTCATGTAAACATTATACAACACCAAAATATCCACAGGAGTTAAAGTTTTGGTTATATCTGATTGTATAAAATGAATCTTGAAAGCCTCAATAGCCGCCGGCAAATTTGTTGTATTATAACCAATGTATTTTAATGCCATTTCCGTATTAAAATCTACTGGTGGATTTTTTAAAATATCATCATACCAAAAACCAAATCCCTTATCAGCTAATTTTTTCCAAGGAAAATTTTTCGGATCATTTTTACGCCCTGGCGCAATATCTGCATGACCAATAAAATTTGCCGTCGGGATATTATAGGTTTTCTTTAAGGTAGCTAAAAGCTTAATTAAACTATTAATCTGAGCATCTGGCCAAGGATCTGTTAGTCCGTTATTGTCTAATTCAATCCCGATAGAAGAAGAATTTAAATCGGTATCCTTACCCCATTTGCTTACGCCCGCATGGTTTGCCCTTAAATAATCGTTTACCATGTGCACAACTTTACCATCGCGACTGATTACGTAATGTGCACTTGTTGCGGCTCTTGTAGAATGGAAAGTTTTTATCGTTTGCTCCAAACTATCTTGTGCAGTATGGTGAATAATTACAAAATTTGGCTTGCGTATCCCAAAATTTACAGAACCAACCCAAGTCTGGTTTGTTGCTTCCACAGAATCGTAAAGTTGGCCTTCTGGTGGGGTACTGCTAATTATTTTAGAGAAATCTTTTGCCTTTAGTTTATAGATCTTTTCTGTGGCTGCGTATTTATTCGTGCTGCAAGCTGATAAAAATAATGCAGCAAGGATTAGAAAAATTGATGGTGATTTTACAGATAACATGACATTTTTATTAAAGGAATGAAGTTACGAAAGTATGCTAAAATTAATCCTTTGCATCAAACTTTATACAAAGCTTTTAAATTTTACTAATTTAGAACCCAATATACTTTTACAATGAAAAACATATACAAATCAAGCCTATTTTTATCTGCAATTGCCGTTTCTACAGGATTTTTTTCAGCGTGTACAAATACATCAAAACCAACTGAAGACAAAGCAGTTGTAGTGCAAAAAGACAGTCTTGTTGATTACGTTGCGCAACGTTTGCCTATATATGAAAGGGTCAAACTTTCAACAAATATTAATCAGTTGAGTGTTAATGACCGTAAAATTCTGCCCCTGCTGATTCAGGCTGCAGAAATTATGGATCAGTTATATTGGAAGCAAGCTTATCCGCAACGCGATAGTTTATTGGCAACAATCAAGGATGAAAAAACCCGTGATTTTGTTAACATTAATTATGGCCCGTGGGATCGATTGAATAATGAAAAACCCTTCGTTACTGGTGTAGGCAAGAAACCAGAAGGCGCATCTTTTTATCCTTATGGAATAACTAAAGAGGCGATAGAAAAATCAGATTTGAAAGATAAATTTGGTGCATATTCAGTCATTCAAAAAGATAGTTCGGGAAAATTGAGTACCGTTCCCTACCATATTTTATACGCTTCCGAGCTTCAAAGGGCTTCTTCCTTATTAAAGCAGGCAGCGCTAATTGCAGAAGATGCCGGCTTAAAAAAATATCTAAATTTAAGGGCTGATGCATTGGTAACCGATAATTTCACAGCTTCTGATTACGCTTGGTTGGATATGAAAACCAATGGATTGGATATTATTATTGGTCCGATAGAAAATTATGAAGACAAGCTTTTCAATGCTCGAACCAGTTATGAGGCTTATGTTTTAGTGAAGGATAAGGAATGGAGTAAGCGCTTGGCGAAGTATGTAAAAATGCTTCCCGATTTACAAAAAAATCTTCCAGTAGCTGCTAAATACAAAACCGAAACTCCGGGAACGGATTCTGAATTGAACGCTTATGATGTGGTTTATTATGCAGGCGATTGTAACGCAGGCTCCAAAACCATCGCCGTAAATTTACCAAACGACGAAAAAATTCAACAGGAAAAAGGTACTCGCCGTTCTCAGCTGAAAAATGCAATGAAGGCCAAGTTTGACAAAATTTTACTTCCTATTTCGAAGGAATTAATAGAAGCTGATCAGCAACAATATATCAAGTTCGATGCCTTTTTTGCAAATGTGATGTTTCATGAAGTTGCTCATGGTTTAGGAATCAAAAAAACAATCACTGGCAAAGGTTTTGTTCGCGAAGCATTAAAAGAACAGTATAGTTGGTTGGAGGAAGGCAAGGCAGATATTTTAGGTTTGTACATGGTAACCGGTTTGATTAAAAAGGGTGAGTTGCAAGGCGATATAAAGGATTATTATACCACTTTTATGGCTGGCATTTTGCGCTCCGTACGTTTTGGAGTTTCAGAAGCACATGGAAAAGCGAATATGCAATGCTTTAATTATTTTAAAGAAAAGGGTGCTTTTGAACGTACAGCTAAAGGAACTTACAAAGTAAACTTCGATAAATTTGCTACTGCGATGAATGATCTGAGCTCATTTATTATTACGCTACAAGGCAATGGCGATAAAATTGCTGTCGAGAAAGCTCAAAAAACGATGGCTATAATTCCTGCCGAATTAAAAGCTGATTTAGATAGATTAACAAAGAAAAACATTCCAGTCGACTTAGTTTTTGAACAAGGTGTTGATGTACTTGGAATGAAATAAAATATAATAAAATCTATAACAAGCTAAGAGGCTGTATCAAAAGTCAAAATTCAGGAAGAGTTACCAAATTAAATTTTGTAATTGATTTTTACCTCACCCTGTTAAAGTTTTTTGCTTTAGCTAGTGTTGTGCTGTCCCTCTCCTTGAAGAGAGGGATTTAATGGCCTTTGAGAGAAACCCAAGGGTTAAAATAACAGTCTTTCGTTTCCCTCTCTTCAAGGAGAGGGATGCGATGCCAACCCAAAAACCACAAACTTTCATAGGG
>NZ_JACRYL010000013.1:154115-163911 GCF_014306625.1 Pedobacter fastidiosus
CAGGTGTAAAAACAATATTTTATTCTGTTTCACATAACCATTTTCTTTTTGAGACAGCCTCTTTTTTGTGCCATGATAATTCATTTCTAAAATTCTTGTAACCTTTTTAAAAAACGGTCGTCCTATTAATAACTAAAAAGGTGGAAACCGTTCGTTTCTGCTACTAAACTTTAAACAGGAGAGCAATATAAATGGAAAGCGCATTAAAATGTGTTATGGAAATCTTTTTGCCCAATTTTTTAAACGAATAAACTTAAACCGATGAAAAATTTTTACAAAATAGCACTCATTATACTTGCCGTTTTTACGGGAAATAGCTCCTTTGCACAAACCTCAGCAAAGGCAAACATTACTGGAACTATCCTTGATGAAAATAAGAAACCAGCAGATTATGTAACCGTTGTGCTTTTTAAAGCCTCCGATTCTAGCGTAGTTAAAACAGCTTTTACAGATCCAACAGGAGCTTTTGGATTCATGATCCCCATCAAAGGAGATTACTTTTATAAAGCTAGCAATATGGGTTATAAAACCATCAAAAGTAAAACCTTAACACTTGCAGATGGAAACCAGAAAATAGATTTTGGATCAGCACAATTGATTTCTTCAACCCAAAATTTAAAGGAAGTTACAGTTGCCCTAACAAAACCATTAATTGAGCGCAAAATGGATAAAGTGGTTATGAATGTTTCGAGTAGCGCCATCATGACGGGCTCTAATGCCCTCGAAGTTTTACAAAAAGCACCAGGCGTTTCTGTAGATCAGAACGATAATATTTCTATGCAGGGCAAGCAAGGTGTTTTGATTCAATTGGATGGAAAACAAACTTATATGAGCAGTGCTGATGTGGCCAACTTGCTTAGAAACATGCAGAGTTCTGAAATAGAAAGTATAGAATTGATTACCAATCCATCTTCTAAATATGACGCTTCTGGCAATTCGGGGATTATCAATATTAAAACCAAAAAAAGTAAAAACGGCGGAACAAATGGAAGTGCAAATGCTACCCTTGGTTATGGGAAAAATTTTAGGGGTAATGCAGATTTGAACCTGAATCATAGAACCCAGAAAGTGAATCTTTTTGGAAATTACAATTATGGAAAAACGGAAAGAGAGAATCTAATTACGATCGATAGAATTTCAAACGGCACACCAGATACGTATTTTATGCAGGCCGGAACAAGTCGTAGAAAACAACAGAATAATAATTTTAAGGCAGGGTTAGATTATTTTATCGATAAGAAAAATACTATTGGCGTACTCGTTAATGGATATTTTAATCATGGAACTGAGGCCGCGGTAAATAACACTTTAATTGGTCCATCTTTTCAAAAAGTAGATTCTTCATTGGTTTCGAACAGCCTTCAAACCAACAAATACAACAACCTTTCTTATAACTTAAATTATAAATCGGTTTTAGATACCGCTGGTTCAGAATTATCTGCTGATGTAGATTATTCAAAATATAGTGGAAATGATGGCTCTGATTATGAAAATGATTATCTATTTGCCAATGGAAATAGAATCCGCCCAATTAGTTATACCAGAAACAATACGCCTTCAAAAATTGATATTAAGGCATTTAAAATTGATTACAACGTTTCACTAACCAAAAGTATAAAGTTAGAAGCTGGGGTAAAAAGCAGCTGGGTAATAACCGATAACGATTTGCAGGCAGAAGAGCTTGTAAGCAATAATTGGCAAAATGATCTTCGCCGAAGCAATCAGTTTATCTATGATGAAAATGTTAACGCTGCTTACACCAATTTAAATAAACAGTTTAAAAATACCAGCGTGCAGATTGGTTTAAGGGTAGAGCAAACTAATTCTAAAGGAAATTTAATCACTACAAATACTGTGGTAGAGCGAAGTTACTGGGATTTTTTTCCAACGTTATTTGTTCAGCAAACATTATCCAAAAACAACCAGCTGGGTTTTTCTTACAGCCGAAGAATCGATCGCCCAAGTTATGATGCCTTGAATCCTTTTATTTACTACTTAGATCAATATACATACAACAAAGGAAATCCATTTTTGAACCCACAATACACCAACAATTTTGAATTGAGCTATACTTTTATGCAAAAATACATGCTTTCAGTTGGCTACAGTAGAATTAATGATGTAATTACTGAAGTTCTTTTGCCTGATGAAGCTCAAAAAGCATTATACCAAACAAACGCGAATCTTGCCAAAAACATCAGCTACAATGCGAACTTAAATATCCCGGTGCAGTTTACCAAATGGTGGCAAACGAATAACAATTTAAATGTTTTTTACTTGAGCTTCGAGGCGCCAGATTTAGCCGGAAGTGCTTTAAAAACTGGAAAAACATCTTTTCAATTTAAATCTCAGCAAACTTTTACCATTGCGAGTGGTTTCACCGGTGAGTTAAATGGCAGTTATGAATCGCCTGTAGATTATGGCACATTAAAATTAAAAGCCCGTTATTCTATTGATGCAGGTTTGAGTAAATCGCTATTTAATAAAAAGGCAAGCTTGAAGCTGGCTTTATCTGATATATTTAATATGTCTGAAAACAATTTATCCAGCGCTTACCCAGGTTTAAATTATTACGTGCATCAAAAAAATGAAAGCCAAATTGGCAGAATAAGTTTTACTTATCGCTTTGGTAAAAATGAGGTAAAACCGGCTCGCCGTCGTGCTACTGGAACAGAATCAGAGCAAGGTAGGATGAAAAATTAATGCTTAGGAAAGTTTATACATTGCCGTCTGGCTTCAGCCGACGGAATTGGATAAATCCTAAAACAAAAAAGGGCGATGTTTCCATCGCCCTTGCTATTATTTGCTCAAATACATTGATTTATCTTTGTAAAGCTTGCGGAAGTAAGGGTCTTCCAAATCTTTTATGAAACGAATGGCTTCACCTGTCGATTTCATTTCCGGACCTAACTCTTTCGCAACCTCAGGGAATTTTTCGTAAGAGAAAACAGGTTCTTTAATGGCATAACCTTTAAGCTTGCGTTCTATGGTGAAATCTTTCAGTTTCGCTACCCCCAACATAATTTTCGCTGCGATATTGATGTAAGGAACATCGTATGCTTTTGCAATGAAAGGCACCGTACGCGATGCTCTTGGATTTGCTTCGATTACATAAACTTTCTCATCCTTAATGGCAAATTGAATGTTTAATAAACCGATTACATTTAACGCTTTTGCAATTTTAATAGAATATTCTTCCATCGATTTAGTTACCGATTCTGGCAAGCTGAACGTTGGTAAAACTGCGAATGAATCTCCTGAGTGAATTCCTGCGGGCTCGATGTGTTCCATCATGCCCACAATGTGAACATCGTCGCCATCAGATATTGAATCAGACTCTGCTTCTTCTGCTCTATCTAAAAAGTGATCGATCAATACTCTGTTGCCTGGTAAATCGCCTAATAATTTTACTACTGCTTTTTCAAGGTCTTCGTCGTTAATTACAATGCTCATTCCTTGTCCGCCTAATACGTAACTCGGACGAACCAAAACTGGATAACCAACTTCGTTTGCTACAACAATTGCTTCTTCAGCATTTTCGGCAACACCATATTTTGGATAAGGAATTCCCAATTCTTTTAACAAATCTGAGAAACGACCGCGATCTTCAGCGATATCCATATTCTCGAAAGAGGTTCCAATAATTTTAACCCCGATTTCAGTCAGTTTTTCAGCCATTTTCAAAGCTGTTTGTCCACCTAATTGAACGATAACGCCCATTGGTTTTTCAAGCTCAATAATCTCACGAACATGCTCCCAGAAAACTGGCTCAAAGTATAATTTATCGGCCATGTTAAAATCTGTAGAAACCGTTTCGGGGTTACAGTTAATCATGATGGCTTCGATTCCAGATTCTTTTGCAGCCAACAAACCGTGTACGCAAGAATAATCAAATTCGATACCTTGACCAATACGATTTGGACCAGAACCTAAAACAATAACCTTTTTCTTATCGCTAGGAATAGATTCGTTTTCCTCTTCGAAAGTTGAGTAATAATATGGCGTTTTTGCAGGGAATTCCGCTGCGCAAGTATCAACCATTTTATACACTCTATTTATTCCTAAAGCTTTACGGCGATCGTAAACTTCATCTTCCGTAACGTTTCCTAGCAACCAAGCAATCTGAATATCAGAGAAACCCTTTTGCTTAAGCGTCATGAAGAAATCTTGAGGGATATTATTTAATGAATATCTTTTTAATTCAGTTTCAAGCAATACGAGCTCTTGAATCTGATTTAAGAACCATTTATCAATTTTAGTAACCTTACGGATAGATTCCAAAGGCACCCCCGTTGTCATGGCATCTTTTATTAAGAACAGACGGTTCCAAGAAGCATGCTCCAAACCGTACATAATGTCTTCAATATTGCGAACTTGTCTTCCATCCGCACCTAAGCCTGCACGGTTAATTTCTAAACTCTGACAAGCTTTTTGAAGCGCTTCGATGAAAGTACGACCGATGGCCATAACCTCGCCCACAGATTTCATTTGTAAGCCCAACTCCATATTTGCACCTTTAAATTTATCGAAATTCCAACGAGGGATTTTAACGATTACGTAATCTAAAGTAGGTTCAAAATAGGCTGAAGTGGTTTTTGTAATTTGATTTTCAATTTCATCCAAGTTGTAACCGATAGCCAGTTTTGCAGCAATTTTTGCGATTGGATAACCGGTTGCTTTACTTGCCAAAGCAGATGAACGAGATACACGTGGGTTAATTTCGATTGCGATAATATCATCATTGGCAGGATTAACCGAGAACTGAACGTTACAACCACCTGCAAAAGTTCCGATAGCACGCATCATTTTAATCGCCTGGTTACGCATATCCTGGTAACAACGATCAGACAAGGTCATTGCCGGCGCAACTGTTATCGAGTCTCCTGTGTGGATTCCCATTGGGTCGAAGTTCTCGATTGAACAGATGATAATTACGTTATCATTGCTATCTCTCAATAATTCTAACTCATATTCTTTCCAGCCTAAAACAGCTTGTTCAACTAAAACTTCGTGAGTTGGAGAAGCTTCTAATCCGCGTTTAAGCGCAGCGTCGAATTCTTCCTTTTTGTGTACGAAACCGCCACCAGAACCACCCAAAGTGTATGATGGGCGAATAACCAATGGGTAACCGATTTCTTGCGCAGCTTCTTTACCTTCTAAAAATGAATTGGCAATTTTAGATGGCGCTACACCCACACCTATATCAACCATTAATTGGCGGAAGGCTTCACGATTTTCGGTTTTTTCGATAGCCGCTACATCAACACCGATTACTTTAACACCATATTTTTCCCAAACACCACGCTCGGAAGCTTCTACACAAAGGTTTAGTGCAGTTTGGCCTCCCATTGTTGGCAATACTGCATCAATTTTAGGCAAATCTGGAGAGTCTATGTGCTCTTGCAAAATAACCTCGATTGAATCAACAGATAGCGGACGAAGATAAACATGATCGCCAATAACCTTATCCGTCATAATTGTAGCCGGATTGGAGTTGATAATTGAAACGGTTATTCCTTCTTCTTTTAAGGATAACGCTGCTTGAGAACCCGAGTAATCAAATTCGCAGGCTTGGCCAATAATAATAGGGCCAGATCCGATAATAAGTACTGAGCGTATGGAAGTGTCTTTAGGCATGATAAAGCTTAATACAAAAATTAAATTTCTAAAGTGTCGGTTCTTGTTAGAACCATGAAGCAAGGAGGTTTTTTGCTTTTATAAGAAGAAAATCCCAACTGTTCTGTCGGGATGCAAAGATACACCTTTAGAAGTATTTTAAGCTGATTTTTTTAAAATAAAAAAGAGGGCCGATTACGCCCTCTTTTTAAATTTTTCTTTTGCAAATTGAACTATTGCAATAATTTAATTTCGCCAAGATCGGTGGTTGCACTATCTTTTACTGCAACGTTTTCAATCATAGTATCTTTGTATGGTGCGTTGCCTTTAATCCAAATGGTATAAACGCCCTGTTTTAAATTTGTAAAGCCGAATGCGCCTTGGCTAATCTGCGCTTTTAAGGTATCGGTTCCAGCAACTAAAGAAACTGAAGACGCTCCATCTACTGGAGTTATTTTTCCCATTATGCCACCTAACCTAATATTCTTGAATGCAATTAATCCTATCGATAAAACAACAATAAGGGATAGAATAATACTTAACTTTTTCATGGGGATGATGATTTTGTTAAAATTTTAAATTTTTTCTTAATGTCCGAAATAAATAACACATTTTGATGCATTTAGTTTTAAATAATGAACACTCCTACATCAAACGTACTATAAATTATACAAGGCCTGTTCGTACTAAATCCTTTTATCACCCTCAAATGTTAATTGATGTTAAAAGATTTTCAAAAACCTGCTTAGGAAGTCAGATTTAAGTCACGAAGTTGTGATGATTCAATTATTGGCAATAATGTTGTAATAAGCTCATCGTATTTGCGTTTTGTAAATACTTTAGAGTAAGATCTAAAGCTTCCTCAGCGGAGTAGTTAACCGCAAGAGGATTTCTTCATAAATAGTTTGTTTGGTTTATTATCCGGTCAGAGGAGCCCTCCTCGACCGGATTTTTTTGTTTAACGCCATTTTCCTTTACATTTGGCTTAACAGATTAACCTGATTAAAAAGGCAGTTATTGTATCTTATTTTACATCGTGAACAAATCAATTAAAAAAATAGCCATTGTTGGGCCAGAGAGTACGGGGAAATCGACCATGTCTCAATTCTTGGCTAAATATTACAAAGTTGCCTGGGTGCCAGAATATGCCCGTTACTATTGCGAAGCTTTAGTAGGCCCATATACTTTGCAAGATGAGGTAAATATGTATTATGGGCAGGTTGCGCTAGAAGATGCTATACTTGCTACCACAGAAAATGACTTTATAGTTTGCGATACCACATTTGTTACCGTTAAAATTTGGAGCGATGAAATGCTGGGCGAAACCCCACAAATTGTTTTAGATGCCTTGCCAAAACGCCCCTACGATTTTTACATTTTGTTGGATATCGATTTACCTTGGCAGGATGATCCTCTTCGTGATTTCCCAAACCAGCGTGAATATTTTATGGAGGTTTGGCACAAGGAATTGAAAGCCTTGAATGCAAATTATAAAGTAATTAGCGGACATGGGCACAATCGGAATCAAAATGCCATTGATGCCATTAATGTTTTTCTGCAAAGCTCAAAATAATTGAATCCGCTGTAGCAAAAGATTTCAAATTGATTCTTGTGCCTATTTTTGATTAGAATCTAGCTTTAAGAGTAATACTTTTAACTTTCTAATTTAATAAAATCTGTTTTTAAGGGCTGATGTGATTTTTTATTATCTTTGCTCGCATTACGCTGGTCCCGTAGTTCAACGGATAGAATAGAAGTTTCCTAAACTTTAGATATGAGTTCGATTCTCGTCGGGATCACTTTTATGTATGCTAAAATGATTCAAAATCCTGTAAATCAAATACTTACAGGATTTTGTTTTTACCAAAAAACATCAAAAAAAGCCCTTTTTTATTCATTTTGGTGAGTAAATCGGTGAGTTTTGGAAGAAATTAAATTTCTACCACGGATTGAGGATAAAATACTGATTGTCAGCATGTTCGGATTTTGAACATCTTGTTTTAGTCAGGTTGCAAATCTAACTTTGTTAACCCTTTAATTCAAGCTTATGAATCAGAATTTCAATCTGCTTTTCTATCCGAAAAAGCAAAAAAAACACAACGAAGATGGCCTTTCACCAATCTATTTGCGCATTAGTGTAGGTGGAAAACGTTCAGAAATCTCAATCGGAAGAGAGATCCATCCAGACCAATGGGATAACCGTCGAAATAAGGTGATAGGCACAAGGATGGAAAGTCGAGTCCTGAACGATTACATGAACAGCATCATCGCCAAAATCCGGAAGATTCACACTGGCATGATAGATCGTGATGAAGAAATCGATGCAGAAACGATCCGCAACAACTACCTTGGAAAAGGCACAAAATGGAAAATGATTCTTGAAATATTTCAGGAGCACAATGAAAAATTTGCTGAGCTTGTTGGGAATGGTTACAGTGCAAATACCCTTAAGACTTATAGGAGCTCGATAAAACACCTTTCTGCATATATCGTGCTTAAATATGACAAACCCGATTACCCCTTAGTTAAAGTGAATTTTGAATTTATTACTGGATATGAACATTATCTCAGGGTAGAAAAAGGATGCATGGCAATATCCGCCCAGAAATATATAGTCCATTTAAAGAAGATGATATTTTTCAGTCTGGCTAGTGGATGGATTGTTGCCAATCCTTTCCTGCACTATAAGTTAAACGCCAAGCCCTCTGCGAGAACTTTCTTGACACAAACAGAACTTGACACCATGCGAGCAAAAACTCTCCATGTGCAACGGCATATCCAAGTTAGGGATATTTTTGTTTTTAGTTGCTATACCGGCCTTGCATATATAGATGTGCAAAAACTCCAAAGAAGTGAAGTCCAGATTGGAGACGACGGCAAGGAATGGATATTTACTTCTAGAACAAAGACTAAGACGCCATCTCGTATTCCTATTCTGGCGGAGGCAAAAGAGATTTTAGACCGTTATAAAAAACACCCGATTTGCGAAATAAAAGGCCTGGCTCTTCCGGTATATTCTAACCAAAGGATGAACAGTTATCTAAAGGAAATTGCTGATCACTGTGGTATAACCAAGATCTTAACCTTCCACTTGGCGAGGCACACTTTTGCGACAACAGTAACACTTTCCAATGGTGTACCCATAGAAACCGTTTCGAAAATGCTAGGACATAATAGTTTAAAAACCACACAGCACTATGCTAAAGTGTTGGATTCCAAAACAGGGTATGACATGTCACTGCTGGCCGAAAAGCTCTCAAAAAGAGCTAATGTTAAAGCGCCTAAAAAGAAGAATAAATCGAAAATAAAGATTCTAAAACTTTATCAGGGAACTTAAACCACTTAAACTGGTAAATATTTCAGAATATTAGTCTATTGATGGTTTTTTGTTATTTTTGTCGTGATGAAAGGTTTAAGGCAGGCACGAGTGGTATTGGTTCACTGGAAAAGATTCACGGGGATTGAGTTGGATGTTTTCTCCAGCCTCAAAAATTTCTGTGATAGCTATCCAGATTACAGCTATCATACCATAAGCAACTACCTGTCAAAAAAAAAGCAGCCCTTTGAAAATGACCAAATTAAAATTGAACGCAAGCCAATCTTAACGAAACTAGAGAGACCGGAACTTCCCAAAGGCTTATTTTGGGATATGAGGTATTCTGCAATCAATTGGCAGAAGGCTTATCAAATCGTCATCGAAAGAGTGTTAAGCAGAGGCGATGAAAATGATTGGGATGTAATGATAAAATTCTACGGCAAAGAGAAAATCACAGATTCCCTTAAAAATGAAATTGGTGATCTACCCGAATTAATAATAGACAAAGTATGTAAATATTTCCAGTTGAATAAAAATCAACTGAAATGTTATATAAAAACACAGTCACACCAGAAACACTGGATTTAATCCAGAAATTAATGAACGACCAAAAGCTGGAACAATTTTTTCTGGTGGGTGGAACCGCATTATCGTTAAAAATTGGACATAGGATATCCATCGATATTGATTTATTTTCGATGCAAACATTTGATCCTCACTTGCTGCAGGATCATGTGCTGTGGAATTACGGCTCCAATTTAAAAGTGATTGGCACAGGTGCCCTAATGGTGCATATACCAATAAATTTGACCCCCTTTCGCCAATTTTAAATTGACCCCCAGAGTTGTTGCTTGAAAAAAGCAG
>NZ_JACRYL010000014.1:0-65077 GCF_014306625.1 Pedobacter fastidiosus
TCTTTTCATAATTCCCTAATTTAATGGTTCTAAATTGTTTTTAAAATTTAGTCCAGCTTTTTAGGGGGTTAATACAAGGCAATATGTTGATATTAAGAGAAATCAATCAAGCAAAGAAAGTCTTTACACCTACTATTTACAAAAAAGACAAGAAGCAGGAGCAAATTATACATCTACCTTAAAAGATGATAAAGTTATAGACGAAGCGTATGCTGGAATGCCTAAAAGTGGTAAAATGACAACTTTTGCTTTTGCATTCTTTTTAAGTTTGGGTTTGCCAACTGCTTTAATTTTTACTAGAAATGCATTAAATAATAAGGTTATTAATGCGGATGAAATTAAGGACATTGTAGATATTCCAATCATAGCAGAATTATCTTTGGAACGTTCTGATAACTCAATTGCGATAAAAGAAAAGTTTACCAGCGCAATGAGTGAACAAATTAGAGGATTAAGAACCAAGCTTCACTATTTGCATAAGCCAAAAGAGAAAGGTCGTGTTACTTTAATTACCTCTAGCATTCCAGGAGAAGGCAAAAGCTTTTTAAGCACCAATCTTGCAGTTGCGCTAGCATATACAGAAAGAAAAACCATCATTCTAGAGTTAGACATGCGGAAGCCGAAAATTGCTGAAGCTTTTAGTTTGGAAAAGGGGCATGCCGGTTTAAGTGATTATTTCGAAAGAAAAGTTTCTATAGAATCTATAATACAGGATTCCGGAATTTTGCCCAACCTACAAATCATAAGCAGTGGTTCAGAAATATATAATCCATCCGAATTGCTAGAAAGAGAAGAACTTAGCCATCTTTTGGCGCATTTAAGGTATGTATATGATGATATAATTATCGATAGTCCACCAGCTCATTTAGTGCCAGATGCAACAATTGTTTCACCCCTAAGTGATCTTTGTTTATATATTGTTAGGCAAGGTTTTACTGAAAAATCTGAGTTGAAATTTTTAAACACTTTGATTGAACAAGAACAGCTTAGCAAGGTTAATATTGTTTTTAACGGAATAGAACAAAACCGATACGGATATGGCTATAGTTATAATAATAACTATTACAACAATCAAAAAAAATCTTTCTTTAGCAACGTTTTCGGAGATTTTAAAAGTAGGTTTTAATCCGTTCTTTTTTAATAGTTTAATCTAAGTGATGTGATCCCTAATAAATCTAAGAAGCAATTAACCAAGAATTTACTTTCACTAACGATTGTACAGGTTGCTACTTATGTTTTGCCCTTAGTTTCAGTGCCAGTAGTATCAAGAATAATAGGGCCAGCTAGATATGGGGAAATAAATTTTGCGGCTGCTTACATAGCATACTTCACGTTGCTAATTAGCTATAGCTTCGATTTTTCGGCAACTAGAAAAATTTCTAAAGATCCAAATAATATAGATAATCGGAACAGAGTTTTTAGTGAGGTATTTTATACACAATGCTTGCTTTTCCTTTTTTCAACACTTGCCTTTATAGCTCTTCTTTACAGTGTTCCTGAGTTAAAATCCAACAAGACTATAATGATTTTTTCTTATTCGCTATGCATCAGCACCTTGTTTACACAAAACTGGCTTTTTCAGGCTATGCAGGATTTATCAAAAGTTGCCTTGTTTAATTTGATTAGTAAAGTTTTGTTTACGATAACCATTTTGATGATTGTTCGAAAAAATGGAGACTACATTTGGCAACCTTTTTTAATTGGGGTAATACAAAGTATAATTGCAATTTGGTCTTTTTTATGGGCATTTAAAAATTACAAGATAAAGTTTGTTAAAATACCATTTAGGGCTTGTTTAAAGGTTCTGTGGGAAGAAAGAATAATTTTCTTTTCACTCGTATTTGTTAATTTTTACTCTACCACAAATACAGTGATTTTAGGATTATATCAAAATGTAGAACAAGTTGGCTATTATACTGCAGCTCAGCGTTTAATCATTATTGCGCAATCTGTTTTAGCCATGCCGCTTGCTCAAGCTTTTTATCCATATATAGGTAAGGCTTTTGGAGCCAGTAAAGATGAGGGAATGAGAGTTGCGCAAAAATTAATTCCATTAATAATCATATTTATAGGAGTAGCTTCTGTAATCATGTTAATATTAGGTCCGTTTGTTATAAGAATTTTTTACGGAAGCAAATTTGAACAAGCGATACCTATTTTTCAAATACTAACTATTGTGCCTTTAATATTTTCTTTAAATAATGTATTGGGTATTCAGATAATGCTTAATCTTAAAATGGATAAAGCTTTTTTCAAAGTAACTGCGGCTGCTGGAATTTTAAGTATTCTTTTAAATCTTCTAATGATTAAGCAGTGGGGCTATATCGGTACCACATTCAACTGGCTTATTACTGAGGTGTTCATATTTATTTCAATGTATATCATTTTGAAGAGAGCTGGGCTTAACGCCATAAATTTGGAATATTTTAAATTTTCATCTCTTAATGAATACCTTATTCCAATTAGGGAAAAATTCTTTCAGGGTAATAAAAATAAGAATGCATGATTAACACAATTGCATTGGGAATTAAGTAATGGATAAAAAGACAATATTTTTATTTTTTTTAATAATTTTCTCATTAAGATTTTTTGATGCAGCAATTGCTAGTGTTGGCGTTTTAAAAAATCTTTCATTCGGATTTATGCTAGTCGCAATATTAGTTTCAATCCCTTATTTTTTTAAGTATAAAGGAGGCTTTGTATTACCCATACAATTAATTTGTGGTGCTATAATTATATCGGTATTTATGGCTTGGTACACTTGGGGACAAAGCTTTGGGTCTAGTGCAAGCATAATACCTTATACAATGTGGTTTGTTTTCTTTTACTTACTACAATCTAACATTCCCATAAAAACTATTGAAAATATCGTTATGATTTACGGTGTAATCTATATCGTTTTATTTCTCTTTCAATTTACACATAACGGCGTTGTTTATTTTGGAATGCAAGGAGAATTTAAAGAAGATAGAGGAGTTGTAAGAGTAAATTTCCCTGGAGGTGGAGTGTTTTTTTTATCTTGTTTTATAGCCATAAATAGAGTAACCAATAATGTAAAATATAAAATTCTTTGGCTAAGCTATTCCATTTTAGGGATTGTAATTGTTGTATTGCAAGTTACTAGGCAAGCAATATTTATGATGCTTGTTGTATATCTCTTACATTTTTTAAGAAATGTGAAGCTGCCCTATAAGGTTTTAACTATAGTGATGTTTGCCTGCGCAACTTATTTCTTTTTTAATTCAGGAACATCAATAAGTAATGGGTTATTAAATCAGCAAAAGGAAGATGCATCTTACGGAAAAGACTACATTAGAATTTTATCTGCTGAATATTATCTTACAAAATTTACACCTAACACGGTAAGCAAAATTTTTGGAAATGGCTTTTTCAATGATACCTCAAATTACGGAAAAACATTAATTGCGTTAGGAGATACCTACGGTTTTTATCTAACCGATGTTGGAATAGTCGAGGTATATATTGTATTTGGTGTGTTTGCTTTACTTGGTTATATTCTAATTTTTATAAAAAGTATTGCAATTCCATTACCTCCAGAATATTATTATCTCAAATACTATTTATGGATGATTTTTTTTACCTCCTTAACATCAGATTTTCTTATATCTTATTATTATTTAATTACAACAGTACTAGTGCTTTATTGCTATCAACGTATCTACATTCAGAATAAATACCAAATTAAACCACATACTATACAAGAATAGGTTAAGTAAACGAACACAGAAAACCCCACAATCAATAATGGATAAGAAGGCGTTATTTTTATTTCTATTAATAATTTTTTCATTAAAATATTTTGATGGCACTTTTGGCAGAGAAGGTATAATGAAAAATATTGACTATGGATATATGCTAATAGCAATCATAATATCCATTCCCTATATGTTTAAAAAAAGTGGTGGATTTATCTTTCCCATCCAGCTAATATGTGCTGCAATCTTAATATCAATTCTTATGGCCAAATATACTTGGGGGCAAGGATTTGAATACAGCACAACTACAATTCCATATATGATGTGGTTTGTTTTTTTCTATTTAATAAACAACCATATTCCTATTAGTAAAATCGAAAGTATTATTCTAATTTTTGGCATCATTTATATAGTACTCTTCCTATTTCAGTTTAGTCATAATGGAACTGTTTATTTTGGCTCTCAGCAAGAATTTAAAGAAGATAGAGGTGTTGTTAGAATAAATTTTCCTGGCGGCGGAGTATTCTTTTTATCGTGTTTTATTGCGATTAATAAGTTTACTAACAAGGAGTTAAGATATAATTTTTTATGGTTGTCCTATGCCATAATCGGTTTAGTAATAACTGTAATGCAAGTTACCAGACAGGTAATTTTTGTTGTTCTAATTTTTTATATGATTCATTTTTTAAGAAACGTTAAATTCATATATAAAATAGGTACAATAATTCTCTTTTCATGCACATTTTATATTTTCATTAATTCTGGAATATCGATAAGTACCGGGTTGGTAAATCAACAAAAAGAAGATGCATCTGCTGGTAAAGATTATATAAGAATTCAGGCTGCAGAATACTACTTAACAAAATTTAATTCCAATGCAGTTAATAAGGTCTTAGGAAATGGCTTTTTCAATGATACATCCAATTACGGGAAATCTCTAATATTATTAGGTGAAAACTATGGATACTACCTAACTGATGTAGGAATAGTAGAGGTTTATATAGTATTTGGAATCTTCGCGATAGTTGGATACCTAATTATTTTAATTAAGAGTATTGTAATTCCTGTTCCTCCAAATTATCAATATTTAAAATATTATTTGTGGATGATTATGCTAACATCGTTAACATCAGATTTTTTGATTTCATATAATTTCTTAATCGCCACAGTTTTAGTGCTTTGTTGCTACCAAAAAATTTACGAAAGTGAAAAAGCTAAACAACTTATTTCTTCAAATAATCAGCTAAACTTAAATGAAATTCACAATAGGTATTCCAGCATATAAGGCCAAGTTTCTTAAGGATTGTATAGACAGTATTTTAGGGCAAAATTATAGTGATTTTGAGCTGATTATTGTTAACGATGCCTCGCCAGAAAATATAGATGAAATAGTTGCGAATTATAATGATACTCGCTTAACATATTACAAAAACGATAAAAATTTTGGGGCTATAAATGTTGTAGACAATTGGAATAAGTGTCTCTCTTTTGCTCAGGGAGAATATTTTATTTTAATGGGAGATGATGATTTGCTTGATCCTAATTATTTAAAGGAGTTTGATTTATTAATTAGTAACTATCCTTTGTGCAACATATTTCATTGTAGAACATTAATTATAAATGAAAAATCAGAGCCTATTGAATTAACAGATCCTAGACCAGATTTCGAAACCGTTTATGATTCCATTCTAGAAAGAATGAAGGGAAGCAGATTGTTTTTTATATCAGATTATGTGTATAGAACGAGTACTTTAAAGAGCAATGGTGGCTTTTATAAACTTCCACTGGCTTGGGCCTCTGATGATATAAGCTCTTTTATAGCCTCCAAAGAACATGGCATTGCCAATACAAATAAACCTTTATTTAAGTATAGAAGAAATAACCAAACAATATCAACAACTGGTAATACCAATTTTAAAATGGATGCAATATTGGCAGAAGAGCAATGGCTAAATGAATTCGTACAAAAAGTACCTGATAATGTTGTCGATGTAATTCTGCTGGAAACAATCAAGAAAGAGATTAAAAAATTTATACAAAAAAAGAAAATACGAACCATCTATTCTGCAAATGATATTTCTTTTTATAAGTGGTTTGGTCAAAAATCTAAATATGGAATCTCAATAGAAGAAATTTTGTATGCCTTTTTATTAAGTATAAAAGAAAAAAGAAAAAAACAGTATAATGAAGCATAACTCGACGCAAACAATTACTTGGGTAACGCCAGATTATTTTGTTGATTGTGATTTTAATCCTGATTTGTTTGCAGGCATATTAAAGCAATTTAAAATCCATTGGATTATTTTGTTGCCCACAAAAAACGCAAGGTTTTCTGAAAGCGAATTTGAAAATATAAGAAAATTGGAAGGATTAACCCTCGAATTTATCTATTGGAGCGTTAGAGCCAGAAGTCCTAAAATGCTTTTTTTTTACGAAAGAATATACAATAGAATTAAACAGTTGAATTCTGATTTAGTATACTTTAATTATGTTCCAACAAGCCCCTATGTTCTGCCGCTTTATTGGAGATTAAGCAAAACAAAAACTATTGTTACCGCTCACGATGGTAACGTAAAACCAAGTTTCCATATACCTTGGCTGGCTAAGGCTGTTTTTAATATGGCATTTAGTACTAAGAAATATGTTAATACTTTTTCGGATACCGAAAGAAAACTTTTCTTAAATACATTTAATAGAGCCGAATCTTTTTTAATTCCCCTCGCACTAAAAGACTTTGGCCCCAGCAATAAAAATAAAAGGACAGACCATATTATCTTCTTGTTTTTTGGTTCTATACATTCAAATAAAAACCTTTCATTATTAATTGAAGCTGCTAACAATCTTTACAAAAAAGGTATCCGCGGATTTAAGGTTTCCATAAATGGCTTTGCTAATGATTGGGCAGTGTACGAAGCAAAAATTGAATGCCTTGAAGTTTTTGAATGTGATATAAGGTTACATAAAAACTCAGAAATTCCAGACTTATTTTCAACCAGTCATTACGCCGTATTTCCATATAAAGAGATGTCTCAAAGTGGTGCTTTAAAAGTTGCTTTTAATTATAATTTACCCGTAATAGTATCGGATTTACCTGGCTTTACAAATGAAGTAAAATCTGGAATTAATGGTTATGTTTTTAAATCGGATGTTGTTGAAGACTTAGAAAGAATTATGGTTGAAAGAATAAATAATCATGCAAAAGAATACCCTTCAATACAGGAAAGGGTTATTAATTATAATGCAGAAAATTATGCAACAGTGGTTTTGAGTAATAAGTATTTGAAAATGTTTAATGAAGTTCTTTCGAAGCAAAAGTAGTTTGTAAATTATGGCAACTAAAAATATCGTTTTTTTTCAAAACTCAATCTCGTTAGATGATGGAGGAGTACCACGAGTTACAGATATAATTTCAAAAGAATTATCCAGTAGAGGATGTGTATGTTATTTCATTTATATCGAAGGGGATAATGTAGGTTGTAGTAGCGAATTGAAATTAAAAGTTAATCTAAAACTATCGTTTAGCGTAAATGAACAATTAATACGATCATTTATTGAGTTAAATAAGATTGATTTAATTGTTTGCCAAAATACATATTCGAGTTTTTTCTTAAAATTTTTTAAAAAATTACGTTTGAAAAGTCCTTCAATTCAATTGGTTTGCTTTCTTCATGCTTCTCCGGATTACTGGAAAGCCTATCAATTAAATAGTGCAAATTCTTCGAATAAAGAAAAAATTAAAACAGTTATAAAAAATTTAATTTATCCATTTTATAATCCTTACGTTAAAAGTACCTCTACACTTTATAAGTTATGTGATAAATTTTTTCTGCTCTCAAATTCCTTTAAAAATTCTTTTACAGAATTGTATGTGGATGATGCCAAGCCTGATAAAATTTTTACTTTGGCAAACCCGCTAACTTTTAAAGAATACATAACAAAGGATGAGCTGCATAAAAAGGATAACATAGTTGTAATAATTAGTAGATTGAAAGAAGATCAAAAAAAAATCTCTCTTGCACTTAAAATTTGGCAGAAACTACCACGAAATTTATCTGAAGATTGGAAGTTGCTTATTATTGGGGCAGGACCGGACGAAAATTCTTATAAAGACTATGTAAAGTTGAATAATTTAAGGAACATAATTTTTTTAGGTCAACAATCGAACGTAATAGAATTTTATAAAAGTGCATCTATTTTTATGATGACTTCAATTTGGGAAGGTCTACCAATGTCGTTGTTAGAAGCTCAACAAAATGGAGTGGTACCAATAGCTTTTGATAATTTTTCTGCTATTTATGATATAATCGATAATGATGTTAACGGCTATATTATATCAAATAATGATATAGATGTTTTTGCAGAAAGCCTAGGAGAATTGATGTTAAATCGATCTAAAAGACAAGAAATGGCTTTAAACGCGGTAAAGAGTAGCGAGCGGTTTCATGTTTCAAAAATTGCTGATGAGTGGGAAAATAAACTTTCTATATAAATTTGACGACTTAATAACCTATGAATTTTTTTCAATTTATATTTCAAGACTGGCGAGTAAATAAAAAAAATCCTAAAGGACGTATTTTTTTAGTTCTTTTCAGGATTGCGAATTTCTGTAGCACAAAAAGAATATATTTCTATATAGGTATTCCTTATCTCATTATTTATAAAATTTTAATTCAATTAATTTTTTGTCTAGAAATTCCTTGGAATGTCAAAATAGGCAGAAATTTGTCTATTTACCACGGCCAAGCACTGGTTTTAAATAACAAGGTAATTATTGGGGAAAATTGTACACTAAGACATTGTACCACGATTGGTGTAAAACAGTTGGCTGACGGATCAGACAGTGAAGCACCAATACTTGGAAATAATGTTGATGTTGGTAGTAATGTTTGCATCATCGGAAAAGTGAGGCTTGGAAATAATGTAAAAGTTGGAAGTGGGGCAGTTGTAATTAAAAATATAGGTTCGGATTGCATAGCTGTCGGGAATCCTGCAATAGAAAAATAACCTCTCTTGATAATTTTATAGCCTCTAAGGGCTATTGTTCTACATAGATTATTATCTCACCTTAGTGGTTCAAAGTTCTATAATTTTTTGAAAATTAATATAAAATCAATTACTCATTAATTGCAAATAGTATCCTATACGATCTAAAAGTGTATTGTGAAAGTGTCAAATTATTTGATGTAAAACTAATTAGCCATAAAATTTATGTTTAAGCCTTTAAATAACTTAAATGGATAGAAAATTTCAGTTAAACAATTTTGATCTTTTAAGGCTTTTTGCTGCAGTAGAAGTATTGCTTTTACATTCATTCCCAAGATTACAACTGCCCTTCCCGGCTTTCTTTAAAATCATGTCGAATTTTCCTGGCGTTTCAATGTTTTTTGTAATGAGCGGATTTTTAATTTCAGCATCACTTGAAAGAAATTCGAATCTTAAAAACTACTTTAAAAATAGAGCTCTAAGAATTTTCCCTGCTCTATGGGCCTGCATCATATTAACGGTTATAATAATAGCTTTATCTACTCAAATTAGTTTTATAAATAAAGATGCCCTTCCATGGTTTTTTAGTCAATGTATAGGTATTATATATACTCCCGCTTTTTTAAAAGATTTTGGTTTTGGTTCGTACAATGGAAGCTTATGGACTATACCTCTAGAACTTCAATTCTATTTAGTTTTACCCGTATTATATTTTGTAGTAAATAAGCTATCCAAAAATGAAACATATAGGACTATTATTATTGGCTTCATTTTCCTAATATTTTGTATTCTTACTTACCTCATAAAAATTTATCTAACTAAAGGAGAATTTGAGGTTGAAACAACATTACAAAAAAGCTTAAGATATACTTTTATACCAAATATATATTTGTTCTTGTTTGGCGTTATACTTCAAAGACTTAAGGTTTATAAATCTAACTTAATTTATGGCAAGGGTTTAATTTGGCTTATAGGTTACATCATTATCAATTATTTAATCCCTACTTCAGCCGAAACTTATATTTTAAAACTTTTAGCTTTAGGGGTTACAACAATTTCACTTGCTTACACTGCTCCACTAACCGCAAATAAAATTCTAAAAGGCAATGATATTTCTTATGGAGTATATATTTATCATGGGCTTGTTTTGGGCTTTTTTGTAGAATTAGAATTGTTTAAAAATTCAATTCATATTCTCTCAATACTTTTAATAACAGTTGTTCTCGCTATTTTATCTTGGCAGTTTGTAGAAAAACCTTTTATGCGAAGAAAGAAAAAGACAATCCACGAAGTGACGAAAGTAGATGTAATTTAAAAAAGGTTTTACCAATCTAAATTAACAGGTAATTTTTAAAAGTGAAAAAAATAATAATTATAGGGCCAAGTATAGAACGTACTAAAGGTGGTATTGCTTCAGTAATTAAAGGGTTCTTGGAGAGTAACTCAGAAAATTTTGGTTATAAATGTTTTCACTACGTGTCGCATGTAGAGGGTGGAGGAATAAATAAAATATTGTTTTTTTTAAAGTGTTTTTTCAAATTATTATTTACTAAAAAGATTGCTTTAGTTCATATTCACACAGCCTGCGATGCGAGTTTTTACAGAAAAGCGCTCTTTGCCGTTTTATCTAGGGTAAAAGGTGTGCCTGTATTTATGCACATCCATGGTGCTGATTTTGATGATTTTTATTTAAAATCAAATGTGTTTCTAAAAAGTTTTATTAGATATTTACTAGTAAATTGTTCACGGGTAATTGTTCTATCTAATTATTGGAAAGTGTTTTTTGAGGATAATCTTAATCTCAAAAACCTAGAAATTTTAAATAATGCAGTAAATGTAGATTTGTTTTGCCGTTGCTGTTCTGTGCCTAAAAATATTCATAGTTTCTTGTTTCTCGGTCGCCTTGGAGAAAGAAAGGGAACTTATGATTTAATCAAAGCAATAGATCTTATTATTAATAGAGATGGTTTAAAGCACTTCAAATTTTATTTTGCTGGAGATGGTGAAATCGAGGAATCAAAAAAAATAATAACTGATCTTAATCTTAATAATTATGTTGATGTTTTGGGGTGGGTAGATAATGAGATGAAACTTTCAGTTTTATCAAAGGCCGATACCGTAATTCTTCCATCCTATAATGAAGGTTTGCCAGTGGCTCTTCTGGAGGCAATGGCTGCGGGCAAAGTTATTTTAAGTACACCCGTTGGAGGGATACCTGATTTAGTGGCTGAGGGCGTAAATGGATTTCTTGTTCAACCCGGAGATGTAGACGATCTAGCTTCAAAAATTAAATTTATCTCAGAATACCCCGAAAAAATGAAAGAGATCTCAAGTGCAAATATCTTGGCTATTGAAAATGAATACAGTACACCAAAAATCAACAAACAGCTTTTTCAACTATATGATGTTTTTGCATTATAATTCCAAATAACTACAAGCTCGAATTAGATGTCAGAATCCAACGCTTTTACTGTTCAGGCAAAAAGAAATGATTACATCTCCTTTGCAAAAGCCTTTGCAATTGTAACCATTGTTGTTTATCACTTTTGTATGCTTATTGAGATGCCAGATTTTTTGAGTAGAGTTGCTGGTTTAGGGGGAGGGGGTGTGCATCTTTTTATTTTTGCATCCGGCTTCGGATTATATCTTTCTAAATATTCAACCTATAAAATATTTTTGAAAAGGAGATTTTCCAAAGTCCTATATCCTTATTATTTAGCGGTTACTTTCATATTTTTATTCAATTACTTCTGGAAAATTTTTGATGATGATTTTACTGCGTATTTAAGTCATATATTTCTTTTCAAGATGTTTTTTGAAAAATATGACACTAGTTTTGGTGGGCAGTTCTGGTTCATTTCTACAATAATTCAGCTTTATTTAGTATATCCACTATTACTAAAATTGGTTAACTTATTAAATCCATTTTTATGTTTAGTCGGTTTTATAGTAATATCAATTTTATATTCTTTAACTATTTCGTACTTGGGATATGGAGAATTAAGGGTTGTAAATAGTTTCTTTATTCAATATTTATGGGAGTTTGTCTTAGGCATGATAGTAGCCAAAAAAGGTCTTATTGAAAAAGTTATAAGCATTAAATGGTATATACTTTCTATAATTGCTTTAGTGGCTTATAGTGTTATGGCCTTACTCGTTCAGAACTTTGGAAGTTTTGGGAAAAATTTAAACGACTTATTTTCGTTTATTGGATACTTTTCAATTTCGGTGATTATATTTAAGGTTGTTAAAAAATCATCAAAAACCTTTCGGGCTGTTATAGCGTTTGAGAAAATATCATATCCTCTTTACTTAACTCACACCTTTATCTTTTCACTTTTTTTTAAATTTTTCTTTCAAAAAATCACTTTGATTCATCTACCAATTATTATAACAATCTCCTTTATTTTTGCTTACTTATTTTCTTTAGTGTTAAATAAATTGCTTGTAAACAATAGTGCCAAAAATTTATGATGAGCTTTTTTACTTATAAGATATTTTAAATCGGTTCAATCTAAATTTTCAATATAATTGATAATGTACTCATTAATTTGGGTCGGTTGAGAAATAAAAGGGTTCGGTGTAAATGTTCTAACCCTCAAAAGAAGAGATTCTATATCATCATTTTCACGCCAAGGTATTAAATACCCAAGCCTGCTAAATTCTTCAGTTATATCTAGTTGGTGATCGTCTACGTGTTCTTTAAATTTGTAAAGTCTTGGGATAGCAATAATCCTCTTATTCATACTTAGTCCTTTTAACACAGATCCAACGCCAGAATGTGTGATGATTATTTCAGCTTCCTCATATAGCACAGTCAGCTCATCTGATTTAATGAATTTTCTGATTTCTAATACGTTACTATCGAATTTTGTATGGCCAGCTTGAACAATGATTTTATCAGAAATCTTACCTTCTAGCATGGCTTTTTCAAGCGCCATTAATGGGCGATTGAAATTAATTTTGAATGTGCCGAGTAATACTAAAATCATTAAAATAAACTTCCCTTATAAATAGATTTTGTATAAAGCTTTTGTGCTGATTCCCATTGAACCAAAAATAAATCTGAAATTGGATATATGATATTAGCAGACTTTGCTTTGCTACTAACTCTTGCATATGAAAGTATATACACAACATTAATTCTTAGCAATTTACCCAATAAGCACATCGGGAAAGCTGTATGACTTCCTGTTGTTATAATTACACTAGGCTTAAACTTTAATAGAATAGAAACAGAAAATAAGAAATTTAAAATTATATAATAATAAAAGATTAAGCCTCTTCCTTTAACATCAGGCTTAATGTACTTCATGTTATACGTTTTATTAAGCGATCGTGTAGTTTCAACGTCTTCCGTTACTATTAGATATTCATATTTATTGCGAATTGCCTCGAGCTGTAAAATTTCTGCTAAATGCCCACCAGCTGAACATACAAATAAAACTTTTTTATTTTTCTTAGCCATAAAAATTATCTATTGCAAATAAATGG
The DNA here is from genome assembly GCF_014306625.1 of Pedobacter fastidiosus. Classification (GTDB taxonomy): domain Bacteria; phylum Bacteroidota; class Bacteroidia; order Sphingobacteriales; family Sphingobacteriaceae; genus Pedobacter; species Pedobacter fastidiosus. The sequence continues at coordinate 13,194 of NZ_JACRYL010000014.1, forward strand.
CAACAATTGATTAAATACAATAGCCCTTAAAGACTATTTGCTTTGAAAAATTTAAATAATTGATTAATAATAAGGCTTTTAATTATTTTTTTACCACAAGTGTATAAAAGAAATATTTATCTTAGTAAAAAACAAAATCATGTCTAAATTCCTAGTTTTTTCTTTGGTAATCTTTGTTGTGTTTTCCTGTAAAAAGAAGATTAAAGAAAATGTTACCGGAGTTAAACCAACAACTGAAAAAACATTGAAAGATATGCCTTTCCCATTTGGAGCTGCGGTTAGTGCTAGTTTATTACGAGAAAACTCTTCTTATAAAGCCATAGTAATAAAAGAATATAGTAGTTTAACGCCTGAAAATGCAATGAAATTTGGGATTATTCATCCTGCTGAAAATTATTATAATTGGCCTGATGCTGATGAAATTGTTGCTTTAGCAATAGCCGATGGCAAAAGGATTCATGGCCATACCTTAAATTGGTATGCGGATGTACCTGTTTGGGTTAAAAATTTTAAAGGTAGTGCTCAAGATTGGGAAAATTTGTTAAAAACACACATTCAAACAATAGTCAGTCATTTTAAAGGGAAAGTAGCTTCTTGGGATGTTGTTAATGAAGCATTTGAAGATGATGGAAGTTTACGCAATAGTATTTGGGTACAAAAGCTAGGTGCAGATTACATTGCAAGAGCGTTTCAATATGCGCATGAAGCTGATCCGGCTGCTATTCTATTTTATAACGATTATGGAAATGAATATGGAGCAGAATATACTTCAAAAAAGAGGGAAGCAATTCTTAATTTAGTTAACAGTTTGAAAAATAGAGGCATACCTATTGGCGGAATTGGACTACAAATGCATACACGATACATACAGACGGATGCTAATATCTCTCTTGCAATAACATCAGCAACTGCCACTGGTTTAAAAGTTCATATTTCTGAGTTAGATGTTGCGCTAAATGCTACCTATGATCCGGCTCTTGTTTACACCGAAAGTTTGGGAGAAATGCAGGCAGCTAAATATAAATCTATAGTTAAAATTTATTATTCTATCCCGAAATCTCAACAATGGGGCATTACTACATGGAATGTTACCGACGGCGACAGCTGGGTTCCGGGTTTTTTTAATGTACCAGATTGGCCATTAATTTTTGATAAGCAGTATCAAAAAAAACCTGCATATCAAGCCATATTCGATGGTGTTGTTAAATAAATTTTGAAAAAATTATTTAACAACAAACACTTAATAATCTTGTGGAAATCGATAATATAAAGCGAAGTTGAAACGAAGATTAGGCATTTACACTTTAGAAAAAAATTATCCCCCCAAAAACTTCAATCCACTTAACTCTTCCAAAACACTTGGCATAATTTCCCCATCTCTGCGAATGGCTTCCATGAAAATCTTGGTTAGCTGATTATGCAAAGCACCTTCAGGAAATGGCACATGCATGGGTCTAAAGGCCTCCCGAAGCAATTTGCTTGCTTTACTCGCACGACCGAAAATTGAATTATTTTTTCTGGCCTCCTCAAATTGGGGCTCGGTTTTAATCCTTTTACCATCAAACCTACCTTTCGCCCGCACCAGATAATCCGCCCCACGTTTATAAAAACTTAAATCGCCGATCTTGCCGACAAGCTTAATCTTACCTTCTTGAAATGCCATATATCTTTTGATCTACAAAATTACTAATTATTCACAACTTAAAGTTGTATGGTTGATGATATAGGGTTAGAAAATTTTGTACTCGAACTTTAAAATTATTAAGTTTTCATGCCTTCTCAGCAATACCCTAAGCATGCTCCCTTCACCATATCCCCGTGGTATAAGCATGGTTAAGGCATTATGGAGTATTAGCTTATGTAGTATTCATCTAGAATCTATTAATTTTTCCTGAACAAATTTCAAATTAAGGATGTTGTAACCGAATACTTTAATTTATTAAAATGGAAAATAAAGAACAGTTCGAAAAAACTAAATTGAGCGTAACCGATGCAGAAGGAACTAAAGATTTGCAGGATGATTCTAACAAATCTCATTCAACCGATGCAGTGTCTTCAAAAGAAGGAAATGATAAAAAGCACTTGGGCGATTTGGATGAACAGATTAAAGGCAGTGATGCCGATATGGATCAGAATGTAGGCAAAGAGAACAATGAATAGCATCCATTGCAAAGATAAAAAATCATAAATGCCGATGAGCACCATCGGCATTTATGATTTAGACAGAGAATATATAAACTATTTATAGAAAACTTCATTCCAGTGAAGCTCATTTCTAAATTGATTAATCTTTGTTTCAGCACCGATATTGATGTATTCCAAACCTGCAATATTTGCAAAATCTAGTAAATGTTCTGTTGTTAAATTCTGACTGTAAGCCGTATGGTGGGCACCACCAGCATAAATCCATGCTGCACAACCTGTTTTCATATCGGGTAGAGGTTTCCACAGAACACGGGCGACAGGCAGGTTAGGTAAATCATGCTCTGCCTCAACCGCTTTAACCTCATTCACCAATAAGCGGAAACGGTTCCCCATATCAATTAAAGAAGCATTTAAGGCATCGCCACCGGCAACATTAAAAACCACACGAGCAGGATCTGCTTTGCCACCAATACCCAAAGGATGAACCTCTAAGCTTGCTTTTCCCTTTGCCAAAGAAGCATCAACCTCAAGCATGTGCGAACCTAAAACCATTGAGTTTGCAGGGTCAAAATGATAAGTGTAATCTTCCATAAAAGCATTTCCGCCAGCCAAACCAGCGCCCATAACTTTACAAGCACGTACCAAGGCCGCTGTTTTCCAGTCGCCTTCGCCCGCAAAACCATAACCATCGGCCATTAAACGTTGCGCCGCAATTCCTGGCAATTGAATCATGCCATGCAAATCTTCAAAAGTATCAGAGAAACCCTTAAAATTTCCATCAACCAAGAACTTTCTCAACCCAAGCTCTATTTTAGCAGCGTCATAAACAGATTGATATTTGGCACCGCCAGCTTTTAAATCAGCTGCCATTTCATAAGTTGCCTCATATTCAGCCGTTAATTTTTGTACATCTTCATCGCTAACGTTATTAATTATGGCAACTAAATCTCCAATTCCATAAGTATTTACAGAAAAGCCGAATTTCATTTCAGCCTCTACCTTATCGCCATCGGTAACTGCCACGTACCGCATATTATCGCCGAAACGGGCAAATTTTGCACCTTGCCAATCGTTCCATCCGGCAGCCGCTCTACACCAAGTATCAACCTGTGCAATAACTTCTTGATCTTGCCAATGCCCAACCACAACCTTCCTGTCTTTGCGCATTCTCGAAACCATAAAACCAAATTCACGATCACCATGCGCACTTTGGTTTAGGTTCATAAAATCCATATCAATGGTATTCCATGGAATATCTCTGTTAAATTGAGTATGTAAATGAAGCAGAGGTTTCTGCAAAATAGTTAAGCCTCTAATCCACATTTTAGCAGGAGAGAAGGTATGCATCCAAGTAATTACACCAATACAATTTTCATCAATATTGGCTTGTTGCAAGGTTTCATAAATCTCTTCAGTCGTTTTTACAATGGGTTTGTACACTACAGAAACCGAAATTCCCTTGTCGTTGTTTAAAGAGTTTGCAACTTCTTCTGCATGCTCCGCAACCTGTTTTAAGGTTTCTTCCCCATATAAGTGTTGCGTTCCGGTGATGAACCAAACCTGTAATTTTTTTAAATCAATCATTTTTGCTCTTTATTAATTATAATTTTTGTCTATTTCTCAACCTCTCAGGTTTTAAAAACCTGAGAGGTTTAATTCCAAGGTCTTTATCAAACCTAATTGCTTCTTTTGTAAATCAGGTTCCTGTTCTCTTCTGAACCGATAGTCCTGCTTTCCGTTTTATTCGGCTCATGAAAAATTAGCCTTCATGCCCACTCCAATCAGGTTTATTTAACGTGGGTAAATCTTTTTTGTCGGTTGATCGGGCAAAACAGCTAAACAGTTAAACATTTAAATGCGTCCAACCTCTCAGGTTTTAAAAACCTGCGAGGTTTAATTCCAAGTTCTTTATCAAACCTAATTGCTTCTTTTGTAAAGCAGGTTCCTGTTCTCTTCTGAACCGATAGTCCTGCTTTCCGTTTTATTCGGCTCATGAAAAATTAGCCTTCATGCCCACTCCAATCAGGTTTATTTAACTCGGGTAAACCTTTTTTGCCGATTGGTCGAGCTAAACAGCCAAACAATTAAACAGCCAAACAGCTAAACAGTTAATCAAATAAACAGCTAACCAGTTAACCAAACCACCAATTAACCTTTTTCCTGACCATAATATGCCCCATCACCATGTTTACGCTCATAATGCTTTTCAATCAACGAATCTTTCAACTTCGGCGCCTGTGGGTTAATCTGCTGCGTTAAAATAGCCATTTGTGCTACGGCTTCTAAAACTGCACTATTGTAAACGGCTTTCTCGGCTGTTTTTCCCCATGTAAAAGGAGCGTGGTTGCCCACCAAAATCATCTCGACTTCTTTATGGCTTAAGCATAAACTTGTAAAATGATTAATGATTTGAAAACCAGTTTCATATTCGTAATTGCCCTTAATCATTTCATCTTCCATTGGCGGTGCACACGGAATATCAACCGTTAAATGATCTGCATGTGTGGTGCCGAAAATGGGGATAGCCTTTTGTGCCTGTGCCCAAGCGGTAGCATAGGTAGAGTGGGTATGAACGATCCCATTTATATCTTCCCAGTTTTTATAAAGTACAGCGTGGGTTTGCGTATCAGATGAAGGACGTAAATCTCCTTCAACGGTATTGCCATCAAAATCAACCACAACCATTTTATCTGCGGACAATTCCTCATAAGGCACGCCACTTGGTTTTATTGCAAAAACCCGTTTTGCTCGATCAGCAGCGCTCACATTTCCAAAGGTAAACAGCACCAAATTCAGTTTTGGCAACTGCATATTTGCCTTGTATGCCTCTTCTTTTATATCTTGATAAATGCTCATGATAAATAAGGTTTTACATCTTTTTTATTATATTTTTCTAAATACCTGCCCAAGCCTAAATATTGCTGATAATGCATTCTGTACATTTTTTGCTTTTTAACATTGGGTTGATATTCCTTTTCAAAGCCTGTTCCCATAGCTTCCATCGCAGCCTCTACATTTGGATAAATCCCCGCAACAACGGCCGCAAACATGGCAGCGCCTAGTGCACAAGTATGTTCGAAACGGTGAATTCTGATTGGCATTTCCAAAACATCTGCCATCATTTGCATAATATAAGGCGATTTTTTAGCCACGCCTCCAATCCCGATAATTCCTTTTACGGGCACACCTTGATCTTCAAACCGATCTACTATACTTTTTGCCCCAAAACAGGTTGCAGCTGCCAAAGCACGGAAAAATCTTGGTGCATCAGTACCCAACCCCAAACCCGTAATGGCACCTTTAAGTTCTTGATTTGCATCTGGTGTTCTTCTTCCGTTTAACCAATCTACTGCTAATTCCGCATAATCTCCATCGCCTAAAGCTTCGGCTTGTTGGCTTAGCTTTGCAATTATTTTAGATTCCAGCTCATCTTTTAACGCCATGGCCATCGCCTCGGTTAAAAGTTCAGATTCGGTCAGTAAATGATTTAATGGCCAGCTAATTAGGTTTTTAAACCAGGCATAAACATCGCCAAAGGCCGATTGTCCAGCTTCTAATCCAGCCATTCCCGGAATTACCGAACCGTTTACCTGTCCGCATATTCCATTTACCAACTTCCCTTCAAGCGCCTCGTTTGGGGCAACTAAAATATCGCAAGTACTTGTACCCATCACTTTACTTAGGTAATAGGGTTCTATCTGACCGCCAACAGCACCCATATGTGCATCAAATGCGCCAACACCAATTACAACATCAGTGCTTAAACCCAGTTTTTCTGCCCACTCGGCACTTAATTTTCCAGCTTCAACATCAGATGTGTACGTATCGGTAAATAACTTTTCTCTAAAACCAGTAAGAATAGGATCGAGGCTACTGAAAAAATCTTCCGGTGATAAACCATTAAATTCCTCTGCCCATAATGCTTTATGCCCTGCTGCGCAACGGCTTCTTTTCATCTGTTTAATGTCGGTTTCCCCGCACAATAAAAACGGAATCCAATCGCAATGCTCTACCCAAGAACTTGCCTCATGTTTAACGGATTTATCTACACGTAAAATATGTAAAAGTTTAGCCCAAAACCATTCAGAAGAATAAATTCCACCTACATATTTTAAATAATTGGTTTTAAATTTGGTAGCATGTTCGTTAATTTCAGAAGCCTCTTTAACCGAAGTATGGTCTTTCCATAACACAAACATGGCATTCGGATTGTCTTCAAAGCCCGGCGTTAATGCTAAGGGTTTTCCGGTAGAATCTACTGCCACAGGACTAGAGCCCGTTGTATCTACAGAAATTCCCTTTACCAATGAAGCAATTTCTTGCCCCCCAGCTTTGGCCAAACAATCTTTTATGGTGTGCGCTAAACCTTCAATATAATCTAAAGGGTGTTGCCTAAACTGATTTTGAGAAGGAATACAATATAAACCTTTTTGCCATCGGGGATAAAGGAATACGGAAGAAGAAATTTCTTTTCCATTAGAAGTGTCAACGAGAACAGAACGAACAGAATCCGTTCCGTAATCTACGCCGATTACATATTTTGCAGTGCTCATAATCCTAAATAAATGTCTAATTAACGTTTATTTATTCAGAATCGGAAATTTTTAATTTTTTTCTGTGCTCAATGGCGTATTTATACGTTGTAAGCCTATTGTAACAGCTTTGATATTATTCAAAATGTATTTGTTATTAAAAAGTTATTTTCTATAATTGTCAATCATCACCTATTTTATTTATTGAGTAAAGAAACAATTGAAAAGATTTGTTAAAGTTTTTTCAGTTTCTGATAAGCATTTTAAAATGTAAGGAGATTGAACTGGTGTAGAAGTTTATTGGTGCTTATTTGAAAAATTTATCCTTATCTATTTTATTAATCTTCTGTTTACTATCGGCTAGAGCTCAATATACGTTTGAGAAAGATAACCTGCCGGAAGAAATTTCCATACTCAAATATTCGGCTTTGGCCAATGTGGGTTTGCATGATTATTCCATTCAACAGATTAAAGACAACCAAGTAAATTTAAAGTTTGTTCCGCTCAAAGGTAAGTTTGGCAATCTGGGCTTTACGCATTACACGTATTGGTTAAAATTCGAACTTAAAAATAGCTTAAAAGTCCCACTGCTGTATTATGCACAAACCGCCGAACCCATAACAGATAATGTTAATTTATATCTCATTAATGCTGCTGGTAAAATAGAAACTCAACAAAGTGGCGATAATCTGGAGTTCTCTAAAAGAAGCGTAGATTTTAGGAAAACATTTTTTAGAATAGAGCTTGCCCCCGGCGAAAGCAAACAGGCATATATCGAAATAAAAAATGATGGGGAGAAAAACACACTTCCATTAGTTTTAATTAGTCAGCAACGGCTCTTGGAAATTACCTATCATGATCAATTGGTAATGGGGATTTTTTATGGAATTCTGATCGTTATCGCAATCACTTACTTCTTTTTCTACTTTGCCCTCAACGAACTTTCCTTTTTATATTATTCGGTTTATGTAACCTTGGTAGGCGTTTGTCAGTTTGCTTTGGATGGATTTTATCACCAGTACATCAATACCAGTAATTCTTGGTTCAGCCTCCACGCCGTAATCATTTCCGCCATATTTAGTTGTTATTTCTTCGGTAAATACAGTGAGATGATTTTGGAAATTAAAGATAAAAACCCCTTTATCCATAAGTTTTTCCGCCCACTCTATATTCTTTTGGGTTTCGTTTTGCTCGGTATTTTATTTGTTCCACCTTTCCTAAAATATTCTTATCCACTTATTAATTTGCTCACTTTAGTTGGAATTCTATTTATTTTTGTAACCATAGCAACTATGGTCGTCCGGAAGCAAAAGATAGATCAATTTTACTCTTACGGAATATTTATCCTTTTCGTTTGCATTATTCTGGCCATCCTAATGAATTTTGGAGTTGTACCAGAAAGTTTTTCAACAGATAACATTACCAAGCCCGGGATTGGCTTAGAAATCATTGCCCTTTCACTTTCGATGGCAAATCGCATTCTATTACTGAAAACCAAGCAGGAAGAATTACAAGCCATCGCCCTTCAGAAATCAGAAGAAATGAATGATATTAAGTCTTACTTTTTATCAAACATGAGTCATGAGCTGAGAACACCGCTTAACGCAATTTTAGGTTTAGCGAGCATGATGGAAAACGAAAGCAACGATCCTAAAGTAAGAGCAAACTGTGAGGTAATCCGATATGCCTCTCATGGGTTAATTTCTTCGGTAAATGATATTTTAGATTTCTCCAAAATTGAAAAAGGAGAATTAGAACTGGAGCATTCGGAATTTAGACCGACCGAAGTTTTCGAAAAACTCAAGGCAAGCCTCAGCAAACAAATAGAAGATAAGGGCTTGGTGTTTGAATATTATAATGCAATTGGTGCAAATACGGCGGTTATTGGCGATCCTGTACGTTTAGAACAGCTCATTTACAATATCCTCGGTAATGCAATTAAATTCACATCAAAAGGCAAGATAAGTTTCGAAACTAAATCCAAGTTTCAAAATGAAATGCTTACTTTAAGCATCATAATTACAGATACCGGAGTGGGGATTCCAAAACAAAAGTTAGATTCTGTCTTCGAACTTTTTAATCAAACCACTTTAGATAACAAACGTAAATTTGGCGGTTTTGGCATTGGCCTAAGCATCGTCAAAGCCTTGGTTGATCTTCATCATGGCAAAATTAAATTGAAAAGTGCTGTTAACGAAGGAACCACCTGCGAAATTTTGCTCGATTATCAGGTTGTGCCAGATTTACCCGTTATATCATTTGTAGCATCGGAGCAGAATAATTTAAGTGGCAAGCACATTTTAATTGTAGAAGATAATCCAATGAACCAAATGGTAATCGAAATGATGCTGCAGGATTGGGAAGAAACCACCGTTAGCATTGCCAATGATGGTGCCGAATGTTTGGAAATGATGAGGAAATCCTCAGTTGATTTAATTCTTATGGATTTACAAATGCCTGTTATGGATGGCTATGAAGCCATTTCCGCAATAAGAACCGGGCAAGTTGGTGTCGATTACACCGAAGTGCCTATCATTGTGGTTACCGCCGACATTACCAAAACCACAAAAGATCGAATTTTCGATTTAGGTGCGAATGACTATATGAACAAACCCGTTGATCAAGAAACTTTATACGGAAAAATCACTTCCATTTTCGGCTAATCTCACTTCAACTTTTTGATTTATAGCGCATTTTAACTAATATTGGGTGTTGGCAATAGAAATCCAATCCTTGATGAAAAGAATTCTAGTTATTGATGATGATAAACAAGTTCAAACGTTAATTCCAATTATTTTTGAACAGGAAAACTACCACATCAAAGGCACTTTGCATATTGGTAATTTAGAAGATCTTCTATCAGATTATAAGCCAGATCTAATTATTTTGGATGTAATGCTGGGCGATGTAGATGGAAGATACATCTGTAATTTCTTGAAAGAAAAGGCGCTGTTTAAATCTATCCCGATAATTTTAGTTTCTGGAGCCATTACAAATAAAGAATCCTTAGGTTGTTCCCCAGATGCTTTTCTAAAAAAACCTTTTGATATTGATGAGTTAATTCAGAAAGTAGATGATTTAGTTCACGCTTAAAAATTCTGTTTTATTTTTTTTCGATGCGTAATTTTATACATTCTTAACGGCCTGCCGAAGAATTTTTTATAAAAATCTAAATTACAATAATGACTCTATCTACAACCTCTAATCAACGTTGGAGTTTCGGCAAGCGCCTTCGGGTTTTAATGTCTGTTTACTTCGTTTTTCTTTTTCTTGATTTTACCAGTGAGGACGAGCTTTTTCCTCATTTTGTTTATGTAGCCATGAAGTTTTATACCAATTTTTGGAATTGGTTAGTGCCTTGGACGGGCAGAAATATTCTTCACTTATCATACCCAACTACAGTAACCCCAAATGGGAGCGGAGATACGACTTATAACTACGTAATGCAATTGCTTTGGATTGTTTTTACTGTTATTATTGCTGTGATTTGGGCTGTTGCAGATCGTAGAAGGCCTAATTACGAAAAGTTTTATTATTGGGCAATAATATGTGTACGGTATTTTCTTGCTTACATGCTTTTTGTTTATGGCTTTGTAAAAGTGATTAAACTTCAATTTCCATTTCCAGATTTAATTCGCCTAACCGAACCTTACGGAGAATCTTCTCCAATGGGTTTAGCTTGGACTTTTGTTGGTTACTCTGCCGGGTATAACATTTTTATTGGCGGTGCAGAAGTTGTAGCCGGGATTTTACTATTCTTTAAAAGAACAACGCTTTTGGGCTCGCTAATTGCAATGACCGTAATGTGCAATGTTGTGGCCATGAATTTTGCTTATGATATTCCTGTAAAAATCTTCTCCTTAAATCTCCTTTTTATGGCCTGTTGGATAGCCTGGATTGATAAAGATCGATTGGTTTCTTTTTTTATTCTGCATAATGCCTTGACAGAAAATCCAAAACAACCAATTTTTAAAACTAAATGGAAAAGGGTTATCCAGCTTTCAATGAAAACTATCGTGATCCTTTTTGCCTTTTATGCAACCCTTTGGAGCAATTTAAACATGGCCAAAAAATATGGTGATGCCGTGAAAAAACCTCCTCTTTATGGTATTTATGATATTAAAACCTTTACCAAAAACAATAATATCATAGCACCTTTAACCACCGATAGCGCAAGATGGAAACGAATTATTATTAATTATCCAGGCTATGTTCGAATTACCAACATGACAGACAGTTCCATTTGGATGAAGTTAAAGGTAGATGAATTAAGGCAAACCCTTCATTTTACATCTAATAAGGATAGCACCGATGCTTTCGTTTTAAAATATAAAAGAGATCATAAAATGCTCTATCTTACAGGTAGAATGCGAGGCGATTCGGTCAAAATTCAAACCTTAATATTCGATCATAAAAAATTTCCTTTGGTAAGTAGAGGCTTCCATTGGATTAACGAATACCCCAATAATAGATAATCATTTCCAGCAAATTAATTTCCAGTTAAATCCCTAATTACAGTATACTCCGAAGTTGATTTAGAGTAACGTTTGTGTTAGTTTCTTTTCTGATTTGGTGTAATTTATATATTTGCGTACACACTAAATCGATTTACAAGAATCATGAGAAACCTAACCAAACTCATTTTTAATTTTGTATTGATTATTCTCCTTGCTAGTCAAGTGAGCAAAAGTCAGACAAAAACCAACCTAACAAAATACGTTAACACCTTCGTAGGAACCGCACCTTTAACCGACCCCAAAATACTGGGGTATGAATTGCCAAAAGGCTGGAGATCTTGGGCCGGACTTACTTTTCCGGGCAGTTCTTTGCCAAACGCCATGGTGCAGTTAAGTCCAATAACCGAATACGGATCGGGTGCTGGCTATGAATATGAGGATGATGTAATTTATGGCTTTGCTCATACCAATAAGGGCCACTGGAACCTCTGCAATATTCCAATTTTACCGCTTTCAAATCCAGGAGAAAAATTTGGTTCAAAGTTTTCACATAAAAATGAAAGTTCAGCACCAGGTTTTTATCAAGTTTATTTAGAAGATTATAAAGTAAATGTAAGCTTAACCTCAACTCTAAGATGTGGATACCACAAATATGAATTTAAGAACAATACCGATAAGCAAATCCTATTTGATATGGGCAAAGCCAACAGTAGAGTTTCCACTTGGAATATAGAACAGGTAGGGAAGTCGGCCGTTCAAGGTTTTCAGGGTGGCGAAAATATTTATTTTTATGCAACAGTAAATGGCACTATAGATAAACTGGATCAGGTTGATGTAGGTAAACGTACAGGTTATGCAATTATACATTTAGCCAACGGAAGTACAACTCCGGTAGAACTTAAAATTGGTTTATCCTTCGTAAGTGTTCAAAACGCAAAGGAAAATTTAGAAAAGGAAATTGGGAATAAAACCTTTACTGAAATTAGGAATGAAGCAACTGCGAAGTGGGAAAATTTACTTTCTAATATCCAAGTTAAGGGCGGTACGGAAAAGCAAAAGGTAATGTTGTATTCTTGCCTGTACAGATCTTTTCTTTGGCCAGCTTTACGCAGTGATGTAAATGGAGAATTTAAAGATGCAAAGCATAATGTAGTAAAAGCAGATTTTAATTATTACACCGAACCCTCTCTTTGGGATACTTATCGCAATAAGGATGTTTTACTCGGTTTAATTACGCCAAATGTTACTTTAGATGTAATTAAATCGATGAAGGATGTTGGCGATAAAACGGGCTTTATTCCAACATTTTTCCATGGAGATCATGGCGCATCATCAATTGCTGGGGCATATTTGCGGGGCATTGATAATTTTGATATTAAAGGCACTTATCAGCTTTTATTGAGAAATGCAAATGTATCTGGCGGAGCTCGTCCATTCATCTCAGAGTACATCGCTAAGGGTTATATTTCAGATCCAGATGTACAAAATCCTCATGTAGAAACTAAGGCAAAAGCGGGTGTATCTAAAACGCTAGAATATTCTTATGATGATTATTCTCTTGCGCAAATTGCTAAAAAGCTTGGCGATACTGCCAATTATAGAATCTTAATGGCGAGATCGAAAAACTATAAAAATATGTTCGATCCTTCAACCCGTTTTATGCGTGGAAGATTGGAAAATGGCGATTGGATTAAACCTTTCAATCCGCAATATCCATATTACGAATATATGTATCGTGAAGCAAACGCTTGGCAAGTGTCTTTTTATGCACCACATGATATGAAAGGATTAATCGAATTATATGGAGGCCCGAAAGGATTTGAATCTAAATTGGATTCGTTATTTACGCTTCCTTGGAATCCAAAATATATCGCCAGAAACGTAGAAACCATGATCGGTCAATACTGCCAAGGCAACCAACCCGATCATGAAGCGCCTTTTGCCTATACCTTTATCGGAAAGCCAGAGAAATCACAAAAAATATTAGATTATATTTTGAACAATTTATACGGAATAGGTAAGGAGGGTTTGGCTTTATCTGGAATGGATGATGCTGGTGAAATGTCTTCCTGGTATGTTTTCAGTGCATTGGGTTTATATCCTTTTTCGGCTACCGATCCTGAATATATCGTTACTGCACCACTTTTTGATGAAGTGAAATGGAAAACCAGCTCAGGTAAATTATTAACCATTTCTAAACCCGGTAAGGGGAGAGGGATTACTTCTATCAAAGTTGATGGAAAAGTAAATCAAGGCTATTTCGTGCCCAACGATTTATTTATAAACGGAGGAAAAATCGAAGTGATTACAAAGTAAATGACAATGTAATGCTATATACCTTCAAGTTATGCTTGAAGGTTTTTTTTTGACTGGAATTTTAAATTGTTAATCCTTGTTGACTAAATTCTCAATGAGAATATAAATATATTTGTAGTTACTAATCTCATTAAAATGGCTACAAATATAACTACAACATTAAAAAACGGCGACAGTTGCAAGGTAATTGGTGGTACACATATTGGCAAGGCTGGAATGGTTCGAGATCTTAATACCAGTAAAACAGGCCATATTACCATTACGGTAGAACAAGCAGATGGTGTTAAATTTAAAACGCTTGGAAAGAATGTTGTCGTTTTGAATGACCAAAAGAGATAGGTTGAGCCATCAAAATTGTTTGAATTTTGTAAGCAATAATTTGAATTGCGTAATATTTCTTTAACAATTCGCGATTATATTTGTTGAGATATAATTAACTAAAATTTATAAAAATGATTGCAACAAAAGGATATGCGGCTCAAGACCCAGGTACAGATTTAGCACCTTGGAATTTTGAACGCCGTGAAGTTGGACCTCATGATGTTCAATTCGAAATATTATTCTGTGGCGTTTGCCATTCAGATTTACACCAAATAAAAAACGATTGGTTTCCGGGTATTTTTCCAATGGTACCTGGCCATGAAATTGTTGGCCGCGTGATTAAAGTTGGTGATCATGTTAAAAAGTTCAAAGTAGGTGATTTAGCCGGTACAGGCTGTATGGTAGATTCTTGTCAGGTTTGCGAAAACTGCAAACAGGATTTAGAACAATACTGCTTAGAAGGCAATACACAAACCTATAATGGTTTAGAAAGAGATGGAAAAACACCTACTTATGGTGGTTATTCAAACTCTATCGTGGTAAGAGAAGAATTTGTTCTTCATGTATCTGATAAATTAAATCTTGCTGCTGTTGCACCACTTTTATGCGCAGGAATTACAACTTATTCTCCATTAAGACATTGGAAAGTAGGAAAAGGGCATAAACTTGCTGTTTTAGGACTTGGTGGTTTAGGGCACATGGCAGTTAAATTTGGTGTAGCTTTTGGTGCTGAGGTAACAGTACTGAGTACTTCGCCTAAAAAAGAAGAAGATGCTAAAAAATTAGGTGCTCATCATTTTGTGGTAACTACAGATCCGGCACAAATTAAGGCAGCAAGAGGTACATTCGATTTTATATTGGATACCGTTTCTGCAGAGCACGATTTCAATATGTATCTTTCTTTGCTTAGAACGAACGGTATACATATCTGTGTTGGTGTTCCACCTAAGCCAGCAGAAATTGCTGCATTTAGTTTATTGGGTGGCAGAAAAAGCCTTGCTGGATCGGGTATTGGCGGAATTGCTGAAACTCAGGAAATGCTTGATTTCTGTGCCGAAAACAACATCGTTTCGGATATTGAAATGATCGACATGAAAGACATTCATAATGCTTACGAGCGGATGGAAAAAGGCGATGTACGTTACAGATTTGTAATTGATATGGCAACTTTGTAAGAAGTTATTTTAACATAAAAAAGGCCAGTAAGTTTATAATTTACTGGCCTTCTTTGTGGAATTATAATTATCGGGTTAAAATAACCTCTTCAGTTTCAATAATGGTTTTTCCCTTTTTAATTTTAGTTTCTGTTTTCAGTAATTTGGTTTTGCCCTGCTCAAATGTTACTACATAAGGTGTTTTGTTTTTACTGTCTTTACCTACAAACAATTTATTTCCTTGGCTGTAAGCAGGTAGTTCTTCTTTGTGCTTACCAAAGCCCTGAACAATAATTACCGTATTCTTTTTGGTAAACTCATAGGTTTTTTCTCCAGCTTTGTAAAGATCTTTATCAGTTTCGGTAATTACGCCGTTTGTCTTATCAATTTCAATTTTGGATATGGCCTTCCATTTCCCTACTAGTGTTGGATCAACTGATAGTTTGCTTTGAGCGTGCAACTGAACACTTGTGGCTACAAATAAAAAGAGAATTAATACTTTCATAATTAAATTATTATATGGATAAATAGAGTTGATTATGACCAAAATAATAAATTTAACTTAAATTTTAATTTTTCGGTGTAGATATTTCCATTCCTAACAAGCCATTTAAACCTTGATTAGCATATTACAATGTGAATTCTATTTTTTGCACCAAATAAGCCTTCCCAAACTGCTGTGGATCATGAATAACGGTCGCTTTTATGGCTTTCCATTTAGGGAGTTGCCCAGTTTTCCAATTTGCACGTACGTCCTCAGCATTTTTCCAAATTTCTTCTAATTGATTGCCAACTGTTGTATTCGCAACGGTAAATTGAATCTTATTAGAAAAGTAATAATCATTTCCCTGTTTATTTAGTCGAATTACTGGACCGCCTGGCACATAAGAAACAATAAGCTGGATATCGAAAGATTCACTTCCCTTGTATTGCTCCTTGCTAATTACATTTAAAAACTCGTAATAATAGGAAGATGCATCGGCAGGAGGATTTTTTTCGTAATGAAACACAGCTTTAATTCGGTAAGTGTATCCGGGTTCTCTTTGCTCGAAATCAGCTAGGGAAGCACCCGCTTGTTCATTTTCGGGTAGCTTTAAAAGAATATCCTTATCCGAACCTAAACGATGATCTACCAATAATTCAACCTGTTGGCCATCTTTTAAATTAAGCGGTCCATATCCAGCTTCTTTCTTGCAAGAAATAAAACAAATGGCTAATAAAAGTACAATGAGATTTTTCATAAAAACGATTAGTGAATGTTGGTTTTTACATTAAAACGTTTTGAATGGAATAAACGCTACAGGCTAAAGTTATATAATTAAACTAAGTTATTTAAGGAGAGAAATGGGCTTTAGTATTTTAATTATTTTATTCCATATCTAGGGCTAATCGTCTTTTATTTAGTAGTTTCACGCAAAATAACATTCCTCAATGCTCCGAAAATCCATTCCAATTTTATTTGCCTTTTTACATGGCGCAGTCCTTTTAAGTTGCTCACAAAATAATGTTAAGAAAGCTTCTGCAAAAGAAGATATTACGTTGATGATCAGTGTGCTTAAAACTAATTTAACACAGCAATATTTCGATAAAAACAAGGCTGCAGATCTTGTGCAAAAATTGACAGACATGGAGCATCAAAAAATGTTTGATGGACTTTCTGATTCTGTTGCAGCTCAGCAAATTACCGATATGCTTCGGAAAGAAACCCACGATAAGCACTTTAACGTTATTGCTTACCCAAAAAATCCTGTTCCACAAAAAAATAAAGCTCAGCCAGTGCTTTCCCCAGCCGGGATTAGTAAGTATCTTATTTTAAAAAACAATATTGGCTATATAAAATGGGATTTATGTATTGCAAATGAAGATGCTTTTAAAGATCTCCGTAAAGTGTTAGACTCGTTATCTACCTGCGAAAAATTAATTTTTGATATTTCTGAAAACCCGGGTGGAGATGGTGCAAGCAGTGCCTTTATAAACCAGTTCTTATATCGAGAGAAAGATTATCAAACCCTTTTGAAAAAGAAATGTACAGGGGAGAAGGATTGGAAACAAAGTGAGGTTATTTTTAATTACAACAATGGACCAACTTTTTTTGATAAACCTATCTTCATCATAGCATCAGACAAAACCTTTTCTGCAGCGGAGTATTTTGCGTTTACAGCAAAGGAAATGAAAAGAGCAACCATTTTAGGCAAAACAACAGCAGGCGCTGGTAATCCAGGCTCGTCCGTAAGTTTTGCTTTACCCAATTCTGACACCTTTTTCTGGATGTTTATTCCAAATTGCCAAATTGTTACGCGAGACGGGCATTCTATAGAAGGCATTGGCGTAAAGCCAGATGTGCTGCTAAAAAGCAAGGATTGGCTTCAAGAAACTGTTGAATATATAGCTAAACAAGATAAGTAGTAGGTGTACTTTATAAGCCGAATCCTTAATTGGTAATCAAATATCTTTATATTGTGATGTTTTTGTTAAATCAGATATAGCCATTTCCACTATCGCTAAATTGGAAGATCATTATACCACTTTTTACTAAAATGTTGCTTGAAATATGTTAGCATTTTCTTTGCCACATTTTAGATTTGAATCATCTGTAGATTTTTTTTGTTTAGATGCTTTTTAAATGGCGGAGGCAAACCTGCAAATGAACATGATTCTATGGCTAGGTTGCCCAGTATGAACATTATTCTTTTCATTTTGATTTGAATTTTAATATGAATTAAAAAGCGTAACCAAATTGCATACCTAAATATGGCCTAATCCCCGTTTCGTTATGGTCAATTACAGCTGCACTTTCAATCAAGGTGTTGTCAAAATAGTTTCTACGAAAAATACTTGCACCTGTATAAACGCTCATTGCAAATCCTTTTGTCCGAACCATTTGATAGCCAATTATACCGGCAAGCCCATAATCCTTAATCCTGATGTAACCGCCAGGAACACTTCCTTCCTCTTTCAATTTTACCGAATTAAAAGTAAACTGTGGCGACATATAAAAGCCTGCTGGAGTAGCAGTATTGTTGAAAAAAAACTTATTTCCAATCTGTAGGTTTATACCGCTTGTTTTTATTTTTTCTTGAGTTTCGGCTGTTTCTAAATCATAGGTTCGTGGGCCTTGATAACCCAATTGGATATATGGTGTAAAATTTTGGCTTAGTCTATGTTCATAGCTTACTTTAAAAGCCAGGTCGAAAAGAAAATAGCTTTCATTGGTATTGTTATCGATGAGGTTAAGTGGCAACCCTATCATTATTACATTTTTTCGTTCTTTAATGGTGCCAGATTGGGCAAATGAATTTCCCAAAGGCAATAGAATTGCCAGCACAAATATGAAATTTTTCATTTTGAATTTATTTAATTGTTAAAAGAAATAATAATGTATATCCTAAAAGTGCTTGTTTGTATCAAACATTACACAACAATTAAACTATTGGCGGACGGAAGGTTTTTGATATGTATTTGGAAAGATTTTCAGTTTTAAAATCAAAAAAGAGTATTTTTTTTTCAAAAAAGAGGTTAGCTGTTTCTAAACAAAATTGTGCTGGAATTTGGAATGCAACTATTTGTGAAACATGCTGGTTTTGAAGGGGTGCGTGTGCCTTTTGTTCGTCGCCATTATTGTGTTCATCAAATAGGCCATCTATATTCATTAAATGGTCGGTAATAAAATCAAGAGGGGTCATATCCTTATCTTCAGTTGATTTACAATGGCGGTACATATCGGGCAAATCCTGAAGCGTAGAGAAATCTCCCATGGGTAAACACAAAGATCCCAATGAGTAAAATGTCAAAAGAAATATATTGATAGCTTTTGCCATATCCTAAAAAACGCTAAAGTTAGGGCTTAATTGTTCATGGGGTTTGCTTTTTTTGTTGTTGGATTGGAGTTGTATTAAGCTGAGTCATAAATGCTAGTCATAGTTAACCTTATTCTGGTGAAGAAAATCAAAATTCCCAACATTTATGCTCATCTTGAAATACATAATCTAAATCTTTTCTTGCGAAGATTAAAGTCTTTTGACTCTTTTTCGCCTTTTTGAAACAGTTTTATCTATTGTTAATTATAGAAATAAACCAATTACACTTAAGTTTTTTTCAGAGGCTTAATAAATCGAATTCTGTAAGCAAAATTTCTTCAGCATTATTTTTTAGATAATGTTTCCAATAATTCCTCTAGATAATTTAAGGTCATAGTAAATCCTCCTTGGAAACCCATTTCAATCATTTTTTCCATTCGTTCTAGTGAATCATTTTTAATGATAATACTCACTTTCGTTCTCCCATTTTCTTCGCTGAAGCTAAGATCCCAATCAGAACCTGGCAATTCAGGGTTTGCATCTTTGTCTGCAAAAGAATTCAAATATTTAAAGTTGGTTTTTGGAGTAATAGAAGTATATTGCTGAAGCGACCAATGCTCAGCTCCCTCAGGACTAACCATTGCATAAAATCTTTGTCCACCAGCTTCAAAATTCATAATTTTTGTTTTTGATGCCCATGGTTTAGGCGCCCACCATTGATCTAAAATTTCCTTTGTGGTAAAAGCATCCCAAACAAGTGAAAGTTCGGCTGCAAATTCTCTGTTTACAAATACCGTTTTTTTTGCCTTGTCAACGGTAAAATCGAATAGTAAATTGTTCATTTTTTTTCTTTTTTAATTGTTAATAATATATCGTCAAGTTGATTAAATCGGGTTTCCCAAATTTTTCGGTATTGGTCTAACCATTTATCTATTTCTTTCATTTTTTCAATTTCAAGCGTATATAAAATTTCTCTACCTTGAAATTCTTGCTTTACAAGCTCGCATTCTGTAAGGATTCGTAAATGCTTAGAAACTGCTTGTCGCGTAGTATTAAAGTTTTCTGCAATGGCATTGGGGGTCATGGCCTGTAACGCAATTAAAGCAATAATTGCCCGCCTTGTGGGGTCTGCGATGGCTTGAAATATATCTCGTCTCATTTAATTAATATTATTTAAGAAACTAATCGGTTGCAAATATAAGCGCAACTAATCGGTTTCGCAAATTTTTTTGAAATTATTTTTAAAATTGTTCCTAATACTTGGCTGATTTTTATCCTCTTGATTTTGAAAAGATGCTCATTAGCTTTTCGGTTTATTTAATATTATCTTTGCATTACCCTTATTATGCACTCCTATAATTCCCTTTCTGATAGTGAATTGGCATTCTTGTTGACCAGGAATGATGAAAAAGCATTTACCGAAATTTACAACCGATTTTATGGTCTTCTGTTTATCCATGCAAGTAAGCGCTTAAATGACGATGAGGAAGCAAAGGATGTTGTTCACCAATTGTTTGAAACACTTTGGTCTAAGCGACTTCAGGTAGCGCCCAACGGTAATCTATCTGCATACTTATATACAGCCATTAGAAACCGGATTTTAGATGTTTTTGCCCATCAAAAAGTGGAGAATAAATATGTAGATTCTTTGCAGAATTTCTTGGATCAAGATCATGTACTTACAGATCATTTGGTCAGAGAAAAACAAATGGCTTTCTTAATTGAGCAAGAAATTAATGCACTTCCAGCAAAAATGAGAGAAATATTTCTTTTAAGCCGAAGAGAAAATAAATCTCATAAAGAAATTGCACAAGAATTAGGGCTTTCTGAATTAACCATTAAAACTCAGGTAAAAAATGCACTTCGAATCCTAAAAACTCGTTTGGGTGTATTTATTTATCTCGCATTTCTCTAAAAAATTCATTAATTGCCTTACGCCCAGAATTAAATTATTCATTTTCGTAGTTTTTTAAAGGCCATTTTTAAGTATTGTAAAAAAAAATGATTTTCGCCTACCCCCAACACAATAGCTTCGCCGTATATATAGTAATCAACCAAACTAGATTTCTATTTTATGGAGAAGGACGCGAAAAAACTTTTAAATAAATACCTTTCGGGCAATTGTACGCCTCAAGAAAAGGCAGTTATCGAAGAATGGTACTTACACACTCCAATTGAAAAGGAAGCGCCAAGCCACTTGGTAATAGAAGAAAGCAAAGAGGAGGTTTGGGGACGCATAACACTATTTGGCAAGCCAAGAATTTTTTCCTTGCTTAAAAGGGCTGGAATCGCGGCAAGTATCTTAATCTGCATAGCGGCTGGGTTTTATATCTTAAAGCACAACGAAAACTCTACGCATTTAATGGCCAAAAGGGAGTTAAAAGATGTTTTACCAGGCGGTAACAAAGCGATATTAACCTTAGCCAATGGTCGTACAGTAAATCTTGATGATGCCAAAGAAGGGCAAATTGTCATACAGAATGGTGTCTTAATCCGTAAGCGAAAAAACGGTGAAATAGAGTATGTTGTTCAAGCTGGCGCAACTGATATTTCTGGAACAAATACAATTTCTACACCGCGAGGCGGCCAATATCAGGTAAGCTTGCCAGATGGTACGAAAGTTTGGCTCAATGCGGCTACCACCTTAAAATATCCCTTTTCCTTTGGCAAAAGCGAACGCTTGGTTGAGCTTAATGGCGAAGCTTATTTTGAAGTTTTTAAAGATAAGACCAGACCATTTAGGGTAAAGACTGCAGAACAAACTGTTGAGGTTTTGGGAACGCACTTTAACATAAACGCTTACGCTGATGAGGTTGCTGTAAAAACCACGCTGTTAGAAGGATCCGTAAAAGTGACCAGTGCTTCTACAACTGTTAATATACATCCGGGAGAGCAATCTCAACTGAGTAAAGAAAACAATAACCTAATTGTAGATAAACAGGTTGATTTAGATAAAGAGATGGCTTGGAAAAATAATATTTTTTCTTTTGATAATGATGACCTACAGACTGTTATGCGTCAGATTTCTCGCTGGTACGATATTGACGTGGTGTATAAAGGCAAAATCAAGGACGAAAAATATGTGGGTGAAATTCCTAGAAGCAGCAATCTTTCTGATGTGTTTGAAATTTTGGAACTGAACCACATTCACACGGATATTAAAGGAAAAGTGCTAACCATATCAGGAACCAAATAAATTAACAAACAAGTCTACCTTAAAACCAATCAACCAATTAACCACCAAACTAAACTTTATGATGAAAAAACTACCAGAAATTTAGAATCTTACCTTACAAAGAACCGAAAGCGCTAGAACGCTTCCGGTAGAAATTTGGACCAGCAGCTGGGTTTCGAAGCAAGCTGCTATTTATTAACCTCATTCAATACAAAGGTATGAAATTAACTACCCTTTACAACCCCGCATGCGAAATGCGGAGGGTAAGGATTAAATTTTTATTGGTCATGAAATTGACTACAATTCTCCTATTGGTTGGTGCCATGCATTTATCGGCAGCCAGCTTTTCTCAAACGGTAACCCTATCGCGTAGAACAACTTCGCTTAAAAGCGTATTTAAAGAAATTAAAAAACAAACTGGTTATTTTTTCTTTTACAAAGGACAGTTGCTCCAAGGGAGACCAGATGTTGTTATCGAACTTAAAAATGCTTCGCTAACCGATGCGTTAAATGCCTCTCTAAAAGGTCAGGATTTGAGCTTTAACATCGTAAACAAAACGATTGTAATTAGTAATAAAGAAAACTTTCCTGAGCAGATTAATCGCCCCATTCCCAAAATAGAAGTTAAGGGTATTGTGGTTGATAAAACCACCGGAGAGACACTTCCCGGCGTAAACATTTCGATAAAAAATGGCGTAAGTGTTGGCATTACTAATGAGAAGGGCGAATTCAGAATAAGTGTAGATGAAGGCACAACCCTGGTTTTTAGCTATGTAGGCTACGAGCTTTTTGAAACTAAAGTTACCAACGGCAAAAATTTAAACATCAAGCTGGCTTCCAAACTCACCCAGATGAATGATGTTGTAGTTACCGGTTATCAAACGATTAAAAAGGAGAACTATACGGGAAATGCCATTACCATTTCGGGCGATGACCTTAAGAAAAACAATCCTCAGAATTTATTAAAAAGCATTCAGTCTTTCGATCCTTCGTTTAAGGTACTAGACAATAATTTATTTGGCTCTGATCCGAATGCCCTACCTAAAATTAATGTTCGTGGCGCTACCGCTCTGCCTTCAATAGAAGATACAGAAAACATATTAGATCGAAATAACCTCTCCAGCAATTACAATCTTCCGGCTTTTATGTTGGATGGTTTCGAAGTTACACTGCAAAAGGTAACCGATCTGGACATCAATAGGATCGAATCTGTAACGTTATTAAAAGATGCTGCAGCAACCGCGGTATATGGTTCGAGAGCGGCCAACGGGGTAATTGTAATTACAACTAAAGCACCTGTTGCCGGAAAGCTCCAGCTTTCTTATAATTACGAGTTAACTGTTAATGCACCAGATTTAACAGATTACCATGTGTTAAATGCATCCGAGAAACTGGCTTATGAAAAACTGGCAGGCTTATACAATGCGGCAAATAACACAGGTTATACCCCAGACCAATTAGATGCAGAGTATTTTGCAAGGCTTAAAAATGTTGCCAGCGGGGTGGATACTTATTGGTTATCTCAGGCTTTGAGAAATGCGTACCGCCAAAAACATTCTATTTATGTACAAGGAGGCGACCAAAAATTTAGATATGGGGTTGATTTGCGTTACGAAACCCAACCGGGCGTAATGCTAAAATCAGATCGCAATCGCTACAGTGGAGGCATGAACTTTACCTACAATCCAACTTCAAAGTTGTTGTTCAGAAACGAGATCAGTATTACACAGGTTAATGGAAATAATTCTCCCTATGGTGATTTTTCTACTTATGTACGAATGAATCCATACTATCCTAAAACCAATCAGAATGGCGATTTAATTCAGGAAGTTGCAAATTGGCGAGTAGATACGCATCAACCAGGTCCCGATCAGGTTAAAACAACCTACGTTTTTAATCCGCTTTTTGAAGGCAGTTTGGCCAGTTTTGATAAATCATCGAACCTAGAGTTAATCGATGCTTTCTCGGTAGATTGGAAACTTAGTCCGAGTTTAACCTTTAAAAGTCAGATTAGCTTGAACAAGAGCCAAACTACCGGTGATAAATTTGTATCACCACTTAGCAGTACATTTTACACTTATACAAGCGATAAACTCAACAATAAGGGTTCTTACGCTCTAACCGAAAGCGATCGTTTGGCTATTGATGGTAAGGCTACGCTTGGCTATAACAAACAAATTGGAGATCAATATTTTAACCTTGTATTGGGAACAAACGTAGTTGCGGTAAGAAGTGATGATAAATTTATTGAGGCACAAGGTTTTTCTAATGATCGGTTTACCAATATCGGCTTTGCCCGAATTTATAAAGAAGATTCTGCACCGGGCGGCAACGTTTCTGAAAACAGATTGGCTGGTGCATTTTTCTCGGGTAATTATTCTTTCAAAAATAAATACCTTTTGGATGCATCTTTCAGGTACGAAGGTTCATCAGCCTTTGGCTCCAATAAAAGGTTTGCTCCATTTTGGTCTACGGGAATTGGCTGGAATATGCACAAAGAGCCTTTTATGGAAAACCTAAAGGTGATTAGCCAATTGCGTTTAAAAGCCAGCACCGGGATTGTGGGTTCGGTTTCTTTTCCGGCTTATCTGTCTAGATCCATTTATCAATATGATCCATCAAACTGGTACTCTACCGGTTTAGGGGCTCAAGTTCTGGGTTACGGCAACAGCAACCTACAATGGCAAAAAACAAAAACCTATGATGTTGGAATAGATTTGGGCTTATTCAACGATCGTTTTATTATCTCTCCAAGGTATTATTATAAGCTAACCAAAGGCTTAATCACCGATATAGATTTATCGCCCTCAACTGGTTTTACTACCTACAAAGAAAACTTGGGCGACATGGCAAATGAAGGTTATGAACTCTATTTAACCGCTAATGCATTCAGAAATAAGGATTTCAATATAAATATTACTGGCAATTTGGCCCACAATGTAAATACATTGGTAAAACTCTCCAATTCTTTGAAAACCCTTAATGATAAGATTGATCAGTATCAGACTAATCCAGATAAAAATGCACAATCTACACCCTTGTTGCGCTATAACGAAGGGCAGTCTTTATCAGCCATTTATGCGGTGCGTTCATTGGGAATCGATCCAGAAAACGGAAAGGAAATCTTCTTGAAAAAGGATGGTACGCTGAGTTACGTATGGGATGTAAAAGATATTATGCCTGTTGCTGATGGTGCGCCAAAGGCAGAAGGAAATTTATCAGCCAATATTGCGTATAAAAACTTTATGGTTAGCCTAAGTTTCTATTACCGTTTTGGAGGTTACACTTATAACCAGACGCTTGTAGATCGGATTGAAAATGCAGATCCACGCTTTAATGTGGATAGCAGGGTACTAGATCAGAGATGGATTAAGCCGGGCGATCAAACCTTCTTTAAGAACATTGCCGATTTATCAATTACCAATGTATCCTCTAGGTTTGTGCAGAAAGACAATTTGCTAGAGCTTAGGTCAATCTATCTATCCTACGATTTTAAAAGAGAACTGATCAAAAAGATCGGCTTCCAAAACCTGCGTACCACCATGACATTGAACGACATTTTTAGAACTTCGAGCATTCAAATGGAGCGGGGCACCAGCTATCCTTTTGCACGGAGTTTAACGGTTTCACTATTGGCTTCATTCTAAATATAAGAAAATGAAAAAATACATATTTATATTATTCACACTGATTGCTTTTTCTTCCTGTAAAAAGTTTTTGGATATCCAGCCAGAATCCGAGGTTTCCAAGGAACAGCTGTTTACTTCTGAAGAAGGATTTAAAGAAGCTCTAAACGGCGCCTATGTAGGTTTTGCAGGCACCAATTTATATGGCGGAAATTTAACTTTTAGCAACCTGGATATTATGGCACAGAATTACCAGTTCAGTGATGCTAATTACCAAAGAATTGCCGCCTTTGATTATGCTCTTCCAAGCTACGTTGCCAAGATAAGTTCCATTTGGACAGGTTCTTATAAGGCCATTGGCAATGTAAACCAAATTTTGGAAGTGATAGATGAGCGTAAAGATTTATTTAGAGAAAATAATTATGAGATTATAAAAGGAGAAGCGCTGGCTTTGCGTGCCTACATGCACTTTGATTTGTTGAGGATGTTCGGTCCATCATACAAAAATAATCCATCCTTCAAGGCAATGCCTTACGTAACTGCGGTAAGTACCAAAACTACACCATATTCTACCGTTTCTGAAGTGATGGATAAGATAATTGCAGACTTGCAACAAGCAAAAGCCTTGCTGAAATCTACAGATCCAATAATCTCAGGAACTTATGTAGTAGGCTATCCAAAGGGAGAGAAGGCAACGGAGCTTAAAAACAGTTCTTTATTTCTCCAAAATAGAAGGCACCGCATAAATTATTATGCCGTTGCCGGCGAGCTGGCTAGAGTTTATCTGTATAAACTCGATAATGCGAATGCACTAATCAATGCAAAAGAAGTAATAGAGTCTTTAAAGTTCCCGTGGACAATTAAAGAAGATTTCTTTAATGCAGATGTTGCAAAACGCGATCGGATATTTTATAACGAGATTTTGTTTGGTTGGTTTGTTCCCAAATCCAAGGATCAGTTAATTGGACTTTTTTCAAGAGATAATCCAGATTATTCAGCAACGGCTGATCAAATTAATGCAATTTATAATTTAGGAACGGTTGGCGCTGATGACTGGCGGTATAAACAATGGTTCAGGATAGTTAAAAGTGCGGGCAATTCTGATCGATTTTATCTGCAGAAATATATTGTAAATTCTAGCCCTATTGATAATCTGCACCCACTGGTAGCACCAGCACTGCGCCTAAGCGAAATGTATATGATTGCTGCAGAAGCAAGTTTTGATACCAATCCAACCTTAGCTGTAGGTTATTTCAATACACTGCGTACGCACCGTGGTATTGGAGCAAGCCTAAGTGCTGGAATATCCAAATCAGATTTTATTAGTGAGCTGGAAGGGGAGTATCGAAAGGAATTCTATGGCGAGAGTCAGAATTTCTTTATGCACAAGCGCCTTAATTTAAACATTGTTACAACCTCTGGATTAATCTATCCACCAACAGATAAACTTTTTGTTTTTCCGCTTCCGGTAGATGAGCAAGCTTTTAGAAATTAACCTTAACAGACAATAAAGATGAAAAAAAATATCATTTATATTTTGCTTTTGAGCACGATGTTATTTGCCTGCAAAAAAAACGAAATGATGCCTTATGGCTCAACAGATAATGTGTATCTGCGATACTTGGATAAAGACGGAAATCAGGACACAACAACGCTAAGTTATTCCTTTGCATACAATCCGAGTTTGGCGCAGGATACCATATGGGTTCCAATCGTGGTTACAGGGCCTCGGGTTTCGCATACCAGACAGTTTGTATTGAATATTGTAGATTCCATGACTACAGCGGTAAAAGGATTACATTACGAAGCTTTAAAACCTTCTTATACTTTGCCTGCTGACTCTGGAAAAACTAGAATTCCCTTGATCATCAAAAACACGGATGATGCGCTGGCGAGTAAATCCGTAACTGTAGGTTTTAGAACAGTTTCGGGAGGCGATTTTTCTGCAGATCTGCCCGTTGCACTTAGAAGCAAGAAGATTATCTTTTCCAACCGCTTAGAAAAGCCAGCATGGTGGATTTATTGGGAATCTTCGCTTGGCGAATATGGCAGGACCAAGCATCAGTTATTTCTCATCTCTTCGGGAACGGTCGATTTGGTGGAATTTTCCAAGCCGAATTTTTTTCTGGAGATTCCAAGATCATTGTACTACATCGAAAACTTTAGAGTTTTTCTTAAAGATCCGGCCACTTGGATTGCAAGAAACCCATCAAAAGGATATGTACTGACCAAGAAAACCGATGGCTCAAACGATTACGATTTCTACAGTGAAGATGCACCCACCAAGCGCTATACCTTAAAATATTTTGCGCTCGTAAATGGCTACTTCTTTATTGATGAGAGTGGAAAACAAATTATTATCTAACATTTCATTAAAACAAAATAAGATGAAATTTAAACTGATTTTCATACTGGCCATTGTGGCAAGTTTATATACGGCCTGCAAAAAGGATTTGGGCAATTACGATTACCACCCACCATCAGAACCGACTTTAAGCGCCTTTAAAGATTCTACTTTTGCTGCACTTCTTGGCGATTCGCTAATATTAAACCCCAAGGTTTCTTTAGATGGTGCTAATCCCCTTACCGATTTATCTTATGAATGGAGAATTACCGTGCAAGAAGAGCTTCGCGAAGCCATTTATACTGGATATCCTTTAAGAATTGTTTACAATATCGGGCCTGGTTTACGCAGCGCAAAGCTGATTATTACCGATAAACGAAATGGCCTGAAATATGTGCTCCCATTTAAGGTAAATGGCAGCACCCAATTTACTTCTGGTAAATTAATATTGAGTGTAGATAATGGCGTAACTAAACTGTCTTTTGTAAAGCCAGATAACAAAACCATTATAGCCGATATTTACAATGCTTTTCATGGAGAGGCTTTGCCCAATAATCCGGTACAACTTTACTTTTCTGATCCGCTGCCTTACCAGCCAATTACCAAGCAAGAATTTTGGATTTTGTGCAACGATCAGACTAAGAAAAGCCCTTTGTTGGATGCGAGTACATTATTGAGGAAAAGTTATTTTAACGATCAATTTTTTACGCCACCGGGCACTATAGTTCCAGGTTATCTCGAAGCTTACATGGGCACCGTTCCAACTGGTGTTGTAAACGGTAAATTATATGTAGGTGTTGTATCTACTGCTCCATTTGCGCCAGATTATGGCAAGTTTGCAAATGAACAGGCGGGAGATTATTCCCTCTCCAGATATTTTACCAATGGCGGTTCTTTCTTTTTTGCCTTCGATACAAAATCCAAAGGCTTTGTAACCTTTGGGGGCGATGGAAGTTATCTGGGCAAAGATTACGTAGTCGATCCGTTAGGAACTAGCTTCGATCCAAAAAATATTGGGATGGATAATCTGATTTTTATGCAAACTGGCCAGTCGGGTACCTATTATGCCTTTTTTAAAGCCGCTGACGGAAGTATTTATGAACTTGCATTTACTTATCAGTTTGATTCGGTAAACAAAAAGATCAAAGCCGAATATAAGCGTGTTTTCAAAGGTGCTTCATTAGTTAATGCCGATACCAAATGGCAACGCAACAGCCTTAATGTATTCTATTTTACATCGAACGACAAGATCTATAGATACAATCCACTTAATGAGGATTTAAAAGTTCTGGATGCAGATTTTGGTGGCAAAAAAATATCGATGCTCAAAATCAGCGCAGATGACAACACACTTACTGTAGGTACAATAGGTTCTGTTTATACGGTTGATGTAAGCGTTGGCAAAAACGGAGCAATTACACAAACCATTAATGGCATTCCGGGCGCACCTGTAGATCTAGTTATAAGAAAATAACCATAGCTAAAAATCAAAACTCAATCAGTTAACATATACACAAAAATGAAAATATCAAAATTAGTATTATTCGCCCTTTTCTTGCCTGGAATGGCATGGGCACAAACTCCCAATTTTAGCTTGACGGGAAAAATTGGAAACTTAGGTAAACCTGCAATGGCCTATATAGATTACATGGATAATGGTGTAGGACATGAAGATTCTGTCGCTTTGGTTAATGGCAGTTTTAAATTTACCGGCTACATTTCTGGAAATTCTTATGCACGGATGGCCTTAGATCATTCTGGTGGTGGTAAGGGGAAAGCAGTTTACACTGGCGATGTAATTTATTTCTATTTTGGCAAGGAACAGGTTACATTAACTTCTAAAGATTCTCTGGAAAATGCAGTTTTTACTGGCTCGAAAGTCTATCAGGAGTACGATGCATATAATAGGGCAATTGGCGGTACCATCATGGCACTTACCAAAGCGGTAAATGCCGATTTCAATAGCGGTACGCCAGAGCAGCAAAAAGACAGCACGTACAAAAGTAATGTGGATCTGCGTTTTAGAAAAAATATTCAAAACCGAACAGATAAACAGTTCACTTTCGCTAAAGAACATCCAGATTCTTATTTTGCCTTGGTAGCGCTTTCTGAAGCTGCGGGAAGTAAGGTAGATGTAGCTAAAGTACAACCTCTTTTTAACGCTTTAAAGAAAGAATATCAAACGACAGATATGGGCAAGGAACTTGCACAGCGCATTGAGGCAAATGGAATAACGGCAGTTGGAAAACAGGCTCCGTTATTTACACAGAATGATGTTATAGGCAAACCTGTTTCTTTGGCGAGTTTAAAAGGTAAAGTTGTACTGGTAGAGTTTTGGGCAAGTTGGTGCGGACCCTGCAGAGCAGAAAATCCAAACTTGGTAAAACAATATAAAACATATAAAGAAAAAGGCTTTGAGATTATCTCCGTTTCATTGGATAATGTTAAAGAGCGTTGGTTGGAGGCAATAGAAAAAGATCAACTGGATTGGTTACATGTATCAGATTTGAAAGGCTGGAACAATGAAGTTGGTCGTTTGTACGGCGTTAGAGCAGTACCAGCAAGTTTCTTGGTAGATGCTCAAGGTAAAATTATTGGGAATGGGCTAAGGGGAGAACCTTTAAATAAAAAGCTTGCAGAAATATTCAATTAAAAAATAGCTTCTATTAAATATAATTTTCAAAGAAAACAAACATTTATTTACCGCTCAACTGGGTATGGCCCATAAAACGGCCATACCCTTTTTTATTGCCAATGGCTTATTAAATAATACCAATGAAAATAAAACTTACTGTATTTACATTAACCCTTTTGCTGTGTGTTAATTATAATGTTGATGCCCAAAAAAAGCAAATCGATAAATTTCAAGCCAAAATAAATGATGCTGTTAAAAAGGCATATGTTGCAAGCGTGAGGATGTGGGGTTTTGATGTACAGCAAAACCAGCGCACAAGCGCACAGTTTAGTGGGGTAGTTGTATCTGCTGATGGATATATTCTTACTGCCGCACACACTATATTCCCCGGAAAAAATTATAAGGTTTTCTTTCCCGATGGAAAAGAATGTATCGCAATTGCATTAGGAAGAATAGACAATAAGGAAACGCCAGGCATTCCTGATGTTGGGATGATGAAAATTGTGGATAAAGGTATTTGGCCTTTTGCAGAAATGGGCTATTCATATAGTTTGGTTAAAAACGAACCTTGTATTAGCATTTCTTATCCAGAAAGTTTAAACCAGAGCCTGCCCACCTTACGATTGGGCAGAATTGAGGAAACAAAAAATACGTATGGCTTTATTCGATCAAGCTGTAAAATGGAACCGGGTGATTCTGGTGGGCCATTATTTGATTATATGGGGAGAGTTATTGGCTTGCACAGTGCAATTGATTTATTAGAAGACCAGAATTTTGAAATCCCTGTAGATCTTTACCGAAAATATTGGACAGCCCTAAATTTGGAGAACAATTATAGTAGTTTTCCAGAAATAAAAGATAGTATCGGCTTAGATCCTTTGCAAAAGATCATTCAAAAAGACAACAAGATGAAGTTTCTTAATCCAGATTTTAGCAAAATCTCTTCAATTTTAAATGTCAGTTATTTGATAGAAAGCAATTTGAAAGGTTCAATAGCAAATATTGGGGCAACTTTATTTAATTTTCAGGCTTCAAACGGAGAAGTAAGGCAGTTTTTAATTAGCAAAAATACGATGATCGGTTCTGATCCTCAGGTGACTATAAATGGCGTTAAAAAACATTTAAACGTAATTGCAAAAGATCAAGATAACGATTTGATGCTTCTTCAAACGGAAGTTAAGATCAAAGGTGGAGTCAATTTGAAACCAGGTATGGGCAATGAACAAAAAACAGAAATGGGAAGATTTTTATACACCGTAAAACCGGATGGAAGGTTAATTCACAGTATTTTAAGTAGTTCTGTTTTTAGCTTACCGAAGGTAAATAGTCAGGCGTATTTGGGAGCCATGGTGGCATATAATTCTAGTCCGGTTTATTTTTCATTAATCAAGCCCGAGAGTCCTGCAGGAAAAGCAGGTATAAAAGTAGGGGATGAACTTGTAAGTATTAATGGCAAAAACTTAACTAAAGCAAGTGAATTTGCTCCAACAATTCTCCAGTTTTGGGTAGATGATGAAGTTAACTTTGAATGGATAAGCGACGGAGTAAAAAAATCGAAGATCATTCCTTTGACAGAAAGAACGCAATCCATTTTTAATCATCCTGCCGAGAAATTTGAAGGTGGAAAATCAGTAAGAAGAGATGGTTTTGATCAGGTTTTTGCACAGGACGCTGCAATTAAACCAGCAGAATGCGGAACGCCTATATTCGATTTAGAAGGGAATTTCTGTGGAATAAATATCGCCAGATTCAGCAGAACCGCAACAATTTGTATTCCGACAAAAGTTGTGATTGACTTTGTAGTTAAAAGTTTGAGAACAGAGTAGTTAAGGATTGAATAATTTTTGTTTCGAATAGGTTTGGGCAATCTAAAATAAATATCACTCTGGTTTAAGTGTTCGCCGACTCTGGTTTAAGTGTTCGCCCTTTAGCGGTCACTTAAATCTAGAATTTCTTTAGGCAATTTTATGGTCAAATATTTCTTTTTTTTAAATCATATACAAATTTCATCCATTAAATATTCATCTCCCATTGATAGCTTGACAGTCATTAAATTTGGATAATGGATAAACTAGGAAAGATTAACGTCATCCCAATAGAAATAGATTTGTTGTAAATAATTGGTTGTCTTTGTATTAGCAATTCTGCGGAACGAGGTTAAATGAATTTTTTTTCCAATTAACACTTAAATAATTAATTTCAGCTTTCATTCAGTTTAATACCTTTTGGTTAGCGCTCAGCAGACACGTAATAAAATAGGAGAAGAAAACTATATTTCTTTTCTTATCTAAGCATGGAAACTGGTTCTACTCATTTTTTCAAACTATAATATGGCGAAATTCGTTAATTTTAATTTTCTTCCTTCTCACGCTAAAAATGGCAAAACCAGCTTTTGGTTAGCGCTCATTGGCAATCCAGCCCAGTTTTCTTTAGAAAGGAGGGTGTTTCATTCCGTTAGTATCGGCCTGATTGTGGTATCGGTGATTTATGCGCCATACAATTTAATTGCAGGTCTATATATAGGGTCTGTTTCTGCGCTATTAATCGGTCTATTCTTCTTTCAACAGTATTATTATTCCAGATTCAGGGATAAACCACACAACAATGCACTTTTCGGGTTAATGGGATTGTTGGTTTTTGGAATCAATTATTTTGCAATTGCCGGTATTAATGGTTCAACCGATATAATCTGGCCAGCCTATTTATTGGTTTTGCTGGTCATTTCGCCTTATCAACAGCATCTGAAATGGCTGGTTATTTATTTGTTGTGGTTTTTCGCTCTGCATACTGTTGGCTACTATTATCCTGAATTTATAAAATATCCCTTTAATACGGGTAAAGGACAATTTATTGATCGAATGACTGCTTTTCCATTGCCCGTGTTCGTTATTTATATCGTTGTTAGGTTTATCAGGCGCAATTATGATTTAGAACGCTTGGACGCTCAGCAAAAGACAATTGCAATAGAAAGCAGCAAGGAGCAAATTTTTCGACAGAAAGAGGAGTTGGAACAACGCAGTTTGGAGAAAGACAATTTGATGTCTATCATATCCCACGATGTAAGGGCACCTTTAGTCAGTATTCAAAGTTACCTTACTCTGCTAAATAAAAATGTGCTTGGCGCTGAACAGCGGCATTCGATTGAGAAATCTTTGGAGAGTGCCACCAGCCATACCATCACTATGCTTTCTAATTTGTTGAATTGGTCTAAATCCCAAATGGGCGGATCTGTTGTGCAGCTTGAGGTAGTAAATGTGCTGCAAGTGCTTGAAAGTACCATAGAAATGGCCCGTGTTTATGCCTTCAATAAAGAAATTTTACTTTCTAACACTATCCCTTTCCATTTAATGGTAATGGCCGATGTAGATATGCTGCAGATTGTTATGCGCAACCTAATCAATAATGCGGTAAAATTTACAGCAAACGGTGGTATGATCAGTATAAATGCTCATATCGTCAACGATGAATGTGAAATCACAATAATCGATAATGGGAGAGGGATTGCAACGAGCGATCAAGGAAATATTTTTTCGATTAAGGCAGCATCTACTTACGGTACAAATAATGAAAAGGGTGTTGGACTGGGCTTAGTTTTATGTAAGGAGTTTATAGAACGTATGGGTGGTAAAATCGGATTTCAAAGTATTTTAAATGAAGGCTCTAAATTTTTCATTACCATACCCTTGGCTGAGTGAATGTGACCGCAAGTAGATAGACAGTCTGTTAATTAAAAGATCCGATCTTTCGCTTTGATAAAAATAGGCTTCGGACAACCCCACTCTGGTTTAAGTGTTCGCCCTTCAGCGGTCACTTAAATCTAAAATAAATTCTAGAATTTTATGATAGAAGTTAAGGGAAAGATTATAAAAGTGAAGATAGTATAATAAAGCTAGCTGTTTTTATTTTCCTCTTTAACATTTCCGCTTAATCCTTTCTTTTTAGCTTTCTCCACAAGTTTTGGTATTGATCCCTGGATTGTAAGATATAAACTAAAAACATACGACAACAATTAAAAAGCTACAAACAAAAAAACCTTTCATTTCTGAAAGGTCTTCATTTCGATTTTTTTTGAAGTACTCAGAGCGGGAATCGAACCCGCACGCCTGTTAAGGGCACAGGATTTTAAGTCCTGCGTGTCTACCAGTTCCACCATCTGAGCATCAAGCAGTTAAAGCTCTTAAAATAAATGCCTCCTGGTAGGAAGGCATTTATAGAGCGAAAGACGAGATTCGAACTCGCGACCCCGACCTTGGCAAGGTCGTGCTCTACCAACTGAGCTACTTTCGCATTAAACAAAACTAATAATCTGTTTCGTTTTGGTGATGCAAATATAGACAGATTTATATTTCTGTCAAGAAATTTCTTGTTAAAAATTTAATATTTAGTTTAAATTGCTGGCTTTCAGTGCAAGTAAAATTAAATCGGTTTCGAATCCTCTTCCTTGCAGGTAGTTCATTAGCTTCATTTTCCTTTTTAAAGGGTTGGATTCCTTCACAAATTCTGCTTTTTTTATGGCAAGAGCCGTAAGAGTATTTAAATAATCATCATCATCCATGCTGTATAAAGCTTTTTGTAGAAGTTTTTCGGGTACGCCTTTTAACTTCAAACCCTGTTTGATTTTTATTCTTCCCCACTTTTTAATATTGAATTTTCCCGAAGCGTAGCTTTTAGCAAACCGCTCTTCATTTAAGAAATTGCTCATAATCAATTCAGAAAGAATTTCCTCCAGTTCATCTCCACGAATTCCCCATTCTACCAGTTTATATCGAACTTCTTTTTGCGAACGTTCCTGATAAACGCAGAAACTCTCTGCCTTTGCCAAGGCTTGCTTTTTATCAAAATATACTACCTCTTGTTTACCGCTTTTCATAATTAATTACTGAAATTCGTAAAAATAAAAACGATATCCGTATTTTTCTGAAACTAAAAGAATGCCGAACCATACTTACACCATTGCAGAGATTGCTGAAATTTTACACTACAATTTCAAATTAATTGATAATCAAGTAATTATTGAGTATTTAGTAATTGATAGTCGTTCGGTTTTAGTGCCTGAAAATTCTTTATTTTTTGCTTTGTCTTCACATCGTGATGGACATGAGTTTATAAAAGATGCTTACGGAAAAGACATTCGGAACTTCGTAATTACAGAAGAAAGGTATGTTGCAGAATATCCAGATTGTAATTTTATTATTGTTACAGATGCTTTAATCGCATTGCAAACTTTAGCATTACATCATCGAAATCAGTTTAACTTAAAAACAATTGGCATAACCGGTAGTAACGGAAAAACAATTGTAAAGGAATGGTTATATCAACTTTTAGCTTCTGATTTTAATATTGTGAGGAGTCCTAAAAGCTATAATTCTCAAATTGGGGTTCCGCTTTCTGTTTGGCAAATCGATGCAGAAAATACCTTGGGGATTTTTGAAGCTGGAATCTCTGCAGTAAACGAAATGGAAAGCTTGGAAAAAATAATCCAGCCAGAAATCGGGATCTTAACCAATATTGGGGAAGCACATGCGGAGGGTTTTCAATCTAAAAAGGAAAAATTAAAAGAAAAGTTAAAGCTTTTTGAAAATTCTGAATTGTTGATTTATTCTCCGGAATATATTACTGAAATCAGTTTAAAGGAACTTCCCGGTAAAAAGCATTTTAGCTGGAGCAGTAAGCAAGGTGCAGATTTAAGAATAATTGCTGTAGAGCCTATTGATGGAAACTGCTATTTACGAGCGATTTATCAAGACAGGGAAATAGAATGTATGCTTCCATTTAAAGATAAGGCATCGATAGAAAACGGAATGATTTGTTGGGCAACTTTACTTGCATTGGGATATACGCCAGAACAGGCCGATTTGCGTTTGGAGAAATTAAGCCATGTAAGTATGCGCTTGGAGCTTAAAAATGGAATCAACCAATGTTCGGTAATAGATGATTCATACAGTGCTGATATTTCTTCTCTTGCAATTGCCTTAGATTTTTTAAACCAGCAGAATCAACATCCTAAAAAGACAGTAATTTTATCAGAATTGTTTGAAACTGGTCGTGCTGATGAAGATTTATATGGAGAAATTGCCGATTTACTGAAGCAGAAAAAAGTGAGCAGATTAATCGGAATTGGTTCTCATATTACAAAATTTGCTAAATTATTCAAGTTTGAAACTCAATTTTTTGAGGATACAAGCGCATTTGTAGATGCTTTTCCAGGCTTACAATTTAGCCATGAAACCATTTTGGTAAAAGGAGCAAGGCGTTTTGAGTTTGCGAGAATTAGCAAATTGCTCACGCAGAAAATCCACGATACAGTTTTAGAGATTGATTTGAATGCAATGGTAGGCAACCTTCAGTTTTACCGTTCAAAAATAAAGCCTGGAGTTAAAATTATGGCGATGGTAAAGGCTTTTTCTTACGGAAGTGGAAGTTTCGAAATCGCAAACCTACTGCAATTTCATAAGGTAGATTATTTGGCAGTTGCTTATGCAGATGAGGGTATCGCTTTGCGAAAAGCCGGGATTACTTTGCCGATTATGGTTATGAGTCCTGAAGAATCTGCTTTTGAAGCTATTATAAAGCATAATTTAGAGCCTGAGATTTACAGTCTCGAAATACTAAATAGCTTTTTAAATGCATTATCCGATTATGATTTCAATTATCCAATCCACATTAAAATAGATAGTGGTATGCATCGCTTGGGGTTTGATCAAGCTGAAATGGATAACTTATCTGAATTATTGAACGCAAACGATAAAGTAAAAGTTCAGAGTATATTCTCTCATCTGGTGGCGAGTGGAGAGGCAGAACATGATGATTTTAGTGCACGCCAAATTGATAAATTTAATAGTATAGCAAAGCAATTAATCGAAGTTTTGGGTTATAAACCTTTACTGCATATCGCAAATACTTCTGGAATAACACGTTGGCCAGATGCTCAAATGGATATGGTGAGATTGGGAATAGGATTATATGGCTTTGATTCTGCTCTATTAAATAATCGCGGATTAAAAACCACAATGGTGCTTAAAACCACAGTTACACAGGTTAAAATTTTAGATGCAGGTGAAACAGTTGGTTACAGCAGGAAAGGGGTTATGCCAATGGGTGGGAAAATTGCAACTGTTAAAATTGGCTATGCAGATGGTTACAATCGTGCTTTTGGTAATGGCGTTGGCAAAATGCTCATCAACGGTCAATTGGTTCCAACTATCGGTTCTATCTGTATGGATATGACGATGTTAGATGTTTCTGCTATTGATTTGAAGCCTGGTGATGAAGCCATTGTTTTTAATCAGGAACACAGCATTATGCAACTGGCAAAAGAAATTAATACCATTCCATACGAAATTCTGACCAACATTTCTCAAAGGGTAAAAAGAGTTTATTTTTATGAATAAAATGGTTCATTGGTTAAAGGTTCATTAGTCATTGCTGATTGGTTCATTAGTCATTGGTCATTTGTTCATTGGGCTGGAAGCTAACCTTCCATATTGCAAATAGAAAAACTAACTACAAGTGAACTAATAAACTTTATTCATTTGGCTAGGTATTCTATGCACTTCGCGAACTAATAAACTAATGATTAGTAAATCAATGAACTTTATTCATTTGGCGAGGTGTTTAATGCACTTTGCTAAGCAATGAACTACTGACAAATGAACTAATAAACTTTATTCATTTAGCTAGGTGTTTTATGCAATTTGCTAACCAATGAACTAATCACAAGTAAACTAATAAACTTTATTCATTTAGCTAGGTGTTCTATACACTTTGCAAACCAATGAACTACTGACAAGTGAACTAATGAACTTTATTTTTAACTAGGTGTTTTATGCACTTTGCTAACCAGTGAACTAATGACTGGTGAACTATTGAACTACTGACAAGTGAACCAATGAACTTTTCTGAAGAATTTTGAATAAGTTTGCACCATGAACAAAGTCGGGAAAGTCATTTTAAACTATCTAATTAAAGGTTTATTAATTGTTGTACCCATTGCTGTGAGTATTTTCATTGTAGTTTGGGCGGTTACCACTGTAGATAGCTGGTTAAATGTAAACAACATTTTAGGTGTAAACCCTCATACTGGCGAAAGTAGAAACATTCCTGGTTTAGGATTACTAACCGTATTAACCATCATTTTATTGGCAGGAATTTTTGTAACTAACTTAGTTACAGAGCCGATGTACAATTGGTTTCAGCGGATCATGCATCGCTTACCATTGCTCAATTTCATTTATTCTTCTATTAAAGATTTAACTGAGGCTTTTGTTGGTGATGAAAAGAAATTTAATCACCCTGTATTGGTAGAAGTAGAGGGAGGACTGAAAAAAATTGGTTTTTTAACGCAAAACGATCTGAAAAAACTGAATCTACCAGATGAAGTTGCGGTTTACTTTCCGCTTTCTTATTCTTTTGCTGGTCAGCTTTGTATTGTTAAAAGAGATAAGGTTTCCGATTTGCACATGAGCGCAGCTGATGCTATGAAATTAGTAGTAAGCGGTGGTGTGAGTGGATTATAGATTAACCCGAAAAATTTGTTTTAAGGAATCGCTATGTAGGGACAGGGGGAGGATTTTATTTCTATAACTTCTTGGCGTTTTACTATTTTGCATTATCGATGGAAGCGAAATACTTTTGGCTGTCACCCAGAGCATAGTCGAAAGATAGCCAAAAGATACAGTGCACAGCCCAAAAGAGATGGCTTTACCACGTGTTAAAACGCCCAAATTATTTCTCTTTTTACAACATTTAAACGTGCCAAAGTTTATCTAAAAAACATTCCTAAAGAAAAATAAAAAAAGCACGAAAAGAATAAAGAGAAATAGAATCCGAGCAAAATATTCTCTAATAAATAAGCCACAAAATACGAGCATATCATCATCTACATTAGTGTTAATAATTCCTCTTCCGCTTGATGCGCTAAATAGAATCTGCTTATCTGTATGGTTATTTAAAGACCACCTACTGAGCCAGCTGTTTTGAAAACTCCAATCGAATTGTTCTCCGGATTTAAACGTTATTTTTGCTTTAAAACCTAGTAAATCATAATTTATTTTGGCTAAAACTTCGTTCTGATTATTTAGTAATAGCGTTTCTGGATTGGAAAAACCGCTGCTTTTTAAAAGGTAAATTCCTTTTTGCGTGGTGGCTATGGCAGAATTTTTAAAAGAGCTAAAGTTTAAAGAAAACCTAAGCAAGCCATCTTTTAGCACATGGTAGTTGCTATCGAAAGTGCCTTTGCTCCAGTTTAAAATTTGCTCCATGCTTTTAATCGTTATTTTAAGTTAGTGATGTCTTGAGGTTGTAGCAACCATAATTGGTATGAAACAAGCAACAAGTGCAGCACCCCTTTTGTTATAAATTTGTTTTATAAATAACCCTGAAATAATAAGAAGACTGTTATCTGTGTTGGAAGATATAAGACCGCTATTTGAAGATGAGCTATATACAATATTGGCATCTTTGTAATTGGATACCACGAATTGTGATTTCCAAAAGTTAGTCGATTTCCATTCATATCGCTCGCCTGAATTCATGCTAATTACGGCTTTCGATTTCCAGCTATCATATGTAATAATGGCAACAAGATCGTTTGTTTTTTTATCAAAAACATTTGTTTTGGGTTGCCAAAATCCAACACTTGTAAAAAAATAGTTTTTATCTTCAAACGTAGATTCCGCATCGCTTTTCCAAGCGTTAAAAACAATCGCACCTCTTTGAATTCCATCAACAAAAAGCTCAAATTTTGAGTTCAGCCAATTTCTTTTCCAGTTAATAAATCTTGCCATTCTAAATCTATTTTATTTTAGAGAGCACTTCTTTCTAGTTGTTACAATATAAAACATAAAGCATAAAAAAAGTGCTTGAGAAAACAAGCACTTCTTATCTGTAAAATTAATTAATCTGAATAATTTTATTCTAGAAATTAGGTTTAAGCACATATTTGTTGTAAAAACGGAAAATATGCTCCGCTGCTTCTTCAGCGGTATCAACAAGGCGGAATAAGTTTAAATCTTCTTCGTGGATGTTGTGTTCTTTTTGCAACATCGTTCCTTTAATCCACTCAATTAATCCACCCCAATAATCGGTACCAACCAACACGATAGGGAAACGGGCAATTTTACCAGTTTGAATTAAGGTTAAAGCTTCAAAAAGTTCATCCATAGTTCCGAAACCGCCAGGTAGTACTACAAAACCCTGACTGTATTTCATGAACATTACCTTGCGTACAAAGAAATAATCAAACTCCAGTAATTTATTGTGATCGATGTATTTGTTGTGGAATTGTTCAAATGGCAACTCAATATTTAAACCAACAGATTTACCTCCGTTAGTATGAGCGCCTTTATTACCAGCTTCCATAATACCAGGGCCACCGCCCGTAATAACCCCATAACCGCGATCGGTTAATAGCTTTCCGCATTCTTCTGCCAATTGATAATATCTATTCGTTTGTGCTGTACGGGCAGAACCGTAAATGGTAACACATGGGCCAATTTTAGCTAGTTTCTCAAAACCATCAACAAACTCGGCCATTATTTTAAAAATCTGCCAAGAATCGGTAACTTTTATTTCTTGCCAATCTTTATTTTCAAAGGCACTTCTAATTTTTTCTTCACTCGTCATATACTGTTATTCTAATATTAAAATCTGGTTTGTTGATCTGTTTTTTTGCTGATCAACAATAAACCTAAAAATGTGATTAAACCGTTTATCAAAATCAGTTCAACACTAAAAACGTAGCCACCTAATAATGTAGTAGAGAACGTTGCAAGCAAGTAACATAAAAAAGGTGATAATATGCAAACTATAGGAACTAATTTATCGTGCAAGCCCCGTTTTTTTACAAATAAACCAAAACTGTAAAGACCTAAAAGCGGTCCGTATGTGTAGGATGCTATAGTAAAAATCAAACTCACAACGGATGAACTATTGAATGCATTAATTACAATTATGACCAAAAACATTAAAATTGAAAACATAACGTGAACGGTATGGCGTTTTTTAACCGCATTGGCATCATTCAGTTTTTCTGCCTTATTCATACCCAAAAAATCGACACAGAATGATGTTGTAAGAGCTGTTAGCGCAGAATCTGTTGTGGCAAATGTTGCAGCGGTTAAGCCCAGCATAAATACTATGGCTGGGATTGCGCCTAAGTTATTAAGTGCAATTTCTGGAAATAACAAATCCGTTCTAGGTTTCGAAGTAATGTGATCCAAAGGAATATCGATCCCATTTTTTGCAGCGAAAATATATAATAGTGCACCAACGCTCAAAAAGAAAACATTCAAAATCACGAACACTCCGGTAAAAGTAAACATGTTTTTCTGCGCCTCTTTTATGGTTTTCATACTGAGGTTCTTCTGCATCAAATCTTGGTCTAAACCCGTCATGGCTATGGTTACGAAAATACCACCAATAAACTGTTTACTGATGTGGAATTTATTGGTAAAGAAATCATTCAGAAAGAAGATTTTCGAATAACTGCTGTTTTTTACGGTTTCAAAAGCTTCGGGGATATTGAAATTTAGGCTGTTGCAAATAAAATAAATAGTCAAGAAAACAGATAAAACCAAGAAAAAAGTTTGCAGGGTATCGGTTATAATAATGGTTTTTAATCCACCCTTAAAGGTGTACGACCAAATTAATGCTAAGGAAATAAGAACGGTGAGCCAAAACGGTACGCCATAATTATCGAATATAAAACGCTGTAAAACAATAACAACCAAGTACAATCTTGTTGCAGAACCAAGCGTGCGACTCAATAAAAATATAGATGCAGCTGTTTTGTAGCTATAATGCCCTAAACGCTGTTCTATATAACTGTAAATGGATGTTAAATTCATCCGATAGTAAAGTGGCAATAAAACTGTTGCAATAATTATGAAACCAACTGCATTGCCCAAAACAAACTGAAAATACTGGAACTGATTACCCGCAGGAGCACCAACTTCACCAGGAACAGAAATAAAGGTTACGCCAGAAAGTGCTGTTCCAATCATTCCAAAGGCAACTAAATACCATTTAGAATTTTTATTGGCGGTAAAAAAAGTAGAATTATCGGATGAGTTTTTGGATGTAGCAAATGAAATAATAATCAGAAGTAAAAAATAACCGATTAAAAAACACAAGAGGATGGTTGGCGACATAGTTTTGTTTTAA
Source organism: Pedobacter fastidiosus (assembly GCF_014306625.1). Taxonomy (GTDB): domain Bacteria; phylum Bacteroidota; class Bacteroidia; order Sphingobacteriales; family Sphingobacteriaceae; genus Pedobacter; species Pedobacter fastidiosus. The sequence continues at coordinate 55,858 of NZ_JACRYL010000014.1, forward strand.
GCTGCTAAATGTAAGAAATTACCTAGTAAAGTCAATACTGTAAAATGTGTTATAATGATTGTTTGATTGTACAATTGTTGACTTATCTAATAGAATTATTAACAGATGCAGCAAAGTAATAATTGGTAAGGAAGATTAACGATTAATAAATGCCGCAATATTTTGCACAACAATAAAGCAATATAACAATCAAACAATTTTTCCTATCAACCATTTTTGCATATTTTTGTAACATGAATTTTTCATCCAAACTGCTAGAAGATGCAGTAAGCGAATTCTCTAAATTACCAGGTGTTGGGCAGAAAACGGCGTTGAGATTGGTTTTACATCTTTTAAATAAGGAACAAGAAGAAGTTAACCTGTTTGGAAATACGTTAATTAAGCTTAAACAACAGATTAAAAACTGCAGCATTTGCAATAACATTTCAGATTATACGGTTTGCGAAATTTGTACCTCACATAAGCGAGATAAAGAAACCATTTGTGTGGTTGAAGATACTAGAGATGTAATGGCAATCGAAAATACGTCTCAATATTTTGGCGTTTACCACGTTTTGGGTGGATTGATTTCTCCGATGGATGGAGTTGGCCCAGCAGATTTGTTTATAGATGGATTAGTTTCTAGAGTAGGGGCAGGAGATATTAAGGAGGTTATTTTGGCGTTAAGTCCGAATATGGAGGGTGATACAACGCTTTTTTACCTCTACAAAAGATTAAAAGAATTTAATGTTCCGATTACAACAATTGCCAGAGGAATTGCTTTTGGTGGTGAATTGGAATATACCGATGAAATTACTTTAGGTCGTTCGATAATTACTCGTGTGCCTTACGAAAACGCAATGATGAAATAAATAATGAAGAAAATCCTCCTTTTTAGTTGGTTAAGTATTTTAAGTTTAGTGCTCCAAGCACAGGTTAAAATCCATTCTCATAATGATTATACGCATCAAAATCCTTTTTATAATGCTATAGAAAATAAGGCTTTTTCCATCGAAGCGGATATTTTTTTAGTAGGCGATTCGTTAATTGTATCGCATAGCAGAAAAGAAATTAAAGCAGAAAATACTTTAGATAAAATGTATCTGAAGCCTATTCAAGCACTTTCTAAAACAGATAAGTTTTATTCTTTTCAATTAATGATTGATGTTAAAGATAGTTTCAGTTTAACTTATCCAGTGCTGTTAAAAACATTAAAAAAGTATAAATACGACTTCGAGAAAAAGGGGATAAGGGTTTCTATTGTAATTAGTGGGAACCGTCCGAAAGACGCTGATTTTAATAACTATACCGAAGTTTTTTTTGATGGACTGCCCAATCATATTTATTCGCCAAAGGATTTAAAAAGAGTAGTCATGATTAGCGACAATTTTGCAGCTTATTCAGGTTGGAAGGGTATTGGCAGAATTTCTGAAGCCGATCAAGCTAAACTGAAAGAATTGATTGAAAATGCTCATAAAATTGGAAAACCTTTTCGCTTTTGGAATGCACCGGATAATGAAGCCAGCTGGAAGTTACTTCTCAATTTAGGCGCAGATATTATTAATTCAGATAAGGTTGCAGAAGCGACAAATTACTTTAAAGCACATTAGATTGTATCATTTCCTGATATTTTCTACTAATACCTGATACCGAAAAAATGAATTTGAAAGATAAAGTTATCATCATCACTGGCGCATCAAACGGAATAGGGAAAGCTTGTGCCGAAGAATTTGCCAAGCGTGGTGCGAATTTGGTTTTGGCAGCCCGTCAATATGTGACGCTTTGCGAAATTACAGCCGATTTAGAAAAGAAATATAGTATTAGAGCAGTAGCTGTTCAGGCAGATGTGAGCAAAGAAGCTGATTGTGAATTGATTATTAAACAAGCCTTAGTTTCTTTTAATAAAATAGATATTCTTGTTAATAATGCTGGTTTATCTATGCGAGCTTTATTTAACGATTTAGATTTATCAGTGCTTAAAAACCTAATGGATGTAAACTTTTGGGGAACAGTTTATTGCACAAAATATGCCTTACCCGAGATTTTGAAAACCAAAGGAACGGTTGTTGGGATATCATCTATAGCTGGTTATCGTGGTTTGCCAGGCAGAACGGGTTATTCAGCTTCTAAATTTGCAATGAATGGTTTCATGGAATCTTTACGTACTGAACTTTTAAAAACAGGTGTGAACGTTTTGGTTGCTTGTCCTGGTTTTACCACCTCAAATATTCGTGTAGCAGCTTTGGCTAAAGACGGCGTTGCTCATGGCGAAACCAGCATGGAAGAAGGTAAAATGATGACATCTGAAGAAGTAGCAACCATAATTGCTGATGGAATAGAGAAACGAAAACGAACATTAATAATGACTGGCCAAGGTAAATTGGCCGTTTGGATGAATAAGCTGTTTCCCGCTTTTGTAGATAAAAAGGTGTTTGATTTGTTCGCGAAAGAGAAGAATCCGTTGATAAAAGGTTAGATGGAAGACGGAAATTGTAATTTCATCGAAAGTCTATGGGGATTTTAAACCATCATCCATTTTCCATAATACATCTTCCATTCTCAATAAATCCACATCCACAACAATTACGTTTGTTTACTGTTGAATGGATAAGCCATTTTAAATATGATAAAATACCTAGTTTTAGTAATGCTCCTGTTTCAAACGATAATATCTTCAGCGCAGGTAAAAACTGCAAAAAATATAAGTTACGCTAACAATTCTGAAGTAGGCAATACGCTCAATGTTTTCTACAAAAACGATGGCGTAAAAGATAAACCTGTACTCATTTTTATTCATGGCGGTTCTTGGAGTAGTGGCAAAAAGGAAACGTATTGGTGGCTGGGTAGAAACTTCGCTCGGAAAGGTGTAGTTACTGTAATCATTAATTATTCCTTAGCTCCAAACGCTCAATACGAAAAAATGGGTAATGATTGTGCATTGGCGGTAAAATGGGTTCAGGAAAATATCACTAATTATACAGCAAGCCCTAAAAAAATATTCGTGATGGGGCACTCAGCAGGGGCTCATTTGGGAGAGCTTATTAATGCCGATCCAAAATATTTTCAACATACCGGAATTAAAAACCCAATTAAGGGGGTGATATTAAATGATCCATTCGGCTTAGATATGAAGGAGTATTTGAGTACAGCCGAAAAAGATGATTTCTATTTTGACTTTATTAGAACTTTTACCGATAAGCCTGCCGTTTGGAAATTGGCATCACCGTTAGACTATGTTAATAATATTAAAAATCCTCACTTACTTTTCTATGGAAGTAAAACCTATGGTGCCATAAAACTACAAACCCCAAGATTATATGAAAAGCTAAAGGAGAATAATATTCCTGTAGAGATTAAGGAAATTAAAGGTAAAAGCCATGTCCCTATGATAAGTCAGATGATTTTTGGAGGAAATGATTTGTATAAGGATATTGTGGAGTTTATTACAAATGTTTCTTCTAGTAAATAATGCATATTCACTTGAGTGAATACAGAGCCATTTCATTATTATTTGATTGACAAAAAACTATTTTTGGATGGATTAACTATCCCAACCGATTAAGCTTTAGTTGCACAAACCAGCCCTTGAGAGATTCCCGAAAAATTAATCAATCATGGTTTCAGTTTTATCAAGTAGGCTATAATCCAATACCGTTTTGCCCTCTTCGTTGTGGTAATGCATAATTTTAAACTTCGCATTCTCTTCAATATCCTCATCTTGGTAACTTGTTCTGGTGTGGATCGTTTGAGCGAAAGTATCATCAAAAGCTTTTAAAATCACGAAAATTTCTACCTCGGCAACTTTTAATTCATCCAAAGTTTTTTCAAACATCGGACTATCTTCCGTAATTGGGTGAACGAGCGTCCAGTTTAAGGACAATATGCTGATTTTACTGCGCTCTAATTCTAATGGATAAAAGCTTCTTTTCAATTTGCCATCAATTGTTTCATTAAATGTCATGAACATTTGAACTTCAATATCAATCAAAGAATTTCTACGCAAATTAACCAAACGACACATTAAGCCAGTTTGGTTTTGATAAGGTGCTATAACCATTTTTTTACTGAAAGATACTTTTGAGGTCGGCCTACTGAAACGCCCATAAAGCAATCCTGTAGCTAAGGCAAATGCAAGCAAACCTAGCATACTTTCGAAAGCGGCAAGAATACTGGTCACAAAACCCTGCGGTGAAATATGTCCATAACCAACGGTAGAGATGGTTTGAGCAGAAAAGAAAAAAGCATCGAAAAATTGATCACGCAGTGTAACACCTTTAGCACCATCTAAATTTTCGATTCCGACTACGTTATACGCAACGGCAAAAAGTGTATTTACGATAAGGTAAACAATCAGAATAACAAAGAAAAAGCGGGGCCAGCTCATGGTAACCAAGCGGGTATAGGTATCGTCGAATTTAAACCATGGCAAACCTGTACGCTCTATATTTGGCGTTCCATCGGTATTTAAAACCCTTTGATTTTTGAGTACCGGAGCCGATCCGAAACCCAGATCATCATTAAACTGTACTTTTCTTTTAAAGAAAGCCATATATTTTAGAAAGATTTTGGAATTATAAAAAAGTATATCAATATTTGTTCTATACAAACATGATAATTAAAAACTTAAATAACAATTGGTGGTGGCATAACGAAATTCGTTAGGCAAATTCTATTGTTATATATTTTAAAATATTTAAACACAATTAAGAGGATTGCCCAAAAAGCAATCCTTTTTTTTATGGCATTTTTTTAAACAACACTATGGTGTTAAAAAATAATTAACCACAGATGGAAAGGATGAACACAGATAAAATATTGAAGGAAAATCTGTGTGAATCTGTGGTTAAAATAAAAGGAACATGAAAAAGATATTAAACCATTTATTCGAAAATAAGAGTTTCAGTAGGGAAGAGGCAAAGAATATACTGATATCTATTACTCAGGGCGAATTCAATTCTTCGCAAATTGCTGCATTTATTACGGCTTATGCCATGCGAAATATTACGGTTGATGAATTGCAGGGTTTCCGTGATGCAATGCTTGATTTAGCTTCAAAAACGGATTTCTCTAATTACGAATTAATTGATCTTTGTGGAACAGGCGGAGATGGGAAAGATACTTTCAATATTTCTACACTTTCATCTTTTGTAGTTGCTGGTGCCGGATATCAAGTTGCAAAACATGGTAATTACGGGGTGTCATCTGGTTGTGGTTCTTCGAATGTAATGGAATATTTGGGTTATAAATTCACAAATGATCAAGACATTTTGAAACAAGATTTAGACACAGCAGGAATTTGCTTTTTGCACGCACCGTTGTTTAATCCTGCGATGAAAATTGTAGCGCCAATCCGTAAAGATTTAGGCATTAAAACATTCTTTAACATGCTTGGTCCAATGGTTAATCCTTCTCAACCAAAATATCAAATGGTTGGCGTTTTTAGCTTGGAACTGGCCCGTTTATACAATTACCTTTATCAAGATACGACAAAAAATTATACTATTGTGCATGCGCTCGAAGGTTACGACGAGATTTCTTTAACCTGCGATGTGAAAACTTTTAACAACAAGGGTGAAAGCATTTTGACCTTAAGTGATATGGGTTTTGAAAAGGTTTCTACGAACGATATTAAAGGTGGCGATACTGTAGAATCATCCGCAAAGATATTTATGGATGTTTTAAATGGAGAAGCAACAGATGTACAAAATAATGTAGTGCTCTGCAATTCTGCTCTAGCCATTAAAACCATAAAACCTAGCGCAACCTTTGCTGATTGCTTTTATGAAGCAGAAGAATCGTTAGCAAGCAAAAAAGCATTAAACAGTTTTAAAAAATTGGTAGCATGATCAACACCAAGGCAATAAAATTGAAAGTGTGTGGAATGAAGTTCGCAGCCAATATTGCGAAGATAGCTGAACTCCAACCAGATTATTTAGGCTTTATTTTTTATGAAAAATCGCCTCGGTTTATAAATGATGTTTCTGCAGAGCTGATAAAATACATTCCCGAACAGATTAAAACAGTTGGTGTTTTTGTAAATGAAGAGGTAGAAATAGTAAAAGAAAAAATAAACTTACATAAGCTTAAAGCTGTTCAGTTACATGGAAATGAATCTGTATATTATTGTAAAGAATTAAAATCTACGTTTCGCGGATTAGAAGTGATCAAGGCTTTTGGTGTTGATGAAGAATTTGGTTTTTCTGTTTTAGAGTCATATATAGATGTAGTAGATTTCTTCTTGTTTGATACCAAAACGAAAGCGCATGGCGGTTCGGGTAAAACGTTCGATTGGAAGATTTTAGAAAAATATACATTAAACAAACCTTACTTTTTAAGTGGAGGGATTGATTTGGAGCACTTAAATGTAATAGCAGAAATTGATGATCCTCGATTATATGCGCTTGATATTAATAGTCGGTTTGAAGTTGAACCGGGAGTGAAAGATGTGGAGAAGGTTAAGGAATTTAAAATAATGATAAAATAAGCGACTGTCATACAGAGGCACTAACGATCTGAAAGCGATGAAAAACTGTTGCTAATATTTAACAGATCCTTCGTTCCTCAGTAGGACAAAATTTATAGATATGAAATACAAAGTAAACGAAAAAGGATATTATGGAGATTTTGGTGGAGCATACATTCCTGAGATGCTTTATCCAAACGTTGAAGAATTGCGTCAGAATTATTTGAAAATTATTGCTGATGTGGATTTTCAAAAAGAATTTCATCAGTTAATGAAAGATTATGTTGGTCGCCCTTCGCCATTATATTTGGCTAAAAGATTATCTGAAAGATATGGCGCAAACATTTTCTTGAAAAGAGAAGATTTAAACCATACGGGTGCTCATAAAATTAACAATACGATTGGGCAAATTCTTCTAGCAGAAAAGTTAGGTAAAAAGAGAATTATTGCCGAAACAGGTGCGGGTCAGCATGGTGTTGCAACGGCTACTGTTTGTGCTTTACGCAATCTGGAATGTGTAATTTACATGGGTGAGGTGGATATTGAGCGTCAGGCGCCAAATGTTGCCCGAATGAAAATGTTGGGGGCAAAGGTTGTTCCTGCAAGTTCTGGAAGCAAAACCTTAAAAGATGCCACCAACGAAGCAATGCGTGATTGGATTAATAATCCTGTTGATACGCACTACATCATTGGTTCGGTTGTTGGGCCACATCCTTATCCTGATATGGTGGCGATTTTCCAATCTATAATTTCTGAGGAAACCAAAAAGCAATTGTTGGAACAAACTGGAAGCGATCAACCCGATTACGTTTTGGCTTGTGTAGGTGGTGGAAGCAATGCGATGGGTATGTTCTATCATTTTATGGATGATGAAAATGTAAAACTTATCGCTGTTGAGGCGGCAGGAAAAGGCGTATCTAGTGGTTTTTCTGCAGCAACAACATACTTAGGAAAAGAAGGTGTTTTACATGGTAGTAGAAGTATTCTTATGCAAACACCAGATGGGCAAGTTGTAGAACCACATTCTGTTTCTGCAGGTTTGGATTATCCGGGTATTGGCCCACAACATGCCCATTTGTTTAAAACAGGTCGTGGAAAATACGTTTCTATTACCGATGAAGAAAGTTTAGATGCAGGTTTATTGCTTACTCAATTAGAGGGAATTATTCCTGCAATCGAAAGCGCTCACGCACTGGCTTATTTAGAAAAAATGGAATTTAAAAAGGGCGAAAATGTAGTGGTTTGCTTGTCGGGTAGAGGCGATAAGGATTTAGATACGTACATTAAATATTTTAATTTATAAGATAAATCGTCATTGCGAGGTACGAAGCAATCTGCTTCAATGCCATAGATGAGATTGCTTCGTGCCTCGCAATGACGAAAATTTAATATCATGAACAGAATCAAACAACTCTTCCAAGAGAAGAAAAATATATTATCGATTTATTACACTGCAGGTTATCCAAATACTGTTGATACCATTCAAATTGCTGAAGCTTTAGAAAAATCTGGTGCTGATATGCTAGAAATTGGGTTTCCATATTCAGATCCAGTAGCTGATGGACCAGTTATTCAAGCCAGTAGTAAACAATCTCTGGATCAAGGCATGAACTTGAAATTGCTTTTTGAGCAATTGAAAGATCTGCGGAAAAATGTTACTATTCCTGTTTTATTAATGGGTTATGTGAATCCTGTTTTGCAGTTTGGTGTAGAGAATTTCTGTAAGTCATGTGCTGAGGTTGGTGTCGACGGCTGTATCGTTCCGGATTTACCTATGGTTGAGTATGAAGAATTTTATAAAGGTTATTTTGAAGAACATAATTTAAGCAATGTATTTTTAATTACGCCTCAAACTGCTGAAGAGCGAATTCACAAAATTGATGGACTAACAAATGGGTTTATTTATTTGCTTTCATCATCAGCTACTACTGGTAAAAACCTTGAAGTAGGTGATGCAACAGAAACTTATTTCGGCAGAATAAAAAACATGAATCTTAAAAACCAAACAATGATTGGTTTTGGGATTAGCGATAGAAAAACTTTTGATAAAGCTTGCTCGTATGCTAATGGAGCTATTATTGGTACGGCTTTCGTTAAGGCAATTGAGAATGGGAATATAGAGGAAAGTGTGAGTGGTTTTATGAAGGAGTTTAAATAGTTGTTTAACCACAAAGGCACCGAGAACACAAAGAATTTAAAGGCTTTGTGTTTTTTTTATTTAAAGTTTTCGTTATTACGAGGCACGAAGTATTACTAATATGGATTTCAATAAACCTAAAGATCATTGTAGCCTCTCGCAACCTCTTTTTTAATTTTACATCTTCGTTTATATAGCATAGAAGTAATCCTTGAAATAAGATTTTAAAGTTCAAAGGTTTCTCCGTTCCGCTGTGCCCAGCTGAAATGACGGTAGCTTTAGGAAAGATTAGGTGCAAAATGTTTAAAAACTTTGAGGGGCAACTCCCCTCCTTATTTTCAAGGAGGGGTTGGGGGTGGTTTATTTGTTTATTGCAATTATACTTCCCAAACCCTGACTCCAGCTGAAATGACGACTGTTTTAAAAAAGGATTTGAAACTTAATTCAAAGGTTTCTCCGTTCCGCTGCGCTCCAGTCGAAATGACGGAAGCTTTAGGAAAGATTTGAACTTATTGTTTCAAAGGTTTCTCCGTTCCGCTTCGCTCCAGTCGAAATGACGACCACCTTAAAAGCCCTCCGTTTGGGATATGCGCTACAGCTGAAATGACAGTAGCTTTAGGAAAGATTAAGTGCAAAATGTT
>NZ_JACRYL010000014.1:65115-65515 GCF_014306625.1 Pedobacter fastidiosus
TGAGGGGCAACTCCCCTCCTTATTTTCAAGGAGGGGCTGGGGGTGGTTTATTTGTTTCTTGCAATTATACTTCCCAAACCCTGACTCCAGCTGAAATGACGACTGTTTTAAAAAAGGATTTGAAACTTACTTCAAAGTCAAAGGTTTCTCCGTTCCGCTCCAGTCGAAATGATGGTAGCTTTAGGAAAGATTTGAACTTATTGTTTCAAAAGTTTCTCCGTTCCGCTTCGCTCCAGTCGAAATGACGGTTGCTTTAGGAAAGATTTGAAACTTGCTTCAAAGGTTTCTCCGTTCCGCTGCGCTCCAGTCGAAATGACGGCCAGCTTAAAAGCCCTCCGTTTGGGATATGCGCTACAGCTGAAATGACAGTAGCTTTAGGAAAGATTAAGTGCAAAATGTT
>NZ_JACRYL010000014.1:65565-131108 GCF_014306625.1 Pedobacter fastidiosus
CGAGGGGCAACTCCCCTCCTTATTTTCAAGGAGGGGTTGGGGGTGGTTTATTTGTTTGTTGCAATTATACTTCCCAAACCCTGACTCCAGCTGAAATGATGACCGTTTTAAAAAAGGATTTGAAACTTACTTAAGGTTTCTCCGTTCCGCTGTGCTCCAGTCGAAATGACGGTAGCTTTAGGAAAGATTTGAACTTATTGTTTCAAAGGTTGCTCCGTTCCACTGCGCTCCAGTCGAAATGACGACCACCTTAAAAGCCCTCCGTTTGGGATATGAGCTCCAGTCGAAATGACGGTAGCTTTAGGGAAGATTAGGTGCAAAATGTTTAAAAACTTTGAGGGGGCAACTCCCCTCCTTATTTTCAAGGAGGGGTTGGGGGTGGTTTATTTGTTTCTTGCAATTATACTTCTCAAACCCCGACTCCAGCTGAAATGACAACGGCTTTAGGAAAGATTTAAACTTATTGTTTCAAAGGTTTCTCCGTTCCGCTGCGCTCCAGTCGAAATGACGACCACTTTAAAAGCCCTCTCGCAGATTTTTATCTGCGCATATCTGCTTGATCTGCGGGAGATCTCTTTTTCATTATCTTCATTGAAATGCTTGTTGTTGTGTTTGTTTCTTGCAATTACCCAACTTCCCTAAATCCGACCGAAATGAAAAACACGCATCCCGATTTTCTCGGGAGCGGATTTGTAATAAAGGGCGGGACTACTGTTTCAAAAGAACTACAAGCATTGCTTTCCAAAGAAGAAAAATGTCTGTTTATCACGGTTTCCCTTAATTGATCAAATCCATTGAAAAATTAATTATTTCTAAAATCTTAATTAAAACTACCTTAAAGCCGTATTTTATCACTCGAAATTTCATTTGACAATTGAATGATTGTGTATTTCTGAATTGGTTATACATTTGCTTAACGGTGTTAGATTATTTACACCTAATATTCCAGATCATGGGAAGTAAAGAAAGAATTCTACGTTTAAAAGATGAAACCAGAACAAACATTCTGGATGCGGCCTTGAACATTGTTCAAACTGAAGGTTGGCAGGCATTAAGTATGCGTAAAATTGCCGACCAGATTGAATACACTGCACCGATAATTTACGAGTACTTTTCCAACAAAGAAGGGATTTTACTTGAGTTAACTAGGAGAGGTTATTTAATTTTAGCAAAAGACATTCGCGAAGCACGTGACAAACATGAGTTGGCTGAGGATAAAATGGAGGCGATGTGGGTTGCTTATTGGAACTTCGCTTTTGCCAACAAAGAGTTTTATCAACTGATGTATGGTGTGGATATGGTTTGTTGCAATGTAAAAAGTGCAATGTCCGAAGCGGAAAGCGTTGGTTCGATGTTGGGCGATGTTATCGAATCTTTATTTATCAAAAAACCAGTATCAGAGGATGATATCTGCATGAAATACTACACTTATTGGTCTATCATTCACGGTTTGATTTCTATTAATTTAGTTCGTCCGAATGGAAGAACGACAGACGAGTTAAACCAACAAATCTTGAAAGACGCCATTAAAGGCATTACATTATCCATTAACAACTAAATTTTTTTACCCGATAATTTAACACTGTTAGATTATTTATACACTTTAAATCCACTATAATTATTAATCATATGAATGCTATCCATCGTCTATTTATTTTACTTAACAGTGTTAAACAGTTTAACCAAGTTAAGGCAGTGTTAATTATTTCTTTACTCTCTATAATTCTTGTAAGCTGTAAGTCATCTCCTGATCAAGCTGCCGCTGCACCACCGCCACCAGTTTTGCCTGTGAGCTTGGTTAATGAAAGTTCTGAAACCACGTTTATCGAATATCCTGCATCTATTCAAGGTGCTGTAGATATTGATGTCCGTCCTCAGGTTAGCGGATATTTACAAAGTGTTTTGGTTAATGAAGGTGCTTATGTATCAGCAGGACAAACACTTTTTAAAATTAATGAAAACCCATATCGTGAGGCTTTGAACAATGCAAAAGCAAGTTTACATGCGGCTGAAGCGGCTATTTTAAATGCACAGTTAGAAGTTGATAAACTAACGCCTCTGGTACAAAATAAGGTGGTGTCTGATTTTCAATTAAAAACTGCAAAAACAGCCTATAAAATTGCACAAGCCAATGCTGAGCAAGCAAAGGCGAGTGTGGCATCGGCACAAATTAACTTAGGTTATACCAATGTTAAAGCTACGGTTAGCGGTTATATCGGTCGGATTCCTAAAAAGCAGGGAAGCTTGGTTTCTCCAACAGATCAAACTGCATTAACTCAACTGTCAGATATTCATGAGGTGCATGTTTACTTCGCCCTAGCAGAAAACGATTTTAACACTTTCAATAAAGATTATCCAGGTAAATCTCCTGCCGATAGGATTAAACATTTACCAGCGGTTGATCTGGTATTGGCCGATAATTCTACTTATTCTATAAAGGGAAAAATTGATATGATTGATGGCCAGTTTGATAAAAACACAGGTGCTATTACTTTGAGAGCAAGTTTTCCTAATGCAAATGGTGTACTCCGTTCGGGTAACACTGGCAAAATACGCTTAAGCTTGCGACATGAAGACGCAATATTGGTTCCGCAATCGGCAACGGTTGATATGCAGGATAAAGTATTTGTATTTACCGTAGGCGACAGTAGTAAGGTTAAAAAACAGTCTATCACTATTGTTGGTAAATCTGGCGAAAACTATCTGGTAAAAGATGGCGTAAAAGCTGGCGATCAGATTGTGTTAAGCGGGATAGATAAATTACAGGAGGGTATGGTTATTCAGCCTCAAAAAACAGCAGATAAAGTAGCTGTTACCAGAATAAAAAAATAATACGACAACAAATTTAAAAAGTCATGTTTCAGAAATTTATAGAAAGGCCGGTACTTTCAACTGTTATTTCCATATTATTGGTTATAGTTGGTATCCTTGGCTTAACAAAGTTACCCTTAGAGCGATTTCCAAATATCGCGCCTCCTTCTGTATTGGTAACTGCAGTGTACCCAGGAGCCAATGCCGAAACAATTTTACGTTCGGTTACCCCATCATTAGAAGAGGCCATTAATGGTGTGGAAAACATGACCTACATGACTTCCACGGCTAGTAACGATGGTACTTTAGGGATTACGGTTTATTTCGCACAAGGTACCAATCCCGATCAGGCTGCGGTTAACGTACAAAACCGGGTTTCGCAAGCTACAAGCCAATTGCCCGCAGAGGTTGTGCAATATGGTATAACAACTACTAAACAGCAAAATAGTTTTATTGGTGCTATAGGGATTTACTCAGAAGATCCAAAAAAATATGATGCAGTTTTTGTAAATAACTATGCACAAATCAATATCATTCCCGAATTAAAACGTATCTCGGGTGTAGGTTCGGCGAGTGTATTTGGTGGTATTAAAGATTACTCAATGCGAATTTGGTTAAATCCAAGTCAGTTGGCAACTTACAAAATTACCCCTAATGAAGTAATCAGTGCCATTCAGGATAAAAACTTAGAAGCAGCACCTGGCCGGGTTGGAGAACGTAGTAATGAAGCATTTGAATATATAATTAAATATAAAGGTAAACTTACCAAACCAGAAGAGTATCAAAATATCGCAATCCGTTCTAATTCGGATGGTTCTATATTACGTTTAAAAGATGTGGCCCGTGTAGAATTGGGGGCTTATAGCTATAGTAGTGTAAACCGTTTAAACGGAAAGGATGGAATTACCATTGGTGTAATCCAATTATCAGGCTCTAATGCAAACGAGATCCAGATTTCCATTGATAAACTGTTGGCAAAATTATCAAAAGATTTTCCAGCGGGAATTAAATACAACCAGTTTTACCGTACCAAAACCGATCTTGATGAATCTATTAATCAAGTTGAGCATACACTTATAGAGGCATTTTTACTGGTATTTATTGTTGTATTTATATTCCTACAAGATTTCAGGTCGACATTGATTCCGGCTATTGCAGTTCCGGTAGCTATTATTGGTACCTTCTTTTTTATGAATCTGTTCGGATTCTCTGTAAACCTTTTAACCTTGTTTGCGCTTGTATTGGCGATTGGTATTGTGGTGGATGATGCGATTGTGGTGGTTGAAGCTGTTCATGCCAAAATGGAAGAAGACCCAACACTTACCCCGAAAGCGGCAACTACGCAGGCGATGCATGAAATTACCGGGGCAATTATATCGATTACATTGGTAATGGCCGCGGTATTTTTACCAGTTGGTTTTATGACTGGATCAACAGGGATATTTTACAAACAGTTTGCCTTAACTATGGCTATAGCCATCATTATATCGGCTGTTAACGCCTTAACTTTAAGCCCAGCTCTAGCTGCTTTATTTTTAAAAAATAAACATGCAGCAACTGGCCATAAAGCACCAAAAAAAGGTTTTGTAGAAAAGTTTTATGCGGGCTTTAATGGCGGTTTTAATTATATGACCAACAGATATATAGGTGGCTTGAAAATTCTTATCCGCCATAAATGGATTAGTCTAGGTGGATTAGCCTTAATCGTTGCGGTTACCGTTTTTATGGTAAGCAGAACAAAAACTGGCTTTATTCCTACGGAAGATCAAGGTTTTGTTGCTATCGCTGTTGCCAGTCCATCTGGAACTTCATTAGCCAATACCAATAAAATGTTAAAACAAGCTGAAAAAGAGTTGCGTGCTATGCCATCAGCAAGATTTGTAATGTCGTTGGCTGGTTATAACTTTTTAACGGCATCAAACAGTCCGTCAGCTGGTCAGATTTTCTTATTGTTAAAACCAAATGACGAAAGAGGGGCGGTAAAAAATATCGATGAGATCCAAAATATTGTAAGGGCTAAAATGGCGGCTATATCTGCAGGTACCTTCTTTGTATTCAGTTTTCCAACTGTGCCAGGCTTTAGTAACGTTGAGGCGATGAACGTAATGTTACAGGATAAAACGAATGGTAGGCTGGATAAGTTTAGTGGTGTAGCGAATAACTTTATTGGAAAGTTAATGGCGAAACCGGCAATTGCTTACGCGTTTACGTCTTACAAAGCAGATTATCCGCAGTTACAACTGGATGTTAATAATGAAAAGGCCGATCAGCTTGGGGTAAGTGTTAAGGACATTTTACAAACTATGCAAACTTATTTTGGTACTGCACAGGCATCAGATTTTAACCGCTTTGGTAAATACTATCGTGTAGTGGTTCAGGCTGATGTATCTGATAGAACCGACCCAGCAAGTATTGACCGTGTATTTGTTAAAAACAAGTCAGGAGAAAGTGTGCCCATTAATACATTGGTTAAATTAACCCGTGTTTATGGTTCGGAAACGGCTTCCCGTTATAATCTGTTTAACTCTATTGAGGTAAATGCGATCCCAAAACCGGGTTTTAGCTCTGGTGATGCGATAAAGGCGATAGAAGAAACCGCTAAGGAACAACTTCCAGCTGGGTATGCCTATGAATTCTCTGGACAAACACGTGAGGAGATTTCTTCAGGCGGACAATCGACTGTGATATTCCTGCTTTGTCTGGTTTTCGTTTACTTCCTATTGTCGGCACAGTATGAGAGTTACATTTTACCATTAGCTGTAATTCTTTCTATCCCTACAGGTGTATTTGGTGTGTTTGTGGTATTGGGTTTAACTGGTATAGAAAATAACATTTATGTACAGGTAGCATTGATTATGCTTATTGGACTTCTGGCCAAAAACGCCATCCTAATTGTGGAGTTTGCACTGCAACGGAGAAAGGCAGGATTGAGTTTGTTTGATTCGGCTATAGAGGCCGCAAAGTTAAGGATCAGGCCAATCATTATGACTTCACTAGCTTTTGTGTTTGGTTTATTCCCGATGAGTATTGCAACAGGCCCATCTGCTCAAGGTAACCACTCCATTAGTATTGGTGCTGCAGGCGGTATGGTTTCAGGTGTAGTTTTAGGCTTATTCATTATTCCTGTACTTTTCGTAATCTTCCAAGCCTTACAAGAAAAAATTTCCAAAAAAACAAATGAGGTTGTTCACCATGAAGAACCTATTAATAATGTAGTATATGAAACGGTTTAATATTTTTACCATCCTGCTCCTTGTTTTAGTGTGGAGCGGATGTTCGGTTTCTAAAGATTTATCCTTGCCAAACATGGCGCCAGGTTTGTTTAGAAACTCAGTGCAGAAGGATTCTGCTAGTGTTGGCGATTTGCCCTTTAAAAGTTTTATCTCAGATTTAACGGTTCAGAATTTAATTGATACAGCGCTGGAAAAAAACTACGATATGCAAATTGCTTTAAAAAATATCGATGCAGCTGAAGTGCTTTTTAAACAATCAAAATTAGGTTACTTACCCGAATTGAAAATGCAGATAGCCGCAAGTTCGAGTCGTCCTTCTGATAATAGCTTAAACGGTTTAAGCATTAGTCAGTTTACAGATTCAAAACACATTGAAGATTACAGTGCTAATCTTGGTGTATTTTGGGAGGCCGATATCTGGGGCAAAATCCGCAATCAAAAAGCTGGCGCTTTAGCCAGTTTTTTGCAAACAGAAGAAGCTCGAAAAGCAGTTCAAACGCGTTTAGTTTCCAATGTTGCTGAGGGTTATTACAACTTATTAATGATGGATGCTCAATTAGAAATTGCGAAGAAAAACTTAAAATTAAATGATAGTACCTTACGCATTATTAACTTGCAATTTGATGCTGGTCAGGTTACATCTCTAGCCATACAACAAGCAGAGGCACAGCAGTTAAACGCTGCTCAGTTAATTCCCCGCTTGGAGCAGAATGTAATTTTACAAGAGAATGCTTTAAGTGTTTTAATTGGCACTTTGCCAAAAGCAATTAACAGGCAAACCAGATTGGATAATATGAGTATTCCCCAAAATTTAAATGTAGGTTTTCCTTCGGCTTTGCTAAGCCGAAGACCTGATATTAAAACGGCAGAATTAGCTTTAAATGTGGCCAACGCCAAAGTTGGAATTGCAAAAGCAAGTTTATATCCGTCTTTAATTATTACGGCCAGCGGGGGTATAAATTCCTTTAAAGCGAGCAACTGGTTTAACGTTCCTGCATCGTTATTTGGAATGGTATCTGGCGGAATTACTCAACCAATTTTTCAACGCGGACAGTTAAAAACCACTTACGAATTGGCTAAAATAGATCGGGATAAAACGGTTATTCAATTCCGTCAATCGGTTTTAAATGCTGTAGGAGAGGTTTCTGATGAATTAACAAAAGTTGAAAAATTGAAAACTCAATATACAATAGCAGAGAAAAGAGCTCGAACTTTACAACAGGCATCTAGAAATGCGAGCTTACTTTTTAAAAGCGGGATGGCAAATTATTTAGAAGTAATAACGGCTCAAGGCAATCTGCTACAAAGCGAACTTGAACTAACAACCATTAAAACAGAACAATTAAATGCTGTTGTAGGTTTGTATCGTTCTTTGGGCGGTGGCTGGAATTAAGTTTCCAAAGAAATGCCTTTGTCTAATGTAATTAAGTTAAGATTTTAACCACAGATGGACACAGATAATCATTGATTTTAATCTCTGTGTCCACTCTTTTATCTCTCGGAAAATCGGGACAAGTTGTGGTTAAAAATATTTGTTTTTCGTCTCTTTGCAAGTGAAAACAATTGTGCTATTACATATCAATTAAGATTATCAACAACCAATAAAAAAGGAGCTGTATCGTAAAACTAAATTGTCATTTTGAGCTTGTCGAAGGATTAATAAAAAGTGCATTTAAGCATTTCGACAGGCTCAATGTGACAAAAACTAAAGAAAATTGATTTATGATACAGCCTCTTATAAAGTTTATTTAATCTTACTTACAAGCCACCTTTTCGGTTCGATTTAGTTTGAACTGGCCATGTTGCTGGCTTTCCGGTACGTTCGTTAACCGGTAAATCAGTGGCTTTCTCATTCGAAGTTTTCTCGGGATCTTCACAGGCCATGTAAACCAAAATTGCAGCCAAGATCACGTTGCTTCTAATTTCGTCGAAAACCAATTTATCATAACTATCACGATTGGTATGCCAGGTGTAAGTTCCGTAATCCCAACTGGTAGAACTTAAAGAATAACCCAAAGCACCAGCAGCTACAAAAGATGCAAAATCAGAACCGCCAGCACCCGGAGTACCTGGGAAGTTGGTTTTGATTTGATTTTTAATTGTATCTGGAACTTTAGCCAACCAACGTGTGATGTAGTCTTTTGATTTCGCAAATCCTTGGCCTCCAATATTAACAACTCTTCCAGTTCCATTATCTTGATTGAATAATGCCTGCAAATTGTTTACAATTTCTGGATGATCTTCTACAAAAGCTCTTGAGCCATTTAAACCTTGCTCTTCACTACCCCAATGTCCAACTAAAATTGTTCTTTTAGGGTTTGGATAAAATTTCTTTAAAATTCTCATCGCTTCCATCATCATAATGGTTCCCGATCCGTTATCAGTTGCCCCACTAGCTCCATCCCACGAATCGAAATGTGCAGACAGCATTACATATTCTTTTGGTTTCTGCTTGCCTTTAATCTCAGCAATAGTATTAAAAGTTGGTACAACACCAAGCTCCTTAGATTCCGTTTCTATTTTAAGCATTGGTTTATCGCCGTTAACAGCTAAACGATAAACTAAACCATAATCCTCTACAGATAAATCTATTGTAGGGATTTTCGTGGTATTTGCACCAAAAACCTTATCTACGCCAAAACCTTGCGACCAATTGTTAATCACGATTCCGGCAGCACCAGCATTTTCTATTGCTAAGGCTAAATTTTTAGCGCTCAATCCAGTTTTTGCAACGCCTGATGCAAAGGCTTTCACGGCATCTGCTTTTTCTTTTTTATATTTTTCAAATAAATCTTTTGTTGCAAATTCTTCCCAATTTTTTTCAGGTCGGCCAGAAATTTGGTTCAAAGAAATAAGTACTAATTTGCCTTTAACGCTAGGTAGCCATTTTTGGAAAGATAGAGAATCGGTTATTGCAGGCAAAATAATTGCTTCGGCATTTACAGGTTTTCCATTGGTTGATGGGCTCCAAGCCAATTGTGTGCCTTCCAAAGTTCTTAATCGTGGACTAACCAAATCAATGTGAGAAACGCCTCGTTCCCAACCACGCCATTCGCCCCATTTTTCGTTCTTTGCAGAAATGCCCCAATCGCTATATTTTTTTACTGCCCAATCATTCGCCTGCTTCATTTGCGGACTACCAACTAGCCTTGGTCCAACAACATCTAATAATTCGTGAGCCAGTTTTTCAAGCTGGGAATTTTCGTTAACCTCCTTTACAATATTGTCTATTATTTTATTTTCTTGTGCAAATACAAAAGACGATGAAAACAAAAGTAGTGCAGTAAACAGTAATTTTTTATTCATAATTAGTTCGGTTTTTCTTAATTGACGAGCTAATTTAATAAATAAGGACGCGTTTAAACCATGATAATGGAAATGTTGCAGAATGAATCTCTGCGAAAAATCTTTTCAATTAATATGGCCTGATACTGAAATACCAAACCCAAGCGATTAAGAATAATTGAAAAGGAATACGAAACCACAAATATTTTAACCCGGGACCAGGTTTATGCAAATTTTCATAATTAATATTGTTTTTGGCTGCATAAATATTTGATGGAAAAATGACAATCAAAAATATAATCAAGGCTATGCCGGTATAATATCTAGTATTTTCGATTCCTAAACCTATAGCAAATAGAATTTCCAATGCTCCAGTAATTAAAACAATTTCAACCTTTTTTGGGATAAACAAAGGAATCATTGCGGCCATACTCGTTTTAAATTTAAAATGCCCCATGGCAGTAAAAAGCAACATAATACTCATCGCTATGTTTCCAGCGAAAAGATAATTCTTATCAAAATCTGTGTATTTGTTAAAGGCAACAAAAAGAATAAAGGCAATAAGAAGTATGAATAGGGGCTTCATTGATATTCAATTTTAGGATAACTTTCTCTTTTTCCTATTTTATTAAATTAAATGCAATTAAAATCGTAGCAACAAAAAGGACAACCAATCCAGAAAGGAAAACAATATCGGCGAACTTTTCAAGTTTTTGACTTTCACTTCTTTCTCGTCGCATGGATATAAAAGAGAGGATACAGCTCGTCATAAAAAACATAACGGCTGCAACAGCAAATTCATCAATTAATGAGCCATCTGTTAAATTTAATTTTCTTAAGGATGTTAGAACAATAAAACATATTCCTAATAAATTGGCTGATGTACTTAGTATGTGCGGAGATCGATTTTCGGGCATCTTAATCTTTTTCCTCTAATTTAATCTTTTTAGTAATTCGGTACACACGTTTCTTTTTATCAGGTTTATGTTCTTCGCCCATTAAAATTCCCCAAGGTTTCAATGTATCTACACGGTCGAAAATGATCTTTAGCATAGCCAAATATGGGATGCATAAAAACATTCCAGAGATTCCCCAAATCATTTCGCCCACAACAATGCCAATGAAAGCGAAAAGGGCATTGATTTTTACTTTGGAACCTACAACTAAAGGCATCAAAATATTTCCATCAACCGCATGCACTGCTACAAAAGCAACCAAAACAAATAATACTTTAGCTGCCCCAGCAGTAGCGAAGGTTACCAAACAACTAACTAACAAAGCAAAAAATATCCCCAAATAGGGCACAACATTAAATATCCCACCGATAAGACCTAACAAAATAGCATACTTGACACCTAAAATGCTCAAGATACTAATGAGAAGTACGGAGACAATAAACATTTGAAGGAATAAGCCAATAATGTATTTTTTAATAATGTATTGAATCTGCCTAACAATCTCACTAACTTTTTCTTTGTGCTCTTCTTTAAATACTGCTGTTAAAAAAGTAAATAATACCCTTCTGTAATTTAAAATGAAAAATGTAAAAAGCAATGTAAAGCCTAAAAATAAAAATGTTGATGATACCGTTGAAAGTGTTGTGCCAACAATAGCAGCACTGGTAGCCAAAGCTTTATCCTTACTATCTTTTATGTAATTTCCAGGCGCTGGAATTGTTACTCCAAAATTTTTGTTTACCCAATGGTTCAGTTCATCAAAAGATTCTGTTCCTTTTTTTTCTAATAAGGGCCAATCTTTCCATAAATCGCTTAATTGGTTACCGAAGAAATAAATTACACCAGCTACAACTGCAATCATTAATATTACTGCAGAAATTGTAGAAAGACTCCGTTTAAAGCTTAATTTTTTTTCTAAAAAATTTGCAACTGGCAACATCAGAATCGCCATCAAGAAGGAGAACAAAAGTGGAGCTAAAAGTGATTGTCCTATAATGGCAATGTAGGTTAAGCTAATTAAACAGAATAGAACTAGCGCAAGCTTGGGCAGAAAAGAGAGTTTATCTTTCATATAATTTTAAATCCTGTTTAATACAAAATGCCCGATTAATTGTTTTATTAATCGGGCATTTAAATATAATAGTTTATTTTTAATAGATGCTCGCTTTATCTAAAATGGAGATGTCTTCAGGGCGCAAATTTAAATTTGCAGCATCTGTAAAAGATTTTAACTGGCTTAAATCTGTAACACTTGCAATAGGTGCTGTAATAGAAGGATGATGAATTAACCAAGCCAAAGCAACAGAAGCAGGTTCAGTATGATGGGTTTCGGCAACTTGATCTAAAGCGCCTAAAATTCTGAATCCCCGTTCGTTTAAATATTTTTTAACACCACCACCGCGTTGACTTTTCTTTAGATCATCTTCACTACGGTATTTTCCAGTTAAAAAACCACTTGCTAAAGAGTAATAACTAATTACACCCAAGCCATGCTCTAAACAAATTTTTTCGTGCTCTTTTTCAAATTCTTCCCGGTCAAATAAATTGTAGCCTGGTTGATAAACTTCATAACGTGGAAGGTTGTGTTCACTTGAGGAGATTAAAGATTCTTTCAAACGATCTGCAGAGAAGTTTGAAGCGCCTATCCAACGTACTTTTCCTTCTCTAATCAAAGTTTCATAAGCGCTTAAAGTTTCTTCAACTGGCGTAGTCTCATCATCGAAATGAGAAAAATAAAGGTCTATATAATCAGTTTTTAGGCGAGTAAGCGAATGCTCAACTTCATTTATAATGTAATCTTTCTTTAATGATTTACCTGATCCCATATCAGATCCAACTTTCGTTGCAATAATAACGTCGTGGCGCTTATTGTGTTTTTGAAGCCAGTTACCAATAATTGCTTCCGATTCTCCACCTTCATTTCCTGGTTTCCAACGTGAGTAAACATCAGCAGTGTCGATAAAGTTAAAACCGCTTTCCACAAAGTGATCTAATATTTCGAACGATTTTTGCTCATCTATAGTCCAGCCAAAAACATTTCCTCCAAATACAACCGGCGCAATACTTAAATCTGTTTTTCCTAAAGTTCTTTTTTCCATGATATGAATTGTTAATACAAAACTAACAAAATTGAAAGCTCTAGGTTTTTATTAGAGGTCGGGATTGTGTAATAATTATTTATCCTCAGCTTTAGTAGCTCTTAGCATTTCTCTTTTTCCGGGTGCTCCAGGCAATTTCTCAATTGTAAAACCATTTGCTTTAACGGCTCTTTTTAATTTTCCAGTTATGGCGTAAGTAACGAAAACACCGCCAGGTTTTAAAAAACTACAAGCGTGACTTATAATTTCATCACTCCACATTTCAGGTTGATGCTGAACTGAAAACGCATCGTAATAAATTAGATCAAATTTTTTGCTTGTGTCAAATTCTGCCAATGTAATATGCGGAATCTCAAGTTCGCAAAGCGGTGATAAATTTTGTTCAGCTTTTAATGCGCCATCATAATTTTCAATAAAACTTGTCCATATTTGTTCTGGAACATAGGCTTGATAACCTGTTTGCTCAATAACTTCTCTAGTAAGCGGAAAAGCTTCAATACTGGTATAATTTAGTTTGATGTTGTTTTCTGCGCAATATTCATAGCTTAAAATAAAGTTTAATCCGGTTCCAAAACCAACTTCTAAAATCAAAATTTCTGATTTTTGTGCACTTGAAAATTTTAATCCTGCATCAATAAAAACGTGTTTACTCTCTTGTAAAGCGCCGTGTTTACTGTGATAATGTTCGCCAATGGTTTCGCTGTAAAGTGTGTTCGAACCATCTGCAGTTGGGGTAATAATATTCATGACCAGGATTTTTTTAGGATTAAAAGATTTTAGGATCAGGGTGCAAAGATACAGTAGGATTTTAAAGTATTATAGGATTTTCAAGATCGAGGAGCAAAGATATAGCAGGTTTTTTTTAGGATTTGTGGATTTTAGGATCAGGGTGCAAATATACAGCAGGATTTTTGAGGATTATAGGATTTTCAAAATCGAAGAACACCTTTGGTAATAAAGTGCCAGCCTCTTACCTTTGGTCTTTCTGCTTTAACCTTTAGTCTTTCTTCTTTTAGCTTATTATGGATATTGAATCTTTCAGAGAATATTGTTTGAGTTTGCCTGGTACAACCGAGGGTATGAAATGGGATCATTTGTGTTTCATGATTGAAGAAAAAATCTTTATCATCATTGCAATTGATGAAGGAAGTCGGTTTTCTATTAAATGTAATCCTGATGATTTTGATGCATTAACTGCAAGGGATGGAATTGCGCAGGCTTATCATTTGGCTAAACGCAAATGGATTCAAATCGAAAATTTGGATGTGTTAAATGATCAGGAATTGAAAAGTAGAGTAGCGGATTCTAGAGCAATGGTTTTGGCCAAATTACCGAGGAAAATCCAAGCAAAATATGTTTAAGTTTATTTTGATCTCTCCAATTTATAAAATATCGGTGGTCTTTTCTTCTTTTTGAGGAATACAATTACTGTCGCAGAAAATAATATCGCAAACAAAATTGATAATTTCATTGTGCCTAAATGAGCTAAAATAAAAACTATTCCTAAAATAGAATGACCATTTGATACATCATACTCATCCCCGCTCTCCATTTTTATGGCAAGAATAAAGGAGAAAATAAAAAATAGCCAAATAACTGCCATAGCAATAATGGGTTTTTCTACTGCCTTTTTTATTGATTCTCTATCCAAGGAATATTCTGAGTTTGGAATGTTTTCTCTTAAATACTTAAGTATTTCGTCTTTTTTAACTTGATTTTTTATCACCAAAAAATCAGAGCCTCCATTTAGCTCCAGATTGATAAATGGTTTTCCCTTCTGAGTACTAATCCTTTTTAAATAATTTAGTGGAATTCCTCTTATCTTTTTCGTTGGAATTTTGCCTGAATTTAAATCCATTACATAACTATCAAGTTCATTCTGAGATGGATTTCCTTTATAAATAATGCTTTTATCAATCGCAATAATTCTATCACCTTCATTTACTTTATTAACCCAAATTTTCATACTAAATATTTTTTTTGGGGATGAATTAAAATAGGGACTATGACTATATTTTAAAAAAGATATTTTTTTTTGCAAATAGGATTTATGAATTTTAATTGACTTAATTTTTCTCTTCTTTCTTTTCAGTTGATGAATTTGCTTGCAATTCTTTTTGCTTCATAATGTTAAATTTGAAAAGTTCTTCTACTGTTACCAGTTTTCTAGTGCATTTTTCAATGTCTGTTCCTTCTTTAGCCCATAAATAAGGGCGGAAACTGTAAGATTTATTTCCATCTAAGTTTGCTATAAACTGGTTCCAGCTCCCCCATCTTAAACCTTTGTAAAAAGTAGAAAGGTCACTATCAAAGCAGAATAAAATAAACTCGCCATAACCTGCGCCTAACGATTCCCAATTTAAACTATTGGGTGCCAAGTAGTAAACATTCTTTAAATCTTTCCCTAAAGCACCGTAATTAATGGCGAAAAAACCTCCAACAGCATCATCTGCAACTAAAAGATAACCTGGCTTATCGCCATATTCGGTAATGGTTTTCCCTTTGTTCCATTCTGCTACATTTCTGTTCAATCTGGCACTCCCTGATCCTAAGATCCTGATCCAACCATTATCAACCATTATTCCGCCAGTGTTGTAAATCACTGCGCCTAAAGTAGAATAGGTGCTCACTTGTGCATTATAGAGGGCGTCTTTGGCTTTTGCAGAATCTAATTCTAAAACTTCAACTTTGTTTTTGGCAGAATCTACCCACTTTTTTACAATCGGCCATGCCGGATCGGTTTTATTAATCAACTCATCAATGCTTTCCATTTTATTTTGTGCAAATGATGCATAGGATAAAAAAGTTAAACTGAAAATGAATATTTTTTTGATCGTACTTTTCATTAAGTAATGTTTATATTTTTCAAAGATATAATGATAAATAAGAACCTGAATATTTTGGCATAAAAAAACGCCCCAAATAATCGGGGCGTTTGCAATATAGGTTTGATATTCCTCTCGGGATGAATTTACTGATGGTAATAGGAGTTACCACATTCTTATTCTGTCTTCTGGCTTTTTATACAATTTGTCGCCAGGCTTAACATCAAAGGCATTATACCAAGCATCCATATTAACCGGTGCACCAATTGTGCGGTACGGACCAGGAGAATGTGGATCGGTTTTAATTAATTGAGCAGCACTTTCTGGTAAAATATTACCTCTCCAAACTTGTGCCCATGATAAAAAGAAACGTTGATCTGGCGTAAAACCATCAATTTTATCGTTGCTTTGGCCTTCTTTGGTCATTTTAAAAGCAGTATAAGCAGCATTTAAACCGCCTAAATCGCCAATGTTTTCGCCCATGGTTAATTTACCAATAACATGAACGGTATCCAAAACGGTGTATGAATCAAATTGTTCGCCCAAAGCTTTTGTTTTAGCATCAAATTTTGCTTTGTCTTCTGCAGTCCACCAGTTTTTTAAGTTACCGGCAGCATCGTATTGGCTGCCGCTATCATCAAAACCGTGGCTCATTTCATGTCCAATTACAGCACCAATTCCACCATAATTTACAGCGTCATCTGCATTTGGATCGAAGAAAGGAAACTGTAAAATTCCTGCTGGGAAAGTAATATCGTTCATTGTAGGACTGTAAGATGCATTAACTGTTGGTGGCGTCATGCCGAAACGATTGCGATCTACAGGTTTCCCTAATCTAGTTACATTTTCATTGTATCCCCAAACACTAGCATTGCGTAAGTTTTGAAAATAGGTGTTTCTATTGATTTCTAAACCTGTGTAAGTTTCCCATTTAGTGGTATAACCCACTTTAGATTTAAAAGCAGCAAGTTTTTCTAGTGCCTTTTTCTTAGTCTCGGCGCTCATCCATTCCAAACCATTAATTCTAATTTCAAAGGCTTTACGCAGGTTTACAATCATTGCATCCATACGGGCTTTGGCCTCAGGTTTAAAATATTTAGCAACATATAATTGGCCCAATAATTCGCCAATAGTGCCATCAGTTAAAGATGACATCCGTTGCCAACGTGGAGTTTGAATTTTTTGTCCGGTTTGTGCTTGTTGAAAAGCGAAACTTGCCTTAACAAAAGGAGAACTTAAACTTCCGGCAGAACCTTTTAAAATGTTCCATTCTAAGTACGTTTTCCAATCCGCTACAGAAACCGATTTCAGCATCCCATCTAAACTCGTCATAAATTTAGGTGATGAAACTAGCAAAGTATCCTGACCTTTAATTTTGAATTTAGGTAAATAAGTTGCCCAATTAATATCTGGAGTTTTTGCGTTTAATTCGGCAACGGTAAGTTTATTGTATGTAGAATAAGGATCACGCATTTCCAAACGGCTCATTTGAGCTTCAGCAAGCGCTTTTTCAATTTTAAAAACTGTTTCAGCTTTTTGTTTAGCCACTTCTGGTGTACTTCCTGTTAAAGAAAACAAGGTAGTCATGTAAGTATTATAAGCCTCGCGGATTTTAACACTACGTGTATCGTCTTTTAAATAATAATCACGATCGGGCAAAGTTGTACCACCTTGGCCAATATTAACCATGTATTTATTTACATTCTTGCGATCTTGGCCAATACCAATGCCAAACATAGCCCCACCAATGCCGTTAACCCGCATGTAGGCAACATGATCTAAAACGCCCTGAATATCTTTAATTTGTTTAACTTTTTCTAAATCTGGTTTAATAGGCGTGTAGCCCAATTTTTCGATGGTTACTGTATCCATACCAGCTGCGAAAAAATCGCCAACTCTACGTTTTACAGAACCAGCAGGTGCAGATTTATCAGCAGCCGCATCTTCTACTAATGTTTTTACAGCATTAATATTAAAGTCTCGCAACTCGTTAAAACTTCCCCAACGGGTTTCTTTTGCAGGAACAGGATTGTTTTTTATCCAATTTCCACTGGCATATTGGTAGAAATCATCGCCAGGTTTTACAGATTGATCCATGTTTGATGGATCGATGAATTTTTTTGGCACTTGTGCATTTGCTGAAAAGCCTACGGCAACAAGACCGAGTGCAGCAAAATAGCTTTTCAAATTTTGGTATTTCATTCGCTTAATAAGTTAGTTTTAATAGCGAAATTTATGAAATACTAATTAATACTGAAACAATATATTAGAAATATTACTTATAGAACCAGTAGTAAATTTTTGCTAAGCCAAGCCTTCTAATAAATTCAGCAGGCGAGAATAGGGTTTTAATAGACTTCATGATTTTTAAATCTTATACACTATTAACATTTTTTAACATTATTTATTGTGTTGCTGTAAAAATTTTGATTATTAAGAATGATTCAGAATAAAGCATTAATTTTGAAAATATGTATGTTTAGGTTTACATCATTTGAAAATTAACGTTCAGTATTTCATAAGATTTGAAGTCTCGTACTAACGGCACTCCTTTGGGCCTTTTTGCTACAACAAAAGCAGAAAGGGCTTTTGGTTTTCGCTGCAATCGGGTTTATTAACTTTTGATATTACTACTATTTGTGCCACCTAAACCCGACAAAGTGGAAAACCCGGAAGCCAATTTTTTTTTGGCTGAGGATTTGTAACAATGGCGGGAACAAAGAAACCGAAGAGAAACTGTTGTTGCTTTTCAATAAATAATAATAATTAAATGAGTCATACCCACGATAAAGAAGATAGCTGTTGCAGTAGTAAAAAACATTCTGCGGAAAAACAAGAGCATAACCATTCGCATAGCCATGAAGAAGGGGAGGAGCATGATCACGATCATGGTGGTGATCCATCTGCGTTTAAAACTTATTTGCCTGCTCTGGTTACTTTTGTAATGTTACTTATTGGCATCGCTTTCGATAACATTTTTAAAATTGAAGCATTTGCCTTAGTTCGTCCATATTGGTATATAATTGCTTATTTGCCAGTTGGTATTCCTGTTTTGCAAGAGGTTTGGGAAACGTTTAAAGCAAAAGATTTTTTTACAGAGTTTTCTTTAATGTCAATAGCCACAATCGGCGCTTTTTGCATTCAACAATATCCAGAAGGGGTTACTGTAATGCTTTTTTATACCATTGGTGAGCTTTTCCAAATGGTAGCGGTGAATAGAGCGAAACGAAATATTAAAGCTTTGCTTGATGTTAGAGCAGATATAGCCAATGTTTTTCGCAATGGGAAATACGAAACTGTAAAACCCGAAACTGTTGAGATTGGGGAAGCCATTCAAATTAAAGCAGGAGAAAAAATCCCTTTAGATGGCGAATTAATTTCTGATAAAAGTAGTTTCAACACGGCGGCATTAACTGGAGAAAGTAAGCCTAAAACCATTAATAAAGGCGAAACCGTTTTGGCAGGAATGCTGAATTTAGATAAGGTAATCGAAATAAAAGTAACCAAAGCTTTTGCAGATAGTGCTCTATCACGCATTCTGGAAATGGTTCAAAATGCAACCACACGTAAAGCAAAAACAGAATTATTTATCCGCAAGTTTGCGAAGATTTATACCCCAATTGTTTTCTTTTTGGCCTTGGGCTTAGTAACCATTCCGATCCTAATTTTAGGAAGCGACTATAATTTTCAGACCTGGCTTTACCGTTCGCTGGTTTTTTTGGTTATTTCCTGTCCTTGCGCTTTGGTTATTTCCATTCCTTTAGGTTATTTCGGCGGTATTGGTGCTGCATCTGCAAATGGAATCTTATTCAAAGGATCTAACTTTTTAGATTTGATTACCAAACTGAATACCGTGGTAATGGATAAAACGGGAACGCTTACTAAAGGCGTTTTCAAAGTTCAGCAAGTGGAAAGCAATCTTGATGAGAAAGAATTTATAAACTTTTTAACGGCAATTGAAGCAAAATCTACCCATCCAATTGCTAAAGCTATTGTAGAATATGCAGGGGATAAGGAAATCCATCCTGCAGAAAATATCGAAGAAATTTCGGGAATGGGATTAAAGGGGACGGTTAATGGTAAAGAAGTTCTTGCCGGAAATGTTAAGCTTTTGGAGAAATTCAAAATTGAGTTCGATGCTAAAATAAAAGATATTGAGGAAAGCATTGTTGTTGTAGCGCTTGACGGTAAGTATGCTGGTTACGTTTTAATTGCTGATGAAATTAAAGAAGATTCTGCTGAGGCAATTAAACAACTCCATGCAAGTGGCGTAAAGCAGGTGGTAATGCTGAGCGGCGATAAAACTTCGATTGTTAAAAAAGTTGCAGGAGTTTTAGGAATCGACTCTTATTATGGTGATTTATTGCCAGAAGATAAAGTAGCAAAGCTTGAGGAGATTAAAAAAGATAAAACTAAAGTGGTTGCTTTTGTTGGTGATGGCATAAACGATACTCCGGTTTTGGCTATTAGCGATATTGGAATTGCAATGGGCGCCATGGGGAGCGATGCCGCAATTGAAACAGCCGATGTAGTTATTCAAACCGATCAACCTTCAAAAATAGCGACTGCAATTAAAATTGGTAAGGCTACAAAGAATGTAGTGATTCAGAATATTGTTTTGGCTTTTGCTGTTAAGGCGTTGGTTTTAATATTGGGTGCTGGTGGTATTGCAACCATGTGGGAAGCTGTTTTTGCGGATGTTGGCGTAGCGCTTTTAGCTATTTTAAATGCAGTTAGAATTCAAAAGATGAAGTTTTAGTTCTTCTAAATCGGTCGTACTCTGGTTTTATTCGGAGTCTTAATGGAAAAAATTTCTATAAAATTAAAACTTAACACAGGAATTTGCTGAGAAGCTACGGCTTTGTATTACTATAAAAGTTAGTATATTTGGGTTATGTCAGAGCCAATTCCATATCCAACCAATTTACATGACGGGCCCGTTATGCAATTTGAGGATATCGATGTGTCTTTAACTTACAGCTATGCAAATTATTTGAATTGGCTTTTCGAAGATAGGGTTGAACTTATAAAAGGCAAAATCTTTAAGATGAGTCCTGCGCCCTCAAGAGTGCATCAGAAAATTTCTATCAAAATTACCAATCCACTCGTTAATTTTTTAAAAGGCAAATCCTGCGAGGTTTACAATGCTCCATTTGATGTTCGTTTTCCTAAAAAAAGTAAAGCAGATCAAGATATTTTTACAGTTCTCCAACCAGATATTTGCGTAATCTGCGATAAAGCCAAACTAGACGATCGCGGCTGTATTGGTGCTCCAGATCTAATTGTTGAAATCCTTTCTCCGGGCAATACCAAAATGGAATTGCTAAACAAATATCAGGTTTATGAAGAGTTTGAGGTTAAAGAATATTGGGTAGTAAGCCAAAGCGACCAAAGTATTCTTATTTATACGCTTAATGATTTAGGCAAATTTCAACCTTCCAAAATATTTACACTTAGCGAGAAAATTTCTTCTACTGTTTTACCAGGATTTGAACTGGAATTAGATGATGTTTTTGGAGATTTAGATTAATCAGATTTTCGTTATTTCGAAGTATAAATCAATCTTAAAATATCCTTTTAAATCTTTTTTGAGTTCTTTTTTTGGAATCAAGTTTCAATAAAATCCATCATAAAGACTTACTTAATGCTATAAAATTTAGTATATTTGGTTTATGTCAGAGCCAGTTCCATATTCAACCAATTTACATGACGGGCCAGTTATGCAATTTGAGGATATCGATGCGTCTTTAACTTACAGCTATGCAAATTACCTGAATTGGCTATTCGAGGATAGGGTGGAACTTATTAAAGGTAAAATCTTTAAGATGAGTCCGGCACCCTCAAGAGTTCATCAAGAAATTTCTAGAAATATATTTAAGCCACTTGTTAATTTTTTGGATAGAAAGATTTGTAAAGTTTACTCAGCTCCATTCGATGTTCGTTTTCCGAAAAAAAGCAAAGCAGATCAAGATGTTTTTACAGTTCTCCAACCAGATATTTGCGTAATCTGCGATAAAAGCAAATTAGATGATCGTGGCTGTATTGGTGCTCCAGATCTAGTTGTTGAGATTCTTTCTCCAGGCAATACCAAAATGGAATTGCTAAACAAATATCAGGTTTATGAAGAGTTTGGGGTTAAAGAATATTGGGTTGTAAGCCAAAGTGATCAAAGTATCCTCATTTATACGCTTAACGATTCAGGCAAGTTTCAGCCTTCCAAAATATTTACACTTAGCGAGAAAATTACTTCTACTGTTTTACCAGGATTTGAACTGGAATTGGATGATGTTTTTGGAGATTTAGATTAGTATATATCTAGTTGCCTTTATCATTTAAATAAAAATTCTATAAAAACTGTGACGTATATCGCTTAATCTTTAGATTTAAGGGATTTCAAAAAGATGAAACCAACCAATCCAGATAAAATTGATGCCGTTAAAATAGCAAACTTCGCTTCAGAAATATGAAGCGCATCACTAAAGGAAAGTAGCGCAATAAATATCGACATTGTAAAACCAATTCCGGCTAACATACCCAATCCTAAAACATGCTTCCAGCCTGCACCCGTCGGCAAATCTGCCCATTTTAATTTAACGGCAACCCAGCTAAAAAAAGTTACACCAATGGTTTTGCCTACAAATAATCCAACAATTATTCCCAACCCCAAAGGTGATATTAAACCTGAAATCATTTCTTTCTGAAAGGTAATATTGGTATTGGCTAATGCGAAAATCGGCATAATTAAATAATTAACTGGAACAGTTAAAAAGTGCTCTAGTTTTTCTAATGGCGATAAAACATCCGTTTCATTAGTCGGAATTGTAAAAGCTAAAAGCACACCTGCAATTGTGGCGTGAATACCAGAATGATGGATGAAATACCACAGGAATATTCCTGGAATCAAATAGAAAACCAAGTTTTTCACTCCGAAATAATTCATTAAGCCAAGTAAAATCAGTATTCCTCCAGCCATCGCCAAGTATTCAAAATGAATTTGGTTGGTGTAAAAAATTGCGATAACCAATATTGCGCCTAAATCATCCACAATAGCCAAAGCTGCTAGAAATATTTTTAAGCTTGTCGGCACGCTTTTTCCGAGCAAGGCAATGATGGCTAAGGCAAATGCTATATCTGTTGCCATTGGGATTCCCCATCCAGAAGCTGAAGTTGCTCCTTTGTTAAATAGAAAATAGATTACTGCTGGAACAAGCATTCCTCCAAGCGCAGCAATTACAGGTAGTGCTGCACTTTTAACTGATGACAATTCACCTTCGATTAATTCCCTTTTGATTTCTAAACCGACCAATAAAAAGAAAATGGCCATAAGTCCGTCGTTTATCCATGCCAAAATGCTGTAATTAATGGGGCCGAAACCGAGTTTGATTTCAAGAAAATTGGCGAAGCTATCTTTAGAGGCTGTATTTGCGATGATTAGAGAAATGACAACACAGGTTAAGAGAATAAACCCACCGACTTGCCCTGATTTGAAGAAACGCTTGAAGACTTCTAGGTTGATGATTTTTGCCATTGGTGTAAAAATAAGGATTATTATTTGGTTTGTTGTGGCCTGTTTTGGCTGAGAGAGCTGTAGCAATATCCTATTTAATAAATTATTTCATTTGCTCCCATCTTTTCCTATGCCCTGTTGCATGATGATTATAAGGCGAATGACTAATGGCGTTAACTCTTTATTACGCTTCCTTTCCATTTCAGGGGAAAGGTGCCGATAGGCGGATAGGGGTTTCTCTGCTCTGGCTTTCCTCGGCTCACCGCCGCCGAGGGGCCCTTTCTTTTCTCTTGATAGAAAAGAAACAAAAACCGAGCATTTCTGCGAGCTCATGAATACAATTAAAAACAGCGAACACTAATGAATAGATCAAGGCTTGAAAGCCCCACCCCAACCCTCCCCAAAGGAGAGGGAGCTACTCTATGAATAAAGGTGCTGTTTTGGTCATTCGGATTATTAAAGTTCGGGTACAGGTTTCAACTGCTTCTCCTTCCATCATTTCCTATGCCGGATAGCAGGGTGCGATAACTGTTTATTACGCGTCCTTTCCCTTTCAGGGGAAAGGTGCCGATAGGCGGATAGGGGTTCAAAAAAGCCACAAATTCTCAGATTTTTAAATCTGCGAATCTGTGGCGATAAGATTCTGAATCAAATTCAGAATTATTAATTGATTTACTTATGGTTTCTTACCAATATTCACTCTCACATTGATTTCAAAATCGCCATCTGTATATCCACTGATTGCCGAAGTTGCGGTGTTGTAATAAGCCATAAAGTAAACTGTCGATTTATAATTCATTCCGAAGCCAACCGTTGCATTTTCAGTATTGTGGTACATAGCCATCACATATAATTTATCGTTCGCAAAATTGGCATTAACACCAGCATCCCATAAATTATCGTAATTTTTTATTCCTCTGAAAACACCTTTGGGTTCTAAAGTAATTCCATTTAAACCCGTTCCCAAGGTAAATTTATAACTGATGGCCGAATAAAATGTAGGTTTATCAGCAAAGCTTAAATCATCATTTCTAAATACCGATCGCATATTTGGCACTGCACCTTCAACATTTAATCCATTGGAAGTATAAGAAACTCCAAAATCTCCATCTAAATAATACCCTCTATCGTTAAAACGAGCAATTGAAGGGTCGTTAAAGTCGATATTCCTAACACTACTTAAATCTAATTTATCTTGACTAGCACCAAAAGAAACTCCAAAATTCAGTTTCTGATCTTCACCGTTTAACGGTAAGTGATAAGCAAACGTTCCAACGGCTTTGGTGCGTTGCAAACCGCCAGATTTTTCATTATAAATATTTACGCCCCAGCCCACTTTATTTACTTGCTGATCTAAAGTTACGCTTTGCGTAATTGGTGCGCCCGGAATGTTGGACCACTGTTTTCTAAAGCTTCCATTTATGTTAAAACCTTCATTTACGCCGGCCATAGATGGATTTACCAAATACTTATTTTGAAAATATTGCGCATTTAAAGGCAGAATCTGAGCATTGGCTTTGTTGAAAATAAATGTGCTTGTTGCAAATAAGAAGGTTAAGCGACTAATCTGCTTTATGTTTTTTATAATTGCTTTCATGTTTGTAATTAGTCTCTAATGATGTTAATAAAACCTTTAAAGTTGCCTAAGTTGCTTCCCAAATCAAGAATGTAATAATACGTTCCTTCAGAAAGTGGACTTCCGTTAATTGTTCCGTCCCAATCGTTGGCATAAGTATGTTTGGTATATAAAACGCGACCAGCTTTATCAAAAATCTTAAGCGTATTGTTAGGATAATAATCAATGTTTTTGATGATAAATTTGTCGTTTATTCCATCACCGTTAGGGGTAACTACTGAGCTTGCATCCAATTTGTAATCATCAATTACCGAGATATTAATGGTTTGATCGATGCTACATCCACTCGCATTGGTCACCGTAACTTTATAGCTTCCGGTTTGCTTTGGTCTGATGGTTACTGCAGCAGTGGTTTGTCCGCTGATGATTTCACTACCTGTCCAGCTGTATTGATTGCCTCCCGTTGCCGTTAAAATAATGGCATCACCTTTAGAAATAGAAATTCCTTTATTACTATTGATTGAAACAACTGGAAGTGGATTAATAATGACCGTTGCGGTTCCTGTTTGAGCTTGACTCGTATTCACATCAGCTACGCTTACCAGATTATAAACATAATTACCGACCACATTTGTTGATGCTGAAACGGTAGCCGTTGTGTTTGTTCCCGTAGTTGAAACGGTTCTGCTTGTCCCACCGTTGATATTGTAGGTAAATGTATATGGAGCAGTTCCCTTGGTACCCGTAAATGTAATTGTTGGCGATGTGCTATTAATACATATGGCGGTGTTGCCAGCAATACTTGCAACAGGTTTAGGTGTGATGTGAAAATTAGCTGATCTGTAATTAATTGCATAATTGGCATTGATGGCCAAAGTACCTTGATTAATTGCATAATCGCCACCAGTTTCTCCTGCTACTCGAACCAATGCACCGCTAAAAGTATCGGTACCTATTAAGGCAGGTGTAGAAGTATAGGTAAGGGGAGGATCAACCGTTCCTTCTATTTTAGTTTTCGCATCTGCAGTAATATTAATGGTTTTAGGGTTAATGGTTAAAACCTGTTGTTTGGCTACCGCTGGATTATAGAATGTATCGCCTGGCTGATTAGCGGTGATGGTTACTGTACCTACTTTTACAATGTGAATATCTGTATTGCTAATCGTTGCGACATTGGTATCGCTACTGGTATAGGTAATATTGATGTTGGTATTATCGCTTGTTGCGCCTGCAGGCAAATCAGCGTCTCCATAAGTTGCCGTTCTCGTTGAAGCGAAAGTAATGTTCTGCGCTTTTTTTACCACTGCATCATCACGGGTGTACCAAATTGGAGAAGTTATGATCCTGCTTCCATCGGCTTCTACAATATCTGCATAATAATAACCTGTTGCTAAATTAGTCAATGCGTTATCTGTATAAGTTAAACTTGTTGAAGCTCCAGCGGTTAATTCTACTGGATTTGTGCCACTTCCGGGCGTTCCGTATAAAATCTTAATACTGGTTACCGGGCTTGTGGTAATAGAATTTACCTCTATTATTGGCGCACCAGCTGTTTTAAAAATACTTCCAACAGGTTGCTTATTTATAGTGAAAACGATTTTAGCTGCTGAATCCTGCGAGGCATAGAAGCGCATCTTTTTAATGGCATCGAGCAAATCATTTTCCGTTAGGGCAGGAGCGAGAACCACTAATCTTGCTCGGGTATGCCTTCCGAAAGTTAAATTGTGGTTATCGTGATCAATACTCGCACCAAGGTGATAACCTCTAGCCAACATGCGATTGTAATAACTTAAATAACTCATAGAGCTTGCCGGATCTGAGTAGGTCACATTTGTTGAAAATGCGGGCCCACTTTCTAATGCAGTTCCAACAATTGCGCTATCTGCACTTAAATCATAGGTTGCAGAAATATTGTTATAATCTGTTGTATTTGGGTGTGCTAAAGTTGCTACGGCATTTAAACCATGTCTGTTGATAATTCTAAATAGACCTGTAGTACCTGTGTAAACACTTTTAGGAACATAAATCTGGTTTTCTCCAGATTCCCATCCAATTAAAGAATCTATACCATAAACAATTACGTGTCCGCCACCACTAATTACGCCCCATTCCATTCCATGCATAGCAACAAAAGTTGAAGTCGTTGCTTTTTTAGCTGCATCGATACCCGGTTGCCAGCTGGCTAAAGACATTCCGGCTTGCGTATGGTTGTGTTCTGATATACCCAAGAAATCTAGATTCATCGAATTTTTCGCAAAGGCATAATCATCCTCTGGTTTCTTAGTCAAATCATCTTTGTTTCCATCAGAATAACTACTGTGACTGTGTAGATTTCCATAATAGAAATTTAATTTATTTACATCTAGAATGCCTGTTTTTAGATTTCCTAAAAGCGGTTGAGTGGTTAAATATAATGGGCCACCACTGCAAGCACTATTGATCGAATAAATAAAGAAGTAGTAATTGGTATTCTGGCTCAGTCCGTTTCTAATAAACGTATTTCCTGTTCCTCTTTTAACCACAATTCCACCACCCAATTGATCGCCAACAGAGTAAGTTGTCTGATTTACCGGAGCAGAAGATAAAGTATTAGTTGTACTCATTACCACCAAATATTCATCAGCGCTACTTGAAGGCGTAAAAGAACCCTGAATAAAATTGTAGTTTGATGATGTTACCGTAAAACTTGTGGGTTGTGCAGTTGATATTGCGCATGGTAACAATGCTTTTGTAGCCTGACGAGCCGTTAAAATATTGGTGGTTAAATATTTCGGTCCACCAGTACAAGAAATATTATTTAATGGAATAATGAAATAGCTGTAGCTGGTTGCATCGGCAAGTGCATTATCCGTAAAAGTATTGGTTACAATTCTATTGGCTACAATCCCGCCACCAAAAGCAGAGCCAACACTATAAACCGTACCATCAATTGGTAGTGCAGTTAAGGTTGTATTCAAACTTCTAATGATTAAATATTCATTGGCATCAGCAGATTTAGTGAAACTAGCCGAGATACTATTTGTGGTAACACTACTAAAAACCAATGCAGTTGCCGGACTTGATGGTGCAGCACAAACTGGTAAATTGGGTGGAAAATGAACACCTAATCTATTTACATCATCATCATCAATGGCATTCTGTACTGTTGCAAGTATAGTTCTGGTCCAATCGTCATCAATATAAGTTGGACTTGGCGCCGTTACATTTAAACTCCTTACATAAGAAACGTCTTTTGCGTTTACGCCTTGGCCAAATGCATCAATAATATTGTTATTGGCATCAAGAAGCGCCACGCCATCATTTCCATTAAAGTTAATCACGGTATTGCTGTTCAGTACCGCACTTGCCGTAGTTAAATAAGGAACTTCTGAGTTGCTATTGCCTGTGTTTCCTAATAAAACACTTCCCCTAGCCGGGATGGTGAAGTTTAGGTTCACAATTTGAGATGGTGCTCCAGTAATGTTGATGTTTCCGGCATCGCCAGAGATATTATATAAAGCCAACTTTAATTGGGGTGAAGCTGTATTTATAGGCGCATTACTTAAGTTGGTTAATTCAATCCATTTATTAACCGAAGTACCTTCGTAATATTGACTGATAATTATCGGCGCACTTACCAAAGGCGGGTTAGCCGTTGTTACATCTAAGTTTGCAACAGCAGTTTGTAAATTTCCCGTATTGTCTTGCGCTATGATATATAAAGTATAAGTTGTACCAGATGTTAACCCACTGATGGTTGCAGTTGCATCTGCATTTGCAACATTGGTTAAAGAGCCTGCCTTTGGTGCAGCAACTCCAGTCGCATCGAAACCTGCTTTAACTTGAGCTGGTGTTGGCGCTGTCGAGCCAGATGGCAATAATACATAATAAGTTGTTCCCGCTTCGTTAATATTATTGGTAAAATTTATGGAGTTTAGCGTAGCATTACTTGCTTTGGGATAAGTGGCTGCGGTTACAGGAGGCGTTATATCAGCTGAGCCAAGTGTAGAAAAATTTAATGTGGTAAAGACAGTTTGTAAATTGGGTGTTGTTGCAAGATCTTCTGATACAGCGTATATTTTATATGCCGTAGAAAGTGTTAATCCCGAAATGGTTGCGGTTGCATCAGTATTCGCCAAATTAGCAATCGTTCCAAATTTAAATGCTGCTGCATTATTCCCATCTCTTCCTGCTTTAATTTGTGCTGAAGTGGTTGGTGCAGTTCCAGTTGCTGGAATTATAATGTAGTAAGTGTTTCCTGCTTCATTAATATTACTGATTAAGTTAACAGTTGTACTTGTTATTGAAGCCGTTTTAGGGTAACCAGTTGCATTTGTTGGTGGCGTGATATCTACTGTACCTGATGTGGCTACAGAACCTCCAATACTAAAACCTATTCTCCCTGTTGCTGGAGAGTTAAATCCCCATCCACCGGTAGCTGTTTGTCCACTAGCATAATAACGAATTGTAATTGTTGTTCCGGCTGCAACATTTTGTAATGCAGAAATACCAGATAAGCTAACTGTTGGAGATGCATTTGGTGCCACTGTTGTGCTCGTTATTGCTGTTGGAGCACCTATCAATGTAAAAGTGGTCCCATCTAAACTATATGCATACTGAGAACTTACGCCAGTAGTAGCGTAATAGGTCGCCGTTCCTGCAAAAAGTGCATCTAAAGAAGAAAGGGATATTTTATTTCCTGCAGATGCGGTTAGCGTAACCTGAAAATAATCTGTATTTGCTATGGAAATTCCGTTATTTTGAAAACCAACCGTTCTAAATGAGTTATTTCCGGCACTTGCTACAGCGCCAGCGCCACGTGTTAAAACTGGAACGCTTGCCAAGCCAGGATCTGAAGATGTGGCTGTAGACGTAGGAAGCGTTGTTTGCCCAGTAAAATCCCAAGTAGCAATTTGTGCTAAAGTTTTTCCTGAGAAATAGAGGGTAAATAATAGAGATAGTAGTAAAAGTTTTTTCATATAAATTTACAGGGATATAAATGGATTTATAATCTTATTTGTTAATTGTGATCGGCGGAAAATGCGATAAAGCGTTTAAAAAGATTTCGATTAAGATATTAATCGGAAAAAGTAGAATTTTAACATAAAAGATAATAAGGATGATTGTTGGACGATTTGAATATTCATAGCCATTTTATTCCGATTTAGGGATAAATGATCTTTAAACAGGAATATTTTGAGAATCAATTTGCACGGCAAACGATTTTTGCTGGATCACAGCCTTATTGGAGTAATTGTTTTGCCATATGGGATGATTAGGATACGAAAATAGGTGTCTAATATTAATTAAATATTAAAAAGATATTAAATAGGGAGCTTGCTTGGCGGAAATGATTACGTAATAAATGTTAGCGCTATAAATTTATATATTTCTAACTTATTTTAACTCAATGTTGATAAAATTAATTGGGAGTTGCTTAGAAAGCTCTAGTATTCATTGATATCTATAAAAAATCTTCAATATTTCCTTTTCCCTCACGGATAATTTCAAAATCTCCATTGGTACAATCAATTACGGTCGATGCATCATTATCTCCATAACCACCATCAATCACTAAGTCTACCAAATTTTCGTATTTTTCGTGAATCAATTCCGGATCAGTAGAATATTCGATCAGCTCATCATCATCTTTTATCGAGGTAGATAAAATTGGATTTCCTAATTCTTTAACAATGCATCTTGCAATATTATTATCAGGAACACGAATACCGACTGTCTTTTTATTCGAACTTAAAAGTTTGGGAACGTTATTGTTTGCATTGAAAATAAAAGTAAAAGGGCCAGGGAGTGCCTTTTTTAAGACTCTAAAAGTCGTATTATCAATAGGTTTTATATAATCAGAAATGTGCTTTAAATCGTGGCAGATGAAAGAAAAATTGGCTTTCTCGGGTTTTATTCCGCGAATTCGGCAAATTTTCTCTATTGCTTTTGGGTTGGTAATGTCACAGCCCAAACCATAAATTGTATCTGTTGGATAGATAATTAAGCCACCTTTTTTAAGTACTTCTACAACTTGCTCAATGGCTTTCTCGTTCGGGTTCTCAGGATAAATCTTAATAAGCATATGTAAAAATAACAAAATTATAGTGTCAGTTGTTTAATAATCCTAATCTTTGCATTAACAAAATATACGCTAATCTATAATTATGAGAAAAGCTTTCGTCGCGATGGCCGCATTTTTAATAGCCCTTACCATCATGCTAGGGTTATATCACCCTTTTTTATGGTGGACATTCTTGTTTACTGGTCCATTTGTAATTCTTGGCATTTACGATTTATATCAGCCGAAACATAGTATTGTAAGGAATTACCCTGTTTTCGGTCGATTGAGGTATTTCATGGAAGAACTCCGCCCAAAAGTTTATCAATATTTTGTAGAAAGTGATACCAACGGAACGCCATATAATCGTTTAAACCGTTCATTGATCTATCAACGGGCCAAAAAAGATAACGATACCATTCCATTTGGAACGCAGCTAAATGTTTACGAAAACGGATACGAATGGTTAAGCCATAGTATTGCGGCTATTTCCCATCACGAATTAAATTTAGATCCACGGGTTTTAGTTGGCGGACCAGATTGTAAAAAACCCTATTCAGCAAGTATTTACAATATCTCGGCAATGAGTTTTGGATCATTAAGTCAGAATGCAATTTTGGCTTTAAACGGTGGCGCTAAAATGGGCAACTTTGCACACAATACTGGCGAGGGCGGAATAAGCGATTACCACCGTCAGCCTGGAGGCGATTTAATTTGGCAAATTGGTACAGGATATTTTGGTTGTCGTAATGCTGATGGAACATTTAATTACGAAGCTTATGCAGAAAGAGCAAAAACAGATCAAGTAAAAATGATTGAAATTAAACTTTCTCAAGGAGCAAAACCAGGGCATGGAGGGATGTTGCCTGCAAAGAAAGTAACCTCAGAAGTTGCCCGCATTCGTTTGGTGCCCGAAGGTAAAGATGTTTTGTCTCCACCGGCACATTCTGCTTTCAACTCACCAATTGGTTTGTTGGAATTTGTAAAACAACTTAGAGATTTATCTGATGGCAAACCTGTAGGCTTTAAACTTTGTATTGGGCGTAAAAGCGAATTTTATGCCATTTGTAAAGCGATGATTGAAACGGGAATTTATCCAGATTTTATCACGGTAGATGGGGGTGAAGGCGGTACAGGGGCTGCGCCACAAGAATTTTCAAATTCTGTAGGGATGCCATTGCGTGAAGGAGTGGCTTTCGTTTATGATGTTTTAAATGGCTTCGATCTTAAAAAACACATTAAAATTATCGCTTCCGGTAAAGTGGCTACAGGTTTTGATTTGGTTAAAAATATTTCGCTTGGGGCGGATATGTGTAATGCAGCTCGTGGGATGATGTTCGCTTTAGGTTGCATTCAAGCGCTAGAATGTAACAGCAATACCTGCCCAACAGGCGTTGCTACGCAAGATCAGAGTTTAATGAAAGGTTTGGTTGTTGAAGATAAAACGGTTCGTGTAAAAAACTTCCACAACTTGACTGTTGCCAGTGCCGTAGAACTTTTAGGCGCCGCAGGCTTGAGAGAAACGACACAATTAAGCAGAGCATATATTAATAGAAGGGTGAGCCCAAGTGTAATGCAA
Source organism: Pedobacter fastidiosus (assembly GCF_014306625.1). GTDB lineage: Bacteria > Bacteroidota > Bacteroidia > Sphingobacteriales > Sphingobacteriaceae > Pedobacter > Pedobacter fastidiosus. Next base: position 97,477 of record NZ_JACRYL010000014.1, read on the forward strand.
ACCTATTTGGAGAGTTTCCCATACATCCCGGCAGGAAGTTTGTTGCAAACACCTTATCCAACCCGCTTCGAATTGGGCATGGCGTTAAGCAGTTCGAAAAGCTTTGCACCAACAGATTATAAAGTTTCGGCAATTGATTATGCGCATGCAAATCCATATAGCGATACCATGCATGATGAAAGTCATTAGTCTATAGCATTAAACCTCGCAGGTTTTTAAAACCTGCGAGGTTTGTTTAAAGAGAAAGAATAATTTATGTTTCAAGATTTCTCCATTTCGTTTCATTCCAGTCGAAAAGACGATTCGTTGTTAGAAACAAAAAAATCCGTTTGATTAACTCAAACGGATTTTTTATGCAAATAGGTTTTTGCTTTAGTCTTTAAGCTTTTACCTTAGACTAAAATTCAGCGTTCTTAGGGAATCTTGGGAAAGCAATTACATCACGGATGTTCGTCATTCCGGTAACGAACAATACCAAACGTTCGAAACCTAGGCCGAAGCCTGCATGTGGAGCAGAACCAAAACGACGGGTATCCAGATACCACCAAAGTTCATCTTGTGGAATGTTCATCTCTTCCATACGTTTGGTTAAACGATCTAAACGTTCTTCACGTTGGGAGCCACCAATCATTTCGCCAATTCCAGGGAATAAAATATCCATCGCTGCAACGGTTTGTCTACCTTCTGCATCTGGTTCGTTTTGGCGCATATAGAAAGATTTAATATCTGCAGGATAATCCGTTAAGATTACTGGTTTCTTGAAATGTTTTTCAACCAAATAGCGCTCGTGCTCGCTTTGTAAATCAGCTCCCCACTCATCAATTAAATATTTAAATTGTTTCTTCTGGTTAGGTTTAGAAGATTTCAAAATTCTGATTGCTTCCGTATAGGTTAATCTTTCAAAATCATTCGTTAAACAGAAATCCAATTTCTCCAACAAAGTAAATTCACTGCGCTCGTTTTGAGGTTTTTGTTTGTCCTCTTCAGCTAAACGGGTATTTAAAAACTCTAATTCATCTTTGCAGTTATCTAAAGCGTATTTAATTACATACTTCATCATGTCCTCAGCAAGTTGCATGTTATCTTCTAAATCTGCGAAAGCAACCTCAGGTTCAATCATCCAAAATTCTGCAAGGTGACGAGTTGTATTTGAATTTTCTGCTCTAAAAGTAGGACCAAATGTATAAATCTGTCCGAAAGCCATTGCCGCCAATTCTCCTTCTAATTGACCAGAAACTGTTAAATTAGTTGCTCTGGCGAAGAAATCTTCAGAGAAATCTACTTTTCCATCAGCAGTTCTTGGGGTGTTGTCGAAATCTAAAGTAGTAACCTTAAACATCTCGCCTGCACCTTCAGCATCACTAGCCGTAATTACCGGCGTGTGCATATAAACAAAACCACGCTCGTTATAAAACTGATGAATGGCAAAAGCCAAAGCATGACGAACTTTAAAAACTGCATTAAAGGTATTGGTGCGGAAACGTAAGTGTGCAATTTCACGCAAAAACTCTAAACTGTGTTTTTTAGGTTGTAAAGGAAACTTTTCAGGATCACTATCTCCCAATATTTCTACGCTGGTTGCTTTAATCTCAACTGATTGACCTTTTCCTAAAGACTCTACCAATTTACCGGTCGCAGAAATTGCAGCACCAGTTGTTATTCTTTTTAACAGCTCTTCAGGTAAGTTATTAAAATCTAATACAACTTGGATATTGCCCATGCAAGATCCATCATTTAATGCAATAAACTGATTATTTCGGAAGGTTCTAACCCATCCCATAACCGTTACTTCTGTGTCAAATGCTGTCGATTTTAATAAATCTTTAATTTGCTGTCTCTTAATCATATTCTTATTTGTAAAAGGCGCAAATTTAGGAAAAATTGTTAGAATGTTGAAGCTAATTAGTTGTTTATTTGGTAAAGCGGTTAAGTGTTGGAATTGCTAAAATTGTTTAATTGTTGGAATTGATTATCATTGAAACTGGTTAATTGCTAAGGATATTTATATCCCTAGTAGGCATAATAACGGTATTCCTTAACAAAGCCAGATCTACGATTATTTCCCCATCGATTTATCTCTCACCGCCTTAAATTCCGAACCTTTTTTCCATTCGGGAAAAGTTGTTTCGTTGCTCAGTTTAAAACCTACCTTAAATAAAATGTTGGCAATTTGTTCAAAGCCATCAACATTCATTTTATCGCTATATTCATCAGAAGGCTGATGATAATGTTTTTCGTTGTATTCTTTTTTCTGTGCTTTGCCATAATCAGCACCTTTATCAATACTTTCAAATCCGTTTACGATATCGATGGCTGGTACGCCAACTTTTGCAAAATTGAAGTGATCAGAACGATAATAACTTCCAGCACCTGGTCTTTGATCGCCAACAGCAATCATTTGGTTTTTTTCCAATTCCTTAACTACATAATCTTCCACCTCATTCTGGCCTTTTCCTTTAATGGATACGTCTTTTGTTTTTCCATAGAAACCCAAAGCATCCATATTTAAATTAGCCACTGTTTTATTCAAAGGATAAATGGGGTTGGAGCCATAATATTCTGAACCCAACAATCCTTGCTCTTCGCCTGTAACGGCCAAGAATATGATCGATCGTTCTGGTTTTTCTTTGGCATCTTTAAATGCTTTCGCAACTCCTAACATCGCTGCAACACCACTTGCATTATCCACAGCGCCATTATAAATAGAATCTCCATTTATTTTCGGGCCGATGCCAAAATGATCCCAATGTGCTGAATAGATGATATATTCATTTGGTCTCTTGCTTCCTGTTATCTTAGCGATTACATTTTGAGAGGTTGCGTACTTCAGTTTATTGCTTAGGCTTAAGCTAACGTTCAGGTTCAATGAAACAGCTTTAAAATCTTTCTTGCGGGCATAGGCACGAATATCTCCTGTAATTCCTGCACTGGCTAATAACTTTGTTGCAGCTTGCTCGGTCATCCAGCCTTCAATTTTGCATCTAGACTTATGCTTATCCTTTTCCTGCAGATATAACTTTGCTCCGGTATTACTGTTTTTTATAACCGACCAATCGTAACTCGCCGGCTCAGTTTGATGAACAATAATAACCCCTGCAGCGCCTTGTCTTGCTGCTTCTTCATATTTATATGTCCAACGACCATAATAAGTCATTGTATCTCCTCTAAAAAATCCTTTTTCGTTTGATTTAAATCCTGGATCGTTCACTAAAACAATTACCGTTTTCCCTTTAACATCAAGATCTTTGTAATCGTTCCATTTGTATTCTGGGGCTACAACTCCATAACCCGCAAATACCAAGGGCGAGTTTTTAAGCTGAATGGTATCTTGCTCTCTTCTTGTAAAGGCAACAAAATCCTCGACTGCTTTTAAGCTTATGTTTTGTTTTCCACCAGTAATTTCCATAGTTGCCGATGGGGTAGAAGTAATTTCGACCATTGGTACTTTTTGAACGTAGCTATTTCCATTGCCCGGTTCGACACCCATTTTTTTAAATTGTGCAGACAGATAGTTCACAGTTTTAGTCTCGCCTGTAGTAAAGGGTCTTCTGCCTTGCAGGCTATCATTTGCTAAAACTGCAATGTGAGCTTTAATCGTTTCTGGCTTAATTGGGCCAGCGGAAGCAGGTTTTTCGTTTTGAGCACAACTTGATAAAACTCCTATAAGTAAAGCTAGAGGTAAAAAGTGCTGTTTATATTTCATTATATTTGGTTTATTAGTCAATAGTTCAATGGTCATTGGTTCATTAGTCATTAGTTCATTGGTCAATAGTTCATTAGTCATTGGTTCAATGGCAAATTGTTCATTAGTCAATTGTTTAAACGATTAATTTCCTCATAAAAATATATATTAATGCTGTCATTCTGAGGCACGAAGAATCTGGAACCGATTAGCACTGCTCAAACCTGACCCACCAATTTTGGTTGATTAATTAATTGACTATTATGTTTTATCGCTTGGAGATTCTTCACTGAGTCAGGATGACAAACTCGGCGCCTTAATCATTAAATTGGTTAATTGTTTAAACGTTTTGGTTGATACGAACGATTATGCTTTATTCTTAAATCCTTCAAATCCTGCTCGTTATTGTTGTTGCTGTTGAATCGCCTCCATATATTGCTGATAGCTATTTTGTTTTCTGGCTGTGCTTACCGTTGCCGAAGGTTTTGAATAGTTTATTTCTTTCAGCTGGAAATAATTTTCATTATCGTTAAAATCCTCATCATTATAACCTACGGAAACATTTACTTCCATAATGTGCTCAAAACCACCTTTATAAACGCCTTTTACTGGCGAGCAATCGGTAAAGTTTCTACCAACAGCTAAACGCACATGATTTTCATTAGCGATGCAATTATTTGTAGGATCTAAACCCAGCCAGCCATATTCTGGTAAGTAAGCTTCTGCCCAAGCATGTGTAGCACCTTCTCCACGCATTCCATCCCGATTAGGACAAATATAACCACTTACATAACGAGCGGGAATGCCTGTTAAGCGCAGCATAGCCGTTAAAACATGGGCAAAATCCTGACAAACACCAGCCTTTAGTTTCATTATTTCCTCGATTGTGGTATCTACAGCGGTAATTCCTTTTATATATTCGTAATTCTGAAATACATGGGCACAATATTTTATTGCTGTTTGGTAAGGTGTATCTTCCTCACCTCGAATGCTTAAGGCGGTTTCCTTTAATTGAACAATCCCATCAAAACTTTCTTGACGCAGGTAATCTATATAAGGCACTTCAAATTTAATTGCATCCAATCCGTTCCATTGTTCACTGCTAAACATATCATCTTGTGGCAACGGCTTAGGAAAAGTTTCTACACTTACTTTTGAAAATATTTTTAATTGGGTATGAGGCTCGTTTTGGGTGAAAGTTCCAACCTCATTTCCATAATAATCGATAAAAATTTCTATTTCCGGACTTCCAGAGATGTTCAAGTCATGTTTTACCACTTTTTGAAAGTCATCCTTAATCGGGAATAAAATTATCTGATTTGCACTATCCCGAACAGGCAATTCGTATTTATAATTGGTAATGTGCTTAATTTTAAAAATTGGCATAAATGCTTTTGTTAATTCTATTTGTAATTGGACTAATCGGGATGATTAATTTACTATGAATTTGCAAAATAATATTCGTTTAACGAGCTTCCGATGCCAAAAAGTTCGGCCCTAATTTGCGTTAAATAATTATGCAACTCTTCTTCACCCATTGTATTTACGGAACTGTAGGTAATCATACTTCGCAAACGACCTATTTTAAAAGATGAATTGTTGTAATGCTCAATATTATTCTCACTTTTCAATCGCCCGAAATATCGTTCTATATTATTCATTGAATAAAGTGCCGATCGAGGGAAGTCGTTGTTTAGCATTACCAATTCGATAATGTTTTTGGCGTCGAAACCTTGGCGATACGTTTTTAAATACAATTCATACCCTCCCAACGATAAAAGCAAGTGTTTCCAGTAGGCGATATCCGTAAGTAAATCTGGATTGGTGCTAATGGAACTAAATTTAATATCCAAAATATCTATCGATTGAATGCTTCTTTCCAGATGCTTACCAATTTTCATAAAGCTACGGCTTTCTCCACGCTCCATTGCACTATCGGCCGTACCGTGGTAAAGCATAACTTGCTTAATTAGAATATCCAAAGCAGTAATTGGGTCATCTTTTTGAACGTACCAAAGCAGTTTTTCATCCTTCACCGTGTGATAATACTCATTTAAACACTGCCATAAATCTTTCGGAATATGTTCCTGAACACTTCGGGCATTCTCTCGGGCAAGGGTAATGATATTTAAAATCGAATTTGGATTTTCGCGGTTTAATAAAAGGTATTCGATTACCGCTCTACTATCGTGCTGAATATTTAACAATTCGTTTTCATCATCAGAAGAAAAAATCCTGATTACGGGTTTCCATGTAAACTCCTGAATGGTATCTTGTGATGATGCGTAATTTATTTTTAACATGCGCAACATACCATCGCTACGCTCTACATATCTACTTAACCAATATAAGCTTGATGCTACTCTACTTAACATATTTGTATTCTAAGAAGTTAAAACCCATGTATCTTTACTGCCTCCGCCTTGAGAACTGTTTACCACAAGTGAGCCTTCTTTTAAGGCCACTCGAGTTAATCCGCCGGGAACGATCGATATTCCATCTGGACCATTTAAAGCAAACGGCCGTAAATCTATTCTACGAGGTGCAAGTTTTCCATTAATAAAACAAGGGGCAGAGGAGAGGCTAATGGTGGGTTGGGCTATAAAGTTGCGGGATCTTTTAATATTTCTAATTTATAATCTTCAATTTCAGTTTCCGAAGCTTCGTGTCCCATTAACATGCCATAACCGCCACTTCCGTTGGTTTTTTTAACCACCATTTTTTCAATATTGGCAAAAACATGCTCCAATTCATCGCGATTGCTTAATTGATAGGTTGGCACATTTTTAAGGATGGGTTCCTCATTTAAGTAATATTTAATCATATCAGGCACGTAAGTATAAACCGCTTTATCATCGGCAACCCCATTACCAACGGCATTTACTATGGCTACATTTCCTTTGCGATAAGCACCCATTAAACCTGCAACGCCCAAAACACTATTTGGGTTAAACACTAGTGGATCAATATAATCATCATCTACGCGACGGTAAATTACATCAACCTGCTGTAAGCCCGTAGTTGTTTTCATAAATACCTTCTGGTTTTTGACTACCAAATCTCGTCCTTCTACTAGTTCCAAACCCATTAATCTGGCTAGAGTGGTGTGTTCGTAATACGCAGAATTGTACATTCCAGGACTTAGCAAAACAATTGTAGGATTTGAGACTGCCCGAGGTGAAAGCGCCATTAAGTTTTTATACAGAATAGCTGGGTACTCTGTTACGCTTCTAACGCCACATTGGGGAATAAGATCAGGAAAGAGTCTTTTGGTTATTTCTCTATTTTCCAGCATATAACTTACGCCTGATGGTGTGCGAAGATTATCTTCTAGCACGTAAAATGTTCCATCATGATCGCGAATTAAATCAATGCCTGCAATGTGGATGTAAATATCGTGAAGTACATTAACGTTGTGCATCTCCCGTAAAAAATGCGGACAAGAATAGATTACATTGATGGGTACAATTTTATCCTTCAAGATAAATTGATTGCTGTAAACATCTTTTAGGAAAAGGTTTAAAGCCTTAAGGCGCTGTTTAATCCCTTTTTCGATAAACGACCATTCACTTGAAGTAATGATGCGTGGGATAATATCAAAAGGGAATATTTTCTCAATTCCTTCGCCACTATCGTAAACAGTAAAAGTTATGCCTTGGCTCATAAAGAGTTTTTTAGCCAATTCTTCCTTTTTGTTCAGGTTGTCGAGAGATTCTTTTGAGAAGTTGTTAATGAAATTTGAATAGTGATTTCTGTAATTGTCACTATTTAGGAACATTTCATCGTATGTATTGGGATGATTTAAGTAATTTTTTATAAAATTTTCTATCATTTGACTTAAATATTTGTTTAAATTATGATTTTGAATGTATAAAATGATATTTATTGTAAATAAAATTAGTCTTAAATCTTTTTTTACTTCATTAATGGTGTTTTTGTGTCTGTATTTTAGTGCTTTAGGTTAATTATTATTAATTATTTTAATTTTTTTACAAAAATACTTGATATTATGGATAAAGTTTGTACTTTTGTGATGCTCGTTAATTATTATTATATATTTGGTTTAAAAAAAGCGCTGGTAACGGCGCTTTTTTTATAAAGACGTTCAAAAACAGGATATTCATAATCAACATAAACCAAACAACCTAAACTAAATAAAGCTTCCAAGGGTAAAACCAAGGAAGCTTTGTTGTTTATAACATTTACAGATTTGTCTATAAATAAAAAAAGCCATCTTAATTTAAATCAAGATAGCTTTTTCAATATATGTTTTGTTATTTATTGTTCTGAATAAGTGATTTTATTAACGTGCTTGTCAATTTCCCATCTTCCTGTACCTTCTTCGCCAATAACTTCGAATAATTCTAGTGCTCTACGGGCTTTATATTCTTCTTCTCTTTGTTCTTTCAAGAACCAGTTCAAGAATTCCATTGTAACAAAATCTTGTTCTTTATGGCATTTTGAAGCGATGTTTTTGAAACTTTGCGTAATGGCAATTTCAGCTTCTAAAGCATCTTCAAAAACTTCTCTAAAGCCTGCGAAATCCGTTTTGATTCCTGAAACTTCTGGAGATATTGCATTTCCACCCATATCCAAAACATATTTGAACAATTTTAACTGGTGTACTCTTTCTTCTTCAGATTGCTTTGCGAAATAATCCGCTGAAAAGTCATAGCCATTTTGGTCGCACCAAGATGACATTGATAAATATAGTGATGAAGAGTGTGCTTCTTTTTTTATTTGCTGATTTAAAAGTGTTTCGATATCCTGAGATATTAAACATTTAATACGCATTAAGTCTTTCATAATTTCCTTTGCTTAACTAATGATACAAATGTAACATCTAATTAGGCAGTTTGTGCGAATTATTTACTATATGAAATTAGTCTAAATTGCTGTAAAGGAGGTATTTATAATGATTTTAAATAAGGATGGATATATGATGCGAAATGTGAAACGGACGATGGGTTTTGAAAAGATACCGCCTTTAGTAAACCAGTCTGTTTAAACAATCGTTAACCATGTAGTTAAGTTTAAACATGGTAAAAGTACCCTGCAATAATTCTTTAAGGGCAACAATTTCTAAAGCACTTAATAAGTAAATGTGTTCGCAACCATTAAAAGTAACCAGTTCGAAATCTGCTTTGGTCGTATTTAGGAGTAAGGCTTCCACATCGATGTTTTCGACAACCTTTTTTAGCTTTTGAAGAGATAAGCAATTGTAACGAGCAAACTTACCCCCAAAATCAATATAAAAGCAGTTTAATTTATCTGATTGATAAATAGATCCTTGAGTATTTGAGAATACGTTAATCAGTTCGTTAATATCGATACATGCTTTTTCCATTCCACTGCAAAAATTGCTATTATTTAGATTAAATACAAATAAAAAGGGAAATAAATTTTGTGGCTGATTAAAACTTGCATTAGGATTGGATAAGTGCAGGTTGTCTCATTTTGGTATTTACGAGGGTTTCGGTCGGTGAGACACCAACCGATAGGGATGTTTTGAATGGTTGTTGCAGCATTATCCCAAAGGAACTCTTACGGAGAGATTCCCGCATACGCGGGAATGACAGCTTTTGGATAGGAGATTTGTTTTGGTGTTCTTGATTAAGAATTTTGAATCCTTTTTATAGCATTAAGATTCCCGTATACGCGAGAATGACGGCCGTTCATAAAATGTAGTTGATATTGTGCCATGGTACGTTTACCAAATGCCATGGTACGTGTCTTCACGTACCATTAAAATAATTTCATTCTGATTCCGTGTATTCTGTGTTTCCGTGGCAAAATTATTTGAGTTTTTCCTTTTCTAAGCATTACGATTCCCGCATACGCGAGAATGACGACTGTTCATGAAATGTAGTTGATATTGCGCCATGGTACGTTTACCAAATGCAATGGTACGTGAAGACACGTACCATTTACGATAGTTTTCGGTCGGTGAGACACCAACCGATAGGGGTTTTTGAACCCTTTTTATCGCATTACGATTCCCGCATACGCGAGAATGACGGGCGTTCATAAAATGTAGTTGATATTGCGCCATGGTATGTGTACCAAATGCCATAGTACTTATCATCACGGAACATTTACGATAGGTTTCGGTCGGTGAGACACCAACCGATAGGGATTTTTGAATCCTTTTCACCGCATTACGATTCCCGCCTGCGCGAGAATGACGGATTTTGGAGATACTATTTTATCTCTATTTTGCAAACCATATGGTGATATAATCCGCCGATAAATTCTTTTTTATTCTGAATTTGAAAGCCTTTGGTTTGATAAAGTTTTAGTGCTTTCTCATTGTCAACTTCTACCAATAAACCAACCTTATTATGACTTAGTTTTTTAGCCCATTCAATTCCTGCATCAATTAATTGTTTTCCAATTCCTTTTCCTTGTGCATGGGGATTAACACTAATGGTATCTAAATAAAATTCACCAGATCCGGTTTCATCTTCAGGTTGGAAATCGTTTAAATTATTGTGTATTGCAAGGTAATCGAGAAAGTTTTTGCGCAGTTCTATAAGCTTTGCCCCGTCATAAGCGTTTAACGAACCTAGAACGATTCCATCTCCTTCATATACTAAGGTATGCTCGTAACTATACTGATTGTTTTTTTGCTTAAAGAAGTATTCAAACAGCGCAAGGGTTTTATCCGCATCCGTTGTGTTACTGAATTTATTTGCCAGCTCGCCCATCGCCTGGATAATTAACGGAGCAACTGCTTTGGTATCTTCGGGTTTGGCTTTGCGAATCATTAAATGTCGCTCAAATTAAAAGTTTCCGCAACGCGAATTCCTTTGTCGGTTCTTTGCAAAGTGCAACATTCGTTAATGGGATCGTGTTCCAAATATAAAACGTAATTATTAGCTACCGCTTCTTCCAGAAATGCTTGTTTCTCCGTCAACGTTTTTAGCGGAAACATATCATAGGCCATAACATAAGGTAAAGGCAAATGCCCAACAGAAGGAAGCAGATCGGCCATGTAAACGATGGTTTTACCTTTGTAATTTATTTTTGGGAGCATCATCGCATCGGTATGGCCATAAGCAAAGCTGATGTTAACGTCTTTACGCCACTCTACATTTTCTTTTTCTTCGATAAACTTAATTTGTCCGCTTTCTTGAATAGGCAATATATTTTCTTTAAGAAACGAAGCTTTTTCTCTTGCATTTGGTTCTACTGCCCATTGCCAGTGTTTTTCATTGCTCCAATAGGTTGCATTTTTAAATGCAGGGATTAGTTTTTCGCCTTTGCGAATAACTGCGCCACCGACGTGATCGAAGTGGAGGTGCGTTAAAAATATATCGGTAATATCAGCTTTGCTGAAGCCCAAGCTTGCTAAGGATTTATCAATGGTATCATCGCCATGCAAATAATAATGACTAAAAAACTTTTCATCCTGCTTGTTTCCAATCCCGGTATCTATTAAGGTGAGGGTATTGCCATCTTCGATTAAAAGGCAACGCATGGCCCAGGTGCAAAGGTTGTTAGCATCAGCAGGGTTGGTTTTCTGCCAAATGGCTTTAGGTACAACGCCAAACATGGCACCGCCATCGAGTTTAAATAAACCAGTGTTTATGGTATGGAGTTTCATATTGACGTAAAATGGAATAGGTAAGATGTAAAATAGAATGTAAACTTGGTTAAAAATAGAAAAAACCTGTTAAACTTAATTAACAGGTTTTCAGTTTAGGTTGATTTCCATTTTCCATTTTCCATCAACCATTTTCCATATTTACAAGTGTATCACTTCTCCGTAAGCATCGGCTGCAGCTTCCATAATGGCTTCGCTCATTGTTGGGTGAGGGTGTACAGATTTGATCATTTCGTGACCTGTTGTTTCTAATTTACGAGCGACTACAATTTCTGCAATCATCTCGGTTACGTTAGCACCAATCATGTGGGCACCTAATAATTCTCCGTATTTAGCATCGAAAATAAGTTTTACGAAACCATCTTTAGCACCTGCGGCAGCTGCCTTACCCGATGCGGAGAATGGGAATTTACCAATCTTAAGTTCGTAACCAGCTGCTTTCGCTGCTTTCTCGGTATAACCAACAGATGCGATTTCTGGTGTGCAATACGTACAACCCGGAATGTTATTGTAATCTAGTGGTTCGACATGCTGACCAGCGATTTTTTCTACGCAGATAATTCCTTCTGCTGATGCAACGTGAGCCAAGGCTTGGCCGCTAACAACATCACCAATTGCGTAATATCCTTTTACCGAAGTATTGTAGAATTCATCGGTAACGATTTTACCTTTTTCAGTTTTGATGCCGGTTTCTTCTAAACCGATGTTTTCGATGTTGGCCACAATACCAGCGGCAGAAAGTACGATATCGGCTTCGATGGTTTGCATACCTGAAGCAGTTTTAACTGAAACTTTGCAACCTGCGCCACTTGTATCTACCGATTCGACACTTGCTGAAGTCATTACATCGATCCCAACTTTTTTAAGGCTGCGCAACAATTGTTTGGAAACATCTTCATCTTCTACAGGAACTACGTTATCCATAAATTCTACGATCGTAACTTTCGTTCCCATTGTAGCGTAGAAATATGCAAATTCTACACCTATAGCGCCAGAACCTACAACTACCATGCTTTTTGGTAATTCTGGAAGCACCATTGCCTGACGATAACCGATAATTTTTTTACCGTCTTGTTTTAGGTTAGGCAATTCTCTTGAACGAGCACCTGTAGCAATAATGATATTTTTAGCTGTTAATTCCTGTTGAGAACCATCCGCACCTTTTACCTCTAATTTATTTCCTGGCTTTAGTTTACCAGTACCCATGATTACGTCAATTTTATTTTTCTTCATTAAAAATTGAACGCCTTTACTCATGCCATCGGCTACACCGCGACTGCGTTTAACTACTGCAGCAAAATCGGCTGTTGCGCCTGCCGTGGTAATTCCGTAATCGGCAGCATGGTTAATATATTCGAAAACCTGAGCGCTTTTTAAAAGTGCCTTTGTAGGGATACATCCCCAGTTTAAACAAATACCACCTAATGATTCACGCTCTACAATTGCAACTTTTAGTCCCAATTGAGAAGCTCTAATCGCAGCTACATAACCACCTGGGCCGCTGCCTAAAACAATAACGTCGTAGTTCATATCTATATTAAAGAGATTTCTTTTAATTGTTTTGTTTTTATTGTAATCTCCGGGGTAGGAGAAGGCTCTTGGAACAGATTACCCTCGCTTTTATAAAGTATATCAGCATTACGTTTTAAAAAACTTCCGTTTCTTACAATCCCCAAAACTAAAAAAAAAATGTTAAATGGTGCAGTCTATTTGATCGGTGGGCTGTTTATGCGCTATAAATTTACAAAGGATGTATATATTATGCACGGGGCTTGAACTGTTCGCTAATTTTTTAAGGGAAGTTCTTTATTGTTTAGTAGAAATAAAACATTGTTGAAGTTAAAGATTACGAAATTTCGTTTTAAGGACGGTGTATTTTTCAATTCTCCATTAAAATTAGAGTGAAGATTTGTTGATTGTAACTTTGAGGGGTTTTGTTTGCCAAAAAATTAATTGTTGGGATGTATTTTTAGTAAAATTCTATTTTTGGTTAAATTTTACTGCATTTATTATAGCTTTTGGGTGTATTTCTTAGTAATAATATACTTGTTAAGGCAAAGTATTGATAAACTGAAAGTTATAAAGCCCTAAAACCATGTTAATTGTTGAAAAGTTTTGAAGGAGTTAACGATAATTTAACATTGAATGTTAAAATGTGTTAAATATTATTAATTACATTTGCGGCATAAAAATCACCCCTGATTTTATTTAACAACAAAAAAACATTTAAAAAACAAAGTATGAAGAAATCTTTACTTTTAAGATTAGTGCTTGTTATTGTGGCTTTTGTGGGTATTACCTTAAGTGTAAATGCACAGGTAACTACATCGTCAATGACTGGAACTATTAAGGATGCCAAAGGCACCTTACCTGGTGCAAGTGTTAAAGCTACTCACACTCCAACGGGTACAGTTTACACCGTATCGACAAACAATGACGGCCGTTTTACCATTGGTGGGATGCGTGTTGGTGGTCCTTACACGATTGAAGTTAGTTTTGTAGGTTACAGACCTGAAAAACAAACAGAAGTTTATCTAAAATTAGGTGAGCCTTATTCTTTAAACTTAGTTTTAGTTGATAATAGCGCTACCTTATCTGAGGTAAAAGTAGTTGGCCAAAGAGCTAGCTCGATTATGAATTCTAATAAAACAGGTGCAAACACTGTTATCACAAGGGCTGAGATTCAAAATTTACCATCAATTACGAGAAGTGTTAACGATTTAACGCGTTTAACTCCTCAAGCAAATGGTACTTCTATAGGTGGTGGTAACTATCGTTCTAACAACTTTACTGTAGATGGTGCTAATTTTAACAATCAATTTGGTATTGGCCAGAATATTCCTGCGAATGGTTCGCCAATTTCTATTGATGCATTAGAGCAGATCTCTATTAACGTTACGCCTTACGATGTTCGTCAATCTGGTTTTACAGGTGGTTCAGTTAGTGCTGTAACGCGTTCTGGAACAAACACTTTCCAAGGAAATGCTTTCTACACGATGCGTGGTGATGACCAACAGGGAAAAAGAATTGGAGAAAGTTATAGAATTCCAGCAACTGTGGTTCAGAAATTAGATGAGAAAAATTATGGTTTCAGCTTAGGTGGACCAATCATCAAAGATAAGTTGTTCTTCTTTGCCAATTACGAAAAGAAACATACTATTGAGCCGGGAAATAACAGAATTGCTGCTACTCCGGGTCAACCTTATGGAAGTTTAACTACGGTTGCACCAGCAACAGCTGCTGATTTAGATGTATTAAAATCTACTTTAATGTCTAGATACGGTTATGATCCTGGTGTTTATCAAGGTTATTCGAATATCAGTGACAACGAGAAATTCTTTGCTCGTTTGGATTGGAATATTACTAAGAGCCACCGTTTCAGTGTTCGTTATAACCAAGTAGAAAGTACAAGTCCAAGTTCGGCAAGTACTTCAGTTACTGGTTCGGGTGTTACGGGTAACTTAGGTTATGGAAACTCAAGATCTGGAACAGCAACTAATGCTGGTTTGAACTTCTCAAACTCAAATTATTATCAAGCTGCCAACTTATATTCGGCAGTAGCAGAATTAAACTCAAACTTTGGAAGTAAAATTACCAACGTATTAAGAGCTACTTATTCTCACCAAAATGACCCTAGAACATCTGACAGTTCTCCATTTCCATTAGTGGATATCTTAAACAATACTCAATCTGGTACATCGGCAGGTAGTGTTCTTACTACTTTCGGTTATGAGCCATTTACATACGGAAACTTAAGAGATGTTAAGGGCTATACTTATAGTGATGATTTAAGTTTAGCATTAGGTAAACACAACATTACTATTGGTGTGCAGGCAGAATATAGCACGACTAAAAACGGTTTCCAACGTTTCGGTACTGGTTTCTATACTTTTGCTTCTTATGCTGATTTTTACAATAACGCAAGACCATTACAATACTCAGTAACTTATCCTTTAACTGCTGATGGTTCTCAAGCTTATCCAAGCTTTAAATTTGCACAGTACTCTGCTTATTTGCAGGATGAATTTACAGTATCTGACCGTTTAAAATTAACTGCAGGTTTACGTGTTGAACAGGCAACTTATCCAGATGTTTCAGAAATTAGAACACATCCATTGGTTGCAGCACAGACATTTGCTGATGGCAGAAAAATTGATACAGGTGTTTTACCAGCTAACAAAATCACTTATTCACCACGTTTCGGTTTTAACTGGGATGTTATGGGCGACCGTTCATTACAGGTACGCGGTGGTACAGGTATTTTTACCGGACGTGTTCCATTTGTTTGGATAGTTGCTCAATCTGGTGATGCAGGTTTATTACAGTATACACAAGTTTATTCGGGTACATCTACACCATTATTTAATCCAAGCATAGCTCCAAACTTAACTACGGCAGCGCCAGCAGCTGGAACAAGTATCCCTGGAACTATTAGTTCATTGGCTCCAGATTTAAAATTCCCTCAAACTTGGAAATCAAGTTTAGCTGTGGACATTAAATTACCTGGTGGTGTTATTGGTACTTTAGAAGGCATTTATGGCAAAGACTTATATGTTGCCGTAGGTAGAAACGTAAACTTACAAAACCCAACCAATTTAAATATTGCAGGTTATCCTGATAACAGACCATTTTATGGTAGTTCTGTAACTTCTAGACAAGTTGTAAATATTACCAGTGCAGGTTTACCAAGTGCAACGGGAACTTCGGCTCTTAACGTAATTGAGATGACCAATGCAAAAGGAGGATACAACTGGCAAGCAACTGCTCAGTTGACGAAGAATTTCTCTAATGGTTTATCGGCTATGATTGCTTATACAAGATCTGACCAACGTAACTACGGTGATGGTGGTGGCGATCAGTTGTTAAACTTATGGTCTATTCCATATACTTCGACAAACGCGAACACGCCTACTTTAAGTTATTCGAGTAACTTAAATCCGGATCGTGTTGTTGCTAATATCTCTTACAAGAAAGAATATCTTAAAAACTTAGCTACCTCGTTCTCCTTATTCTACTCAGGATCGCAACAGGGTAGATTCTCTTACAATTATAGTGCAGATTTTAATCGCGATGGACAAACCAATGATTTGATTTACATTCCACGTGATGCTTCAGAAATTAACTTTGTAAATATTCCAACTGGAACTACAGGTTATCAAAGAGCTTATAGCGCACAAGAGCAAAGTGATATTTTTATGAATTATATCAATAACGATAAGTATTTAAGTGAGCACAAAGGACAGTATGCTGAGCGTAATGCAGCTACTTCACCTTGGAGAAACCAATTTGATTTAAGATTGACACAAGAGGTTTTCAAAAACTTTGGTAAAACTAAAAACTCTTTCCAATTTACTGTAGATATCTTTAACGTTGGTAACTTATTAAACCGTAAATGGGGTAATGTAAATTTTGTAAACAATGCAGCGATTTTGGTTCCTCAGAATGTTTCCTCAATTAATTCGTTTACAAAACCAACCTTTAGATTGGCGAATGCTCAGGGAGATATTGTTAGAGAAACATTTGGTACTTCTCAAACGATTTCTTCAACTTACTTTATGCAGTTTGGAGTTCGTTACAATTTCAACTAATCGTTTATTATTAAATTGAAAAAAATGAAAAATATCATATCTAAAATTACGGTTATCGCTAGCATTATCATTGTATCGATGAGTGCTTGCAAGAAAGACTCTAATTCTGAAGTAGAAGTTGCTGGCACGGGTGCTACAACAATTGAACTGGCGAAAAGCACACCAATTTCTGCTACGGGTACAGTGGCTACAAGCGTTGTAACCCTTAACTATATTGTTGGCGAAAAACTTTTCCCATCAAAGGTGATCCCAAAGTTGACTGTTTATTATTTAGCTAATACACAAACGAGTTCTACTGCAGTGAGTAGTTCTGTTAGAACTCCGCTTTTTACGGCGACTAATGTATCTTTAGCTGCTAACGCTACACCAGCGGCGGGTGCACCTGTTGTGACTGCAATTGGTGCTTATGGTAATGCAAGCAATACTATTTGGGGACTTACTTATACTTTTAACTTAAGCCAAATTGGTAAAGGCCTTTTTACTGTAAGTAATGGTGCTGTATCTCAATCAAGAGGAACAAGTATTATTATTGTAGCACAAGATGCGGCAAATGTTACCCTTGCGGAATATACTTTTGCACTTACTGAATTTGGATTGAGAGCGGCACTTTAGTCGTTTTTAAATTCCTATTTGAAGCCCCCGAAATTCGGGGGCTTTTTTTGTCTTAAATTTTCTGTGGAGAATGAGATTTTACCTAAAAATTATAAGATAGATTTGTTTGCTAAAATAATTAGTATAAATTTGCCATTGTGAAGAGGGCATATTGCTTCTTAATTTATCTAAGCGACAGCACGTATTTTATTTTATGACAGTTACAGTTTTAGCAATATTGGAAACAGATTTCCGTCCAGAATTTTCTTTAGGCAAAATTATGAATGAGCGACTAAAGAATGCAGCGAGGGAACTTCAAGTGGTCCATTTAAAATCTTTAGAGGCTTTGGGTAAACGTGATGATGATCTTGTTGTTTACATTAGTTATAATCCAAAATATAAAATTAGATGGCGTGTGGTTAATGATGTGCCAAAATCTATAGATGATCAGGTTGCTTCAATTTGTGGCGATTTGGGCTACATCCAATGGAAAACCGCAGTGGTTAATGTTTTTAAAGGGAACGAGTAGGGGGGAGATGTAAGATGGGTGATGATGGGCTAAGTTGATTGAATTTGTTTGCAAAACTAATTGCATGGCCGATCAAGATTAACTTTTTGAAGGCTAATCTAAATCGAAATTGGGGATGATGGGTTGATTTATTTATTTGCCGTCTATCGCCTCGATTAATTTATCCAGCTCATTTTCTGTATTGTAGTAATGAAAAGAAAACCGGGTGCCAGCGCCTCTTGCCGAACATATAATATTGGCTTTTTGAATTCGCTGAAGCATATCTGGGGTTAATGATAAGCTTAAGATTGTTGAATGTTCTGCTCGTTCTATTACCGCATCAGCAAGTAATCCTCTATTCATAAAAGCAATCTTAGCTTTTTGGGTTAAGCTTTGGGTTGTGTTTTCTATATAATCCAAGCCCAATGCTTCTAGCTGGTGGATCGATTGATTTAAGCTTCCAAAACTCAAGGTATCTAGGTGACCAGGCTCGAAGCACATAAGTAAATGATCTTTACCCTGTAAAAAAGGTTCGGTTGGTAAATTGTTTATTTTTCTGTTTTTGTAGATGAAGTTTTTGGCATCATTTTTTATGAAGACAAAGCCATTTCCATAACCACCAAGCATCCATTTATAACTGCTTGAGATTAAAACATCGAGTGCAGAGTTTTCAAAATTGAAAGGCGCTGTTCCACAAAATTGTGTACCATCTGCAATTAAAAGCAAATTGGGGAATTCTGATTTCAAATTTTTAAGGAAGGATTCACTTAGTTTGATCCCGGAAACGTATTGAACTAAGCTAAAAGCAAATATGCTGGGTTTAATTTCTCTAATTTTATCTAGAATTCTTTTTTCTAAATTTGTACCTATCTCTACAAAATCACACTGAAAACCTCTACTTGTAATGGGATAATTAACGGAAGGGTAATCTCCGCTGAGCAGTAAAAATGTGTGATTGCTTTCTAGGCCGTCGAGAAATGTATTTAAACCAAAAGAAAAATTTGGAACCAAATAGGTGTTTTCTGATTTTGCTTTGAAAAGACGAGCAAGATTTTCTCTTATACTTTGAAAGAATAGGGCAGTGTTTAATCGAAATTCGCTTCCTAAATCCATAAATTCTTCATCATGCTTTTTTCGCCAATTGGCAATAGAAGTAGATAATAATCCGGAGTTGGCTGTATTTAGATAGGTGCATTTTCCAAGTACTGGAAATTGATCAGAAAGGTTCATGTACAAATGTAAGAGAAAAAATAAATAGCTGATTATTTGATTATTGAATCAAAATCAAAAATATCATTCATGGAAACATTTAAGGCATCTGCTATTTGTTTTAACACATATCCTGATGCATTTACATGGCCATTTTCTATTCTGCTAATGCTCTGAAAATCCTTATTTATACTAGCGCCTAAATTTGGCTGCGTTAATCCCTTTTCTTCACGCAGTTGTGCAATACGTTTTCCTAGCTTTTTTTTGAAAAGTTCTAAATCATCCATCCTGCAAACTCGAGAGATTTGAGAACAAACATCTAAACGTATTTGTTTAGTTTGGTATTTTTTGTTACTTTTGTAGAACTTACTTTAAATAATTAAATCTCAATTATTGGAAAGTAGGTTTCATTCTGATTACATCCCAATTTTAGTAGTAAAAATTTACGTCATCGGTAACTTAATTGTTATTCCGTTGTATTTAGATTCAAAACATTTACCTATGAGCAGTAGCATGGTGGGGAAAAATGGGTGTATAATGGCTTCAATTTTTAGAAGCTTACAATTCCCATTTTACAGATTTGAGCGGTTGAGCTATTTGTTTAACAAGTTATTTTGAAAATTTTTATAAAACGCCGATGACGTACTTTTTAATTCCCGATTTGGGGAATTTCATCAACATGGTGGGCAATTAATTTCCCAATAAAATTCTTGAATAAAATTTTAATTATCCTTAATGTATTGATAATCAAATGATAGGGTGTTTAGTCGCGTTTTGGCATTGTTTTGTAATAGTATAAAACATAAGACTGAAAAACCACTTGTTCAAAACATTTGAAAAAAACGCTACTCAAAACTTTTTCTTGTCTAATTTTTTGCACAAATTTTCGGCTGTGTATCCCTCTATTGGGCTGTGCACAAAAGCTTGATGCCATTGGTAAATCTAAACCACTAGCAATTACGGGTGGGATATCGACCAATCAGATCGCTTATTTTGCATCGGGTATTACAGATAGGAGAGCGCCTTACAATTTCTTTGTGTCAGGAAATCTGAACTTTGATCTATACGGATGGAGCGTTCCTTTAGGATTTACATATTCCAATCAAAGTAAAGGTGCTTTCCAACAGCCATTTAACCAATATGGATTAACACCAACCTATAAGTGGGTAACTGGACACGTAGGATATAGCAGTATGTCTTTTTCCAATTATACCATGAACGGCCATTTGTTTTTAGGTGTTGGTGCTGATCTTGCGCCGCTAGGTCCATTCAAGGTAAGTTTAATGTATGGTCGATTACAGAAGGAGGTTGTGGTTGATGAGAATTTATCACCAGGAATAGAACCTGCATATAGGCGAATGGGTTATGGAATGAAGGCTTCATATTCTAAAAATAAAGATAATATAGACCTGATAATTTTTAAGGCAAAGGATAATCTCAACTCAAATCCAACAATGCCGATGGATGGCTTGGTAACCCCTCAAGATAACCTGGTTTTAGGTTTAAATGCTACAAAAACACTATTTAAAAAATTGCTTGTCAATGCAGAATTTGCTGCAAGCGCATTAACCAGAAATCAAACTGCATCGATAGATAGTTTAGGAAGCAATAAAGTGCCCAATCTTGGCTTTCTTCTTCGAACAAATAGTTCTACTGCTTTATATACCGCTTACAAAATAGGTGTAGGTTATAGTGAAAAAAAATATACCATAGGACTTGGTTATGAACGCATTGCACCAGAATATAAAACACTGGGTGCTTATTATTTTGCCAACGATTTTGAAAATGTAACGGCGAATTTAACAACGAGATTATTAAAGGATAAATTGAGTTTGGCCGTGAATGCTGGGGTACAGCATGATGATTTGAGGAAAGCCAAGCAGAGCACAATGAAACGCTTTGTTGGCGCATTGAATGCAACTTATCAGGCCAGCAAAAAAATGAATTTAAATGCCAGCTATTCTAATTTTCAATCTTTCGTAAACATTCGATCCAATTTTAATCAAATCAATTCCTTAACGCCATATGATAATCTTGACACCCTAAACTACACTCAGATTTCTCAAAATGTAAGTTTAAGTAGTACCTACTTATTAAGCCAGAGTAAAGAGAAAAGCCAGATAATTTCAACCAATGTTTCTTATATGACTTCTGCTGATAAACAAGGGGGAAATGTACAGCAAAGTGGGGGACAGTTTTACAACATTAATGCGAGTTATAGTTTGGGCCTAGTGCCGAAGAATATATCATTTACAGCAAGTATAAATGCAAATAAAAATAGTGTTGGTGTAATCCATACCAGCACATTTGGACCAACATTAGGGGTAAACAAAGCTTTTTCGATAAAAAATTGAGGTCTTCTTTCAGTGCTTCTTTAAACAGAAGTTACGCAAATGGAGCTATGAATAGTAACATCATCAATTTTAGGATTACAAACACTTATGTAGTTAAGAAAAAGCACAATTTAAATTTAAGTATGATGGCTTTAAATCGTGCTGCTGTATCGACACTACAAACAACCAACAGTTCGAAAAGCTTCTCTGAGTTTACAACGACATTGGGTTACAATTATAATTTTTAAGTAGAGGCAATTTTTTAAAGTATTTATAATGAGTAAAGAGATAAAAAATTTTAAGTTGCTGAACGATCGTCAAATTCGTTTTTCGTGTACCGTTTTTCGCTTTTTGTTTTTCGGTTTAAGAACGCTAAACTTTCCAACTTCAACTTTTAACCTTTTAAGTTTCCTTTCTTGGCTAGGCATTTCGAACCACCCCGCCCTGCGGGCACCCCTCAAGAGGGGAATTGCATGGCGCTCAAAAACTTTCAACTTTCAACTTTTAACTTTCAACTTCTTATTATTCTTCTGTTTTTCAGCTTTCAGCTTAACTTCAAGCGCTCAACAAATTTCACCTATTCTTGCAAATACTCAGGTTAATCCGCCATATAGTTCTTATTTGAGCGATTATTCTTCTCCTGGATCAACCAAATTACAGGTTAATTTATTTTTGAAAGATTTAACAAAAACCAATTATCCTTGTAGACTACGAATTAAGATTGAAGGATTTGGTATTACTATACAAAGCAAAAACGATTTTAATGCTCCTGCTTTATTTTTAAACGGTGGCGAATTAAGTGTAATTACCGGAGCAGATCTGGAGCCATATTTCAATCCGCAAAACTTGGTTTTCCAAGGACTAAACCAAACCGAGTTTACCAAAAATGGAGGCAAACTCCCAGAAGGAATTTATCGGTTCACTGTAGAGGTTATTGATTATTATCGAAAAAGTCTGGTGTCTAATTCAGCGCTTTCGGTAGTTTCTATTTTTCTGGCTTATCCACCCATAATCAATCAACCCTTTAATTTAAGCAAGGTAGCCGCTTTGGATCCTCAAAATGTGGTTTTCCAATGGACACCAAGAAGTACCGGTTCAATTAATGCCGCTTATAATATTGCGTACAAATTTAGATTGGCAGAAATTATTCCTGCAGACCGAGATCCAAATGATGCCATTCGTACCTCAAGACCTTTGTACGAAACCTTTACCGATCAAACCGTTTTGGTTTATGGTTTAACCGAGCCAAATTTAATTCCCGGTAATAGCTATGCAGTTCAAGTTCAGGCGGTTGAGGCAGATGGGAAGGATTTATTTATAAATAACGGAAATAGCGAAGTTGTAAAGTTTACTTATGGCGATAAATGCGCCAGTCCGATTAATATTTTGGCCGAACTTTCTGGCCTAAATTCGATTAAGGTAAGCTGGAATGCTCTGCCATTACAACAGGCTTTTACCATCCGATATAGGGAATCCAATAACCCAACTGCACAATGGTTCGAACAAGAAGTTTATACGCCTAGTTATTTAATTCAGGGATTGCGGTCTTCTACCCAATACGAATTTCAGATTAAGGCACAATGTATTTATGGCTATGGAGATTACTCCGAACTTCAAACTTTTAAGGTACCGGATGAAGCGCTTACGCAAGGCGATTTTGTTTGTGGCAAAGTGGAAGATCTACCCGCTGTAGAACAGGGCGATCCGCTCCCGGTATTGGTAAAATCGATGGTTTTCTTCGCTGGAAAATTTCCTGTTGTAGTTACCGAAGCCAGTGGAGCTAACGGTAATTTTAGTGGAACAGGAACAGTTGGGGTTCCATTTTTAAATGCGTTAAGTTTTAAAGTTGAGTTTAAAGATATCCGAATCAGTACCGCATTAAAGCTAACTAACGGGAAAGTCTCTTTCTCACGACAGACTTTAGAGCAATCTATCGATCAGGTTATTGCTAACATAGCGGTAAAGCCCGATGCCAGCGGAAATGTAGAAGCCATATCAGCTAATGGTTTGCCTACAATAGTAGATGCTGCTGTAAATTGGCCTGGTGCACTTCCTACTTACGATGCTATAGCCAAAACCGTGAAATTTACCGCTTCTGTTGATGGACAAACACCAAAAGAAATTACCATCAAATTAAAAGAAGGGCAACCACCATTCGTTTTTCAAGATAAAAACAATGAAACCTTTAGTGTCGACAAAAACGGTACGGTAACTCATTTGGGTAAAATACCAACTTCAGAATTGCTGGCCGGCGGAAGTAGCACAAGTTTGGTGATTAATACAGAAAAAGCAAGTGTAAAGTTTTTAGCGCCAAATCAAAAATATGGTTTAGATACCTATCAAAAAGACTTCGGTACCAATTCCAATTATGCAGCAGGCTACCAAGCATTAACTGATAATGGCAAAGGCAAACCTAAATATTTTGTTAGCCGAAAATCTATAGAAAGCCATCAGCCTGATGAAGTACAAGCCATAATTACCACTACCGACAAAACGATTTTAGCCAACAAATTGGAATTTAAAACCGGAAGTGGCGAAAAATTATCTTCGACTTTAAAAGATAGTATCTACACGATTAATTTAATTGGTGCATTAGCCGATAATGATAAAGAAATTTACGCTTACCACCCAGATGTGGCCACTGGAGGAGCCAATATTGGTAAATTAAACATCAGTGCTTTTAATAAAATAAGTAAAAAGGTTATTCTCGTGCCTGTTAACGGTGCGGGTGCATCTATTAATGCTACATCTATTCATGGGGCCTTAAATAAAATATATGAACAGGCTGTAGTAGAATGGGATGTAAAAATTGCTGATAATTTTGATAGTAAAAATATAGACTTTGATCATTTAGAAACCGCCAATAGCAACATCATCAGTGCCTATACCAATGGGCAAAAAGCTTTGGTAAATGCTTATCGAGAAAATCATAAACTAGAAAGTGGAACCTATTATGTTTTCTTGGTAAAAAACTTAAGTGATGGCAGTGCTGGTTACATGGTGCGTGGCGGGCAGGTAGGTTTTGTGGCCCTCACCCCAGCCATTTCCGAAGGAGAAGGAGCTATTGGGCGTACCATTGCGCACGAACTTGGACATGGCGCTTTTATGCTTCAGCATACTTGGGCAGATCCTGGTCTTAAGGAAAAATCGACAAAGAATTTAATGGATTATGCAGGTGGTACTGAGCTCTGGTACAGTCAGTGGAAGTACATGCGTAATCCGGATTTAATTTTTAGGCCTTTTGAGGGAGACGATGAGGGGGCTTATCTTAAAAATAGCTTTTTCGTGGCTATCAATGGCTATCCAATTGAAATAAAAGATGTTGATCTAAAATCTATAAGAGTATCTGCAAAGTATCCTTCAGGTAGTATTTCTGGATATACAGATAAGCAGGGTAAAGTTTTTGATGCCGTTTTTGAGAAAGGTGCATTTGTTGGGTATCGCTATGGCGTTGGCAAAGCTGCAACGACCATCAAGTTAAAACCAATAGATAAAAAACTTATAAAAGTTCAGTTTATAGAACCAACAATAGATGATTGTATTTATAAGATATCTGTGGGCGATTATATTGTTCCATCAGAAATTTCCGGTCTTGTAGCATCAAAAATTGAGATGCCTGCAAGGAGAGATACATCTGGAACAATGACAAGCCTTTCCTGTATTTCTCAAAACTTGGCCAACGATAGCTATACCGGCAAAAAATATTTAGATGCATTAGGTGAGAATATCGGTAAAGGAAATGATAGTAGTTTGCCCAAACCATCTGATGGCAATTCGTTGATGTTCGATTATGCACAAACGCTTTCTGTTAAAGAAAAGCAAAAGGTAATGGAACAGTTAAAGTTTATTAACGAAAATGACGGGATAGAGGGAAGGATTTATATTACCGATTACCTCACTCCAATAGAAACTAAGCAAGAAATCCAAACCTATATAAATAATTTAAAAGGCAAAGAAATAGCACTTTGGATAGATTTTGATATCAATAAAAAACCAAATGTTCAATTAAAAGTAAGCAGTGATATAGAGGGTGCCGGAAATCCTTCAACACTAGCATATATAGAAAAGTTGAAGGAACGAGCTTGGTATCAGGTTGTTGATGCCAACTGGCAAATGGATTTTAATCCGTTAACAGCTGTTTTGGATGGCGTTGCCGGCTTAATTGGTAAGCTATCTATCCCTGAACGTTTTTATAACCCATCTGCCCAAAATTACAATTCACTGCCTGCAACCATTTATGCTGTTGCAAGCCTCGGCATAATAGGAGATGAATTAAGTTCTATCCTAACGAAAAATAATCCATATACAAATAAATTTTCTCGTACAAGATGTGATTTTGCTTTTACGTGTGGGGTATGGAACGGATTGGTTGGTACTTTAGAAGCTATACCAAGCGGAATCTCTGGTTTGGTTAAAATATCGGGTTCAATAATCGATGTTATTGTTGATCAGGATGGAGCAAGAACAAAATTTGCAGCAACGATAAAAAGTATAAACTGGACCAGCATCGGTAAATTATCTGAAGGCATTGGTGTCGAAATTGGCAAAGGATGGGATAAATATACTGCAAACCCATGTATGGTTGCATACAGTGGTGGCCAGGCAGGCTTTGTTGTAATATCTCTATTTATCGGTGCAGGAGAAGCTAACGTTGCCAAAACATTTTTGCAGGTAATGGAAAAACTTGATATCGCTGGCCAAATGATCGGTAGGGTTATGAGGGTTGGCGGTGTGCTCATTAAACCAGTAATTAATGCCACCTCAAAATCGATAAGATTTGTACTGAGTGAAGGCATTCAGTTTGCTGAAAGAATAAAATTCAGTTTGCCAAATAATCTGTACTGCGGTATTCCTTTTCTAAAGATAGAACTCCGCGATAAGCTAAAAAACTTAACAGCCGATGAAATTGAAAAGTTAGAAAAGAATATTGCAGAACAGTTGCAAGATCCTTCAATACCAATAGATGCTGATGGGAATAAATTGGTAGAGCTTGATATTAATGGAGAAAAAACACCGGCTTTGGTTGGAACGGAAGAGGGGTTAGGGAAGGCAGGGAAAGAGGTAAGTGAGCTTTCGGAAGAATTAAGAGTGCTTTTAAGTAAAATTGATGATGCTGTTGAGGATGGAGTTTCTAAAAATATAGATGATGTCATTAAAAAAGGCGAATTTTCAATTGATATTATAGATGATGTAATTTCGGATATACCAGATATATCAACAAAAAAAGGTAAAAAACTAACTTGGGAAGAAGTAAAAGCATTATTTAAAAGAGGAAATGACTTTAATAAAAAAGCAATTCGAGAAAGATGGGATAAATTTAATGAAGTAACTTTAAGCAATGGGAAGCGATTAGACGGTTACACCCCACCAACTGATGGAAAATTAGGGGAGATAGTTTCAAGAAAAGCAACTGATTTAGAAAAAATAAAGTATGAAACATTTGAAAATTACCTTAAAGAATTAAAAGCAAAGTATCCTGAAGGAATTGCCATCAATGCACCAAAATATGGAAATGATTTGAAAGGAAAAATTCTCGAAGGCAAGCATATATTAGAAATTCCAGAATCCAACAGAAGTTTTTCTGAAATACAGGAATATATTAATTTAGCAAAAAGTGAAAAATATAATATAGAGATAAGGTTTAGAGCAGAATAGAAAATGGAACTTAATCAAGCATCACAAATGCAAATTTATTGTAATATAGATTTTTATGATCGATATAAGCTAATATGCGATTTACATCAATTTGAAAATACTTTTGAAAATGTTTCAAAAACCGAGGTTTTAGATATTTTAAATCAAAATGGATATACTGCTAAATATCTTAAAAATGGAGGGTTTTTTAAAATTAATGAGATGCTGAATGGCATAAAATTCTACTTTAATTTTTCTTTGAAATACGGATTAGTAGAGTTGATCATTGGGGCAACCGACTTTAAAACAGATAGGCTTATAATGGGAGGTACGTTTGGAAATATTAGTGATGACATAGAGCATTCAAAAAATGTTAGTAGTAATAAAAAACTATTTCTCCCGAGTTTTAGAAATTATGGAGATTTAACAATAATACTGAATAAAGCCTTATTAATTTATGAGGATTTTAAAAAGGAACTTTTAAGCCTCGCGTGTGAATGAGTAATAAAATGAGAGTACAAAAGAAACCTCTATCTGGTTTAAGGTTACTCTAGCGCAAGCGTCCGCTTGTGCTAAAAGAAATCTTAGTATAGAAGGAAATTTAGATTGAATAATTGAGGGCACAAGCGGACGCTTGCGCCAGATGAGGGCTAAGCAAACTGAACGAGTTGTTATTAATCTTAAAAACTGGGATGGTGAAATCTCTAATTTACAAAAGCAATTCACTGATTATCCAGTTGAAAATTTAAAAGAGTTAATAATAATTGATAAAAATAATATAGTATCTCATATTGAATTATAAAAAAATGGCATTAGAATACAGATTACATATAAGAACGAGGACTCCGCTATTTGACTTTGTTAAAAAATATCTTGATGAAAAAAATATTTTATTTAATAAAGAAAATACTAATAAAGGTGTGAATTTCTATTTATATGAGATATTGGGTTTTATGATTTCAATTTTGTATTCAGAAAAAGTATTTTTTGAATACCTAATAAACGAAAATCAAATTGTTGAGGCGGATTGGGATTACTCAACTGACATACATTTTAGATTAGATAAATTTTATGATAATCTGCTGGCTAGATTAAATATGATAGATGTATGTGTTTGTATTCTAAGTAATACAAAAGATGATGCCAAATTACTATTCAATGGTGATATTTTAGTTTTAGAAAGATATAATGGTGTAATAAGTATAAACAAGAATTTTGGATTTTGGAATTCACATGATTTGTTGAATAAAATAGAAAATATTATGTAGAGATTTTAGATGTTATTGCGTGTGAATGAGTTAATAATAAACAAATGGTGATAAAAGAAAATTAACCGTAATATAAATTCCCCTATCTGGTTTAAGGTTACTCTAGCCCCTATATGGTTTAAGGTTACTCTAGCGCAAGCGTCCGCTTGTGTTAAAAGAAATCTTACTATAGAAAGAAATTTAGATTGAATAATTGAGGGCACAAGCGGACGCTTGCGCCAGATGAATTAAAATAATAAATGAGCACAAAATATAAAATACGAGATCAAGAGCAGCTTTATTTTGTAAGTTTTGCTGTTGTTTACTGGCTTGATGTTTTTGTGAGAAATGAATATAAAGATGTAGTATTAGAAAGCCTGTGCTTTTGTCAAAAAAATAAAGGTTTAGAGGTTTATGCATGGTGCATCATGACGAGCCACGTGCACTTGATTATAGGAACAAACGATAAAAAGATGGAAGATATTCTGCGAGACTTTAAGAGCCATACCTCAACCCAATTAAGAAAAATGATTAAGGATAACCAACAAGAAAGTAGGAGAGAGTGGTTGTTGTGGATGATGGAGCGGGCGGGCAACAAGAATAGTAACAATAATGGCTTTCAGTTTTGGCAACAAGATAACCATCCAATAGAACTATGGGATAATTATATGAAAGAACAGAAATTAGATTATTTGCATGATAATCCAGTAGTATCTGGTTTTGTTTCAAAGGCAGAAGATTATTTATACAGCAGTGCGAGAGATTATTGCGGAGAGAAAGGTTTATTGGATATTATACTAATCGAATAAACAAAACAAGTACAAGCAATCCTACTCCTCTATCTGGTTTAAGGTTACTCTAGCTCAAGAATCCCCCATATCTGGTTTAGGGTTACTCTAGCGCAAGCGTCCGCTTGTGCTAAATAGAAATCTTAATATAGAAAGAAATTTAGATTGAATGATTAGAGGGCACAAGCGGACGCTTGCGCCAGATAAGCGAATAAAAAATAAAAACAAGAAAAATAAAAACAAATAAATTAACAACCCTCAAATCAATCCCTAACCATTTTTACATCCTAAAAAAGAAAATACGAAACAGGTAAACCAAACCATACATGACTAAATTTTTACGCTTAATTTTTCTGTTAGGGATTTTAATAGGCGGCGCATCGAAAGCAAACAGTCAAACAGTAGATACACTGATCCAGCACATCAGAAAGTTGCAGGCTACGGTACAAAACCGTCGTTTGAATACTGGAGAAATGACCTCTAGTTCTGTCCACATGATGCCTATTGGTGTTTTGGGGAAGAGCAGTGGTCAGGGCGTTCCGCTAATTTTGATTGATGACGTAACGCTTTATCCAACCTATGCAGAGTTTCGGGCTTATGCAGTATTCTCGTTGCCGGGCTCAAAAGATTCTATTTATTTTGCTACTGTAAATCCGATTAAAATGACCTACAGTGGAGGTGTTTTAGGTACTGCCCGTATCGATTTGGTTAAGGATAAAAAAATTGAGATGATGGGGAAAGAAGCAGAATTCACCATCCTCAAAGGTAAATCTTATGTAGAATTTGATTGTAAAGGATTTAAACGGGCAGGGTTAGGTGTTTCTGTAAATATGCCTAAAAAGCTCGTTCCAGAAGATGCTTATGGCAATCAACTTACTGATCAAAGGGTTAAGGGTTACTTTTCTGTAGAGTTTAGCGATTTCAACGATATCCTTGCTTCCATAAGCATCGATCCATTTCAAGTTAGCGGTGTTAAAGGCATCACATTTACGGTTACGGATGCTATTGTTGATTTAAGTGATCTCAACAATGCTACAAATATGGCATTCCCTAAAGATTATGAGAAAGATTATTTGGATGGGGTAGATGTTTCGCTATGGCGTGGCTTTTATGTCAGAAATGTTTCGGTTAAGCTTCCACCAGAAATAAAAGACAGGAGCAAGAATGGTCGGCGTGAATTTCAGGCGAAGAATGTTCTCATTGATAATCATGGTTTCAGTGGAGAAATAATTGCGAAAAATTTAATCAGTTTAGAAAACGGCGATCTCGGCGGTTGGAATTATTCTGTAGATAGCATTTATGTAAATCTAAGGGCAAACCAATTAACGGGAGCTGGCATTGCAGGTGGGTTAAATATTCCAATAAGCGGCGATACAACAAAGTTAGCTTATAAGGCCATTTTTAAACCTAGCGAAGAGTACCTTTTTAATGTAGCTACAACAAAAGATATGAGCTTTGATATTTTCAAGGCTGCAAATGTAAAATTAAAAAAAGGCTCTTTCATTGAAGTATCCTTAAGAGAAAAGAAGTTTGAAGTGTTAGCCAACTTGAGCGGAAGCTTAAGCATTGGTGCCAATTTAAGTGGAGATAAAAATGAAACTAAAGAGGGCAACAAGTTTAGTACGGGAACTTTGGGTTTCGAGCAATTGGTTATTTCTACTCGGGCACCATTTATCCATTCAGGGACTTTCAGTTTAGATGTAACGGTTAAAATAGGAACATTTACGGGCTCTATTAGCAATGTCAAAATTGTTAAAAAGGATGATAATAGAGGCTTGGGATTCGATTTAAAGATTGGCCTCTTAAATTCAAAAGATGCCAATAGTGGTTTCTCGGCCGATGCCAGCTTAATGATTTTAGGTAAAGTGGTAGTGGGTGCTGATGAAAGTCAGCATTATCAATACGTAACTACTCAATTTAACAGAGTTCACGTAGAAATTAATCAAGGTAATTTTTATTTAGACGGAGAATTAAATTTCTTTAAGGAAGACGAAACTTTCGGCTCTGGTTTTAAAGGTAAAATTATTGCGGGTATTACAGCTGGAATAGATGTTAAGCTTGGTGCTACTGTTTTATTTGGAAGTGTTGCAGGCAACAAGTATTGGTATGCCGATGCGCTTGCAGAGATAAGTCCAGGAATTCCGATTGCTGGACCGATTCAGATTTATGGTTTTGCTGGTGGTTTATATTATGGCGTAAAACAAAAACCGGGTAATGGCGGAAATATCGCTGTTATAAATTCGCAAACTGGATTGGCTTACTTACCTGACGCAAATGCAGGGCTTGGTGTAAGAGCGGCTATTATGATGGCTTTGGTTAACAAATCTGTTCTTAATGGAAATATTGGTTTTGAAATTGCTTTTAACAAAAATGGTGGCTTAAGTAGGGCAATGTTAATGGGTAACCTTAACATGTTACAACAGGTTTCTATTGATGTGCTTTCGAGTTTGAAAAATGGAAGTTTGGAACTCTCTAAGTCCGAAAACATTAGCGATGCCGAGAAGGTGGCGAAAAATTCGTCCACATTCGATTCAATGAATACTAGAGGGCAATTATCGGCCAGTGTTTTTATAGATTGGGATGTAGACAATAGATCGCTATATGCCAGTTATAAAACCTATGTTAACTTAATTGCTGGAGTAGTGAAAGGAGTAAGTGCAGGCGGTATGGCTGGCGGAGGCGAGTTGTTTTTTTCTCCAAGTAAATGGTATGTTCATGCAGGTACACCAGATCAACCCCTTGGGCTAGAATGGCTTTGGCTTTATAAATCCAAATCTTACTTCATGGTTGGTAACGATCTACCTGGAAGTCCTCCACCACCACAAAATGTTTCAGAAATTTTGGGCGGTAAAAACCTCGATTACATGCGAGACCTCAATGCTTTGAAATCGGGCATGGGGGTAGCGTTTGGAGCTAGTTTTGGTTACAATACCGGAGACATAAGTTTCTTAATTTTTTATGCACGTTTTGCTGCAGGTGCTGGTTTTGATGTAATGCTTAAAAACTACGGCACATCAGTTCATTGTGAGGGCGGAGATGGTCCGATCGGAATAAATGGTTGGTACGCAAACGGGCAGGTATATGCTTATATCCAAGGTAAAATCGGTATTCAGGTAAAGTTATTCGGTAAAAAGAGAAAGTTTGAAATTATTGATCTTGGAGTAGCGGCCGTACTACAAGCAAAACTACCTAATCCAACATGGATTCATGGAATTGTTGGGGGAAGATACCGCATTTTGGGAGGATTAATTAAGGGTTCTTGTAGTTTCGAATTTACTCTTGGTAAAGAATGTAAGTTGGTTGGCGGAAATGCCTTTGCAGATGCTGGCATACAGGTTATCGCAGATGTTAATCCGCACATGAATGATAAAGATGTTGACGTCTTTGCTATTCCACAGGCAGTATTTAATATTCCAGTTGGTGAAAACTTTAATGTAGATAACGATGGAAGGAACTCATTATTCAGAGCTAAGCTTGACTTTTTTAAAGTTACAGCTGACGGGGTAGAAATTCCGGGTACAATTGCTTGGAATGCCGATAAAACAACAATCGCATTCACATCAACAGACATATTACCAAGTAAAAAGGAAGTGAGTATTGCAACCAAAATTAGCTTTGAGGAAAATAATGGAGGTAATTGGACACCCTATATAGTTGAGGGAAAAAATTATACAGAAGAGCGAATGAATACTTTCGTAACCGGTGATGCACCAGATCATATTCCACAAAATAATGTAGCTTATAGTTATCCACTAATTAATCAACTTAACTATTATAAAGACGAGGCAAAAGAAGGCTATATCAAACTTAAGCGTGGGCAACCTGAATTATTTAACTCGACCGGGGATTATAGTCAGATAGGCCGAGTGATGCCTGAAGGTGGAGCAACGAAGGAGTTCCCTGTTTCTTATGCGGATATGCAGGTTAATTATGTAATTCCAGAGATAGAAAACAATAAAGGTTACGAGTTTGCTATTGTTAGTGTTCCGAAAAATTCAGATACATCAGTTGATAGGAATGTTAAAACAACAGAGCAAAAATCACTTTCAGATGGTGATAATGATTTGACCGTTACAACCAAATCTATAGAAGGAACCATTAAAAAATCCGATGAAAAAAGTATTTATGGCATGAACTTCAGAAGTAGTGCATACAGCACTTTTGCCGAGAAACTAAATAAAGCTGGCTCCGCTTATTCTTATACATGGGCATTGCGTAATGGCGTGCACGAATTGGGGTATGTATTTAACTCATCAAAGTTATTTGATGATCAAGAAATGAATGATGAATTAGATATACATCTTATTCATTTGGAGGCAGACCTATCTGAGAATACATGGTACAATACTTATATCTATCCGTACGTATACTGTACCGACCCCTTATTAATTGGACAAATATGTTGAATTAGTTGTGTAATAATAGTCATTATTTGGGTCTATTTTT
>NZ_JACRYL010000015.1:0-227 GCF_014306625.1 Pedobacter fastidiosus
CTGCTAAAAAGGAAGGTTATCTGCCTTTGAAATAATTATTATAGGGTTTTCGTCATTGCGAGGCACGAAGCAATCTACTTTACGGAACAGATTGCTTCGTGCCTCGCAATGACGAGTTTTTAAGCACAATAGATTATTTTAACCTGATTTTTTCCAAATAAATCTCCCGCAGATTTAAAAAGATGTACGCAGAATAATTGATTACCAATCTGCGAGAATCTCCTTAA
>NZ_JACRYL010000015.1:286-2272 GCF_014306625.1 Pedobacter fastidiosus
ATCTTTTTTAACTGTTAAAAAAGAAGGTTTATTTGCCTTTGAAAGAGATTATATAGTTAATAAGGGGGTTTTCGTCATTGCGAGGCACGAAGCAATCTATTTTACGAGACAGATTGCTTCCTACATTGCAATGAAGAGTTTTTGAACCATCGCTAGTAAAACTTAAATAGTAGTATAAACTTAATTTCTCTAAACCCGATGACAGTGAGCACGAATCCCGATTCTTCTATCGGGAGCGTAAAACGGACAGCGGGACAGCGCTAACCGATGTACACAGAACCCTGCTTTCCAAGTAAAAAATCTTACTTATCACTATCTTTCACTCCCAAAACTATTCCACTAAAAAATTTGTCTTAAGCCCAAGCGTTTCTCTACAGTAAAAATATTTTCAATAAAGATTAATTCTCGATTTAAAATTACATTTTTGCAAAAATTATTTAACAATAAATGCAGAGTTACTCAGAATTTCTTGATCTAAGTGTTGGCTTCCCGCAGGAAGGTTTCGATGTTATAGATGATGAATTATATTTTCAGGATTTAAACCTGATGGAAATGATTGAAACTTATGGTACTCCCCTACGTTTCACGTACTTACCAATGGTGAGCAAGAAGATTCAACAGGCGAAGATTCTTTTCCAAACTGCCATTTTAAAGAACAATTATCGTGGCGATTACAAATATTGCTATTGTACAAAAAGCTCGCATTTTAAACACATTGTAGAAGAGGCGCTTAAAAACAATATCCACTTGGAAACCTCTTCGGCTTTTGATATGCCAATGATTGAGGCCTTGGAGAAAAAAGGGGTGTTAACCAAGGATACGACCATCATTTGTAATGGTTTTAAAACCTATCAATACAAGCAATATATTATTGATATGTTGCACGATGGTTATACCAATATTATCCCTGTGTTGGATAATAAAGAGGAATTTAACCTTTTTGATGATGAAGTTGATATTGATACGCCTTGCAATTTAGGGATCCGTATTGCGGCTGAGGAACAACCAGATTCGCAATTTTACACCTCCCGTTTAGGTGTTCGGATGGAAGATATTATTGATTTTTACAACAATAAAATCGTTCATAATCCAAACTTCCGGGTAAAATTATTGCACTTCTTTATCAACTCGGGTATTACCGATTCGCCATATTATTGGAATGAATTGGAGAAATACGTTACGCTTTATTGCAAGTTTAAAAAAATTAATCCTGATTTAGATACTTTGGATATTGGTGGCGGAATGCCATTTAAAGATTCATTGGTTTTCGATTTCGATTACGAATACATGGTAAACGAAATTGTTAAACGGATTAAGGAAATCTGTGCCATCCACGAAGTAATGGAACCAGATATTATTACCGAATTTGGTAAATATACAGTTGCTGAAGCTTCTGGAATTTTATATAAAGTTTTAGGAAGAAAGCAACAAAACGACCGTGAGCGTTGGTTAATGTTAGATGGCTCTTTCATCACTAACTTACCAGATGTTTGGGCGCTGAACCAAAAATATGTTTTATTGCCAATTAACAACTGGGATGCTGAATATGAGCGTGTTAACTTAGGCGGAATAACCTGCGATGGTCAGGATTATTACAACCAGGAAGCGCACATGAATAGTGTTTTTATGCCTAAGACGCGTAAAGTACAATACCTTGGCTTCTTCCACACAGGTGCTTATCAAGAAGTATTGAGTGGTTACGGTGGTATTCACCACTGTTTATTGCCAAGTCCGAAACACGTTTTAATCCGCAGAAACCGCGATGAAAGTTTCAATTTTGAGGTTTTTGGGGAAGAGCAGAATAGTAAGCAGGTGTTGAAGATATTGGGTTACTAAGGTATCCTAGCTTTTACCGCAAAGAACGCTTAGCATATTTAACCACTAAGACGCAAAGAACACAAAGCTGGGGGCTTAGTTTTTAGTAGAAATCCCGATTCCCTCTCTTCAAGGAGAGGGATAGTACATAATTTGCCAAACCACAAACTT
>NZ_JACRYL010000015.1:2323-2645 GCF_014306625.1 Pedobacter fastidiosus
TAGGGTGAGGTTTTACAAAGAACGCTAAGCATATTTAACCACTAAGACGCAAAGAACACAAAGCTGGGGGCTTAGTTTTTAGTAGAAATTTTGATTCCCTCTCTTCAAGGAGAAGAATAGTACATAATTTGCCAAACCACAAACTTTAATAGGGTGAGGTTTTACAACGAACGCTAAGATTAGTTTAACCGCAACGAACGCTAAGTATATTTAACCACTAAGACGCAAAGAACACAAAGTTAGGCGCTTAGTTTTTAGTAGAAATCCCGATTCCCTCTCTTCAAGGAGAGGGATAGTACATAATTTGCCAAACCACAAACTT
>NZ_JACRYL010000015.1:2704-129399 GCF_014306625.1 Pedobacter fastidiosus
CAGGGTGAGGTTTTAAAACGAACGCTAAGAAATAAAGCAAAATGCAATATTTCTTAGCTTTTTTTTGTAAAAAATTTCGTTAACTACCAATTCTCTCGATTTATTTTTATGTGAAAATTTTGTATATTTAATTTATGAAAAGTCAGGAAAGTAAATTATTGGAAAGAATTACATTCATCCCCGGACTAATGGGCGGAAAACCCACGATTAGAGGTAATAGATTTACTGTAATCGATATTTTAGAACTATTGTCGTCAGGAATGACACATGAACAAATTTTAGAGGAACATCCCATCCTCGAAGCTGATGATATAACGGCAGCGTTAGTCTTTAGCACAAAACAACTCAGGGATGAATACATTTACGAATGATTGGGAATTTTGGCTAGATGAGAATATTTCTCCAATAATAGCAAAATGGCTGATGGATGAAATCAACATTAAATGTATTTCATTTCACTTTCTAAAATTGAACAAAACAGCTGATTTAGAGATCTACAATCTTGCTCGAAGTAAAGAAAAAGTAATAATCATATCAAAGGATTTAGACTTTCGTGAACTCGTTTCTTGGAAAGGAACACCTCCTAAATTAATTTTCCTTGAATTTGGAAACTGTTCAAATCAACTTCTTTACGAGAAATTAAAAACCAAAATTTATGATGCCATCCAGCAACTTATCTATGGAGATTTGGATATATTTGAAATAAAAAAAGATTAATATGCAATTCGGTAAAGTAGACGACCCATCAATTATAGATTTCACATTTCCTGCAGATGCTCCAGAAACCTTAGCCATATTAAAGGCCAATAAACCTAAGCAAAATTTTAAAGCTTTTGTAGGCTGTGCCAAATGGAATAAGGCAGATTTAAAAGGCTTTTATCCGAAAGGGACGAAAGACGAGTTGACTTACTATTCTACTCAATTTAACTCTATAGAATTGAACGCCACCTTTTATGGAATGCCATCAAAAGAGCAAGTAATCACCTGGACAAATAAAGCACCTGCTGATTTTAAGTTCTTCCCTAAATTAACCAATACCATCAGCCATTTTAAAAGATTAATCAACGTTAAAGAGCCTGTAGAAACTTTTTGCGATGCTGTGAGTAATTTCGAAGATAAACTGGGAATGGCTTTTCTTCAGCTACACGATAACTTTAAACCGAAAGATTTCGAGAGACTAAAAACCGTTTTAAATGAATTTCCAAAAGTAATTCCTTTAGGCGTTGAAGTTAGAAATGAAGAGTGGTTTTCAAACCCTGCTGTGGCAAATGAGTTTGCCCAACTATTTGAAAAAAATGGAATTGCAAATATTATAGTAGATACTGCGGGCCGAAGAGATATGTTGCATATGCGTTTAACTACTCCTACGGCATTTGTTAGATTTGTTGGTGCCAATGTAGATGACATTGACAAAAAACGCTTGGATGATTGGATTGAAAAAATAGTGGAATGGAAAGACCAAGGACTTGAAAACCTATACTTTTTTGTTCACCAAAATGTTGAACTTTCATCACCATTGTTTTCGGCATATTTTACAGAAAAGTTAAACAAGGCTATTGGAACTGATTTAAAGATTCCTGTTATGGCTAATGGTAATACCCCACCAACCTTATTTTAATATTATATATTCTTTGGCTAGTCGGGATTTGCAACCCCGACTAAAGACCTAAGATTTAAAATCCCTATTAAACAACTCTTTTGTAAATCGTTTCAGTAGCTTTTGTTTCCTCTCCCTCCGGCGAAATATTGTAAGCACTAAAAACAATTTCATTAGCATTTACAATTTCTAGCGTGGTTCTCCAGCCCCAAAGTTTATCTCCATATTCTGGACTTCCATAAGTACCAAGAATTGAAAATCCCTTTTCTGTTGCTTCGCCACTAGAAAGCATAATTTGAGTCCCCATGTGAAAGCTATCCATCCAACTTGCTGAGAATTTTTGATACGGAATATCGAAGCCTATAATCATCTTACCTTCAAAGGGCTTCTCCTCTAAACTTCCTTGATAATCAAAAGAAATAAAACGACTACCTAAAATAGAAGAAATTACAGCCTTAGATGGCGATTCATCTGATAAAACATCTGCTTCAAACCAAGTTTTTGTATTGCCTTCCCATTCTCCAACTAATCCTTGAAGTAGTTTATGCGATCCTTCTTCTAATGATTGTTCAAATTTGCTTTTTGCCATATTTCAAATTTATAAAAATTGTTGTATCGATGTATAGTTATAATATAAGTTGAGATGAGATGAAAATTGATTATTGCTGTTTGATTATTTAGAAAATCACTATATTGTTATATGCTAAAAAGTCTAGATTTAAGTCAGGTAATGGTTATCGATATCGAGACTGTCCCCCAATACTCATCCTTCCAGAACGTCCCTCCTAACCTTCAAGAACTTTGGGAACTTAAAACTCATTTTCAGAGATCACCAGAACAAACTGCAGAAGAATTTTATGAAAAGGCTGGGATTTTAGCTGAGTTTGGAAAGATTATCTGTATCAGCTTAGGGATTTTTAGTTATCAAGATAAAGCCTATTCGCTCAGAATCAAATCTATTTATGGAGATGATGAAAAAGAAATCTTAGAGCAGTTTTCTTCCCTCCTAGAAAAACAAGTACCCACTTTAATGTTCTGTGCGCATAACGGAAAGGAATTTGATTATCCATATCTATGCCGACGACTCTTGGTTAATGGCATAGAAATTCCTGTTCAGTTACAAATTTCGGGCAAAAAACCTTGGGAAGTTAATCACCTAGACACCATGGAACTTTGGAAATTTGGCGATTACAAACATTATACCTCATTAAATTTACTGGCTACAATTTTAAATATCCCTACACCTAAAGATGATATAGATGGAAGTCAGGTTAGGCAGGTTTATTACGAAGAACAAAATTTAGATAGAATT
The DNA here is from genome assembly GCF_014306625.1 of Pedobacter fastidiosus. GTDB lineage: Bacteria > Bacteroidota > Bacteroidia > Sphingobacteriales > Sphingobacteriaceae > Pedobacter > Pedobacter fastidiosus. The sequence continues at coordinate 5,614 of NZ_JACRYL010000015.1, forward strand.
GTAACCTATTGCCAAAAAGATGTAATAACTACAGCGCAAGTGCTATTAAAATTCAAAGGCATGGACATAATTTCAGCAGAAAACATTACAATTGTAGTCTGATGTTAAACGTAGAAGACTTAAGTATTGATTTCTATAATCAAGATGAAAAAACTTGGTTTAAAGCTGTAAAAAAAATTAGCTTTAATGTTAAAAAAGGTACTGTTCTTGGCATTGTTGGTGAATCTGGTTCAGGCAAATCGGTTACCTCGTTTTCCATTATGCGCTTACATGATGAGCGTTCTGCCAAAATTACTGGCGACATCGATTTCGAAGATATTAGCTTGCTCAACTTAAGTTCAAACGAGATCAGACAATTTAGGGGAAATCAGATTTCGATGATTTTTCAGGAACCCATGACTTCCTTAAACCCAGTTTTTACTTGTGGTTATCAAGTTGCCGAAGCCATAATTTTGCACCAAAAAGTAAGCAAGGCTGAAGCAAAAAAGCAAACCATTGCACTTTTTAACGAAGTACAGTTACCTCGACCAGAAAAGATATTTGAAAGTTATCCGCATCAAATTTCTGGCGGACAAAAGCAAAGAGTAATGATTGCAATGGCTTTGAGCTGTAATCCGAAACTCTTAATTGCTGATGAACCCACAACAGCATTGGATGTAACCGTTCAGAAAACCATTCTTCAGTTATTGCTTAAACTCAAGGAAGAAAGAAATATGGCGATGATTTTTATTTCACACGATTTAGGTGTAGTAAATGAAATAGCCGATGAAGTAGCTGTAATGTACAAAGGCGAAATTGTAGAACAAGGATCTGCAAAATCAATTTTCGAGAATCCTCAACATCCTTATACAAAAGGATTGTTGGCTTGTCGACCTTCTCCAGCACTTCAATTAAAAAAACTGCCAGTTGTAGCCGATTTTCTTACTGGAAAAATTGATGATGCTTCTGCTCATCTTCAAGCTTCTAATCAATTAACAGAAGCGGAAATTGCGCTTAGAAGAAAACAATTATACGAACAAAAACCATTGTTGCAGATTAAAAACCTCTGTAAATGGTATCCAATAAACAATGGCTTTTTCGGTAAAACAACTGAATATGTTAAGGCGGTTGATCAGTTAAATTTTGAAGTTTTTCCCGGTGAAACTTTAGGATTGGTTGGAGAATCTGGCTGTGGAAAAACCACTTTGGGCAGAACAATTTTGCGTTTAATTGAACCCACCTCAGGAAGCATTATTTTTAACGGACAAGACATTACAAATATCGGTAAGGCCGAGCTGAGAAAACTAAGAAAAGATATTCAAATTATCTTTCAAGATCCTTATGCTTCTCTAAATCCAAAGTTAAGCATCGGTCAATCCATTTTAGAACCATTGCAAGTTCACAATCTTTTTTTTAATAACGAAGCGGGTAGAAAACAACGGGTTTTAGAATTACTTGAAAAAGTGGGCTTAAAGGAAGAGCATTTTAACCGTTATCCGCATGAGTTTAGTGGAGGTCAGCGTCAGCGTGTAGTAATTGCAAGAGCACTGGCATTAGAGCCAAAATTTATTATTTGCGATGAATCAGTTTCGGCACTGGATGTTTCTGTTCAAGCTCAAGTACTCAATTTAATTAAAGATCTTCAGCGAGAATTTGGATTAACCTATATTTTTATCTCGCATGATTTAGCCGTAGTTAAGCACATCTCCGATCGGATTTTGGTTATGAATAAGGGCAAAATTGAAGAAGAGGGTTTTTCAGAGCAAATTTTTTATGCGCCTAAAGCAGACTATACGAAAAAACTAATCGAAGCTATCCCAGGAACTTAAGCTAATTTAACAATCTATTATTAGCGCAATCTAAATGAACGGTCGTCATTCCCATGAAGATGGAAATCTTAATGCAAAATTTTATAACGCATTAAGATTTCCGCCTATGAAGAAAAGACGAAAGGAATAGCAGAAAACAAACTTATTCGCCTTTAAATTCTCTTCCATTTTCGTCATTCATCATCCATTTTCCATCTTACATTAACCATCCTTTGCATCTTTTCTGTATCTTCGATAAATTCATTTTAGCATATGGCAAAGAAAAAATCTGCAAATATAAAATTGGTTCTAAATCAATTGGTTAGTGATGTTTTTGAGAAAAACGATAATCAAGCACTTAATTATAAGCAAGTTTCTGCCAAGTTAAATCTAAATGATCAAGAATCAAGAGACACCATTCTCGAAGTTTTAAAAGACGGAAAAAGTGCTGGGGTTTATTTGGAACCAGAAAAAGGCAAATTCAAACTTAAAGATCTTCAAACATTTATTGTAGGTAGAGTTGATATGACCGCTGATGGTTCAGCCTATATTATTCCTGATGATGAATTTGAAAAAGACATTCGCGTTGCTCCTCGCAAGCTTAAAAATGCGCTTCATGGCGACAGCGTTAAAGTATATGTTTTTGCAAAAAAGAATGGCAGTAAAAGAGATGGTGAAGTTATCGAAATTATCAAGCGTGCTAAATCTGATTTCACGGGCGTAATTAAAATATCCGATCGTTTTGCCTTTGTTATTGCAGACGATAAAAAAATGATGCACGATATATTTGTGCCATTGGCCGATATTCTTGGCTCAAGAAATGGTCAGCGGGTTTTGGTTTCCTTAACAGATTGGCCAGAAGGTGCAAAAAATCCAATTGGTGTTGTTAAGCATGTTTTGGGCGATCAAGGCGAAAATAATACTGAAATGAATGCCATCTTGGCTCAGTATGGTTTTCCACTTTCCTTTCCACCTCAGGTAGAAAAAGAAGCGAATGCCATTCCAGAAGAAATTCCAGCAGAAGAGATTGCCAAACGTAAAGATTTCAGAAAAGTATTAACTTTTACAATCGATCCGGCTGACGCGAAAGATTTTGATGATGCCATTTCTTATCAAAAATTACCTAACGGAAATCACGAAATAGGTGTTCACATTGCCGATGTTTCTCATTATGTAATCCAAGGAACAGATTTAGATAAAGAAGCTTACAGCAGAGCTACATCAGTTTATTTGGTAGATAGGGTAATTCCAATGCTTCCAGAAAGATTGAGTAATGGTGTTTGTTCGCTCCGTCCACATGAAGATAAACTTTGCTTTGCAGCTGTTTTCGAATTGGATGAACAGGCAAATATCATTAATGAATGGTATGGCAGAACTGTAATTCATTCGGATAGAAGATTTAGCTATGAAGAAGCTCAAGAAGTAATCGAAAGTAAAGAGGGAGATTACGCAAAGGAAATCGAAAAACTGAACGAACTTGCGTACATTTTGCGAGATCGTAAATTTAAAAATGGTGCAATAAGTTTTGAAAGCACCGAAGTGAAATTTAAGTTAGATGAATCCGGAAAGCCCATTGGTGTTTACGTTAAAGAGCGTAAAGATGCCCATAAACTTATTGAAGATTATATGCTTTTGGCCAACAGAAAAGTGGCAGAATATATTGCTAAAAAGGTGAAGGGCGAAAAGAAACTTACATTTGTTTATCGCGTTCACGATTCTCCAAACATGGAAACCCTAAACACTTTCGCAACTTTTGCTTCTAGATTTGGGTACAAAATCAACACAAAATCTGATAAGGAAATTGCAAAGTCGCTTAACCATTTAATGGCTGATGTAGAAGGAAAAAAAGAACAGAATATTTTAACTTCATTAGCCATTCGTTCTATGGCCAAGGCAATTTACACGACTAAAAAAACCAGTCACTACGGATTAGCTTTCGAATATTACACACACTTTACCTCTCCAATTCGTCGTTATCCTGATGTGATGGCGCATCGTTTGCTCCAAACTTACCTTGATGGTGGAAAATCTGCTGATGCAGAATTTTACGAAGTTGCTTCGGTACATTCTTCAGCAATGGAAAAAAGAGCCGCTGAAGCAGAAAGAGCATCCATTAAATACAAACAGGCAGAATATCTCGAAAACAATATTGGTTCGGTTTACAAGGGTATCATTTCTGGTGTTACAGAATGGGGAATGTATGTGGAAATAGAAGAAAATAAGTGTGAGGGAATGATTCGATTGCGAGACATTTCCGATGATTTTTATGTACTCGATGAGAAAAACTACTGTATTGTTGGACAAAGAAAAAAGAAAAAATATCAACTAGGTGATGAAGTTATGATTCGAGTGAAGAAAGTTGATCTTTCCAAACGTCAGATAGATTTCACCTTAATTCCCGATTAAATATTAAAACCATTTTGTGCTGAAAGGCACAGCGTTACCGCAAACATTTTACATGCAAACAATAGAACAGCTCCAAAAACTTTTAGAAACTGCAATAAAAAATCTTAAGTTCCCAGATCAGCCAAAACAGCTTTACGATCCGATAACGTATATTATTAACCTTGGCGGAAAACGCATCCGTCCGTTATTGGTATTAATGGCCACCGAACTTTTCGGAAAAGATGCCAACGATTCCATTCATGCTGCAATGGCTGTAGAGGTTTTTCACAACTTTACCTTGGTGCATGATGACATTATGGACAATGCACCTTTACGCAGAGGCCAAGCCACAGTACACGAAAAATGGAGCACCAATACCGCCATTCTAAGTGGAGATGTAATGATGGTTGAAGCAAACAAAAACTTGGCAAAAGTTAATCCAATCTTTTTAAAGGATGTTTTGGATACATTCAATGCCACCGCACAAGGCGTTTGCGAAGGCCAACAATTGGATATGGAATTTGAAGAACGAAGCGATGTAAGTATTGAAGAATACATTAACATGATTCGTTTAAAAACTGCCGTATTATTGGGCGGCGCTTTAAAACTTGGTGCAATCATCGCTGGTGCTTCAGAAAAAGATGCCGATTTAATTTACCAATTCGGAGAAAACATTGGAATTGCTTTTCAACTTCAAGATGATATTTTAGATGTTTATGCTGACCCTGAAAAATTCGGAAAACAGGTTGGTGGCGACATTATTGCAAATAAAAAAACGTTCCTTTTACTAAAAGCATTTGAATTGGCCGATGGCGAAACCAAAAACGCACTTGAAACTTGGACAGGCTACAAAGAATTCGATAGCAAAGAAAAAGTAGAAACCGTTAGAGGTGTATATGACACCTTGGATATTCAAAATATCGCCAAAGAAAGCATGAATAATTACTTGAATAAAGCTTTAGAAGAATTTGATCAAATCAATGTTAGTAAGGAGGCTAAATCAAACCTTTTAGCGCTAACCACGCAGTTAATGGCTAGAGAATATTAAAAAAGCAGGCTCTAAATTAGAACCTGCTCAGATTTATATTGTTTTTTTGGGTTAAGCTTTTGCCAGTTTAAATTTAATCCAGAAATCTGATGATTTACTTTCACTTACACCGCTTTCTGGTGGCCGTTGTCCACCACGGCCACCTCCCATTCCTCCAGCCATTTTTCCGCCGCCCATTCCGCCACCGTGGCCGCCTCCCATACCACCTCTTCCACCAGGTTTACCACCGCCTTCTAGGCTACCTGCTCTTTTAAGATTAGATTTACCAGGGGAATTGATTTTAATGTTGTATACAAGCGGTTTTTTCATTTCAGCATCAACTTGGAGTTGTGAAAGTGGAATACTAATTTCGTATATTAAATCTCTATTCGGTTTAATGGTCATGCCAGCTTGAATGCCATAACTGTTTTCAAGAGGTAAATCACCGTCCGAAATATTTTTAAACCCAGAAACTCGGATGGTTTTATTCATTCCAGCAAAATCGTGTGGTATGTCTCCATTCTTTTCTAAAGGCATTTTGCTTAATTCATCTTTGGGCAGTTCTCCATCTTTTGGCACTGGTGGCCTTTCCATTAATGGAAAAACAAGGTTAATTCCCGTTTTCTTTTTGCCTTCCGTATTTATGTTCAGCGTAATTCCACCTCTTAAAACACTAAAAGTAGTTTGAGGATCAAGCGATTCGATAATAACATATAAATTCTTATCATCGTTAGCAAGCGCAAATGCAAGCTTCGTATCGGTATTGTATTCGTTAAGGGGCTCATTCCATTCCTTAGAGATTCCATCTGCTTTAAATGGCTTGGTCATTCGCATATTATCTTCTACTTCTTGGGCTTTTAAAGTAGATAATCCAACAAAAGAGGTAACAAAGGCAAGGCAAAGTACTTTAATATTCATCGCAGTTATTGTTTGTTTAACTGCGCTAATGTATTGCGATGCTTTGTTAAAAAGTGTTATTTAACAGATTTTAACGCTGTAAAAAATGTGGTACAAAAAAAAAGCTTTCTGAAATAAATCAGAAAGCTTTTCTATAATTTGAATACTAATTATTCTGCTGGTGCAGCTTCTTCAGTAGTTTCTTCTTTTTTAGTCGCTTTTTTCGCTGGAGCTTTTTTAGCTGGAGCTTCTTCAGCAACAACTTCTTTAGCTACAGCTTCTTTTTTAACTGCTGGTGCTTTTTTTACTGGTTCTGCAACAACTTCAGTTTCAACGTAAGGAAGAATTGAAACGTACGATTTGTTATCAGCTTTTTTTCTAAAAACTACAGTACCATCAACCAAAGCAAATAAAGTATGATCTTTACCAATACCAACACCTTTATCTGGGTGATGTTTCGTACCGCGTTGACGTACCAAAATGTTCCCTGCGATAGCTAACTGACCACCGAAAACTTTAATACCTAAACGCTTACTATGCGATTCACGTCCGTTTTTCGAACTACCGGCTCCTTTTTTGTGTGCCATGATTTTATATTTTTTTCAATCTCTAAATAGAGAATGATTGGGTTAACAATTAATTATAGAGTGATGTCAGAAATCTGAATCTTAGTGAAAAACTGGCGGTGACCGTTTTTCTTTTTGTAACCTTTTCTACGTTTTTTGTGGAAAATAATTACTTTATCACCTTTTAAATGAGATATGATAGTAGCTGAAACTTTAGCACCTTTAACTGCAGGAGCTCCTACAGTGATTGCACCACCATTATCAACCAACAATACATTATCAAATTCAATACTAGCGCCTTCATCTCCTTGCAATCTGTGTACAAAAAGGTGCTGGTCTTTAGCAACTTTGAATTGCTGTCCTGCTATATTTACTATTGCGTACATTGTTTAAATATTAGTTTTATAATTTTTATTTAACGAGGTGCAAATATAGAACAAATACTATTAACACACAAACACATATTGAAAATATTTTTAGGTTAAATTCCATCATCCTTTTTACACTTCTCCGAAGATTTCTTCAACAACAGAAAGACTTTAATAAAAGCTTGATAATTAGCATTTTATTAAAGTCTTTGAAATTTTAATAATTCGCTGAAAGTATTCAGCGTTTAAAATAAACGTAGATTATTTTCCGCTTCTTTTTTCAGCTTGATTGATGGTTTCTTCAATTACCTTTCTCATTTGAACAGCAGCATCCAATAATTTCGGGTTTCCATCAAAATCGCCATAGAGTATCACATGTTTTGATTTTTCCTTATAATTAAAAGTCATATCGTAACGCGGAACCGACATAGATTTTGCGCTCTTTTTACCAATGGTATCCGGAAAATTCCAAAGACCAATTTCGTTGGCTTTGCCGTGCATGTAAAAGATATCATCGCTTTTTAAGAAAACCTTTTTCTTAACAGTCGAATCCTTAGAATTTACGTATTGATAATCGCCATTGGCAGAATTATAATGATTTTCCAAGGTATCTTTTACGCCCCAGCTAAACTGCATAGAAACAAAATCCGCTTTGCGGAAAGGTGCGTTTTGGATAATCGGCCTGTAATAAATGTAACAGTAAATAATCATCGGAAGGATGATGGAAAGCGCTAAAAATATTTTTTTTCCTTTGTTCGACACGGAAATTAATTATTGAATGAGTAAATTATTAATTGATTGTTTTAAAGACTACAAAGCTTAAAAATTTTATTGAAGTTCTAAACATCCTAAAATCATATATTTCGAGATGTTAGTTAAATCTTAAAATCCTACTATCTTATAAATCTTAGCCTTCTTTAAGTTCGCCCTCCCACTTACTAACCACTGCAGTTGCAATACTATTACCAACCACATTTGTTGCAGAACGGCCCATATCCAAAAGTGGATCAATCCCGATTAATAAAGCCAAACCGGCTTCTGGAATATTAAAACTAGCAATTGTACCTGCAATAACTACTAATGATGCTCTTGGAACGCCAGCAATCCCCTTACTGGTCAACATTAAAATTAGCAACATAGAAATTTGCTGTTCGAAACCTAGGTGAATGCCGTAAGCTTGGGCAATAAATAATGAAGCAAATGTCATGTACATCATCGATCCATCCAAATTGAAGGAATAACCCAATGGAAGCACAAAACTTACAATTTTATCTTTACAACCGAAACGTTCTAAAAGCATCATCGTTTTAGGATACGCGGCTTCGCTACTCGCTGTACTAAAAGCCAAAATAGCAGGCTCCTTCATATCGTTTACCAAGCGGAAGACGCGTTTCTTTAGGATCAAAAATCCTAAGAAAATTAACATGGCCCAAAGAATGGCTAAGCCAAAGTAAAACTCTCCGATAAAAATTGCGTAGGTATTGAGCACATTTAAACCCTGCTTGGCCACAATAGCCGTCATAGCTCCGAAAACAGCAAGTGGTGCAAAGTTCATTACATAACCCGTCATTTTTAAGATTACGTGAGCAATCGCATCAAACGCTTTAATTACCACCTGACCTAAATCTCCGATGGCAGCTGTTGCTACACCAAAGAAAAGAGAGAAAACAACAATCTGCAGAATCTCATTTGTAGCCATAGATTCGGCTATACTTTTAGGAAAAACATGGGCAATAAAATCCTTAACACTCATTGATGCCTTTTGGATTCCTGTGTTCACTAATTGGTCTGGAAGGGTTAATTTCATGTGTTTTCCTGGTTCGAATAAATTAACCAAGATTAAACCTAAAACCAATGACATTAAAGACATGGCTAAAAACCAACCCAAAGTTTTACCACCAATCCGGCCAACAGCCTTAATATCACCAACTTTTGCAACACCTACAACAAGGGTTGTAAATACCAATGGCGCTACAATCATTTTAATCAGGCGAAGAAAAATATCACTTAAAAGTGTAAAGTATTCGAGCTTTTTTTCGCGGATTTCTTCGTTTTCTCTTTTAATTTTAGAGTTGGCCTTTTTGTCGGCTTTTAACTGCGTAAATGCTGTAGTTGTTGTATCGGTAGATTTTGCAATGCTAACTTCGATACTTTTAACTTTCGCATCGGCAGTGAGGATATTTTGATTGTAAACATCAATCGAATTAACGTTTAAAATATAGCCCAGTGCAATCCCTGCAATCAGCGCAATAAAAATAAATAGCGTGAGTTTGTTTTTCTTCATAAATAATAAAAGTTTGTGGCCCCGTTAATTTGGTAAAACTAACGATATTTAGTCCTTGGAACAAATTTTGATTTTCCACCGAGTAAAATTTAAAGGGATTCCGAAAATCTTAAATCTGAGTGAAGCGGTAATTACCTAGAAGAATAAACATATATCGCCGTGGAGAAAACTCAAAGTTTTACCTGCGAATTGAAGACGTGTTGCAAAAACCTCCCCCAGCCCCCTCCAGAGGGGATACTAAGTGGAGATAGCGATGAGGAAAAAACTCAAAGTATATATACATCTTAGATATGGCACCTGTATCCCCCGCTGGCGGGGGAATTAAAGGGGGGGGTGTTATTCTATCAAAACTCAAAGGTTTGTGTTTGCTAATTGAAGATGTGTAACAAAAACCTCCCCCTGCCCCCTCCAGAGGGGATACTAAGTGGAGATAGCGATGAGGAAAAAACTCAAAGTATATATACATCTTAGATATGGCACCTGTATCCCCCGCTGGCGGGGGAATTAAAGGGGGTGGGGTTATTCTATCAAAACTCAAAGGTTTGTGTGTGCTAATTGAAGATGTGTAACAAAAACCTCCCCCTGCCCCCTCCAGAGGGGGATACAAAGGGCAGATAGCGATGAGAAAAAAACTCAATGTATAATACATTTTGCAGGTAGGGCACCTGTATCCCCCGCTGGCGGGGAATTAAAGGGGGTGGTAGTTATTTTATCAAAACTCAAAGATTTGTGTGTGCTAATTGAAGATGTGTAACAAAAACCTCCCCCTGCCCCCTCCAGAGGGGGATACAAAGAGCAGATAGCGATGAGGAAAAAACTCAAAGTAATATACATCTTAGATATGGCACCTGTATCCCCTTGCCCCCTCCAGAGGGGGGATACAAAGAGCAGAGAGCGATGTGGAGAAAAGCCATGTATATATACATTTTGCAGGTATGGTGCCTGTATCCCCCGCTGGCGGGGGAATTAAAGGGGGTGGGGTGTAATTATTAATTAAATCCAACGCTATGTATCCCAAGAAACAAATTTTGATTTCCTACCCTGTTAAATTTATTCTATTTTTGAAATCTGCTGTAACAAACCATCCTCAGTAAAATCTAAAAAGCAACCTCAACAATTTAAATGGAACAAAAAGACAAGTTATTTAAGGAAATCTTCGATTCGAATTCCAAGAAAATATTCCATTTGTGTTATGGCTATACTGGCGATACCGATGCAGCTAACGATCTTTTACAAGAAACATTTTTAAAAGTTTGGCAGAATCTTGATAAATTCAGAAACAAATCTTTAATCTCTACTTGGATTTATAGAATTGCCGTAAATACCTGTTTAACATACTTGAGATCAGAAAAGCGACAAGCTAAGGATGAACTTACAGACAATATAATAGAAAATAAAATTGAAGAGTTTTCAGAAAAAAATGAACAGGTTGCACTTTTATACACTTGTATATCTAAACTGGAAGAAAACGACCGTTTGATTATTACCATGGTACTTGATGAATTGCCTTATCATGAAATAGCAGATATCTCTGGCATTAGCGAGGGAAATTTAAGGGTAAAAATTCATCGCATTAAACAAAAATTAACAGAACTATATAACCAGTATGCAAGCGTTTGATCAAATACAGGAGTTGTGGCAAAAGCACGAGGTAGAAGTTAAGTTTTCTGCTGATGAAATGTTGCAACAGGCTAAGAAAGAGGTTAATGGAATAAAGCTTAAATCGGCTTTAAACATTGTGGGTATGCTGGTATGTTTTATTGCCATTGCAGGCGGTTGGTTATTTTACGAGTACGAATCTTGGACCACTCATGCTGGTTTTGTGATTTTTCTTGTAGCCATTTTATCTACTACAGTAATTTTATACCGCGATTATAAATTAATTTCCAAAAACGATTTTACAGTCCATCCCAAAGAATTTTTAGAAGGTTTAAAAACTTATCAGGTAAACCGTTATCGTCTTTACAATCAAATGTATTGGTTCTATACCACAGCACTTTCCTTGGGCTTTATTCTTACATTCATCGAATTATTACCTAGACTTGGCGTTGTTCAAAAAGTAGTTGCAGTAGGCGTAACTTTCGTTTGGCTAATATTCTGTTCTACAATTTTTAGAAAAGCTGCTTTGAAAGGCGAAAAGGAAAGAATTTCATTATTGATTGAGAAGTTTGAGCGCATAACTGGACAGATTTCTACACCAGAATAATTTTAGGCACGGTTTTTTCGCTACAGAAATTACTGATGAAAAAACTGATTGTTCCCATACTTTTTTTGCTGGCTTTGCCATGTACTGCTTTTAAGCAAGAGTTTACTGAACCTGTACAATTAAATTGGGAAACTTATTTTAAGGGCAAAGCCGATTTGCGTTCTCCTTTTTTCGCCCTTACCGCAATGACTTGGAAATACAGTTATGAATCTACCACCTATCGCAATCGCGTTGTAATCAATTTAAAAAACGAGATTAGTATTGATAAAGATCGATCTTGGGTAAAATTAGATAGAATAAGGGATCCGGAAACCAGTGCCAATCTTCTTCATCATGAACAGGGACACGTAAATATTCAATATATTTTACTGCTTGAAGCGGATAGAGTTTTAAAAAATAGAAATTACTCCATTAAAAACTACAAAGCTCAAATTTCTGATCTTGCCAACCAAATCAGTAGTTTTTTTGATACCATGCAGAAAAATTATGATGAAGAAACCGAGCATGGTAGCAATCATAAAATGCAAGGCAGATGGGATGTAATTATTCAGGACAAAATGAATGAATCCAAAGCGGCGCTTGCAGATCTAAAAAAATAATTTAGGGATAAATATTATTCCACCAACTCCCAAAGCCAAAAATGCACAGACTAAAACTGCAGCGGCTGCCAAATCTTTAACAATTTTAATTTTTGGATGATAATCAGGAGAAACAACATCTGCAAGGTTCTCAATGGAAGTATTAATAATTTCTGCTACAAATACCGCGGAGATAACGGAAAGCAAAGCAATCCATTCTAAACTGGAAAGTTTTAAATATATGGAAAGACCAATTGCAACTACCGCAGCAAAAAAATGGATTCTTCCGTTATGGTCCTTTAGAAAGAAAATCTTTAACCCATTGAAAGCATATTTAAAGCTTTTAATTCGATCTACAATTGAAAATCTAGGGTTTTCCTCCTTCATTGTTATTGTTCAGGTTTTATTTCGCTAGTAGAAAAACTGTTTCCGCTTAGTTTATATTGATATGTTTTGACGATTTTCTTAGTACTATCTGCCAGATCAATTACAGGAAACGAACGGAAAAGATCTCCATTTTTGATAAAGAATTTATCATTCCCAGCATAACCCTTTTTTTGGTTTGAGCTTAAAGATGGAAAGCCAATTTTATTAAAATCGCCACCAGAATATTCAAAAACATTAAGATCAGAAACATTTTTTTTACTCAAAAGCTGTACGTAAAGCTCTGGGTTTCCATCATTATCCAAATCCATATTCCAAACATCGGTCATAATCCCCTTACGTTCAACGGAGGTAGACTTAAAGTTATTATGTACAGAGTCTGACATTAAAATCTGATAACCTCCAATAGAATCAACCCCTTTGCCCCAGCTTAATACTTCAAAATTCAATCCTGGCTTAACTTCAATATCTTTATAAAACCGAAAAGGATTTTTCTCTGCTTTAACGGTTTCTGTTTTTACTTCTTTAGGTTTCTCTTCTGTACAGGCAAAACAAAACAGCACCCCTGTTATTAACAAAAGATGCTGTAATGTATATTTCTTAGTTTTCATTTCTGCGAGACATTTTTGTTTGTCCCAAATTAAGGATTTACACCTTCAAAACAAAAGATTTTTATTTCTTTGCTTCAGCTTTAACATCGGGTGACCCATTATTAAGCAGCGTTTCAATTACCACACTTCTTCTTCCACTTGGAACCACGACAATTGTTTTCAAAATTCTTTTTTCTCCCTGCGGAACAATTACCTTAAATGGCTTGGTATATAAAAATGCATTTTCTGAAGGACGGGATTCATCTAACGAGTAGTAAATTTTTCCGCCAGCAACAGGAACTTTTAAATCTATAGTAAATTCACCACCAGTAAGTGGTTTATCGCTTTGTCCAATTGGAGTTGGAACCCAAAAGTTAATTCCGGTTTTATCCATTTTTGCCAAATGTACAGGCAAACGTTCTTCGGTAAAATTTTTCAAATCTTTACGTCCAACTGGGCTCCAGGCGATTTCAGAAAGCGCCAATAAACGAGGGAAGGCATGGTTTTCAGCTTTTTCTGGAGTTTTGATATATTCCGTCCACAAATTTGCCTGAACACCAATAACATGCTTTTTCTGCTCATCTGATAAAACTTTCGGAATGGGATCGTAAGCATATACTTTTTGATATGGATCCAAACCACCAATAGTTATGGGTTCATCTGGTGAAGTAGATTGTTTTTGATCAATATACATGCCCATAGATCCAGGCGTCATAATTACATCGTGATTTTGCTGAGCAGCCGCAATTCCACCCTCTTCACCTCTCCAACTCATAACGGTTGCGTTTGGCGCAAGTCCGCCTTCCAAAATTTCATCCCAACCAATAATCGAACGACCTTTTGCATTTAAGTGCTTTTCTATCGTTTGGATGAAATAACTCTGTAACTCATGTTCATCTTTTAAGCCCTTTTCTTTCATTAAATTCTGACAAAAAGTAGATTCTTTCCAATAGGTTTTTGGAGCTTCATCGCCTCCAATATGAATATATTTTGATGGAAAAATCGTGATTACTTCATCCAGAATATTTTCTAAGAAGGTAAATGTATTTTCTGATGGAACAAAAATATCATCAAATACGCCCCAAGTTTGTTGTACTTGTTTTCCTTTTCTGCTTCCTGCCCACGGGGTTTTATCGCTCACAAAAGTATCACGATCTGGAAAACAGCTTAATTCTGGATAAGATGCAATTGCTGCAGAAGCATGTCCAGGCAACTCAATTTCTGGAATAACGGTAATGTATCGATCTGCCGCGTATTTAACAATTTCCTTTGCTTCATCCTGAGTGTAAAAACCTTTAACTTCAGTTAAATAATTACCCTTACCAGGATAATTACCAATAATAGTACCATTTCTAGTAGAGCCAACTATAGTAAGTTTTGGGTACTTTTTAATCTCCAATCTCCAACCCTGATCATCTGTTAAATGCCAATGGAAAGTATTAATTTTATAGTAAGCCAGCTGATCGATATATTTTTTTATAAACGAAATCGGAAAAAAATGTCGACAAACATCAAGCATGGTTCCACGATATTTAAAACGTGGATAATCATTAATTTCTACAGCTGAAATCGTAATTTTATCATTCAATTTTTCTGGCAACATTTGCATTGCCGATTGAACAGCGTAAAATAAGCCAGCTCCTCTCCCGGTAAGTAAAATTTGGTTAGCTGTAACTTTAATGGTGTAACCCTCTTCTGGCAATTGATCTGCTCCAACAGATGTTAAAATAATTGCTTTCTGATTTGCTGATAAATCTTTCACTTCCCGTAACGAAAAGCCTGCTTTTGTTACAATAAACGCATTTAATAAGTCGCTCATTTTTGCACCCTCAGCACCTGTAGATTTTAAGACTACGGTTTTATCGAGCACAAAATTCCCGCTGGTTTTGGTTATAGAAACCGGTGCAGGAATAATGCCTAGATTTACATCGCTCTGCGCATAAGCGGATGTACTGATTAGGGCACAAATAAAAATCGAAAGAATTTTGTTCATGATTTAAATTTAGTTTTAGGATAATTATTTGATTATTTAACACAAGATAGAGATTAGAACAGCTTCCTTTATCTCACTTTTTCGTTACAATACAGATCAAACGTTTGACTTAATTGTTTTTGTAGCGAGATAATTTTGCTTGCTCTTCAGCTTTGACAAAGCAAATAGTGATGGAAAAAAGAGTTATCAAAACTTGAAAACAAAAAAAGAGAAACCATTTCTGATTTCTCTCTCTACATTTATAATTGAAATTAATTTTTATGCTTCTATCGGGTGTTCTTTTGCTGCTAAATATCTTTCAGCATCTAGAGCAGACATACATCCAGAACCTGCAGCTGTAACTGCTTGTCTGTAATACATATCTTGAACATCGCCACAGGCAAAAACGCCTTCAACGTTGGTTAAGGTAGAACCTGGTTTGGTTAACAGATAACCTGTTTCATCCATATCCAGCTGACCTTTAAAAATATCTGTATTTGGTTTATGGCCAATTGCTACGAAGAAACCTTCCACCTCAATATCAGATTCTACATTGGTTTTGTTGTTTAAAACTTTAACCGCTGTAACATTTTTACCGTTCCCTAAAATTTCAAGAGTTTCGGTATTGTAATGCACAATGATGTTTGGAGTAGCCAACACACGGCTAACCATCGTTTTTGAAGCTCTAAATTCATCTCTACGAACCAACAAATGTACAGTTTTACAAAGTTTAGCCAAATAAGTAGCTTCTTCTGCCGCGGTATCTCCTGCACCAACAATGGCTACATCTTGTCCTTTAAAGAAAAAACCATCGCAAACCGCACATGCCGAAACGCCAAAACCATTGTACTGCTGTTCGCTAGGTAAACCTAACCATTTAGCAGTAGCACCTGTTGCAATAATTACCGTATCAGCAGTAATCGTTTTAATTTCATCCACTACAATTTTATGTGGTGTTGAAGAAAAATCTACTGAGCTAATGTATCCAAAACGGATATCGGTACCGAAACGCTCTGCTTGTTTACGGAAATCCTCCATCATTTCTGGGCCCATAATTCCTTGCGGATAACCTGGAAAATTCTCTACATCAGTAGTTTGCGTAAGCTGTCCGCCGGCTTGCATACCCGTGTACATAATTGGTTTTAAATCAGCTCTGGCTGCATAAATTGCAGCAGTATAACCCGCAGGACCAGAACCTATAATTAAACACTGAACGTGTTCGTTTTCTTGTGACATTATATTGTGTGTTTGAAATTCATTAATGGGAATACAAATTTAAGTCTTTAAACAATTATCAGCAAGTATGCATTGTCAACATAGTTTACTTATTAACAAATCAAAAGATGATTAACAGCATAAATAGTTATTTGTAAAAACTTTCTGTAATGTAGAAAATAGTATCGATGAAATAAATAATTCCATCGTTTGAGAGAACGTTTTCATCATGTAAGTCTTCGAAAATAATTCCTAATTCTTGATTGATATAATCGTGATTTCTAATATTATCAAAACCATTAAACGATAGAAATTTCTTTACAGTTGTTAAGTCTGTAATTTCATTTGCTATTATAAACTCTTGCTTTACCACTGCAAAAAGCTGCATGTTTACAAATTTAAATCCTAAAAAACTGTAAGATGTAGATTGAAAAAAATAATTATGAATTAACAGACTATTGAAATAATCAAGCCAATATTCATAAAAAACGGAATCATTTAATTTAATAACATTAAAGTCATCATATCGATAAACTCGCTGCTCAGCACCTGCACTAATAAATTCTTCCTCTAATATTTCTCCTTGATAAAAAAGATTTTCTTGCTCGGCAAAAGCAAGTAAACTTATTTCTTCTTTATTTTTGAAATACTTTTGTTTTTCAATTCTGAAGCCTGTTTCCTCATTTCTTCTAAGGAAATTTTGTGTTTTTTTGAGTTTGCTTGCTTGGCCAATTGATCCATCGCTGATAATGATATCTCGTAATTCATCTTTGATATTCTTCATTAAAAAATTATGCTTAAAGATACAAATTAATTTACGATGAAAAAATCGTGAATCATATCATATTACCTTCCCTTGTTTTCTTTTATCAATCGAACTACATTGCCACCAAGTATTTTCTTGATGTCCGTTTCCGAATAACCATTTTTTAACAACTCTTCTGTAATTTTGGGATAATCTGCAACACTATTCATTCCCAATGGAAAAGATTCGGCGCCATCAAAATCTGCGCCTAATCCAACATGATTTATTCCTGCCAATTTTACGATATAATTGATGTGTTTAACCAGCAAAGAAATAGGCGGTCTTATTGCATCGGCATCTGCCTGATGATGGGCAATTAAAGTATCAATTGCCGATCCCCTATCCAGTTTTTCAGTTAAAGATTTTAACTCAGTATCATATTTGGAGAAGAAAGCTTTTTGTTTTGAACTATAAGTAGAATCAAGGAAACCGCTGTAAAAATTAACACATATAACTCCTCGGTTTTTTGCTACCGCTTTAATTTGATTATCCTTTAAATTCCTTGGAACTGGATTTAACCCATAAGCACAGCTGTGAGAAACAATTATGGGTTTGGTTGTTGTAGCAATTGCATCGTAAAATGTTTTTTCGCCTACGTGAGAAAGATCAACCAAAACGCCCAGCTTATTTAAGCGCTTAACAACTTGTTTTCCAAAATCGTTCAAACCTGCATTTTCGGGTTTTACTTTGCCTGAAGTTTCTTCGGCAGCAGAACTTGCCCAAGGTGTACTGTTGTTCCAAGTGAGCATTAAATAAGCCATGCCTCTTTTTGCCAAGCTATCAATATAATCTAATCGGTTTTCGATCATATGCCCACCTTCAACACCAATCATTGCCGCCAATTTATGCTGTTCCACAGCATTTTCCAAGTCCGCTCCATTTTGCACCAACGCAATTCGTGTGGGATCTCGTTTGATCAAACTATAAAGTGAATCAATTTCTCTATTGGCTAAGGCATATCCTCCAGTTTCATCGCACCAGATGGAAAAAAATTGAACATCCAAACCGCCTTGCTTTGCCCTAACCAAATCGAAATTGCCTTTTGGCTGTAACTTACCTATATCAATTCCAGATTTAATTTGATTGAAAAGAATGTCGCCATGCGTATCAATTACAATGGCATTCTGGTGAATACTTTTTGCAGTTTGGGCAGATGATGAAAAATTGAATATTAAAATCGAAAATAAAATAACGGGAAATCTCATAACCTAAAGATAGCATTAAAATTATTTTTGTATTGATGCGAAGAGACTGTCAAAATCGTAAATAAATTGTATTATTAACACCGAAGTTGTGAATTAAAAATCCATTGAACTACAGGACGAGATTACAAATCTCGACCAACGATTTAATTTGATCCACGATTTAATTTTTAGGTCTGAATCATCCCTACATTAAACTTTTTGGCAATAGGCGATTGATTCGCTGCTTCAATTCCCATAGAAATTACTTTTCGGGTTTCCAATGGATCAATAATTCCATCTACCCAAAGTCGTGATGCTGCGTAATATGGTGTAGTTTGACTATCGTATCTATCTGTAATTTCTTTTAGTAGTTCTGCTTCTTTTTCGGGCGTAATTACCTCTCCTTTTGCTTTTAGCGAGGCTTCTTGAATTTGCAACAATGTTTTAGCCGCTTGCGAGCCACCCATAACCGCAATTTTTGCAGATGGCCAAGCGTAAATTAATCTTGGATCGTAAGCCTTTCCACACATGGCGTAATTTCCTGCGCCATAAGAATTTCCAATTACAATGGTAAATTTAGGCACCACAGAGTTTGCAACAGCATTAACCATTTTAGCGCCGTCTTTAATAATCCCGCCATGTTCCGATCGGCTTCCAACCATAAATCCCGTAACATCTTGAAGAAAAACCAATGGGATCTTCTTTTGGTTACAGTTCATAATAAAACGAGCAGCTTTATCGGCGCTATCAGAATAAATTACCCCGCCAAACTGCATCTCTCCTTTTTTTGATTTAACCACTTTACGTTGGTTCGCAACTATGCCAACAGCCCAACCATCAATTCTGCCTAAACCACAGATTATACTTTGACCGTATCCTTTTTTATATTCTTCAAATTCCGAATGATCTACCAAACGGTTAATTATATCCATCATTTCGTAGGGTTTCTCTCTATTTTCTGGAAATAGACCGTACAATTCCTCTTCCTTTTCTTTTGGTTTTGCAGGTTTAATGCGATCAAAACCTGCGTTTTGTGGCGAACCCAACATGCTCATGATGTTTCGAATGCTGTCCAAACAAGCTTCATCGTTTGGATGCTTATAATCGGTAACGCCAGAAATTTCGCAGTGAGTTGTTGCACCGCCTAAAGTTTCATTATCTACTTCTTCGCCAATAGCCGATTTCACCAGATAAGAGCCTGCCAAAAATACCGAGCCTGTTCCTTCTACAATCATCGCTTCATCGCTCATAATCGGCAGATATGCCCCTCCAGCAACACATGCCCCCATAATTGCAGAAATTTGCACAATTCCTTCTGAAGACATTAAAGCATTATTCCGAAACATTCTTCCGAAGTGTTCTTTATCTGGAAAAATCTCATCCTGCATGGGTAAATAAACTCCAGCGCTATCTACCAGATAAATTACGGGCAAACGGTTTTCCATGGCAATTTCCTGCGCTCGAAGATTCTTTTTCGCAGTCATTGGAAACCAGGCTCCAGCTTTCACTGTAGCATCGTTGGCAACAATCATACATTGTCTCCCACTCACATATCCTATTCCACATACCACTCCTGCCGATGGGCAACCACCTTGCTCAGCATACATTCCATCAGCCGTGAAAGCACCCACTTCTAAAAATTCAGAATCTTTATCAATAAGATACGCAACGCGTTCTCTGGCTAGAAGCTTACCTTTTGCCTTTTGTTTAGCCGCGTTTTTCTCGCCACCACCTAAATATATTTTCTTCAGCTTAGTTCTTAGTTCATAAACTAGCTGTTTATTAATGTCTTCGTTTTTGTTGAATTCGATATTCATGGTGGCAATTTAAATTTATTTTTAGAAAAAATGTTGCGACCAAATTGGTTTCTGGTCTAACTTGGATTTAAACCGCAAAGAACGCATAGGAAATATCGCAAAGAAATAAAAGAAAGTTTAACCACCGAGCACACAGAGAAAAAAATCACAGAGAGAACTGAGAAAATATTTACCCAACTCTGTATTTCTTAGTGTGCTCTGTGGTTATATGAACACCTAGAGCCACCCAGCTTTGCGTTCTTTGCGAAATAACTTAGCGCCCTTTGCTATTAATCCATTTAAAATAATAATTTTGAATAAACCAAGAAAATGGAGCTCACCATAAATATTCCTGCATTATTATTTCCGGCCATCAGTTTAATTATGTTGGCTTATACCAACAGATTTTTGGCATTGGCTACCTTAGTGCGGAGTTTAAAAGCGAAATATGAAGATGGAGAGAAAAATGCGGGATTGCATAAGCAAATTAAAAATTTAAGATATCGCTTAAAGCTGATCAAAAATATGCAAGCATTCGGTGTACTTAGCTTTGCGAGTTGTTTGTTTTGTATGTTTTTTATCTACTTGGAATGGAATACCGTTGCTGAAATTCTTTTTGCTTTAAGTTTATCATTTTTCATGATTTCACTCATCATTTCGTTAATAGAAATTCAAATCAGCACCAAAGCGCTCGAGCTTGAATTAAGCACTTTAGAGGATTTGGAAGATCCATCACTTAGTGGCTACATCAAAAAGAAATTTAAAAAGGAATAAACATGAAATCTACCGCAAAAACACCTGATGAGTATCTAAATGATTTGCCAGATGAGCGCAAACCAATTATGAATAAACTTCGAGCTACTGTTTTGGATAACTTACCATTTGGCTTTGAAGAATGTATTGCTTATGGAATGTTGGGCTACGTTGTTCCACATTCTATTTATCCTCCCGGCTACCATTGCGACCCCAAGTTACCATTGATGTTTATGAGTATCGCCTCTCAGAAAAATGCGATTTCTTTTCACCATTTAGGAATCTACAGTGATCCAAAACTTTTAGATTGGTTTACTACAGAATATCCTAAACATTGCAAAACTAAATTGGACATGGGTAAGGGCTGTATCCGTTTTAAAAAACTAGATGATATCCCTTTTGATTTAATTGCTGAACTAGTGAGAAAAATTAACCCACAACAATGGATTGCTCAATATGAAAGTGTATTTAAAAAATAACTGGATTTTTGCTAGGAAATAAAGTGATATAAAAACACCACCTCACCAACGAAGGCAGGTTTCTTTTGATTTTCTATTTCCATTTCTATAGCCATGTGCACTTTGGTTACGCCACGAAGATTAATAATGGAAGCCAATTTCGCTTTTAATCTTACATTACTATTTACGGTTACGGCTTGTGCAAATCTCAAACTTTCAATTCCGTAGTTTATCTCCATTTTAAGGTTTTGGATATCAACAATTTCTTTCCATAGATAAGGAATTAAGGAAAGTGTTAAATAACCGTGGGCAATTGTTGCACCAAACGGACCTTCGTTCTTCGCTCGCTCTTCATCAACATGAATCCACTGGTGATCTAAGGTAGCATCAGCAAACTTATTGATCTGCTCTTGAGTAATGGTATGCCAAGATGAAACGCCTAATTCCTTGCCAAGATGTTGTTCAAATTCTGCGTGACTGGTAATAATTTGCATTTTTATAAATTATTTTTATTGCTAAATTGTTGTATTGTTCAATATGTTTACAAAACTGTTAATGGCTAATTAGCTCAAATTTCTATCTCTAAACCAAACTTCATCTGGCACTGCCGAGAAACTGTCCATTTTTTCGATGAGTACTTCTGCATCGGCTTCATTAAAAACAAGGTCTCTATTGGCAGGTTTTAAGAAACGACTTTGCACCATCATTTCCATTTGCGCAAATAAAGGGTCGTAAAAACCATTTACGTTTAAAACACCGATTGGTTTATTGTGCAAACCTAATTGCAACCAGGTAAGCACTTCAAAAAACTCTTCCAATGTTCCGAAACCACCGGGCAAAATAATAAAACCGTCACTCAAATCAGCCATTTTTTGTTTCCGTTGATGCATGTTTTCGGTAACAATCATTTCGGTTACCCCTTTATGGCCAACTTCCTTATCCATTAAAAACTGAGGAATTACACCAGTTACCAAGCCGTTTAATGTAAGAACATCATCGGCAAGAACGCCCATAACGCCTACACTTCCACCACCGTAAACCAATCTTATTTCCTGTTTAACCAGTGTTTCGGCTAATTGTTTGATCGCACTGCGCAATTGTAAATCGCCGTTAAAGTTTGAGCCACAATACACACAAACCGACTTAAGCTTATTCATTTAGACAAAAATTTATCGAAGTTAAGATTTTATCCTTTCCCAACAATTTAAAATTCTGCACAAAACTGTTACAGTTTGCTTTTTTATGGTTTCCAAAACAATAACAGTAGTTTATTTTAATATTTGTTTTTCAATCAGTGCATGTCCTCAACTCAAAGATTGGCTTTGAGTAATTAAACCTCGTAGGTTTCCAAAACCTGCGAGGTTTGAAAATCCGCTTAACGAACTGCCTGCTAACTTTAAACCTGCTTGAAGCGGTATCCCCCGATTTTTTCTATCGAGGATTTAGCGAAAAACAGGACTGCAATTCCCTAAGAATTAAAGAACCGCTCATTTCCAAATCAAAAAAGTGGTTTCATTTTAATGAGGGTGCATCTTTTATCTATACAAATCCTCGCTCTGGAACTGGCTTTGGGTTAAACCTCTTAGGTTTCGAAAACCTGCGAGGTTGGTATGGAATAAAACAAAAAGCGCCAAATAAATTCGACGCCTTTTAACCAAATATAAGAGAGAAAAAAGATTATAATTTAAAAAAAGAATCTTAAAGTTGCGCCATAAGTTCTTGGATCGCCAAGCACGCCTGCGTATAAGCCTGAGTTACCCGCTGCTGCCTGCAATTGTTCGTAATAGTTTTTATTGCCAATGTTTCTGCTCCAAATAAATGCTGAGAATTTTTCAGATCTAAACCCTAATCGAGCATTAAATAGCGAGTAACCTGCAACATTTAACACACTTGATGGCGTTGCGTTTGAAGAATAATCAGAACGGTAACTTGCATCGCCGGCAATAAAATATCTACCTGGTTTTGTGGCCAAGTTACCCGGTGTGCTAAATTCTGCACCACCCGATACATTCCATTTAGAAATTCCTGGCAATCTTCCTCCTGATGCGTCTTTAAATGCAACTTGGGTAGCAACATTGTTTACAAGTTCGGTATGCCCTGTTTCTTCTAAAGGAAGTGGCGCATTTGTAAAGGTTACATACTTACCATCTAGATAAGCTAATGCGGCATTTAAAGTTAAAAACCTCTCTAATTGGTAAGTTCCATCAATCTCAAGACCTTTTACCTTAACTTTTTCTGCATTGGCCAAATAACCTCTATTAACACCTAACTGTGGCGATTGAACATTCGTTTGATAATCCTTAATATCGGTATTGAAAGCTGTTATGTTTAAGATTCCGCCTTTAAATGGTTTTGTCTTCAAGCCTAATTCATAGTGCTCTACATATTCCGGTTTTACTACAGCTAAGGATAAATCTGCAGCGCCTGTAGAAGTTGTTGGTAAACCACCAACATTTACACCAACTGGCTTATAGGCCGTTGAAAAAGTAGCATAAGCATTAATCTTAGGCGTTGGACGATAAGAAACCGTAATATTTCCTGATAAATTGTTGTTATCTACACTTGTTGTAAATTGTTGGTTGGCATAAACGGCAGCTTTAAGCGCAAGCAATGCCGCGTCTGAAGTTTGCAAACCACCATATGTGTTTCTGTTATAATCTACGTCCTTTTTATCATAAGTAAATCTTAAACCCGGTAAAACGTGCAGGTGCTCTATAACTTCCCAGTCAACTTGTCCAAATACAGCTGCACTTAAAGATTTTATAGTCGAGTTGGTTTTAATTCCGTAACCATCTAATAAACCTGGTGTTGCATATCCAGCTTGAGCACCTGTAGCACTTGTTTGTACAAATCTCCATTGATCTTTACCTACCTCTTCTGTTTGATCTAATCCTTGGAGATTCTGACCAAGAACAAACACACCAACAACACCGCTTAATTTTTCGGTTATGTTACCTGCATATCTAATTTCTTGCGAATACTGATCGTGACGAGAGTTTCCCTGAGATTTGGTAAGTGCAGATAATTCAGAAAAATCTCTATCATTTGTAGGATCCCAATTCCAAAATCTCCAAGCGGTTGTAGAAGTAAGCGTTCCGTTCCCGATTTTATAATCAACGTTTAAGGAGATGCCACCGATAGATTGGTTGTGTCTCCATGGCGTGTTTGTGTTGATCTCTCTAGAAAAGGGATCAATTTTTGGTTGTTGATAGCCTAGATCAGAAACAATTTTCGCATACTGACGGTAAGCGCTTCTTTCTGTAGTGGTTACACCTGCAATTACCAACGGATAACCTGCCGGATGCTGAACGCTAACATCTCCACTTAGTAAGATTTTTAATCTATCGGAAGGTGTATAGTACAATTGACCTTTGAAACCCAAGTTGTTCTGTCCGCTATATTTGCGTTCTTCTCTGGTGTTCCAAATGGTACCATCGCGTTGAGTTCCCGATAAGGAAATTTTTGCCGCCAAATTTTTTGCCAATCCTCCGGAAACGGATGCTTTCGCTTGAAGAAAATTATAATTCCCGACACTCATTTCTACTTTTGCTGTTGGAGTTTGGGTAGGTTTGGTCGTTGTAATATTAAACGCACCAGCTGTAGTGTTTTTACCGAAAAGTGTTCCCTGCGGACCTCGGATAACTTCTATTTGTTCTATATCAAGAAAATCTGTAGAGGTAGCT
Source organism: Pedobacter fastidiosus (assembly GCF_014306625.1). GTDB lineage: Bacteria > Bacteroidota > Bacteroidia > Sphingobacteriales > Sphingobacteriaceae > Pedobacter > Pedobacter fastidiosus. Next base: position 30,552 of record NZ_JACRYL010000015.1, read on the forward strand.
GCCGGACGAGCATGATAAACCCCATCTACATAAAAACCTACTCCGGGATCAATCCCATCGTTGGTTAAGCCGAATGTAGATCCTAAACCTCTTATGTTAAGTGTTGTGTTTCTGGCATTTGAAGCATACAATTGTACCGATGGGACTAATTCTTTTAAACGGTTAACGTTAAATGCTCCAGCATTTTCTGCTGCCTGCCCACCGATAACGGTGATTGGAATCGGCACATCTTGCAGTACTTCCGAGCGTCTTCTTGAAGTTACCACGATTTCATCAAGCTGTGTGTCCTCTACCAAAACCAGCTCTATCGGCGTATCCTGAAGTTTCAAAATCTGGAAATCTTGAGGTTTATATCCAACATAACTAATTCGGATATAAAATGGCGGTTGTTGTTTAGCATCAATAGCAAAAGCACCTTTTGCATCTGTAACGGTTGCAATGTTAGTTCCCCTTACCGTAATGGTTGCACCGGGGATGGTAATGTTATTAGCACCTTTCACTATACCAGTTACTGTATTTTGAGCGAATACGGAACCTGCTGAAAGAATAAGTGAAAAGAAAATGAGTAAACTTTGTTTCATAATTATTTTAATGTATTTGGGTTTAGATTTTTTGTTGATTATTGTGCTGTTTGAAATTGTTCTTGTTTAGTATCTATACATCTACTAGAACAATTTAATAAGCCTTCGATACTCTGCTTCATTTTAATTATATTAAATCTATAGATTTAGTCGACAAATATATTAAAAAAAAGTATTTGCCAAATTTTATTTTGTATAATTTATTTTTTTGGGGATTGTTTAGTGATTTTTTGATACGGCATATTAATGCTTGCTTAAGCTCATGGTCATGCTGAATTAATTTCAGAATCTAGTAGATGTAAAGACAATAAATAAATTCAGAGTGACAGCAACATAAAAAAGCGAGATTATCATTTCCGAGGCCCTGCTCCTATTTTTTGCATCAAGATTGCTTCGTTCCTCCCAATGACGAGTCTCCTAAGTTTATCTTTTATAATTTGTTGCTTTTTAGTATTGTAATATTTATCCTATCGGGGGGTGTCCCCACCGACCGAAAACTAGATTAATTATTTTCTCGCCAAATTGACGACATAAAAAAGCAGGACTATCGTTTCAGATGCCCTACTCCTAATCTTTTGCATTAAGATTGCTTCGTTCCTCGCAATGACGAGTTTCCGAAGTTTACCTAGTATAATTTGGTGCTTCTTTGGTAATTGTAATATCGTGTGGGTGACTTTCACGCATACCGGCTGCAGTAATTTGAACAAATTGTGCTTCTTGTAAAGCTTCAATGTTTGCAGCTCCACAATAACCCATACTTGCACGTAAACCACCAATATATTGGTACATTACCTCAGCCAAAGTACCTTTAAATGGCACACGACCAACAATTCCTTCTGGAACTAATTTTTTAATATCATCTTCTACATCTTGGAAATAACGGTCTTTAGAACCTTGCTCCATAGCTTCGATAGAACCCATTCCGCGGTACGATTTAAATTTACGTCCTTCGTAAATAATGGTTTCACCTGGTGATTCTTCAACACCTGCAAACAATGAACCAGCCATTACCGTGCTTGCGCCCGATGCAATTGCTTTTGCAATATCGCCTGTATGTTTAATTCCACCATCTGCAATAACCGGAACACCAGTTCCTTTTAAAGCTTTGGCACATTCATAAACGGCATATAATTGAGGTACACCAACACCAGCAATAATTCTGGTGGTACAAATAGAGCCTGGACCAATACCAACTTTAACCGCATCTGCACCTGCATCGGCCAAAAATTTAGCAGCAGCGCCTGTTGCAATGTTACCAACAATCACCTGTAAATCAGGATATTTTGCTTTAACTTCTTTTAACTTCTCTACAACACCTCTCGAGTGACCATGAGCCGTATCGATTGTAATTACATCAACCCCAGCATGTACAAGAGCATCAACACGTTGAATGGTATCGGCAGTTACACCAACCGCAGCACCAACACGTAAACGGCCACGTTCATCTTTGCAGGCAGCAGGATAGTTTTTAACTTTTTGGATATCTTTAAAAGTAATTAAACCACTTAAATAACCATCAGCGCTAACCACTGGAAGTTTTTCAATTTTATAGTTTTGTAAAATTTCTTCTGCTTGAATCAGCGTTGTCCCTTCAGGAGCGATAATCAAATTTTCTTTGGTCATTACCTCTGCAATTGGTCTGCTCATATTCTTTTGGAAGCGTAAATCGCGATTGGTAATAATTCCAACTAGTTTGTTGTCGCTACTTACTACGGGGATACCACCAATTTTGTGTTCTTTCATTATTTTGAAAGCATCGGCAACAACCGCATTTTCTAGCAAGGTAACAGGATCTTGGATCATGCCACTTTCAGAACGCTTAACTTTACGAACTTCTTCGGCTTGTCTTTCAATCGTCATGTTTTTGTGTAACATCCCAATACCACCATTTTGCGCAATGGCAATGGCAAGTTCAGCCTCTGTTACAGTATCCATCGCAGCAGAAATTAATGGAACGTTGAGTTTTATTTTTTTTGTTAAAAATGAGGATGTATTTACTTCACGAGGTAAAATTTCAGAATATGCAGGCACTAAAAGTACGTCGTCGTAAGTTAAACCTGTGGCAATAAATTTTGTGGAATCGAGTTGCATAGCAAATAAATTAGGATTTATTATTTGCCGGACAAAGATAAGAAAACTTAGTTAACTTTTAAAATAGATTGTGATCTTGATGTAAGAATAAATAGGCTAGGAATTAAAAAATATTATAATTTGTTCTATTTCTTTCCTTTTTGTTTCTATTATTGTATTAACCAAGAAACAATTTAAATGTGTAGAACCGCTCTCAAATTTCTGGTTCTGATGCTGTGCATCGGAACAGGGTATTCATTTGCCCAAACCAAACAAACTGTTAAAAGAGAATTTAAGTTTGGTAAAGTTTTACCAGCAGAATTCGAAACCAAAGCAACAGGTGTCGATTCGTCTGCCTCTGCAATAAAGCTTTTCGATGTAGGCGAATGCTATTTCGAAATAAGCCCTGTTACAAAAGATTTTGTTTATGTTTTCGAAAGACATATCCGCTATAAAATCTTAAATAAAAACGGTTATGATCTTGCAAACTATACCATCAACCTTTACAAAGGTAGTGGCTCTGAAAAAGAAGATTTAAATTACATGGACGCATCAACTTATAATCTTGTTGATGGAAAAATAGTAATTAGCAAGCTTAACAAAGACGCAAAGTTTAGTGAAGCTTTTAACAAAAATTATACGGTTAAAAAGTTTGCACTACCTAATGTTAAAGAAGGATCTATAATCGAGTTTAAGTATAAAATAAAATCTGATTTCATTTTCAATTTACGAGGATGGAGATTCCAATCAGACATACCAACATTATGGTCGGAATATAATGTCAGAATTCCAGAGTACTTAAAATACAAAAACAATTTTAGTGGTTATTATCAAGTTGAACATCCGCTCCATGAAACGGTTAGTGCTACTTACGTTTCCGGACTAAATTCAAATGCAATATATGATAAGTATACTGCCGCAAATGTACCTGCACTTAAGGATGAGCCATTTGTTACAACGATGGATGATTACATACCAAAAATTGAATTCGAACTTAAAGCAACTCAGTTCCCAAACGATGTGTATAGAGATTTTAATAGTTCTTGGCCAAAAATCATTACTAGTTTAGCTGAACGTGAAGATTTCGGACTTTTCATTAACAGAAACGGTTACGCAAAATCGGTTTTACCAGGAATTTTAAAAGGAGAAAAAGATACCTTGGCCTGCTTAAAGCTTATTTACGATTATGTTAAGAGCAACATAAAATGGAATAAAGAGCATGAAAAATATGCCACAGGAACCAATCCTAAAACTGTATTTGAAAAGAAAACGGGAACAACTGCAGATATTAACTTATCATTACTTAGTTTATTAAAAGAGGCCAAAATCGAAGCCTATCCAGTTTTGATTAGTACAAGATCAAATGGAGAACATCCGGGATACCCAATTATATCAGCATTTAACAATGTTATTTTAGTAGCGAAGGTTGGGAAAGATTTTCATTTTTTGGATGCGACAGATAAAGATTTACCGTTGGATTTAATTAGTGATGAAAATTTAAGTCATCAAGGTTTTTACGTTGATTTGAAAAATGCTACGGGAAATTGGATTTCTACCGAAACTCTAATTCCAAGCGAAAAAATATTTTCTTACAACTTAGCGCTTAACAAGGAAAACAAACTAATTGGGAAAATTAATCAGTATTCTAGAGGTTACTCGGCACTTGCTTTAAGAGACAATTATAGAAATACAAATAACGAAACGGAGTTTATAAAAAAATTCAAAAAAGACAAAACCGGGTTAGAGCTTACTAATTACAAAATTGATAATTTGGATAATCTGGATGAACTTTTAACAGAATCTATGGATGTGGTAATTGAGGACAACGTAGAAGAAGCTGGCAATTTGGTGTATTTTACTCCACTCCTTTTTGAACGTACGAAAGAAAATCTTTTCAAACTCGAAGAGCGCAAATTTCCTGTTGATTTTGCCTTCCCATTTAAAGAAAGTTACCGCATTACGTTAAGCTTTCCAGAAGAGTACGAAATTGATAAATTACCTAAAGGCGGAATATACAAACTTCCTGATGATAAGGGAACATTCTCTATCAATTACATTTCAGAAGGAAAAGCATTGATGGTTAAAAGTTCGATCAGCATAAATAAATCATTATATACCTCAGAGGAATATTTTGATTTAAAGGAACTTTTCAAGGCAATTGTTGAGAAACAGGCAGAACAGGTAGTATTTAAAAAGAAAGTATAATGAAATACATTTTAACCATACTTGTAACTGTTTTTGCTTATTGTAGCATTTCTGCGCAAGGCATTTACGATGTTGCTAAAATACCCGAGGCACTTACAAAAGATGCAGTGGCCGTAATCAGAAACGAAGAGCAATTTTTCGACATAAAAGGTTTAGGATCTGCTCAATACGATTATAAAATTGCAATTACAATTTTGAGCAAAGCTGGAGAAGATTGGGGGGACATGGAAGAAGTTTACGATAAATTTTCGACCATTAACAATATAAAAGCAACCCTGTATGATGCAACTGGAAAAAAAGTGAAAGATTATAAATCATCTGATATTAAAGATCAAAGTTTATCAGATGGCTTTTCATTGCTTCAGGATAATCGAGTAAAACTTTTAAAATTCACAAGCAATACCTATCCATATACAGTAGAATATAGCTTTAGTCAAGATTTTAAAGGACTTTTATATTTTCCATCTTGGCGAGACTTAAAAGGTTTTGGAATCTCGACGGAAAAATCATCGTATGCAATCCAAAAATACAAGGGTTATAGCATGCGCTATCTCACCAGTAAAAATCTAAAAACTGATTCGGTAATTATCGGAAATAAGATTCAATACAAATGGAAAAGTGCTGATATCCCTGCAATTGTAAGCGAACCTCTAAATGCTGGAATAGATAATATTTCTGCTTGGATTAAGGTAGCTCCAAATCAATTTGAATATGATGGCACAACAGGTAATTTTGATAATTGGAAAGATTTCGGATTATGGATGTACAATTTAAACGTTGATGGCAATAGACTTCCTGATGCAACTAAGCTGATGGTCCAAAACCTAATTAAAGATGCTAAAACGCCTAAACAGAAAATGCAGATACTTTACAGTCATCTTCAGCAGAATACTAGATATGTTAGTGTACAATTAGGAATTGGCGGTTTTAGGCCTATTCTTGCAGAAAAGGTAGCTCAAGTAAACTATGGAGATTGCAAAGCATTATCCAATTACATGAAAGCATTACTGAATGAAGCTGGAATCCCATCTAACCTAATTGTTATCGGAAATGGAATGCAAAGCATGAATGCAAATTACTCAAGCATGGGGCAAGCCAACCATATGATTTTATGTGTTCCCTTAGAAAAAGATACTACATTTTTAGAGTGTACTAGTCAATATAAACCGATGGGATTTATAGGCTACGATAATGCGGATAGAAATGTTTTATTGGTAACTGATGGCGGTGGAAAAATTATTCACACCCCTATTTATGGAGTTAAAGACAATTATCAGATTAGAAAAACCAACATCAAGTTTAATGATGAAGGAACTGCGGAAATTGGAATAAAATCGGCTTATGGCAATGCTCAATTTGAAAATGTGTTTGGGATTACCTTGCAAGAACCTTCTGAACAGAGAAAGATTATTATTAGAAATAGTGATATTCCAGGAGTTGAACTTTTAACTTATAAATATGAACAAAAGGACAAAACACTTCCAGTTATCAATGAAGAAATCAACTTTAAAACCACACAACTTTTAACGAAAGGTGGCGATAAGGCTTTTCTTACCTTAAACCAAACCAACCGCAAAGAAAGCGTGCCTTTGAAGGTCGAAAATAGAAAAACATACTTCGCCGTTCCATTTAGTTATAACGATGAAGATGAAATAATTTACACTTTACCAAAAGGATATAGTGTAGAATTTATCCCAAAAGACATTAACATTACTTCCGAATTTGGAACTTATACCGCGAAATTTGCCACCAAAGATAATACCATTACTTATGTGCGTACCCAAACCATGAGCAACAAAAAGTATCCACCAGAAAAGTACAACGAGTACGTAGAGTTTAATAAAAAAATCTATCAAGCAGATAAACAAAAAGCTGTTCTTGCAAAAGCTTTATAATAAAAACCTTTATATATGATTACAGAAAACCAATATTTCGATGGCAATGTAAAATCCCTAGGTTATGAAACAATCGAAGGAAAATCTACAGTTGGCGTAATAAATCCTGGAGAATATGAATTTGGCACAGCAAACAAAGAGATTATGCATGTTGTAGAAGGGGAACTTATCGTACTGCTAAAAGGCGAAACAGATTGGCAAATTATAAAAGCAGGAAGTTCTTTCGAAGTACCTTCAAGCTCATCATTCAAGGTAAAAGCTGATGTGCAAACGGCTTATTTATGCCAATATAGATAAAAAAATCCCGCAGGTTATGAGAAACATTACCTGCGGGATTATAACTTTTAAAGTTTTTATTTCTTACCAATTACAACTTCTGTAAAATCATCAGTTGATAAATATTTATTTGCCAAGGCTTTTATCTCTTCAGAAGTGATGGTTTTAACTGTATGAATGTATTTTTCATAATAATCATAACCTAAACCTGAAAAATGGATGTTTTTGAATTTATCTGCATGCGAGAAAACATTTTCAAGACTACCAAGCATAGAGCCAAGCATGTAATTTCTTACCAAGCCCAGTTCTTCCTCGCTAACCAATTCATTTTTCAAAAGCTCAATTTCTTTATAAATTTCGCTTAGTGCACTTGTGCAAACATCTGCTCCAACTTCTGTAGCGATAAAGAAATAGCCAGCATCTTGCAACGCAGAAATTCCAGATCCAATTCCATAAGTATAACCTTTTTCTTCTCTAATGTTGGTCATTAACCTCGAGCCAAAGTAACCACCCAGTACGCAGTTTAAAATTTGGAGTCCTGCAAAATCTTCATGTTTACGGTTTATTGCAATCTTGCCCAATCTAATGGCAGACTGTAATGCATCGGGTTTTTCTTTATAGATGAATTGTTGTGGAGTAGCCGAAAAGTTAAAATGATTTTTAACCGCGTTGCTTTTCTCCCAATCTTTTCCAAATTGGTTGTTCAGCAGGCTTAAGCTTTCTTCATCAAACTTGCCAGAAACCATAATTGTACAATTATTCGGAGCATATGCTGCTTTAAAATAATCAACCAAATCGTCGCGTTTTATGGCGTCATAATGCTCTGCCTTAATATCTACACCATATGCCGTATTACCGAAAAGGGCCTTAGCAAATTCTTTACGCGAAAGAATGTCATTCTTCTTTAGGCTTACCTGTAATTTTTGCTTCTGATTTTGAATGTAAATATCCAGTTCCTTTTGTGGAAACTGACTCTCAGAAAGTACATCCTTTACAATTGGTAAAACTGAGGCAAGATGCTTGTTTAAAGTATAAAGCGTTACAGAAGATTGATCTTGAACATATTCAGTTTGAAAAAATGCTCCATAGAAATCAATTTGTTCAGCTATTTCCTTTGATGAAAGTTTTTTAGTTCCATTATTCAGCATTGTGCTCACTGCAATTGCTTGTAATGGCTTTTCTACATCGTAATTAACATTATTAAATATAAACTCGATCCGAACCAAATCCTGCTCACCAGAATAAACGGTGTAAACCGGAATATCATTATCTAGTTTATTTTCTGTAGGATGAATAAAATTTATTGTAGATACCTGCTTAAAATCAGGCGCTTGTTGTCTGTTAAGCATTTTCGTCAGTTAGATAATATAATGTTGATGATGACTTGTGATCAAAAGTGTTGTTAGAAATTCTTTTGATGTCTTCTGCAGTTACTTTCAAAAATTCTTCCGTTTCTTGGTTGAGCAAATCAGCATTACCCAATAATTCGTAGTAAGCCAAATTCATTGCTTTATCCAATAAGCTCATTTCTGAAAACACCAAAACAGATTCTACTTTGTTTTTAACTTTAGTTAATTCTGTTGGAGAAACCAGCTCGGTTTTTAATTTATCAAGCTCTGCCAAAATTGCTTTTTCGGCTACTTCCATAGAAACGCCTTCAATCAATTTACCTTCTACAATAAAAAGTCCTGGATCTAAACTACTGGAAATGTAAGCGTTAATATCGCTAAAAAGCTGTTGCTCTTTTAATAAGCTGTTATACAAACGCGAAGATTGCCCACGAGATAAAATATCAGAAAGGAGATCAAAGGCATAATAATCACCATCTAATCTTCCTGGCATTTTAAAAGCAATATAAATTGCATTTAGCGGAACATTTGCCTTAATGGTTTCTGTTCTAGCTTCTGTTTGTGGATCTTCCTGAACTAAATTTCTATTGTATTTATCGCCAGCAGGAATTGGTTCGAACCATTTTTCGGCAAGTTTTTTAACATCCTCTGTTTTAACATTTCCGCCAACCACCAAAATTGCATTTTGTGGGGTGTAATGTTTTTTAAAAAATGCTTTTACGTCTTCTATTTTTGCGTTTTCGATGTGAGATAGCTCTTTACCTATTGTAGCCCAACGATACGAATGTTTTTTATAAGCCAACGGACGAAGCTTTAACCATACATCGCCATAAGGCTGATTTAGATAGCGTTGTTTAAATTCTTCGCTCACTACATTTCGTTGAGTTTCTAAACTCTTATCAGAAAAAGCAAGACTTAACATCCTATCACTTTCTAGCCAAAAGGCTGTTTCTATGTTTTCTGAGGGTAATGTGATGTAGTAATTGGTGATGTCATTACTTGTAAAAGCATTATTCTCTCCACCAACACGCTGTAAAGGTTCATCATAATTGGGAATATTAACCGATCCACCGAACATTAAATGTTCAAATAAGTGTGCAAATCCAGTTTGTTCAGGGTTCTCATCGCGAGCACCAACATCATATAAAATATTTAAAACAGCCATCGGCGTTGTAGCATCTTCATGCACCAAAACTTTCAAACCATTAGCAAGCGTAAAACGATTAAAATCTACCATATTAATTTTTAGAGTTGTAAAGATATTAAAAATGATTTCACAGATTAGAATGATTTCAATGATTCTGACCTTTTAGTAATTCTAAGCATTTTTTTGACAAACCTTAAACCATACACCTTCAACCTTCACGCTCTTTTCATTATCTTTGTACTATGAATACAGCCGATTTACTGCAACGGGCATTACATTTCGAATTTTTGAGTCAAGAAGAAGGTGTTTACTTATATCATAATGCGGATACTGCATCGTTGATGTTTGTGGCGAACGAATTGCGAAAAATTCAAGTTCCGAGCGGTAAGGTAACTTGGCAAATAGATCGGAATGTAAACACGACGAATGTTTGTATTGCGAACTGTAAATTCTGTAATTTCTTCCGTAGACCTGGTCACGATGAAAGTTATATTACTGATATTGAAACTTATAAAGTTAAAATTGAAGAAACTTTTCGTTTAGGTGGCGATCAATTATTATTACAGGGTGGGCATCATCCAGATCTTGGCCTTGCCTTTTATGCTGATCTTTTTAGAAAATTAAAGGAATTATATCCAGATTTAAAACTTCACGCTTTAGGTCCGCCAGAAATTGCACACGTTGCAAAACTGGAAGGCATTAGCCATACAGAAGTTTTAAGAGCCTTAAAAGAAGCCGGAATGGATTCTTTACCTGGTGCTGGAGCCGAAATTTTAAATGATCGAGTTAGGCGTTTAATTAGCAAGGGTAAATGTGGCGGACAAGAATGGCTTGATGTAATGAGAGCTTGTCATCAATTGGATATTACAACTTCGGCAACGATGATGTTCGGCCATGTTGAAACCATTGAAGAACGTTTTGAGCATTTGGTTTGGATTAGACAGGTACAGAGTGAAAAACCTGCAGATGCAAATGGATTCCTAGCATTTATTCCTTGGCCTTTTCAAGATGATGGAACTTTGTTAAAAAGACTCCGCGGAATTAGCAACAATGTAACCGCTGATGAATATATTAGAATGATTGCCTTGAGCAGAATTATGTTACCGAACGTAAAGAATATTCAAGCAAGTTGGTTAACCGTTGGTAAAGCAACTGCCCAACTGTGTTTACATGCAGGTGCAAATGATTTTGGATCGATTATGATTGAAGAAAATGTAGTTTCTGCAGCTGGTGCACCACACCGTTTTACGGCAAATGGCATCCAACAATCTATAAAAGCTGCGGGTTTTGAACCTCAACTCCGCGGACAAAAATATAACTATCGTGATTTACCAGAGCATTTGGAAGAACAGGTAATTACGTATTAACCAACTTCACTCCTATTTAACTTCATCCCATTTAATTACTACCCATTGGGTATCTAACTTTATTGGGCATGAAAAAATATATAAAGCGGATCTTAATCTGCTTTTCATTAGGGATAATCTTCATTTCTGTTTGTTTTTATTGGGGATATAAAATACCTCAACAGGATAAACACAAAGATTGGCCTGAATTTCCAAATCATACAAATAAGGAATTGGTAATTAAAAAAGATGGAAAATCTATCTCTAAATTTACAACCATTCCAAATTCAGATTTATTACTTATAAGTTATAAAAACCCTGACTCAACATATTTTACTTATGCTATGATGAGCAGAACGGGAAATATTGTTCAAGATTTTGGCTATTCAAACAATGGAATACTTATCGATCTAATTCACAATCGTTTGTTGGTTTCTCATTTTATTAATAACGATACTACAACTTACGAGGCTTATGATGCCAAAACTTTCAAACCATTGCCAGTAAAATATTTTAAAACAGGGATTGCACAAAGTTTTGATGATTATTTAATGCAGGAACGAGGCGCTGAAAAACCAGATTACAAAGGTGGAACACAAAAGTATATCGAGTATAAATCTGGCGAAAATGAAAAACTATTTAAAGAAAAATATAGAAGGAAAAATATAAAATTCGCTAAATTTTTAAACAATTTGACCGAGCTATACCGGTTTGATGAGCATGGTGATGGTTATAAAAACGCCTCATACATAAAATGTGCTAAAGATGGCTCGATTTATAACTTCACATACGATGACCAAGAAAGCATTGAGATTCTTAGTAAAGGGTTTTTCGATGATAAATATAGGAATGGCGACAATTTACGCTTTAAAAATGAGCATCTATCATCTGCAGATAGCAGTATGAATGTAGGCAATGAGTTTAATTCACACTTTAGATTAGATTTAACTGGCACACCAACAGGAAGTAGTGGAGTAAATAGCATGGATCCAGAATTCAACCAGATTTACATTAATTATTACCAGTTACGTTTAAAAAGTATGAGCACTGTTTTCAAAACTGATGAAAGAAAAAAAATAATATTTTATGTTGGCTATTACGAAGAATTAAATAATCCAAAAAGCGATAATGACACCTTGAGTTTCTTATCATACGGAGATTTGTATTTATTATATCGCAAAAAGAAATTGAACTAACATTCAAACTTGGTTAAACCCTTGAGGCTTTATTTTTTTGTAATATTTCTACTTTTTTAAATGCTTTGATCTCGAAAATCCTTAAACCCATAAAATCCTGCTCAAAAAAAAGGGAAACAAAACCTAAGTTCTGCTTCCCTACCTTAAACTAAACATTACCTAATTAATAATGTAAATGCTTTATACTATGTTAATTTTTTGCCTGTTTTGATAAATAAGTTAGCAATAGTTTTCACAGCTGCTCCAGTTAAGAATTCATCAAAACATTCTGCCGCTTGAGATTGTGAAACAGTAGTTCCATTAATTCCAGTAATTTGAATACCGGCTTGTGTAGTATTTTGCTCACCTGCATAAACTGCATCAACTGCTGCAATACCGGTATCATTTCCGTTTGCTGAATACGCAATCCATGGTTTTAAACCACTTGCACCAGTTACATTAGCAGCAACCATTTGGCGTAAGTGTGAAGCATGACGAGCCTCTACTGAGTGAATTTGAAGTGCTGTAGTTAATACTGCATTACCTTTCAAAATTGGCGCCTGACCTTTATAAGCTCTAACACCAGTATCTTCGAAAGCTAAAGCAACTTTTAAGAATGTTTGATAGTTGGAATCCACATCTGCAAAGCCACCACTTGCTGTAAAATCGAAATCAGCATAAACGTAACCATCTGCTCCTGTAATACCTAAAGCACCTTTTAACAAATCTACGTGTGCACGTTCGTGGTTACGAATTGTGGTAATTGCAGCTCTCGGTGCTCCATCAGGGATATAGGTAGTATTAGCTAATGTTAGGGCATGGTTGTAATAGTTCCACTCTAAATATTCTAATGCTAAAGCAAATCCTAAAACATCATTAACAGTACTTGGATTGGTTTGACCATAAGCTTTTTGGAACATTGATCCCATTGCTAATGGCAATGCTGCCAAAGAAATTTTCTTACCAATGTTGTAAAAATCTTTCATTGCATTACGTCGTGGACTTAATCTTTCATAGATCTCACCATCAACTTTTTCTATTTCTTCTAATATATTTACGATATTCATGATTGTAGATTTTAAAGGTTAATTACGTTAATTTTTGTTTTTACATATTTTCCAGCGATGGCTAAAACTTTATCTGGAGTAAGTGCACCGTCGAGTCCGCTAGCATTAACTGCACCAAGTGGCGCTAAACTTGCTAAATCTGCAAATGTTCCGTTAGATATAATATCGCGGATATAAGCTGCGTGACGAGCTTCTACAGATACAATTTTACCTGCTAAAACTAAATAATCAGTGCTTTTGATTCTCACACCTGCGCCATTGTAAGCGGCAACACCTAAATCTTCGAAAGCCATTGCAGCTCCTAAAACACTGGTAGCACTTGTAAAATCAATTGAAGAGAAATCAACCTCTAAACTTCCAATTGCAGCGGTTCCTAAAGCATTTTTAAAAAATTCTCTGTGTGCAACTTCATGGAATTGAATATCTTGGAAATATGCTTTTTGTGCAGTAGTAAAAGTTGAAGGTGGTGCAGAAGCAACTTTCACGTAAAATGCAGCCTCTAATTGCTCAAGAGCATAAGCATAATTTAATACACCAAAGTCATCTTTGAAATCTAAAGTTGCACCGGTGCTGGTATCACCATAGTTGCGATCTTTTCTACATCCTGCAGCCATCAAAGCGATACCCGCAGCGCTAGCTCCGGCAAACTGAAGAAATGATCTTCTGCCTAAGCTGCTGTTAAATAAACGTTCTTCTTGAAGTTCATCTTGTGTTATAAGTTCATTGTTTTTCATAATCCTTTATGTTTTAGGGTTTTGATTTCGTTTGGTGATATATACGTGACATTTGAATGAGCGGTTTTTTTCTTTTGCATTTTTTTTTACAAGGCGTTTTTAATACATTCACAAACCTATTGCTATGACTATACTAAAAGCTATTATTGTTGATGATGAAGAGTTTGCACGTTCATCACTTTTTTTCTTATTGCAACAAAACTGCCCTGATGTAGAAATTACTGGCATAGCCCGTTCTGTGTCCGAAGCAAAAGATATTTTAGCCCATCATCCAATCAACCTTATCTTCTTGGATATTGCTATGCCCGGTGGAAATGGATTCGAATTAATTCCCGATGCTCAAAAACATAATGCTGCCGTTATTTTTACAACTGCTTATGATCAGTACGCTTTAAAGGCAATAAAGGCCAATGCTTTGGATTATTTATTGAAACCCATTGATATTGACGAACTGAAAATTGCTGTAGAAAAAGTTACCGAACATATTAAACGGTATCAAAACCAAAGTGTAAGCGATGAAAGAATTACGAATTTAGCCTCTAGCTTAAGCAGTAGAAATGAAATAAGAAAACTAACCTTACCATATGGACAAGGTTTTAAAATGATTGATGTTGATGATATTATTTACATCGAAGCTGATAGTAATTATTCCGTTGTTCACCTAAGTAATGAAGATAAAATTACGGTTTCGAAGGTATTGAGAGAGTTTGAAGAACTATTACCTACGGATCAGTTTGTTAGAATTCATAAATCGAGTATCATAAATCTGAACCATTTAAAAGAATATAATTCTAAAAATGGATTGCAGGTTTTTTTGAAGAACGGAGAGAGCATTAATATTTCTAGAAGAAGAGCCAGCGATTTCTTTGAGAAAATAAAATTATTTACAAAAGCACACAGTGACCATTAACATCAAACACAAATTTCAGTTTCGTTTGGCTATTGCGATGAGAATTGCGCTGGTTTCATTTGTGCTTTTGATAAGTTTACCGTCCAAACTTTTTTCACAAACTACCTATCTCCCGCATTATACTTCTAAAAATGGCTTAGCAAGCAACAACTGCTATTATATTCTACAGGATAAAAAAGGTTTCATCTGGATTTCGACAGACAATGGCGTTAGTCGTTTTGATGGAACAAATTTCCAAAACTTTACAATTGAGGATGGTTTACCAGATACTCAAATTCTTAAAATGACGGAAGACAGTGAAGGAAGGATTTGGTTTTTCTCACTAAACGGTCAATTGAGCTATTTAAAAGATGGTAAATTCTATAATCAGGATAATAATGATTTATTAAAAAAATTAAATTTTAATACCGTAATTGTCTCATTTCTTCAAGATAAAGCGGGTCGGATTTGGCTGGGTACAAATTCGAATTTAATTGTTTGTTGGGATGGAAAATCCGTAAAAAAATACGTTTCGCCACATGCCAACAACCAGTTTATAAATGCTTTTATCCACCAAGATGAGCAAGGAAACATTTATGCTTATAGTGATTTAAGTGTTCAAAAATTTAATGGAAAACATTTTAGCTTAACTGATTCTAAAGTTGATCCAATTTCTTACATGACGGCATTTAATCAGAATGATAAATCGCTTGTTTACTTGGATAAATCTGGCTTAAAAGAATTTAAGAATGGAAATTTAAATACTCTAATTTCCATCCCCAAAAATCTGATTAAAAATATGTCTGGCTATTTTTATTATGATAATTCTTCAAAAGAAGTCTGGTTGGCCAATGCAAATGGTGCATTTGCACTCAATAAAAATGGTAAAACTGTTCAATACCTTCAAGATATTTCTGTAAATCAAGTTATTAAGGATGCCAACCAAAATATGTGGTTCGCCACAACGCAAGGCATTTATATGCTACCAAATATCAATTCACGGCTTTCTATAATTGATGCAGAATCTGGCTTGAGTAGCAATGTAATAAAGAGCATTACAAAAGATAATAAAAACAGGCTTTGGCTTGGAACTGATGATGCTGTTATCGATGTGCTCAGCATCAATAATTATCAGGTAAATGAAGTTGGATTAGACGATTTTAAAAAGTACAAAACGATTAAACAAATCACTTACGACCCTAAAAATCAATCTGTTTACTTTGCATCCGATTATGGCATGGGCGTTTTTAAAAATATTTACAAAAGCACTTCCGAAGTTAAATATCTTAAAGAGGTAAATAACTCCATGTTCGTTATCAAGCATTTTAGCTTGAGTGAAAATAACAATCATTTGGCTTTGGCGCTTTCATCAGGTGTGGTATTTTTATCTGATCGGATTAATCAATTCGAATTCAACTCCCTTAAATACAGAGAAAAAGAAGATTTTTTTAAAGACCGCTCCTACCATGTTTTTTATGATAAAGCTGGGAACTTGTGGTTCTCTAACATCAATGGATTATCCCAATTTTCTAATGGAAAATTAATTAAGCACTTTGAAAAAAACCCTTTACTAACAAAAAGAATCAATGATATTCAGCAATTGCCAGATGGTACCTTAATTTTAGGTACCGATGGATATGGCTTGATCTTCTACAAAGACAATAAAATAACCAGACAGATTACTCAGAAAGATGGGCTAACGAATAACATCTGTACCAAAATTTTCATCAAGAATAATGAGATTTGGGTTTTAACCAACAAGGGTGTAAATAAAATTACCAATTACCCAGAAAACCCAAGTGTAGCCAATTTCGACTACGGAAAAGATTTGCTCAGTGATGATATTAATAGTTTGTTTATAGATGACAGCACCGCGTATTTCGGCACAAACCGAGGTTTAATCCTGTTTAAGTATAACAATAAAAATATCAGCAGAAACCTTCCAAAAGTGTATGTTACCTCAATTATAAGAGATAACGAACGGTTACCTATCGACAAAGACAACTTTACTTTTGAAACCGGCAACAACATTATCCTATTTACTTTTAGCGCGGTAGATTTTACAACGAGCGATATTACTTACCGTTATCGATTAAACGAAAACGCTGCTTGGATAGAAACCAGAACCAGAAGATTAGATTTTTCTTCCTTGCAAACTGGAGATTATGTTTTTGAGGTGAGCGCCAAAAGCCAGAACGGAAACTGGGGTCCATCTGCAAAGATTTCGTTTACCATTAAAAAACACTTTTGGCAAAGCTTATGGTTTTTATCAATTCTAATTCTACTTGTCGCTTACATTTTCTATAAAGTTGCTGTTTACATCACCAGAAAGCAGAAAGATAAAGAACAAGAACAATTGTTGGTTAAAAATAAAGTATTAATGCTCGAACAGCAGGCATTACAAGCCATGATGAATCCTCACTTTGTATTCAATGTAATGAACTCCATTCAACATTACATAAATACACAGAATACGGCATCAGCAAATAAAGTTTTAACTGGCTTTGCAAGGTTAATCCGCAAGAATTTAGAGATTTGTACCAAGAGCTATATCTCTTTGGAAGAAGAATTAGAATACCTTAATCTCTACCTAAAGCTAGAAAAAAATCGCTTCGGCGAAAAACTCAAATATTTTTTCTATGTTGATGAAGACATTGATAAAGAGGAAACCTTTATCCCATCTATGCTGTTGCAACCTTATGTAGAAAATGCAATTTGGCATGGAATTATGCCAAAGGAAACTGGCGGAGAAATTCACATCAACATTAAGTTACAAGATGAATTTTATCTAAATATAGAAATTATAGATGATGGAATTGGGATTGAGAATTCTTTAAGAGATAAAAAAGAGACACATATTAGTAAGGGAATGCAATTAACTAAGGAAAGATTGAATCTTTTAGGTCAGATTGGAGCAAAACCTATACACTTAGATGTTCGTCAAAACAGCACAAATAGTACAACTGTATCTATTTCTATCCCTTTAAAATAGAAAATTTACCGTTTACTCAATTATTAATACCACTCACTAAATAGAACTTACAAGCAATGTGCTTTAGCCTTAAACTTGTGTTAGAAATAAACGATAGTGTTTATCAAAACGTTCTTATAGAATTGATATAGATATTTAATAACCTAACCTAAAGCTATATCTTAATTCAGGTTTCATTTGTGTGTTAAGAAGCGGTCTTGTTTTTAAAAGCGAGACCGCTTTTTTTTGCCCAAAATTTTTATTTTTGTATATGCCCCAAACCCGTATCAACAAACACATCGAAGCCCTAATCTTCTCTTCTGTTCAGAGCATTAGTGTGCAGGAAATTATTTTGGCCTTGAATGCTGTTTTTGGAGAAGAGGTAATAGAAAATCAGGTATTTGAAAGTATAGATTACATCAAAGAAAAATTTAATTCTGAAAATTCTGCAATAGAATTGGTAAATCTGAATAACGGCTATCAGTTTCTGACCAAAAAAGAATACCATGAAACGGTAAACCAGCTTCAATTACACCGTTCTAAGAAAAAATTGAGTCAAGCCGCGATAGAAACCTTGGCCATTATCGCTTACCGCCAACCCATTACAAAACTCGAAATTGAGCAGATAAGAGGCGTTAATTCTGATTATTCGGTCCAGCGTTTATTGGAGAAAGAACTCATCAGCATAGAAGGGAAAGCCGAAACGCCTGGTCGACCGATTTTATACCGTACAAGTTCTTTATTTATGGATTATTTTGGACTGAATAATCTAACACAGTTGCCACAACTTAAAGATATTGCCAAAGAAGAGAATACGGTGGGCGAAAATGCAGAATAATTTAATTTTAATTAATTTGGTACCAGCTTGTTATTAAAAAAAGATTTTTTGTATTTTTAAACTATAAAAGCAATTTTTATTTTTGTGTAATGAAAGCGCCAAAGAAAATCCCAGCAAAACCAACTACCAAAAAAGAGGTAGAGGATAATGATGAATTTGATGATGAGGACACGATTCCAAGTACTGCAAAAAAAACTGTTGAAGATGACGACGATGATTTTGACTTGCCTTTGGATGACCTCGATAATTTTGACAATTTCGATGACGACGAAGACGATTATTAATCTTTAAATAATATATATTTGAAAAGCATCCGCCCAGCTGGGTAGGATGCTTTTTAATTTTAAAAATGCCCATGCAAATTATACAGGTAAGCACCTCAGCCTTAAAAAAAGACTTTTTAAAAACACCAAAAATTCTTTATAAAAATGATCAAAATTGGATCTGTCCTTTAGATAGCGAAATAGAAAACGTTTTCGACCCAAAGAAAAACAACTTCTTTAACCACGGCAGATGCACTAGATGGGTTTTAAAGGATGACAAAGGCAAACTTATTGGCCGTATTGCTGCCTTTATAAATGAAAAGAAAGCTTTCTATTATGAGTATCCAACAGGTGGAATTGGCTTTTTTGAATGCATTGATGTTGAAAAAGCTGCGTATTTACTTTTTGATACAGCAAAAAAATGGCTACAAGAAAAAGGCATGAGAGCCATGGAGGGACCAATAAATTTTGGAGAGAATGATTCATTCTGGGGTTTATTGGTTGAAGGTTTCACTCCTCCATCTTACGGTATGAATTACAATTTCCCTTACTACAAGAAATTTTTCCAAACCTATGGTTTTGTAACGGAGTACGAACAGCTTACAAACCACATTAACTTAACCATTCCGTTTCCAGAACGTTTTACAAAAATTGCAAATTGGGTAAGAAATAAACCCGGTTACACTTTCGAATATTTCGATAAAAAAAATCCAGACAAATATATAAATGACCTAATGGAAATTTATAATGATGGATGGCAGGATTTCGAAAACTTTGTTCCCATTAAAAAAGAAACGCTTAAAGAAAGCTTTAAAAGCATGGAACCCATAATGGATGAGCACTTAATTCAGTTTGCTTATTTTAATGGAGAACCTGCATCATTTGTAGTTTTAATTCCTGATGCCAACCAAATGATTAAAGGTTTTAATGGGAAATTAGGACCAATAGAAAAACTAAAATTTGCTTATCGCCGTTGGGTGGGTGTTACACGAATGCGTGCAATTGTAATGGGCACAAAAACTAAATTCCAAAAACACGGGCTGGAATCTGTACTATTTATTAGTTTGGGGGAATATGTTCTACCAAAAAACCAATACAAAGAGCTCGAGTTAAGTTGGGTAGGTGATTTTAATGAACAAATGATTGCCATTCATAAAGCTACAGGTGCAACTTTTGGAAAAAGGCATGTAACAATGAGAAAGGTTTTTTAAGTAAAAAGTCTTAAGTACTGTTATTCTGAGCACAGCGAAGAACGCCCAGCCAAAATGCTTTAGACCTAAATTAAGCAACGATGGTAATTCGATATGTTTCCTTCATTGAATTAAAAGAGAGGTTACTTCGTTCCTCGCAATGACGAAAAAGTTACATCCCCATCTTATCATAAAGATCAATAACCTTTTTTCGAAGTTTATTGATCTCTTCTTCTTTTTCAAGAAGTTCTTTTTTCAGTGAAATAATTTCATCAGACGAACTCAGTTCAGGTAAATTTCCAGAAAGTAACTGAGCCACAGGAATCTTAAAAGCTTTAGAAATCTGAAGTAATCGAGAAATATTCAGATCGGTTTGATTGGTTTCTATCTTACAGAAAGCAGGCGTAGAAATTTTAAGCATTTTGGCAGCTTCTGCTTGACTCAAACCTAAGGCCACCCTACTTTGCTTAATACTATCGCCAATGCTTTTCATGTTTTAGATTAGATTTGAAATGATAGATTTGAGAAGCGGGTTTCTCTCCAATCTATCATCTATTTTTCTAATGAGGATGCCAATTCCGGCAAATTAAATCCAGCGTAATTGCCAGAACTCATCATTAACAAATTGGTATTTTTATAATTCAAACTGAGTAGATAAGCTTTCAACTTAGCAGCATCATTAAAGAACTTTAGCTCAGGGTTTGAAAAAGCTTGTTGAACATCGTCTTCACTAAAAGGCTCCATTCTTTTCTGCTCAAAAGATTTTATATCGATAAATACAATTGCATCATCTGCCTTATCCATCGCTCCTGCATATTCTTTAAGAAAATCTTTATTTAAACTGCTAAAAGTATGAAGCTCAATGCAGGCAACCAATTTACGATCTGTAAATTGAGTTTTAACAGCATCAATTGTTGCTTTTAATTTCGATGGAGAATGCGCAAAATCTTTATAAACATTGGTTGATTCATCGGTAGAAATAACCTCTAATCTTTTAGCTGCGCCTGTAAAAGACGAAATGGCTTTATCAAACTCTGGTTCAGCAATATTAAGTTCCTTACATACCAGTTTGGCTGCATTAAGATTCATCAAGTTGTGATCACCAAAAATTTTTAGCTCTGTATGCTCCGGAAGCAAATATGTAATGCCGTTTTTAATTTCATGATCTGGAATTGCGTAACCAATCTTTGATACTTTAGCATTTGAATTGGCCACAATTTCATTTAAATCGGCGTCGGCTTTACAGTAAATTAGGGTTCCGCCCTCCTCTATTGTGTCGATAAATTTATCAAATTGAGAAGTGTAATCGGCATATGTTGGAAACACATTAATATGATCCCAAGCAATTCCGCTGATTACGGCAACATTTGCTTTGTAAAGATGAAATTTTGGTCTTCTATCGATTGGCGACGATAAATATTCATCTCCTTCAATAATCATTACGGGTGCTTCATGAGTTACTTTCACCATAGTTTCGAAACCGGCAAGCTGTGCGCCTACGAGATAATCAAAATCATGATTGTAAAAATTGAGCACATGCAAAATCATGCTGGTAATGGTTGTTTTACCATGACTGCCACCAATTACTACCCGAACTTTATCTTTGCTTTGCTCGTAAATATACTCGGGATACGAATAAATTTTAACCCCCAATTCTTGCGCCTTTAACAATTCTGGATTATCAATTCTAGCATGCATACCTAAAATTATAGCATCCAAATCTGCTGATATTCGGTTTTCATTCCAACCCATTTCGGTTGGCAACAAACCATACTTGTCCAATCTAGATTTTGCTGGTTCAAAAATCACATCATCAGATCCAGTAATCTGATATCCTTTTTTATGTAGGGCAATGGCTAAATTGTGCATTGCACTTCCGCCAATTGCAATAAAATGTATGCGCATGCTTTTAATGATTGAATTTTGATTGATTAGTATTTTTCAAACTGAGCAGCAACCCAATCTCCATTTTGTTTATGGTCGATATAACGGAGTTCATACTTTGCACATTCCGCTGTAATCATACTTAAATCGGGTTCCAAATAGAAACCACTAAAGAAAATTTTTCCTTCAGATTTTAAAACTTCAGCATAACGGCCAATCTGATCTAACAGAATATTACGATTAATATTCGCAAAAATCACATCGTATTCTTCGTTTGGAATTACTTCCTTACTGCCGCAAAGCGCCGTTAAGTTTTCGACATTATTAAGTGCAGCATTTTCAAGTGTACTTAGATAACAAATATCATCGTAATCGATTGCAACTAGATTTTTTGCCCCAAGTTTTCCAGCAAGAATTGCCAAAATCCCAGTGCCACAACCCATATCTAGGATGTTTTTATCCTTTAAATCTGCAGCCAAAATATACTGCATAACCATTGTGGTGGTTTGGTGGTGACCGGTACCGAAAGCCATTTTCGGATCGATTACAATCTCATAAGGATAAGAAGGTTGTGGTTCGTGAAATGTTGCTCGAACATAACAAACGTCATCAATAATTAACGGACTAAAGTTCTTTTCCCATTCCGAGTTCCAGTTTTCATCAGCAACATCCTCTAAAGAATATTCCGTTTTAAATTCTTCCGAATGCTCATTTAATAGGTTTATCAACGCTTGTTCATTAAAGTTTTCTTTAATTACAAAAGCTGTAAATCCATTCTCACTATCTTCAAAAGTATCGAAGCCCAAATCTGCAAGATCCGCAATAAGCAAATCCTGTTGATAATCTTCGATACTTTTAAATTTAAATATTGCCTTTATATATTGCATTTAGCTGTTTAATGCTTTAATAATATCTGTAAAATCACGGGATTTTAATGATGCACCGCCAATTAAGCCACCATCAATATCCTTTTGCGCAAACAAACTTGCTGCATTGGTTGGGTTACAACTTCCACCATATAATATTGTGGTATCATCGGCAACGTTGAAACCATAATTCGCTTCAATTTCACTGCGGATAAATGCATGAATATCTTGTGCTTGCTCTGGGCTAGCAGTTAAACCTGTTCCGATTGCCCAAACTGGCTCATAAGCAATAACAATTTGTCTAAAATCTTCTTCAGTTAAACTGAAAATACCGTGAACCAATTGTTTCTTTAAAACTTCAAAATAACTTCCGTTGTTGCGCTCATCTAAAGTTTCGCCGATGCAGAAAATTGGTTTTAAATCATTTGCCAAAGCAATTTTAGTTTTCGAAGCTAAAAGCTCATCACTTTCTGCCTGATATTGCCTGCGCTCTGAATGACCTAAAATAACATACTCTACACCTACCGATTTTACCATTTTGGCAGAAATTTCGCCTGTGTAAGCACCGCTTTCTTTATCGTGAATATTTTGAGCTCCGATAGCTACATCAGTACCACCAAGTTTTGCTAGGCTATTTAAATGAATAAATGGAGCACAAATTACAGCCAGTTGATCGCCTTTACGTTCATCCTTAACCATATTTACAATTTCACTGAACAATGAAACGCCTTCATTGTAATCTAAATTCATTTTCCAGTTACCTGCAACAATTTTTTTTCTCATTATATTTTAGTTTTATTATTGTAATTTATTAAGTCCAAATCTTGCTTGATTCTTGATACTCAATCCTAAAAATGTCTATGCTCCTGAGTCAGCTCAAAAACTTTATTTAAAATTTCTTTCTCTATATCATCAAAAGCTAAATCTCTTCTGCTATATACTTTTTCTGCGGTTTCAAACATCTTTTTTAAGCTGT
The DNA here is from genome assembly GCF_014306625.1 of Pedobacter fastidiosus. GTDB lineage: Bacteria > Bacteroidota > Bacteroidia > Sphingobacteriales > Sphingobacteriaceae > Pedobacter > Pedobacter fastidiosus. The sequence goes on from NZ_JACRYL010000015.1 coordinate 54,274, forward strand.
AAACTTCGAAGCCTTGGGCACCTCCCCATGCAAAATCTGGAATAAAATTTCTAGGAAAGCCAGGACCGAAAATATTTGCGCTCACCCCTGCAACTGTGCCCGTATTAAACATAGTATTGATGCCACATTTAGCATGATCTGCCATAATTAAACCGCAGAACTGCAACCCAGTTTTACGGAAACTTTGTTGTTCATAATCCCAAAGTCTTACTTCGGCGTAGTTATTTTTTAAGTTGGAGTTATTGCTATCTGCGCCAATATTACACCATTGCCCCATAACGGCATTGCCCAAATAACCCTCATGCCCTTTTGATGAATAACCCCAAATTACAGCATTATTAATCTCACCGCCAACGCGGCTGTGTGGCCCAATGGTTGTATTCGGATAAATCTTTGCACCCATTTTAACAGAGGAATCCTCACCCAAAGCGAAGCTTCCTCTAATAATACTTCCCTCCCATACCTGGGAATTTTTCCCCAGATAAATTGGACCTTGCAAACTATTAAATATGGAGCATTCTGCTGTAGCACCTTCCTCTACAAAAACATTATCACCCAAAAAAGTATTGGTAGAACTAAGTTGAGCTGATGTTTTACCTTTAGTCAATAACTCAAAATCCTTTTTTAATTCTACGCCGTTATGCGTAAAAATATCATTGGGATAAATAATCTGAATAAAATTGTCAGAGTATTCAATCGGTTTTAAAGATTTTGCCAATTCAAAGTTATGAATGGAAGAATTATCGGAAATGTATGCTACAACCAATCCATCTTTAAGCAGAACTTCTCCAGCTTTTAAGGCAGAAACAGAATTCAAAAGAGCTTCATCTGGACAAATAGATCCATTGATAAAAATCTGGGTATTTGGCTTAGATGGATATTTTTTTGAAAGATATTCTTGGGTTTCGAAACCGAAATCGGCATTCAAATATTTCGCCCATTTCTCTGCAATTGTTAAAATACCAATGCGTAGATCGGCTACAGGCCTTGTAAAAGTAAGTGGACGTAATGATTCCCAACTAGAATCATCAAAAAGATTGATTGTCATAAGCAACAAAAATAAAAAAAGTCCCGATGCTTTTGGCAAAGGGACTTCAAAAAATGCTTTTTTGTTGCTAAATTATTTCTTAGCGTAACGGTTTTTGAATTTATCGATACGTCCTGCTGTATCAACCAATTTCATTTTACCAGTATAAAAAGGGTGTGAGGTGTGAGAAATCTCTAATTTGTATAGAGGATATTCGTTACCATCTTCCCATTTAATAGTTTCTTTAGTATCTACGCAAGATTTTGTTAAGAAAGCATATTCGTTAGACATGTCTTTGAAAACAACTGGTCTGTAGCTTGTAGGGTGCAAATCTTTTTTCATTTGAATATTATTTTAGTTATTTGTGTGAAAGCATCAAGAACATTGGTTGCAATTTGCCTGGCAACAACGCTTATGATATTTTCTATTAGTCTTTCTAATTCTTTTTAAGAGGTGCAAATATCTTAATTTTATTTCTGAAATACAAGCGTAAAAAACAATTTTAAATTGTAAGATTTTTAAAACCTTTTAAAGAAGAAGCTTTTTTAAAACTATATTTATTTCTCCAAGCATCATAACTTCCCAATGAATAGAAGAAATTTTATAAAAAGCACTTCCACAGTAGGTTTAATTACCACTTTGGGCATTCCTGCAGGCGCAACAATAATCGGCAAAAGCGACGAAGAAAGCGCAATAGATTTTGCTGACAACTTTCAGTTAAATGAGTTAACCATTAGCGAATTACAAGATCTAATGAAAAAAGGTAAGCTCTCCAGCAAATCTTTAACCAAAATGTACCTTGATAGAATTGAGAAAGTAGATAAGAATGGACCAAAATTAAACGCTGTAATCGAAATCAATCCTGATGCTTTGGAAATTGCATCAAAATTGGATGAAGAAAGAAAAGCTGGAAAAATAAGAGGCTTAATGCATGGCATTCCCATTTTAATAAAAGACAACATCAACACGGCAGATAAAATGCAAACCACAGCAGGTTCTTTAGCGCTACTCGGAAATATTGCTTCAGAAGATGCTTTCATTGTTAAAAAACTTCGTGAAGCTGGCGCTGTAATTCTTGGCAAAACCAATTTAAGTGAATGGGCAAATTTCCGCTCTAGCCGGCCATGTAGTGGCTGGAGCAGCCGTGGCGGACAAACCAAGAATCCTTTTATTTTAGATCGAAGTCCGAGCGGATCGAGTTCTGGTTCTGGCTCTGCAGTTTCTGCAAACCTCTGTGCTATTGCTATTGGAACAGAAACAAATGGCTCCGTAACAGCACCATCATCATCTAACGGAATTGTTGGTTTAAAACCCACAGTTGGTTTGCTTGGTCGTAGTGGAATTATACCAATTTCTAAAACGCAAGATACCGCTGGCCCAATGGGAAGAAATGTTACTGATGTAGCAACACTACTTTCTGTTTTAACAGGCGTAGATTTAAATGATGAGGTAACCAAAAATAGCGAAGGAAAAACACAGAAAGATTACACGCAATTCCTAAAGAAAGATGCGTTAAAGGGAAAACGGATTGGGATTGAAAAGTCGTTTTTAACTGGTCATGAAGGCGTTGTTGCCTTATATAAAAAGGCGATCGAAAAGTTTAAGGAACTGGGTGCAGAAGTTATTGAGATCGAACTTTTAAAGGAAATGCGAATAATCGGATCTGCAAGTTTTACGGTATTACAATGTGAATTTAAAGACGGCGTAAATGCGTACTTAGCTAAGGCAAATGCCAAGGTTAAAAACTTAACAGAAGTAATCGCTTTTAATAAAGCTAACGAAAGTACGGCAATGCCTTATTTTAAACAAGAAACCCTAGAAAGCAGTGATAAGGCGCTAGATTTAGAAAGTGTAGCCTATAAAGAAGCTGTTTTAAAAGTAACATCTTCAAGAAAAATTATTACGGATTTAATGACGAAAAACCAGCTCGATGCAATAGCGGGAACTACTTACGGCATCCCTTCTCCTATCGATTTATTTAACGGCGATGCAGGTAATGGTTTTTATTTCTGTTCTCCCCCAGCAATGGCCGGTTTTCCGCACATTACTTTGCCAATGGGAAAAATTTACGAACTACCGGTAGGATTATCAATTATGGCTGGCGCTTATGAAGAACCAAAAGTTTTAGCTTTTGCATATGCATACGAGCAAGCTACTAAACATCGAAGCGCTCCGAAATTTATAAAGTCTTCTAATTTTTCGAGTGGGATTTAAAGGATTTCTGAGTTATATTTGTTTACCAAAACAAAACAAGTTATGAAACATTTAAAACTACTAATGAGCCTTTTATGCCTGTTTGCTATGTTAAGCACGGCGAATGCTCAGGGCCAATCGGCCACTAAAATTGCAGAATGGGAAAGAGCTAAAGCTTACACCAAAGAATACTTGGATGCCATGCCAGAATCTGGTTATGCATTAAAGCCAACTCCGGAAATGCGTTCTTTTGCAGAACAGATGTTGCACCTTACTGATGCTAATTATGGGTTTACGGCTACAGCCACTGGAGAAAAAAGTCCTTATGGAATGGGTGAAGTGGAAAAAATCCAAGATAAATCTAAAGCCAACGTAACCAAGATTGTAATGGCTGGTTATGATTACGTAATTGATGCTTTGAAAAAATTATCGCCACAACAATTAGATGAAAAAGTTAAGTTTATGAACCGTTTCGAAATGACGAAAGACATGGTTTTTACTAAAGATTTTGAACATCAAACACATCACCGTGGTCAGGCTACTGTGTATTTACGTTTGGCTGGAGTGAAACCACCTCAAGAAAAATTATTTTAACATTTACCATCCCCACAGCAATTTAGAGTTAGGTTGTTGTGAGGATGATTATTTTATTTTCCAGAATACTTCTTCCACGTTTCTATTTTAGCCAATTGCCTTGTAATATAAGTATCGGCAATTATTTCTGCAGAACTTCGTCCTTCAGTGGTTTCTAAAAGTTCTTTTAGCTTATATTGGTCAACATCTGCTTTATATAAAATCTGAATCAGCTTTGGAAAATCGTTATCCACCAAATACGCAAAAGCATCTATCATGGTTTGCCTTAAGCGTTCTTCTGAAAGATTATCTTCGATATCGAAATCTTTGCTGATTATTTTAATTAAGGATTGGGTGTCATTCATTTATATTCTTGAGCAGGATTTTTAGGATTAATGGATTTTCAAGATCATACGCATTAAACTTATTTGGTATTTTTATGCGGTTTAATTTGAGCCAAGAACCACAATACAAAGTTAAATAAACCTGATGGGAATGGCATGCCGATTTTTTCATCGGCATATAATGGACAGCAGGACTACAGAAACAATGGAATACAGAACCGTTCGTTTTCAAAAACTGAAGAAACACCCCGCCTTTCAGGCACCCCTCTAAAAGAGGGGAATAAAACCCAGCGACTTACTAAATCCACTTAATTTCTTGGCAAATTTCGATTAAAACGCCATTTGTATCCTTTGGATGCACGAAACAAACCATTTTATTATCGGCTCCTTTTTTTGGCGAATCGCTAAGTAAAGTAAACCCCTCGCTGTGTAAACGCTCCATTTCTACCAAAATATCATCGACAAGAAAAGCAACGTGATGAATCCCCTCTCCTTTTTTCTCAATAAATTTGGCAATTGCGCTATCGGCTGAAGTTGCCTCCAATAATTCTACCTTATTATCGCCAGTTTTGAAAAACGCCGTATTAACGAATTCAGATGTAACCTGCTCTGTTTTATAGCAATCGGTATTGAGCAGTTTTTGATAAAGATCTATCGATGCATTAAGGTCTTTTACGGCGATGCCGATGTGTTCTATCTTATTCATAGATTATAAGGTTATGTGAATGTAAAAATGCAGGTTTTAACTATAACCTCATAGCTATTAATTATAATTGTTAAATAAGTTTTTTTGTATCTTTGTACTGCAAATAACAGAACTGAAATGAAACAGCCGATATATTTAGATAATAATGCAACTACACCACTTGATCCAAGAGTGTTAGAAGCAATGCTACCATACTTTACCGAGAAATTTGGAAACGCCGCAAGCCGTAATCACGCTTTTGGTTGGGTGGCTGAAGAGGGAGTGGATTATGCTCGTGAACAGGTAGCCAAATTAATCGGCTGTACTGAAAAAGAAATTATTTTTACATCTGGCGCAACTGAGGCTGATAACCTTGGTATTAAAGGCGTTTTTGAGATGTACAAAGAAAAAGGTAATCACATTATTACTGCGGTTACTGAACATAAAGCGGTATTAGATACTTGTAAACACCTTGAAAAAAATGGTGCTAGGGTAACTTATTTAGGCGTAAAGGAAGATGGTTTAATTGATTTAGCTGAGTTAGAAGCTGCAATGACTGAGGAAACAATTTTGGTTTCTATTATGTACGGCAACAACGAAATTGGCGTGATCCAACCGGTAAAAGAAATTGCTGCCATTGCGCACAAATTTGGTGCTTTATTTATGACTGATGCTACGCAAGCAGTTGGTAAAATACCTGTTGATGTGATTGCTGATGGAATTGACCTAATGGCTTTTACAGCACATAAAATGTATGGCCCGAAAGGCGTTGGTGCACTTTACGTTCGTAGAAAAAACCCAAGAGTTAAGGTAACTTCACAAATGGATGGCGGTGGCCACGAACGCGGAATGCGCTCTGGTACCTTGAACGTTCCAGGTATTGTTGGTTTAGGTAAAGCTTGTGAACTTTGTCGTTTGGAAATGGAAAGCGAAGCAATTCGTTTATCTGGTTTACGCGATAAGCTGGAATCGACTTTAAGCAAAATGGAAGAAAGTTATGTTAATGGTAATACACAACATCGTTTACCACACGTAGCTAATATCTCTTTCAAATATGTTGAGGGTGAGGGCTTAATGATGGCAATGAGCGATTTAGCTGTATCTTCCGGATCGGCTTGTACTTCAGCATCTTTAGAACCATCTTACGTTTTGAAAAGCTTAGGTTTATCTGATGATTTGGCACACTCTTCTATCCGTTATGGTTTAGGAAGGTTTACTACTGAAGAAGAAATTGATCAAGCCATTGCAGTTACAGAAAAAGCGGTTAATCACTTAAGAGAACTTTCTCCACTTTGGGAAATGTTTAAAGAAGGTATTGACTTGAGTAAAATTGAGTGGGCAGAGCACTAAGTTGAATTACGATTGTAGATTGGCGTCCCGATAACTATCCGGATACGATTTAAGACCTACAGTTTAAAAAAATAAAATTAACATTGAGCTTTTACAGCTCCCTCCCTTCCGGGGAGGGTTGGGGTGGGGCTTTAAAATCTAAAATATCATGGCATATTCAGAAAAAGTAATTGACCATTACAATAACCCACGTAACGTAGGTACATTAAATAAAGACAGCAAGTTTGTAGGAACAGGATTAGTTGGTGCACCTGAGTGTGGCGACGTAATGCGTTTGCAAATTGAAGTTGGAGCAGATAACGTAATCACTGATGCTAAATTCAAAACATTTGGTTGTGGTTCGGCAATTGCATCTTCTTCTTTAGCTACAGAATGGTTAAAAGGAAAAACAATTGATGAGGCTTTAACTATCGACAATATGGATATTGTTGAAGAATTGGCTTTACCTCCAGTAAAAATTCACTGCTCGGTGCTAGCAGAAGATGCAATTAAATCTGCCATTAACGATTATCGCGTTAAAAATGGTTTAGAGGCAATTGTTTTAGAAAAATCGCACCACTAAACAGAATTTAGATTTTAGATTGACGAATTACGATTGCTATTCGTTTAAATCTAAAATCGTAAATCTAAAATCGTAAATCAATATGATTACTATAACTGATAAGGCAAAAGACAAAATAGATCACTTAATGCAGGATTCCGAAATGGGTTCAGATTACTTTTTACGGGTTTCTGTAAAAGGTGGTGGTTGTTCAGGTTTATCTTATAACTTGGATTTTGATAACGAATCTAAAACTGGAGACCAATTCTTTGAAGATAGAGGAATTAAAATCGCTTTGGATATGAAATCTTTCCTTTACTTAGCTGGTACTGAATTAGATTTTACAGATGGGTTAAACGGGAAAGGTTTTAACTTTGTAAACCCTAACGCGAGCCGTACTTGCGGTTGTGGCGAAAGTTTCTCTGTTTAAATTCCAATAAAATTATTTTAAAAGGCTCCATTTTATGGGGTCTTTTTTGCGTTTTACAGAAAATTTTAGGAAATATTTTTCCGCAGATTTAGGCAGATTTTAAACATAACATATGCTTCTCCACATATAGAAGGATTTTAGCTGAAGAACTCGAAAATTTTATCCTTGTAAATCTTCGTTCTTTTTCACCTTAAATCTGCGGGAAAATCTAAAATATTTTATTGACCTATATTCCCCTAAGCTCTAGAATAAACTCGATTTGCATTTTTAAACCAAAAAGCATTATTATTGTTAACTATAACAAACACACCAAATAACGAGCATGCCATTAATTAACGAATTTTCAACTGTCCCTACCCTGTTGAGAAATGTTGTAAAAAACATTCATAAAGCAGAAGAAACCTTCTTAATTCATAAACAAGGTGCCGAATGGATTGAAATTTCATATGAGGATACCTTGAAAAGAGCAGATGCGGTTTCTGCATTTTTTCTAGATATGGGGATAAAGAAGGGTGACAGATTGGGGTTAATGATCGAAAATTCGCCTGAATATGTTTACTACGATCAAGGAATTCAACAGATTGGTGTAATTAATGTATCAATCTATCCTACCCTTTCTGAGCAGGAAGTAGCCTATATCATTAATGATTCTGGAATAAAAGCCATTCTTGTTGGAAATAATTTCCTTTATCGGAAAATACTTAAAGTTGCATCAAACTGCAAAGAACTTAAATACATTATCCCAGCATTTAAAGATTTTGAAAAAGTTACCATCCCCGAAGATCTTAATATCGAAGTAATTGCATTTTCAGATATCCTTGCATTAAAACATCAGATTACCGCAGCCGAAAAAGCAGATATAGAGCAATGCAGAAGTTCCATATTGCCAAGTGATGTATCGTCTTTAATTTATACTTCAGGCACAACCGGTACACCAAAAGGTGTAATGCTTACACACAGCAACTTTGTTGAGAATGTTAAAGTGTGTTTACAGCAAATTCCAGTAATCGATCAAACGGAAACTTTTTTATCTTTCTTACCATTATCTCATGTATTTGAGCGCACAGCAACCTACCATGTATGTTGCGCACAAGGCTGTAAAATTGCATTCGCTCAAAGTTTAGAATTACTAGCAAAAAATATGGGCGAGGTTCGTCCTACCGTGATGAGCTGTGTGCCTAGATTATTAGAACGCATTCATGACAAGGCTATAAAATCGGGCACATCTGGCGGTGGAACAAAAGCCAAAATATTTACTTGGGCACTGGAGACAGGAAATAAATATCGCGTTGCAAAAGAAGCAGGGAAAAATCCGGGTTTAATTTTATCGGCAAAAAAAGGAATTGCCGAGAAATTGGTTTTCAGCAAAATTAAGGAAAAAACCGGTGGAAGATTAAAATTCATGATTTCAGGAGGTGCTGCATTACCTAAAAATGTTGGTGAGTTTTTTGGAGATTTAGGCATCAAAATATTAGAAGGATTCGGTTTAACAGAAACTTCGCCAGTAATGTCTGTTACAGAATACCACAGACAAGTTTACGGAACGGTAGGTCGGGTTATCCCAGGCATTGAAATCGGAATTCAGGACGTAGAAAGTAAACAAATTATAAACATTCAAACTCATGAAACATTTAACGAAGAATTTGAATGCACAGAAGGAGAAGTAATTGTTCGTGGTCATTGTGTTATGAAAGGCTATTTTAACAAACCTGCAGAAACTGCCGAAGCCATTGATAAAGACATGTGGTTTCATACAGGAGATATTGGTCGTTTTTACAAGGGGAATCTACAAATTACCGATCGCTTAAAAAACATGATTGTAAATGCTTATGGCAAGAATGTATATCCTACGCCTGTAGAAAACATCTATTTGAAAAGCCCTAAAATTGATCAGTTATTTTTAATCGGAGATAAACGAGAGTTTATTACAGCGATCATTATTCCTAATAGAGAAACTTTAGAAGAGACCTTTAAACTTAAACCATCGTTCTTCGAAGAGGAAGATCCTTTTATCCGCAATCAGGAAATCATAGATTGGATTGAAGCCGACATCAAAAAAATATCTAACGAACTGGCCAAGTTTGAGCGGATTAAAAACTTTAAAATAAAGCGTAACCCTTTCAGTATCGATGAGGGCGAAATTACGCCAACAATGAAAATTAAACGCAGAATTGTAGAGAAAAAATACGATGATGTGATTAATGAGATGTACGAAGAAGGTGTAGAGGCAGAATCCTAATTCAAATTAAAATTTCCCATTTAGGGAACTTTTCTTATCTTTGTTATTATAGTATTGAGTGAGGATAATTGCTAAAAAAGTACTTCGTGATTTTTGGGAAAAACATTCCGATTGTGAGGAACAATTAAAATCATGGTTTCAGGAAACCAGTAATTCCAGTTGGAAAAATCTAAATGAGGTAAAAGCTGATTATCCAAGTGCTAGCATCTTAGCTGAAAACAGAATTGTATTTAATATTAAGGGCAACAATTACCGCCTAATCATTAAGATCAATTTAGAACATCAAATGATTTGGGTACGATTTATTGGCACTCACGCCGAATATGATAAAATAGATGCCACAAAAATCTAATAACATGAATATAAAACCTATAAAAAACCAAGTTGATTACGACCAAGCACTGGAAAGGCTTGAAATTATTTTCGATTCGAAGAAAGGTTCAAAAGATGGCGATGAGTTAGAAATTTTGGCAATCTTGATAGAGAATTATGAAAATGAACATTTTCCAATTGGCTTTCCAGATCCAATAGAAGCTATTAAATTTAGAATGGAACAAATGGGCTATAAGCAAAGCGACCTGGCTAAAGTTGTCGGTTTAAAAAGTAGAGCAAGCGAGATTCTTAATCGAAAGCGTAAATTATCACTTGACATGATTAGGCAATTACACGAAAGTTTCAAAATACCAACCGATGTGCTTATTCAAGCCTATTAAAATTATACATTAACACAAAATAAAACCCTGCAAAATAATTACTTTTGCAAAAAATACCCGAAATGAGTATAGGATTATCAGAACAAGAAATATTACGACGCGAGTCGTTAAAACAACTACGCGAACTGGACATTGAGCCCTACCCTGCAGAATCTTATGAGATTAATGTTAGTGCAGCAGATATTCTAGCCAACTACGAAAAAGATAAGACAGCCTATAAGACCGTTAGTTTAGCGGGGCGTATTATGGGGCGTAATATTATGGGTGCAGCTTCTTTTGCCGAAATTCAAGATTCTACAGGTCGCATTCAGGTATATTTAAAAAGAGATGAACTTTGCCCTACCGAGGACAAAACACTATACAATACAGTTTTTAAAAAGCTTTTAGATATTGGAGATTTCATTGGCGTTAAAGGTTATGTTTTTACAACCCAAACCGGAGAAATTTCTATTCACGTAACAGAATTTAAAGTTCTTGCTAAATCAATCCGCCCTTTACCAATCGTAAAACGCGATGATGAAGGCAATGTTTATGATGGATTTACAAATCCTGAGTTGCGTTACAGAATGCGCTATGTAGATTTAACAGTAAATCCAGATTACAAACAAATTTTCATCAAACGAAGCAAGGTAATTAATACCATGCGTAATTATTTTGATGAGCAAGGTTGGATGGAAGTAGAAACACCAATTTTACAGCCAATCCATGGTGGCGCAGCAGCTCGTCCTTTTGCAACACACCACAACACTTTAGATATGCCACTTTATTTGCGTATTGCAAATGAGCTTTATCTAAAAAGATTAATTGTTGCAGGTTTCGATGGCGTTTATGAGTTCGGTAAAATGTTCCGTAACGAAGGTATGGATCGTACTCACAACCCGGAATACACTTCAATGGAAATTTATGTAGCCTATAAAGATTATATCTGGATGATGGCTATGGTTGAAGAATGTTTAGAGAAAGTAGCTATTGCAACAAATGGTTCTGCCGTGGTTAAAGTTGGCGAAAACGAAATTAATTTTGAAGGACCATACGAAAAACTAACCATGTATGAATCTATCCAGAAATATACAGGAATTGATGTTTCTGCAATGACGGAAGATGAACTTCTTCAAACTTGCGCAACATTAGGTATCGAAACGGACTCTACCATGGGTCGTGGTAAATTAGTTGACGAGATTTTCAGCGATAAAGTAGAAGCGAATTTAATTCAACCTACATTTATTACCGATTATCCAATCGAAATGACTCCGTTGGCAAAAAAACACCGTTCAGCAGAAGGATTAGTAGAGCGTTTTGAAATATTTGTTAATGGCAAGGAAATAGGAAATGCTTATTCAGAATTAAACGATCCAATTGACCAAAAAGAGCGTTTCGTAGATCAATTAAAGCTTGCAGATCGTGGCGATGCTGAAGCCATGGCGATGGATGATGATTTTATTCGTGCATTAGAATATGGTATGCCCCCAACCTCTGGCTTAGGTTTCGGGATTGATAGGATTGTGATGCTTATGACCAATCAGAGTACTATTCAAGAAGTTTTGTTCTTCCCGCAAATGCGTCCTGAGAAAAAGAAAATTGAGTTAACCCCTGAAGAAACTGAACTTTATGCATTGGTATCAGAAGGAGAACAATATCTTTTAACAGATATTAAAGCGAAACTTGCAGATTGGAGCAACAAAAAATGGGATACCACGCTAAAAGCTTTAACTGGTAAAAACATTTTAAAAGTTGCAAAAACTGATGATGGTTTATTTCTGTCGCAGAAGTAACTCAATCATTTCCGTAGAAGAAATTTGATTTTAACAAAAAGATAACATAAACTTAAAAGGCTTGCTAGCAATTGTTTAGCAAGCCTTTTCTATATTTACAGCAATCGATAATTTAAAATGATTTGCCCTATGAATATTTCAAGCCTAGAAATTAACGAAAGAGAATACTGCATCAAGCTAAGCAAAGATGCTTTTGATTTGTCTCTTGTTCACCAATTAATAAAAAGAATCCAAGCAGAGGCTTTTTTCTTCAAAAGAGCAGAAGCTCAAGAAGATGATCTTTTAAGCAAACGCTCAAGTAGAGAAGAACTAGAAGGTTTTGATTACTTGGGAGATAAATAATAACATGATTCGTCACCCTGAATTTATTTCAGGGTCTCAATAAGTAAGATGCTGAAATAAATATCATCATGACAAATCAATTAATCTACATCCAAAGTTCCTTCTACAGAATCATCCATCGTTTTCCCTGTAATTACAGAGGCTGCCATTTTTAAAAATGCCACTGCTGTTCCGTGTTTCGTATCCCAATAATACCCCTCTGATGGAATTACTTTAATCAAAGTAATATTCGGATCTTCTTTTCCTCCTTGAAACCAAGTTTTAATAAAAGGGCTCCACAGTTCATCAATTTTTGCTTGATCCCTGCTGATTTCTGAAATACCATAAATGTTTACGAAACCCGAATGTGCGCCAGCTTGAAACAGCAAATGCGTAAATGGATCAGTTGCAATCTCATCATTCTTATGACTATCCTTCATGCTCATAAACCAAATATTCCCTTCGTCATCAACCTGCTGAATGGCCATTGGTCTTACAGATAAAGGTATTCCAGTTTTAATGTTAGTGCAAAAGAAACAGCTTTCTGCTTTTTCAGCTAGTTCTCTTAGTTTTTCAACCGCTTCTTTACCGCCTAAATCCTTAATGTTGTTTTCTTCTTGAGTATTGTTCGTACTTCCTTCTTGTGATGTTGCCATAGGTATAAGATTTTCTATAGACTACAATCCTAAAATCGATTTGGTTTTAAACATTTTGAAAAGCAAATTCCTGCGAAGAATAAATGTTAGTCCTGCTCTCGTTACTATCTTTTTGTAAAAGTTTTTTTTGATATGATATTAAATGCTCCAAAAAGGATAATCACTCCATCAGGTTTAGAAACTCAGGTTTGTGCTATAAACTCAAAAATTATTACGCCTACAATCTGGGCGAGTTACATTAATATTAAACCCGATGGGAATGGCATCCTTTTGTTTTTCACAAAAGATAGAATGTACAGCGGGGCAACAGATCCAATGAAACACTTACCGTTCATTTCCAAATAAAAAAAGCCATTTCAATTAAGAAATGGCTCGTAATATGCACTGAATGGCTTAAAATTTTATCTATAACGAACTTGTTGTTGTTTGTCCATCATGCCCATTTGATCTTTCATTTGCTTAATCTGATCAGCAAGTAATTTATTTTTATCTGCCTTTTTAGCTTCAGCAAGATACATTGTCGCTTCGCGTTTATTACGCTTAGCCATTGCAATACCAGCTAAACTCAACTTAGCCAAGGCAACATTATGATCCATTTGCATACCCAAAGCCAACGATTTTTTAAAATATTTTTCGCTTTGCATTGGTGCCGTTCTACTTTCTATCAATCCAACCAATAAGTTATAATAACCGTGCTGAAGTTTGATCAACTGTGTTTCATAATTGGTAATTCTATTTAAAAACAGCTTTGCCTTAGGCATGTTGTCCTTTCTTAAAAACCATTGTGCTAAAAGCATGTTCTCATTAAAGAAATAGGTTACAATAATAATTATACCTAAAAGAACCGCAATAATGCCCCAAGGCCAAAATCCGAAAATAAATAAAGCTACTGCGCCACCCAGTAAAGCAAACCCCGCAATTAATCTGATAATATTTGGCATAAATTTTAATCTAAATTATTTTTTTTGCAAATATCGTGTTTAAATGGCAGAAATTAGATTTTAAAACAATAATTTCATTAAAAATTTACAACTCATATAAAATTATCATTTAACTATGAAAATCCTATTCTCCATAACCCTAATCGTACTTGCTATGAATGTTTCTGCACAAGAAATCAACAAAAAAATCCATGATCAATCTCACAATAAAGACATTTTAATAAATGCCTGTACACGTGAAGGCATCATGAATTTTCCTGAGTTTAAGGAAATGTACGACCCAATTTATGCAGCTTACATTCCAGATGCTGCAACCATGATCGAGTTGGAAAAATTAATTAAAAAAGAAAAAATCAAAATCGTTTTCGGTACCTGGTGCGGTGATAGTAAGGTGAATGTGCCCAACTTTTTTAAAGTACTTGATGCTTTACACTTCAAAGAAAAAAATGTTGATATTATTGCTGTAGACGGCACAAAAAAAGCTGAAAACGGAATTATTGATGGTTTAAATATTCAAAGGGTTCCTACTTTTATTATCTACGATAAAAAAGGCATAGAACTTGGAAGAATTGTTGAAGGCCCCAAAACAACTTTAGAAGGAGACTTGTTAGCTATATTGAAAAAGAAAGCATAGATATGTCAGCAGCATTAGAACCCGGTTGGTTAGCCGTTTTAGATCAAGAGTTTGAAAAAGACTACATGAAAAATTTGAAGTCTTTTTTACAGGAAGAGAAACAGAGCGGTAATACTGTTTACCCAAAAGGGGCGGATATTTTTAACGCATTAAATACGACTCCATTTGATGCAGTAAAAGTGGTGATTTTGGGTCAAGATCCTTATCATGGCATTGGGCAGGCACACGGTTTGTCTTTCTCCGTACAAAAAGGCGTTGCTACTCCGCCTTCGCTAAAAAATATTTATAAAGAATTAGAAACCGATATAGACGGTTTCAAAACGCCCAATCATGGTAATTTGATCCATTGGGCAGAACAAGGTGTATTATTATTAAACGCAACCTTAACCGTTCGGGCATCTGAAGCTGGTTCTCATCAAAACCGTGGATGGGAAATTTTTACTGATGAAATTATAAAAGCACTTTCCGCAAAACGCAAGCACATTGTATTTCTACTTTGGGGCAAGTATGCGCAACAAAAAGCAACACTTATTGATGAGCAGAAGCATTATGTACTCACCGCGGCACATCCTTCTCCATTTTCTGCTTATAATGGTTTCTTTGGCTCAAAACATTTTTCGAAAGCAAACCAGTTACTGGTGCAAAATAACCTTACACCTATCGACTGGAATTTACTAGGATAATGAACGCTTATTTTATAAGCGGCTTAGGTGCCGATAAAAGAATATTTTCGAGGTTACGACTTAATGAAAGCATCAATATTATTCACATCAATTGGATAACTCCACTTAAGAATGAATCGCTTAAGGATTACGCCGACAGACTGAGTCAAGTTATTGACGTGAATTTACCTTTTGCATTAGTCGGCGTATCTTTTGGAGGAATGATTGCTATAGAAATTTCAAAAATTCTAAATCCAGTTTCTACCATTATTATTTCTAGTGCTGTTTTTAGCAGTGATTTACCTTTACTTTATCGCCTAGCTGGTAAACTCAATTTAGTTAAATTTATTCCCGCTTGGTTATTAAAATCCTCCAATAAACTTACACAAAACTTTTTTTTCGGTACTAAAAGTGAAAGTGAAAAAATGCTTTTGGGCAGAATTATTAGCGACACCGATCCCACTTTTTTGAAATGGGCAATTGGAAGTATTCTCAGCTGGCGCAACGAAATCAAACCTAAAAACCTGATTCACATCCACGGCACTGCAGACAGAATATTGTACTCAAAAAGTGCTCAACCAGATTTTATGATTGAGAACGGAACACACTTTATGGTTTATCAGCAAGCCGATGAAATATCAAAAGTTATTGACAATGTAGTTTTGAGCGAAAGAGATTGCCACATTCCGTTGATAAATCGGAATTCGCAATGATGATAGCAGGGAAAGCCCCTTTAGGGGTTTGGGGTTAATACTCCAAAGGCACAATAGGCTCTTTCTTTGTTGTAGACATTATCATCATCGTTTGGAAAGTTTTCACAACAGAAATTTTACTTATTTTATCCATTATTAAACGCTCGTAAGCTTTAATATCCTTCACATAAACTTTAAGAAGAAAATCTGCTTGACCCGTTACATGGTGACACTCGGTAATTTCTTTGATTTGATTTACTTCATCCAAAAAGATTTGAATCGTATTATTTTTATGGAAATCAAGTTGAATTTGAATAAACGTTTTAATTCCAAGTCCAAGTTTTTCCTCATCTACAAGGGCATGATAACTTTTAATAAATCCTGCCATTTCAAGTTTACGAACCCGCTCTAATGTTGGAGCCGGAGATAATCCGATTTCTTGAGACAATAAAAGGTTGGTAATCCGTCCGTTTTCTTGTAAAATTCTTAAAATTTTAAAATCAATTTTATCTAATTCTGATGCCATATAAGTTCAAAGGTATTGAGAACACAAACATAACCAAATTATATTCTAAATTTTAACATAATTTATCATATATATTTTAAATAAAAATTTTTAGATTTACCTAAAAATAAAATTAGATAAACATAAATGCAAAGTTTTACAGAGGAAAATTATCTCAAGGTTATTTATCACTTGGCAGAAAAAACAGAAACTGTTCAAACCAATGCAATTGCAGAGCAAATTCAAACTAAACCTGCCTCTGTTACTGATATGATTAAGAAACTGGCTGATAAAGGACTGGTTGATTATATCAAATATCAAGGCGTTAGTTTAACAGATAAAGGTAGGTCTGCTGCAATTGATATTGTTCGTAAGCACCGCCTTTGGGAAGTTTTTTTGGTTGATAAACTTAATTTTAAGTGGGATGAAGTGCATGACGTGGCTGAGGAACTAGAACATATTAAATCCGTCGATTTAATTGAACGGCTAGATGAATTTCTGGGTTTTCCAAAATCAGATCCTCATGGCGATCCTATCCCAGATAAACATGGAAGATTTGCCAAAACACAGTTTATAAAACTTATAGATTTAAAAGTCGGAGATTCTGGAACAATTACAGGCGTTAGTCAGCACAGCTCTGCATTTTTAAAACATTTAGAGAAATTAGGTTTAACCCTTGGCAAACAAATTCAAATTACTGATGTTACGGATTTCGATGGTTCAGTAGAAATTCTTTCGAGCGAGAAGCAGATCAATATAAGTAGAGAAGTTGCAAAACATATTTTAATAAGCAGTAATGGCAAAATCTGAATCGTTAAGTGAAGTACATCAAAGCGTAGCCACGGATAAGAGAAAAGGTTGGAGACGAATACTATCTTTTATTGGCCCCGCATATTTAATTAGCGTAGGCTACATGGACCCGGGAAATTGGGCCACTGATTTAGCTGGGGGAAGTAAATTCGGTTATCAACTCATCTGGGTTTTATTAATGTCTAATTTAATTGCCCTTTTACTTCAATCGTTAAGTGCAAGATTAGGTATTGTTAGAGGCTTAGATTTGGCTCAGGCATCAAAACACGCTTACCCACGATGGGCAAATATCCCATTATTTGGACTCGCACAAACCGCAATTATAGCTTGTGATTTAGCCGAAATTATTGGTATGGCCATTGGTTTACAACTTCTTTTTGGGTTACCATTAATCTGGGGAATTTCAATCACCATTTTCGATACAATACTCCTTTTATTTCTTCTAAATAAAGGAATGAGGGCAATGGAAGGCTTTATTGTCTCTATGGTTTTTATTGTGGGGATTTCCTTTTTGGTTGAAATGTTTATTGTAGAACCATCTTTAAAAGAAGTAGCAAAAGGTTTTGAACCTTCATTATTAAGTGGCGATGCCTTATATATTGCCATTGGTATAATTGGCGCAACGGTAATGCCACACAATCTCTATTTGCACTCTTCATTGGTACAAACCAGAAAAATAGAACGCACAAATAAAGGGATTAAAGAAGCCATAAAATTCAACTTAATAGATACCACCGTTGCACTCAACCTAGCTTTTTTTGTCAACGCAGCCATCCTGATTTTAGCAGCAGCTGCCTTTTATAAAAATGGACTGCATGAAGTAGCCGAAATTCAAGATGCACATAAACTTTTATCGAACATTTTCGGCAAGGTAGCACCTGCCCTATTCGCTATTGCCTTGATTGCTGCTGGCCAAAGTTCTACTGTTACAGGTACACTTGCTGGTCAGATCATTATGGAGGGCCATATAAACCTAAGAATTCAACCTTGGTTAAGAAGATTAATTACTCGTTTATTGGCAATTATCCCTGCGTTTTTCACCATTCTTCATTATGGCGATGATGCACTCGGAGGCCTCTTGGTACTGAGTCAGGTAGTATTGAGTTTGCAACTGGGTTTCGCAATTATTCCCTTAATCCATTTTACATCAGATAAAAAATTGATGAAAGATTTTGCCATCAAATTATGGGTAAAGATCTTAGCTTGGGCAAGTGCATTTGGAATTATCGCACTAAATGTTAAGCTGGTTATTGAAGAAATTTCGGGCTGGACAAAAGAAGCAAATAGCTGGTGGATTTATGTGATCATTTTCCCTGCAGTAATCTTAATCGTGCTCCTATTGCTTTATGTTTTCTTTCATCCCCTTATCGATAAAAGAAATATGCACAGGCAGATGGTGCCACACGGAAATGCACTAGACATTGGCAAAATAGAAAAAGTAACCTACGAGCGAATTGGCATTGCAGTTGATTTCTCTAAAAATGACAGAAACACGATTAGGCATGCATTAATTCAAGGCGGAAAAGATGCGCATTATTATCTAATTCATGTGGTAGAAACCGCTGCTGCAAGATATCACGGAGATGTAGTTATGGATCATGAGACACAAAGCGACGGCGAAAATCTCGAAAAATACAGAATCAATCTGGCAGATTTAGGTTATGATTCTACCGCTTTTATTGGCTTCGGAGCAACGGCGAAAGCAATTGCAAAAATTAGCAATACCAATCAACTTGAATTGTTAGTTATGGGCGCTCATGGACATAAGGGCTTGAAAGACCTTATTTTTGGCACAACGGTAGATTCAGTTAGGCATAAAGTAGATATGCCAGTTTTGATTATCCGATAAATGTAGATTCAAGTTTTTAATAACCTGTGCGTTTTAACACGCTGTTCGCTGTATATTTTTGGCAGAAAAAAGCCAAAAAGTATGCCGCTTCCATCGTTAACGCTAGCAAATCTCTTAAAACAATAGATAAATAAACTTATTAACCGACTCAGGCAATTGTTATTTTTTAAGCAATTTCATTATTTTTTGAATGCCACCATCACCACTTTGATAAAGTAAAAGTTTGTTGGCATTGGAGTAAAGATACATTGCCGGATATTTTGAAGGCAGAAATGCAGGAATAAAAGTTTTGTTTTTATCCTGAAGAACGGTAACGTTTGGCTTTGAATTTAAGCCTGGCGCATAAGAAGTAAAAAACTGAGGAATGATGTAAACTTCATCAAGCGTAATCATGTAAATATTAACATCCTTAAATTTTGCATAATTGGTATTTAGAAGTTTTGCTTCCCTTTGGCAATGCTCGCAAGTACAATCGAAAAGTATAAATAAACTCTTTTTTCCTTGTTTTATATCCTTGTTGGAAAAAGGTTTTCCATCAAGTTTAAAAAAAGTAAATTGAGGCAATAATGTTGGTTGCTGTGCCTTTGCTTGTACAGCGATGAAAAAAACTAGGGCTAAAAGGATGTTTTTTAATTTCATTTCGATGTTTTGAATATTCCAAACTTAAGTCAATAAATGATTAAGTACCAAATAAAATTGAGGTTTTACAAACAGATGAGCAAACATGGTGTTAAATATTTCGGGTTGATTTAATTTAAAAATGATTATCACACCAATTTTTAAGATATTTGCAATCCAGCTAAATAGCGGTTATTAAAAAGAGCAGAACTTATTTTGATCTGCACATAGGAACATAAATTTTGAAGAACGACATTAACATAAAAAATAAAAGAGCTTATTTCGACTATAATTTAATTGATAAATATATAGCGGGAATTGCCCTTTTGGGAACAGAAATAAAAGCAATTAGACAAGGTAAAGCAAACATGACGGATGCTTTCTGTATGTTTATTGGAGGCAACTTATACGTTAGAAATCTCCACATTTCAGAGTACAGTCATAGTTCTTTTTATCATCACGATATTAAAAGAGATAGAGCTTTACTACTTCAGAAAAAAGAAATTAGAAAACTGAAACTTAAAGGAGAAGAAAAAGGATACACAATTGTTCCTTTGCGAATTTTTATTAACGAACGTGGGTTTGCAAAAATAGAAATTTCACTTGCACAAGGTAAAAAGGAATTCGATAAACGCGACAGCTTGAAAGACAAAGACGTTAAACGTGAAATGGATAGAGCTATGAAAAGATAGTTCTTTGGCATCATTAGTTTTAATCATGCTAACAAATGAACTAATGACTAATGAACCTATTTTACCAAGCCTGATCGCCGACTAACGGAACAAATCTAAAAGTGTCTAAAACAATTTTATCATAATCAGTCTCGCTTACACGAATCACTGTAACCATTTTTTGAGTTTTTTCATCTCCTACTGGAATTACTAAAATTCCACCTATTTTTAATTGTTTCAGCAAAATTTCTGGAACCAATGGCGCACCAGCAGTTACGATAATTTTATCATAAGGCGCATGTTCAGAAATACCTTTAGAACCATCACCACAATAAAATGTGGGTCTGTAACCCATTCCAGGTAGAACTTGGATGGTACGATTAAAGATATTTTCTTGTCTTTCTATGGTAAATACATTTGCGCCAAGCTCCATTAAAACACAGGTTTGATAACCAGATCCTGTTCCAATTTCCAATACTTTATCTCCTTTTTTAATGTGAAGTAATTCGCTTTGATAAGCTACAGTATAAGGCTGAGAAATGGTTTGTCCATCGCCAATTGGGAATGCAATATCCTTGTAAGATTGGTTCCAGAAAGTTTCGTCAAAAAAGAAATGACGTGGAACTTTACCGATCGCTTTCAACACATTCTCATCTTCAATTCCGCGACTGCTTAATAGCTCAACAAGCTTCTTTCTCGCACCACGTTCTCGGTAATTATCAACAAATTTATAGGCCATGAAGTCTCAAAATTAGCGTTTTTAAGTGGTGAAACAAGCTTAAAATTTCGTTTCGCTTGTAAGTAACAGTAAATCAAAACTAAAAACATTCTCATTTGATTTATTGTTACAAATATATTTTGCAAGTTAGTAAGGAATTATTTCTACTTTTGAAATTCAATAAAATTTATATAAAACATCATTAACACATGAAGAAAATATTACTTAGCCTTATTGTTTTGTGTACTTCTTTAACATTATTTGCTCAATCTAGCGCAGATTATAATTATACGATTGGTTTACGTGGTTTTACTTTAATGCAATTGCCTAAAGTAATGAATCAAACCAATACACAAGATTACGTAAAAGCATACGGAAATGGGTTAATGTTTAAATTCAACGATAATCAAATCAGTTATAGAATTAGTGGAAACTATTACAGAAGCGATGAAGAATTTGATAATACTTGTGCTTCATGCGAAATTGCTAGAGGAAAAGTAACTGATTACTCTTTCAAAATTGGTTTCGAAAAAAACTTTAATTACTCTAGAATTCAACCCTACTTCGGCTTTGATTTAGGTTATCGCTCAAATCGCTTTACTGGAACAATATCTCCAAAAAGCGCATTAGTAGGAAGTACAGACCAAACCGTTGACGCAAGTAAAAATGGTTTAGTGTTGACTCCAGTATTGGGATTAAAAGTTAACATCATTCCGCAACTAAATGTATTTGCAGAAAGTAATTTAGATTTTTATTATTCTTACGAAAAACAAGATCTTACTCTGCCAAATGGTGTAGCTAGAACAGTAACTACCTACAGAAAATGGGAATATCTTTTAAATCCGGTATCTATTGGAGTTCAATTTAGCTTAAACGGAAAAAATTAATAAGGATCAACATCAATCTGGATCATTACGCTTTTGAATTCTTTAACAGCATTAAACTCTGTTAAAGTTTCCCTCAGGGCGTTTTTTACTTTTTGTATAGCTGTGTGCTTATCCGCTTTAATGATAATTTGTTTGATATAAAGGTTTCTTACTCTGCTTACTAATGGCTGTTCTGGACCAAGAACACGTTTTCCAAACTTTGCTTTAAGTGTATTTGCAAGTGAAGCAGCGGCATAATCTAAAACGTGAGAATCTTTATGCTTAACTGATAAAAAGATCATTTTGGTGAACGGAGGATAGAGAAATTTTTCCCTTTCTGCGATCTCATCATTATACATCCCGATGTAGTCGTTATTTACAACCTGCTTAATTATTCGGTTTTCCGCATCGTAAGTTTGAATACACACACTTCCCTGATCAGCACGTCGCCCTGCCCTACCAGCTACCTGCGCTAAAAGCTGAAAACTTCTTTCATAGGCTCTAAAATCTGGATAGCCCAATAAAGTGTCTGCATTAATTACGCCGATTAGGTTTAGATTTTCAAAATCCAAACCTTTGGCAACCATCTGCGTACCAATTAAAATATCAGTTTTCTTATCTTGAAAGTCGGTTAAAATTTGCTGTAATCCGTTTCTTGTTCTGGTTGTATCCATATCCAATCTGGCAATGGTAACCTCTGGATAAAGCAATTTAAGTTCTTCCTCGATTCGCTCCGTTCCAAAACCTTTCTGTTCTACGTGGACAGATCCGCAAGCAGGACAAATATTAACACTACTCTGTTGATAGCCACAATAATGGCAATGCAGTTTTCCGCTACTTTTGTGATAGGTTAGGCTTACATCGCAATTAATACATTTTGGAGTGTATCCACAGGTTGCACAAATTAAAATTGTAGCGTAGCCTCTTCTATTTTGGAAAAGTACAATCTGCTCCTTTTTAGAAAGTGCCAAATCAATATCCTTAATCAAAACGCTGGAGAAGTACGAAACCATTGTTTTCTTCTTCGTTTCTTCTGAGATACTTACTACCTGCTGATTCGGCAATTGAACACCACCAAAGCGTTCCTTCATTTCTACTAATCCGTATTTGCCCTGAAGCGCATTATAATAACTTTCTAAAGATGGCGTAGCAGAACCAAGAATAACCTTTGCTTGATGTAAATGAGCTAAATAAATGGCAGCATCTCGAGCTTGATAACGAGGTGCTGGATCATATTGTTTGTATGAAGGTTCGTGTTCTTCATCTATCACAATAAGTTTTAAATGCTGAAATGGTAGAAATACGGCTGAGCGAGCGCCAAGAATAACTTTATAAGCGCCGTTTCTAACTTTATTCCAAATTTCTACCCGTTCACTATTGTTAAATTTAGAGTGATAAACGCCAATTGCATTGCCGAAGTAGAGTTTTATCCGTTCAACAATTTGTGTTGTTAAAGCAATTTCTGGCAAAAGGAACAAAACCTGTCCGTCAGTTTTATTAATAATCTCTTCTATTAACTTAATGTAAACCTGTGTTTTACCAGAAGCCGTAACACCATGAAGAAGCGTGACCTCCTTTTCAGTAAATAGACTATTTATTTTATTGTAAGCCTTTTGTTGCTCATCGTTTAATACAAAATTTACGCTAAAATCATCATCATGACTAGCCAAACGGCTCACCGGCCGTTTCATAATCACAAAAATATCTTTGTCTGTTAAAGCCTTTAAGGCAGCGGGGCCACAGTTACTTTCCTCTAAAAGTTGCTCTTTGGAAATCGGCAATCCGGCTTTTTGAAGTTTTAAATATGCAAGTAAAGCATCAAGCTGTTTCGGTGCCCGATCTAGGATATTAAATAATTGCTTTAAGTTTTCTTCCTCACTATAAAACTCATTCAATAAAATAAATGATTTTAATAGCGGTTTATATTTCTGTACAACCTCTTCCGCCACCAAAACCAACTCTTTATCCAATAAATGATTAATTATTGGATAAACTGTTTTTTGCCCAAGCAGTTTGGAAACATCATTAACGGTAAGTTTTTGCTGCTTTTTAAGTGCGGAGATTATAATCTCTTCTTTATCGGTAAGTTCAGCATCTTCGTTAAAATCATCACGAAGAATAAGAATGGTTTCGCTAGCTAGCTTTAAACTTGCGGGCAAAGCAGCTGCCATTACATCGCCCTCATTGCACATATAATACTGCGTCATCCATTCCCAAAACCTCAATTGAGTTGGCGTTATAACAGGCTCGTTATCAATAACATCAATAACATATTTCGCCTCGTAAACTGTTGGCGGAAGTTTGGTTATCGCTTTTATTAGTGCTGTATAAATTTTATGTTTACCAAATTGAACAACAACTCGTTTTCCAATTTCAATTTGATTATTAAGATCAAAAGGCACGCGATAAGTATAGTTTTTAGCCAAGGATAAAGGCAAAACAACTTCTACAAAAAGTGTTTCTCTTTCTGTAAACATATCATTTTCGAATGCGTTCATTATTTATCTTTTATGGCTGCAAAAAATAACATAATCCATCCAAGTACAAACAAAAGTCCGCCAATTGGTGTAACTGGACCTATAAATTCGGTAAAGCCGATGTTTAAAATACTACGGGTTGCGAGTAAATATAAAGAACCTGAAAACAGGATTATTCCGAAGGTAAAACAGAAATAAGCAATATTAATAAGTTTGTTTCTATACCGGGCAAAGGTTGAAAGATAAAGCAGTGCAAAGGTATGATAGAACTGATAATCAACACCTTTTTGCCATATTTCTAATGAGGGGCCATCAATTAAACTTTTTAAACCATGAGCGCCAAAAGCACCAAGTAAAACAGCAACAGCACCAAAAAAAGAAGCAGTAAGGATAATACGTTTATTCATAATTTTTTGCTTATAGCAATCGCTAAATTAATAAATTGGCAAAGAACTTCTTACTAATCGATGTAATAAATTAAATTTGTTGCACAGACACATGAAAAGAATAATAATTTTATTAACTGGGTTGGTTATAGGCGTGGCAGCAATGGCCTATGTTTATTTTTCTAAATTAAATAATGAGAACAATGCGAAAGATCTTGCACTACAATCGGCAACAAATAATGCTGCCTTGCTCTTCTCTTTCCAAAATGACAAAAGCTTTTATCAGATAATTGAAGGACAAAGTTTAATTCAGCAGGTACTTGGCGCTGAAAAAACTAATCTTTTAAAACAACTAAAAGAGTTTATTATAAATGACAACACGCTGAACTCGTTTATTAAAGATCAAGAGGTTTACATCAGTGTTCTCCCTGATTCTAATAAAAACTTAAACTTTTTACTAACGCTTCAAATTCAGCAAGACAAATCGGTTGAAGACTTTTATGGCCATATCAAAAGCAAATCTATTGCAGTTAAAAATATGGAAGATGTCTATTCAGTAAAATTAAGCGATAGTTTATCTGTTTTTGTCGGAATTAAAGGTCAAGTTGTAACGGCATCAACTTCGCTGAAATTGGTAAAGGATGCTTCCATTAGATTAGAAGAAAATCCATTTACCGAGTACATTAAAGAAAACAACGTACTTGCTAAAAACGTATTGGCGCATATTTACATCAACTTTAATCAAGCACCATTATTACTTAAAAATATTATTGCAGGAAATATAAATGGCGAAATTTCATTGTTCAACAAACAAAACAGTTTTGCAGCGCTAAATTATAACTTCAGTAAGGAGAAAATTTTATTCAATGGCTATACTGAGCTAAAAGCTGAAGATAATTACTTAAAGATTTTTGAAAACACTCCTGCACAGAGTATAGCGATTAACAACATACTTCCAGACAATACCGCAAATTACGTTTTATATGCCTTTGATGATTATAAAAATTGGCTCAAAAAATTGAATGTTTGGCAAGAGAAAAGGAAAGAAGATCAAAACGTAAAGAAAACTATCGATAATGTTAAAAGCAATTATAGGGTAGATTTAAACAATATTTTCCCTGTTTATTCCAAAAATCAATTTATTGTTTTCCAGTTAAGTACAACAGAAAAACTTGCTGGAATTGCTCTGAGTAATGGCGAGAAAGTAAAACAGCTTTTGCTAGATGTAAGTGCAGATTACAGTGAAGACATCCGTTTATTTAAATCCTCCAACATCTTATATAGTTACTATGGAGAACCGCTTAAGAAGTTCGAAAGGCCATATTATACTATTGTAGACAACAACCTAATTGTAGCCAATAATGCAAGTACGATACAATCTTTCTTGAATGATTACAAGAATAATAGACTTTTAATTCAAAGCCCTGCTTATCAGGATGCTCTGAATCAAATTTCGAGCACATCAAATGTGAGCTATTACATTGGCACTAAGAATTCTACGGATATTTTCAGAAACAATATTTTATCGACTTACTACAAACATTTGAGGGCTGATAGCGGTTTAAAAAGTTTCGATACCTTTTATTACCAAATGAGTGCGGATAAGGGAAAATTCATCACTAACTTGCTTTTAAACAAATATTTAAAACCAGAAATACCAGATTCGTTAAGCAATCGTTAAATAGGCAATAAGCCAGAAAACAATTTTATATGAAGAAACTTTTACTCGCCATTGTGGCGGTAATCAGCTTTACGGCTGTTAACGCCCAACAGTATGCTTTATTCGGAACAAAAACAATGTTCGATGCTTTTGAAAATCCTTCTCAAAAGTCTTTCACACTGGATTCATCCAGAAAATTTTCGTCTAATTTTTTCTTGCCAAATTTTGGGTTTAACGCCGCTAACAAGGGAAGTGCAGAATATATCATTAGAAAACTAACTCAAGAAGGAAAAAATGATACAAGAACCCTTCCAATAGGAACTGGCGATATTAACCATTTTTATGAAAACAGCAATATTTACGTTGCTACTTTTCGCCTTTTTAAATCCTACAAATATCAAAAGGAAATGGGTTTTGCTTGGCAAATCAGATCCGATTCTCAGATAGATTATACCAACGAAACGCTGGCAATTTTTGATTCCTACACTCGTTTTCCTCAATTTACGCAACTTAACGATATTTTGAATACAAAAGGATACCAGCAAACTTATCATCAGTTTAGCTTTACTTATAGAGAGAATTACAATAAAAGATTAGCTTTTGGTGTTAAAGCCAGCTTACTAAGTGGGATTCTTTACAATAAATTAGATATTTCAGATTCCTATTTATACATCAATCCAGAAACCAATTCATTGGATATCGGACTTGCTGGTGTTTACTCGGCAAATTATACGGATACAAAAGAAATCGATAAAAAAACATTCTTTCCCAACTTTAAAAACCCCGGACTTTCACTAAGTTTTGGAACGAATTACACCACTAAAAAAGGACTATTTTTAATGGCCAATGTAAAAGACCTTGGATTTATTTGGTGGAGAAGTAATACAACAAAAACTACGGCAAACGCTTTTAAAACTATTAACAATATTGCTTTCAACCAAGGAAATACCAATCAAGAAATTAAGGATATTTTTCTCATATCAGAAGAGGGAAGTAAATTTTTAGCGCCTACAAATGCAAAAATAGATGTTTACATGTCTAAAGCTTATGGTTTTTATAAACCTGCTCTAGCCGTATCTAAAAGTCTTTTTTACAAAGGTGGAGATATTGCTTTTATAAATACGTTTAAATACAACGATTTTTCTGGCAGTGTTACTCCTCTTTACAACCTCAACAATATATTTATGGTTGGTTTACAGGCAAAGTACCAAACACCAAACTTCGAGATGTTTTTAGGCACCGATAATCTATTATCTACGGCAAGCCAGGTTAGTGGAGTAATCAAAAATGATGCAACTATTGGAAGTGGGCCCAACGGAGGCTCATTTTATATGGGAATTGGGATAAAATTTGGCGATGTAGTTAACCATCCTCAGTTTAGCGATGTAATGCCGGGTATAAATGATAACGAAGGAAGTTTCTTTAAAAACCTTTTTTCTATTTTTAAGAGAAAATAATTTTTAACTTATTTTAAGCCTTTTGTTTCTTTGGTTGAGTAACTACAAAATCTTTTAAATAGAAAGGTTCAAAGTAAGCTACATCTTCAAAAGCTCCATTTGTAAAAGCATTTTCTGCGAGGAAAGACATATAACTTGCCGAGTTAAAATTATCATCACAGAAGAAGGCATTTGAGTTATTTAAAGCTTCCTTACACTTTGACGAACCATCACCAATAAATGTTATTTTCTGATTTGCCAGATGTTCTGCAAAACTGCCTTCATCAATAATTTTTGCTGATGTTGGCTCTAAAACTTTTAAATCAGCACCAAATATTTCTGTATAAACTTCCATTCTCCGAGCGTCGATCATTGGGCAAATTAAGTCTTTATAATCAGGAGTTTTAATTAGAAAACCAGCAGCCATCATTTCCAGTGTTTCTATCGCTATTAATGGAATATCTAGCGCATAACACAATCCTTTTGCTGTTGAAACACCAATTCGTAAGCCAGTATAAGATCCAGGGCCTTTACTTACGGCAATTGCATCTAGATCTTTAAATGTTAACCCAGCTTTTTTTATGGCTTCCTCAATAAAAAGAGTAAGATTACTTGCATGCAAATTCTGCCCGACTTCTTCTTTAACCGTAATCGTTTTTCCATCAATTGATACCGCTACAGAACATACGGAAGTTGCTGTTTCTATTTGAAGTATTTTAGCCATAGGGCAAAGATAAAAAAGGTAGAGGGTTTTTAGGGTAGAAGGTTACAGGTTTTTATTTTCTAAGGCACAGGATCGTGCCCATGACTTCCCCAAGGGTGACAACGGCCGATACGTTTTAAAGCCATCCAACCGCCTTTAAAGGGGCCATATTTCCTTATTGCTTCAACTCCGTATTGCGAGCAAGTTGGTGTAAATCTGCAATTTGCACCGAGCATTGGCGAAATTGCGTATTGATAAATTCGAATCAAACCCAAAAAGAACCAGCCGAAAATTCTATTGATTAGCCTCATTTGGTTGAATTAAGTTTTGAAAACGCTTAAATGTGGCAATCAGCTTTTTTTGAATAAATTCAAACTCATATTTATCTTTCCCCACAAACTGAATGGAAAATAATAGCAAGCCTTTATCTGTTGGTAATTTTGTGTAGAAATTTTCTTGCTTGTTTAAACGATAAGCTTCGCGAATGCGACGTTTGAGTAGATTACGGTCTACAGCTCTTTTATATCTCTTTTTTGGAACATTGATCACTACTTGAGCCTGAACTTCAGCCGGTTCATCAACGAAGAGATAAGACACCCGAAATGGGTATAATAAAAAAGAAGAACCATTTTTAAACAGCAGATCTAAATATTTTCTGCTGCATAATCGTTCTTCTTTCTTGAATGTATACATATATTTTTGATTGATAAATGCAGAATTTGATCTGCCGATTCCGATTGCTCGGAAAAGCAATCAAAAATTATGCTTTATGCTTGCGTTCGTCAGAAACTGTTAATCTTTTTCTTCCTTTAGCACGACGTGATGCTAATACTCGTCTGCCGTTAGCTGTTGCCATTCTTTCGCGGAAGCCGTGTTTGTTTCTTCTCTTTCTTTGCGAAGGTTGGTATGTTCTTTTCATGACTGTATATTATCTATTATAATTTCAAAATTAAGAGGTGCAAATATAAAGCGATTTCTCTACATATGCAAGAGTGTTTTGTTTTATTTTTTCTAATTGTAGAGTTCCTAACGGATGCCGTTGTCACAAATGTAATAATTCTTTTGGAAATTTGGCCCCGTGGCCTAATCTGCCGTAGAAAAGCCAGCATCTCTCTATGGCTTGGTTGGCATTAATTTCGATATTGGTGTATAATTGCCTCTCAAATGCAATTCGTATTTTAATCAAACGTTCTTACGGAACGAAAATAATTATTAAATATTTTTTTTCTACCCAGCAGCCGTCTCGATGGGACGGGGTAAATTAAAAATTATTGATTTATGAATTTTGTTAAAGGGCTCTATAATTCTTTATTGATGAAGTCGCGGAGATAAATTCAGCATGAAATGGTTAGACACAACGTCTAAAGCTTTTATTTATTAGCGAAACATATTTAACCTTCTAAATCCACAACAAGCCAAACCTCGTCCTGTAGGGACAGGATAAATTAAAAATTATGATTTTATTAAAAAAACATATTTTAACCTTATAAATCCGCAACAAGCCAAACCTCGTTCCGTAGGACGACTGCTGGGTAAAAAACAATAGCTTTTTGTTTTTACGTTCCGTAAGAACGTTTGACTTTTATGGTTTGGTTGGTGTTAATATGGATATATAATTACTATCAAACGTTCCTACGGAACGAAAATAATATCAACTATTTTTTTTCTACCCAGCAACCGTCCCGATGGGACGAGATAAGGTAAAAATTATGATTTTATTAATAGAACATATTTTGAACTCATAAATCCGCAACAATCCAAACCTCGTCCTGTAGGCACGACTGCTGGGTAAAAAAACAAAAGCTTTTTGCTTTTACGTTCCGTAGGAACGTTTGATTTGTATGGTTTGGTTGGTATTAATATTATATATAATTGAGATGCAAACGCAATTCCTATATCGATCAAACGTTCCTACGGAACGAAAATAATATCAACTATTTCTTTCTACCCAACAACCGTCCCGATGGGACGAGATAAAGTAAAAATTATTGGCTCAAATGCTTGGTAAAAGAAAGAAATGCTGAAGTAAATTCAGCATGAACTGATTAGGCACAGCGTATAAAGCTCTTATTTTATTAGCGGAATATATTTTAACCCTCTAATCCCCAACAAGCTAAACCTCGTCCTATAGGGACGACTGCTGGGTAAAAAACAATAGCATTTTGTTTTTACGTTCCGTAGGAACGTTTGATATTACATCATCCCCGATTGCTGCTCGAGAGATTAGCGAAGTATATCTCTAAATTAGGAAATTCGGATTTGTAACCAGAGTCAATTGAACAATTTTGATTGCACCTTTGCAGGAGCAGGCTCTAGTTCTCTGCAGCAATTTTGTAAAATAAACCTGATGGAAATGACAGCCCCCGATTTTCTCGGGGCTATAATGCACAGCAGGAGGTAACATAAACCTTAGCTGTAACTTGCTTTTCAAAAAGAATTTAATTAATAAAAGATCTTTATAATCCCAAGGCGGCCTTTAACTTTACATAACCGGTTTTACTAACGGGCAACCAAATGTCTGATTTTAGAAGAACAACATAACTATCTTTTTCCTTAAGCTCTATTTTGGTAACCTGGGCGAGATTGATAATGTAGGAACGATGAATGCGAATAAACTGTCCGGCATCTAAAGTCTGTTCGAAATAAGCCATGGTTTTATTTTTGTAGAAAGCGCCATCAATTGTGCTAAGCTTAACATAATCATCATCTGCTTCAAGGTAATTTATATCAGCTACGGGGATAATTTTAATTACACCATCTTTTTTAACTACGACTCTATTATTTTGAGCAGGCGTTAACGCAGCCGCATTTAATACGGCCTCGGTATTTTCCTTTTGATTAAGTTTTGCTGGAAGCTTTTTAATGGCCGCATCAAAACGGCTCTTATCTATCGGCTTAAGGAGATAATCAACAGCATTTACTTCAAAAGCTTTAATGGCATATTCATCAAAAGCGGTTGTGAAAATAACTGCCGGTTTATCATCTACCAGCTCAAGCATTTCAAAACCGCTTATTTTAGGCATTTGGATATCCAGAAAAATTAAATCGGGTTTGTGCAAGGTAATCGCCTTTAAGCCTTCAAAACCATCGCAACATTCGGCAACAATTTCAATTTCTGCATGATCTGAAAGGTAGTATTTTACAATATCTCTGGCTAAAGGCTCATCATCAATTAGTATGGTCCTGATCATTTTTTTGTGGAATTTTTAGAGTGGTAATATATAAATTATTTGCCTCAATTTCGGTCTGCAATAAATGTGGATTGGCAAATAAAAGATATAATCGACGTTTAATAGCCGTTAAACCAAAGCCCGTTCCTCCGGTTGCTTTCATTTCCGGATCGAATGGATTTTCGACACGTAGTTTCAAAAGATTCTCGTCTACAGTTACATCTACCTTAATTGTGATTTTAGATGAAGTATTATAGAGACCAAACTTGATGGCATTTTCTACTATTGGTTGCAATAATGTTCCGGGCAAACATAAATTCAAAGTATCATCTGCTATATTAACTTCGATGTTTAAACGGTGACTAAACCTAACCTTTTCAATATCCAAATAGAGCTGAATATATTCCATTTCCTCTTCTACAGATACCCATAATTCATCATCGCGTTTTAAAGTTCCACGTAAAAATGAAGCCAGTTTGGTAATCATTACCCCAGCCTCTTTTGGGTTTACCATGGTGAGTGCGAATACAGAATTTAAGCTGTTAAATAGAAAATGGGGCTGTAATTGATGTCTCAGTTTGTTTAGCTCAGCCTCTTTAGCTAGACTTTTAGCAGCTGAAAGCCTTTCTTGTGTTTCTGATTGCTCTTCTAATCGATACCATAAAACGTTAGCTAAAGCACACCAGCCAAGACACATAAAGGAGATTAAGCCTCTAAATGGGAAAGAAAAGTTATAAAAATCGAGGTAATCTTTATAATCGATAAAAACATATTGCAGGGAGTATTTAGCGATGTAAATTATAACGAAGGTGAGTGCCAACGTTACAATTAACACATATAAAATCCGTTCGTTTTTGGGTTGATAATACCCCAACATATTGCTTATGCTTATACATGCTATTGCAAGAAGAAAGTTGTTAATAAAACTATCGGCAAAAGAAATATACCAAGAAAAGTTTACAAAATAGTGTAAACCAATGGCGCACAAAATAACCCAGGAGATTGCAAAAGCAAGCGAGGTTTTCTGTATTTGTGGAATAGTTAATGGTCTAGTAATCAAAGTTTGTTTAGTTAGATTCTGTGAGCAATCTTATTCTGTGTTTTAATTTTTTGAGATAATTTTCTGCTGATTTCGGTTCTAAAATCTTCGAAGCAACTTCTACCCCATCTTTAATTTCGTTAATTTCGGTTAGGCTCGCAATCCCCAAAAATTTCCACACCACTTTTTCGCCTACACAATTTTTGAAAGGCACATTATACTGGGTTGCATGTTGATTTACTTTCTCAACTGCCTCCAATCTATCAGTTGCTTGAAGCAATCTTATTTGCTCATTAAATTGTGGCGAGTGTTTTCCCTCGCCACAAATAACCTGATAGATACAATTTATTGCAAACCATTTCATAATAAAGGGTTTTAAAAACTTCTAATTTCTATCCCTCCAAACATGGCCGTACCATCTAAAATTAAGGTTTTTTGAATTTCTCCATTTGGCATAATGTGAGATCTTTTATCTTCTACACTTCCAAACAATGCAGTCACGTTTGATTTTATTGCCCAGTTTTGCGGAACAACTAATTTTATCCCACCAAAAACGGCAGTAACATCCAGCGAAACCGTATCAGCAAAATCTGATTGCGTCATGTTTATATCCGCTCCACCAAAAACAGCGGTAATATCTCCACCCCTAAAGTTTTTCGAGTAAACAATTTGGTGACTTCCGCCAAAAACAGCCGTTACATCAATAATATCGTTATCAAATGAGCCCTTATCTTTTGCTTTAAAATCAGCAGAATCATCATTCCCCCCAAATTCATTGTTGAAATTGGCTTTAAATTTCTTTTTGTCGAATGTAGATTTTGGCCTAAAAATTAAGAATCCACCAACAATTACCAATCCGAAGCCGAGTGCATATTTGGAAATATCCAGATCAAGCTGTGGTATTCTCTGTAAAGTATTATAAGCTCCTATTAAAACCAGAACCAACCAACCAATACCTTTAAAATTACTTCTTAAGCCAATAAATAACCCCAACACAATTAAAAACGTGTGCCAGCTAATTACCCATCTTGGGATATCCAGCCCAATGTTATTTAATAAAAATGCTAGTCCGATGATGACGATTATTGCCCCGCTCCAAACCCGACCAGAGTTTTTGTTTATATTATTTAGATTTTCCATGTGTGTTCGTATTAATAACCAAAAGTATTTATAAATATTAACCTGCTAAATGAAGAATCCTTAAAAAATGGCTAAATCACGGTAAGTGCCGCTATTTCATCGGTGAAAAATATTTCACTATTTTGAGGCCATGAAAATTCTTCTCTTAATAATTGCCATAACTCTTCCTTTTGGGATTTTTGCACAGAATATAAATCCTACTTATAAGGTTTACGACGTAAAAAAACAAAAATTAATTTCGCTTGATGATATCGTTTCAGACATGAGTAAAGCTGATGTTCTATTTTTGGGAGAAGAACACAATGATTCTATTGGGCACTTTCTGGAGGCCGAACTATTTAAAAAACTGAATGAAAAATATCCTCAACATATAGCATTAAGTTTAGAAATGTTCCATACCGATGTTCAACCAATTGTTAATGAATACTTAGCTGGAGTTATTTCAGAAAAAAATTTTATTAAAGAAAGCAGAGCTTGGGGAAATTATAAAGATTATCGACCTGCCATTGAATATGCAAAACAGAATAAATTGAGTGTAATTGCTGCAAATGCCGCAGCCCGATATAGTAATGCCGTTACAATGGGCGGATTAGATGTTTTGAAAGGTTTTCCAGAATCATCCAAAGCATTTTTACCTCCAATTCCTGTCGATACTGCTACCGGCAGATACAATGAAAAATTCACTGAAACTTTGGGCGGACACAATATGGGTTCGATGAAAATTTATCAAACGCAAAATTTTTGGGATGCAACTATGGCTTGGTCTATGGCAAAATTTGCGAAAGCCAACAAAGGAATCAAGATTTTTCAGCTCAACGGGCGCTTCCACAGTGATGAAAAACTAGGCACATTGGCCAAACTCCAAAAGTATGCGCCAAAGCTAAAAATTTTAAATATCTCATCATTCTCTGATGAAAGCTTTGACAAGCCAGATTGGGGAAAATTTAAAACCCTAGGTGATTATATTATCATCACCGATCCCAAAATTAAAAGAAGTTAATAAAGGCTGTATCATAAATGCAATTGACACCCTGAGCTTGTAGAAGGATTAATAAAAATGCATTTAAAGCATTTCGAAAAGGCTCAACGAGACAAAATCTATTAAAAAATGATTTATGATACAGCTTCTTTTATGCTTTTGATTTTAGCAAATCTCTTATTTCTGTTAAAAGAACTTCTTCCTTTGTAGGCGCTGGTGGCGCAGATGGTGCTACTTCTTCTTTCTTTTTAATATTATTTACCGTTTTGATAATTATGAATAACACCAACGCAACAATAATAAATGAGATTACTTGAGAAAGAAAATTACCGTATTTAATTGCAGTACCAGCAATGGTAAGTTTGCTTAAATCTTCTAAACCTGCAGCTTTAAGTGCTGGACCTAATACTGCCGGAGTGATAATATCTTCGACCAATGAGCTAACAATTTTACCAAATGCTGCTCCAATAATTACACCGACTGCTAAATCGATAACGTTGCCCTTCACGGCAAAATCCTTAAATTCTTTTACAAATCCCATTTTACAAAGTTTTAGAATGATTTATTTACTAAAGTAGCAAAGATTAAATTTAATCCAAATGTTTAGGCAAAAATTTAAAAGCGAACATATAAACAGCATTTATTGTATTCTAGAAAATATCTGAGATGATTTGTTTATTTTTGCCCCTATTCTTTTATACATAATATGCTAAAGCAACATTTACAACAAAAATTATTACAGAAGTTATCACCTCAACAAATCCAATTTATTAAGTTGTTGCAGGTGCCAACCGTTGCTTTAGATACCCGTGTAAAAGAAGAATTAGAAGATAATCCTGCGCTTGAAGATCCAAGTTTAATGACTGCAGAGGAGCCGAAAAGCGAATATGATGATTTAAACGACGGACCGGATGATTATGAAAAATCATCAGAAGACACCAGCATGGATGAGTTTAATGTAGATGATTATCTGCAGGATGACAATACCAACGATTACAGCACCAATTATAATAATGGTGATGATGACGATGAAAAAAAAGAGACTCCAATAGCAATTGAAAGTACTTTTTTCGAAAGTTTGCAAGAGCAACTTGATTTAATTCCCCTCTCCGATCAAGACTTTATTATCGGCAAACAAATTATTGGAAGCTTAGATGATGATGGCTATTTACGCCGTCCGCTGGGTTCAATGATTGATGATTTAGCCTTTTCACAAAATGTGATGGTTGAAGAAGAGGATGTTTTGGAGATGTTGAGATTGATCCAAAGTTTTGATCCTCCAGGAATTGGCGCAAGAGATTTAAAAGAATGTTTATTAATTCAGCTGAAAAGGAAAGATGCCAACAACCCAATCATTGTAAAAGCAATGAACGTTGTAGAAAATTATCTTGATGAATTTACACGTAAGCATTACGATAAATTGGAGAAAAGCTTAGGTCTGGACAGTGAAGAACTTAAAGAAGTTGTTAACGAGATATTACGCCTAAACCCAAAACCGGGCGATGCTAATCAGGTTACCACCAAGCAAATGCAAATTATTCCTGATTTCCACATCAGCAATAACGATGGTATTTTAACACTCACATTAAATTCTAAAAATGCACCGGAATTAAAGGTAAGTCGCTCTTACCAGGAGATGTTTGAGCATTATGACAAAGCATCTTCTAAAGATAAAAAGCTAAAAGAAGCTGTTCAATTTGTTAAGCAAAAACTAGATTCGGCAAAGTGGTTTATCGACGCCATTAAACAAAGACAACAGACTTTACTTAAAACGATGAATGCCATTATGCATTATCAGTATGAGTATTTCTTAACATCGGATGAACGTAAAATGCGCCCAATGATTTTGAAAGATATTGCCGATAAAATCGATATGGATATTTCGACGGTTTCGAGGGTTGCAAATTCCAAATATGTTCAAACCGAGTTCGGTACATTCTTATTAAAATCATTCTTTTCTGAAGCAATTCAAACAGAAAACGGAGAAGAAGTATCTAACAAAGAAGTTAAGAAAATTCTTGAAGATTGCATTGGAAACGAAGATAAACGCAAACCTTTGGCCGATGAAAAACTAACCGATATTTTAAAAGAAAGAGGTTATAATATTGCCAGAAGAACTGTTGCAAAATATCGCGAACAAATGAATATCCCGGTTGCTCGTTTAAGAAAGGAACTTTAAAAGTTACTACTGTTAAAAATTATTCGTATTACGGATGACCATAAAAGAAATAATTGGCAAAAGTTAATGTAACTGTTCTTGTGAATAAAAATGAGTTTAAGAAGGAAAACCAATTGATAAAACTCAATTTTACATAAATAGCTCAGGTTTCTTAAATGGTAATTATATTTCCAGCAATTTATTAAATCCTAAATTTCATTTTTCACCACCTTAGATATCTAGGAACATCTAAGGTGTGTGGGTATTCTTATTTTAGAAACTCTAATTGCTGGTTTGGAATGGAAAACTGATTTACCACATTTTGATGTAAGAAGGTACTTTATAAATATTGTTCAGCAGTAAGCCTAAAACGATCTCATGACTGCCATTGCTTACCTGATTTAAATCTGAAGTTGTAAAGTCGTATGAGTAGGTTAGATTAACCATTTTGCCGATATTAAATCCTGCCATTGCAGAAAAGGAATCATCTTTGCGATAACTTCCACCCAACCAAACCTTATCTTTAAAAGCAAATTTCATATTTAAATCTACCGATACTGGAGCTGGGGATACATATTTTACCATTATTGATGGAATAGCTGCAATCTCATCATCCACGAAAAACTTATAGCCAGCTGTCGCAAAAATATGTGGCACTTCTTTTCCCTGATTATAAGATTCATCACCTGTAAAACTTAACTTTTGCGGTAAAATTTGTTGAGTAGATAAACCCGCAAACATGCGAGCTCCATAAAGCCACAAACCTATGCTAACATCAGGCTTTAGCTGTGTTACCAAAGCTCTTGACAGAATTGGATCGATTGGATTTTCGAATGATAGTGCGTTTACATCCAGTGCAATTCTTGAAATTCCTGCAGCAACGCCTACCGATAAATTAAAACTGTTACTTAATTGTAAATGATAAGCATAAGTTACATTTGCATCCAAACGAGATAAGGGGCCAGTTTTATCTAATACTGCAGTAACACCCATTCCATGGTGTGAAGGGGAAGACATATAATTCTGGGTGTAATTTCGATCCATCGGATTACCCGTTTGCTCTGGAAATGAGGTTAAGGCATTACTCCATAATTGATTATCACCAAGCGCCCAGTTTGCAGATACAAAAGATGTTTGCGGCGCATCGTTAATTCCAGCCCACTGTTTGCGATAACCGGCTTTAAAATCAAGATAATTTTCTATTCCAGACAAAGCAGGGTTAAGCAAATACTGATTAAAAATATATTGCGTGTACTGTGGCTTTTGTTGAGAAAAACCTTCGTATGAAAGAATAGTAAGGGCTAATATTACAATTAACTTTTTCAATTTTATCGAATTATGGTGAGAGGTCCTGATACTGATTTACGTCCGTTTCTTGGATTGATAATATAGTAATAAACTCCGACAGGTAAAGGTACATTTTGAAAGTTACCATCGAAAGGAATTTTATATCCATTGCTAAAAAACACTCTGGTTCCGTTCCTGTTAAAAATTTCGACAGTTGCATTTGGATAAGTATCTAAATACTGAATATTCCAAACATCGTTAACGTTATCTCCGTTTGGAGTGAATGAGTTAGGTGGCGTTAAAACCTGCAAAACTTTAATAATAACTGTTGAAGTTGCTGTACAACCCTCATCAGTTGTAACCAAAAGCGTATATTCTGTATCTTTTTCTGGTGATGCAATTGGATTTAAAACATGATCACTACTTAAACCTAAAGCTGGTGTCCATTTATAGCTTAAGTTATCGCCTTCTGCCGTTGCCGGAATAGTTGTTTCTCCGCCAGACAAGATAAAAATCGGAAATCCAGCATCGGCAGATGGAGATTTATAGACGTTTATGGTTTGGGTAATAAAAGCTGGGCAACCGTTATCAGCTGTAAAAGTATAGGTAATCGTATGGATTCCAATATCAACTTTTTTAGGGTTGAAATTACCAGCTTCATCTATACCATCGCCAGAATATATACCAGTACCAATAATTCCAGAGGTTTCCTTAGCCTGAGTAATTACGACAGAACCATCGTTTTGACAAGCAGCTGCAATTTTAGCAAACTCCAACTGAGGTGCAGGTTTAACCGTAATTTCTGTCTCTTTAAATTTGAAACACGTTTCGCCCGAATAGGCAACTAATCTAATGGTGTATTTTTTATCTGTAAGTCCGCCGAATGATGGATAGGTTAATCTGATGTCATCGTTCGTTGGATATAATATGGTAATAAAATCTTCTGGAGCATTAATAAAATCTTTGTAGATGAAGAGCTTAGTTATCTTACCAAAAAAAGCATTTGACGTATTGTTGATTACAACATCTTGATTGCTACAAAGGCTATTTTCGTTCTGAATTGTAAAGTCTGCTTTCTCTACCGCTCCATTAACCGTAAAATCTTGCGTTTTAATTGAAACACAACCATTGGCATTGGTAATTTCTAGAGTTACCTTGTAAGTACCTGCAACAGTATAATTATGTTTTCCATCTTTTGTGGCAGTTGTATTTGGATTTGAAGGTGTAGAATTTGCAACATCTCCGAAAGTCCATTTGTAGTTAAAAACACCATTTCCACCTGTTGCATCTGTAGATTTATTTGAAAATAATGCGAAAGCATCGCTAAGGCAGATATCAGGCAGAGAAAAATCTGCTGTCGGCAAATCAGTAATTATAATATTAGAAGTAACCACATCACTTACACAATCATGTGCAGAAGTGGTTATTAGTTTAATTGTATAGGTACCTGGGGTTGTATATTGATGAGTAAAAGGTGCAGCAGTTGTTTGGTCAGCAGGGGTACTTCCATCTCCAAAATCCCAATGCCAGTTTTTGATTGTATTAGGTGAGAGTGCACTGCTAATAGTAGACTGATCTGTAAGCAACACATCCGTATTTATGCAACTCGCAGTAGGTGCCGTAAATTTTGAAATTGGTAAAGGATAAATGCTTACAACTGTAATTGGAGTTGGATCAGAATAACAACCTGTACCAGATTTAACAGATAGCGTAACATTGTAATTTCCTTCGGCATCGTATTGATGTTTTGGGTTTTGATCCGTTGAGGTTTTTCCATCACCAAAATCCCAAAGCCAGTTTGTTATTGCAAAATCCGTGGAATTCGAGACACTTTGATCCGTAAAAACGACATCCGACTTTGCACAACTTGTTTGAGCTACACTAAATTTGGCTGTAGGTAAATCGTAAATAGTGAACACGTAATTGGTTATCAAATCTCCACTTACACAGTTAGATGCATTATTGGGGACATGAGCAACAACGCTTAAATGATATTCTCCCGTAGCAGTATAAGTTTTGTTTGCAGGATAGCGATAAACATATACCTTCTGCCCGTTTGTGGTTTTAACTTCTGGAACAGGATTTAGAGTTACAACCTCCGCATCTCCGTCTAAAGTCCAAGATATTTTATCGGGTTGATAAGGAAGGTTAATCTTAAAATCAATTTCTAAGCCTACACAACCGTTGGGATTCTCCTCGTTTTTTACTTCATTAACTACGGTTAGGTAATTGTTCGAAGATAGGTTTGTTCCTGCAGAATAAGAATAAGATTCTGCTTGCCCAAAGCCATAAGCAATTGCATTAAAACCATCATCTGCCGTTAAAGTTAAACTGTTGGATGTTACCGGGATTTGCGCATAGGCATAAGATGGATTTCCAACTAATGGCTTCCAGGTAACTACAGGAGCAGTACCATTAATTTTAAATGTGCTCGTTTTATTTGCACGAATTAGAATATTTAAATATCTAACAGAAATAGCCTGTAAAGTAGAAGAAAATACTGTAACTGCCTTTATATTAAATTCAATGGGATTTAAAATCACCATTTCCGGATCTCCGAGAAGATTTGTGCCATTAACAGAGGAACAACTTTGAGTTAAGGAATACTGCGCAACACTTATTAATTTATCAGCCGTAATAAAAGTAGACTCTGTTAATATAGCACTTTCATAAAAAGCACCTTTGTTCAAAGTGATGGTTTGCCCACCAAGATTTACGATTGTATTATCTTCTTGAGCTAAAATTCTAAGTATGTAACGTCGATCAATAAATGGGACAATTCCATAATTTCTGCCCCAACTTACCGTTGGATAAAGTTGTTGATATAAGGGATCTTGAGAACCAGAACAGGCAATCATAACTACTGAGGAACCAGAAAAGGCTGCAAAACGTTTACAAGAAGATGTAGCAGGATCTGATTCTACATAAACACCTGTTAAATCAGCGTTACCAGAACCAACATATTCATAAACATCACCTGCATTAACAAGCGTAACTGTTTTAACAGTCCCACCTTTTTCATGAATTAGTAGTGTTGTATTTGCTTCTGCAGCAACCAGAGCAAGAAAGTTATTTCCTCCAGCCGATTGCGTATAATTCATAGAATAATAAGTTTGCCCAAGGGTTTCGAAAGGAAGAATTAAAGATGCGGCAGATCTTGCGCCTGCATAAATATGCGTATAGGCAGATACCTTTGGCTTTCCGTCTGTAACCTTTATATGAATTCCCCTATTAATAAGATTTGTATTCGCTTCTGCAAGAGCAACATAAGCCGAATTTCGATCTACATCAAACTGAACTGCCGTATTTGCAGGTATTGTTTTAGTAGAGGTATAGGTACCACAACTTACCGTAACTTCTGTATTGAATTTTGAAGTAACAAAAACTGCAAGATTGGCAAGTGTAGATTGACTATTTGGAACATGGGTAGGAAAAACAGCCCAAAAATCTGTTCCTTCATTAGAAATGTTTTGACCTAATACACGCGAAGTAAAGGATACAAATAAAATTAAAATAAAGAGTACAACCTTATTCATTTCTTACTTGTATTGTTTGGGAGTATGATGCATTTTTATCAAAACAGGAATGCAATATACCATTTATGAAATACAACAAAAAACAAGTTTATAAAAATTAACACTTTTAACAATCAAAAAGCATTAGGTTTGTGTAAAACTCTATAGGGTTGGTGTAAAAAACTATTTAAATTAATCTTTATTAGGTATTTAAAATTAACTTTTAGTGCAGACAAAAGTTAATTCACAAATGAAAAATTGATTACGAAAGACAATGAAATTGATTAAGCCTTTTCATCAGATTGATCTCCACTTCCAAATTTTTTAGAAAAATCCTCAGCATTTTCATCAGCAGAAATGTCATTATGACCTTCTGATTCTAAGTTTTGATCTAAGCGATCATTCCAGTTATCAATTCCCTGATCTGAATTTTCAGATTTAGTATTTGAATATTCTTTATTAGCTAATTCTGGTTTCTTTTGGTTTCCATCGTAATTGATTTTGATTAGAGAACAGACAGCAAATGATAAAGTTTGCAAAGCAGATTACTTAACAGGTGGTTCTTCTTTTCCAGCTTTAAATTCTCGAATACTTTTACCGATGCCTTTCATTAATTCGGGCAATTTTTTACCTTCAAAAATCAATATTATTACAGCTCCAATTAAAATAATTTCTAAAACAGACATAGTTTTCCTTTTTTACAATATACGCCAAATAGTACAATATAAGTTTTTTAATGATTAGGCAACCAATACATTCAGCGTTCGATCTTTTACTTTAGGTACGGCTCCGTGTCTCATAAATTCAGCAAAACCACGGAGTTGCTTTATAGATTTTACGGCTTCATAACCCGCGAAACTACTCCTAATTTTATTCAACAACATGGTATCGGTTTTAAACAAATCGCTTTT
This sequence comes from Pedobacter fastidiosus, assembly GCF_014306625.1. Classification (GTDB taxonomy): domain Bacteria; phylum Bacteroidota; class Bacteroidia; order Sphingobacteriales; family Sphingobacteriaceae; genus Pedobacter; species Pedobacter fastidiosus. The sequence continues at coordinate 96,945 of NZ_JACRYL010000015.1, forward strand.
TGTTAAAATTCCCTTTTGGATAAAATCTTTAATCAGCTCTGCCATTTTACCATTTGCATATAAATAAAGTGGGAGCTTAAATACTTCGTTATTTAGTTTTTTAAAAGATTTATTGATCCAATCTGCATCATTTTCTGTTAACACTGCTATTTTCCCATTCTTTAATTTAATAGCGCTTAAAAATTCTTTAGCACGCTGTCTGGAAAAAACCCCTGCATAAACTCCATCTCTCAAAGTATAATCCAATCGATCTGCGCAAAGCAAAGGCAAAGGCTGTTCTAGAATATCAAACTTACCTGTAATAATTTGTTCAATGGAATATCCATGATCAATTAAAACCTGTGGGATTTCAGAATTTGAGATGATCTCATCGAAAATTTGCTCATGATAATTCTCATCTGCATTATCAAAAACATAATCCCCTACGTGAGAAAAAGCAGTATGCGAAACATCATGTAACAAACCAGCAATTTGCTCTAGCTCCGAACCTCCAAGTAAACGAATCAGCATCATTACGCCAATTGCATGTTCTAACCTAGAATGACAAATATCTGGATTAACTAAATATATAGCGCCACTTTGATGCACTCCAGCTAAACGTTTTAAAGCATCAGTATTTAATAAATCTTCAAATACTTTGGGCAGTTCCATTTTGCCGTATAAAAAATCGTTTAGTTGAATCATATTAGCTGTTTTAACAAATTAACAATACACAATATTACTAATTATTTTAGTATTTATTAAAATTATGTTTCCACAAATCAGCACTATAAACTAATTTTATTGGTTAAATTATTAACTTTCAAATATTTTGAAAATGATTATTACAATGCAATGATTGAGAAAACTCAATCAAACAAAACCAAGTTTGTAAATTAACCGTTATTAATAAAAAAAGAAATAAAATGGCGACCGCTCAACAAATCAGAAATGCATATCTCGACTATGTTTTAACTAACAACGAAAAACCAAAAACGGTTTACAGCTTTGTTAAGAAATTGAAAATCACCGAAGCTGATTTTTACCAGTTTTTCTCTTCTTTTGAAAGTATTGAGAAGACGATTTGGTTTGAATACACGCACAATACGATAAGCAAGATTAAAGAACAGGAAGTTTGGGATCAATATACTTCGAGAGAAAAAATGCTTTCGTTTTTCTACAGTTATTTAGAAAATTTAAAAACGGAGAGAAGCTTTATTATTTACAGTTTGAAAAATTATAAAGGTAAATTTTCTACTCCAGATGTACTTGCTGGTGTAAAACCAATTTTCGAAAACTTCGCAGAAGACATTATAAATGAAGGATTGGAAAGTGGTGAATTGGCTGAACGTAAGTTTTTAAGCAAGCGCTACAAAGATGCTTTATGGATTCAGTTTGCTTTTATTGTTAATTTTTGGGTAAATGATGATAGTGAAGGTTTTGAAAAAAGTGATGAGGCGATAGAAAAAGGAATGAATGTAACTTTTGATCTTTTCCAACACTCTCCTATTGATAATTTATTGGAGTACGGAAAATTTTTATCTAGAAATGGGAAATTTAAAGAGAAAATGGGGTTTTAAAATTTAATGAAAATACAACAGAGTATTCCAACAACAAAAGTAGAGCGTTCGGCAAAATTTGTTAAAACAGGTTTTCAAATCGGCGGAAATTACATAAAACATTATTCGAAAAAGCTTTTCAATCCAGATTTGGATAGAGAACAGCTTAATGAAGATAATGCAACAGATATTTATAAATCGTTAAGTGAGTTAAAAGGAAGTGCGCTTAAAATTGCTCAAATGTTGAGCATGGATAAAAACATACTCCCAAAATCTTACGTTGATAAATTTACACAGTCACAATATAATGCTCCACCATTATCAGGACCACTTATTGTTAGAACATTTTCTAAAAATTTCGGCAAAACACCCGAGAACATTTACGATAGTTTTAATTTAACATCAAGCAATGCAGCCTCTATTGGTCAGGTTCATCAAGCAACTTTAAATGGAAAGAAATTAGCGGTTAAAATTCAGTATCCTGGTGTTGGCGATAGTATTTCATCAGATTTAAAATTAGTTAAACCCTTTGCATTTCGATTATTGGGCATGTCTGAAAAAGACTTAAATGTTTATATAAAAGAGGTGGAGGAACGCTTATTAGAAGAAACAGATTATGAATTAGAAGTTAGACGATCTATCGAATTTTCTGAAGCCTGTAAAAATCTCGATCATGTTGTTTTTCCAAAATATTACCCCGAACTATCTGGAAAAAGGATTATCACGATGGATTGGATTGAGGGCTTACATTTAAAAGAGTTTTTAAAAACAAATCCTTCTCAAGAGTTAAGAAATAAAATTGGACAGGCGCTTTGGGATTTCTATAATTTTCAGCAACATGAATTAAGAGCTGTACACGCCGATCCACATCCAGGAAATTTTATGATCACACCAGATGAAAATCTTGGCGTTATAGATTTTGGTTGTATTAAAGAAATGCCTGATGATTTTTATTACCCGTTTTTCTCTTTAATTTCTACAGATGTAATTAATGATAAGGCAAAAACTATTGACGCTTTTAGAAAACTGGATATGATTCATAAAGAGGACACTCCGGCGCAAATTGAGTTTTATTACAAGTCATACAAAGAAATGATCGAGCTTTTTGCGAAACCTTACATAAGCAAATCTTTCGATTTTAGTAAGCCAGAATTTTTCGAGCAATTATATGCTTATGGAGAAAAAATTTCGAAGATGCCTGAGTTTAAGCAAGCTCGTGGTGTTAAGCATTTTATCTATGTTAACCGTACCAACTTTGGCTTGTATACAATATTACACGAATTAAATGCTGTAGTAAATACAGATACTTTTAAGCCAACTTTAAATAAGGCATTTTAAGCATTTTTCTTTACAACTTCTACCATATGATCAATATCAAATGGTTTTTCGATGTAATCATCAGCCTTGCAGTCTTCGGCCTGTTGCGGTAATTTATTAGATGTAGAGGTTAATACCGCAGAAATATCTTCAGTTTCAGGATCAGATTTTAATTCGTTAATAATTTCTGATCCTTTTTTTGTGCCTTTAATATGATCATCGATAACAACAATATCCGGATCAATATCATCAATATTCTCTATCGGTTCGGTTGTTAGTGATGCGGTAACATCAAATCCCTCCTCATCCAAAACTTGATCCATGATATCGAGGATGTCTTTATTATCCTGAACAAGAACAACTTTTTTCTTCATAAGATTTTATAGGGCTGTAAATTATTTTTAAAGATAAGAAAAAGTATTATCTCAAAACAAATCTCCAATTATTTTACAAAGCAGATATAATTACAAAGTTTGGTCTTTAATAATCGCCCGTTCGTCGATTAGTTTATAGCGATAGTATAAAAGCGACAACTTGCCTGCAACGTTTTCCAATTGATGGCGTCTTATCTACAAAACCTTAAGAAATTATAAATAGTTAAATCAAAATATTATGAAAACCTCAATCAAAACCCTAATCGCATCATCATTAACAGCTATCGTTTTATCAACAGCTATGTTTACTACAAGTGTATCCGCAGCAGATAAAATTACAAAAACAGTTTCTGCACCAACAAATTTCAAAAGAATTTCTGTTAAAGGAAATGTAGAAGTTGTATTGGTTCAAAGAGGCATAGAAGGTGTTGCTTACGCTGACGAAAATGCCGGCAAAGTAAGCATTACCCAAGAAGGCGATATTCTTCGCATTAACTCAACCGACAAAAACTACACTAAACTTATTGTTTATGTAAACAACATTTTTAGAATCGAAGCTTCGGAAAATGCAGTTGTTAAAACAGAAGGAAAAATTACAACAAAATTTCTTCAGGTATTTTTAAAAGGAAATGCTCATGCTGATTTAAACACAAGTACTGAAGGATTATATACTGTAATTAAAGAGAACGCAGATTTAAAATTAAGTGGATCTACTGATAATCACACATTGGTTATGGGCAAAACTCCAAAATTAACAATGGATAGATTTGCGGCTTTGAAAACCAACATCAGCTCGGTAGAAACCAATGCAGTGGAAAAAGAAGTTGCCGTATTAAACTAATTATATAAAACACAAAAAATGAAAAAGCATCCTGAGGGTTATCAGGATGCTTTTTTAGTTATAAGAAATTTTAAATCGAAATTTTGCTCAATTCAAATTTCAATTTCTGTTGCTTTCTATTTACTTCAACACCAATTTTGTTTTTAGCAAGCACTCTTAATTGTTGCGTAATCTGATCTAAGTTTTCTGGCGTAACATTATTTATAGAAATCAATTCATCGCCACTTCGTAAACCTGCTTTGTAGGCAAGTCCTTTTTCATCTGCATTTCTAACAATAAATTTCGAACCATTTTTTTCAAAACCTATTCCAAGTACATATAATGGAACCAAGGGTACAGTAAAGGTTTTATTTGGACTTATATCGATGTAATTTAGATTATAATTAAAGACGAAATTAAATTTCCCAATTAAAGACATACCCATTAAACCATGCCGATCAAAGCCATAAGCAGGTTGTTCTGTAGGTAAATCGACTGCAACAGTAGGGTTTTGCAGACCTAAACCGGCAATGCTAATATTGTCTATTGTGCCCATTTCTGATTTTGTGATGTTTCCACTCAAATCCATTGATGCCGAAGTATTTTTGTTTTTTATCTTATCAACCAAACCATTGGTGAAAGCATTTAAAAAATAATTCCCATAAATAGAACCACCAGCTCCTGTATCAAACAACAATCTGGTTTTATAATCTATCCCCTTGATTTTTAGATTTACATCAATTTTCGGAATGTTATTGGTTAGGTAAATTGGAACGATATTTTTTGGTAGATTCTCAAAATAACCAAAATTAAAAATGCTCATTTGGTTATCATCTAAATTTAGGGCAACCTGATAATCCTTTAATAAATCGAAACCAATTATTCCATCCATTTGGTGACCTGTAACTTTTTGCAAGTTGCTTAAATTGGCCACCACAACTTGTTTTCCACGAATTTTAACTTCGCCAATGTTGAGGTTCAAAGTATCAATTGTTTTAAATTTTCCACCGTTACCGGCTGTTTTAATATCTATTGCTTGTTGACTAGATTTTAAACCCAAATTAGTTGCGAGAGATTCACTCAAAGTTGTTGCTCCTGCTCCGCTATCGAAAAGGAAGTTGTATTTTCTATTGCTTCCTGCAATTTCCATTTCTATAAATATCATTCCAGATGATCGCTTGATTTCGGTTTTGGTTAGGAGTTTCACAGGCTGAAGTTCTTGACTAACTGGATCAACCCTTCCCATCAGTTTTTCGAAATGACCGATTCTTTCAAAGGCTAAAAAATTGTTCATTCTAACCCAAGAAACCATGTTTGGGCCAGATTTTGGCACAGCGGTTAACTTTGCATAGATTTTATTGTTCCGTTTTGTGATGGAATCAAAATATACAGAATCGAGCACAACAGGGTTAATCAATTGAGGAAGAACGTTTGTTAAATCACGATCTCTATATTCTGCGATATGAAAAGTTTCATCTAAAACAGAAGCTATATTTTTAACATCATGCTTCTTTAAATTCTGTGCAAAAAATTGGAGTGCATACTTAACTTGAGCATCGCTTGGCGCCTGCTGTGCAAAACCAAACTTTGTAATAAATAATAATCCTATAAATAATATCTTTTTCATCTCGATTATTTTGTTGGTTTAGATTTTTGATCTGCTAATTTTAAGGCCTGATATGCATTTACAATTCCACCAGAAACTGAAATATTCTGTAGTTTTTGCTTACCCTGCCAATCTTCCGGTACAATTGTTACGGTTTGCATTAAGAGATCTTTAACTTCAGATGCTGAAAATTTTGGATAATAAGAACGAATCAACGCAGCTACACCACATACTACTGGCGATGCCATACTTGTACCGTGCATGCCTGAATATTTATTATCCAATGCGGTTGAATACACATTGAAACCTGGAGCAAAAAGATCTACAGATTTTTTACCGTAGTTAGAAAAACCCATAATCTCGCCGAAAGGACTTGTTGCGCCAACCGTAATTACATTGCTTGCTTTTTTGCCGTTATTGTAAAACTGAGAAGGGTAAAAAACAAATTCATCGGTATTTTCTGTAAAGTTTCCTCCGCCACGAACAATTAATACATCTTTCTTTTCGGCATACTGAATGGCTTCATCAACCAGCTGTTTTTTTGGTGAAACGCGTTTACCAAAGCTCATATTTATTAATTGAGCTCCATTATCTACCGCATAACGAATTGCTTTAGCTACATCTTCATCGTATTCATCACCCTGCGGAACAACCACTCTTATTGGCATAATTTCTACTTGATCTGCAATACCATCTATCCCTAAATTATTTCCACGAACGGCTCCTATTGCACCAGCAACGTGTGTTCCATGATCAGAATTTTTAAAGCTTAACTGATTGTTACCCCAATTTTGACCAGGTTTTAAACCGGCCATAACCATTGCTCTTCCATCTTTTGATGCGGAAACAAATTGTTGCTGAAGATTACTTTCCGAATTGCTGATCATAAAAGGACCAAGCTTGTATAAAATATTTACAGGAAGATCATTGCTGTACTTGCTCCCTTGAGCCCTCATTTTTAAAAGTTCATAGGTCAAAATCATTTCCTTATCACCAGAAAATTCTGGTTTGGTATCGTAAAGCGTTTGAATGGTTATGGCTTGGTTTGGATACGTCTTCTTAAGAAACCGATCTATTGAATCTATTTTAGAAGCCAGATTTTTTGTCGCTATTACTGATCTTTTAGATTGTGCTAGTGAAGATTTTCGCTGTACTAAATTGAAGTATTTTTTATCTGTTGCACTAAGTTTGCTCGTGTCTCTATTTTCGTAGAGCTTAGTTAATCTCACATATTCACGATCATCTTCGCTGGTGGCAAATTCGATGTTATTTTTTCCATCTGCACTGCCCAAAAAATTCCAACCATGAATATCATCGATATAACCATTATGGTCATCATCAATTCCATTATTAGGTATTTCATTTTTATTGGTCCAGATTACCGATTTTAAATCTTCGTGATTGATGTCTACACCAGCATCAATTACAGCAACAATAACTTTTTTAGCTGTTTTTCCTTTAAGTAATTCTGCATAGGCCTTATTTACTTCTATACCATAAACGCTGTCTTTATCAAAAGAAAGCAAATGCCAGTTTTGTGGATGATGGGTAAATAAGTCCTTTTTCTTTGCATCTGTTAAGCCAGTCTTTTGTTGCGCATTTAAGCATAGCGGGAGCAATAAGACCAAGAATAGTCTGCTAATTTTTTTCATTTTCTGTTTAATTTTGGTTCTTTTCTCTAACCGTTATTTAGCTTGGAGAGCGGTTTGTATTAGCGATTCAAATTCTGGTTCTGAGGCTTGTGGCGCATGATCTTCGATGATTTTACCAGTTTTATCTATCAGTATATATCGTGGAATTCCGGTAATGTTGTATGCCTTTTCAAAAGCAGAGGCATTTTTATCTCCTGCATGAAGATCAACACTGTTCATGTTTTTTTCTTTTAGAAAATCAAGCCATTTGGTTTTCGAATTTGCATTATCTGTAGAGATAGACATAAAAACAACATTCGCGTTATCCTTATATTTATCACGAAGTTTTAAGAAATATGGAAGTGAATGCATGCAAGGAATGCACCAAGTTGCCCAAACATCTATCGCTACTACTTTGCCTTTAAAATCGCTCAGCTTAACCATTTTACCGGCAGCATCTGGAATAGAAAACTCTGGAGCCACTGAATTTTTAGATACCTTGCTGTACTTTTCTCTTAAATCGATAAGGTTTTTCTTTGCTGAAGCATCCGTAGTTTTCTCTACGGCGGCAACCATTATTTTATCCAATTCGGGGTTCCAGCCTTTTATCGATAGATGATAAATAATACTCTGATTAAGCTCTTCATTAATTACCCTTTCATTGCTTACATTTTTTAATAGATATTCCATTTTGCCAATCGATCCATTGTCAGATAAATCATCATCAGTAATTTTTGCGTCTTGGCTCAATCTTAAAAAAGCATAATAATTGGTAACCAATGCTCTTAATCCAATAGATTTTAATGAAGTAACCGCAGGATTATTAAGTGATATTTTGTTAAGCAATTCGAAAAAGCTTTTACTTTGCTGATCATTTGAGTTAGCCCTCACATATTGTAATTTAGCTTCTAGATAACGCATATCGTTATAAAAATTCGCAAAGTTGTTTAAATCGACATCTTTGGAAATTGAAATAATTTTTATGCCATTTGCATATTGTTTATTTATTTCATCGGTGGTTTGCAAACCTTTTTTATCCTTATTAAAATTAGCCCATGCAGTATTAACATCATTTATCAATAAGTTATTGCTAGTTGAACTACCAAGCAACTGAACCTTACTCGTGCCTTTTTCTGCAGGTGTAGAAACTGTCTGTTGTTGATTATCCCCACCAATTACAAAGATTCCATTCTTTTTTTCGGGAAGAATAATTTGCAAATCATCATTAGGCTTAACAAAAACGGGGTAATTATCAATCCAATAAACCAAAGGTTCTGCTGAAATGAAATCGATTTCAAATTTACCTTGTTCATCAAGCTTGATCGATTTATATAAAACCCGACCTGTTGAGGAAAATGCCTCCACAAAAAAACCTGCTGATTTCCCGTTCGCTCCAACCCTACTTCCCCTAACTTTTGCAGCATAAGCTGGCAGTGTAAATATTACAACTGCCAGCAAGCTTAAAACTTTTAATTTCATAATTAATTAACTACGCCAGCGTTTCCGATGGCTTGTAAATCGATATTATATTTTGTTTTGTAATAGTTGATGATGATATCGTACTTCTTTTTGATTAAACCACCAGTATCTGTTGTAGATTTTAGTACAGTTGCATCCAATTCCGTCTTCGTTTTAGAAGTAATTAAAGCGATATAAGAAAGAAAATCTTTAATCATTTTGTTTTCTGTAGCAAATGCGTTGGTAATTGAAAGGTAACCTTGCGCATAATATGCTGTAGCAGAACCTGCAATTGTGTAGTTCGTTACCGTACTGAATTCTGCCGGAATATCTAATTTCCCTCTATTATAAATGAAATTGAAAAACTCCGTGTGCAAATTGGCAACATAAGTTTTCTTTTGCGCATCGTTCATTGAATCGAATGATGCTGAAAAATTATTCAATGTAATGTGGTTGTAGCTAGATAAGATGGTGTAAGTGGTTGTAGCTGAAGTTTTGCTTCTTAAATTCTGTCCCAACAAAACTTTAAAAGGTAAATTATTTTTTAAGAATGCATCAGGATAATAATTAAGCCAATTCTTTTTAACAAAGTTTAATACTTTGCCAACATAAGCCTCATCAGCAACATCAACAGTGTATAGATCACCAAAGTTTGAAGTTGAATAGACTGGCGTAGCGCTAAAGTCTAAACCACTAAACTTATATAAAAAAAATGTTCCGTATCTGTTGTAGAAATCTACTATTGTGGGATCGTAATCGTGATTGCCCTGTGGAAGTTGATATTGTACAGCAATATCTGATGGTTCTAAAACAGCTTCCTTTTTTGAGCAGCCACCAATTAAAATGGCTCCAGTTAAGAAAATTGATAAATATTTTAAGGTTTTCATTGCTAAAGAGATTATGGATTTTGAATCAAATTTGGATTACGGTTTAGTGCTTCTGTCGGGATGCCCAAAGTATAGCGATTATCGTTTTGTTGCAAAGTTTCTATAGTTGGAGCACCAGCAGTTAACTGAAGTGAGTGTTGAATAGATGGCATTCCCCATCTTCTTAAATCGAACCAACGATGGCCTTCTGCACAAAGTTCTCTTCTACGCTCTGCCTTGTAAAAAGTGTATAAAGCCTGCGGATCGGTAATGGTAATTGGCGCATAACTTGCCGTTGCTATTCGGAAAGACCTCAGGTAATTAATATCTTCCAATGCTTTCGTAACAGCACTTTGATCACCAGCAATAGCTTTCTGAATATAAGCTTCTGCACGATTTAAATATGCTTCTGCAGTACGAAAAGCCATGCTATTGCTTGCGCTCGTGTTTACAAATTTACCCGATCGCCCTTTGTAGGTAACTAATGAAGATCCATTGATGTAAGCAATATTTAATAAAGTAAATTTCAAACGCAGATCGGAACTTTCAAAACTGCTCGATAAATTATCAGAGAACGAATAGGATGCCCTAGTAACCGATTGTGCACCAAAAGGCATGTTGCCCAACTCTGCGTAAAAACCATAACCCCAAATTACTTCGGGCGATGTAATAGCAGATGAAACTGGATAGGTTAATACCGAAGATAATACTTCGTTATATTGTTTTAATGTCGATTTCTTTTGCAAAACCTCTGTTGCATTTTTAATGGTCGCATCCCAATTCCCCATATAAAGATTTATTCTCGAAAGCAACAATCTTGCTGCTGTGCCATTAAGTTTATAAATGCTATTTCCTGCACCATTTGTATCCAACAAAGGAATTGCTGTATTTAAATCATTTACAATTTGAGTATAAACTTCTTTAACTGTTGATCTTTTTATCGGTGCATCAGTTACTTCTGCAGTTAAAATTAATGGAACACCCAAATCTGTTTCAGGGCTCACGGTAGTACCTAGGTATGGTTTTCCGAACAAGTTTACCATCATAAAGTAGTAAAAAGAACGCAAAGCCAAAGCTTGCCCACGAAGATTTTGTTTTTCACTTTCATTACCTGAAACCTGGCCTACGTAATCTAAAACAACATTACAGCCCTTAATTTTTGCGTAGTAATTATACCATGCATTCGGTGTAGATGCTGCATTCTCAATTAACCTATCAAGCATGTCTTTTCTCCAGGTAAATACAGAAGAATATTTATTTAAACCAGCTACTACGATCGCGTTAGAATTATAATCTGATTGAACATCATCAGAAAGCAATTCGATATAATCGTGCATGGTAGAGCTAAGCTGATAAGCTTCTCCAGTCATTAATTGATTTAAAGCCGCCGTGGTTGTTGGCCTCACTAAATCTTGACTACTTTCTTCTAAAAAACCTTTTTTACAAGATGTTACACTTATTGTTAAGCAAATAAGGGCAATGTATTTAAAATATTTTTTCATGATTTGCTTGTTATATACCAATGTTAAGTGATAAAGAATAGGTACGTGGAATAGGCAAACTGTTGCCATTAACCTCCGGATCTTGCCCATTTAAGCGTTTATCGGCTATGTAGAACAAATTGCTTACACTACCCTGAATTTGACAAGATTTCAAACCTATACTTTTAAGTTTAGCATTCGGAACGATGTAGCCAACGGAAAGATTTCTCAATCTTACAAAACTTGCATCCACTACTCTTGCGGTAGAATAATCGTAAAGTTGACGCGGATAAACACCAGCTGAAGAACCAGGTACGGTAACCGTTGTAGTTGCTACGGAACCAGCAGATGGTAAGGATGGAATAGTTGTAAATGCCTCATCACCGGGTTGGCGCCAGCGATTATTTAATTCTGCTGATAAATTTTGGAACGGATAAGGCGCTGAAGAAGCGTCTCTTGCATTTGGGTATAACGGCGCCAATCTTTTCACATTACCTGTACTCATATATAAAAAAGCACTTAGCGTAAAAGATTTATAGCGGAAATTATTACTTAAACCTCCTGTAAACTTCGGATCTAATTGTCCGGAGTAAATCAAGGCTTTTGTAACATCTGTAACTGCTGCTGGATTTGTTGTCGCATTTAAACCGTTGAATAATGGTGTACCCGTATTATGATCTAAACCTGCAAAATCAAACGACCAAATGCCCGATGATGCATAACCTTCTTTGTACAAACCTCCAGAAACAGCAGATTGCCAGCTCGTTAAAGACACAGAACCAGATTGAATTACATCATTGGTTACTTTGGAAGTATTGAAATTAATACTCCAATCGAATGTATTTGTTCTTATCGGAGCAAAATTTAATGCAAGCTCAAAACCTTTATTATTGATGTTACCCGCATTTATCGGCATAGTTAATAAACCGTACTCTAATGGGATAGATTTCTGAACAATTACATCGAAACCTTTTTTAATATAATAATCGAAACTACCAGAAACACGCTTATTAAAAATGGCAAAATCTAAACCTAAGTTAATGGTTTTATTCCTCTCCCATCTCAAATCCTTGTACGCCAAACTTTTAATCAACAAAACCGGATCACCAGAAACAGGATTGACCGATGATGCGCCTGATGGAATTTGAGCAATTAAATCTGGACTAAAATTTTCGGCTACATTACCTTGAAAACCATAACTTACTCTTGCCGATAATTGATTTAACCAAGCAAAATCATTAAACCAATTTTCCTCAGCCACGTTCCATTTTCCTCCAATAGACCAAATTGGCAAAAACCTGTGGTTAGAGTACTGACCAAAACGATTAGATGCATCAGTACGGATATTACCGTTAATTACATATTTTTGGTTGAAATTGTAAGTAGCAGTACCAAAATAGGAAAGGTAATTGGATAGTTTATCTGTTAAAACTGGTAAGGTATTCGAGTATAAATCATTTGAAACCACACCTGTAGTTGGCGTGTAGGTTAATGGAATTTGAACAAAACTTTGTCCTCTATCGGGCATGTAACCATAGCTTGTTTGTGCCAATCCATCGTATTTAGAACTTCTAATTTCTTGGCCTACTAATACATTTAATCCATCTTTACCATCTCTTAATCTTTTATTGTATGCAAAAGAGTTTCTAAAGGTTACCGATTGGTTATCCATATTATAACCGTTGTAAATACCGCCAACAGGAATTCTTGATCCTAAATAATTAATCGTTCCAGGTAAAGCTGCACCATATTCATAACCCCTTAATTGGGTAATCATATTCGATGTTTCTGTTGCATAAGTAGAGGCTTTTGTTTGATTATAACCAAAGCCTACAAGAGATTGAAAGGTGAAATCTTTTAAAAATTTATAATCAACATTAGCAGCAAGGTTAATACTTGATAAGTTATTTGTATTGCCTGTTTGCGAAAGCTCGTTTAAAACATTGTATCTGAAAGCTCCAGATGTACTTACGTTTGGTGCTGTGTAAAGGAACAACGAACCATCATTATTGAAAGCCGGTATTGCCCTACTTGCATTGTATGCGTAATTAAATGGATCTACACCATAAAAACCATCAGTTTTACTTTTAGAACCACTTAGTTTTATACCAACTTTTAAATTATTTGTTAAACTACTATTTATGTTTACTGAAGCAGTATATCTATCCTGCTGGTTTCCTTTTGTATTTCCACGGTCGTTCATATAACCCACAGAACCATAATAAGTTGTACGATCTGAACCACCAGAAATACTCAAGCTGTGTGTTTGACTTATTGGCGCTTGAAAAAGTAAATCGAACCAATCTGTATTGTTGGTTTCTAACTTGTTTACGCCAGCTACAAATTGTTCTTGGGTTATTTTTTTATCGAATAAATCTGTCGATAAACCTTCGTAAGAAACTCCATCTGGTGTTACGCCAAATTGTAAACCACGAGCATAAATTTCTCTCGAAACATCAACCCTTTCCTTAGAATTCATCAATTTGAATTGATTGTATGCTGGCTTTGCCGATGTTGTAAAATTTGTAGAATAATTGATGGATGTTTTACCCACTTTACCTTTTTTGGTGGTAATCACAATTACACCATTCGCTGCTTTAACACCGTAAATAGCTGTAGATGCCGCATCTTTTAGCACGGTAATTTCATCGATATCATCCACATTTAAGAAAGCAACCGTACTACCGACTAAATTTTTAATGGCATCATTTGATGTTTGTGCAGATAAGGAGTTTAACTGCTGGTAATCGAAAGGAACAGGATCTTCCTGAATTATTCCATCAACCACCCAAACTGGCTCTTGGCTTCCTAACAATGTTGATGTACCACGAACCCTAACCTTTGGCTTAGAACCAACTAAACCAGATGTATTGCTCACGGCAACTCCTGGCAATTGTCCTTGCAATAATTTATCGATTTGGTTTGTACCTGCCACTCTAATATCTTCCATCTTCACACTCGAAATGGATCCCACAAAATCTCTCTTGGCTATGTTTTGGTAACCTGTAACTACAACATCATCAAGACCCTGAGAAGATTCTTGAAGTTTCATATTCATTACAAAAACCTCTGTTCCATTAGCTAAATTGATATTTTTAACTTGTGCTTTGTAACCGATATATTGAAAACGGACGGCGCTATTATCATTCACCAACAAAACATAATTACCATTTTCATCGGATGAAGTTGCATTTTGCTGTCCAATTTCTTGGATCGAAACCCCTGGAAGGGTTTTATTTTGATCATCAGTTATCTTTCCTGTTAACCTAATTTTTTTCTGCGATATAGATGGCGTTCCTGATGTAGAAATTGTTTTGGCTTTAAAAATTACTACATCCTTATCTATAACATAAGTAATGTCTGTCCCTCTTAAAAGTGTATTTAACACCAAATCTAAAGTCTTGTTTTTTAACGACAGGGTAACTTTAGCATTTTTATCCAGTTGATCTGCATTGTAAAAAAATTGCATTTTAGCTTGTCTGCTCACAGCTTTAACCGCATCAGATAGTTTGGCATTTTTTACATTGATGCTGATATTGCCAGCATTTTGCGCCTTTAAGTTTAAGCTTGTTAAAATTATAATCGCACAGATTGCACCACTAATAATCCTTTTCAAAACGCGTAACTGAGGCGAAAAATAATTTTGTAAATATTTTTTCATTTAGTTTTTAAATAGTTGGTTGATTTTTTTTGATTTTGGTTTGGTTAGATGTTTCGTTTTAACGCTGATCTACATATATCCTCCTGTTTTTAATGCTGAATTTTACACCGCCTGTTTGTTCTATAATATTTAATATTGTTTTTATGTCTTTATATCGCTCAATTTCTCCAGAAAAATGGATTGCTTTAATCTTATCCGATTTAAATTCTACGTCGTAATCATACCACAGACTTAAAGTCTGCATCACCTCATCAAGCGTCGATTCTTCATAAATAATTTTACCGTTTGCCCAGGCAACAAAAGGCGCAACATCAACATCTGCTTTGGTTAAGGCATTGGTTTGTTGGTTAAATATGGCTTGTTCGTTCGGACTTAAAATTACTTTTTGGTTATTTGCATTCTGGGCTTCAACTCGGCCCTCAACCAAAGTTGTGCGAATGGTTTTTGTATAAGTATTAACGTTGAAGGTTGTTCCCAATACTCTTACATCCATTCCATTGGCATGAACAATAAATGGTTTGTTTGGATTTTTCGCTACCTTAAAGTAAGCTTCACCTTGCTCCAAGTAAACATTACGGCTATTAGTTGCATTAATGTTAACCGGAAAACGAAGTACAGAGGCCGAATTTATCATTACAACCGTTCCGTCTGCCAAAGCCAATTTATATTCTGCACCGCGTGGAATAATCAGTTTATTAAAAATCTGTTCTGTTGCGTTTGCATTACCATCTTGCTGATAGCTCAACAATTCTTTATTTTTATTGGTAATGCTTGTACCAGCAATTTCAGAAAGCTTTTGATTTTCATTTTTGGAAAGTTCCACCGAGCGTCCATCAGATAGCACAAGCGTAGCTCTATTATGATCTGTTGGTTCTAGTTTTGCCAAACTAAGTTCTACAGGTTGATTGCTTTTGATGTAATAAAAAATACCTCCGCCCAATAATAAAATCGGCAATAAAAGAATGGCGGCATATCGTAAAAGTTGTGGCAAGAAACGCACAGTTTTAATTGGTAGTTTTGGTTTTACCTCATTCCATGCATCATTCTCATTCATTTTTTGAATGAAATTGCTTGCGCTGTTCAGCATCTTATCATCCTCCAAAGCCTGAATAAGTTCTCGCTCTTCAGTACTAAGCTTGGCCATTAACTGCTGATCAGGCTTTTCGTTATTATTTAACTGTTGGATAACTTTAATCCAGATGTGTTCTGTTGTATTCATTTTTATAAGCGCTACATTATATAGTATCACTTACGCCAATTTAGGGTGACAGATTTATCAATAAATTATAAAATAATCTACAACAAACTGAAAAACAAATGATTAAAACTAAATTTTTCCTTTACCTAAAAGGATTGCAATGAAAATTACCGATAGCGGATCTTCAGATGCCTTGGCTTTTAGAAAAGCATAGGCCCGTTTCATCTGAGTTTTAACGGTATTAATGGAGATGTTGTTTACTCTTGCGATATCTGCATAACTCAAACCATCCACAACATATTGGAGAAAAACTTTTTTGCGTTCTTCTGGTAGAAGATTTACCAAACTCAGCACCTTTTCATCAGTACTTTCCTTTAACTGAATAGCCTCTTCCTCTTCTAAATAATCGGTTTGAAAATTTTCAAGCGGGGTTTGTTCATTTAGCTCTACGGAAAGCGGTTGTTTTTTAATATGAGTTAAAGAAAGATTCTTGACTGCTCGAGTTGCAAAAGATTGGAAAGAAGTCTGAATTACAACCTCATTTCTCCGATTCCAAAAATTTATAAAGAAATCCTGAACTAAATCTTCTGATGCCCCTTCATCTTTTGTTAGTTGGAAAGCAACAAGCACTAAAAACTTGTAATGTTTCTTAAACAACATTTCAAAGGAGGCTATATCAGAGTATTCTGCCAATTTATTTAAAAATAAGTTTAGATTTTAAGGAGTATCAACTGTAAAAATAAATTAAAACTAACCAAAACTGAAATATTAGAGATAAATCGTTTACATATTGTAAGTATTTAAAACATCTACATTTCAAATTTGAATTCAGACATAAATTATATTGTTGAGCAACTTCAGCATTTCTTCAGATTCAGTGCGTACATTGTGCAAATTCAAATCATTAATGAACCAAATATTTAAAAGCAGGTATTCAATTTTATTGAGTTTTGTTGCTTATTTCATTATCCTCTCTTTTATCATAAGAAGTATTTTATTCATTTCTGCCGCTCAAAAAGTAGAATTTACGTTTTTCGAAGTCTTAAGATTTTATTTTATAGGATTACTTTACGATTTGGGAACAGGATTAATTCTGACGGCTTTTTACTCCTTATATCTATTAATTATTCCAAATCGATTCTATCAAAAAAAATGGAATAGAATCGTATCTCTTGCTATATTTTTCATATTTCTGATCATTACACTCTTCTCTTTCTTTGCAGAATTAACTTTCTGGCAGGAATTTGAAAGCCGATTTAATTTTATTGCGGTAGATTATCTCATTTACACTTACGAGGTTATTCACAACATTAACGAATCTTATCCATTGCCACTATTAATCGGCGGAATGCTTTTAATCGCCATTGGGGTTACTTACATTTTTCATAAGTTCAAGATATTCAACACAAGTTTCACTAGCCAAACTCGCTTTAAAACAAGACTAGTATTTTCTTCATTATTTATTATTCCGGCCATACTTTTTGCATTAATTGTAAAAAATAGCTGGGCAGAGCAAGGAAACAACAGGTATGTAAATGAGTTAAGCAAATCGGGCATTTATTCTTTCTTTGCAGCATTTAAAAACAATGAACTTAACTATCATGATTTTTATAGTTTAATCGGCAATAAAGATGCTTTTGCATTGGTTAAAAATGAGCTCACCGAAAGCAATACAACTTTTAAAAATGATAGCCTTTCTATATTAAGAAACCTAAAAGGAACAGATTCTGCTTATAAGCCCAATGTAATTATGATTACTGTTGAGAGCTTGAGTGCCGATTTCCTTGCTCATTACGGCAATATGCAAAACATTACCCCGAGGCTAGATTCTTTTGCCAATAACAGCGTATTTTTTAGCAATATGTATGCAACTGGTACGCGTACGGTTAGAGGAATGGAAGCCTTAACATTGGGCATTCCACCTACCCCGGGAAGTAGTATTGTGAGGCGAATGGACAATGAGCATCTTTTTACGGTTGGCCATGTTTTTAAAGATAAAGGTTACATTAACACTTTCTTTTACGGTGGCGATGGCTATTTCGATAACATGAACCACTTTTTTGGCAATAACAGTTACAACATTGTTGATAGAGGAAGAAAACTTTTAAATGAAACTTACGATGGTACAAGAACTCTCATTCCTGATAACGACGTAACTTTTGA
This sequence comes from Pedobacter fastidiosus, assembly GCF_014306625.1. Lineage (GTDB taxonomy): Bacteria > Bacteroidota > Bacteroidia > Sphingobacteriales > Sphingobacteriaceae > Pedobacter > Pedobacter fastidiosus. The sequence goes on from NZ_JACRYL010000015.1 coordinate 115,058, forward strand.
AAATGCCTGGGGAATTTGTGATGGAGATATTTTTAATGTAGTGATTAAAGATGCCGATCAGAAATATAAAAAAGGTCAGTTGTTCAATAATTTCATCATGACAACTTCCAACCACAGGCCTTATACTTTTCCTAACAACAAAATAGATCTTGCTTCTGGAAGTAGAGAAGGCGCTGTTAAATATACTGATTACGCTATCGGACAGTTTATTGATCAGATTAAAACTAAACCTTGGTTTAAAAATACGGTGATTATCATCGTAGCCGATCATTGTGCGAGCAGTGCTGGTAAAAACGAAATCGATATTTCTAAATATCAAATTCCCTGTATGATTCTGAATTTGAAGCATACAGAGAAAATGAAAATCTCTAAAATGACTTCTCAAATTGATTTGTTTCCAACTTTATGGAGCTTATTGGGCTGGGATTACACTAGCGAATTTTATGGCAAAAACGTATTGGATAAAAAATATAAGCCCCGTGTTTTCTTAGGAACCTATCAAAAACTGGTTTACATGAAAGGCGATAGTTTGGTTATTTTAAGTCCGCAAAGAAAAGTTGACACTTACTTATACAACAAGGGAAAAAATGAGCAGAAACCTTTTTCACTGCCAAAAACTATTGTTAATCAAGGTATTGCGAACTATCAAACTGCATTTGATCTTTTTAAGGACGGAAAACTGAGGTACTAAAATTTAAAAACCTCGCAAGTTTTAAATCTGCGAGGTTTTAATATTAAGACTAACTAAGAACTATAACTGTTTTTCGAGTTCCTTTTCTATAGTTTTTAAATTGATTGGTTTTACTTCTTTGGCTTTCTTCTCATTTAGGTATTTAACCCCTACTCTTAAAGCTTTCAAGCCCGAAACGCCTTGTAATTCATCCAATTCTAATAGTTCTAAATCATCGTTTAACAAACCTTGATCTTGCATATATTTGATGTATTCCATGTATTCTTTCGCTTCTTCTGCATTAAAATAAACCATAGAAATTTTATGCGGTTGTGTTAAGCGTTCATTTTTGTTTTTGATCAGTACTTTATCAATACGTTTTTTAACAATTTCGTAACGGATATTGTAAGCGCCCTCTACATCAAATCTTCGTTCATCATTCCTAAAGCTAATATCAATGGCATTAGAATGGATAAAAATTAACTGAGTTGTTTCTAATGGTCGTGGCATTTCGCCAATTAAACCTTTAGATAAACGAGCAATTTCTACCATTGATGTTAATTGCCATAATCGGATATTTTTTAAATACAATAAATCAAAAGGTTTTTCAGGAGCAATTTCCTGTCCGATGTAAATATCATATTCAACGCCATCCGTTCTAAACTTTGCAAAATAACAAGGATAGGAAGTTTGAAGATTTTGTTGTGCAGTTTCTAAATATTGACTCACCTCTGTGTTAATCAATTGCATAGAAACCTCAAGCTGTCTCCTATTTTTAAAAGCATCGCCAGTTTCTGGAATAATTACTTCAAAATACTTTTCTATAATCTCTGCAGTTTGAGGGTAATTACCTTTAATAATGGATAAGAAAGGATAAACTTCAGATTCTAAAAACTCGTTAAGTAAATTTTCTTCGTTTGATGATGCAAAATCACCAATGCGTTTAATCCAATCTTTACAGTTGAATAATAATTTATCAGTAAGTTCTAAATAAACATGCTTACGAATGGTTTTCAAGGTGCTGATTAGCGTATTCAACTGAATTCCCATATCATCCTTTAATGCCTTGTTTCGTTCAATAGTAGAATTACGAATATCAATTGCACCAAATAAGGGGTACATATGTTTAAACGTAACGGTTTCTATCTCCTTAAGTTTATGATAGCTTTTATTTTTATTCTGTTGAAGAAAATGCCAAATCGCTTCATTAAATTTCCATTGTACAGAGGGTTGCAAGGCTGTAAATTTATCCATTAGCACTTCATCCATTTTAGCATCAAATTCTTCAATACTGTATTGGAAAAGCTGACCGATTAAAGGCATTGCAGGGCGCAATCTTGATAAAAGTTTATCATCTACCTGCACTTCTTTGCTCGAATAAACTTCTAAAACACCAGCAAGCTGCGTATTGTAATAAATTGGCAAAACAGAATATGAAGAAACTCCAGCAGCCTTTAAAACTCTTAAAAATGGATCTTTATCAATCTTATCATCATTTATAGAACTTACAAAAATCGCCCTTGGGTTTTCTTTATATTTATCTACGAGAGAATAAAAAACCTCTTCTTCTAAGTTGGAAGCTTTAGCCGAATTAATCAGCATACTTTGAGAGAATTCCTTATTATCAAAAACAAGCTTTTTATTAACCGTTAAAAATGGCATTAAACCAAATTCGAGATTTCCATTTCCGCCAAGCGTTTTCAAAGCCTGAATAACATGCGTATAAGCTTCTGTTTGATAATTGTGATTAACCAAAGCATCTCTAATGCCATCAATTGCATGTTGAAGCGTAACATCAGTGATGGAGATTACGCTGAAACCTTCAAAAAGAAAATCCTTTAATGGTAAAACACTATTAAGATATTCTAATTCAGAATTATCTTGAAAATGCTGACCAAGTTCTTCGAAATTAATTTCAGGTAGATCGCCTTTATGCAAAATCTCAACAAATTTGGTATCTGTTTGAATATTGTAATAAGAGGTTAGCTTGGTATCTGGATCTATATGAGCATAAATAATCTCATTTTTTAATACTGAACTGAAATTATAGAAACGGCCTAAAATTAAATTGTAAATAAATTTTAACTGTTTTTTCTCAACAGGGTCGTTATCCTTAGTTACTTTATTTTTCGGATCGTGATCCTTAAAAAATTTGTAAAATGCATTTGTACTGAAGAAAATCTGATCTGGAATTGGCGTACTTAACGCCCAAAAAAGATCATCTTCGTTTGCCATTAAAGGCGTTAGAATTGTAAAAATCAATTCTAATGTATCTTTATATTTCGATAGTTCTTCAGCTTTAATGTTGCCTAAAAGGGCTTCGTTTTTCTGAATTTTTTCTAGCAAAAATCTATAAAATTCTGATTTTACAGATTGCTCTGTTTTTAATCTGGTTTTTAAATATTCCACAAGGGGGCGGAATGACAGATTAGATTCTACCTGGCAATGAATACATTCGTTTTTGTTAATCTGTATTACATTGGTGTTCATTGTATAAGTTTTATAATAGACGTAAAATTAAATGGTGTATGTTATTAATTGCTAATTGTTTACAAAGATACATACACGTTAAACGATTGTTGGTCTGCTTAACGTAATACTTGGATTATCTATCTATAATTATGTTACACAAATTTAGTACCTAAAATTTACAGAAACGTATGGATACCAGCCATCTGTAGAGTGTCCCATCACAAATCGTACAACTGTGAGTGATGCTGGAGCAAAATATACGCCCCCACCTACTCCATGATGCCATGCTGTAGAAGCTTCATCGCGTTTCCAAACCCTGCCCACATCGTAAAACCCTAATAAACCCACCTGCCCTGGCAAAACATAACTTACCAAATCGCCTAGTTTAGCCCTCAGTTCTAAATTATTATAGAACATATTTTCTCCTGCAAATCTAAATTGACGGTAACCCAATAAATTTCCTTGTCCGCCGAGGTAAAGTGCTTGATAAAAAGCGGGTTTACCAACAGTTATACCACCACCAAAACGATCAGCTAGTATAAAAGCTTTTCTACCATCGAGATTTTTATATAAGGAAATACTGGCCGTTAACTGACCGAAAGAATTAGAATATTTGTTTATGCCTTTGTAACCAACCAATTTAAAATCTACATAACTCCCTAAAGTTGGCAATAAATCATTATCACGGGTATTGTTGGTGAAATTTACCGTCGCACCAGCGAACATCTTTTCATTATCAATCGTTAAACTATCAGATGAGTGCAGTTGAGCTGTATTTCTAATAAATCTCCCATCGTTATCATCTGCGTCCAATTTATAATACTGAAAAGATGGGCCAACACTAAATGTAGATTTTGGTCTTCTCCAACGAATCATTGGATCTACCTGATAAAGATTAAATCTGGCACGGTAGTATTTTATATCATCGCCATGTTCATCAAAATGAGTTTCGTTACCCAAACCAAAAAAGTTCTGTGTGTTGTTAGGTGCGTTAGCATCAGCTTTTAAAATGAAATCGCCTTTTCCTAAGGCTTTAAGCCACTCACCTTTGTAATTAAATCTGAAAGCAGAAGTAGAAAACGAGTGTAAGAATGAAATGGTTTGCGAATTGCCATAAGGTTGTTTTCTAAATCCTGGATTAGTTTGTTTATAAACTAAGCCGGCCAATAAACCATCATCATTGTTATACCCTGCATTTAAGTTTAATGAACTTCTACTGTACATATCTTTTGGAATGTAGCTGAAGTTTGAGGTGTCGTTTGAAATAATCTTTCTAACCTTATCTGCATCTTCTCCTTTGTATGTGGCCTTATCTTTTCTACCATAAAGTTTTACAGAAGCATTTGTATTTTCAAAATCGTAGTATTTAGTTCCTTTACCACCAATTATGCGAAGTTTTATATTCGAAGTTTTGTTGTTCAAAATTGAACTATCATTACCATTGTGCATGTAAACGCGGATTTCTTTGGTCACCTTCGGATCAAAAACACGGTTAAATAATTCTTCCTTAATATTTCCTTCTTTCGAAATTTTATTGATTTTAATGGCCATTCCATTATCTGGGCCATCAGAAATATTGATAAGCTCATTTTTATTGGTCACTTCGATATCTACAATCCGATTAAAGAAATGATAATAATCATTCATCATCTTCGGCAACATCTCGATTCTTTTTTTCATTTGCGCTAAAAGCTCATCGTGATGCAAAGAATAGCTCGGCTCAGGAAGTTTCCTCAATGCTTTTTCAAAAACAGCATCATTGTATTTTGAACAGAAATCTTTAACAGTTTTATCCCATTCTTCCTCGCTGATGTTTGCTGTCCACCGACTGCTAATCTCTCTTCCCTCCCATAAAAACCAATCAATTCTATTAATATCCCTTTCGTATCCCTGCATCATTGGCAAAAGTGAAGAGGTTTGTGTAAAGCGCTGTAAAAAACCATCAGCTCTAAAGAAAACCTGATCCCGATCTCGTGGAATTGGTGTGTAATGTGAGCCACCATCCTTTTTAGTTTCTTTCCAACGCCACTGGTCTTCGTGCCTATCCCAATCTCCTAGCAAAACATCTAGCGATCTTGCCCTTAACCAAGCTGGCCCATCCAAAGTATTGTCGTTATCATCGGTAAGCTTCTTATCCATTTTTGGAGAGCTGTCTGATTCGCCTACAGGTTCTCTTTCTTCCAACAAGCATAATGTATTGGCAAAAGCAGGCTCAAATTCGCCTAAATTATCATCAGGAGAAACCCAACCGATGATCGGATTAGTATGTGGAACCCCACCAGCTTTTGCAAGTTCTGGTACAACAAGAGCAGAAAACGGGTGTTGTGCAGACATATTATCCTTAATAATATCCTTTGCAAAGGTTTCTCTGAGCTGTGCGGGTAAAAGCACTTCAGGATATTTTTCTACACTGCGAAGCACATATTCCTTACCATCTTTGTCCTCCAAACGAAGAGAGCGAGATTGATTTCCGCCACCTCGCTGTGTGGCTTTTAATCCACCAAAAAGTTTTGAAACCCTTAATACGGGAACGGTAGTTTTTTGCGCATATTCTTTACGATAATTTTCTCCAAAAACATATCTATGGAAACGGCCAACGCTATCATATTCGGGTTTTATTCTAACAGTGATACTATCCGCTAAAATTGGTTTATCCCTCGCCCTAACCTTTTGAGTAATGGTTTCAAATTTCTTTGTATAAGTAAAAACAAGCTTAACGCCAGAATCTGCATAGATATAATATTCATAGCGCATATCATTATTCATTAATTGATCAGCAACCACATAACCTTGTTGCATTTCATGAAATAGAGAGTTTTTGCCTTCTTTATTTGGAGAGACTTTAGAGCCGGCACCGCTGATTATTTGAAGTTGCTTACTTTTTATTAGTTGCAAGCCATGTTCGTGACCAGCAACATAGGTTACGTTAGGATAATCTCCAAAAACACCATTAACAGATTTAATCATGTCTTTATAAGCAGGATGATTTAAATCTTCGGGGCTTAACAAAGTAGACCGTAAAATGGGATAAACTGACCCAAGAACCGGCATTGGGATATAAAAGTTTTTATTGAGCGATGTTAATGGGAATAGGTGGTTCCTTAAATTAAAATATCCACCGTGTGGGCCATAACTTTGAAATGGATGATGTGAAGCCAAGAGAATAACTTTACCTTTATTTTGCTCTAGCAACTCTTCCATTTTCACCAAGACTTCGTCTTTGGTTCTGCAGTCGCATTCGCCAGCCGAATTTTGTTTATTATATGGAAAAAGCCACCATTCACTATCGTAAGCAATGATGGTTAGTTTATCCGTAAGTTGGATGGCAACTGGATCGGGGCAACCATTTTGCGGAAGTAATTTTAGTAAGGGATCGTTTTGCGCTTTTAAAAAATCATCCTGAGCTTTAATTTTAGCCAAACCTTTAGGTCCAGATTTATCCCAATCGTGATTACCGGGAACAAAATAAACCGCAGCGCCCATTTTGCGCATTGGTTCATATTGCGATTGAAGAATTTTCTTGGTGTCTTCTTCCTCTATACTTCCTGGCAAACCCATTCCTGTTGGGTAAATGTTATCGCCGAGATAAATTACTGTGGTTTTTTTTGGAATAATCTGTTTTGCTGCGTTTTTTAAATCCTGCATTTGACCAGGATTCATTTCTCCGGCATCGCCGAATAAAATTACACGGTATTTAACATCACTTTGTGCTGAGGCAGTGAAATAAAGTAAAAATAAGAATGAAAATAGGGTAAAATTTTTAATCATAGCCTAGCATTTATCGGTATTTGGAAACCTAAATTTACGGTTTCTTATGTTTAAACATTAAAATATTTCCAGCGGCTAAAGTACCACCTTCATTTGAGATATAAAGGTTGTTGTCTTTATCAAAAGCAATTCCTTCAGGTTGGTTAAATAAGCTTCCGTCTAAAGGATAAGTCGCTTTTACTTTAAAATTCTCATCGGTAACCACCAATAATTTATTTACCGAAGAAAGCACGTACCATTCATTAGTTTGCGGGTTCTTGGCCATTGCAGAAGGACGGAATCTTGTTTTATCGCTTCCTGAAGATGCGGCAATTTCTTTGTGCGATAAGCCAAATTCGCCACTTGATTTTAAAGAACCATCTGCAGCAAAACTAAATGCATAAATGCTAGATTTTTTCGCCTTAGAATCTGGTTTACTGTCTTTAGTTAAAATGTAAATTAAACCTGCTTTTTCATCTGCAGCCAAACCTTCATATTCCGCTTTCGGAACCAAATCTTTTGTTTTAACAACATCTACAATCTCTGGTTTATTAATTTCTGAAATAGGAAAAGTATGCAATTCACCATTACTTTTTAACACAACTACATGATCTTTAATAATTGTTAAATCTTCATAATCGCCTTTGCCACCAAACTTTGTAAACTTAGATTCTTTATCACTTAAACCCAGGTGAAATAAATCTCCATCTTCATCCTGAATGGCAAAAACCTCTTTCGGATCGCCGTTATGAAAAACAATGCCAGAGATTTCGAAAAGATTGTGCGGCATATTGTATTTTACCGGATTTTTTAAATCGTAAGGAAAGTCAGCTTTTGGCTGATCAGCCTGCGTGGCTGTTTCGCCATCTTTATGTTCTGCATTAACGCAAGAAATACCGAAAAAGGCAATAGCTGTTAAAACAAGGATAAACGATCTGGTGATTTTTGTGTGTTTCATAAGAATGCTTTAAATTTTGTTTTTTAAATATTGATAAATTTCTTTTTGAGATTCAATCTGAACTTTTCCCATTTCGACAGGAATATTGTTCATGTGCTCATTAATAATAACAGCCTGAACGTTGTCCTGTTTTTGAAGATTGAGAATATCTAATATTTCAGCTTTAATTTTCTGATCGTAAATTGGAAAACAAACTTCAATTCTGCGGTAAATATTTCTGTTCATCCAATCTGCCGAGCCCAAATACACTTCTTCTTTACCCAAATTGTGGAATACAAAAATACGACCGTGTTCTAAATAGCGGTCTACAATTCTGGTAATCTTAATGTTTTCGCTCATTCCAGCAACCCCAGGAATTAACCTGCAAATGCTTCTCACAATCATATCGATTTTAACTCCAGCCTCTGATGCCTCATAAAGCTTATTAATCAAAACCTTCTCTTCCAGATTGTTCATTTTAATGGTTATAGAGGCAGGCTTGCCCATTTTGGCATGATCAATTTCTCTATCAATTAAATTTAAAAATGCCTGTTGAAGATTAAATTGCGCAACCAATAAGTGCTTAAACTTGATTAAATCGGGAGATGTAGGTTTCTCTCTTTTGCGTAGAAAGATAAACAGCAATTCAACCTCACGTAGCATTTCCTTATTAGCCGTCATTAAAATATGATCGGTGTAAAAAGCTGCTGTGCTTTCGTTAAAATTTCCGGTTGCAAAAAGACCAACGTTACGGGTTCTATTACCGATTTTCCTTTTTACCAAAGCAACCTTTGCGTGAACTTTAAGTGCAGTAACGCTATAAATGATCTCAACACCAACGGCCTTCATTTTCTTGGCCCATTTAATGTTGTTTGCTTCATCAAAACGGGCTTTAAGCTCTACTAAAACAGAAACTTTTTTGCCATTTTTTGCTGCGCTGATTAAAGCATTCACGATTTTAGAATCGCTGGCAACGCGATAAAGCGTTACGCAAATTTCTTCTACCGTTGCATCAACCGCAGCCTCATTAAAAAAGCGTAAAATGCTATCGTAACTTTGGTAAGGCGTATGAATAATGATATCGTTCTTGTAAATTTCTTCGGTTAAAGTTTTTTCAATACCATCAGTATTACAGATTTTAGGCCATTTATCATTGGATAAATTTGGTAGACTTACCGGAAAAGACATAAAATCTTTAAGGTTATGATATTGCCCGCCTTCTACCATATTGGCTTTTTTTAAATTAAAAAGCTTTTTGAGAAGATCTAAAACATCAGCTGGAATTCCTGGCTGGTGGAGAAAACGAGTAGCCAAACCAAAATCTCTTTTTAAAAGCTGTTTTTCAAGCTGATCGGATAAGCTTCCCGAATATTCATCCTTCAAATCAATTTCCGCATCTCTGGTTACTTTAAAACTAAAGCACCCTAAAACTTCATCATTTGGAAAAATATAATTGAGATGATTGCGAACAATATCATCCAAGAAGACAATAAAAGTTTCTTTATTCTGCTCGATTTTTAAAAAACGTGGAAGTTCGTTTGATGGAATATTTAAAATAACAGCCTTAGATTTCGCTTCACTTTTTAGGTTAACCAGAAAATAAAGTTCGTTATTGGATGGAAAAAAATTCGTAGTGTCATCAACATAAACAGGTTGCAAAAATGCCATCACCTGACTTAAAAAAAATCGGGTTACTTCCTTTTTAATCTCGTCTGGGAAAACCTCAGCATAAATTAAATTGATATGATTCTTTTTAAGCTGTGGGATAATATCGGTTTTCAAAACTAGGCCATAACGTTGCTGTTGATCGGAAATAAGCTGATTTGCAGTAATTAAAAGATCATCTTCTATCTGAATATCGTTATTTTCTTTGTTGCTTAACTTTTCCAATGCCAAGAGAACTGGCATTCTTACCCGATAAAATTCATCGAGATTGGAAGAAAAAATAGATAGAAACTTTATTCGCTCCAAAAGTGGAACTGTATTTCTCTCGGCCTCAACCAAAATACGGTCGTTAAATTTTAGCCAGCTTAAATCTCTGTTAAAAAAGGATGTTGCAATCATTTGCTCCGTTAAAGTTTACCGTAAACTGCGTATGCAATAACAAAAGCGAATACTGCGGCAATTAATCCAAACATGAAAATATTGTAGGCCAAACGAATTAATTTATACTTTCTCCCTAAAACCACACCTTGAGAATAAACATCGGTAATTAATGTTCCGTAAAGAAAATCGTTGTCATTCATTACCTTAATCATTCCTTCGGTATAACTTGGCAAGCTCATTTTATAAAAATTACCGAAGAAAAGTAAATTAACTTTCTTATTATCCATATCTTCTTGTGTAAACTCTCCTTTTGGAATTGATGGACGGGTTGATAAAATAGATACCACCACGCAGGTTAAACTCACCATTAAGAGGATAAAAGTTGGAATAATTAGGTTTCCATGATCTTCTAAACGCCTTAATAGTAAACTCACAATTAAGGAAAGCATAATGGAATTTACAGTAATTAAAATGTGCGCCTTATTATCGGCCATATCGCTTAATCGCTGATTATTGGCAGATGTAATTCTGAACATCGTTTCAATTCCTTTGTCGGGTCTACTGTCTTTATCCTTTTTCTTACCCTTTTTAACAACCTCTGGAGCAAAGTTTTTAGGCTCTTCTATTTCCGTAGCAATTACTTCTTGAACTGTTAATTTACTTTTAAGCTTCTCGATATTTTTCTGTTTTTGATCGTTCAGCAATAAGTTGGCATAATCGGTATGGTAATGATGGGATTCCATAAACTGAATATCTCTTTTGCGCCATTCTTTTTTATTGATGTCTTTTTTGTAAATCAGCTCTACTTCTTTGTGCATCAACTTACCCTTATCCCTAAAATCGACTAATCCTAAATGAAAAAGATCCGCATCGCATAAAATTTTATCCAATTCAGTATTCGGATTTTGAGGAATTTTAGTGCTTAAAATTGCTTCAGATACACTTTTCCTAACTTCTTCCTTAACCTTATGTTTTTCTAAATATAAATCTGCAAGCTCAGCACCTTTGGTTTCATGATTAAGGGCATCTTCAAAATATCCTGTATCGTGAAAATAAGCTGCAACTGTAACAATAAAAAAATCTTCCTCGCTTAATTGATAGTGATTAGCAATTTGCTGTGCTGCATTTACAACTTCCTTAGTGTGTTTATAATTGTGGTAAACTAATCGAGGATCGCTATGGGTATCGAAGTATTTGCTAACGTGTTGCTCAACATCTTCTTGGAGTTGCTTATAATTCATGAGCATGTATTTTGACAATGGTTTTAGTTAAAGGGATTGGTATCATTTAAATCTGTATATAATTTATATAACGAGGATAAAATTACGCTAATTTTCACAAAAAAAACACGTGGTAGTGCTATCAGTAATAATGCCAGTATTATTTTACAATATGGTTATTTGTTTACGTTTATAATGAGGCATTTATTAATTTTAATTGTTTTTAGAAGCAATCTGATTTTGGCTAGATTTGCGTATTTCTCCTAAACAATGAATTGATTAATAGGTTTAAACAAGTATTAATTAAATCTCATTTTGCAATTAATCGACTGAAAATGAGATTATATTTATTTTTTTCGATTTTTAGAGAAAATCTTTTTCCTAAATTGAATGCAAATTTGTAACATTGCACTCGCAAAAAACATATGTTTTTTCCGGGGCCTATAGCTCAGTTGGTTAGAGTAGAAGACTCATAATCTTTTGGTCGCTGGTTCGAGCCCAGCTGGGCCCACAAACAAAAATCACCTCTTGAGATATCCTCAAGGGGTTTTTTTATACCTCTACAGTGCCAAAAACGGCCTTTAAAGATACTTGATCTTAAATCCCCATTAAGTTCAAGCGTTAGGTTCAGCAGCTTTTTTTGCTTAATTTAGTTCATCTCGCTTAATAAATACTTACAAATTTTTGAAAGATTAGGGATTCGCTTAATAAATACTTACAAAAAAACTAGCATAATGATAACAATTTCTGCAACCATATTAGCTGCAAATCAAAAGAAAGACGGCACCTGGAATGTTAAGATTAGGATATGGCATAATGGGAAACCAGCCTATATTGACACGAACCACTTTGTCGTGGAAAAGCAACTTAGCAGAAGGAAAGATAGTAAAACACTAATACTAAAGGATACATTTATTATTGACAGAATTGCACCACAATTAAAAAACTATCGTGATTGGGTTAGTACAAATAATGAACTTCTATCAGCTTTAAATGCAAAACAGGTAAAAGAGAGGCTGTTGGAAATCGATACGCCTCGAGAAGAAATTGTTATTGATTTTTTAAAATTCTGTAACGAGTTCCTAACGAAAAAACTAGCCACACCAAAAGCAAGTAGTGCAAAAACCTTAATCACTGTCAGAAATAGTCTTATTGATTATTTTAAAACACCGATCATTCCAATTATTGAAATAAACTATAATTTCCTTAAAAAATATGAAGAATTTCTTCGTAGCAGTAGAGAGCTCACTAGAAATAACCATGGTGGAAAATCAATAACCTATACTCAAAAAGGCTTATCAGATGCAGGATTGCACAATCATATGCGGGATCTACGACTATTGTTTAACGAAGCTCGAAACCAGTACAATGATGAAGACTTAGGTATATTAAAGATTCCTCACTATCCTTTCAAAAAATATAAGGTGGGTACTCCCCCAATCACCCAGCATAGGGATAGACCTGTGCACGAAATTATCAAGATAAGAGATTGCAATGTTCAACTTGACTCAAGAGCAGAATTAGCACGCGATTTATGTATGCTATCAATATATCTTCTCGGTATGAATGCGGCAGACCTATATGAGCTTAAGCCATTTACCTCAGCAAAGAGGATAAATTACAACAGGGCAAAAACCAGAGGAAAAAGGAAAGACAATGCCTTCTTCAGTGTGAAAGTAATCAAGGAAGCCATACCTCTTTTAAAAAAATACGCGGGAAAATTAAATGTCCGCTACGCCAATACCGGAAGCTTAAATGCTGCCCTCGATAAGGGGCTAAAAACAGTAAGCGAAATAACTGGCATAACAGATATTGACTTTTATGATATGAGGCACTGTATCGGAACCTGGGCAAGACGGAAATGTGGTTATAGCAAGGATGATGTCGCTGAAGCCTTGAATCAGACCGACAGAACCGTTACAGATATATACATCGCTCAGGACTGGAGCCTGATAGACAGAATACAAGAAGATATTATAGCACTACTTAAAAACCCAAATTCAAATTAGGAGTTTAGTCCTTAAATTTGATTATCCGACTACAAATTCGAATCAATGAGTTATCTTATTTTAGTTTAAATTGCTTTTCAGCTAAAAAACTTAAAACAAACTGTTTTTCACCTGTGTAAGGAAAAGAAATCCTAGCTCGTATGCGTACATAAGAACTAATATGTCTCCTACATTTTTCTCACGTATATATTTTACTGAGGGAGCATTTTTTTTGAGGGTTTTTCGGGGAAGGACTGATGAGAGCTGATAAGCATGCGGCTGGTTGTTTAAAGTTCTTTGATGATGAAAGACAAAAAAAGCCATAATTTGACTTTGCAGTCTGGAGAAGGGTATATATTCTAAATAAAAATAAAAACGGTCACATTATATAAAATGTTTTTTAAGCTTAATCGCAATGTTCACTATGAAAATTTCCCCAGGTTGAATGCTGAAATTGAATGAAAAATCAGATCCATAAGCGCTACTCAGTCTCTCTTTAACATTATTCAGTCCACTATTTGTTTTTGGTATGCTCAGTGGTAAACACCAATTTTGAGGTCATATCTCTGATCAACTTGGCCAATTCGATGCCCGAAATCTCAGGCATATCGACATCGAGCAGAATGAGATCCAGACGGTCAGCAGAACGAATAATTCTTAAGGCCTCCACCGGGTTTGTGTAGCATCCGGCCAAGTCATATTAGAGCTAAAAAACATAATTAAATAAAATTTCCAAAATCGAAGAGTCCAGATAAAAAAAATATGCTGGGGAGATAGTTCCGAATTTTATCCACATCCCTGAAAAACAATCAATATGCCTGAGGTCTATGGATGATGCCTGTTAGCAGGGTAGAACTATGATAGGTATTGGGCAGAACAGGGTCTTTCCAACATATATCAGCCTATTTTTCAAGTGCTTTGTCCTTTTGATTTTGATTATTAAACCATTTGGATAGATGGCTCTTATTTGAAAGTTCAAAGATTCTTTCGCTCAATAGCCCGGCTTCTTTTGTTATACCCGCAGGAAAGTTCATAAGTTCAAGAATCTTCACGGCATTTCTAGTTTTGAGAGGGCCAGTTTTTATTTGATGATCAAAATAGAGCATGTTGTCTTTAACCGTTTCGGTAAAGTGATAAAGCTCATAGTCCGTCTCGAGTAAATTAATAAGTTCGATGTCATGGGTGGATTGGATAAACCGCTTCAAATTGACCCCTCTTCGCCAATCTAAAAAGTTCCCCTTAGCCGAGTTAATTTGATAAGG
>NZ_JACRYL010000016.1:0-25295 GCF_014306625.1 Pedobacter fastidiosus
AAAAATAGACCCAAATAATGACTATTATTACACAACTAATTCAACATATTTGTCCAATTAATAAGGGGTCGGTACAGCCTTTCTTGAGCAGGCAGGTTTTTAATTGAAGATTCGAACCTTGAATTATACGCTTGCAATTTGTTTCGAGTTCCTGTTACAGATTGTTTAATATTACTTACAATTTCCTTTATTGTTGATTTTGTGGATTTGATTTGCCTATTTATAGGTTCAAAATCGGGGCTTGTTTCTGGGGTGGTGGCAGCTAATTCCTCATACTGTAATTGTAATTTTGATAGTTTATCAATTGAATTGCTAAGTGCAGGCTCATTAATACCATTTGCTGATGGAACTTTCTCGGCATTTGAAGCAGAATTAACATAATTGTCTATTCCTTTTATAACATCAAGCTGAACATTAGCATCATTTAGCTTAGCATCATTTGCCTGAAGATTTTCAAGACTCACTTTAGATTGTAAACTAATTTCGGTTAAACCACGACTACTTTTAAACCCTTCAATATTTTTTTCAGTCCGACCAAGTTCTCCAGAAAGTGAAGCAATCTTTTGATCTAGGAAGCTAATTGTATTCTCAACATTTTTATTTTTATCCTTGCTAGTCTCAAGGTTATAATTAACAATTAATGAATTTAATATATCCTTCCCACGTTGTGGAACTTGATCTGTAATTGTTAATACAACTGCTGTAGACAATTTATTAGACAAACTTGCGTCGATTAGTTTTTGATATCCAAGCGCTAAATTTTCATAACCCGCCAAACCAATTTGCAGAGATTGACCATAAAATTTATCTAAATTTTCTGTGGTAACGAGTTTCCATGACCCGAAACTATTTTTATAAATTTTATTAAAAGAAAAAGTTTTATACTGGCCACTTGGCATTAATAAATCAAATTTATCCTTACTTTTTATAATAATATTAAGTTTTTGATTATCTAATTCTTCATCCTGTTTTACCAGCAAAAGCTTAACTGGACTTTTATCATAGAGGTCGATTTTCTTTAAACCATCTTTTTTTTGATAATTTACCCAAAGATTTAAATCTTTAACAACTTGGGTAATTAGCTTTCTAGATTTAAGAATTTCTATCTCGTTTTCAATAATCTTGGAAGAATTAATTAAATCTATTTCATGTAAAGCAGATGAATTTGGCTCTTGAGTTTTTTTACCGTCTTTAATAATTATAGAAGCTTTAATTTCATAAATCGGGAGCATTTTTGAAGCATAAAAATATGCTAAAGGCATAAAGATCAATACAGCTAACAAAAATAGAGGCCAATGGTATATATATATTTTTATTACGCCAGTTACATCAGATTCCTGTTTGTTCTTTTCAGGAATGGTAAAAGTGGTTATTTGTCCTTGAATGGTGTTCATAGATTACCTAAACAAATTTGATAGAACAATTGCAATAATAGAAAGCCCAGATAAAACTAGGGTTGTTGTTTTGTAACCTGTATCTACTGTAGAATATTTAGTTTTATCTGGTTGAACGTAGATTTCATCATTGTTTTTGAGATAGTAATATGGGGAATTAAAGATTTCCCTTTTTGTTAAATCAATTGGAATAAAATTCCGCTTACCATTCTCTTCTCTAATTAAAACTATATTACGAACAGCTGTTATATTTAAATCGCCTGCTAAGGTTAATGCCTGAGTTATGGTTAACCTTTCATCTTTTATAGCATAGGTATCAGGTTTTAATACATCACCATAAATAGAAATTTTGAAATTAAGAACGCGAACATTAACAACAGGGTCTTTATAAAATGTTAGCAGTAACTGACTCATTTTACCTTGAAGCTGTGAGGTGGTTAAGCCCTCAACCTTTAAGGTACCAATTAATGGCAACTGTAAATCTCCTTTTTCATCAACGGTATAACCAGAAACCGTACTTTGGTTATCTTTCGAACTGTAATTAAATACAGCCGATGATTCAGGTGTGCGGCTACTTACGTTTATACCAATAACATCGCCAGTATGGATAGTGAACGGAGTATAGTTATTAACTACTTCTTGTGTAATTGAGGAACGACTTAAATCCTGATAGTAAGGGATTTTTTTATAAGACCCACAAGCGCTTAACATTACGCCAGAAAGTAAGATTAAAAAGAAATAATTTTTATTCATGAGATGACGACAAAAGGGAAAATTTTGTGACCTTAATACAGTTACGAAGTTGCTGTATATTGTGTTTTAAAGCAATAGCCCCATAGGGCTATCAAAATTAAGAGCGTTAAAAAAGGATAAGGAATAATACTTTTCTCTGCTTAATAAAACTCTTTAGTATTAAATAATTTATAATGAATAAATTATTCTCGATTCTAATAAATCATGAATAAAGCAAAAATTAAATAAAATTAAAAAGCATTTTCCTCTCCTTGAACTGCATTGGCCACCGTTTTATAAATAATTATGATATCCTGAAACAGAGACCAGTTTTCCATATACCAAATATCGTGTTTTACACGGCCCAGCATCTGAGCATGGTGTTTGGTTTCGCCTCTAAATCCATTTATCTGCGCCCAGCCTGTAATGCCAGGTTTAAGGAAATGGCGAACCATGTATTGATCGATTAAACTGCTATACTCTTCGGTATGTTTGAGCATGTGCGGACGTGGACCAACTACACTCATATTGCCAAAGAGCACGTTAAAAAACTGAGGCAATTCATCTATACTGGTCTTTCGCATAAAAGCACCGATTTTGGTAATTCTAGGATCATTTCTGGAGGCCTGAAGATTGTTGCTGTCCTTATTCATGTTCATACTCCGGAACTTATAACAGTAAAAAGGCCTATTTTTTTTACCTGATCTAAGCTGTAAGAATAAGGCGTCTCCTTTCGATTCTAATTTGATCAAAAGCGTCATTAATGGTAAAAACCAAGAAAGCAAAAAGACTATAACAAAAAGACTAAAAACAATATCGAACAACCTTTTAACAATCCGATTTCCAATAGAACTGAGCGGCTCTCGGCGATTGACCAAAATTGGAATACCATCGTAAAAGTTGTTAAACGTATAACTAGAATCGATAAAGGCTTCTTCTTCCCTTTTGTACTGCATAAAAGAAGTAATGTATTTAACCCTAACGCAATTTTTCTCCGCGAGGTTTAACACACCAGCCAGATCTTGGCATTGCTCTGGAAACTGTGTAGTATATACCTCATCTAAATTATTTTCTATTGCAAACTTTACTGTATCCTTTAATTTATTTATTTTCTTACTGTTCTTTTCATCAATTACTTCGGTATTGTAATCGGTGAAGGAACCTGCCAAATTGAAGGACAGTTTATTCTTTAAAAAGTAACTTTCTAATCGATTGGCTAAATCTTGATTGCCAATTATGGCAATTTTCTTTTTATAGAGATTTAGTTTTGGATTAAGTTTTTCTGAAAAGAATGTAACCAAACGAACAGTGGAGATTCCAATAAACTGCAATCCTAATATATAAAAAGTACTGCTGTTAAAAAAATCCAAATCATCTACATAAAAGAGCGTAATGAAAAGTAGAAGAATCTGAATTAAAAAAGTATAGGCTGATTTTTTAAACAAGGCTTCAACAGACTGAACATTGGCCTGGCTGTAGGTTTGATTTACAAGGGCTGAACAGAGCCATGTTAAATTTAGAAAAATAAGCAACAATGAACTTACATTCCCGGTAAGCATGCGGTTACTTAGAATACCTGAACCATAAATTAATCCGAATGAGCAGTTCAATGCAATTGCATCAAAAATGATCAGCAATGTGATTAAAATAAATATTTGACGACTTTCCATAAGCAATAACAGGTTAAATGTTTCTGATTAAATAATCATTTACTTTTTAATTTATACCATGCAGATTTACCCAAACCTATATTTGGCTAAAGTGCTGTTTGTTAGTACTTAAATCAATAGCCCAATAGGGCCATTTTGTTTCGTTGGGACGAAATAGAATTTTACAAAGTTGATTTTAAGAAGCGTGTGCTTGCAAGTTGTAGTTGCTAAATTTGTTAATAGCTTCTACTTTATTTTGAACATGCAAGCGTTTGTATATATTTTTACAATGGTTTTTCACCGTATTTGGACTGATGCTTAATCGATCTGAAATTTCCTTATAAAGTAAACCTTGGCTTAATAATGATAGTACTTCCAATTCTCTAGAGCTTAATCCAAAGGTATTATTATCGGTTGTTTTCGTTTTATAAAGTAAATTTATTACTTGCCTAGCAATATAAGGGCTCATTGGGGAACCACCGTTATGCAATTCTACTATGGCATTTTGGATTTCACTTTCAGTGGAACCTTTTACAATATAACCAGATGCACCTGCTTTTAGGGCATTGAAAATATTCTCATCGTTTTGATAACCTGAACACATTAGAAACTGTGTATTGGCTAAAAATGGTTTCACTTTCTGGATAAGCTCAATGCCAGATTTTAGCTTGAGCTTGATGTCTACAATTGCAATATCAGGCGCATTAAATGGTAATTCTTGCATGGCTTCTTCAGCACAAGAATACACACCAGAGATTTTTAGGAAACTGCTTTCTTCAATTACCTTTACGAGCGATTGGCGATAAAAGTCGTGGTCTTCGACAATAGAGATGGAGATCATTAATGAGATAATTTAGTAGGGATGAAATTTTACAATATATTATAAATAAATACGACTAGAATTTCAAAAATATCTTCTTTTCTAGGCTATTTTAAAATATTTACTGATTTTTGAGTGTTTCCAGCAACAAAAAATGTGATAACTAAAAATATTATCAAAAACACAAATAATTTGTAGGATCAATTATGCCTTTTTTTATATTTTACTAATTTAGCGGTAATTAATTATCAAAAGAAATTAAAATTAGTCCTATTAAATCATTCTTTTAGTAAATTTTCGACCTCAAATAGTAAATATGACGCCCTACATCCCATTTTTTTTATCCGACTATAAAATAATCCTATTTCAAATTCAAATTAATAGTATTAATACTACGTGCAAAACAGTGTCTCTCTTATTTATCAGTTTGACAAATATCAACGTTTTGTCCTTTTCTAAAATCATGATGAATGTCAATATTTTAGAAAATTGGTTGGTAGAACTTTGTGCATTTTCAGCTCTAATATTATTGTTAGCCTACATTACGATTCGAAATTATGCGATAAAAAATCAGTCAAAATCTAAATACGGTGAGCAACAGCGGTTTATAAGACTAGAAAGACAAAGGATAAGCAGTGAAATACACGATGAAGTAGGTGCTGGAATTTCTGCCATAAAATTATACGCTGAGCTTGCGAGAAAAAAAAGGGACGATGTAGAAGAAATTAAACAGATTAGTTTATGGTTAATGAACTTGCCATTAAAATAAATGAGGTAGTTTGGAGCACAAATGCCGAAAGTGACAACTTGGAAAGTCTACTTTATTATATTGAAGAACAGACCAGAAAGCAATTTGAATATTCAACAATTTCTTTTGAAGCCTCTATCCCCCAAGACATTCCAGATTTTGTTGTGAGCAGTCAAAGTAGGCGAAACTGCTATCTTATCGTTAAGGAAATTGCGCACAATACCCTGAAACATTCTAAGGGAAATAAAGTAAAACTAAAAATTGCCGTGCAGGATGGTTGCATAATATTTACGATAAAGGATAACGGAATTGGCTTTGATCCAAGCGCAACCAAAATAAACAGCATGGGGTTGGCCAATGTTAAACTTAGAATTGAAAAACTTAATGGAAATTTGGTTATAGAGAACTATAAGGGAACTGTAATTTCAATCAGCATTCCATTAGAAGATAATATAATGCCTGGTTTTAAGCCCATTGCCAATAAGTGGAAATTTTGGAATAAGACAGCAGTATTAAATTGAGATAATTATATTATACAATCTCTTTATTTGTGGCTTTTGAAATGCTGGGATAACCATAAACTTTTTTAATTAAGCGTGCTGGATTGCCAACCATTACGGAATTTGGTGGTACATCTTTAGTTACCACTGCACCTGCCCCAATGATTACATTATCGCCAATTTGTATGTCGCCAAGTATAGTTACGTTGGCGCCAATATCTACATTGTTGCCAATTTTAGGTGATAAACTTGAGGTTCCATCTGCTAATTTCTTGTTTCCAATGGTAGTTAAATGCCTGATGGTGCAGTTCTCGCCTAATTCCGAATCTCCGTAAACAACTGAACTGTGCCCATGCTCTAACTTTAATCCACTACCCATTTTGATGCCCCAATGAAGCTGTATGTTTAAAAACCATTCGACAAATACCTTATAAAATAGGAGATACCAAAACAGTAAAACCACATATATTTTTTTACTGTGGGCAAATGTGGCCAATCGAAAAAATACCATAACCATTCTAGATTTATAGCTTTCACTATTTACTGTCCAATCTTGAAATATTCCATATCGCATTTTACTTTTGTAGGTTTCCATTTTTTTACACAATAGGTTTTGGCCAGAATAATATATTTGGTTAAAGAATTACTAAAGAACAATACTATGATGAGCGACAAATTCTTTTTTAATGATTTCATAAAAGTAGCGCTCGTATCGCTCTCCTATTTTAGCCCATGAATAATCGTTTCTTATTTTGAAGTTGTTGTTATCCAAATAGTAATTATAAACCTGACTTTCCTTGCCCGGCCCCATCATTTGCGCCGCCACATCATCTGCAGTATGGAAATACATGGCATCATCACCAGCGATATATTTATTGAACTTATTGTAATTTGCTGAAATAAGGCTTCCACAAGCCATTGCCTCTAATAAGAGTGGGTTTGTACCACCCAATGAGTGTCCATGAAAATATAGGTTTGAATAATACCTTAAATTATTTAGTCCTTTACCATCGTAAATTCCTCCAAGAAATTTAATATTTAAATGCTTTTTAAATTTGTTCTTTAAATATTTACCATTGCTGATTAAATGATTTCCCACAATCAAAAAATCTCGGTTGGTTTTAGCTTTGACCACTCCAGCTAAGATCATTTCTAAATTATTTTCAGGCTCCAAATTCCCGATAAACAAGTCATACTTATATTTTGAAACATGAAAGTCTTTTAAAACCCGCTCATCAGGATCATTGAAAATGTTAGCCCCATATGGGATGTATTCGGAGGTTTTATTAAATTTTTCTTCTAGATATTGTTGGATTCCCAATGAATCTGAAATTAAATGGTGGCAATTATCTACCGCCCATTTTTCTGCCAATACAATTAATTGCCTTAGAATTCTTCCATATTTTGGTCGCTTCCATTCTAAACCGCCCATATTGGTTACCAAATTTAAATTTTTCGGGATTGTAAAACCCCATATCGGACTACTCCTGTAACCCAGCTGTAAGGCGATATCGCAATTTTGTTTTTTTAAATCTTTAATGCACCTATAATCATATACAAATCTTCCGAAGGTACTAAGCTTAAATTCTGGATCGTGTATGTGAACAATCTTAACGCCATTCCATTCTGTTCGTTGATTGAAATGGTTGTGAGAATTATAAACAATTACTTCATGCCCTCTTTTTACCAAGCTCAGCGCAATATGCTCTGCGCATTTTTCAAAACCGCCGTATTGACTTGGAATCCCTCTTGTTCCTAAAATTGCTATGCGCATGAAAATTTTTTGGATCTATCTGTTTGTTTAGGCTTTATAATGGCACATAAAAACTTATTTGATTGATTTTTAGGACCATCACTAAATTATTAACAACGGAATAGCTGTGCAATAGCCCTTAAAGACTATGTTTTAGGGAATTACGAAGTGATTGGTTTAATTAGCAAAAACCTATGTAGGGCACAAGCGGATGCTTGCGCCAGATGGGGGCCAGATGGGTTCAGATCTATTTTATCTGTAATAATTAGAATAGTTTTTTTTACGGCTCATTGCCGCCGGGGCTAGTCCTTTTTCCTTGATGAAAAAGATACCAAAAAATCAAGGCTTGCACCTGATGCGGGATAGGCTCGCCGAAATTTCAACAGCGGTATTTCAAGGCCCCGGCGATTTATGGAAACTGACTGGTTCCGAGCATTTGAAATCCCTTGGACAATTGGTTTTGAAAGGATCTGCAAAAATTTCAACGGCCTCTCCTGCCATCATTTGCTATGCCGGAATAACGTTATGGCAATAGCATAACTCAATAATGATTGTAATGCAAACAGAAAACAGGAACTAATGACTAAACAAAACTTGCCCAATCCGGCTTAATATTGCTCTAGCGCAAGCGTCCGCTTGTGTTAAATAGAACTATGTAGGGCACAAGCGGATGCTTGCGCCAGATGGGGGCCATCATTTGCTATGCCGGAATAGCGTTGTGGCGATAGCATAATTCAATAATGATTGTAATGCAGACAAAAAACAGGAACTAATGACTAAACAAGACTTACCCAATCCGGCCTAATGCTGCTCTAGCGCAAGCGTCCGCTTGTGTTAAAATAGAACTACGGAGGGCACAAGCGGATGCTTGCGCCAGATGGGTGCAAGCGTTAATAAAAATAAACCTCGTAGGTTTTAAAAACCTACGAGGTTTGAATATTATGAATCTAGAATAGAGAGAGGAAGTTCGCAATAGTTAGGAAAGGGCGCTTAACTAAGCATCTTCGCCGTTCCAAACATCATCATCGGCGTGTTTTATTTCATCGTGGCTTCCAGAAACCGATCGAAATTCTTCATGATGATAGTTTCTTTCTGGGTTTTCAGGCAGGACATCATCATGATCCAAAGGCATTTTACGCAAATGCTCAGGCTTTTTAACCTCTGGTAAATCATCGTGTACAACAGATGGTTTAAGGATTTTTTTCTGAGGGATGTTGCTGTTTTCCATATTCAAAGCTAAACAAATTTTAAGCCAGTTTAATTCGAAAATATTAAAAATGAAATAAAGTTATTTTAGATAATCTACCGAATCCAAAGCGCTTAAAATATTCCGAGCTCACTATTATCAAAATTCTATCTTCGATTAAAAACAAAAGGCCTGCTTCTTAAGAGAAACAGACCTTTTAAAACGGCCTAAATGCAACTAATAATTTCCGGTAACCCCTACTTCCAAACCTCTTAATTCTGCCAAGCCTCTTAATCTGCCTATGGCCGAATAACCGGGATTGCTTTGTTTGGCTAAATCATCCAACATCTGGTGGCCATGATCTGGACGAAATGGAATTGATTTATCTCTTAAAGCATTTTCTTCTGAGATTGCTTTCATAATTTCATACATATTTACGTCGCCACCCAAATGATCGGCTTCATAAAAACTGCCATCTTCATCTTTGGTTACGTTGCGTAAATGCGCAAAATACACACGATCTTTAACGGCGTCAAAAATCTCCAAGGCATTATTTTTCCTTCCTGCACCCAAAGATCCTGTACAGAAACAAACGCCATTAAATTCTTGGTTTACTTCATTTATAATGTATTTGAAATCTTCAAGCGTACTCGCAATTCTAGGTAAACCCAAAATTGGATATGGTGGATCATCTGGATGAATCGTCATTTTGATGCCCTCCTCAGTACAAACATCAGCAATTGAAGAGAGGAAATGTTTCAAATTTTCCTTTAATCCCTGCGTACCAATCACTTTATATTCGTTAATGCTGTTGCGAAGGGTTTCCAACTCAATTTCCTTTTCATTTGGAATGCCCATTAAAACATTAATCCTCAAATCATCCAGTTCCTGTGCTGTTAATTTCGAATATTTATCAATTGCTCTTTGCAAAATGGATTGCGAATAATCCTTTTCTGCATCTTCCCTCTTTAGGATATATAGATCGAAAATGGCCAAATCTATCCAATTGAAATATAAGGCTTTAGAACCATCGCTCATTTCCAAATCCAGCTGGGTACGTGTCCAATCTAAAACGGGCATAAAATTATAGCAAACAATCTTGATTCCGCATTGCGCTAAATTGCGGAGCGAAGTTTTATAATTCTCGATATAAAGATCTGCATCCGCTCTACGGGTTTTAATAGCTTCGTGAACTGGAACACTCTCAACCACCGACCATGTTAAACCTGATGCTTCGATAATTGCTTTTCTTTCTTGGATATCTGCCAATGGCCAAACTTCACCATGTGGAATATGATGCAATGCTGTTACAATTCCTGTTGCACCAGCTTGTTTCACATCTTGTAAAGAAACCGGATCATTTGGTCCGTACCAGCGCCAAGTTTGTTCTAATTTTTTGTACTTCATTTTCTAATTGGGATTACACCTTCAATCCGGATTGCTCTTTCTTAAAAGTGTTTAAGATTTTATGATTTTCAGTTTATTATGTTCTTTTAAAAGCTTTAAACTCCCGAGAAGGCACTGAAGCCACCATCTACTTTAACGTTTTCGCCATTTACAAATTTGGAGGCATCGCTTAGCAAATAAATAAGCGCACCGATTAATTCTTCTGGATTACCGAAGCGTTTAAACGGTGTTTTCGAAATAATAGCTTGTCCGCGACTGGTTAAAGAACCATCTTCATTGGTAAGTAAAGCCCTATTTTGATTGGTTATAAAGAAACCAGGAACAATGGCATTCATCCTTATTTTATCTTCATAACGATTGGCTAGCTCTACAGCCATCCATTTTGTATAACTATCTATCGATGCTTTAGCAAGCGAATAACCTAAAACTCTTGTAAGTGCCTGCGTTGCCGAAACCGAAGAAATATTTACAATGCTTCCTCCATGTTTGGCAATCTCTTTACCAAAAATTTGGGTGGGCATAATTGTACCGAAAAGGTTAAGATCGAAAGCCTGTTTAAGTGCAGATACATTTAAATCGAATACATCATTACCCGGTTGAACAACTGCCTCTGCAACGTTACCACCTGCAGCGTTTACCAATGCATCTATCTTTCCAAATTCATTTAGAATTGTATTTTTCGCATCGATTAAGTTTTGTTCATCCAATACATCCGCAATAATATAAATCGATTTGCAACCTGCATTTCTTGCTTCTTCTACCCTTTGTTTGGCCACATCTTCATTTCGGCCAATTACAACAATTGTTGCACCAGCACTGCATAGTCCATTTACAAAAGCCTCTCCTAAAACACCTGTAGCGCCGGTTACGACTACAACTTTGTCTTTTAAGGAAAATAGGCTTTCTACTTCTTTTATCATCTGATTTTTAATTTGAGCGTTTATTTATTCTACTACCAATGTGGTGATGGAGTGCGGTAAACTTGTTGTTGTTGCCGCCTGTCCTTTAATCCACAAGCTATATTTTAATTTATCATCAGATTGATTCATCACTACAACGGCTAATTTTCCATCGGTGTTTAAGAAAGCTGTTGCCTGCAATTTATCACGGCTAGATGCCGAACCAATTCTTTTAGCACCCGGACGAATGAATTTTGAGAAATGGCCCATATAATAGTAAGCATTGGTATAAATCAATTTATCGTTTTTGGTATCGGCATGTACTGGTGCAAAACAGAAATTTCCAACATGGTTTGGTCCACCTTTTTCATCTAAAAGAATGTTCCAGTCTGTCCAAGCCGCGGTTCCGCTATTAAAATCGTTAATCATTGAATAACCATAACGCTCGCCCAATGTCCAATCGTCCAATTTATTTACATCGTATTTTTCTTTACAGCCTTCAGTAAAAATTAAGGCTTTATCCGGATAAGCATCATGCGTTTGGCGAACATTACCAAATTGCATTTCACTTCCTGTCCACGTTTCGTACCAGTGGAAACCAATGCCCCAAACATATTTAGCGGCATCTTTGTCATTTAAAATTGTGCTTGCTCTTTGGAAAATCTGATCGCGATTATGATCCCAAGCAATTAGTTTCTTAGAAGCTAAACCTTGTTTTTGTAAAGTTGGACCTAAGAAATTTTTAATAAAATCGCGTTCTTCTTCTGCTGTAAATACGCAAGATTCCCACTTCTGTTTCGCCATTGGTTCATTTTGAACGCTTAAGCCCCAGATTGGAATGCCCATTGCTTCGTAAGTTTTAATAAATTTAACATAGTGATTTGCCCAACTCTGGCGAAATGCAGGCAATAAATGACCGCCCTGAATTAAGCTGTTGTTATCTTTCATCCATGCTGGTGGCGACCATGGGCTTACGAAAAGTGGTAATTTTCCACCGGCAGCAGCAATGGCCTGTTTAATTAAAGGAATTTTAAATTCTTCATCGTGCGCTACGCTGAAGGTTTTCAATTCTTTATCGTTATCCTGAACGTAGGTGTAACTTCCGCTAGAGAAATCGCAACTGGCAATGTTTGTACGAGCCAAAGTGTAGCCAATTCCCTTATCAGGACTATAATAAGCTGTTAATAATTCTTGTTGATTTTTTTTTGAAAGTTTAGCAAACGTTTCTGCAGATGCATCTGTTAAAGCTCCACCAATTCCAACCATGGTTTGATATTTTATTGTTGGATCGATAAAAATACATGGCTCTGTTTCAAAGGGTTGCTTGTTCTCGGTAAAACTTATAGTTTCGATTTTGCTGATGCGATAATCTGTTTTTTCGGCGGTGGTGTAAACCGTTACTTTCTTGTTGCCAACGGTGTAAGCCGGAACTGTTTTTGCTACAGGCTTAGTCGCTTTTTTAGTTTGGGCAGACACACCGAATGCTGTTGCCAAAAGTAAAAGAATACTGAGATTTTGTTTCATTTTGTTTTGCTCTATTAGGGTTATTATTGTGTTTTGGAAGCCCAAAAAATGGCATTCCTAAACAATGTTTTATAGGCCGAATTTCCGAATAAATCGGGCGAATGACCCATAAAAATGTAAATATTTCGTCCTTTTATTTTTTTTTCAATCAACATTCATGGAACAGGTACCTATAACCCATTCAGCTAGAGGTGCTTTTACTTTAAAGTTTTATTAATCTGGTTTAACAAATAGCCATTTAAATCAGAATCGTATTCCCAAAACATTACACCGCCCATTTTATTTTTAATTACATATTCGCACTTTTTCTGAACAGATTTTTCGTCATCATAAGTCATGTATTCTCGGGTAGTGGGATTAAAAATATAAGATGCTTTCGCTTCCTTATCGTGATAAGCTTTAAAGCCTTTTTGGTTAATTAAACTGTCTTTAATAAAAGTATAACCCTTTCCGTATCTGCTACTCAAAACGGAATCACCTAAACCTTTTATGGAGTTTCCTTTTAAGATAAAAGAACGACTATAAAAAGCAATTCCCATAACCAACTTATTTGCCGGAACACCTGCGGATAAAAACTCTTTAAAAGTTTTATCGGCGTAATTTTCTGCTGGATGTTTTTTAGAATTATAGAGGTTGGTATGGTGACCTGCAAAATCTCCGTTATAAAAATCGTAAGTCATTAGGTTTACAAAATCGAGATATTTTTGCGCTTGAGCCATTTCGGTATGGCGAATAAAATTGGTAAAGCCTCCAACGGCAACCGTTAACAGTTTCTTTGTTTTATGATTTTGTTCTAAACTATCTAACTCCAAACGCAACTCTTTTAGCATTAGGGTAAAATTCTGCTTGTCTTCCGGTCGGTAAATATTTCCCTCTTCGCCAGAAATTGCCGGATATTCCCAATCGATATCTACCCCATCCAAATTAAATTTCTCGATAATGGCTACTGCGCTTTGGGCAAAAGCTTTCCTAGAGGTATCGGAAAGTGCGGCATCAGAAAAATTCTCGCTCCAAGACCAACCCCCAATAGAAATTAGAATTTTCAAATTTGGATTAATCTGCTTTAGCTTGTTTAAATTTTGAAGATTTAACGTATCTGTTGCTTCGCGATTTAAGAAAGCCCGATTATTTTTTACGTTTACAAAGGCATAATTAATGTGTGTAAGTTTCTCTGCCGCAATTTTAGAAACATCAACCAAACCCTTATAGCCACCAACATAGCCAATAACGACTTTAGTTTTAGGCAGATTTTCTGAGCGAAGTGCCATTAATGCAATTGCGCTAAAAAATCCAAATAGGAATAAACGTTTGACAGTCTTCATATTTTATTTTTTGCTTCTTAACAAAGCCTCTAAATAGTAGTAATCAGCGTAATTAATGGGCACATCTATTTCCGATTTCGCTGGGCGATGACCAGTACTGTGCTCTAAAATGAAACCATAATTGGCACCTGGTTTACTTGCATATTTTGTGCTT
The DNA here is from genome assembly GCF_014306625.1 of Pedobacter fastidiosus. Taxonomy (GTDB): domain Bacteria; phylum Bacteroidota; class Bacteroidia; order Sphingobacteriales; family Sphingobacteriaceae; genus Pedobacter; species Pedobacter fastidiosus. The sequence goes on from NZ_JACRYL010000016.1 coordinate 14,089, forward strand.
AAAGAAACCAAAATCTTATCGGCAGCCATTTTATATTTTTTCGCATCAGCTTTGCTATATTTTGCCAATTCGTAAAGTGCAGATGCTGTGATGGCGGCCGCAGAAGCATCTCTTGATACATTTGGAATCTGCGGATCGTTATAATCCCAATAAGGAATCCCATCTGCTGGCGTAATTTTACTACTTAAAATGAAGTTTGCAATTCCGTTTGCCTGTTTCAAATAATTTTGATCTTTGGTTTCTCTAAAACACATGGTGTAGCCATAAAGCGCCCAAGCTTGCCCTCTCGCCCAAGCCGATTCGTTGGCGTAACCTTGTGCCGTTAGCTTCTGCAAAACCTTACCCGTTTCGGTATCATAATCAATTACATGGTAAGAACTAAAATCTGGGCGGAAGTGATTTTTCATGGTAGTATTGGCATGAGTTACCGCAATTTTATAGAATGATGAATCGCCTGTTAACTTGGTTACTTCGAAAAGCAATTCAAGATTCATCATGTTATCAATAATTACCGGGTATTTCCATTTATTGCCGTTATGATCCCAAGATTTTAAAACGCCTGCTTTCGCATTAAACCTTGTGGAAAGCGATTTTGCAGCCTGAATGATTACCGAGCGGTAAGCGGTATCTTTTGTTAATTTATAACCGTTGCCGAAAGGACAATAAATCATAAAGCCCAAATCATGTGTACCCTTATTAAACTGCTCTTTTTTAATGTCTTCTGTATATTTTTTAGCCAGGTTTAACCACTTCTTATCTTTAGTATATTCATAGAAATACCAAAGCTCGGCCGGGAAAAACCCACTCGTCCAATCTTTTGAGATCACCATTTTAAACTCACCCTTTTCTACCGTTCGCGGTGAAACCAACAAAGGCTTTACCAACCGAGCCGAGTCTACATTTTTAATGAGTACATCGGTTTGTTTTTCTGCCGACGCAAATGCTTTTGCAACATCTACTTTTTGTGCCTTTACTAAACTGAAAGACAATAGCATTAAGGCGGATAACTTAATTTTTAAATTCATATTAATTTTTGCTTTCTTCTACCTGTTTTAAATATAATGATGGAGGTTTTAGTCCCTCCTTATTCTGATTTTCCCAAATGCCAATTGGCCGACCTTTTAAGCGACCTTCCGTCTTTTCTGCTTTAACACCAATGGCGTAATTTACCCCACTTACGTAAGGATTTTGAACCGTAACTTTTAGTGCAGTGCAATTCCAAAGCACTTGGTTTACACCCGACCAACCATGCCCTGTTCCCCAATTGCCACGATCTTGAATATTGATTTCTCCATCTGTGGTGATGTTATCATACAAAGTACCCATCGCCCAACGGTGGTGTGGACCAATATCAGCTTTTGCATTTTCAGATTTGCAGTTGTAAAATACATTTGGGCCACAAACCTTGGCGCCCGTTACATAATCGTGCCTACCTTCTGATGCATAGCAGTTTATAAATAAATTTAACTGACCGTCATTATTAAAAGAATATCTTCTACCACCGATAATCTGAGATTTCGGTGCTAGGCATTTACTATCCTTAACAGTAATCTGCTTACTATCGTGCGAGAGATTTACGCATGAATATCCAAAATACCTACTGGTAACACCACTTATCCAACTGTTTTCAATTTTATTGAAAGCGATTGCATCCCAGCCATGTTCTTCGTCGGTATCGCCATTATATTCTGATTCCAATAGCAAGTTTTCAATTCCAATTTCCGCTATTCTACCCTCAAAAGTGCATTTGTAAATCTCTCCACCGCCATATTGATCTTCCAGAGCCATTACAATTGGGTTATCAATCGTAATCTGACTCCCATTTATAGCAGTTATGGTTCGTTCGAATTCGAAATTATAATCTTCTGGTGTCCATTGGATTGTTCCTGTTCCGGGTTCAATCTGATCCATTTTTAAATCGTGAATCCAATTGGCGGTTGCCGGACGATATACTACAATCTTATCTCCAATTGATAATCCTTTTGTTGAGGAAAGATGAAAGGATTTGGCTCCAACAGGCACATAGTGATTTGCTATTTTAACTCTTGTATTTGGAATTTCGGCAAGCTTTCCTTCGCCAGAAGCTACAATTGTTTTCCTTTTACCGACTCCGGTTGCTATGAGTTTGGTTTCTTCGCCTTCGCCACGAAGCACGATTCCACTTGCAGATATTTTTAGGCTTCCTGGGATTTTATAGCTTCCCTTTTTTAATAAAATTGCGCCTCGAATACCATTTGCTTCTGGTTGTTTTTTGGCCAGCTCATTTATGGCTTCTTGAATTTTAGCTTCGTCGTTATCGCCTGTGGCGGATAAAGTAGCCACAACCTGAACCTGAGGAATAGCTTTAGTATTTTGATGATAGCCAACATGGCTAAAATCAGGAATGGTGTTTCCTTTTTGATCAGCGATGTATTGCAAATGCCCATCATTTTTAATTTTGATGAATTTGGATTCCCATTCTTGAGCAGAGGATATTTGCGCACTGAAACCTAAAATTAGCAGAATACAAACCATTATTCTACACGGATTGGTGAGATTTCCAAACTTATCGCAATAACGAATTATTGATTTTAACATATTCACTATAACCAGATTAAAGGGTTGCGTACTGGAAGATTACGAATAACTTCTTCTACTTTGGGTTTGTGATTTAACTTTTCCCAAGTGGTAAACCAATCGTTTTGCTGATATTGAACAGCACCAAAAAGCAAGAATGGCTGTGCAACAGGCCAGTTTTCCCAATACATTACATCGGGTTGCAAAGTCCATTTACTTTTATCGGCAATGAAAGGATATAAATAAGCAATTCCTTTTTTAATTGATTTTCCGTCGGCTGTTTCGAAATTCCACAGATTATCTTTCGGTGTAGAGAGGATTTGACAAAGCATGGTCATTGCATCTAAATTAAAGATAGCATAACCGTATGGTTTTGTTCTGGCCATTTCCAAAGGGAAACTGCCATCTACCGCCATTTGGCTTGGCAACAAAATTGTTTTATAGCTGGCACGCAAAGAATCGAGCATGTTTTCATCTTTACAAAGCTTAGCAAAAGAGGCTACCTGCATTGCCCAACAGGTTGCATGGTTGTTCTTTACAGTTTTCTCTTGAATGCCGGGTTTACTGGTATTTAACCAAAGGATGTAATCGGCAAACCATTTTTTTACGCCCTTTGCGGTTTCTTGATCAAACGCTTTTGCTTTCTCCATTACCAAAGCGCCTTGTGCAACTTCCATGAAGTGAATGGTATCAATAATCCCGTAATTGCGTCCAGTAAATTTTCCCTTTACGGCCTGTGCAAAAAGAAGATTTGGATTCATAATGGTTTCAGCATTTACAAACCATGCTCTTAAATGCTTTACCGCCTGTTTTACATATTTCTCATCGCCTGTAATTTTGTAAGCCGAAGCCAATGCGCCAATTACTTTACTGAAACGAACCATCGCCTTGCGGTGTTCTAAAAAGTTATCTGGATTGGTTAAGCCATCGCGGTTGATATATGGTCCATCGGGATTTTTTGGATCAGGCCAAAAGTAATCTGCTTCTGAAAAGAAATCGTGCTTCCCACCTGCACTTCTGGGTGAAGAGGATGCGGTTACCGTAATCGGAGTCTGTTGCATAGCCCATGAAGCATCTTGTAAGATCTGTTTTTTCAACAGTGCTTCTGCCTGAGCTTTCATACTAACAGGCTGAATTTCTTTGATGGTTTTAAATTTAGAAAAACCGGTTCCAATGAAATAGAATAGCGTTAATAAGAGAATAGGGATGATTCTTTTCATAATATTATAATTCGGTAAATACAGTTTTTAATCCTTCAGAAAGCACAGAAACTACACTTGTACCTTTATTTAATTTCACTTTAATAATTGCTCGGCCATTATAAGCCTGCACTTTTCTTGATCCTGACGAAGTTCCTTGATTATCAATTAGTTTACCATCGCCAGTTAAACCAAAATTTATCCAGTTAATGGCATCCAAACAAAGTACGTTTTTATCATCATAAAGCTTTACTTCTACAGTGGCAGTATCATCTTGCTGATCAATTTTTTTCAAAACCAACTTAGTTGGCTTGCCCCATTTTTCCGTTTGATAAATAAATTTGATTTCATCGGTTACGGTTTCTTTTCCTTTTCTGGCAATTACTTTTACCGTGTTTTCGCCCTTTACAAATGGAAGGTTCCAGCGTAAACCAGCAGAAGGATAATCCTGACTATTTCTTTTCTTCGAACCGAAACTTTTACCATTTAAGAAAATTTCGGCATCGCTACAGTTTGAATATACTTTTACCATTTTTTCTTCACCTTCATCACCCCAACGCACTGGCCAAGTATGTCCATAAATGTGTGCCATTGGTTTTTCTGTCCAATAAGATTGAAAAACATAATAGGCCTCCTTTTTGGTGAGATCTCTTTCTACAACACCTTTCTGGTTCATATATGGAACCGGATTATCGGGACGAATGGCTGTAGAGAAATCTTTAAATGGCCAATAGGCAGTTCCACTGAGCCAAGGCATATTTTCTTGTTCTTTTAAATGCCAATCGATTAAATTTGTAATGTAAGATTCGCTCCAATCGCCATCTTTAGAAATTCTGGCTGCGCCACCATATAGCGAAGCATCACCAGCACGCTCATCGGCGCTTCCACCTGTTTTAATTTTGCTCAATGCTTTATCAGGATTTTCAGAATGACGGAGCGCATGACTATCGCCACCCCATTCTACATGAATAAAGCGCTTAACTTTTGCAAATTCTTCTTCTGTAGCTTTTTTATAATCGGTATAAGCACCACGATACCATCCCGCCCAAATAGATGGCGAATACACATCTACAATGTCGCTACAGAAATCACATCGCCTAATGGCAGTATAACGAGAAGCATCGAGCTTATGCGATAAATCGTTCAATTCTTTCATAAACGTTCTGATTTTTTCTTTATCGAACTCTGGAAAATCTCCAGGCCAATCGTTCTCATTGCCTAAACCCCAAATTATAATACTCGGGTGGTTGTAATGTTGCTCAATCATATTGTTGAGCATTCTGCGAGCTTGTTGTTTATAAATTTCGCCTCCCAAACCACCACGGCACCACGGAATTTCCTCCCAAACGAGAATGCCCAAACTATCGCAAAGGTTCAAGACAATCCTAGATTGCTGGTAATGACCCAAACGGATGAAATTAACACCCATATCTTTCATCATCTGCATTTCCTGGCGGATCATCGGCTCCGTCATTGCAGAACCTACGCCAGCATGATCTTCATGACGATGCGTTCCACGTAAAAGCAAACGCTTACCGTTTAAATTAAATGGGCCTTTTTCTACAAAATCTATATTTCTAAAACCAACTTTCTCTTCGCCTTTAAAATTTCCTGCTGAGGAAATAATTTCATATTGTAGTGTATATTGGAGGGGTTTATCGGTAGACCAGAGCTGAGGTTTTTTCAATTCAAAACTCCATAAATCCAAATCGCCAGATAATCCATTTAGTTTCTTTTCTGATTTCGATACCAATTTTCCATTAGGATCGATCAGCTTTAATAGAGCTGAAGCATCGTTTATCCCTTTGGGATTATAAAAACGAGCTTTCACATTTAACTTACCAAGCTTCCCTTGTGCATCTACTTCGGCTTTGGCAAACATTTTATCAACAGCAAGGCCTAGTGTGTAAACCAAATTTAAGTAGCGATAAATTCCTCCATAAACGTTAAAATCGGATAAATCAGAAGGAATCATTTCTAAATCCCTCGTGTTATCGGTACGGATTGAAACCGGAACTTTACCCTTGAATTGTTTTTTGTAAATCTCAGTTTTTTGAAATTCTGCAACGGCATCAGTAATATCGACCGTCCACTCATCATAGCCCCCAACATGAGCACCTACTTTCGTGGTGTAAACATAAACCTCCGTTTTTTGTCCGGCGCCTTCAAAATGCAAAATGGTTCTGCCTGTTTTATAGGGATTATCGAGCACCAGTTGAGTGCGATACCAAGCTGGGCCCTGATAATAATTTACATCAGGATCTACGGCATCCAAAGCATTAACACAATGCGGGAGTGTAACATTTTGCCAAACTGGAACAGCCTCAGGGTTGCCCACTCCAACCGGGCGAACGGCTTCCCAAATTCCACCTAAATCTTGCCTTAAAAATTCCCAGCTACTATTTAGGCGAGTAGATTGTTGCGCAAACAATAACTTACTTGTACACAGTAGGGTTAATAAAATTATATATCTAGTTTTCTTTAACATAAATTAATATTCTTAAACCTTTAAACGAAGGCTTCTTTTCTCTAAAAGGGATACCAAAAAAATTACCAAAAACGCCATTAAAAACGACCTGATTATGCCCCCAATTCCATTGCTTAAAAAATGAGGAAAGTGAAAATGAATCAATCCGAAAATGGAGTACAATAAATAAGGAACTAGGTAACAAGTTAGCGTACTTGTTCCCGCAGGCTTAATGGCTTTAAACCAGTTGTTTTTTCCTTTAAAATCGACCGCAAAAATGAGCAGTTCGAAAACCAAAATGGTTATGCCCATACAAATAAATACCCAAGCTGGTGTGGCATATATTTTCGAAATTCCGCCAGAATAAGGGCGAATAAACATACCGAATGCAATGGAGATTAATCCAATTAAGGCCAATTGAATCCAAAAATCCCTATAAGCTTCGTTTTTAACAAAACGCGTATAAAGTAAAGAAATCAAAATTCCACCCATCATTAGCGTAATGGAAGATGCATCGCCAATTACCCATAAATGCATGTGCAATAGATCCATATGACTACTGTTATTGATGCCAGCAAAGATTAGAAATGCGAAGGTTAAAATTAATAAGTTCCCTTTACTGAGTAGGTAAACAAATGCAGATACCAAATAAGCCCAGCCGATAATGCCTAAAATGCCCCACCAATGCGGTTTTAATCCTTCAGGATTTTCTGTACTGCCTCCTTTATACAATAACGCTAAAACAGCGAGCAGTGCAATTCCACTAATAACGAAAACATTCTTTTTGGCTTTCGAAAGTGTTTGCGGATAATCGAGCCAAATCAAAAAGAAGGAAATGGTGATGAGAATGGTATAAATCGAGTAAGGCAATATCGCCGTTTCGCCATTATAGTTTTCTAAATTTACGTGAAAAAAGCCCATTGCAATAAGCGCCAAAGCCCTTAACAAAATATAGCCTGCTATGGAAAGAAAGGATTTTCCTTTTGCCATTCTACTTTGAATGGCAAATGGTAAAGACAAACCCACGATGAATAAAAATGCGGGAAAAATTAAATCAGAAAAGCCCATTCCATCTACTTCCGCTTTGGTGTGCTCTATCCATTCGGGAATGTGGTGCACGCCTGCAACATCGTTTACAAAGATCATCAAGAACATGGTTATTGCTCTTAATACATCAACTGATAAAATACGTGCAGGGAGTTTTTTCATTGGTGATTTGTAAATTCTTAGTAGATTTTTCTTAATTGAATTGCATTTAAAACCGGTTTTCCTTCGATGGCATTAAAATCTATAACGATGCCTTTTCCATTTTGAACGGTTATTGTAGTTTTCTTTTTCACGGCAGTGGTATAGCCATAATCTGTTGCGATGTTGAGTTTGCTCATAAAAGGAGCTCCGTTTATTGCCACATCAAAAATGCGCTGTTCTACCACTTCCTTTTTGTGGTTATTATCTAAATTATAAGCAAGTGCCTCTTTAGTTTCGCCACCAACAAGCTCGGCAAAAAGTAGCGAAAGTTCATATTCTCCATCTGGAACATCGAATTTAAACTGCTTAATTCCAACTTGTTGCGTTTGGTAAACAGGATCATTGTTAGTGCCTAAAATATTTTTGTCGCTTCCGTAAGTGATGCGGTTATTTGTACCCTTAAATGGTTCGCCACCAATCCAGCCCCAACTTCCGGCTCTATAAGGTTGATCGGGAATCCAAAGTTGATGCTCTTTTTCATCAATATAAAAACGTTTCGAGCCCAAAAGCACATTCACATCTTTAAACTTAATTTGATCTGCAAAGCGATATGGCTGAAGCTGAAAGTTCAAATCCGTTTGATCAGTATGATCACCAGAAACAGCTCTTAATTGGTTTTTTCCATCTACAAAAGGAACGTTCCATTGACAAATGTGATCTACAGCATCTTTAACACCCAAACTTTTACCATTAAGAAATAACTCTACAGATTTTAAATTTGTAGCGACCTGAAGCGGTTGCGTACAGGTTGATGATGCAGAATCTGCAATGCCGGCTCTATCTTTCCATTGGTCTGAAGTAATTTTTAGATAAGGTTTGCTCGCCAAATAGGCTTGGTAGAGAAAATAAGTATCCTTTGGCTCACGACCAATGGTTAACAAACCTTTATTATTGATGTGAGGCATAGTTTCTTCACGCGTTTCGGAATTAAAATCGGCTAAATTCCAAGCCATTCCGCCACTTACAAAAGGTCTGCTTAACATCGCATTTAAATAAACCTGATTAAACTGAATGGCATATTCTATACTTTTATCAAATCGAACAGGCAAAAATGATCGAATGCGAGGATCGGCATCTGCACCATATTCGGTGACCAACATTGGCTTATCAGCCAGTTCTTTATGGTGGCGATCTAAAAACCTAGCGAAATCTGCAGGCACTCCAGAATACCATCCAGAATATAAATTCCAGCCCACAATCATCGGAATTTTAGTTAAACCTACTCGGTTGTAAATATCAAAAGCACCATGATTAACCAATAAAGTATATCTAGATGGATCTTCTTTTCTGGTTAAATCATCTAGTTTTTGAGCAAGCTCACGGATGTGATCATAATAAATCTGTTGACGTGGCTTATCGGTGGTAAACTTAGGACGAAGCAAAATTTCGTTCATATAAGCCCAGATGATGATGCTTGGATGGTTGAAGTTCTGTTTAATCATTTCGGTTTGCATGTTTAAACAGTTTGCCGTGAATGCCTCAGATTCGGTTATGGTATTTACAACCGGAATTTCTACAGAAGCCAAAATGCCCAAACGATCGCAGGCCTCTAAAATTAAAGGATCTTGTGGATAATGGGCCACACGTAAAAAATTGCCACCCATGTTTTTCAGCAATTCTATGTCGCGGGTTTGAAGCGCATCAGGCGTAGCATTACCCAAATTTTCGTAATCTTGGTGACGGCTTGCCCCGATTAATTTGAGCGGTTTTCCATTTAAAAAGAAACCTTGATCTGAATCAAACTTAAACCATCTAAAACCAAGTGGGTTAGAAACCTGATCAATTGTAGCTTTCGTTTTAGCATCGATAATTTTGGTTACAACCCGATATAAATAAGGGTTTTCTGGCGACCACAGTTCAGGCTTCTGAATCGATTTAAGATCCTGAACAACAATCATATTACCTCTTCCTAAATTAACAGCGACTGTTTGATTTGCTACTTTATTTCCTTTAGCATCGTATATTGTAGTTAAAACCTGTACTTTTTTAGCAACGTCTGAAGTATTATCAATAGAACATTTAATCTGCACACTTGCTGTAGAAGCTGAAACCTGAGGCGTAGTGATAAAGATGCCCGAACTTCCGTTTTCCTTTTGAGAAAAGTGCACTGGATCTGTAATCAACAAAGTAACGTTACGGTAGATTCCGCCAAAAAAAGTAAAGTCGGCGGTTAAAGGCGGAATATCTTCATTAAAGCGATTATTAGCCCTTACTTCAACTACATCATCTTTATAATTTAAATATTGCGTAATCGGAACTATAAAGTGCGTATAACTCCCAATGTGCTTACCCGCAGATTTTCCGTTTACCAATACTTCAGCCTCTTGTGCAACACCATTAAAAACCAAAAAAACGGCTTTTCCTTTTGCTGTTTCATCTAGCTTAAGCTTGCGTTTGTAAATGCCCAATCCACGATAATAGCTTGCTACATCGTCCAAAACGTCTTTATCATTCCAGGTATGCGGAATATTTACTTTTTCTGTGGCTCCGTTTTCTTTTTGAAATTCCCATTGATCGTTCAGACTTATCGTTTTCCGACCAGCATCTTGACCGTAGGTGTTCATCATCCAAAAGGATGCAAAGAAGAGTAGTAATGTTGATCTTAATACTAGGTTTGATTTTAACATTTTAATATTTTTTTTGATCCGTTTAGCCACAAATCGAGGCGGTTAATATTGTTGAAACTTTTAATACCGTGTTAAATATTATGCTGAATAATTTGGAAAGCAATAACAGTGCTTTTCGGTTTCTTCAGTCCCGCTATTCCTCCAAGCACAATGAAAAATTGTGGCTTTCCGTACTATCGGGTTTAGCGAAATTAGCTTATGCTTCGATTCTTCGTTTTGCATTACGATTCCCGACTGCTCTAATTCCTCCCCCTGCCCCCTCCAGAGGGGGATAGCAAGGTGGCCATCACCAGTGCACTATATCTAATTGCCCATTTGTATTTACTATATTTTCTTATATGTCTATGGTGAAATTATTTAAAACCTCCCCCTGCCCCCTCCAGAGGGGGATAGCAGGGTGGCTATCACCAGCGCACTATATCCAAGTGCCAGTTTGTACTTACTATATTTTCTTATATGTCTATATGGTGAAATTATTTAAAACTGCCCCCTCCAGAGGGGGATAGCAGGTTGATTATCATCAGTGCACTATATCCAAGTGCCAGTTTGTACTTACTATATTTTCTTATATGTCTATATGGTGAAATTATTTAAAACCTCCCCCTGCCCCCCTCCAGAGGGGGATAGCAGGGTGGCCATCACCAGTGCACTATATCCAAGTGCCCGTTTGTACTTACTATATTTTCTTATATGTCTATATGGTGAAATTATTTAAAACCTCCCCCCGCACCCTCCAGAGAGGGATAGCAGAATGGCCATCACCAGCGCACTATATCCAGGTGCCCTTTTGTACTTACTATATTGTCTTATACGTCTATATGGTAATTCTTTAAAACCTCCCCCTGCCCCCTCCAGAGGGGGATAGCAGGGTGGCTATCACCAGCGCACTATATCAAGGTGCTCGTTTGTAATTACTATATTTTCTTGCATTTCTTAAAACCTCCCCCTGCCCCCTCCAAAGGGGGATAGCATGGTGGCTATCACTAGTGCACTATATTCGAGTGCCGGTTTGTAATTACTATATTTTCTTATATGTCTATATGGTGAAATTATTTAAAACCTCCCCCTGCCCCCTCCAGAGGGGGATAGCAGGGTGGTTATCACCAGTGC
>NZ_JACRYL010000016.1:25508-93069 GCF_014306625.1 Pedobacter fastidiosus
CCAATTGCCCGTTTGTACTTACTATATTTTCTTATATGTCTATATGGTGAAATTATTTAAACCAGCGATGCTAAAATATAATACGCTTTAAGATTCCCGCCTGCGCGAGAATGACGGCAAAAGCACAACCAAATAAGTGCAAACTATTCAACCAACACAAAATCCTTTTCTAATTTTATATTGTTCGATGCCGTACCAATCATTAATTTAAAATCGCCTGGTTCTGCGCCCCATTTTAGTTGTTGGTTATAAAAGGAGAGCTTTTCTTTATTAATCGTAAATGTAATTTTCTTACTTTCTCCTGCTTTCAGCATTACTTTTTGGAATTCTTTTAGTTCTTTAACTGGGCGCACAACAGATGCAAACTTATCTTGAAGGTAAAGTTGAGCAACTTCCTCCCCATCATACTTCCCTGTGTTTTTTAAGATAAAACTCACTTCGATTTTCCCATCAATTTTTAGTTGTGGAGCACTTAAAGTTAAATCCGCATATTCGAAAGTGGTGTAACTTAAGCCGTAGCCGAAAGCAAATTTCGGACTATTCGGTAAATCCATATAAGCCGAACGGTAGCGGGTATCTTGGTCGTTTTTAGCCGGACGACCTGTACTTAAATAATTGTAATAAACCGGGATCTGTCCTTCATCACGTGGAAACGTCATTGGAAGTTTTCCAGCAGGATTATAATCACCGAACAAAACGTTGGCCATTGCATTTCCAGCTTCGCTCCCCAGCCACCAAGTGTACATAATCGCCGGAACGTTATCGGCCGTCCAGTTAAAAATTAAAGGTCTGCCTGCCATTACCAATACCACAACAGGTTTTCCAGTAGCTTGCATGGCTTTTATTAAGTCTTCCTGAACCCCGGGAATGTGAATATTCGTTTTGCTTTTGGCTTCTCCGCTCATATCCAGCGTTTCACCAACCGCCATCACAATAACATCTGCCTGTTTGGCAACATCTATAGCTTCGGCAAAGCCGGTTTTAGAGGAATCTGAAATTTCGCACCCCTTTGCGTAAAGCAATTCAGTTTTATCACCAAGCTTATTTTTCAAGCCTTGATACAAGGAAACGAGATTATCTTTTTCCCAAGCAATAGACCAAAAACCCTGCATATCCTTTTCAGATTTCCCTAAAGGACCGATAACGGCAATTTTCTTTAAGTTTTTAGATAAGGGCAAAACCTGATTGTTGTTTTTTAACAGCACAATACTTTTTTCTGCCATAGATAAAGAAGCCTTTCTATTTTCTGGCGAATTCAATTCCTTTTCTTGACGGGCCTCATTACTAAAACGATAAGGATCATCAAACAATCCCAGTTCGAATTTCTTGCGGAGAATTCTCCTTACCGCATCATCAATTATGGCTACCGAAACTTTTTTATCGGCAACCAACTTGGCTAAATTTGGCAAATAGCTTCTGCTTTCCATATCCATATCGCTTCCTGCTTTGATGGCAAGTTCAGCTGCTTGCATTTTATTTTTGGCAAAACCATGATCAACCATTTCTCCAATAGAACCCCAATCACTGACCACAAAGCCCGTATATTTCCATTTATCCTTTAAAATATCTCTCTGTAAATAGGCATTTCCAGTTGCAGGAATTCCATTTAAAGTATTGAAAGAATTCATAAAAGTTGCAGCGCCAGCATCAACCGCAGCCTTAAAAGGAGGCAGATAAACTTCCCAAAGGGTATGGTCGCTCATATCAACCGCAGCATAATCTCTTCCGGCAATTGCAGCACCATAAGCGGCAAAGTGTTTTGCACAAGCCATAATCGCATCCAAATTTCCCAATCCTTTGCCCTGAAAACCTTTAACTCTAGCAAAGGCAATTTTAGAACCTAAGTAAGTATCTTCTCCGGCACCTTCCATTACCCTTCCCCAACGTGGATCGCGGGCAATATCAACCATTGGAGCAAAAGTCCAATGTACGCCAGATGCAGCTGTTTCCCTTGCCGCAACACGAGCAGCATTTTCCATTGCAGCCAAATCCCAGCTAGCAGCCTCGGCAAGTGGAATTGGAAAAGTAACCCGATAACCATGAATTACATCTAAACCAAAAATCAACGGAATTTTCATTCTCGATTGCATGGCAACTTCCTGTACTTCGCGGGTTTCTTTTGCACCACGAACATTTAACATCGAACCCAATTTTCCATCCCTAATGTCTTTTAACTTATTTGGGTTATTGGTAATCGGCCCTGTAGCATCGCGATCTCCAGTATACTGATTTAACTGACCGATCTTTTCATCCAATGTCATCAGTTTTAAAACAGAGTCGATTTTCTTTTCTATCTTTTGATTTTGGGCAAAAGCAGAAAACGATAGGGTTAAAATAAAGGCTAATGGTAAATAATGTTTCATCTGTGTTTTGTATTTCTATTTAACTCCGTCTAAAATTCCCTGGTAAGCAGCCTTTCTTTGGTATTGCGCATCAAAAGGCAGTGGCCAATCCGGTCTATTGTAATTGGAAGGAATCCAACTGTCGGCATCGGTTACATTCCATGTGGTAATTCCAAATTGCTGACTTTTAGGGATTGCATTATATGTTTTAACTATAAATTTATACTTAACAGCCTGTTGTTCTCCAAGCGCTGAGGTATAGGTTAATGCTTGATTGTTATCTGGATTTAAGGCAATATCGAGTTCGGAAATGTGAATTTTCAAGCCTGTTGCTGCAGCAAGATTTATGGCGCTTGCTAAGTTTGCATCGCTCTGCGTTACACGAGTATGCATTTGCAAGCCAATTCCATCAATCGGAATTCCTTTGTTCTTCAAGCTTGTAACTAAATTTAAAATGGCTATTCTTTTTGTAGGTCCAAATTCATGACCATAATCGTTGTAAAATAATAGCGCATCTGGATCGGCTTCATGTGCATATTGAAAAGCTCTACCGATATAATCGGCTCCAAGTTTTTGTAACCAAATGCTATTGCGCATGGTTCCATCTTCATCAATGGCTTCATTTACAACATCCCAAGAAACTACTTTACCTTTAAAATAACTAACTACAGCTTGAATGTGGGTTTTCAATAAATTTTCCCAATCGGCCGTTGTGCCCTGAAAGTTGGTTACCCAATCTGGCAAAGATTTATACCAATTTAAAGTGTGGCCATGAACTCTTTTTCCATTGGCTTTTGCAAAATCGACCAAATAATCTGCATCAGCAAAATTGTAAACATCCTTTGATGGATGTACAGATGCAAATTTCATCGCATTTTCTGCCGTGATGCTGTTAAATTCTTTCACCACTAAATTCCGATAATTCGAATTGCTTTTGAGCAAACTAACATTCACCGCAGCACCCATTGGAAAAGGCAAAGTAGCTTGCAAAGTTGTTTCTGCTATAGGCAATATTGGCGTTGGCTCGATGCTGGTCGCCTTATTTTTTGCGCATGAAAAAGTCAGTAAAGAAACTGACAGAATAATTTTTGTAACTGTACTGACTTTTTTCATGACGTTGATTATTTATACTTGGTCTGCATTTCACTGTAAAAATCTTTCAATACAAAAAAGGCTTTCTTTTTCTTACCTGTTTCGCTGATTAATCCTTTACGGTTCCAAAAATTTTGATAGATAGGATGTTGTCTTCTAGGTGATCTAAAATCAGCTAAAATCCAAGGTGTCATTCCACGTAAGGCACCAATTTTTGTAAGCATTTTAATTTGGTTTTTATAAAGTGCTTCTTGGTATTCTTCGCTCCAGCGCGTGTTTTCATCGGCGTGGAAACCACCTAAAGCATCGCCACCAAACTCTGTAATTACTACAGGTTTTTTATATTTGATATCAAAGTTATACTTGGTAATTTCTGAAGGATTACCGCCCCAATACCAGCCGGCATATTCGTTAAAGCTTACCAAATCAATTTTCTCTCCTAGCGGATCATTTAAAATAATGTTGTTGCCATCGCGATGAACTTCTAAAGCAGCAGCAACCAAACGCGTATCATCCAACGATCTAGCGGTTTCTGCCAAATTGCTCATAAAACTTAATCGGGCATCGCTTAACGGTGTTTCGTTTCCGATAGACCAAACGATCACACTTGCTCGGTTTTTATCGCGAACAATTAAATCGGTAAGTTGCTGTTTAGCATTTGCATAAGTGGCCGGATTGGTCCAGCTGATGGTCCAATAAACCGGAACTTCAGCCCAAACCAATAATCCCATTTCATCGGCCAGGCGAATCATTTCCTCATTATGCGGATAATGCGCCAAGCGAACATAATTACAGTTCATATCTTTTGCCCATTGCAACATCATGCGCATATCACCTTCAGACCGTAAACGACCAGCTAATAATGGGTTTTCATCATGCAGGGAAATCCCTCTTAAAAATATCGATTTGCCATTTAAGAGAATGCTATCGCCATCTACCTGAATGGTTCTAAACCCGATTTTATCGTTGATATCTTCTTTGTCGGTTTTAACGTTTACGGCGTACAGTTTTGGGCTTTCCGGCGACCATAGACTTAGGTTGTTCCAAACAAATTCATCGGTTATTTTACCTTCTGAATCGGTTTTATATTTCTTTTCTAATTTTAATTCGGGAATAGATAAGGTTACTTCCTGATTGGAAGTAGCATCTGCTAATTTTACGGTAAAGTTTAAAAGGTTTTTATTTCCTTTAACCAACTGGAGTTTATAATCGCTGATAAAATGATCTGGAAATTCGGCCAAATAAACATCACGAGTGATTCCGCCATAGTTCCACCAATCGGTATTTACCGTTGGAATTTCATCTTGCTTGCGGATATTATCAACCTTAAGGACAATGGAGTTTTCGCCCAATTTTAAGTTATTGGTTACCTCAAACTGAAATGGTGTGAAACCACCTTTATGCACACCTAATTTCTTTCCGTTTAAATAAACATGCGCCTCATAATTTACAGCAGCAAAATAAACGTAATATCTTTTACCCTTTTCAGGCTTGGCATCAAACTTTCTGCGGAGCCAAATATTGCCTTCGTAAAGCTCCAATTTTTCCGATTGCGAGTTCCAATCGCCTGGAATATTCATCTGCGGAGAATGATCGAAATCGTATTCGATTAATTCTGATTTATCTTTTTGAACTTTATCATCAAAGTAGCCTCCAGTTCCGGTTTTAGATTGATCAAAAGGATCATGTCTGTAGTCGTAATAACCGTTTTCGTAAGGATCGATAATGTAATTCCATTTGCCATTTAGGCTTAAAACTTTACGTGCCTGAATGTTTTGTATAGAGCTAACTTGAGCGTAACTGATTGATGAAAGAAGCGAAAAGCAGATTAAAAATACTCTAAAGGTCGATTTTAACATAAGGTGTTTTTTTAGCTATAAATTAATTTATTGTTAAAACTAACAATTAATTAACGGTCGGTGTTTCCACCGACCGCCTAAATTTGAGCAAAATTTAGTTTTCCTTTAATATCCTGGGTTCTGGCCCAATTTCGGTGCCCTATTTAATTCATTTTGAGAAATTGGATATAAATAATTTTTTGCGGTGAAAACTCTATTCTCTACCGTAAATGGTGTGTAAGTAAAAGTAGTTGGAGTAATTTGTGTAATTCTCATACCTGTAACTGGTTTGTTAAAGGTTATCTCCCCTTCTTTCCAACGGCGAACATCATAAAAACGTTGCTCTTCGAAGCAAAGCTCTACCCTACGTTCGTTACGAATTCTTTTACGCAGTTCTACTTGTGTAGGTGCTACGTATGCATTGCCCGCAGGATTTGTAACCTGCAAAAGTGGCATTTTAACACCTGTTCTATCTCTTATTAAATTAAGCACTCTTAATATTTCGGTTTGAGCACCAACACCTTGCGCTTCATTTAAAGCTTCAGCATAGTTTAACAACACTTCTGCATATCTAAAGAAAATCCATGGTCTTCGTACGTTTGTAGTTGTACCGGGGCCCCAAGCTGCACTTTCACTTAAATACTTACGCATGTAATAGCCTGTTTTGGTGGCATTTACATTTAAGCCCAAACCATCTTTTCCACCTACGAAAGTTTCTACAGGTTTACTTTTAAAGTTATTTGCGGCTATAATTGGTTGAACTGAAGCGGTGTTAAACAAAACAGTAAAGCCTAATCTTGGATCGCGGTTTGCGTAAGGGTTTGTTGCTACGTAACCAGAAGTTGCATCGCTTATGGGTTTCCCAGTAGTTTTCATTTCGAAGGCATCTACCATTTCCTGTGTTGGGTTGGTACGGCCGTTTGCAGCATCGTAACTTATTGGTGCATTGTTGGTTTCAATGGCAACCGTATTTAAGGTAGAGGTTGCAAAAATAGTTTCAGAGTTGAATGCACCATTATTCCATAACCAGATATTAGGGTAAGAAGTGTAAATAGAATGTTTATTCGTATCCATTAATCTTTTAGCTGCATCAGCAGCAAGTTGCCATTTAGATAAATCGCCAGTTGTGTTGTACTGTGGGCTGGCTGCATATAATAATAATCTTGCTTTAAGCGCCATTGCAGCAGTCTGTGTTGCTCTTCCACGCAGTGGGGTACTCCATTCTGTTGGCGATAGAGGCAATCTAGAAATTGCATCTTCGCAATCAGCCGAAATCTGTTTAACACATTGGTCAAAAGAATTTCGGGGCAAATCCAAATCATCCGTTACCGTAAGGGTTTTGGTTACAATTGCAAAACTTCCGTAGCGTTTAAGCAATTCGAATTGAAAAAATGCTCTCAAAAAATAGGCTTGCCCTTTTAAACGAGCAATTTGAGAATCGAGCGTTTGGTTTACCGGATTATTTGCAGGGAGGGTTTCATCTGCAGGGATAATAACCGCACCATCAATTTTTTCGAGAAACATATTTGCTTTACGAATGCCAGAATACATGGCGAAATACACGTCATCGAAAGTTCTAACCGCACTCCAAGTTCCATTGTTCAATACATTGATAGATGAATTTTGGTTGGAGTTTACGGCTTCATCAGAACCTGAAGCCAGTAACGCTCCATCGTCTAAATCATAACGATCTGAAAGTGATGCATAAACATTGTTCAAGAAATTCCGAGCATAATCTGGATTGGCCCAAAGTTGAGCTTCTGTAACATCGTTACCTCCACTAAATGAACCATCTTGAAGAAATCCGTCTTTTTTACATCCGGCTGCATAGATGGCTACAACAGCAAGAATTATATAGAATATATTTTTTTTCATTGTCTTATCTATTAAAATTTCAAGTTCACACCGAACGAATATATTTTCATATAAGGATATGAAGAGTTGTAACCCGATTCTGGCAACTCCGGATCGATTGGAAGATCGCCAAGCTGATCAAAAGTGATTAAGTTTAAACCACTTGCATAAAGACGCAGTTGTTTAATTTTAAGCTTTTTGGTAAATGATGATGGCAATGAATAACCAATTTCCGCATTTTTCAATCTGATGTAATCACCAGATCTGATCCAGAAATCTGAAGCAGCTGTATTGTTTCCGCGATCTGTTAAAAGTAATCTTGGATAAGGCGCTGAAGTGTTGCTTGGCGTCCATCTATCTACACTGAACTGGTTTAAGAAACCATTATTCGTATTCCCGGCGTTAACCAACTGTTGAATGGTAATGGAGCGACCGCTTGTTCCTTGAAACAAGAAATTTGCATCAAAATTTTTGAAGGATAGCGATGCACCGAATCCAAAATAAGCTTTAGGCACGAAGTTGAAATCTGTTCTTACCCGATCTAAATCATTAATTACACCATCACCATTCTGATCTACATATTTAATATCGCCAGGCCTAACATCTTTCGATAAAATCTGCTTTGCAGAAGCATCTATCTGTGCCTGACTTTGGAAAATACCATCAGAGATTAACATATTGCTGATGTAACCTGCACCTGTATTTGCAGTAGCTGCCGGCGAAATTACACTCGAAATTGGATGACCCAATTGTTTTTGATATTCTGGCAATCCAGCGCCTTCATTTATGGCTAAAATTTTACTGGTGTTGTAAGTAAAGTTTCCGAAAAGATTAAGATTCAGTTCACCTATATTTTTATTGTAATTAACGCCTGCTTCAAAACCTTTATATTCTGCTTCGCCTTCATTAACATAAATTAAAGATTGACCCAAAAGACTTGGCAGTAAAGAAGCTGTGGTTAAATCTTTTCTATTTTCATAAAAATAATCTGCACTGATGGAGAGCGATTGTTTAAACATTTTGGCATCGAAACCTACACTTGTTTTATAAGCTTTTTCCCAAGTAAGGAATGGGTTTGCCAAAGCCAACTGACCGGAGCCACTAACGCCTGTATAACCTGTACCAAAAGTATAACCTGTTGCACTTCTGGTAAAGAAATCGTTGTAAGCAAATCTTCTTGCTGTTCCAATTGCATCGTTACCAACAAGTCCGTAAGAACCTCTAATTTTCAAGAAATCTAGAAAACCAGTTGAGCCTTTCATAAAACTTTCATCAGAGATGATCCATCCGGCAGATGCAGCAGGGAAAAATCCATATCTAGAATCTGGAGCAAAAACTTCAGACCCAGCATAAGAAGCGGTTAAATCAAGAAAGTAACGTTGGATGTAATTGTAAGAAATTCGGTTAGACCAACCTTCTCTTCTTGCATCCAAACTGCCGAAAGAAGCATAATTTGCTCTAGAGACACGGGTACTCACTTTAATATCGTGTTTTCCGAAAGTTCTATTGTAATCAAAACCTGCCCAAAACTCACTTTTCCTAACGTTTCCAGAAAATACATTACCTTGATAATCAACTTTTGCAGCTGTACCATAAGTAGCGTAAGTTCCATCTGCTTTTAACTCTGAAGTTGCATAAGACTGCGTAAATCCAGAACGGTATAAACCGGCAATATCATAAGCGTAAAAAACTTCGCCAGATAAGCCTTTTAAAATGCCATCCATTTTTTGTTTGGCCCTGATGGTGGCAATCATATTACGAACAAGGTCTGTACTGGCACCTTTTGCCTCAAGCATTGCCTGTGGATTGTTCTGTGTAAAAATTGATGTTCCTCCGTAAGAACCATTAGGGTTTATTACTGGAAAAGCATTTGGTGGCAAAGAATATACCGTATTTAAAAAGGTTGCGGTACCAGCATTTGGAAAGGTAAGGTTGGTAATTCTACCACCAATATCCAAAGCAACGTCTAAGTTTTTATTAACGTGCAAATCTAAATTTGTTCTTAAATTATACCTATTGAAATCGGTATTTGCATCGTATGTATCGTTGTGCCCACCTTTGTAAAAACCACCTTGTTGGTAAGCACTTAATAAGGTGTAATATTTAATAAAGGCATTCCCACCGGTTACAGTGGCCACATAACGTTGTGTTGGTGCTACACTTTTGGTAAAGTCTTTTACAAAATTATTGTTTGGGTATTTAATCGGATCTGATCCATCTTGGTAAGCCTGCAAAGCTACAGCGCCGTAAACCGGAGCGCCACCATTATTAACCGATGCTTCATTATATAGTGTTGCATAAGTATAAGAATCTAATGGTCTTGCAACTTGTAAAGGTGCTTGCAAACCAGCCTGTGCATCAAAAGTTACACTTGTAGACGTTGCACTTCCGCGTTTCGTTTTAACATAGATTACACCATTTGCTGCATACATGCCGTACCAAGCTAAAGTTGCTGCATCTTTTAAAACGCTTACACTTTCAATTTCACCCAAATCCATCGAGCTAAAACTACGCTCAATTCCATCTACCAGAACTAAAGGCTCTTGGTTGCTATTGTAAGAAGAACGGCCACGAACCAAAAAGCTCGATGCATCATAACCCGGTTGCTGAGATCCACTTGGATAAATTGCTAATCCTGGGAGTCTGCCTGTGAATACATTTGTTAAAGATGAAGAAGGAATCTGCGGAAGATTATCTGATGAGATTGTACTAATAGTAGCCGTTACTTCTCTCTTTTTTCTTACACCGAAAGGAATGTAAACATTATCATCATCGCCAGCATCAATTAATGCCTTAATTAAAACGATATCGCCTTTATTTACTTCGCCTGCAGGTTTAAGCACCATTCTATAGCCAACGTATTTAAAAACAAGTACATCACTTGTAGTGGCTTCTATGGTAAAAATTCCATCTGCTCCTGTTGTTACCGATTTGTTGGTTTTATCTTCTTGAAGTGATACTGCAACACCCGCTATTGGCTTTTTATCTTCACCAACAACCTTTCCAGATACCGTGATTTGTTCATCAGGGGTTTGCCCGTAAACGTTTAGCATGCCGGCCCATAAAAAAAGCAGACAAACTATATATTTTGATTTTATTAATTTCATTTTGAATAAATCTTTTTAGCGTTATATTGATTAACTGACTATTCCCAACCTGGATTTTGTGTTAACACTCCCTTACTTTTATAAATCTCTGCTCTAGGGATTGGATAAAGGTTTTGTTTTTCTGTCCAGGTTTTTTGGAAAGTTTGGGTAAGCACAAACGGCGTATACACAAAACTTCCATTGGTTAGTTTAACCACATCCATACCTTTCATTGGCACACCAATAGTTGTCGAACCAATTTTCCAACGCATAATATCATACCAGCGGTGATCTTCAAAAGCAAGTTCTATAGCACGCTCGTGTCTTATAGCAGTACGCATTTCATCTTGAGTCATGTTCGCTTTTAAACCATAAAGATTATTTACACCCGGAGCAATTAATGCACGTTGGCGAATTGCGATAAGTTGAGCGTAAACACTCGCATCAGGACCAACTGCTTCATTTTGTGCTTCGGCATAGTTTAGCAAAACCTCTGCGTAACGGAAATAGATGTAGTTAAGCAAAGTTGTGCTTCCACCAACTGTACGGTAAACTTCTGGCCAGTATTTTTTGCAATAGTAGCGTGTAGCGGTATAAGTAATTGTAGTGCTGTAGTCTAGTGCGCCAGCTGGTGTAGACCACATTTGAATGGCTCTACCCTGCCACGGTCTATCGTTATAAATGATGTTATCGTAAAAACGTTGCTCGCGATTTAAATATGGCTTTTGCGGATCGTAACCAGAAGTAGGATCTGTAATTGCTTTTCCATTTGCCATCTCATACATATCAACATGATTTTGAGTTGGGTTCATTTGTCCTTGAGCACCTCCAGAACCTGGAGACATCGAAAAATCCTGCATCATTTCTCCAGCTAAAGGTGTATTGCCTTTAATTCTAATCATGATGTATTCTGGAGAATTCGGCACGTTCAAAATATCAGAATAGGAAGCCTGAAGTTGATATCTTCCATCCATTAATGTTTGAGCAGCAGTTGCAGCCGCTTGCCATTTTGTTTTATCTCCTGTAGGATTATTTAACGGGCTTGCAGCGTACAAAAGAACTCTAGCTCTTAATGCCTGAGCAGCGCCTTTAGTTGGGCGACCATAATCTGAAGCAGAATAATCTGTATCGTTTCCAAGTTTGGCTTCTGCAATAACCAAGTCAGCAAGAATGTACTTGGTTACATCATCAAAAGAACTGCGTGGAAGATTTAGTTCATCATTTACATCATAAACCTTATCTACAATCGGTACGCCTCCAAATCTTTTGGTAAGTTCGAAGTAAGACATTGCACGTAAAAATCTCATTTCGCCTTCCACCCTTACCGGTTGGAAAATTGGAACTGTTGCGGGCGGTGCTGGCGGAACATCGGCCAATCTAGCAAGCATTTTGTTTTCGATGGCAATCCCTGCATACATTCTTTTCCAGATGTCGTAAATATCATTTAATGATGCTCCATTGGAATGATCGTGATATAAACCTCTATTTAAAGTAGTTACTGTACCTTCTGAGTTTCCGGAAACAGCTTCATCTGATGCCTGAGCAACACAACCACGGTGATCATTAAATCTTACATATTTGTTAATTACATAATTGTATGCATTATCTGCAAATCTTGCGGCCTGTGCCGGATCTGCAAAAATTTCATCCTCACTCAAAGCAACGCCTGGTGTTCTTTCTAAAAAGTCTTTCTTGCAGGAAATAGAGAACAGCGTTAGTAAAAGGACTGCTGTATATATTTTATAGTTTTTCATGATCTTAAAATTGAACGTTTAAACCAAAATTGTAAATTTTCGACGTTGGATAAAGCGCTTGTAAAGGGAAGGCTGTATTAACTGTATTCACGTTTTCTGGATCTATATAAAACTTATATTTTGTCCAGGTGTAAATATTTTGTCCCTGTAAGAAAACCCTAATATTACTCAGTTTCAATGAGCTAGTCCATGTTTTTGGAAGATTCCACGCAAGCTCGATATTTCTGATTTTTAAGTATGCCGAGTTCTGTAAAGTGAAATCGTTCTGAGCATAATTTAAAGAGGCTGTTCCACGAGCGTGTAATGCTGGCCACGTTGCGGTTGAAGCTGTCGCCGGCGTCCAAGCATCCAGCATGAATGGATACATTTGTTGTCCATTGTTTTGTTCGTTTAAAATTACATTCGAACTTACGTGTGCAACTCCTTGAAACAAGGCTGAAAGTGAGAATCCTTTGTAAGTAACCCGCGGACTAAAACTATAGATGTATTGTGGTGTATTGGTATAACCGATTGCATCTTGATCCAAGTTGGTAATTAC
Organism: Pedobacter fastidiosus; assembly: GCF_014306625.1. Taxonomy (GTDB): domain Bacteria; phylum Bacteroidota; class Bacteroidia; order Sphingobacteriales; family Sphingobacteriaceae; genus Pedobacter; species Pedobacter fastidiosus. The sequence goes on from NZ_JACRYL010000016.1 coordinate 38,013, forward strand.
GCCATCACCATCCAAATCTTTAATTTTTAAATCTCCGGGGATTGGATTGTAACCGGATAATTTAGGTGAAGCAGCAATGTCTGCAGCAGACTGAAAAAAACCATCGGTTTTATAACCAAAGTACTGGCCAACACTGGTCCCTTTTCTAACTAACGAGAATGGTAAACCATCTGGCTCATCATTTTCAAGGATTTTATTTTTGTTGTAACTGATCTGTGCGTTTAAGCCTAGCGTTACACTACCAACAACCCGCTGGTAATCAAGCTCTACTTCGTAACCTTTATTATAAACAATTCCTTTATTTAAGTTTGGATATGAGTGACCGAAGAGTGCAGATCCGCTTAAAGTTGGCGTTAAAATATCTTTACGAGTTTCATCAAATACATCAACCGTCATTTTAAGATTATCTTTTAAAAACCGAGCTTCTAAACCAATGTTCCTTTTTGTACCCGTTTCCCAAGTAACCTGATCATTTCCCAAAGCATTATCGGCAATATAAACCGTTGGATAATTTGATAATGAAAGTGGGTTTCCGAATGGTGCGCTAGAATTGGGCTGATAGGTTGTTAAAAACAAAAAGCGATTATCTGAAATCCTATCGTTACCAACCTGTCCGTAACTTCCTCTAATTTTTAAATACGTTAACACGTTGTTCTTTTTCCAAAACGGTTCGTTGGTAAGCGTCCAACCTGCAGAAACTGCTGGAAAGAAACCATAGCGCAACCCTTTTGCAAAGTTTTCCGATCCATTATAAGAAGCATTAAATTCTGCAAAGTAACGTTCGCCATAATTATAGGTTACACGACTTGCAATACCTTGCGATGCTTTAGGAGGAGCCGTGAATGGTGTTGAACCTGTTGATTTAATTAACTGGCGAGTACCCAAAAGTAGAGCACCAACATTGTGTTTACCAAAATCGCGATTGTAATCGAAACCGCTTTGTATGTTCATATTGGTACTGCCCTCGGTTACACCACCATCCTGAACTGCTCCAAGAGGCTCATCACGATTACGGGTATCGGTAGATAAAGTAGCCTGACCAGTTGCCGCGTTATACACGTAAGCTGCCCAGTTTGCATTTCGTCTTTCGGTATTATTGTAATAAGAGTCATAACCGAAAACGGTTTTAAAGCCTAATCCTTTAGTGATAAAACCCAATTTATAATTTAAGTTAAAAGTACTTTCAATAGTATTTGTATCATCGTTTCGAGTTCCAAAACGGGTTAAAACCGCGTAAGGATTCCAAATATTGGTACCGATGTTTGGGTTGGCCGTAATTCTGCCATCAGGAAGAGTAACTGGATAAGCATAAGCTGGAACCTGAAGAATACGAGAAATCATCCCCTCAATTGTATCATAAGAGAAAGCTGAAGATGATTTTAATCCAGCAGGCTGATAACGATCAGCAAAACGACCGCCCAATTTAATGCCTACGGTAAAATCTTTGTTCAATGTTAAATCTACGTTAGAACGGAAATTATAACGATTGTAATTTGGAACGGTGTTGATTCCGTATGGCGAATCAAACTTTTTAAAGATACCATCCTGAAAAGCATAACCTGCGGAAACAAAGTATTTTGCAATTTTTGTTCCACCGTTAATATTGATGTTGTGTTGCGTTTGCGAATAGAATTTTTTAGTTAAATAATCAAACCACTGTACATCGGGGTAACCAATTGGATCAGATCCATCTTTAAATTTTTGCAATTCAACATCCGAAAAGAATGGTGCCTTGCCATCATTTACATAAGATTGATTTAATAAAGAAGCGTTTTCAAACGCTGGAAGTCCAATTGCCAAACCTGTATAAGTTTGTAAAGCGTAGTTACCCGTGTAGGTTACTTTAGGCTTCCCTATTTTACCCTGTTTGGTAGTAATTACGATAATACCGTTTGCACCTCTAATACCATAAATTGCAGTTGAAGCTGCATCTTTTAAAACCGTTACCGATTCGATTTCGTTTGCGTCTACATCCGAAAAACTTGGGCGCTCAATTCCATCAACCACAACAATTGCGGCATTGTTAACGCCATAAGTTGCTACACCTCTTATTTTTAAGGAAGCACCATCTGCACCCGGCTGTCCGCTCGTTTGTACGGCGAGTAAACCAGGCAACCTTCCAACTAAACTGTTGGTTGGGTTTGGAGTTGGCGATTTCATTACATCTTCGGCTCCAATTTGAGCAACCGCCCCAGTTAAAGTCGATTTTTTCTGTGCGCCATAACCAACAACTACAACTTCATCCAATCCTTGCGAATCTTCATCTAAACTTGCATTTATAGTTGTTTTGCCATTTATAGCAACCTCTTTATTTATATAACCCACATATACAAATACCAGTGTACCTGTGGTGGATGCAGTTTTGATGGAAAACTTTCCGTTATCATCGGTTACTGCACCGGTTTGTGTTCCCTTAACCCTAACACTTACGCCTGGTAAGGTTAAGCCTTTGGCATCTTTCACTGTACCCGAAATTGTTGTTTGAGCAACGGCAACTAGCGAAAAAAGTAAAAGGAAAGTGAATGAATAAAAGATTTTTGCCCTTTGAGTGGCCTCAAATTTAAAAAATGGCAAAATCCTTTTCAAAATGTAAAGTCTATCCATAATTATTAAAAAATTAAATCTATTTGGTTGAAATTTAATGCGTAGTTAATGCTGATTAGATAAGCCTGGGAGAAAGCGATTTTTCTGCAACAGTTATGAGACAGAAAAATTTATTTTCTTAGAATTATTGAATCAGTAAGTTTAAAAAGATTGTACGATTTTGTCTTTTAAACGTAATCTTCCGCTTATAAAAAGAGAGCGATTTTACGAGAAATAGAATGATCAGTATTGAGTATTTTCAAAGCAATCAGGGCTGTAAGTAGAGATTCTTTCATATTTATTTGGTTAGTTGGTTTTAGCGAATACGAATGTAGAAAGTTGTCTAGATAAAAATCATTATTAAAATGGTTACAAAGGCACAAAATCGACTAGAATAGCATTTCAAACGTTTGAAATAATTGAGAAATTTTACTTATCTATGCATAGAGATTGGAAAAGAAGATGCAAAACACCCCTATTACGCTTAAGTTCTTGGCTGAAAAGCTAAAAATGTCAGTATCAACAGTATCTAAAGCCCTTAATAATTACCCTACAATTAATGAATACACCAAGAAACGTGTTCAGGAAATGGCTCGTGATTTACATTTCACGCCAAACAAATCTGCCATTAATTTAAAGGAAAGAAAATCGAGAATTATCGGAATTATTTTGCCTAATTTATTGGATTATTTTTTTACCAGAAGCATTTATGGCGTAGAACAATTCGCCATGAAAAATGGATATAACGTAATCATCAGTCAATCTCATGATGAACTTGAAAAGGAAATCCAGCTGGCCGACATGTTACTTAAAAGCCGTGTAGATGGATTAATTGTTGCCATTTCTAAGAATACCCAAGATTTTGGTCATTTAGATCAGTTTGAGAATATGGGCATTCCTGTTGTTTATTACACCCGAAACCCAAGTTTTAATTTAAGCTGTCATAAAGTTTTGGGCAATACTTTTCAAGGTTGCTATCAGGCAACTAAATTCCTGATTGATAGAGGCCATAAAAAAATTGCCTATCTCGGCGGACCGAAAATGATCAACTTTACGCACGATCGATTTAATGGGTATATTAATGCTCTGAAAGATAACAATGTGCCTTTTAAAGCTGAATTGGTTGCTTATACAGATTTTGACAAGGAAAATACGGTTTCAGCAATTCAGAACCTTTTTAACGATGCCGAAAATATGCCTACAGCTTTGGTTGCCTTTAAAGAACCAATTTTATTTGATGCCATTAAATACCTCAAATCAATAAACCATCCGAAATTTAACGAAATTGAATGTATCGGTTTTGGAAATACGCCATTCATCAGCTATTTGGATTCCCCTCCTATTGCTTCCATTGAAGAAAATCCGGAATCGGTGGGTGAAAATGCAATTAAATTATTGCTTCAGTTGATCAATAGAGAAATTGAAATTCAGGATTATCAAAAAATAATGGTCGATTGCCAGTTGGTTGTACACTAACTCATTGATATTGAATTTTGCTTGACGTCATTTTTATGCTTTTCATAATACACGTAAGCACCTACAATTAACAAACCAGCAACCCCTTCAAATGCCACAACAGTTTGTGTTCCAAATTGGTGGGCGAAATAACCCATTAATAAACTGCCGATTGGCAAAACGCCTTGATAGGCCATAATGTAATAGCTTAGGGTTCTGCCTCTCATCAAATCGTCTGCATGGGTTTGCAAATAAGTATTTATTGATGAAGTTTGCGCCATTAAGCCTAACGCAGCCAAACCTGTACAAATCAGTGCCAAAATTAATGATGGAGAAATTGCCAGTGCAATAACCGAAACGGCTAGCAGCAATGCAGATAGAATTATGATTTTTTGAAGATGCTGGCCAGCTTTTAAAGTAGCCATGTAAATTGCACCAAAGAAAGCACCCAAACCCGCAGCGCTTTCAAACCAGCCAAATGTTGTAGCAGTTCCATTAAAAATATCCTTTGCAAAAACAGGAAGCAAAGTTGTAAATGGAATCACCAATAAGCTTGACGCAGCCATCATTAAAATCATCGAAGCTAAATCTGGAGATGTGCGTAAATATTCATATCCGTTTTTGAGATCAACCCAAATATTTTCTGTTGATTTTTTATGTTCCGATAAATTTAACTTCATCATTAACAAACAGATTAACACGGCTATAAAACTTACAAAATTGATTAAAAAACAAACATCTTCGCCCAAGGTGCTTAATATTACACCCGCTAAGGCCGGCCCTACCAATCGGGCAGCATTAAAAACCGAAGAATTTAGGGCAATTGCATTTGGTAAATCTTCTTTATCATCAATTAAGTTAACCATTAAAGATTGCCTTGCAGTTACATCGAAAGCATTTACCAAACCCTGAACTAATGAAAGCGCTGCAATCCAAAAAATATCGTAATGTTTAAACCAAATCATTAAAGCCAGCGCTCCTGCTTGGAGCATTAAAATGACCTGTGTAATGATGAGGATTTTGAATTTATTGTGCCTATCTACATAACTGCCTGCATATGGAGCCAAAACCAACGATGGGATTAAGCTTAAAAAAGTAACCAGTCCCAGTAAAAATGCCGATCCTGTTAAACGGTAAATTAACCAGCTTACAGCAACACGCTGCATCCAAGTACCAACTAATGAAATAGATTGACCAGTAAAAAATAACCTGTAGTTATAATGCCTTAACGAACGAAAAATACTCATGTTTAAAATAGTAAAGTAACTTTACAAAATTAGGAATTTTTTATTAGTCTGTAAAACTAAAAAGAAACGTTTTTATCACATTTAAATCATAAAAACTCTTATCCACACTCAAAAATGATTTAAAATGAAATAAATATACATTATATTTGTAAAGTACATTTACCATTATTATGCCAACCCAAACTCAAGAAATAGCAGCCAAATTGCGGAGTACAGTCACCCGCCTAACTAGGCAATTACGCAAGCAAAATGTAAGCTCGGAGTTTAGTAATGCCGAGTTATTAACCATGTCTTTATTGGAGCAACACGGAAAATTACTCTCCACCGAGCTTGCTGATATGGAAAGGGTTTCGAAACAGGCAATCTCTCAAATCATTAATAGACTATTTGATGCTAAGTGTGTAGAAAGATTTCCGAGCGCAGAGGATAAGAGAAAAGTATTTATTGGATTAACAAAATTGGGCGAAAAACATATTGTTGCCACAAGAAAAATTAAAGAAGAATGGTTGAGCCAAACTATGGAGAAGATATTTTCTACAGAAGAAATTAACTTGATCCAAGCCTTTTTACCACTTTTAATTAGACTAGTGGAATATAACGGAATTCGAGTTTAATTTTGCGGCATCATTGCCGTAACCGCTTGAAGAAACTAGATCAATATCCAACCTAAATTAATTCACATTTTTGTAGTCGACATAAATTAGCCTTATCTTGCACACTGAAAATGGCATTATACTTTACATCAATAAATTCGGGCAGTAATGGCAATTGTTACTATGTTGGTAATGATCAGGAAGCCGTGTTGGTTGATGTTGGTTTAACTTGCAAAGAGGTAGAAAAACGAATGTTGAGACTGGGCTTACCCATCTCGAAGGTAAAAGCCATCTTTATTTCTCACGAACATAGCGACCACATTAAAGGACTTGCTGTATTAGCTAAAAAATACAAGCTTCCCGTTTACATCAGCAACGATACGCTCAGAAACAGCAAATTATTGCTTGATGGAAATAATGTTTATTCACTATCTCATCTTCAATCGATTAGTGTTGGCAATTTAAAAATAGCTGCCTTTTCAAAACATCATGATGCCGCAGATCCTTTTAGTTTTACAGTAGAATGCAACAATGTTAAAGTTGGCGTTTTTACCGATATAGGTTCAGTTTGCGATCGTTTAATTTATCATTTCAAAGATTGCCAAGCTGCTTTTTTAGAAGCAAATTACGATACCGAAATGTTACAAAATGGAAGTTATCCGTACTTTTTAAAAAGAAGAATCACCAGCGGGAAAGGGCACCTAAGCAATGCCGAAGCACTAGATTTATTTCTGAAACATAAGCACGAGCACATGAGTCATTTATTGCTCGCTCACTTATCAAAAGACAATAACGACCCCCATTTGGTAGAAACCTTGTTTAAAGCTGTCGCCGGAAGCACCCTAATAAAAGTGGCTTCTAGATATGAGGAAAGCGAGGTTTATTTTGTTCGAGGCAAAAATACAGAAACTGAAACTTATAGTTTCAATCCCGAACTCTACCAACCTGCACAGCTTAATCTTTTTTAAAAAAGACTCTTTTAATTAACAAAACACCAAAATCTTGGTATTGATGCATTCATAAAATTTAGAGAAGTTTGTGCTGTTAGAATTAAATCATCGGGACGATTTAGATTAACTTTCAAAAAGGGATTAATTTATTAATCTCTTTTTTTTTTAAAACAATTTTTTGAGCTGTTGGTTTTACTATTACTTCATAAATAGTTTGTTTGGTTTAAAGGGGCTTATGGATTTAAGCCCCTTCTCTTTCCCAAAAAACCACTACCATATACCGAATTTTCGGTATTGATTTTGCCAGATCATTGTTGCATTTTTACAAAATTACTAATCAATAAATTAGCTTAAAATCCGCGTTTTAATGCGTTTTTTTTACACCGAAAAGGAGTAAAATTCTTAAACAAGAATGTTATTTCGTGTAAATTTCCTCATACAAAGTCAAATTATGACACATATTCTGTATCATAAATGCGTCTATTTTGCTATATTTGGATTGTAGTTAAATTATAAATTTGTGAAGGTAATGTTATGATTTTGAGACTCTTTAAATCTTTACAACCATATAATTAATTATTTTAACTAATTGTTGCCCCTATTTAATTGTCAATATCTAAAGAAGTGTGTCAGATACATCTCTATATATTTAATAAATGCTCTTATGCCAAACAAGTCTAATCTCAACATAAATATCTCAAGATATAATTCTTTATATCAAGACAATACATCACTCAAAAGAATATTTTTTATTAAAGTAATTCCAAGAATACAACAGTAAGCAAGCTGATTAGTTTTAATTTTATAGTTAATAAATATTATCCCTATTTATTTTTATTATGACAACCGTAAGTACAATAAATGATATTTTTTCTGAGCAAGCCAAAGCTACGCCAGAAAATATTGCTTTAGTACATAACGATAAAGCAGTAACATATTTAGAATTAGAAGAAAAATCAAACCAACTTGCCCATTATTTAAGAACCAAAGGCGTTAAAGAAGATACTTTAGTTCCCGTTTTTATTAATCGTTCTATAGAAATGATTATTGGTTTAATGGGAATATTAAAAGCTGGCGGTGCTTATGTACCAATTGACCCAGAATACCCTAGAGATCGTATTGAATATATATTAGAGGATACCAAAAGCAATCTTTTAATTACAGATTATTCTAGCGCTCAATTGATCAAGGATTTTGCTTTCGATGGTGAGGTCATAAATCTGCAAACAGATTGGTTAAAAATTTCTGATCAACCACTTTCCGCCCCTATAACAGATTTAAAGCCAAATAATTTGGCGTATATTATCTACACTTCTGGCTCTACCGGTAATCCTAAAGGCGTTATGATCGAACATCACAATGTTGTTCGCCTTTTCTTTACAGACCAACCATTATTCGATTTTAAAGAAACCGATGTGTGGACAATGTTCCATTCATTCTGCTTCGATTTTTCTGTTTGGGAAATGTATGGAGCACTTTTATTTGGAGGAAAATTGATAATCGTTCCTAAAGAAACAGCTAAAAATGCCCAAGCTTTTGGCAATTTGCTTATTAAGGAAAAAGTTACAATACTAAACCAAACACCATCAGCTTTCTATATTCTTCAGGATTATATTCTGAATCAAGCCTACGTAGATTTACGATTAAGATATATTATTTATGGAGGCGAAGCCCTAAATCCTTCAAAATTAAAAACTTGGAAAAATCGTTTTGAGCATTGCAAGCTCATCAATATGTATGGAATTACAGAAACAACTGTTCATGTTACATTTATTGAAATAACCAATGAGCATTGCGAAAATAGCAAGAGCGTAATCGGTTCTCCAATCCCTACGCTATATGCTTATGTATTAAACGATGCCCAAGAAAAAACCAAACTAGATGAAGAAGGCGAGCTTTACATTGGTGGCGAAGGATTAGCCCGTGGATATTTAAATCTACCCGAGCTTACAGCTTACCGTTTTATTCAAGATCATTTTAGTAACGATGTAAATGCCAGATTATACAGAACTGGAGATTTAGCCAAACAAATGCCCGATGGAAGTTTCGAATACTTGGGTAGAATTGATGATCAAGTAAAAATTAACGGTTATCGAATTGAGCTAGGGGAAATAGAAACTAACATAAACCATTTTGCAGGCGTAGAACAGACCGTAGTTTTAGCTAAGGAAAGTTTTTTTGGAGAAAAAAAGCTTGTTGCCTATATTAAAACTAGCAATAAAATAGATCAGCAATTACTAATTAAGTTTTTGCAGAAAAAAATGCCCGATTACATGGTGCCCCGAATTTTCATCAAAATGGATGAAATTCCACTCACGAGTAATGGCAAAGCAGATAAGAAAGCGCTTAATAAAATAAAAATAAGCAGACCAGATTTAACAACAATTTATAAAAAACCAAAAACTGAAACTGAAGAAAATCTTTATTCGGTATGGAATGAGTTTTTGGAGATAGAAAAAATCGGTGTTCACGATAATTTCTTTGAACTTGGTGGCAATTCGCTTTTGGCTCAAAGAACAACCGCAGAGCTGAAGCATAAGTACGATTATAAACTTGGTGTTACAAAACTTTATCAATACCCAACAATTGCTGATTTGGCAAAGTTTATTGATAAAACAAGCGCTAACAACAAAGCAAAGACCATAAAAACTTCAGCATCATCAACATCTTCGGATATAGCTGTAATTGGTATGTCTGGCCGTTTTCCTGGGGCAGAGACTATGGAAGAGTTTTGGGATTTGATTTTACAGGGCAAGGAAACGACAACTTTTTTCAAGCCATCAGAAATTGATGAAAATATTCCAGAAAATATTAAAAATGATCCATCGTATGTAAAAGCGAGGGGAATTATAAAGGATGCAACTCAGTTCGATCCAGCTTTCTTCGGAATAAATCCAAAACTTGCCGAATTAATGGATCCTCAGCAAAGAGTATTTTTAGAAATTGCTTGGGAAACTTTAGAAAAAACAGGGCACTTACCAACTAAATACAGCAATAAAGTTGGCGTATTTTCTGGTTTCGGAACCAATACTTATTACGAAAACAATGTTTTATCTCATTTAGATAAAATAGAAAATCAAGGTAAAATTCAAGTTTTATCTGTTAATGAGAAAGACTACGCAGCATCCAGAACAGCTTATCATTTAAACTTAAAAGGCCCTGCGGTAAGTATAAATTCAGCTTGTTCTACCTCTCTACTTGCCATTACGCAAGCGGTAAACAGTTTAAGAGCAGGCCAATGTGCTATTGCTTTAGCGGGCGGTGCAAGCATTACCTCGCCCATTAACAGTGGCCATATTTATCAGGAAGGCAGTATGTTAAGCGAAGATGGACACTGCAAACCATTTGATGATTCTGCAACCGGAACTGTATTTAGTGATGGTGCTGGCGTTGTACTTTTAAAAAGATTAGATGAAGCCGAACAAGATGGAGACACTATTTTTGCTGTAATTAAAGGGGTTGGAATAAATAACGACGGTTTGGGAAAAGGCAGTTTCACTGCGCCAAGTACCGAAGGTCAATCTGATGCAATAGCCTGTGCAATTCAGGATGCCGGAATTAATGCATCAGAAATAAGTTATGTAGAAGCCCACGGAACGGGTACACCAATTGGCGATCCAATTGAATTTGAAGGACTTGTTGATGCATTTGGAGATCAAGAAAAAAAACAATATTGTGCAATAGGATCAGTTAAAAGTAATTTCGGTCATTTAACACAAGCAGCCGGTGTTGCCGGATTAATTAAAACCTGCTTTGCCCTTTATTATAAAAAACTGCCTGCTTCTTTAGGATATTCTATTCCCAATAGAAACATAGATTTTGAAAACAGTCCATTCTTTGTTAATAGTACCCTAACAGAATGGGAAACCGAAAACAAGAGAATTGCAGGCGTTAGCTCTTTCGGTGTTGGCGGAACAAACGTTCATATTATTTTAAAGGAATATGAAAATGAGTTTCAGGAATCTGCTCCAGAGCATAAACAAACACTAATTACCTGGTCTGCAAATTCTGAAGCAAGTAGAGAAAATTATGCTTTGGTCTTGGCAAAACTTGTCCAATCAGACCGTGAAGTAAAGCTGGCGGATCTTGCCTATACGTTAAACAAATCAAGAGTTGATTTCCGTTACAGGAGATTTGTAGTCGCTTCATCAAAAGAAGAATTACTTGAAACGCTGGATAAAGCGCCATCCACCCAAGCCAATCTACTTACTGAAACCCCAAGCGAAATTGTTTTTATGTTTCCCGGACAAGGTGCACAGTATTTAAACATGGGCTTACAGTTATATAACACTGAACCTGTTTATAAAACAGCAGTAGATGAATGTGCTGAAATTCTTTTAAAATACATCAATCAAGACATCAGAGAAATTATTTTTCCAAAAGAGGTTTCTGATGAAGCAAGTGATAAATTAAAAGACACCAGATGGACTCAACCCGCATTGTTTGTAACGGAATATGCGTTGGCAAAACTTTGGATAAGCTTTGGTGTCGAGCCAACTCTTTTCTGCGGACACAGTATTGGCGAATACGTTTCTGCGCATTTAGCAGGGATTTTTTCACTAGAAGATGGCTTGAAGCTCATTTCTACCAGAGGATCACTTATTAGTGATTTACCTAATGGAGATATGCTTTCTGTTAGAGAATCTGCCGATATCGTTTCTACATATTTGAAAGATGATTTGAGCATTGCTGCAGTTAACAGTCCGAAATTAGTAGTTGTTGCCGGGCCAAAAGAACAAATTGCAACTCTGAGTAAAACACTTGATGAAAGCGAAATAGTAAACAAGTTATTATTTACAAGTCACGCTTTTCATTCGTCGATGATGGACCCGATTTTGGATGAATTTAAAGCTGTGGTTTTAAGCGTTAATTTATATCCGCCTAAAATCCCAATTATATCAACCGTAACAGGCCAAATTTTAACAGATGAAGAAGCTTTAGATCCAATGTATTGGACACTTCATTTAAGAAAGCCGGTTATGTTTGCAAAAGCAATCGAATACATATTAGAAAATAGTTCTCCAATCTTTTTAGAGGTAGGCCCAGGAAATGTTACCGCTACTCTAACAAAACAGATTGCAGCAGGTTTGTCCAAATCTTCAAAAGCAATTTCTAGCATAAGTGCTAATCAAGATGAATACGGTTCTATTTTAAAATCCTTAGGTCAATTGTGGATGTATGGAGCAGAACCTAATCTTGATAGACCGTTTGAAAACGATAAAAGGGTATTTATAAATCTCCCAACCTATCAATTTGATAGAAAAAAATATTGGGTAGATATTCTTGGCAAAAAGATAGAGACAACAAACCAAACTATACATTATACCGATTTAACCAATCAAGACACGATATTAAGCACTCATATTATGAGAAAAGATAATCTTACAGCTAAAGTTAAACAAGTACTCGAGGATGCATCGGGAATTGAAATGGATGGAATAAAACTAGATGAGAATTTTTTAGAAATCGGTTTAGATTCTTTACTGCTTACTCAAGTTGCAATTTCGTTAAAAAAAGTATTTGGCTTACCTATTACCTTTAGAAAATTAAATGAAGAATATTCTACCATAGAAACTTTGGTAGAATACTTGGATCAAAATACACCACAAGACGCTGTTCAGGAAATTCAAAATTACTCAGCACCAACAAATCATGTGGCTCAACAAATCCAATTAACAGTACCACATTTAAATGGGCATGCTCCAACACAAACAAGTGATAGCGCATTAGGTTTAATTGCCCAGCAGTTAGAAATTTTATCTAAACAGGTTATGTTGATGCAGGGACAGGCTCCATCATCAGCTCAAAAACAGCAAGTAAATTTTACGCCATCCGTTTCAAAACCAACCCAAGAGGTTAAAACTAATGATTCTGACCTTTCTGTAGAGGAAAGAGCTGAAATTCAAAAACCATTTGGAGCAACCCCTAAAATTGAAAAACAATCATCAACGTTAAATCCTAAACAAGAAAAATTTCTGAAAGATTTAACGGAACGATATAATAAAAAAACCTTTAAAAGTAAGCAGTACACCAGCGAAAGCCGATCTTACATGGCCGATCCACGAGTGGTAACCGGATTTAGGCCAGCTACAAAAGAGCTGGTTTATCCTATTGTAATCAATAAATCCAAAGGCAGTAAAATGTGGGATTTAGATGAAAATGAATACATTGATGTGCTTAATGGTTTCGGTTCAAACATGCTTGGCTATCAGCCAGATGTAATTAAGGAGGCCATGCATGATCAGATTGAAAAAGGTTATGAAGTTGGGCCACAACATGAATTAGCTGCTGAAGTAAGCAAGCTAATTTGCGAATTTACGGATTTTGATAGAGCTGCGTTATGCAGTACAGGTTCTGAAGCCGTTTTGGGTTGTGTAAGAATTGCAAGAACCGTTACCGGACGATCGCTAATTGTGGCATTTACAGGTTCTTACCATGGTATTGTTGATGAAGTATTGGTAAGAGGAACAAAAAAACTAAAATCTTTCCCAGCTGCTGCTGGTATTATGCCAGAATCTGTTCAGAATATTTTAGTGTTAGATTATGGTACCGATGAAGCCCTTGCTATTATCAAAGAAAGAGAAGATGAGATTGCTGCAGTTTTAGTAGAACCCATTCAAAGCAGAAGACCAGAATTTGTACCTATAGATTTTTTAAAGGAAGTAAGAGCGGTGACTGAAAAATCGGGTGCTGTTTTAATTTTTGATGAAGTAATAACAGGTTTCAGATTTCATCCTGGTGGAGCGCAGGCAATATTTGGAATCAAAGCCGATCTTGCTTCCTATGGCAAAGTAGTTGGCGCTGGCACTCCCATTGGTGTTATTGCTGGAAAAAGCTATTTAATGGATGCTTTAGATGGTGGAAACTGGAACTATGGTGATGCCTCCTATCCGGAAGTTGGCGTAACTTATTTTGCAGGAACATTTGTTCGCCACCCTTTGGCACTCGCTTCAGCAAAAGCCTCTTTAACTTACATGAAACAACGTGGACCAACTTTACAGCAAGAGCTTAATGAAAAAGGCGAATACATTTCTGGATTGATAAATGAAGAGTTTGAAAAAAGACAATTGCCTATATTCGTTGCGAATTATGGTTCTTTATGGAAAATAAAATACCAGGAAGAAATTCCTTATAGCGAATTACTTTTTGTGCTATTAAGAGAAAAAGGGATTCATATTCTTGATGGTTTCCCTTGTTTTATAACGGAGGCAACTTCTTATCAAGACATTGAAAAAGTTGTTGAAAGTTTTAGAGAAAGTTTAAATGAAATGACTGAGGCTGGTTTTTTTCCAGAAATCAATCAAATCAATAAATCTTTTGATCCTGCCTCTGTTGTACTCAGTGCGGATAACCCACCAGTTAAAGGTGCTAAATTAGGAAAAGATAAAGAAGGAAACCCTGCATGGTTTATCGCTGATCCCCATAAAGAGGGAAAATACTTGCAGGTGGCGACTAATTAATATATATGATAACTCAGGAACTTGAAACGAATTTTATTGAGGTAGATTTTGATCCATTTGAGGATAATAAAGAGATCGAAAAAATTATCAATTTAAATGAGTCTCAGAAAGAAATTTGGCTTTCTTGTATTATAGGAGGAACCCCCGCTAATTTAGCTTATAATGAATCTGTTTCACTTCAGTTGGAAGGAGAGTTAGACCTAAATACTTTTCAAAAATCGCTAGAGTATTTAACCCAACGTCATGAATCGCTCCGTGCAGGATTGAGTCAAAATGGTGAAAATCTGATCATTTATAAAAAAATTATTCCTACAATTCATTTTGAGGACTTATCCAAAAGAAATGAAGAGAATATTGATGAGATTTTAACTTCATTTATAGAAGACGAAATTAGTATTCCTTTCGATTTATATAATGATACGCTCTTCAAAATCTACATTCATAAAACGAAACAAAACACTCATCATTTTACCATAATTATTCACCATATTATTGGAGATGGATGGTCTATTGGGATTATTCTTGAAGATTTAAGCAAAATTTATAATGCACTATTAAAAGGTGAGCAACCAAAACTAGAGCCTGTTGATCAAATAAGCAAATACGCAAAAGAACAGGTTGATTTTGCAAAGACAGAAGAGTATGAAATAACCCAAAATTTTTGGGTTGATAAATATAAGGAGGATGTTCCCGTTCTTTCCTTGCCGATGGATTTTAATAGACCTTCTGTTCGAACTTATGAAGGAAAAAGAAAAGATCAATTAGTAGATTACAAACTCCAAAAAGCCATTAAAAATCTTTCTAATAAGGCTCATTGTAGCGTTGTAACCACTTTAATTACCCTTTTTGAAGTATATTTATACCACAGATCCGGTCAAGAAGATATTATTTTAGGCTTACCGGCTGCCGGCCAACTGGCAACAGAAAATTTGAACCTTGTAGGCCACTGTGTAAACTTGCTTCCTTTAAGGAGTAAAATTATTCCTGAGTTACCATTTTTAGATTACTTAAAAATAAGAAAAAATGAAATTTACGATGTTTATGAACATCAAAAGCTAACCTTTAGTGAGTTATTAAAAAAAATCGCCTCTAAAAGAGATCGGGCTAATATTCCATTGGTACCTGTTGTTTTCAACGTAGATATGGCTATGGATGAACGAGTTAAATTTGATGGTCTTAATCATAAAATTTTCTCTAATCCAAGAGTTTGCCAAACATTCGAAATTTCTTTAAACGTAAATGGATCGAAGGAAGCAATGATATTTGAGTGGGCTTATAACACACAACTCTTTTCATCAGAAACGATTGATGAAATGATGTTTGAGTTTACAGCTTTAATTGAGAAAGTAACATCTGATGATCAAGTTTTAATAGGCAATGCGATAACAAGATCAAATCCATTTCCTACTGTTACACCTAATTTTGTCGATTATCCAAAAGATAAAAATTTTGTCGATTTATTTGAGGAACAAGCTCAACTAAATCCTAATAAAATCGCTTTAAGGTTTGAAGAAAGCGATTTATCATACAAATTTTTAGACGAAAAAGCCAATCAACTCGCAAATTATTTAACAGCACAAAACATTGGTAAAAATTCTTTAGTGCCTATATGCTTACAGCCATCATTAGAAATGGTTATTGCAATTATTGGAATTTTAAAGGCAGGCGCTGCATACGTTCCTATTGATCCAGATTACCCAATTAATAGAATCAAATATTTAATAGAAGAATGTAAAAGCACTATTTTAGTTAGTGATTTATTTAATTTATCAAAATTTGAAAATTCAATACAAGCCAATATTATTGCTTTAAATAACTCGAAAAGCGGAGTTTGGAAAGAGAAAAAAACCTTTGAAAAAGCAACTGTTGAAGCCAATAGTTTGGTTTATGTAATTTATACTTCAGGATCTACCGGAAATCCAAAGGGCGTTATGATCAGTCATAAATCATTAAGCGACTACCTTTTTGGGTTAAGCAACAAACTTCCATTATTACGTAATTGTAAAAGTTATGCCCTTGGCTCGGCAATATCTACTGATTTAGGAAATACAACATTATATAGCGCACTATCATTAGGTGCAGAACTTCACTTATTTGCAAAAGATAGATTTAATGATGTAAGCTATATTCATGATTATTTTAAAAAGTATAGCATAGACTTTTTAAAAATAGTTCCATCGCACTGGAAATATCTGATGTTTGGGAAACAGCCACTATTACCAAATAAGGCGCTAATGTTTGGTGGAGAATCCTTACCAGAAGAATTTATTAATTTAATTAAGCAGGCAAAAAATACCTGTGAAATAATAAATCATTATGGCCCAACAGAGACAACAATTGGTAAACTGCTTCATATTGTTGATCAAACTAAAGATTACAATGGTTCTGTTCCAATTGGTCAACCCTTCTCTAATACATCCGTTTATGTGTTAAATAGCGCTATGAAATATTCTCCTGTAGGTGTTCCTGGAGAATTATATATTGGTGGTGATGGCGTTGCAGAAGGGTATTTAAATAATTTAGAGTTAACAAATAAATCCTTCGTTCATAATCCGTTTTCAGAAAACCAGCACAAAAAAATATATAAAACTGGAGATTTGGTTAAATGGCTTGATAATGGTCATATTCAATATTTAGGACGGATAGATGAACAAGTAAAAATTAGGGGAAATAGAATTGAATTAGGAGAAATTCAAAATATTTTACAAAAATACCCAGATGTGAAACAGTCTGCAGTTATTGTTGATGAAACAGACGTAGATAATAAACAACTTATTGCATACATAGTTAGCGAAAGTGAGCTTGATAAAGAAAAAATTATCCAGTTTTTAAGAAGCCAGCTACCGGAATATATGATTCCCCGTACTTTGGTTAAGGTTGATAAAATTCCACTCACATCAAACGGTAAAATAGATAGAAAGCTACTTCCCTCGCCCACTTTAATTGACTTACATACCGAAAATAATTTTGTGGCTCCGCAAAATGGCATACAAGAATTGATTTCTAAAATATGGTCTGAACACTTGGGAATAAATGAGATCAGTATTAAAGATGATTTTTTTGAGCTTGGTGGGCACTCTATGATTGCGATCAAAGTAATGATTGAGATTGAAAAGCAAACAGGCAAACGCCTTCCTCTTGCAAGTTTATTTGATCATCCAACAATAGAAAAAATTTCTACCCAATTAAATCCGAGTGAAGGTAAAAGATGG
The DNA here is from genome assembly GCF_014306625.1 of Pedobacter fastidiosus. Classification (GTDB taxonomy): domain Bacteria; phylum Bacteroidota; class Bacteroidia; order Sphingobacteriales; family Sphingobacteriaceae; genus Pedobacter; species Pedobacter fastidiosus. The sequence goes on from NZ_JACRYL010000016.1 coordinate 55,513, forward strand.
GATTCTTTAGTGCCAATAAAAACTACAGGGACTAAAAACCCCGTTTATCTTATTCATGGTGGTGGTTTAAATGTTTTGGTATTTAGATCAATGTCTAAATACTTAGATGCAGAACAACCCGTTTATGCGTTGCAAGCTTTAGGTTTGAACGGAGAAACAACACTTTATTATACAATTGAAGAAATAGCGAACAAATACATCTCCGAAATTTTGGAACAAAATCCAGATGGACCATATTTAATTGCGGGGTATTCATTAGGCGGAAAAATTGCTTACGAAATGGCAAATCAATTGCTAAAAATGGGTAAGAAAATTGAAATGCTCGGGATATTTGATACTTACAACCCCACTTCAAAAACTGGACTAAATAAAATAGCTCTTAAAATAATGAGGCAGTTGAAGAAAATTCCTTTTATGCTAAATAGATTAACTACTGAACCTAAAGAGACATTAGATTATCAATATTTAATAGCAAAAAATAAAATAAAAAATAAATTTACAACTAGCGTTGCCAAAGAAGATGTATTTACTCATGATCCAGAAATTATTCGAAGTTATGATGTTGCCTATGATAGTTATAGAATTAAACCAATTGATTTAGAAGTTGATTTGTTTAGGGTTAAGAAAAGAATTTACTTTCTAGATGATCCCATTTACTTAGGATGGAAAGATTATGCCAAACAGGGTATCAATATTCACGAAGTTCCCGGAGACCATAAAACATTTCTTTTCCCACCAAATGATAAGGAATTTGCAGAAATTTTACAGAAAACATTAGATTCAAAATAGGTATTGATCTCAAATGCATCAGCCCTTAATCGACCATATTATTTGGAGAAAATTCAGCAAAGAAGAAGATTTAAATTCTAAGGAAACTCATGTTTTCAGCATTCTTATTGATAAATATTTTGAGGAAATACAAGATTATAAATCCATTTTAAGCATCGAAGAATTAGCTAAAAGCGAAAAATATCAGCACTATAACTCCAAGATAACCTACATCACCAGCAGATATTTTATTCGAAAAACATTATGCCTATTTACCAATGAAACTGATCCATCAAGGATTCGTTTTCATTATAAGGAAAATAAAAAGCTTGCTGTAGATGATATTGAATTTAACATTTCGCACAGTGGAAATATTTTATTGGTTGCAATAAATACATCAACAATTGGGGTTGATGTTGAATTAATTAAGAAAGATTTCGATTTTGATCCGATATTAGAAACCTGCTTTAATTTGAATGAAATTAAGGTAATTAACCAATCTGAAGATAAGTTATTGAGATTCTATAATCTTTGGACAAGAAAGGAAGCTTTACTAAAAGCAACTGGAGAAGGTTTGGTTGATAACCTCTCGGAAATAGCTTGTCTGCTCAATCCTATCTCTAGAAATGGCTTAGATTATCAAATCCAAAGTTTTATTATTGATCAGAATTATATTGCCTCTTTGGCCGTACTTAGCCATTCGAATTTAAGCGTTAACTATTGGCGATACTAAAATTTATTTTCTTTTTGATTTTTCCCAAGCTGCACTCTGATTCTTTTTAAGATATCTAATAATTCCTGCCACTACAGCATAATTCATTACACAGAAGTAATAAGGAATAAAAAATGCCTTAATTTTAATGTTTCTTCTTTCGAAGAATAACCCCAAAAGGCTTAGCAAGTAAAATGCAACCTGCGCAAACAATAATACTTGGTAGAAGAATATACTAGTTTGAGCAACAATTAAAATATTTAGTACAAAAGCCAGCACCAGTAAAAACGGTGTAATTGTCCACCTTAAAACCCTATGCGAGATATATTGAAAAGTAAGTAAAGGGTAATTAAAAGGATTGGCGGCCTTTTTTAACCTAAAAATAGATTGAATCCCACCTGCAGCTATTCTAATTTTCCTTTTTAGTTCCTCCTTTGTGTCTGCTGAAGCAGTTTCCATTGCATAAGCCTCTGGCTCATAAGCAATAATATATCCATTCTCAGCAATTCGCATTGCAATCATATGATCATCAATTATTGTATCACTTTCCACAGGCTGATAAAGTGCTGTTCTAATGCTGAATAACTCGCCTGCTGCACCAACATTCGAATATAATTCGTAATCCCATTTTTTAAGCATTGATTCATATTTCCAATAAAAACCTTCGCCAGCAGAACTTGCATCAGCTTTTTCATCAACCAGAATTCTTTTTTCGCCTGCTACCGCTCCTACTTTTTCGTTTTGATAATGTTTAACTAATTCTTTAATGGCTGTTTTATTTAAGAAAGTATTTGCATCTGTAAAAATCATAATCTCCCCAGTTGCAAACGGAATTGCTCGCTTAATAGCCGCCATTTTCCCCGTACGTTCATTGTTATGCAACAACAAAACTTCGGTATATGGCCTAATCAATTCTGGTGTTTGATCAGTCGAACCATCTGTAATAAAAACAATCTGAATCTTATCTGTAGGATAATCAAGGATCAGGGTATTTTTAATTTTTTCCAAAATTATGCCTTCCTCATTCCAAGCTGCAATCAATAAAGTTACCGTTGGTAAATTTTCACTGTATTGAAATTTAACAGGTTTTTTGAATATTCTTTTAATTCGAATGATTAAATAGAGCAAAAAGCCATACCCAACAAATGTGTAAACAATTAAAAAAAGTGCAATCCAGAGCGCTATGATCATCTATATTAAATTTTAAAACCTAAATTTTTACTGTTTTTTGAGTTAGTGAAATTCCAGAATAATCCTTTGTAAATATATTTTATAAGATCCTTTCTGCCTTTGGATAAATAGGAAAGTGTATCTCTACTACAAACCATTAATATATAATACAAACTGAAGCACGTCGTATTTAATAAACCTGTGTTGCGCCTTATAAAAAGCATTCTGTTCCGTGTCATAAAGTAAGTTTTAATCTTACTTTCTTTACCAACACTCATAGATTCTTTATGGTAAATTTTGCTTTTCCCTGTAAACCAGATTTTTTTTCCTTGTTTTTTAAACTTCTCACACCAATCTAATTCTTCGTAATAGAGAAAAAATTCTTCTGCCATTAAGCCAACAGCTTCCAAATCAGCCCTTCTACACATCATAGCAGCCCCGTGGCAGTATCCAGTTTCTCTACTGTCTTGATCATATTGACCATTGTTCATCTGCATATTACCAATGCCCTCATTTCTACAAGTTAGATAGTTCATTTCTGAAAAACCCGCATACTGAATCGTTTTGGGTTGATCAAAATATAAAATTAAAGGAGAAATTAAACCAATTTCGGGGTTGGCTTCCATTTCATTTACTAAAACATCAATCAGGTTTTCGGTAATTTCTGTATCGTTATTTAGTAATAAAAGATACTTACCAGTGGCCGCTTTAATGCCTAAGTTATTTCCACCGGCAAAGCCTAAGTTTTTATCAGATCGCATATAAATCAGTTCAGGGTAAATCTGTTTATATTCCTTTTCATGCTCTATCAAACTTCCATTATCGACAAAAATAACCTCTATTGGGGATTTGAAATTAGACAGTTTTATCGATTCCAAAAAATCGATATTTACCTGATACTGATTGAAATTTACTGTAATAATTGAAACGGGATTCATTTTGAAGTAAAAGTAATGAATCTTGGCTACAATATTATAAAACTAATAAAATCACGCTAAAATTATTAGAGAATATTCGCAATAACTCTAAAAAAGGAATAAGATAAATAAATTACTAAAAAAATTAAAACACAAGTTGATCTTTAAGTTAATACCTGATTATTTCTTAATTTTTTAGCCTAAAATATTTACCTTTATGGTGTTGTAATTTGTTTAATTAAACAACATCTCCTATTGTATTATACTGTATCTCAAAAACCCTAAATGATCAACACTTTTAGCGAAAAAGTAAAAAAACTAACAACAAATCTCAATCTAAAAAAAACTCTTCTTTTAGTTTTAAAAGCAGCAAAAGGTTGGCTTATTTTTTCGGTTGTAATGATCTTGGCCGAAACAATTTTATTTCTAGGCTCCATATATGCGCTCAAAATATTAGTCGATAAAATATCGCATATCAATTTTTCAGATAAAAATTCTGACAGAGATGTTATAAAATATGTTGTTATAGCAGCTGTATTAGCCATTGGCTATGCAATTGCTAAAGCTATTTCAGCTTACATAACTGAGATACAAGCAACTCGAGTTGCACATTATATTGATGAAAAAATACATTTAACAGCCATTTCTCTAGAACTTTCCTATTTTGAAAGTCCAGATTATTATGATGTTTTAAGCAGGGCAAAAGAAGCAGGTTCTGATCGGCCAAACTTAGTGATTACAACTATGCTAGAAATCGCTAAGAACATATTAAACCTAGCCGCAGTTGGCTCTCTAATTTTTACTATAAACTGGGTACTTCTTCCTCTATTAGTTGTATTTGTTTTGCCTACTCTTTTTGTTAGGATATATTTTGCCAACAAACAAAATTTATGGAGAATAAAACACACACCTTTAGAAAGAAAATCTGCGTACTTAAGTAATTTACTTACATCAGATGTATCTGCGAAAGAAATAAGGGCTTTTGGTTTAGGCGATTATCTAAACAATCTTTACAAAAAAATTCGTGTCGAGGTTTTTCAGCAAAATCTTAAATTATCATATAAAAGAACATTAAGTGAAATTGTGACAACCTCAATGGCTAGTATGGGTTTCTTCGCTTGTATTGGATATATAGCTGTTGGAACCGTTAGAGGTACAACAAGCGTTGGCGATATTGTACTTTTTCTAGTCATATTTCCTCAATCTTTTACACTGATTCAAAATATTTCTTCAGGTATCTCCATTCTTTATCACAACAATATTTTTATCAACAGCATATTCGAACTGTTCGATTTAAAAACTGAGGAAACAGCTCTTAACAGCTCTAAGGCAATGGTAGAAAGTCAGGATTTAGATTTAGAACTGAGAAATGTATCCTTTACCTACCCGCATTCTAATAAGCCTACTTTAACCAATATAGATTTAAAAATTCCTGCTGGTAAAATTATAGCGATTGTGGGATTAAATGGAGCAGGTAAATCAACTTTGATTAAGCTTTTATGCAAATTATACAAACCAAATTTAGGAGAAATAACCCTAGGTGAAGTTAATATTAATGAACTTGATGATGCAGATTACCGAAACCAGGTAAGTCCAGTATTCCAAGATTTTTCAAAGTATAATGTTAGTGCAGAGGATAACATCCGATTCGGGAATATTTCAAAACCCTATTCAGAAGAAGACATTGTCGATGCATCTAAAAAATCTGGAGCACACAGTTTTGTGGAAGAATTTCCCAATCAATATAAAACTATGATGGGTCGTTTATTTGAAGATGGCCATGAGGTAAGCATTGGTCAATGGCAAAAACTTGCAATTGCCCGGGCATTGTTTAGCTCGGCAAGAATATTGATTTTTGATGAGGCTACAAGTGCATTGGATGCTGTTGCAGAAAAAGAACTTTATGATTCTTTCCGAAAAAGAATAAGTAATAGAAGTGCCGTTATTATTAGCCATAGGCATTCGGCTATAAAACATGCCGATTATATTTACGTACTATCTGGAGGTACAATACTGCAACATGGAACAGATGAAGAACTGCTAAATATGGAAGGTGATTATGCAAAGCTGTTTAAAACACCAAACCCTTCGATTTAATTATGGCTGAAAATAAAAAAAAATTAGCGATAATAACCTGTTGCTTTGACGATTGGGGAGGAAGCGAAGAGTTGTGGGCAAAAAGCATTCCCTATCTTTTAGATAATGGAATTTCGAATATAACAGTTTACAAGAATGAAATCAATAAAGATCATCCTGAATTTATTAAACTGATTGATAGAAATATAGTCTTAAAAGAATTATGGCCTCAAACCAGTTTATCAAAATCTGTTTACTTAAAACTTACCGATTTAATTTATCAGTTTAGTGGAAAGTTAAAAATCAATCGCTACCAGCCAAATCGTGTTGCAAACCAACTGGCTAAACATTTAAAGAAAAACAAACCCGGGTTTGCCATTATTTCTCAAGGAATAAATTTTGATGGTTTAGCCTATGCTTATGAATGCCTAAAATTAAATATCCCCTATATTATAGTTTGCCATAAAGCTGTAGATTTTTATTGGCCTGCCGAAAGTGATCGTAACTTTATGCGAGAAACTTTATTAAAGGCAAAAAAATGTCTCTTCGTTTCACAACACAATCTAAATTTAACCGAGGAACAATTTGGAATTAGATTAACAAATAGTGATCTAGTTATTAATCCCGTAAAGGTTGAAATAAATCCTCAACCCTATCCAGATATTTCTAAAGGCTTTAAGCTGGCTTGCATTGGTCGTTTGTTTGTAATTGATAAAGGGCAGGATATTTTACTGAGAATTTTAAATCAACCAAAGTGGAGAGAGAGAAATATTTCAGTCTCGTTTATAGGCAAAGGACCAGATAAGGATGGGATTTCGGAAATGGCTAAACTATTAAATATTCAAAATATTTCTTTCGGAGGGTTTAATGGAGATTTAAAAGAAATTTGGAACCATCACCATGCGTTAATTTTGCCATCTAGAAGTGAGGGCTTACCCCTAACAATAATCGAGGCAATGTCTTTAGGTAGGGTATCAATCGTTACCAATGCCGGAGGAAATGCTGAGGTACTGGAAGAAGGAATTACTGGTTTTATTGGTGAGTGCAACGAAAAAGATTTTGAAGAGGCTATGGAAAGAGCTTGGAAAAAGAGAGATGAATGGGAAACAATGGGCCTAAAATCTGCGGAATATATAAGCAAAACCTTACCCAAAAAACCAGAGAAAATATTCGCCGATTTAGTTACAGAAACTTTAAATAGCAAATAGCTAAAAATCAATAAATGGAGAAAACTGGTAATGATTTGATTGGTAAAATTGATGATGCAATTGAAAAAGGTATAGATTACCTGTATGAACATCAATTTCCTAACGGAGAATTTTGTTGCTATTACGCTCCAGATGATGAAATGCAAGAATGGTGCGTTCCAGATAGCACTGTCTTTCCATCAGCGTTAATAGCATGTTGCTTGTTAAAAATCAAAGATTTGCCTAAAGTAAAAAAGATATTAGGCCTAACTACAGGTTTTTTGCAATATCAAATGATGCGTGGAGGGGTTTGGAGTTATTACACAAAATGGAATCCATTGTTTAAATATTCCCCTGCGGATTTAGATGATACCGCAATTGTTTCTTATGCACTGAGAGATCTAGGCATCAATTTTCCTGATAACTCAAAAATTTTTAGCGGAAGTAGAAATAGTAAAGGACTTTTTTATACTTGGATTGTTTTAAGACCATCTCTAAACAAAGACCTAAATTATTGGAAAGTAACTGGAAGAGAGCTGAAAAGACCAATAGATTCCCTCGCGTTTTGGTCTCGACATGAAGTTAAGCGAAATGATGTAGATGCAATTGTTAATGCGAACATATTATTTTATTTGGGTTTAAACGAAATAACAAAGCCAATAATTAACTACTTAATAGAGATAATTAATAATAACGATGAAGAAACAACAGATAAATGGTATAAAAATCCCTTTGCATTTTATTACTTCGTTTCCAGAAACTATTTAACCATAAAAGAATTAGAGCCGGTTAGAGACAAAATAATTTCGAAAATTTACAAATTAAAAAATACAGATGGAGGATTTGGCAATAATGCATTTGAAAACGCTTTAGCTATATCAACTTTAATTAATTTAAAGCATATCGATTTGCATTTAGAAAAGGCTGTTTGTACTTTATTAAATATGCAATCTAAATCAGGCTATTGGAAAAGACATATATTTTATTACTCAGGCCCTTCCAAGGTAGTTGGCTGGGGATCGGAAGAAATAATTACCGCTCACTGCATTGAGGCATTAGTAAGTTATAGAAATGCAACTTTAATTTAAAAACTTATGAATTTATTAAAGTTTACCAGATATGGCGAATGGTGGGAATATAAACTGGTACCACTTTTATTCGTTGGTTATGCCACAGTAACTTTTAATGGCTATCCAATAGAAAAAGTAGGACTACAAATCCTTTTTTTATTGGGCGCAATTGTTGTAGGCGCAATTTATGTAAGCGTAATAAATGATATAACGGATATAAAAGAGGATGAAATTGCCGGCAAAAACAACCGAATGGCCAAAGTTCCCCCTTTCTGGAGAGCTATTATTTTAGCTATATGTATTTTGCTTGGTTTCATTTTTGGCTACTTAATATATCCTGATGTAATTTCTTTAACCTTTTATATTCTTGCTTATTTAGTTTTTACTCTCTATTCTGTTCCTCCAATTAGGCTAAAAAAAAGAGGTTTCTTGGGTCCGATGTGCGATGCAATGGGCGCACACTTTTTCCCATCATTGCTTATTACAACAAATCTGATCTTTTTTTGCAAATCTGATCTCGATATGATTTGGATCTCCGCAATAGGAATTTGGTCTTTATCTTATGGATTGCGTGGCATTCTATGGCATCAATATTTCGATAGAGAAAACGATATCTTATCAAATACAAAAACTTTTGCTGTAGCAATTATGCCAGAGAATTTTAAAACTCAAGAAAGAATCATTTTAACAATAGAAATTATAGCATTGATTACCATATTATCTTATATTTTCAATATTTGGATCTTCTTAGCAATAATTTCCTATTGTGTACTGGTTTTTATAAGAAAATTGGCTTTTAAATACAAAATCTGCATCATTATTTGTCCTGTTTCTGAGCCTTACGAATTACTAATGAACGATTTTTATTTAGTTTTTGCACCAATTTCACTACTTTTAGCCCAAGCCATAAATAACCCATATGCTTGGCTCATTTTTTGCTTACATCTTATTTTATTCCATCAAAAATTAATTTTATTCCTAAAAGATTTTCGCTATTTTATTAGAATGATCATTAGAAAATATCCCTCTAATAGTTAGCATCTAAGCAATCAAATTATGAAATACAAGCAATACATAAATACTTAAGCGCATCCAAACTTTCATCCTCCCTAATGATCATCCCATCCAATTTAGTTACCGTTATTATTCCCACTTACAACAGAGCCGATAAGTTACCTGATGCAATTGAAAGCGTTATAAATCAAACTCACCCATATGTTCAAATCTTAATTATAGATGATGGTTCTACTGATCATACGGTAGAAATTTTAAAAAGATATCCTACCGTCGAATACTATTATAAAAAAAATGGTGGTCAGGCGTCTGCCAGAAACTTAGGCTTTAAACATTCTAAAGGCTCTATTATTGCAACGCTTGATTCTGATGACATCTGGTATCCTGATTTTTTGCGTCGTTGTGTAGAAAAACTTGAAGCAGAAAATCTTGATTTTGTTTTCACTAACTGGGATCAACAAACTACTGATGGAAAAGTTATAGATTTTTTAAGGAACGATGATTCATTAATTCCATACAATAATAAAGTTAAAAATGATTGGGTAAACTTGGAAAGTGACGAACTAAGGGAACTTTATATCGATACCTGTCCGTCTCCTTCTTCCTCCGTAATTATGAGAAAATCATCTATAATTTCCGGATGGGACGAAAGAATACATATTGGAGATGATTGGTGCCTTTATCTGGAAACTATTTTATCTAAAAAAAGCAGTGTTGCTTATACTTTAGATCGGCTTTGGCTAAAAAGGTTAGATCAGATAAATGTATATGACGGACGGAAGAGAAGTGAAATATTGGAATTTTTATACATTGCTGATTTAGAAATTAAAATAGAAAAATTTAAAAACGTTCTTAGAAAAAATGAACTTAGAATTTTTCAAAAACGCTATATGGTAAGCTTGGTAGAACTTGCAAAGCATAATTTTCTTCGCGAATTCGAGTTTGCTCATGCCATTAAATTATTGAGAAGATCTTTTAAATTAGATGTTGTGTACACTTTTAAAGCAATGCCAATCGTTTTTATGAAATCATTTAGAACTAAAATTATAGATAAGTTTAAAGCTAAGCGTTCTTAATTTCTATAGGTGGATGTAAGGTATAGGCAAAGGGGTTAGGTACGGGGCTTTTATAAGGGCTATATAAACCTAAATAGCTAACCATTTTACTTTCGTCCATTTTATTAATAAAGAAATCGCTCGATAGAAGGTAGTATTTAATAAGCTCTAAAATTTGATCTGAACTTTTCCAGCTCACATTTAAATAATACATGGCCTTCCACTTTACCCTATCCATAAGATTATTCGTTCCATCGAAGCGATCATCTACATATTTTGCTACGCTTCCGGGCTCCAATTTTAAGTAACTTAATTCCCTTTCAATAAATAAAACTGCATAATTTTTTATTGTCCCAGAAACAAAAAATACCGATGCGGGTATTGCAACTCCTCCAACTGCAACGCCAGATAATATTAAAAACTTTCTTCTGTTCATATTAAAACACTTTATCGGCAGCAAATAACGACATGGCAGAAAGGGTTAATGTTGGATTTGAAGCACTATATGTTGTAAATGCGCCAGCGCCTAAAACAAATAAATTTCTATATTGATGATGCACCATATGCTTATCTACCACGCCTGATGCAGAATCTTTACTCATTCTAGTTCCCCCAATTATGTGTCCTTCATTTGGAAAAGGATCTAAGAACTTAAGCTTTTCTACTGGTAAGCAAGATAAAATATCAGGCAGTTTTTTCTTCATATTCTCTAATGCTTTTAGTGTATAATCAGATCGTTTTGTATGAAAAACATCAGGCACCAACTTATTAGATGTGTTTTTAACATAATTATTATCCAGTGGGATGTCTTCAAACAATAAACGGAAGCTGGCTATATTTAAATATTTTCCTCTCTCCAAACGAATATAATATGGTGCGTTGCTCACTTCCATTAAACATGCAGCAAAATCTTTTCTATGTGCGCCATCATAAAGCATATAACCATTGGCATTTACCCATGTACTTCCTCCTGCATTACTCATATTATCCAAATAGATCAGTACCTGCACGCCTAATTGTTCTCCTACACCTTTCCCTACAAATGGATTTTTATCCCCGGCATTTTGTAAAATATTAGAATTAAAAAATGGATTAGCGCCCAAAACGATAACCTCGCCACCAATACTTTGCTCTTTCCCATCTTGAATAAAGTGCACTTTCTTTACAACATCGCCAGATAATTCTAAACTATAAACTTGTGCGCCATAAACCAACTCCACTCGGTCATCTTCGTAAACACCAAGATTTGAATTTTCTATTGTAAATTTCGCATTAACAGGGCAAGTATCACAAGTACTCGAAGTCATGCATCTGTTTCTTCCAACAGTACTTCTACTGGCTCTTGCCGTGGGTTGACTGATATATTTGTTCCCGTATGTTTTATGGAGAATCTTATCTACTATACTAAATTCATGTGCGGGTAATGGATATTTTCCCACTCTTGGAAATGGTGTTCCTTCAGGACCGGAAACATGCATTAATTCTTCGGCTTCGTAATAGTAAGGGTCTAAATCATTATAATCAATCGGCCAATCTTCACCAACGCCGTAAAGTGTTTTCATTTTAAAATCAGAAGGCATAAACCTTGGTGTACAGCCCCACCAGCAGTTTGAACAGCCACCCAAGCCAGTTGTAAATGGCCACTTCTTGTATGGACTATTATTATTTATAGCCTTTTCCCAGGGCTCTTCATACTTTTCATAATCGGTATGTTCTTTTCTTTTTGCCTTCAGTCTTTCTTCATGTGGATAAAAATGTCCTCTCTCTAAAACAAGAATCTTTTGATCACGCTTTGCTTTTGATAGATATTTCTTTAAAAAAAAACTTGAAGCGAAGCCCGTACCTACTACAACTAAATCATAATAATCTCTTTTCATTTGCTCTTAACCACGCTTATTAATTAATAATTGTTTGCATTTTTCAAAAACCAATGTAACCATGGAATGTCAATAAACATTAAGCCACAAAGTAAAATGGTGAAAAGAACTAAGTATAACATAAACCACTTTCTGGTATATAATTTTTCTGATCCTTGTACTGGCGAATCATTAAGTAAGCCAATTCTTAAATACCACGAAAACAACAATGCAAAAAACGGGAAGCTAATTAAAAGCTCAATTCTATCTTTCACTAAAAATATCCCCATAAAAAAAGCGCAGGTTATCGCATAAAAAAACATCGATACGAGTAAACTATTTTCCGTGTAAATTTTAAAAGATTTTCGGTAAAGGCCAGCTAGGTGGGGGTTGTCTATTAACCTAAATTCTGCAAATCTTTTGGTTGCCATAAGGAAAGCTCCACCCATCCAATAAGCCAAGATTATGCTAACGGGAGGAAAAGTATTTATCCAATTCAAATCCCACTTACTATTTGGAATCCCTAAAGCCGGGCTGAAGATAAACCAGCCTGCGGCAAATCTTATTGGATTATTAACAGACTCGCTTAAAACATCTAAAAAAACTCGGTCTTTACTTCTAAAGGGTTTTACATTATAAATGATGCCCATTATTAACAAGAGCGATGCAATTGCAAGAAATTTAATTGAAACCATAAAGGCTAACGATAGCCCTATTATAGCCAAAACGGTGTACTCGCTGTAAACAATTTTTGGGTTTATAATTGTAATTACGGATGAGCGATTATTCTTTAGTGGGTGATATTTATCAAAGCCCGCGTCGAGATATTCGTTAATAACATAATTAGCAGATGCGATTAAACAGATACTAATAACACCAATAAAAACCTTAAAAATCAAATCTAATGTAAAAGGCGTATGAAATACAGATAAGGCAAAAAGCATACCTGGAAACATAAATAAATTTTTAACCCAGTTATCTGGTCTGGCAATTGCAATATATTCTTTAAGAGACGCAGGGCGCATCTCTCTAGCGGATGAGGTATCCTCTGATGAAAATGTATCATCAGACAACGTGAATTTATCTGTCATAATAGGGATGACCTAACTTACGTTAAGCAAAGTTTTTGAGAGAGATTTATAAAAATTATTAGCTTGTGGTTTATCAATTAATAAAAAAGGAACACCAGCAATTTCAGCACATCTACCGTCTAACTCCTGGCGATCTCCTATAAATATACAATTTGTTTTATTTTTTATCGCTAAAGCCGAAAAGATATAATTTAATCCATTTGGCAATGGCTTCATTGCGTTTATGTTTTCATCAGTAGAACTTACTAGAAGGTCTGCTTTTAAACCCATACTTTGCATTTTTAAACCAGCATCATAATCCGAATAAATAGCGATCAGAATGTTATTTTTTTTTAATTCTTTAAAAAATGTGTCAACATCAGGATATATACAATCTTTTAAATATTTATTAGGAAAATTAAATATCCATTTTTCAATAACAGCCTTTATTTTTTTTACTGAATAGTTTGTTTTTTTAGCACACCATACAAACTGTTCGTTTTGTAAATCTACAATTTCCTCTCCCGCCCTTTTCTCTCGTTCTTTTCTGAAATGATATAAAATTAAGAGTTCGCTAAATTTCCATGGCCTTAAAAAGTAATAAGATAGCAAGGCGAGCAACATCTTACTTCTTAATTTAGATTGATCATAAAGCGTTCCATCAACATCAAAAATGACTAATTCTAAATTTTCAGTAATAGGATTTATCAAAGCAATTATTTATAAGGTAAAATTATTAAAAAATCCGATATTGCAAACAGTTAATCCCAATAAATGCGTACAACTCTCAAGGCTTTTTTGTTTAAAAATCAGCGCCTTAATGTCCTTTTGGTAATCTTTATTTTGCTAGGCTTTGCCATTAGGTTATTTCATTTTTTTTATAACCGTTCTTTATGGATGGATGAAGTATATCTTTCATCAAGTTTAATAAAAATGAATTATAGCCAGTTAATTACAGGCCCATTAGATTATCAGCAAAAAGCACCAATTGGCTTTTTATTATTTGTAAAGTTTTTTGTAAATCTATTCGGAAAAAATGAAATATCGCTTAGGTTATTTCCTCTTATCTGTGGTTTTCTTTCAACGATTTTATTTGTTCCAATTGCTAAATATTTTTTAAAAGATATTCCCGCAATTCTAGCGGTTGGGATTTTGTGTTTATCACCAGCAATAATATATCATAGTGTAGAAATAAAACAATATTCTACCGAACTTTTAGGTACCATTTTATGCTTTAACTTTCTAATAAAATATAAAGATCGAAATGAGATTAAAGATTTGTTTACGTGGGGTATTTTAGGCTCAATAATTCTTTGGTTTTCTTACTCTTCAATATTTATTCTTGCTGGATTTGGAATTGGCCTAAGCCTTATTTATCTAATCAAAAAAGAGTGGAAAATATTTTTTGTAAGCCTAATCCCATTCTCACTTTGGTTGCTAAGTTTTGTTTTAAATTACTTCTTATTTACCCATAAGCATGCAGAGTCGCAATGGATTGCTTATTGGTTTAGAGCCTATCAAAATTTTATGCCTTTTCCACCTAAATCAGTTGAAGACGTAAAATGGTTCGCCACAAATCTTTACAGAATGATGGATTATCCTTTAGGTTTACTGTGGAATTTCAGCGGTGTTTCCTCACATCAAGCTTTAAATATGGTCTTAAAAATGCCCTTTCTGCCAATTATTTTATTTGGTTTAGGGATATTCGCATTTTTTAAAAGGAATGCTTCCAAGTCAGTAATTTTGTTATTTCCCATTGTTTTGATGTTCTTAGCTTCTGGGATTGAATTATATCCGCTTACAGAACGATTTTGGGTTTTTATATCGCCCGTATTTATAATTTTTATAGCATCAGGCTTAAGTTTTATTACAGATAAATTCAAATTAAGATTTACATCTTTTCTATTATTTATACTGTTACTAATAGGTCCATTAACAGGTGCAATATCTAGCGTCATTTATCCTGAAAATTTTTACAGCCACAAAAAATCATTTCAAAGAGAATCACTTCAATTTATTAATGAAAGATATAAAATCAACGATGCTGTTTATATCTACTGGAATGATTTACCTGGTTATAAATTATACAAGAAAATGTATAATTTCCGGTTTACCGCAATTGAAGGAACAGACTTAAGACTTGCCTCAACAGGTTTTGTTGACTATTATCAAAAACTAAATGTCGATTTTAATAAATTCTCAAACAATAAGCGAGTTTGGGTGGTTTACAATACACAGTTTTTAACTGATATTGGAGATAAAATAGATGAACCTAAATGGTATTATGAAAAAAAATCTACTCCAACCCAACATCTAATTAATGAGTTTTTAAAAACATATAAGCCCATAAAAATATACCGTAGCAAAGATGTAACCGTATATTTGCTTGAGCGTAAATAAAAGATAAAATAATATAATTTTATTCTAATTTTATATGTTAGTAATATCTCTAAATTTTCAATTATAAATCATCCCAAATAATCATATGCGCATTGCACATATAATAATGGTTCACAAAAACCCTGATCAGTTATTAAGATTAATAAAGAGATTGGAACACCCAAAAACAGATATTTTTATACATGTTGACGCAAAAGTTCCAATTGAAAATTTTAGTATAATAAGGGATTTGAAGAATGTTTATTTTATAAAAAACAGAGTAAAATGTAATTGGGGAGGCAATAGCCTATCAAGAGGTATTATAGCTGCGCTAGAAGAAGTTGCAAACCAAAGTGTAAAATATGATTTTATAAATCTACTTAGTGCACAAGATTATCCTTTAAATAATGCCGAAAGCATTTATAATTATCTATCATTGCATGTTGGAACTAATTTTATCTCCTATGAAGAATCAAATGAATCAGAATGGTGGGTATCTGCAAGATCTAGATTCGAGAAATATCATTTAACAGATTTTAATTTTAAATGGAAGTATTTTTTTGAAAGAATTTTAAATAAAGTAGCACCAAAAAGAAAATTCCCAGTGGAGATGCAGCTTTATGGAGGAAGCAAATCTACATGGTGGACTATTAATGGCGAATGCGCTGTGGAAATAACCGACAATATTGCCAAGGATAGAAAATTAAAAACATTTTTAAAATATTGTTGGGGTACAGATGAATTTGTAATTCCATCATTAATAATGAATTCTAAATACAAGAATAAAACAATCAATAATAATCTTAGATATATAGATTGGTCTGAAGGAAATGCACACCCAAAGTTACTAACAACAGAAGATTTCGAGCGCTTAAAAAACTCTGATAACCTTTTTGCTAGAAAATTCGACTCTGATCAAGATTCCAAGATATTAGATATGATTGATGACAAGGGATAAGCCCTAGAATTAGAGGAAAACGAATATTAAGATGAAGATAAGCATTTTAACACCAAGCTATAACTCTGGTAAATATTTAAAAAGAGCAATAGATAGTGTAATTAATCAGGGTTTCAAAAACTACGAGTATATTATTGCTGATGGTAACTCTACCGATAATACAAAAGATATTGTAAAGAATTATTCGTTCATAAATTTTATTTCAGAACCAGATCATGGTCAATCCGACGCCATGAATAAAGCATTTGCAAGAAGTACCGGAGATATTATTGTTTATCTAAATGCAGATGATGAATTTTTGCCTAACGCCTTCGAAAATATTATCAGCGCTTTTAAAGCCAATCCGGATACCGATATGGTTGTTGGAGATTTGCTTTTTAAAACAGAAACAGAAACACTAAGAAGAGTTCCATCACACCAATACAATAAGATCCTTTTATATTGGTTAAATCTATTTCCAAATAACCCTGTAAGTTATTTCTATAAAAGAAAAGTGCAAGAAACCATTGGCAAATTCCCAATAGATGAGCACTATGCTATGGATATGTGGTTTTTATTAAAAGCCTATAAAAACTTCAAGATAACTAAGATTAATGAAATTTTAGGTATTTTCCATTCTGATGGAGCAAACAAAACCGCTACAATAGATGCAGGTTATCATCTTCATAAAACGGCTAAAGCGCATCTTAAAGATGATAACCCAATAATGACACCATATTTTTATTCCAAACTTTTTATCAATAGGTTTCTAAAAAAGTAGGTTAAGATTTAAGCTTAAGTCTTGATAAAATGTTATAATCATTAACCTTCCTCTTTAATAGAACAAAATTTTCTTTTATAAAATTTTGCAGGCTGTATAACTTATCATTGTTAATGTGATGCAAAACTAATCTCCCGTATTCTATATAATTGTGAAGCTTCGCACCATATTTCGATGTTATTTCCCGCCACTCTACATAAGGATCTACACCCAATTTAGTGTATAATTCGCCACCGCCTACAGGCAAAGTATGCTTCATTTCAACTGAGTCAAAAACAATCATTTTGTCTTCTGCATAGTTTAATATCTTCGACCAAACCGAATCAAGACCCCAGCTAGAAAGCGTACCGGTAAAACTTGGTAAACATTTAACCAAAGCTTCTTTACTAAATAACGGAGCCATAACTTCAATCTGTCCTACATATCTCAAATAACAGTTGTCTTGTCTTTTAAACATTGGCCAACTACAAAATGAATCATGAGATAAAGCAGCCTGTGAAATACTAGAATTAAATGTTTTGCTTAGCTCAAACATTTTATTAATACCTACTGTGTCAATGTCAATATCATCATCAAGAAAATAAAAATGATCATATTCTTCTAGCAATTCAGGTTTTACATTCACCAAAAGATTATGTAACATCATGTATTTAAAATCTTTTAGATGATAAAATAGATCTATATTTTTGTACAAATCAGGGTTATCAATATTTTCATGGTAGAAAAGCAGACACAAATCAAAGTCTCTTATTTCTTCATTTTTTAGCCAGCTACTTTTAAATAAATGGGATTTATTCCCACAAGGAGCTATGACAATATTCTTACTTTTCATTCAGGGACGAATTGTTGTTAGGGGTGTTAATTATTAAACAAGGATTTTTGTATAAATGTTTGTTTTGGTAGATATTTTATAGGAGATGATGAACGCAAATAGAAATAATGGTTAACGCTTTTTATATATCATTTATGCTACACAATAATAATCATTTGAAACAATATAATAATCGAATTTCAATAATTTAACACTTATCATAATTTTTCATTAAAAACACTTAAAAATTGGGCAAAAAACCTCTAAATAGCTTGTCTAAATTATGAAAAAAGCTACTTTATTAATGATGTACAAAGTCAACTAAAGCTGAAATACATAAAACTTAATTAAACTCTATTAATTTTAAAGTTCGAAGAAAAGGTTTTACGGATTACATAAAGATTTTTAAATACTTTATTAATTTCGATAAGAGCTGTGTTTGATGTATTAAAATCATCGTCTTGCCCCTGAAGTGTTTCTATACTCTCGCTTAGGTAGTAGTGCTCCATAGCTTTAAATATTTCATCATAATTTAAAGGATTTACATACATAGGATAATCCCCCAAACTTTCTCTATGCCCCTCTAAATCTGAACATATAACCTTACAACCCAATGCACGAGCCTCTAAAAGAGGCATGTTTGTTGGACCCAAAAGTGTCGGCATTACTAAACTAATTGAGTTTTTATATGCACTAAACAATTCTTCGTTACTGATAAAACCACAAAAAATAACGCTGTTTTCTATTTCGTAATACTTAACCACTTCAATAATATAGTCTAAGTTACCCTTATCACTGCCAGAAAAAATAAGCTTAAGCTCAGGATATTTTTTATGCAGTAATAAAAAAGCTCTAATTAGGTTATAGTGATTTTTATGCGCCCAAAATTGAGCAGGATACATAAAAAACTTGTTTTTGGTCAATCCAAATTTGTCCAGAAAAACTTGTTGCTCTGTTTTACTCACATTTAAACCAACAATATGCCCAGCAAACATTGGAACTACAAAAACTCGATTAGTATTAATATTTTTATATTTACATAGCTCTTGCTTTCCAGCTTCAGATTCGCATATTATCGCAAAAGCTTTTTCTAAATATTTTTGGTAGTAATCTTCTCTAAACTCAAATTCTCCATCATTGGTAACTTCAGGAAAAGAGAACATACTTTTATGGCCAATGTCCCAGTGGGTAGTAACAGTTGGATAATTTAAATCTTTAAAAAAGGGAGTTAAAGCATAAATTAAATCGATATTATTTTCAGCAAGTTTGGACTTAACCTCTTGATTAAACCTCTTATTATATGAAATTTGAATTTGAGAAACTATAGAAAAAAGATTGATTATCTTAAATTTAGATAATGTGTGGAGTATGCTTAGAATTTTATATTTCTTTTTAACAATTTCGGTAATGTTAAAACAAAAGGTATTTGTTGGGCTTCCAATAATAGAGTCTGCATCAAAAGCTACGAAAACGAACTCTAATCCATCTTCAAAATTAAAGTTAGCAATCCCATCAACCAACGTACTATAATAAGAAAATTTCCCCCCCTCTTCCTTCTTATAGTTTTCTAGAATAACGCCAACTCGAAGTTTATTTGAATACATTTTTTATAACTGCTACAACCCTAAATAATTCCTCATTTGTAATGCCTAATCCTGATGGCAAATAAAATCCATTTCTAGCCATTTTTTCTCCAACAGGATAACTTTCACCACTAAACAGCCCCATTTTTTCAAAAACAGGTTGCTCATGCATACACCAAAAAAATGGACGGGTTGCTATTTTATTTTTACTCAAAGCATCAACTATCTTTTCCTTTTCAAGCGGAGAAGGAGCCAGCATTCCAAATACCCAATAAATATTATCTGCATAGGCAGTTTTAACAGTTGGCAATTGAAAACCTTTTGATTCTAAGAAGGCAAGGTTTTCGTGATAGAACTTCCCAATTTCCCTTTTTCTTATTAAAAATGCATCAATTTGTTCTAATTGAGCTACCCCAAGTGCGGCTTGAAGATTCGTCATGCGATAATTCCATCCAATTTCATGATGTACAAATCTGGGGCCATCTGGCTCAAAACAAAGATTTCTTAATTTTTTACATCTTTCCGAAAGGTCTGTATTATTAGTTAAAATCATGCCTCCCTCGCCTGTTGTAATGTGCTTATTTGGATAAAAACTAAAAATACTTATATCGCCAAAAGATCCGCATTTTTGCCCATTATAGGTTTGTCCATGCATTTCAGCCGCATCCTCTATAATTTTTAAGTTGTATTTCTTCGCCAGATCGAGAATAGGATTTAAATCTACAGGCAAACCGTAGATATGAACAATCAAAATTGCTTTGGTTTTGCTCGTTATTTTTTTCTCAATTGCCTGTACATCCATATTCCAAGTAAGTGGATCATTATCCACAAGTACTGGGATGGCGTCTACCGTAACCAAGGATTGTGCTGGAGAGATTATTGTGAAACTTGGCATTATTACTTCATCACCTTTAGTAATTCCTAAGGCTTTAATGGCAACATCTAAAGCAGCAGAACCATTGCTAACAGCTATTCCGTAGGCCATTCCAATATATTTGGAAAATTCGTCTTCAAATCTTGAAATAAATGGCCCCTCACTGCTAATCCAGCCAGTTTCTATACATTCTGTGAGGTATTTTAATTCATTACCATTTAATAAGGGAACGTTAACAGGTATGAAATTCATTTAAGTAAGTTAATTTATAGTTTCTTTAATACAAAGCAAACACCCCAGGTTTGAGGGCCAGGTAAATTCGAGGTACCAAATTCTTCAGTGTGTAGAATCTGGAAACCAGCAACATGAGCCAACATTTCGATTTCGGGGATGCTAAAATGCCTCATTGAATGAGTTTCCTTAATATGATGCTTTAACTTGTCATTTTTTTCAGTAATCTCGATATCGTAATTTACATCGATAATGTTTTTATTCCAATGATTAATCGGGTTGGCGTACCTAACAACCTGAATCAGATCATTTTCTATAGTTTTAGTGCGCTTCTCTGGAACTAGATTTAAAACGGCTGCGCTATACCAAACATCAAATATAAATAACCCACCTTCTTTTAAATGTTTATTTACATTTTCAAATGCCTCTCTAAGCTCCTTATTTGTATTAAGATAACTAATTACATGAAATAGCGAGAGTGCTGCATCATAACGATTATCACTTTTGTAAGTTGCAATTGTATCTAGTTTAAAGGAAAGATTAGGATGACTATTGTTATTAGCGATATTTAGCATTTCTTGACTTGGTTCTACCCCAACCACAGAAAGACCATTTTGGCAAAAAAGCAATGCATGTTTACCCGTACCAGATCCAAATTCGACAACTGTTTGTACATTATTGCCATACGTTTTAAGTAGATTTAGAATATATTCCGATTCACCAACATAATCTTTATCCTTATATATAAGATCGTAATAAGAACTATAGGCATTAAAGTTTCCACTCATAATTAATGCTTAAATCTTACTTTATCCTCTTCACCAACGTATGGGCCTTGCTTAATCTCGATCATTTCAGAATCTTCAAGCATTTCAAAGCCATGTCCGCCATCCGCTAACAATATAACGTCTCCAGTCTCAATAATTCGAGCTTCTAGGTAGTTTTTGTCATTATCATAAAAGTTAACTAGAACTTTCCCTGTTTTAACATACAAAACCTCTTGCGTTAGGGTAACTTTTCTTTCGACTAATCTATGAACGTGAGGATCAATAATATATCCTTTTTTCCTATTCATATAACCCAATTGTTGCGAAAAATCATCGGGGGTAAAAAAAGATATTCCTTCTTTTTGATAATTGGACCTTATAATAATTGCCAGTAAGGCATTATTATGTTCAACTTTTTCGACCATAATAGAGTGAGGGGTTTTCAGATTTGATACCGCAAGGTAATTACTTTATACTGAAAGAAAAAGTTTGAGATAGAATCTTCTTTCAAAAGAAAGAATAGATGCATAGATTAAAATAAAACTAATTTTTTTAACAAAAATGCAACCTATGAAAAAAGGATGTTAATTCCAACAAAAATTGTTTTTTACGACATTTTAATCATACAAACTCAATCATAAAACTCTAATAAAATTGAATAAAACTCACATAATGAACACTTTACATCAAATTAAGTTAAGCAATCAAAGAATATCATAATAAAGTCATATTATTTTATTTCTTTTATATAATTTTAACGAGTTATGCCTTTTGATAATCCTTAGGGGTAGATTTTTGACTTTTGTCAACAAAGTAATCAATAAATTGTTTTTGTTCATTTTAAAAATTGTGTATAATATTTATTACAATTGTCGTTTAAGACATAACAAACAAATTATCCATTATATTTAGAGATACTTAATGACGAAAAAAAATCAAATGCACCTTTTTTTATCCGTGCTTATAATCCTATTTGCAGCATGCAAAAAAACCGAGACACCTGTAGAAATAGCCCAGGAAACTCCAGTTACTATAGTTCCTACACCCCCAACAACTCCAACTTCTCCAATTATCCCTTTCTATTCAGTTGGAACAGGCTCGGGTAATTTAGTAATTGATGGAAAATCAATGGATTTTACTAATATTAAGTTGGTAAAAGTAAAAGCAGGTTCATATAAAACTATAACGATTTCTAATATCACTGGTTCTTCAACTCAACCTATTGTAATTAAAAATGATGGACTGGTAAACATTAGTGAAATAATGACTACCGAAAACCTTAATTATGTTACAATATCTGGAGATAATACTGATGGTATTGCTTATGGATTTAATTTTGAAAACATAGCATTTAGGGCTTTCCGGTTAAACGGTAAGATGAATTATTTAACTTTAAAAAGCTTAAGCTTTAAAAATGTTGGAGATTACGTTATCACATCTGAAAATTCTACTTTAAAATATACAGGTTCTGCTGATACTCGTACAGAAAACTTCAAAGTTCTAAATTGTTTATTTGATAATACCGGAACAATGGTTTTTGGCGGGGCACTAAATAAGGATACCGGAGAGGACTCTGGTTTCTTTAAAGATGTTGAAATTGCTTTCAATACTTTTCAAAATACTAATGCGGGTACTGTATGTTCATTTTCAAATGTTCAAGACTATTTGGTTCATGATAATGTTGTAAACAACATTAACCCTACCAATAATAATCATAATGGAGTATTTTTTATGCAAGGAAATGGGAAATTTTATTCAAACAAGTTAACAAATTATCAAGGTAACTCAATCAGAATGTGGTTATACTCAAGAGGTTCTACACCAGCTACGAATGAAATTTACAACAACATCTGTTATAATACAAGGAAATATGGAGCTTTTGAATTACAATCTTTCGACAGAAATATGTATTCTGGAAAAACAACTTTCGCAAATGCAAAAGTATATAACAATACTGTAGGTTTAATGAATACTTCGAAAGACTGGGACGGGCAAATTTTAGATCTTTATAACATTGGCGGAACTCTAGAATATTACAATAATCTTGGCTTCAGTCTTTTCACCAGCAATACATATAGGGGCATTACTAATATGATTAACAATATGAGTGAGTCCATAATAACAAAAGAAGAGAATAATAAGTATCTATTAACCCAAGCTGGTGCTGTAATAGATTTAAATACTTTTACTTCGGTATTCGCAGGTATTGGTGCAACAAGATAATGAAGTAGTATTTTAATTTAGGCAGAAAAACCTTGATATTCAAATCCTTATAAAAACTATGTTTATTGTTTTTATAAGGATTTTTTTATTCATTAAGCCGTTAAGTTAAACTGAAAAACTTCCTATAATAGATGTGAAATGCATTCTATCTTAAAGTTGAAGCAATAATCTTTACTATTTAACACCATCAAATGCTATAGGCATTTTAATGATAGTTGAATAGTAAGTACAAAAGCTATTTCGCTTTTAACTTACTTAATACATCTTTAACCATGAGTATAACTTCTTGATAACCTTCCTTATAAAGATCTTTTAAGGTAAACTTTTGATAGTATCTATTGATGGCATAAAAAGCAATAAGCATGCCTGAGGCAGTTGTGAAAATTGATGAAACTGCTATGCCATAAACACTATTCGTTAATTTTACAGCTACTAAATCGGTTACAACTGTTACCAAAACCATTAATATTACTTTCTTAAAGTTAATTTTAGGAAGATGAATAACATCTAATGTTAGCGCAAAAAATCGCTCTGCTGGGTATAGGATAGCAATGAACATATATATCCTTAAAATATTTGGGGCCTCAGTAATAGCATAATTTTTACCGCCAATAATTAATATTGCATAATCAGCAAAAATAAATACCAAAATAAATACTGGCATAAGCAGAATGCTAAGCATCCCAACATATTTTTTCATTACTCTAATTACTTCAGATTTTTGCCCAGAATTGTAACGAGCTGATAAAGTAGGCATCGCAGTATATATAAAGCTTCTTAAGGGGATTTCAACAATTTGTGTAAGCTTGGTGCCTGCTCCATAAACTGCTAACGCAGCCGGACCTAAAAATAATTTTATGATGAAGGAGTCTGCTGTACCTAATAATGTTGCGCTTAAATTTGTACCAACACTGAACTTCCCAAAGTGATAGATTTCCTTTATAGCGCTAGATGTTCTAAAACGTAATTTGGAAAAACCAGTCCATCCAGAAAATAATGCAATCAAGCTGGAGAGTAAATTGGCAAAAAGATAGCAATATAGCGTTGAATAAATATCAATCTTTCCGAGAGCAATAACAACGATCAATGAAATCAAAAAAGTTCCTTGGTTTGAAAAATTCAAAATTAAAAGCCTATCAAATCTTTGTTTGCCTTGTAAAACACAATTAGAAACAAAAAACGGTAAGGATAAAATATAATTTATTCCAAAAAACTTAAGAAACAGCGTGAAGCTTGGATCTTTAACGTAAATGGATAAAAAGTAGGCTGGAATATTTAAAACGATTAAGCCAAGGGTAATTAAAATAGCAATAAACCAACTAGATCCAACTATTTCATTTTGACGATCTTCTGACGAGCCTGCATAAAATTTAACAAAAGCTGTTGTTAAAAAACCTGATCTAAATGTATCAACAAGAAGTAGTATTGTTAAGAAAAAGCCCCAGTTTCCAACTTCGTCAGAGGTAAGAAATCTATATAATATGGAGAAAGTTACAATCCCTACAAGAGCATTAATTCCATTACTTATTAAAGAGAGCGTATGCTTACTTTTAAGTACACCAAATAAAAATTTAAACGTAGACTTCATCAATTTCGGGAATTCTCGAAGATACAATAAAAAAAATCTAATCGCTTCAATTAGGGTTGAGTTGAAATAAAATTATAATTATTTCCAACCTGAACCTAATTATAACCTTCCTGATTTTAGCTCATTAACAGCAAAATCACAAGCTCTTGCTGTTAGTGCCATATAAGTTAAAGATGGGTTTTGGCACGCAGAAGAAGTCATACAACTTCCATCGGTTATAAAAACATTTTTAACTGCATGGATTTGATTATTTCCATTTAACACAGATGTTTCAGGATCTCTACCCATTCTTGCCGTACCCATTTCATGAATGGTTGAACCTCCAGGCTTATCATAGGAGAATCCCTCAACATTTTCAAAACCAGCAGCCTCTAAAATGTTAACAGAGTTTTTCATGATATCTTTCATCATTAATTTTTCATTTTCCTTAAAAGAGAAGTCAATTTTTATAAGGGGTAAACCCCATTGATCATTTTCTTCTTCTGATAATGAAATTTTGTTGTCGTGATAAGGTAAACACTCTCCCCACCCGGCCATCCAAACAGACCATGGACCGGGAGTAGAAATTTCATTTTTAAAGTTAAGGCCAAAGCCTTTCATATTTAAAGCCCGGTCTTCCCAGTTTTGACGTTCTCCTCTTCCTTGTATATTATATCCTCTCAAATAATTGGGATTATTTTCATCTACAAACCGTGGGATTAAAAAGCCACATGGTCTCCTTCCTTTATAGTACATATTATTGAAACCATTATGAATTCCCATTGCTCCTGTAGAGGAATGATGATCCATAAGGTTATGCCCCAACTCTCCACTATCATTTCCTAAGCCATTTGGAAATCTTTTTGATTTTGAATTAAGCAAAATAGCCGTGGTTGCAATAGTTGAGGCATTAACAAAAATAATTTTTGACTTGAATATAAATTCTTCTTTTGAAATTGCATCTATAACTCTAACTCCAGTTGCTTTTTTTGTTTGATCAGTATAAATAATTTCTGCAACAATTGAAAAAGGTCTTATCGTTAAATTGTTGGTTGATATTGCGGCGGGTATTGTTGAACTATTACTGCTAAAATAACCACCATAAGGGCAACCACGAGTACATAAATTTCGGTTCATGCATGGCCCTCGATTGTCCCATCCCCTTGTCAAATTTGCAACCCGAGCTATAGTTAAAACTCTTTTTTCATTATTTTTTTTTATCGAATTTGCCAAATGCTTTTCAATACAGTTTAACTCCATTGGCTCTAAAAACTTGCCATCAGGAAGATGGGGTAAATTTTCAGCCTGACCGCTAATACCAACAAAGGATTCGACATAATCATACCAAGGTGCAATATCTTCATATCGAACTGGCCAATCAACAGCAACACCATCCTTAAGGTTTGCTTCAAAATCTAAATTGCTAAGTCTATAACATTGCCTACCCCAAACTAAAGATCTTCCTCCTATTTGATACCCTCTTAACCAGTTAAAAGGCTTTTCTTGAATATAAGGATGCTCTTTATCACTTACATAAAAGTGCTTATCTGCAGGGCTGTAATTATGGCTTTGAATAGGATTGTCTATTTTATCTTGATTGGTGTTGTTAAAGCCATTTTTAAAATCCCATGGATTAAGAAATGCGGTTGGATAATCAACAATATGCTTTACATCACGACCTCTATCTAACAATAAAGTTTTTAATCCTTTTTTACACAATTCCATAGCAGCCCAACCGCCACTAATGCCCGAGCCGACTACAATTGCATCGTAAGTATCTTCAACTTTTTTATTCATTTTGAGATTTTATCTTGTTGCCCAAGATTTTTGATTTAAACCTAACGGTTTACATGCTATATAATTAACAGGTACATAATCATAAGAGAGACATTTTGTAGCTCCCAAATTAGAACTAAAGTAACCTTCTATTGTTAAGCGTTTTAGTTTGTTAAAAAAGGATTGTCCTAAAAATTTGGCGTTAATCTTATTTAAGATAGAAAAATTGTAATTATCTCTATCCTCAAAATACTGAAGCACGTCTAATTTCTCCTTTTCAGTACATTTAAAAAAAGATTTATCGTACATGTCTCTGGTATAAGTTTCCAAATATTCTAATCCATCCAAAAATTTATGTTGCTCTTTTATTGGCGTACAATTAATTAAAACATTAATTATATATTGATCAACATTTGCCTCTTTAGCACCTGGCGAATCACTTTTAGGTATTATACATTCGGCTAACTCAGCTATTAGTTTTTGATAATCGTAAAAACGTTTTAAATCAACTTCTATATTTAAAACTCTATACTTATAAATTGACAAAGTTGAAACACCAAGAATTCCTAAAAGAATTGCACTTTTTATAGAGGATCGTCGGTTCATTAAGCTTTAGGGTGATTGCAAACAAAAATAATTGATTTATAATAAATAATCCTTAAAATAAATTATTTATTTACCAACTTATCATACTGAAACTCTATTTGCCTTGTCATTTTTGCCACACTAAAATTTTTAAGAATGGTTTCACCTGCATTATCTCCAATTTTCTTTCTAAGTATTGCGTCATTAGCGACAAGAACTAGGGCATCAGCCAATTTTTGAGGATTTTGTACGGGAACTAAAATACCATTTTCTTCATTGATAATTACTTCCTTAGCGCCATCTATCGCTGTAACTACAACTGCTTTATTCATGGCCATCGCTTCCAACATTCCAATAGGTAATCCTTCCCAAAGTGATGGCAAACAATAAATA
Organism: Pedobacter fastidiosus; assembly: GCF_014306625.1. Classification (GTDB taxonomy): domain Bacteria; phylum Bacteroidota; class Bacteroidia; order Sphingobacteriales; family Sphingobacteriaceae; genus Pedobacter; species Pedobacter fastidiosus. Next base: position 83,315 of record NZ_JACRYL010000016.1, read on the forward strand.
TCTATAGCATTTAAGATATTAGGAACATCTTGTCTAAAATCCATGAAAATTATTCTTCTTTCTATATCCAGTTCTTTTGCAAGCTTTTGGGCATCTGCTTTTAACTCACCATCACCAACAAATAAAAATTTAATATCCAACTCCGATGGGATTAAAGATATCGCTTTTACCAAGGTAATTGGATCTTTTTGTTTGGTCATTCTTACAATGTAGCCAACAAGAACAGTATCTTTTTCAATATTTAATTGAGAACGAACATCTAAAAATTCTAATTTAGGGTTATATTTTTTTAAGTTGATGCCATACTTAACTACGGTTGCTCTTTTCATCTCAAACTCTTTTCGGGCATCTTTTAAATTATTATCAGATACACAAATAGTCAAATCAGCTTTATTAACTAAAAATTTTTCTCCCCAAATTCGCAAAGATCTTAAAATAAAATTTTGATCTGGATGGAAAGACCATCCATGCACGGTGTAAGCTATTGGAATTCCTAATTTTTTTCCGCTATTATATGTATTCGAATTTGCACGAGTTCCATGAGCATGGATGATATCAATTTTCTCTTTTTCTAGGATCTCTTTTACTTGTTTCCACTTTGTAAAATCAAATGGTTTTTCGGTTTCAATAACATATATTTTATTGCCCATGGCTTTGATCCTATCAACCATTGGCCCAGGGGTAAAAGAAAGCACTACACTTTCGTATTTTTCTTTATCCAACTCCTCGACTAAATCCAGCACATGCGATTCTCCGCCTCCAATTTTACCTTGCCTGATGGTTTGTAAGATTTTTATTTTTTTATTCTGGGACATATTTGGGAAGATTATTTTAGTTTGTTTTTATATTAGTTATGGAAGATTCTTGATCATGGGTTGTTGCTATCGAAATTTCGTTCGCTTTATTTGCTTTTAGCAAGGCAAAAACCTGTAAAAAAATGAATTTAGGAGCCTGCTTTAATGAGTCGTAAATTCTTTTATCTGCCTTATAATATTTTAGTGAGGCAAAAAACATCAAGATAAAAATCAATCCAGCTAATACCCAAATCACACTGGCTATCGGCATAACAAATACAGAAATAAGAATACATATTGAGGATGTTATAAATAGCATAAAAAGTGGCGGACGAAGTAGCATAATACTAAACAAAAATTGATTAAGATTTAAGTTTATTATGCTTAGATAGCTCAGTTTTAAGCCCAATACGAAAAACTTAAACCAAGTATTAATCCATCTTGCACGTTGTTTTACCAATTGATCAGATTTTGAGGTCTTCTCATCATAAACAATTGCATTTTCAGCAAAGGCAATCTTCAATTTTCTACTTAAAATTTCATACTGCAAAATTTTATCAAAGCCAGCACCTGTTGTAGTTAAATGGCCTAAACAACTTCTATATAATTCTGTTGTAAATGCCATACCTGATCCAGAAAGTGAAGCCGAAGAGCCTGCATCAAAGAGAAGCTGCCTATCTACAAATCGATAATATATATCTCCTGCAGCATCCAAACAAGCATATTGTGTATTTAAATTTTTTGCTTCTCTAGTGCCCTGAACCGCTTCATAACCATGAGCAAATACTAAATTCAATTCATTTAAATATTCAGGATGAACTAAATTATCACTATCAATAATTGTTAAATATTTATGGGCTCTAGAAAAATGATCAATAGCGTAAAAATGAGATTTAATATTACTTGCTAATTCTGTCTCTGGTCTTAACAAAACGACTTTTTCATCCACAAATGACAGGTTTGAAATATCACAACTATCCGCTACCACATACACCCTATAATTGGAATAATTCAACCTTAAAATTGAATCCACAACCATTGGAAGTAGTGTAGTTTGTTGAAATGCAGTTACAATTATAGCGTAATCTGGTTCTTGATCTAAAGCTATCTTTTCGAATTTCTTTTTTGATTTAAATGCTCTTAGGATATAGAGTAGAAAAGGAAAAACCAAATGAATGATTATTACAAATTGAAATAAAATAAATATAAATTCTAAAAAATTCATTTTTTGATCTTTAAGCAGTTTTTAAGATGATTTCTATTTGTTTCCTCATTTCGTCGACACTATTTTTCCAAGTATGGGTATAGGCAAAATCCTTTCTTTCAGATTCTAATTTATCATTATTATTGGCTAAGGCATACTGAATAAATTTAATATAATCTTCCTTATCCTGAGCGAGATAAACATAATCCTTAAATGCTTCCATAGTTTTTGTAGCGGTTGCAATTGTTGGTTTTCCAAGTGCTAAATATTCATCTATTTTCCTTGGATAATTACCTATAGTTACTGGATTAACCAATTGTGGATTTATACAAATATCAAATGCATTAATGTACTCCGCTAATTGTTTAACCTCTTTTTGTCCTAAAAAAACGATGTTATCTATCTCATGAAGCATACTAGATAAAAATACTTCGTCTTCAGGCCCAACTAAAACAATTAAATATTCTGGAAATTTAATGGCTATGTGTTCAATAATATCTAAATCCAATCTTATACTATTAAGGGCACCAACGTAACCAATTATAGTTTTACCAGTAGGCAGATCAACAGGCCTTTTAAAATTAGAACTATTTTTAAAATCTTCTATATCGCAACCTTGCCCAACATAAAATGAGTTTTTATTGTAATGCTTACAGTATTCTGTTAAATAAATCGAGTTAGCAAAACAAATATTATTCTTAGCGATAAGCAACGGTTCTAAACGAGTTCCGTGTTTTTTCCAGTAATCTACACCCAACATATAATCTCTGGAATAATAAATACTAAGATCTGGTGACAATAGCTCACCTAAGTAGAATGCTTTAAACATTTCATTATCATTAAAGAGAATTACGTTTTCAAACTTTAATTCTAATAGAGCTCGTTTTATCGATTTGGATAATTTTTGACCGTTTCTTTTGTTAAAAAAATCATATAAAAAATCAAGGCTTAGCCAATTTATAGATTCTACTATGCAATCAGGATATAGATTCCATAAATTATCTTGAATTTTTACCAAGCCATTTTCTCGTCCTTTAATAACATTTAATCGTTTTTGTGTTCTACTATCATTTTTACTTTTCAATAGCGTAATTCTATCTAAAGGCGAATTGATATACAAAACTCGATTCGTTTTACTAAACTCTAGAGCAATATTTTTACAATTACTTCCAATTTCAGTATCCCAAGGTTGTTGTCCAATAATTATAATATCTTGTTTAGAATACATTTACAGTTAATATATCAAATGCTTAAACCAAATCGCCAATTAAGTATTTATAAAATGACTAATATTTTCTTTCCCAGATTTTTGTTTCGTGGTTGTACTGTTTAATAATTTTGGCAGGGTTGCCTACTACTACCGAAAAATCAGGTACATCTTTAGTTACCACGCTACCCCCGCCAATTACACAATGCTTTCCTAGAGTAACACCTGCTGTTATAACACTATTTGCACCTATCCAAACACTATCCTTAATGATAATTTGCTTACAGAAAACCTCTTGTTGGGATGGCGAGATTTCTACATCTTCGTAACCGTGATTTAATCCAGAAACAACAATGTTTTGAGCAAACATTACATCGTTACCAATTGTAACGGGGCCGATAATAACATTTCCAATTCCAACAATTGTTCTTGCTCCAATATTTACATTTCCAACTCCATTATTCACTGTTGCAAAATCCTCAATTATAGACTTTTCACCTAAATTAAACTCATTGAAAGGAAAAACATCCATTCTAGTTCGGCTTCGTACAATAGAACCTTTGCCTCTTTTATGTTTAAATGGATTAAGGAGTACTTTAACCCAAAACCGTGGCCTGTGTTCGTTTTTAGGTATCAATAAAGCAAGTACAAACTTCTTTAACTTGGGATTTGATTTTATTCTGCTTACCAAAGTCATAATTAATCAAGATTAGTATCTTTTGAAGCATTATTTGTGATTCTTTTAAAACCACTTCTAAGTCCTATTATAAAACAAATTATAACCGGTATGGTAATTATTCCCCAAGGCATATTATCAATACTATTAGTTTAATATTTCACTTTTCTCTTTCTTCTGCAATTCTGGGCTCGAAAATATCAAAACCCACGATAGATATACGACTATGGAAGATGGCATAGTATTAATTACTTCATTACCATAACTCGAAAATAGTATTCCGGCATATCCCGCCGTTAACGCAATAATTTTAAGCTTAAGAGATTCATCTTGTAAATTCCAAGCAATACCACAAGCCTTACCGAGAATATAAAGCATAATTCCAAGCCAAATGGTTAAACCAACAACACCATACATTGCCCAAATCTTAACAAAATAACTGTCTGGCTGAACGGTTGATAGGTATTTATCTTGATTATATTGAACTCCAAAAGCGCCTATTACCCCTAAGCCTCCACCAAAAGGGCGGCTCTCCATATACGATTTAAGTTCTTGTTGGGTTTTAAATCTAACATTTAAAGATGGATCATCTGGGTTTAATGCTGACCTTAACCTATAAATTTGATAGTTGCTATTGCCTATATAAGTAAACTTAAGGAAAAATAAAAAAGCAAATGCAAAGAGGCCACCAACAATTAAAACCTTAAATTTCTTGGTTAGCACTATAGCAACAAAAGCACCAATTACTAAGGCAAATAATGCACCACGTGTACCAGATATTAACATACCATAGAGCATTAATAATGAACAAATCATTAGAACTATCTTTTTCCATTTTTTAAAATTACCAAGGGAAAGAATTAATGCTATTAAACCAATATGAGCCTGTGAAGCACCAAATTGACCTGCGTCACTATAAAAAGAAAAAACTCTTAGTCTACCCCATAACATATGTGTTATTGCCCCCCCTGAGTCAAGAAACATCTGTTCTCCTCTAGATGGACCTATAACCAACTGTTTTACACCATTTATGGAAGCTAATACTGATGCAGCAATAATAATTACCAAAAAGGTATCTAAATTCTTGTTTTCTCGAAGAATTAAAAACCCAACGGATATTATTAATATTGGATATAATGCTGCAGATCGAATTTCCTGAAGCCAACCCATTACGCTTGCGCCAGGATTGGCAACTTCCAAAATACTTATTACAAGCCAAAACAAGAATAAGTAAATTAGGTCGCTATTTAAGCTTTTCCAGTGCTCTTTTGGTGTTTTAATTAAGATTCCAATCCATATTAATATTAAAAATACTTCTATAAACAATCCATAAGATAAACCACCTATTTCTCTACTTAATATACCAAAGGTAAAGCAATAAATGATAAGAATATATAGGAGAACTATTCTCATATTAAGAATCTTGCATTAAAAATAAAATTTTAATAGGGCACTAATCCCCAATCTGAGTTTTGTTTAACACCCAACCTAAAAATCCAGGTAGCTTTTTAATATACTCTGCAAACTCCCTATCATTTTCAGCAAAGGCTTTTCCATATTCAAAAATGGATATGTTTTTTTCTGTAAAAAGCAGCCACTCTTTGGCAATATTTATGTCGTGTAATGCATTAACATCGACAATTATTAAATCGAATTCTTTACTTAAAACGTCGAAGCCCGCTTTTAAACTTTTTATGCTCTGCGTTTCCAATAATGATTCTCTTGCAGTGCTTTTATTCATTATTGTGATCAGATCTTCAGTATGAATTTCTTTTTTAATCAAAAAAGTTTGAAAATTCTGGCTTGTTGCAAGTGCTTTACTTTCAGATTGAACAACTGGAAGTTCATCAGCAATTAAGAGCACTTTTTTCCCTGTCATTGCAAAAGCATAGGCCAAACAATGAGCGATAAATGTTTTGCCTTCACCCGCAACTAAACTTGTAATTCCTAAGATCTTACTTCCATCAACATCCATCTTTTCGGAAATTTCGAATCTTAAAGATCTAAGCATATCTCGGTAGAATTCATAATTTAGATTTCCACTTTTATCATTCCAGATTTCTCTAATATTTCTTTCGTTGCTTTCAATTTTATTTAAAACCCCAATTGTATTTGCTTTTGTAGCATTAGCAAGCTGTGCTGAAGTTTTTATCTTATTATCTGCAATAAAAATTAAGAAAATCCCTGTAAGGCATAAAAAGAAACTTCCCAATCCTGAACCCGCCAAGTAGATTGCTTTTTTTGAGGCTTCAGGGTTACCTGGCAAACCAAGCTGTTCTATTTGAAGCCTTAACCCCATACTTTGACCAGACTTGTTTTGATTAAACTGATCTAAAGCAGTCATATATTCCTTAGTGGCTAAATCAGCCTCCCTCTCGTAATTCTGTATATCAGCATCATAAGGAACCATACTACTATATCGACCACGCAAAACCGACAATTCTTGATCTATAGATCTCATGCTACTTTTAGCTTGTTGCATGGCGATTTCTAAATTCAATTTTTGAGTTACTAGCGCCTGTTTAGAGGTACGTGGATCAAGCACATTATCATCAGAATTTTGATTGGATTTTGAGTTTATCAATCTTGTTAAAGAATCAACTCTTTTTTGATCCGATGCTCTAAAATTATTTTCAATAAAAGCATTGTTCGCTAACTCACGTTCTTTCTTTAAGCTTACTATTTCCCTATTATCTGCACGACTACTTCCGTTTACGAAAGAATCGCTTCCTCTAAGCTTACTTTCTATTGTGGCAATTGCACCTTGATTAGATTGAATTTGTCTGATTGCATCAGCTCGTTGAGATTCGTATTGTGAAATTTGTGCATAAACACTAGCAGATTGTTCACTTAAATTAAGCACTCCTTTACTTCTTTTGAAAGTAGATAAAGAGCCATTTTTATCATTCATAACCAATTCTTTCTGCTTTAGAACAGAATCTAAAAGCCTTATCGAATTATTTTGGTTACTACTAACATCTGAAGAATAGTTTGTGATAAATTCAGTGGCTAAGTTGTTAACAACAAAGGCCGATAGATTCGGATTTTCAGATACATATTCAACATTAATATAATCGCTATTTTCAGTATGGTTAATATCTATTTCTTTCTTTAAAAGCTCTTCACCATAACCCATAGATTCGATAATATCATATAGTTTAAATTTACCATCATTGTCTGCAAGAGTTAATACAGATTTAGTTGCTAGTTTTTGCTTGTATAAATTGATTACTTCTTGTCTCTGCCCAGCATTCAAAGAATCAATCTTTTCACTATACTTTCTAAAAGCTACTCGAGGTTGCTCTAAATCATGTAATATTAAATTATAAGATAGAATATTTATAATTTTCTTCATCTTAAACTTCTCCATAATGTTACTAAACTGCTGACTAACTTTAAAGAAATCAGTAGTTTCATTGGAGATAACTTTTTTAGATGGATCTAATAAACCTGTAGAAATTTGTGTTTCTGAACTATATTGTTTTGGTAAGTTTTGAACCAAAAAGTAAGTAATTATAACAGCAATAATGGGTACTAGTATTAGCACCCATTTATATTTATTAACTAATTTTAGAAAAGATTTTATATCCATACGTTAAGATTTAAAGACCAACAAGTCTTTATTTTACATCGGTAAGTTTAGCACCTATAATTTCTTCTAACAAGTCTTTTGATTTGAAGTATTGAGCTTCGGCCTGAATTTTTCCTTGCATCGAATTAAATTGATTAATTCTAGATTGATTATAAGCATCCAAGCTAATTTCCCCCTTTTCGAATTTATTTCTTAAACTTTCGGCTACCCCTTTATTTTCTTGAGCCATTTCAGTGGTTAACTTTAATAAGCTAATTTGTTGAAGATAATCGTAGTATCTTTTTTTAACTTCCGTACCCAAAGTTAATTTAAAGTCTTGCTGCTGAAGTTGAGCTATTTTATAATCTGCCTTGGCTTTTTTTGCTAAAAATGGTTTTTGCAGGAAAGTTCCTAAATTAAAATTTACCCCTAATTGGAATCCATTAACCGAATAAGGATTTACCGGATTAATTGCGGCTTGATCATTAGGGCGATAAATGTAAGAGGCATTAAAGATATCTAAATACGCTAAGGATGAATTCACTACATCAGCATGCGCTTTCTCAACAGTTACATCAAAAACCTTTGTTCTTGGATAGTTCTTTAAAGCTAAATCAATGTATTTCTCTAAGTCTGAATATTTAATCTCAGGAATAATAGATTCTTGGGCGTAGGTTTTTACACTTAAAAGCATTAAAGCCGTTAAAGCGATTTTAAATAGATTTTTCATTAATTACTGATAGGGATTTATAAGATTGTTAAAATGAATTCTCAAATATACAATTAAACTTCTTCTTTTTGAATTAAGGCATAAAAAGTTTTAATAATAATCTCCAAATTTCAAAAAACCAAAGTGGTTTGCGGAATAATAGTTATCAAGCTCCTGTTGAGCTTATTAAACTCTACATTTTATTATAATATGATACTATATTTTAAAAATATGATTTAAACAGTTTTCCAACTTTTGAATCGATACATAAATATCTTCTGTTGATCCTTCACGAAAACTAATACTTCCATCTGCAATACCTTCATAGTAGGCTGAATATTCCATTTGCATTACATTGGCGAGATATGCAAAATAATCAGGCACATAATTACAAGAAAGGAGTTCGAATAAGTGGGTCTGTGGTGAGCACCAAATAATATTTGCAAACGATGCACCGTGAGGACCAATGATAAATGATGCATTACTGTAAATGGAAATCTGTTCCTTAACAGTTCGTTTTTTATCTTCTATAATTTCAAAATCGAATTTTTTAAGAAGCGTAATGAGTTCATCTTCATTTATAATCTTCCTTCTGCCTGCACGGCTTATATAAATTCTATTTGGATTGGTCTTAATAGGTTGAAATTTTCTTTCTATAAGGTTTTTCATTGATAGAATATCATCCAAATTAGGATGCCAACTGGTTCCGTTTGCCATAAGAAACCGCGGAGAAATTACTTTATATTTTTGACTATCAATTAACTTGTCAGGGTTCAGACCAAATAATTCTAGGTATTCTTTTTCATAATCACCACCGAAAGGAGCATAAGAAATATACGCATCAGATAGATTCACCTCAGGCCTAGCTTCAATAATTCTTGATATTTTAATTGCAACGAAATATAGATAATCATAATAACCACAGTAACCGTTTTCATCTTGATTATGACTAAATGGAGCAATAACAGACGCCACCGAAACTGTTTCTCTGGTATCATCAGAATAAACGTCTTTATAAAAACCCTTATGATCTCGATGGGTTAACAACACCTTATTTCCAATTATTACCGAACCGTATATAGAAAGATAAGCTTGGTCTTCAGGTTTGCTATAATCCCATACGTATAATTGGTCTGTAGTTATTTTAATATCCTTAAAAATAATTTTTTGCTCGTCAGCACAATCTATAACTTTTGGAAGTAAATACTCATTCCCCTCAACTGTTTTTATTTGATATGGCTTTAGAAAAGATTTTGTCTCCTCAAAACTCAAAACATTAAAGCCTTTTAACCTAATTCGCAGATCTTTCAGAAAGGAATACAAAAGACCAAAGCCTAAAACTTTAGCTATTTTTTTTAAATAGGGCATATTTAGCGTAATATAATATTTTAACAATAGTTTTGAATTACGAAGATATGTAATGATTGTAATAAGAAAAGAGTAAATGAAATTAAAACAAACAAAAAACCCTCTAAATTTTCATTTAGAGGGTCGTTGTAGACTTTAGGTCTATGTTAGTCGGGATGGCAGGATTCGAACCTACGACCTCCTGCTCCCAAAGCAGGCGCGATACCGGGCTACGCTACATCCCGAA
>NZ_JACRYL010000016.1:93299-114514 GCF_014306625.1 Pedobacter fastidiosus
GGTATCTGTTACCCTCTTTCGAAGGGTTTGCAAAGAAACGGTTTTAAAATGATAAATCCGATTATTTTTGTCAATTTATTTTGCGGAGAGGGCGGGATTCGAACCCGCGGTACCGTTACCAGTACGACAGTTTAGCAAACTGTTCCTTTCGGCCACTCAGGCACCTCTCCTACTTTCTTTAAAACATGTCATCCGACTTGTTTTTCGGTGTGCAAATATAGCAAAACAACCTATTCTTCAAAAAAAAATTAAGAAAGTTGTTGATAATCTATTCGAACATGATAGATACTCATCAGCATCGTCTTGAAAATCAATTTGATAGTCTCAATATCTTTTAATGTTAAATCGCAGTTATCTAACTGATTTTGCTCCAATTTGTAGTTAATTATCCTTTCAACTATATCATTTATGTTCTGAGCATCCGGATTTTTCAGACTTCTTGAGGCTGCTTCAACAGAATCTGCCAGCATCAAAACTCCAGTTTCCTTACTAAAAGGGATCGGTCCGGGATAGCGGAAAATATTTTCATCAACAAATTTCTCTGGAGAATTTTTAAGAAACGACTGATAAAAATAATCAACTCGGGTATTTCCGTGATGCGTTCTGATAAAATCAATAATGGCTTCCGGAATCTGGTTCTTTCTTAAAATCTCAATCCCTTTATGCACATGTTGAATAATAATCTGAGCACTTTGCTCATAAGGCAATTTATCATGAGGACTAACCGCTGTGTTTTGGTTCTCAATAAAATATTGTGGATTATCTACCTTACCAATATCATGATATAAAGCACCTGCCCTAACTAAAACCGAATTACCACCGATTTTAAAGATGGCAGCTTCAGCAAGATTAGCAACTTGTAAGGAGTGCTGAAAAGTGCCTGGCGCTTTAAAAGCAAGCTCTCGTAAGAGTCTGTTATTTGTGTTTGTAAGTTCAATTAAAGCTACATCTGAAGTGATTCCAAATACTCTCTCGAATAAGTAGATCAGTGGGTAAGCTAGAAGCGAAAGCAACACACTAAACACGAATGGAACAAAATTAATCCATTCAATTTCTCTAAATGACCCCTCACGAAGTAAGGCTATCCCAACAAAAGAAACCAAATAGGCTAAAAGGATAAACATTGCCGACACCAAAAAACGTTCTCTTTTTACAAAGTTTTTGATACTAAAAATAGCAACCATACCAGCAGTTACCTGATAAAATACAAATTCGAAACTGTTGGCAACGAAGAAACCCGCTATTAAAATAACGAGCATGTGTAAGTAAAGTGCCAATCGAGTATCGAAAAGAATTCTTATAATAATGGGCACTACACAAAATGGAATGTAATATAAACTGGAAAGGTTCATTTTGAGTGCCCAAGTAAGCGAGAGCAACATCCCAGTAGTTACAATTAAAATTAAAGAGAGCTGACGATTATCTGCAAAAATATCCTTTCTGAAGAGAAAAAGGAAAGACATAAGTATGGCTAGAATAAACCCAACCAAAATAACCTGACCCAAATAAACCAAGCTTTGGCTCCCAATTGTTTTTGTTTGCGCATCATAAGTTGCTTTGTATGATTCTAGCTTTTGGTAGATTTCATCATCAACCATATCGTTTTTAGCAACGATAAGTTCGCCCTTTTGCACCATACCTTTCGTTGTAGATACATTATTGATGGTATTATCTTGAACGGTTTGGGTTAATCTCTCATCAAAAACTATGTTAGGCGTAATGTGATCTTCAGCTAAATTTGCAATAAGATCAGCCATCACCTGATTGGGTGCCTTAAAGTTATCCTTAAAAAACTGCAGTGCGGTTTCGGCTGTAAAAATATCCTGCGTATTTTTCTGCTTCGAAACATTATTCTCTACCAGCGAGAAATCGTAATTTTTTCCTCCAATCTGATGTTTTACATTTAAACCAATTATTCCCTTAGCATATATATCCTGTAATAATTTATAAGCCTCCGTTTTATACAAGGCTTTTTCTTTTTCGTCTAGCTGTGTAGATCGCCATTTAATATCAAATTCATTAGAAAACTCTTCTAACGAATTATCTGTAATACCTTTATCAAACTGGTAAATAGGCAAAATATCTTTTAAGGCATTCTTTTTATCGTTGCTAACCTGTGGATTGGTTTTAAGAATGGCAAAACTGAAAGGTGAGATTAAATCTTTGTTCATCCACACTTTACCCTTTTCAAATTCGTACCTAAAACGGGGTTGTTTAGGTAAAAACAGGGTTATTATGAATACCGTAAAAATCATCATCACGTATTTTAAGTTGGATGAATATTTACGATACAGGATTTTATGCGAATTTCTCTTGATTTTGGCCAAAACAATACATTTAAGATGCTGTCAAAAATAACATTTTTATCTAATATACATTTTACTGATTTTGTTTGCAATTACCAGATTTTATATTTTACTTTATGATATCAAATTAATATCAATTATGTATCAGGAAAAAATCATTAGCCCACCATCTGGGTATTTAACATTCGCATTATTTATAGTGCTTTTAGCTGGAGCAATTTTTTGTTTTGCTACAGAAAGTTTTATTTGGGGTGGCTGTATTTTAGCCTTCAACTTTTTCTTGGTTCTTCCAGGATTGATTATTAACAACCCAAACGAATCTAAAGTACTCACCTTATTTGGTAAATATGTTGGAACTGTAAAAACCGACGGATTTTTCTGGGTAAATCCGTTAACGAATAAAAGAAAGGTTTCACTTCGTGCAAACAACTTAAATGGACAACAGCTAAAAGTAAACGACAAATTGGGTAATCCCATTGAAATTGCCGCCGTTGTAGTTTGGAAAGTGAGCGAAACCGCCAAAGCCATTTTCTCTGTAGAAAACTATCTTCAGTATGTTAATATTCAAAGTGAAGCCGCAGTTAGACATTTGGCCAATATTTTTCCTTACGATCATGCTGAAGGTGAAGAAACCAGCATCACCCTAAAAGATGGTGCTGAAAAAGTGAGTGAGCTTTTAGAACTTGAACTAAACGATCGCTTATCAAGAGCAGGAATAGAAGTTTTAGAAGCAAGAATTTCTCACTTGGCTTATGCACCAGAAATTGCAAGTGCAATGTTGCAACGCCAACAAGCAACTGCGGTTATTGCAGCTCGTAAACTGATTGTAGAAGGCGCAGTCGGGATGGTGGAAATGGCTTTAGAAAAACTTTCTGAGAAAGGAATCGTACAACTTGATGAAGAACGTAAAGCAGCCATGGTGAGCAATTTGCTGGTTGTACTTTGTGGTGATAGACACGTACAGCCTGTAGTAAATACCGGAACGCTTTATAATTAATTAAATGGAGTTCGAATAAAAACAGACTTTAAAACTCTGGTGGCTCTATATTTTATTGGGTATAGAAGGCATAATTGTTTTAAGCATCCTGCTTTTTGATAAAGGCGGATTGAGTTTTCAAGCGCTTAAAGAAATGTATTTCGCTCCGATTTTCGCCCTGCTCTTGCCGTTTTTAATAATTTTTGCCTTGCAAAAGAACGTACTTACTTTAAGCATTAACGAAAGTAGAATTGCCTACAAATATTTCCCATTTAACATTAAGCCTAAACCTTTTTTGTGGAACGAAATTGAAAAGGTTTACATCAATAAATATGATGCCTTGGGCAATTACGGTGGTTGGGGAATGCGTTACAGGCTTTGGTTTAAGTTTAGTGATAAGGCGTATTTACTTAACGACAAATCAGTTGGATTACAAATTGAGTTTAAAAATGGCAAGAGGCTTTTATTTAGCTCAAATAAAATTGATGAGATGGGATTATTCCTAATCAACTTAAAAACAAGATATAATATACAAGCAATACAGTAAGTAAGGATGGCCGATAAAGATAAAAAAGCTTTTGTATTAAGAATAAGTCCTGCTTTATTAAAGGAAGTAGAAATTTGGGCTGCCGATGAGTTTAGAAGTACGAATGGGCAGATTGAATTTCTACTTAATCAGGCGATAAAGACAAGAAAAAAAGGGAAGACGAAAGAGTCTTAACCAAAACATTGGCCTCAAATAATTATGGCTACCACGCTAAAATGCAATCTTCGGCGTTAATGCAATATCAAAAAATGCATACCTTAGTGGCCTAACCAAAAATTCATAAAAAAATTTAGTTTACATGAAAGAAGTTGTAATTGTATCGGCTGTAAGAACACCTATTGGCAGTTTTGGAGGTTCATTAGCTCAATTTTCGGCCAGCCAGCTCGGCGGTTTTGCTATCAAATCTGCAGTAGAAAAAGCGGGATTAAAACCAGATCAAATTCAAGAAGTTTATATGGGAAATGTGCTTTCGGCTAACTTAGGTCAGGCACCAGCAACACAGGCAGCCAAATTTGCCGGCCTCCCAGATTTACCCGCAACAGGCATTAATAAAGTTTGCGCATCAGGCACCAAGGCCATAATGTTAGCCGCTCAAAGCATCGCCAATGGCGATAATGATATTATTGTTGCCGGTGGAATGGAAAGCATGAGTAATGTTCCTTACTATTTAGATAAAGCAAGAAATGGCTACCGACTTGGCCACGGACAAATTACTGATGGATTGGTAAAAGACGGCTTGTGGGATGTGTATAATGATTACCACATGGGTTCGGCTGCAGAACTTTGTGCTAGCGAATGCAATATTAGTCGTGAGCAACAAGATAATTTTGCAATAGAATCTTACAAAAGAGCACAGTCTGCACAAACTTCGGGGAAATTTAAACATGAAATTGTAGCGATAGAGGTTAAAGACCGAAAAGGTGAAATTACTCTTGTTGATACTGATGATGAACCAACTGCAGTAAAATTCGACAAAATACCAGGATTAAAACCCGTATTTAAAAAGGATGGCACAGTTACCGCGGCGAATGCATCTACCTTAAATGATGGTGCTGCAGCATTGGTTTTAATGAGTGCTGAAAAAGCGAAAGAACTTGGAATAAAGCCATTGGCAAAAATATTAAGCTTTGCTGATGCCCAACAAGCACCAGAATGGTTTACCACTGCGCCATCTAAAGCGATTCCTTTAGCATTATCAAAAGCCAAAATCGACATTAAAAATGTTGATTTTTTTGAAATAAACGAAGCTTTTTCAGTCGTATCTATTGCGAACAATCAAATATTAGATTTAAACGAAAATCAGGTGAATGTTAATGGAGGCGCAGTTTCTCTTGGTCACCCACTCGGTGCTTCAGGTGCCAGAATTGTGGTTACATTATTATCTGTTTTAGAACAGAATAATGGCAAAATTGGTGTTGCGGGTATTTGTAATGGTGGCGGTGGCGCAAGTGCAATTGTTATCGAAAAATTATAACAAGATAAAATTACCAGCGAAAAATAGTTGGTAATTTTAAACTATATTTATCATAAACTGTAAAATGAAAAACATCAAATTCTATTTATTAATATTGATTGGTTTTGCGAGTATTGAGACAAAAGCTCAAAAAGCAAATAGCAAACTCAATGTTTTTCAGGATAGTTTAATAAAAATAACAGCTTCAATTAGAGAAGAAGATGGTGATGAACAAAGGTTAGCCAAAAACGGAAAGTTTGTTAAAATGCTTGTTGAAGCTTTGAAAATTCCCAACTCTTTTTCTTATACTTTTGATTCGGTAAAAAATGTATCCATAATAAAATCTTCTGATCAGGTTTTTAGAATTTTGAGTTGGTATGTGCAATTAGAAAGTGGCACCTATCGTTATTATGGTGCAATACAGATGAATACGGGTAATGGTCCGTTGAAACTTTACCCGCTGATTGATCAAACAGAAAACATTACAGATCCAAATGCAATTGGCAACAATCAGAAATGGTTTGGCGCTAAATATTATGAAATTGTTCCGGTAACTTCTGGCGGAAGAATGCCTTATTACGTGCTTTTAGGCTGGAAAGGAAATACTCAAACTACTACAAAAAAAGTTGTTGAAATTCTATCACTCGATAAAGAAAATGCAGTATTCGGCGCTCCTGTTTTTGATGGAAAAGAGCTAAAAGGTAAAAACAGAGTTATCTTCGAGTACACAAAATCTAACGCAATGATTCTTAAAACTGAGCCAAAAGCTGGCTTAATTATTTTCGATCACCTTGCTCCTTTTGATCCCGAAATGGTTGGGAAATTTGAGTATTATGGATCTGATGGCAATATTGACGGTTTTAAAGTAATTGGTGGCAGACTAAAACTTCAAGAGAATTTAGAGCTAAAAAATGATCCAAATTCGAGTGACGAACTTTACGCAGATCCCAAAAAAAATGTAAAACCAGTTAGAAAGTTTTAATAGATATTGTCCTATCAGCTTCATTACGTTCTACATGAGTTAAAAATTTGTGAGTTTGCCATTCGCTGACTATATTGCGCCTTCTAAACTAGCTTAAACAACACACAAATTCTGAATTCATAAACTAAAACCAACAAATGTTTTATGCAAACAACCATTGAAACCAAGTACGATTTCTTTAGTAGTAAGGTATTGGGTCATCCAGCAGGTCTGTTCGTACTTTTCTTTACGGAAATGTGGGAGAGATTTTCCTACTATGGAATGCGGGCTTTACTTGTTTTATTTTTAACCTCCACCATTGCAAATGGCGGTTGGGATTGGTCAAAAGCAGATGCGCTCTCTCTCTATGGTACCTACACGATGGGTGTATATTTAACTCCAGTAATTGGTGGCTTAATCGCAGATAGGCTTTTAGGTTATAGATGGGCAGTTATTCTTGGGGCTTTAATAATGACGATCGGTCATGCTAGTATGGCATTAGAGACACCAACATTTTTATATATTGGATTAGGCTGTTTAATGTTAGGAAACGGTCTTTTTAAGCCAAATATGACATCAATAGTTTCTAAAATATACAAAGATCATCCAGAAAAGAAAGATGGCGCCTACTCTATTTTTTACATGGGTGTAAATGCGGGTGCTTTTCTTGGCATTATGATTTGTGGTTATATTGGCGAGAAAATTTCGTGGAGCTGGGGTTTTGGATTAGCTGGAGTTTTCATGTTTTTAGGGATGCTTCAATTTTATTTCACAAAAAATATTTTCGGAAACATAGGTCTTCTTCCAAAAGAAGAGAAGAAACTTAAAGAGATAGACGAAACTGCGAAAGCAGATTTAACTGAAGAAAAGCTTCCTAGCAATATCATTAGAGACCGATTAATAGCTGTTTTTATCTTTTCTATATTTACAGTTTTTTTCTGGGCAGCTTTTGAACAAGCAGGTGGAAGTATGACCATCTTTGCAAAAGAAAATACAACCAGAATACTTACTGGAGGTGCCGGCTTAACATTTAAAATAGTCGATGCGCTACTCACAATCGTTCCACTGGGAATTATTTCATACGTTTTACTGAAACTATTTGCACAGACTTTTGCTAAGTATAAGGTCGGAAATTTAATTCTAACATCAAGTTTTGTAATTATTTGGGGTATCGTTTTATGGAAAGTAGAACGCGAATTTTCAGCAGAAACAACAGAAATAGCCGCATCATGGTTCAATATCTTAAATTCTCTATTTATAATCTGCTTTGCACCAGTATTTTCCAAATGGTGGGAAAGTAAATACAATTTGCCAGCCTCCCTTAAATTTGGATTGGGCTTGGTTTTATTAGGCTTAGGCTTTGGTTTTCTTGCTTACGGTGCATCCGCAATTACATCACCAGATATTAAAGTAAGTATGGCTTGGCTCGTATTCGCTTATCTATTTCATACACTTGGTGAGTTGTGTATTTCTCCAGTTGGACTTTCTTACGTGAGTAAATTGGTTCCATCGAAATGGATTGGGCTTATGTTTGGTGTTTATTATTTATTCCTAGCTATGGGCAACAAACTAGCTGGCGTATCTGGTAGTATGATCGAGGAGATCACAAAAAAATATAGTTTAACTACGTTCTTTTTAATTTTTACACTTATTCCAATTGTCGCAGGTTTAATAATTGCAGCACTTCATCCTATCATTAAAAAATTAATGCACGGCGTAAAATAGTATGGAAATTGCAACTGAGAAAACGATTTCGTTAGAGGAAATTCAGAATTTTGAAGGTAAATATCCAAAACAACTTTGGTATTTATCTTTGGTAGAAATGTGGGAACGTTTCTGTTTTTATGGTATGCGTGGGGTATTGGCCTTTTTCATGGTCGATCAATTACACTTAACCGATCAAAAATCGAATTTACAATATGGTGCTATCCAAGCATTCGTTTATGCCTTTACTTTTATAGGTGGAATATTTGCCGATAAAATTTTGGGCTTTCGAAAATCTCTTTTTTGGGGTGGCTCGTTAATGATTATCGGAAACTTAATCTTAGCATTTTCACCACAAGATTTGTTTTATGTTGGCATAACCCTATCGATTATTGGAACAGGATTCTTCAAACCGAATATCTCATCAATGGTTGGAGAACTGTATCACGAGAAAGATAATCGTAGAGATGCTGGTTATGGGCTTTTTTATGCCGGAATTAATGTTGGTGGATTGCTAGGTGGTGCCCTTTGTATCTATCTGGGCAAATATTATAGCTGGCATTATTGTTTTCTTTCAGCTGCTTTGGTTATGGCATTTGGCTTGGGAACATTCATTTTTACAAAGAAACATTTAGGCCCTATCGGAATTTCTCCTTTATTGCACCTAGAGAAAACGAAGCAAAAAACTTATGAATTCGCAGTTTACATAGGATCACTTTTATGTATTCCATTAATTTTCATAATGGTGAGAAATACTTCTTTTACGGATTATTTCATGTACACACTGGGCGTTATTGCAATGATTTATTTTATTTATGAAACGGTTAAAATAAAAGATAAAAAAGCGCAGTATAAATTATTGGCAGCATTTGTTTTTATCTTTTGCTATTTCATTTTTATGGCAATCTCAGAGCAAAGTGGTGGCTCATTATCGCTATTTGCAAAAGATAACCTAGATCATAAAATCCTCTTCTTTAACATCGATCCAAATGTTGTAAACAACAGTGTTAACTCTTTTTTCGTGATTGTTTTTAGTCCGATAATAGGAATTTTATGGCTTGGACTGTACAAACGTAAAATTGAACCAAACACTGTTGTGAAGTTTGGATTAGGCTTTATTTTATTGGCAGCGAGTTTTTACGCTTTTTATGCAACACGTTTTTTTGCAAATGTACAGGGCATCAGTTCACTTAATGTTTTCACTTTCGCCTATCTATTGCTAACGCTTGGCGAATTATGTATCGGGCCTATTGGGATGTCGATCATCACTAAGTTATCACCTAAAAGAATGTTTGGAATGATGATGGGCCTTTGGTTTTTATTTAGTGCATTCGGACAATTGGCAGCCGGAAAACTGGGCGCAGAAATGTCTAGTATCGATAATGCCTCATTGCCAACTAAATTAATTGCCTATACCGAAGGATATAAAGCTTTGGCCTTATATTCACTTATTGCAGGTTTAGCTTTAATTATATTTTCGCAGTTGATTAAAAAACTGATGCAGGAAGTTCGTTAAATCAGTTTAAAAAAATTTAACCCGTATCAACATTGTTGATGCGGGTTTTTTCTTTTTTTTCAAGAATTATCAAAGCGATCATGATTGAGTTAACCAGATCGTAATCATGAAAAAATCATGATGGTTTCATTTTTAATATTTACTTTCGCCACCAGAAAGCGCAAAAGAATTTAATTTATATAGAATACAGTGTCAGATAGTTTAGTCATCATACCAACCTACAACGAAAAGGAAAATATTGAGAAGATCATCCGAAAGGTATTTTCTTTGACCCAGCCTTTTCATGTTTTAATTATTGATGATGGCTCACCAGATGGTACCGCAGATATTGTTAAATCTTTACAAGTAGAATATCCAGGGCATTTATTTATTGAAGAACGTGCTGGGAAACAAGGTTTAGGAACGGCTTATATTTATGGTTTTAACTGGGCTTTACAAAGAGACTACGCATATATTTTTGAAATGGATGCGGATTTTTCTCACAATCCAGATGATTTAGCTCGCTTACGTGAAGCTTGTATTAATGGAGCAGACCTAGCGATTGGATCTAGATATGTGAAAGGTGTTAATGTAGTAAACTGGCCAATGGGTAGGGTTTTAATGTCGTACTTTGCTTCCATGTATGTTCGCTTTATTACCAGAATAACGATTCAAGATGCAACTGCAGGCTTTAAATGTTACCGTAGAATTGTGCTTGAAACCATTCCATTAGATAAAATAAGATTTGTAGGTTATGCCTTCCAAATCGAGATGAAGTTTACGGCGATTAAATTTGGCTTTAACGTTGTAGAAGTTCCAATTATTTTTACAGATCGAACTGAGGGAACATCGAAAATGAGCACTCGAATTTTTAGAGAAGCATTTTTAGGCGTAATCCAAATGAAAGTAAGCAGCTGGTTTAGAAACTATAAAAAAGTTCATTAGTCATTAGTTCATTGGTCATTGGTTCATTAGTTAACTGTGCCAAATAAAAACTTTAGCTTACAACTCTTTTGATTTATTTTCTCTTATCATTGCACCAAAATCCTGTTGTTTATCCATTGCAGTAACCGTCATGACCAATCGCTTTGTTCTTGTTGCTTCGGTTTTAGCCTGATTAATCCAGTTGATGTAATAGTTTTGATGAGATTTTGGTTGTTTTAAAAAATTGGACATTAAATGTTGTTCTTCAGAAAGGCACATTTCTAAATCTTCGGGCATTTCTATTTTAAAATCCTTATCCTCTTCCAAAAAAAGTTCTACGGATGCTCCAGCTTCTTTCCTTAATTTTTTTCGAAGCCCGCCTTTTAGCGCAAGGATAAAATCTCCTTCTCCCATGGGCATTACGGCCATTCCTAAAACTTCAACTTGATCAATTTTGCCCTTAACCCGAAAGCTTACTTTGCAATCTGATTTAATCTGATTGGCCAAAATTGCAGGGATAAAAACATAGCTCCATCCTGTTTTTTCGCCCATGTTTTCAAATCGTTCTATCTCAGCTTTAAATTGAATCATAAGGCAAATATAGAAATTGACTAATTAAAATTTATTCGGCTCATAAAATAGCTAATTCGTGAGCCGATTAAGAACGCTATTCGGCTCATGAACTGTTTTTTATCCAAATAAGGAAAGTTGACCTTTTTTCGGCGGATTGCCTAAAAAATAAAATTGATATATAACTTCAAATTGTCTTCTTAAGGGATTAAATTTTCTGACTGCA
The DNA here is from genome assembly GCF_014306625.1 of Pedobacter fastidiosus. Taxonomy (GTDB): domain Bacteria; phylum Bacteroidota; class Bacteroidia; order Sphingobacteriales; family Sphingobacteriaceae; genus Pedobacter; species Pedobacter fastidiosus. The sequence goes on from NZ_JACRYL010000016.1 coordinate 104,462, forward strand.
ATCTTTTCACAAACGAAGTCTAAACTTATCTCTTCAAAAATATTATTTGCATCTTTAATTTGATTAGGAGTTAATTTCCTGCCAATCGAGATATGTGCCCCAGATCCATTTACAACATCCATTGATTTTAATCCTATTCTAAAATTTCTTAAAAGATCTCTCATATATAGTTTAGAACCAATAGAAGGTAATAATACTATTGCTTTAGTCCCATTAGATGTAACTAAATTATTAAATGATACATTCTGAGCTTTTTGGCTGTAACAAAAATCCAGTACATATAATTTATAGAAAACAAATTCATTGGGATTAGCCTCGAATTCGACAATTGTAATATGTGCTTCTGAATTTCGGCTGGCATAACAACCGACTTTATCTGCCAAAACATCTTTGATGGCTTTGACTTTACCAATAATTTCTTTGTGAGGGTAAACAACTATTGAATACTGCTCTTTACTTAATTCTAAATTCATACCATATTAATTATTTATTAATCAACCGCCACAGGATTCATATGAATATCCAGTTTTGCAAATTTCAAAACTTCGATACTCGGAAAGCCAAAATCCTCAACTACCCTACCTAAAATTAAATAACAGCCTTTTCCGCTAAAGGGATAAATTGGTGTTGTATTGGGAAAATGTGTGGTATCAAAAAAATCGCCATTGGCATCTAAAAATGTTCCGAACCACATCTTTGTGTTTTTAACAGTATGAACCGTTTTTTCGCAAACATAATTCCCAACCATTTTAACGGTTTCGCCAACGTGGTTATGTAAATCATTAGCCATCATGTCGCCACGGTAACCAGTTTTCAAAAAGTCAAACATCTTAAAGTTTAAAGGATAGCCCAAAAGCTCGAGCTCGGTATAAGCATCCTCAATATCAGAGTTTTCCAAATGTGGCAAAGTATATTCCTTATGCTCCAAATTAAATAATTCTATGGAATTAGGCCTTTTTTGATTGTGCCCTAGATAGTTGTAAATATCCCAAAGCAAAGTCTTTTTATCTTTTCCGGTAAACCTTAAAGTACCCAACCGAATCAACAATATAGATTGTTCCAATGTAATTTGAGTTCGTTTTACAAACTGTTCCAAATCTTTAAATGGGCCATTTAACCTCCGTTCGCAAGGGATGCCTGTAATAAACTTATTTTCAAGCCCTTGAACTCCAACAAAACCTATATAAGCATCGTTTCCTTTGATGTTAACCACTTCATCACTGTGGTTTACGCAGGGCAAATGAACCTTTGCGCCTGTTTTTTGCAATTCGTGTACATACACCCATCTGCTGTAAAAGCCACCATAATTATTTAAAACGGCTACCATAAATTCTTTTGGATGATAGGTTTTGAGGTATAAACTTTGATAACTTTCTACAGCAAAAGAGGCAGAATGTGCTTTCGAAAAACTGTATCCTGCAAAAGAGGAAATCTGCCTCCATACTTCTGTAATCAATTCTTCCGAGTGACCTTGATTACGTGCAGAGAGAAAAAACTTATTCACCAATTCTTCGAAAGCGAGTTTTGAACGATATTTACCGCTCATTGCTTTGCGTAAAACATCGGCATCAGCCAAATCCAAACCAGCAAAATAATGGCACACCTTAATTACATCTTCCTGATAAACCATAACCCCATAAGTAGCCTTTAACTGCTCTTCCATTTCTTTGCACAGGTAAACAACTTTATCTGGTGCATGGTAACGTTCGATAAAAGATTTCATCATTCCAGAACTGGCCACACCCGGGCGAATAATAGAACTTGCGGCTACTAAGGTTAAATAATCTTCGCACTTTAATTTTTTAAGCAGCTGGCGCATGGCCGGAGATTCAATATAAAAACACCCTATTGGCTGGCCTTCCCTTAATATTGCATTTAATTTTTTGTCTGTCTTAAAAGTTTTAAAATCATGAATATCAATATCCTTGCCTTTGTTCTGTTTAATCAGCTGAACAGCTTCTCGAATATGGCCAATTCCTCTTTGACTTAAAATATCAAATTTCTCGTAGCCAACTGCCTCAGCCTCGTACATATCCCACTGCACGGTTGGAAAACCCTTTGGAGGTAAATCTAAGGCTGTATAATATGTTATTGGTTCTTCGGAAATTAAAATCCCACCTGCGTGAATAGAGCGCTGATTGGGCATACTTTTCATGTGCTGATGAACAGCAAGCAACTTTTTATATGTTGGATTCTGCAGATTCTCCCACTCTCTTGTTGGATCTGTAAAGCTATCTATCTCTACTTTTGGTAAACCTAAAACTTTTCCAATTTCGCGGATAATCGCCCGATCTTTAAACGTACTCATGGTGCCCAAAAAAGCAACATGCCATCTGGGGTATTTTTTGAATATGTACCTCTGAATAGTTTCCCGTTCATCCCAGGCGAAATCGATATCGAAATCTGGCGGACTTGTTCTTTTCTCGTGCAAAAACCGTTCAAAATATAAATCTAAATCAATTGGATCTACATCAGTTATACGCAAACAATAGGCTACAATACTATTTGCACCAGAACCCCGGCCTACATGGTAAAACTTACATTTGCCCATTGCATACCGAACAATATCGAAAGTGATTAAAAAATAGGCACAGTAATTTTTAAATTCTATAATTCGAAGTTCCTTTTCAAGTCGCTCAATTGCAACCAAATTATTTTTTCCATACCGATATTCCAAGCCCTTAAATGCGATTCTTCTAAGAAGAGCTTTATCCAACGCTGTACCTTCTTTACAATAAGCTAATCTATTTTTAGATGCTGGTTGAGAACCAGGCTCGAAATAAGTGCTTAAATCACAAGCATCCATCAATTTTTGAGTATTTTCAACCATGAAAGGGAATCGGTCAAATTTGGTTTTTAACACTTCCTCAGGAATTAAATATTCATCCTTATCACACTTATAATCTTCTGGCACCATTGTCAAAAGTGTATTCAATTCAATAGCCCTTAAATATTCATGTAACCGATAAGTGATTTTATCTCTTACCGTAACCGGGTGCCAAACCACTAATTTGTCTTTTTGTTGAAGCAAATGATGGTTATAAAGATGGTTTAACTGAGTATTCTTAATCCCGACAAATTCATTTTCTTTTAAAATACGGCTAAAAATTTTGCTAAAAGGGTAAATAATAAAAACATGCTTAAAAACAGGTGCATCATCTGGAAGTGGAATATTTTCGATATTATGATGGCTTAAAAACTCGTTAAGCTCCCTCATTCCTTCCCTGTTTTTGGCAATCCCAAAGTAGAGCAATTGATTATCTCTTTTGAACTCAATTCCCGTAATCGGTTTTATTTGATAGGGTATATTACCTTTCTGAACGTCATCTGCTTCCTTCAAGATTCCTTGCTTGCCACATTCGCGAATAAATTCGACCGCACCGGTAGAGTTATTAATATCGGTTAAAACCATTTGATGAATCCCTAATGCACGAGCTTTGGCTACGATGGCTGGAATATCCATCGTACCGTATTTTAAACTGTATGAAGAATGTACATTAAGAAACATATATTCGTTTTTTAAGGATAATTTGGCTCGATTAACCATTAAACCAGTTTACCAATTAAACAGTTAATCAAATCAGCATTTAACCATCTAACTTAGTTGTAGATCCAATATCCGAATTGATAAAAGTTCGGATTCTTGATTTTTTCCGTTCTTCTCCCTCCTCCTTATTTAACTTTTGTTTTCTAGGATTATATTTAATTACTTTATCATTTTCATCTCTGGGCGGACTTTTTACAATACAAGCTTTAACCACAGATTCTACCCCATAATGTTGCCGAACTTTATCCATTGCTTGATATAAATCATACTCCTCTTCTGAGGTATGGTACAAACTAATTTGCTCGCAACCGCTAACAAGATGAGAGAGTTTAACGCCTATTAAGCGCAACAACATCCGTTTGCTATATAGTTTTTTAAACAGATCATGTGCTTTATCAATCAAAAAAGAATCTAATGCGGTATATGGAATCCGAGCCTGTTGCGTAACGGTTTCGAAATTAGAATAGCGAATGGTAACGGTTATGCAGGCCGTTAATTTTTGCTGGCTCCGAAGTTCGAAAGTTAAGTTGGTAACCATTCCACTTAGTATTGCTCGCATTTTACTAATGTCCATACTATCGTTTTCGAATGTGGTTTGCGTACCGATGGATTTTCTTTCGCGATAAGGAACCACCGGTGATAAATCGATTCCATTTGCTTTCTGTAAAAGACTTAAACCATGCTGTCCTAAAATTTTGAACATCAAATCCTGAGGAATTTCGGCAAGTGTTTCTATTTTACGAACGCCCATTTCGCTAAGCTTTCGATAAGTGGCATCGCCAATACCAGGAATTTTATGTACGGCCAAAGGGTTTAAAAACGGGCGAACTTCTGGATAAGTAATTTCCATTTGCCCATCTGGTTTGCATTCATTCGTAACTACTTTGGCAACTGTTTTATTTACGGATAAGCCGAAAGAAATGGGCAATCCTGTTTCCTTAATAATAGTTTGCCTCAATTCGGAAGCAAATTTCATACAGCCGAAAAAGCGGTCCATTCCCGTCATATCGATATAATGTTCATCAATACTGGCCTTTTCAAAAAGCGGAACATTCTGGGTAATAATTTCGGTAATTTCATGAGATGCTTTTGAATATTCATCCATGTTACCTTTTAAAAAGATAGCTTGTGGACAAAGCATTTTTGCCGTTCGGGCGGGCATAGCAGAATGGATTCCAAATTTTCTGGCCTCATAACTACAAGAAGCCACCACGCCTCGATCGGAACTGCCACCAATAATTACGGGCTTCCCAATCAATTCAGAATTTTTTCGTACCTCCACTGAAACGAAGAAGGCATCTTGATCCATGTGAATAATATGTTTATCCTTTTGCATAAAAAATCAATAGGGCTTTAGCAATTGTTTATTTCAGTATAACCGAATAAAACAACAATCAAAATTACTAATTTTTTTAGTTTTAATGATTTTAATTGCGATTGACTTATTAACAAAATACTAACATTTTTAGTTTTGTTTAAACAAAAAAAACCTGAATATTTCTATTCAGGTTTTTCTATAATGTGTAGAAAAAACTATTGTTTTATAATTTTAAACTCAGTTCTTCTGTTAAGTTGGTGTTCGGATTCGCTACATATTACTCCATTTGCACATTTATTTAAGAGTTTGGTTTCTCCGTATCCCTTTGTCTCAATTCGATTTTTATTTATTCCTCTCGAAATCACATATTGCACTACGGATTCTGCTCTTTTTTGAGAGAGACTTAAATTGTAAGCATCCTTACCTCTACTATCCGTATGGGAACTTAATTCAATCCAAATGGTTGGATTATCTTTCATTATCTTAACCAGTTTATCTAGTTCTACAGATGCATCTGCTCGGATATTCCAATGATCAAAATCATAATAAATATTCTCCAGCCTAATGGCCTTATCTAACTCTACAGCTGTTAAGTAAAGATTCTGAACCAAAACTTCCGAATTGTTTAAACCAAGAGTAGATGGATTTTTTATATCAGATTGATAGTTAGTTTTTTCTCCTACCAAACTATACTCAGACTCTTTAGAAAGATTGAATTTAAAACCGCCATTACGATCTGTTTCTACCTTTAAGGTGTTCCCATTTGCTTTAGATAAAGTTACAAGAGCGCCAGAAATTGGTTGATTTGTATTTTTATCAAAAACTTTACCTTCAAGCTTAAAAGCAAGAAGCGATTTTTGATCAACACTGTAAATATCATCGTTACCCAATCCATTATTTCTATTTGACGAAAGATAAACAATATCGCCCTTATCATTTAAACTGAAGCCAAAATCATCTTGAGGCGAATTAAATGGATAACCCATATTATTGATTTCTTTAATCGCGGAGCCATCTTTTAAAGCACTAAAAACATCCAATCCTCCCATACCAACTCGACCATCACTAGAAAAGTAAAAATTATTTTTCGAATCAAAAGCTGGACTTCGTTCGTTGCCTTCGGTGTTTACTTCTTTCAGATTAATCGGCTTGCCCCATTCACCACTATCGTTTTTTAAGCAAACGTAAATATCGGTTCCACCTAAGCCACCGGGCATATTTGAAACGAAGTATAGGCTATTCCCATCTGCAGTAATGAATGGATCGCCAATGGAATATTCATTCACGTTATTGTAGGTGAAAGAAACCGGAGGCGCCCAAATTCCATCTGCATTTTTGGTACTGCTATAGGTTTCTACATTAATTGTACTGGGCTTATTTTTAACCTTTTGCAAGTTGCCCGGAATTCGGGTTAAAGTAAAATACATGGTGTTGCCATCAGCGGTGAAGCTTGCAGAACCAACATGGTATTTTGTATCTGTTTTTATTGGGAATAGTTGAATAATACTATCCGTTTTAGAAGGTTTAAAGTATAACTTAAGATATGCATTCCCTGTCCAACCGTAAACTTTTTTATCGGGAACTTTTGCCCCATCAAACTTTAAAAAGGGTTTTTCTTCCTTAAAACTTAATCCTTTATAAATTCTATCGGATGTAAAAACTACTCCATTTTGATAGCTAACGGCACCCCAATCGGATTGTGGACTATTTAATTCGTTTTTATTAATTAAAGTAATGTCTTTTGGATTTTTCATCCATTTTAGTGCAGAATCGCAAGAAGAAATCCAAATGTCTTTTTGTTTTGCAGAAACTTTATCATTTGCTTGTGCATAGTTTAAATACTGTGCTTTGGCTTCGGTGTATTTAGAATTACTTTGTAGGGCCTTAGCATATCCTAAAATGTTTTCGGGCTTGGTATCTGGCATTTTAGATGCAATTGCAAACCAGCTTTCGGCTTGTTGATAATTATTGATGAAGCTATTGGCATTGGCTAAACGTTCTGCAGCATGGAGGGTTTGTTTCTTTTTATAAGCTTGCTCATACAAATCTATCGCTTTGCTATAGTTAAACAAATTATATTCTTTATCTGCTTCTTTTAAAACGTATTGCGCCTTTGCCGAAAAACAAGAAGCAATAATGCAGTAAGATATAATGGATATGGCAAGTAAATTTTTCTTCATTTGGATAGTTGATCTAAAATACTGAATAATCATTTTTAAAAAAGTCTAGGAGTTAGCATTCTCACACCCGGTTTAATAAACGAAAATGCAACCGATATTTCATGTGTACCCCCGCTATATCCCTGTAAAGGACCTATAGAGAAATCGTATCCATAACCTATTCTAATTCTCTCTGAAGGGAAAATTTGTATAGCGGCAACAGCAGAGTTTCGGGGTGTAAGATCCTTTTGCAGGTAACTTTTATCGTAAAGTTTAACACCTGTTCTATAAGATCCACCAATCCAGATTGCATCTTTTATCAACAGAAAGGCATTTATATCTAAACTGGTTGGTCCGCCACGATCGTCTTTTAAAAGGAATGATGGCTTAATTTGAAAATCTTGTGTGAGGGGAACGAGCATACCTGCAGTTAAATAATAATGGGGCTTGGGTTGCGGAATAAATGCATATCGATCAATATTTACATACTGAGCTATTAAATTATCAACAGAAAAGCCAGCGTAAAATTTATCATCAGCATAATAAATTCCTGCTCTAGCATCAGGAACAATTGTACTTTGAACGCCTACAGGCTGAAAGGGTTCTGGATCATTTGGGTTTAATAAAGAACCATCAATCCCAAGCTGAACCATCCCAATACCAAGACCTAGAGCTAAGCGAGAAGTTCCATCGCTATTCATTCTGATACGGTAAGCATAGTTACCATATATACTCAAGTTATTTTGTGCTCCCAATTTATCGCTGGCAACTTGCAATGCAAGTCCAACGTTTCCGCCATTCGCTATTGCATCAACAGCTAACGACATACTTTTTGGAGCTCCGGTAATTCCTGTCCACTGACTGCGATAAAAACTATGCACATTAAGTACTTCTTTGTAACCCGCATACGCCGGATTGATGTAAATACCATTGAACATATATTGACTGTATTGGGCATCCTGTTGTGCGGATGCTTGTCCAATTAGTATGAACAAACCTGCTATTATCGATAATAATTTTTTCATCTTGGTAATATCTTAAAGGGAAATTGAAAGTTTTGATTTCAATTCCCCTTAGCTCCTTATCTATTTTTTAAATGCTCTAATTAAAGTGATGTATCCTTTTAACACCTGGAATTCATTACTTCCCGGTTTTTTAATCCGTAGTAAATAATAATAAGTTCCTTCGTTTAAGCCTTCACCCGTCCAGGTATTTTGATAGCCCTTAGCATGATAAACTTCATTACCCCAACGATTAATTATGCTCAATTCATTCTCCTGATACTGATTTAACCCGCGAATTTCAAAAACATCATTAACTCCATCACCATTCGGGGTAAACAAATTAGGTACCGTAACATCGAAGAAGTTAGAAGTAATTGATGCTGTGGCAACATTTGTATAATAACCAAAAGCATCTTTTACCCGATAGGTAAATGAATCGTCTCCTGTATAACCAGGATTTGGAGTATAGGTAACCGTTCCATCTAAATTTACCTTCACTGTACCGTGTTTAGGCTGGGTTATAATCTCTACCGTTAGCTGATCGAGTGTTGAGTTTCCAGGATCATCATTAGCCAAAACATTAATTACTATCGGTGCATTCGCCTTCGTGCCTACTTTATCATCGTATGCAACTGGCGATTTAGGAACAGTGATTAGAGTTGGGGTATTGTTCCCATCGGCCGCACCAGAAATATCACTTACATTACTGCCTGCAGGTGTTTTAGCATTTACCGAAGCGCTATTGGTAACACTTCCCAAATCCTTATCGGCTTGTGTTAAAGTATAAACTTCAGTATCTGTTATGGTTGCTCCTGGAGCCAAACCACCAGCAATAACAATTACCTTATTGGCCAAGCCAATTTTCGCATCGGTTAAAGTAATTGTGTTAAGGGTTACATTACCTGTATTTTTAATGGTAAATGTGTAGGTTACTTTATTACCGCTAAATGTAGCCGTTTTAAGCAATACGATCGATCCGATGTTTGGGATAGCAGTTACTGTTGGAGTATTATTGCTCTCAGCGGTTCCAGAGACATCAGATATTGAAGTATTTGTAGGGCAAAGGCCTGTTGCATTTGCAGTATTGGTTACGTTACCCGCATCCTTATCCACTAATGTTAGGGCATATACATAGCTTTCTGTAATGGTTGCCCCTGGATCAATAGTTCCAGATATTACCCTAGTTAAGCCAAGTTTAGCATCTGTTAAGGTGATACCATGTAAGGTTACATTTCCAGTATTTTTAATTGTAAAAGTATAAACAATGCTATTTCCATCCGTACTTAATGCACCAGTTTTAACTAGTGTTAAAGCGGGAGTTGATGCGATGGTACTTATTGTAGCATCATCGATGGCAGGCGTAGTAGGATTATCTGATTTAGGTTTATTTACCACATTTCCTTTTGGATCTTTAGCCGTTGCACTGGCTTGATTACTGAAAGAGCCTGCATTTACCTCAGCTAATGTTAAGGTATGTTTTGCAGTCGCAGTTATGCTTGCCCCCGACGAAAGTGTTGCAATGCTTGCTGGAGTTAATGTTCCAGCATCTGCACCTACATCATTAATTAAAATATTGCTAAGCGTTACATTACCTGTATTGGTTATAACGATAGAATAGTTAATCACATCGCCAGTTTTGCTTACCACATTAGTTGCCGCTTTGGTTAAACTCATTGATGGGTTTGAAGGCAATGTTGTTACTGTAGCATCGTTAGGAACCGTTGTTGTTGCAGGATCATCAGAAACTTTTGTAACGTTATTTCCTTTCGGATCTTTCGCCGTTGCAGAAGCCTGATTGCTCAGAGAACCGTTATCAATATCGCTCTGCGTTAAGGTATGTACCGCGGTAATGGTTATGGATGCGCCCGGTGCAAGAGACAGAATCGGAGATCCGCTTACCGCAGCATTTGCATCGGTTACCAAAATATTACTTAGGGTTACATTGCCCGTATTGCTTACCGTTAAGTTATAGTTTACGGCACCGCCGGCAACGGTTGGAACTGTTCCTGTAACCACCTTAACAAA
>NZ_JACRYL010000017.1:0-45453 GCF_014306625.1 Pedobacter fastidiosus
CAATTACAAATTCTAAATCCTCGCTTTCATTACCATAGATTTCCATAAATATGGATAGCGACCACAACCCATTTTTTATTAATCGTCATTTCGACCGAAGCGGAGAAATCTTTGGACTTCAAAACTTTTCAATTATTTATTTTTCGTGGCAAAATCCAAAGGGCATCCAATTACAAATTCTAAATCCTCGCTTTCATTACCATAGATTTCCATAAATATGGATAGCGACCACAACCCATTTTTTTTATTAATCGTCATTTCGACCGAAGCGGAGAAATCTTTTGACTTCAAAACTTTTCAATTATTAATTTTCGTGGCAAAATCCAAAGTGCATCCAATTACAAACTCTAAATCCTCGCCTTAATCACCATAGATTTCCATAAATATGGATAGCGACCACAACCCACAAAATCGGTGACAATAAATCCCTTTTCTTCTAAAAGCATAGTTAATGTAGCCTTAGACCATAATTTTATATGGCCTCCATCCCAAAGCGGATTGGCATGTTTATCCCAATGACCGGCAAGTGCCAAAACAAGATTTTTTAAATACCCGTGATAGGGCGTACTTAATATAATTTCTCCGCCACCATTTTTCTCCAATACTTTTTTGCAGAAACTGATAAATTTCCTTGGATCATAAAGATGCTCAATTACTTCAGTTGAAATAATCGTGTCGAAGTTGATATGCTCAAGAGGAGTAGGCAAAACATCAGAAGATAAGTCTTGTACAGCAAAACGATTTGGATTTTTTTCGGAAGCGATTTCTATTCCTGTTGCAGAAGCATCAGTTCCATAGGCATTAAAACCCTTCTCAATCAAAAGATTTACCAAAGCACCGTTTCCGCAACCCAAATCTAAAATTGATTTATTTTTTTGTTTATCCAAAAGCCCTAATATGGGTTCTGTAATATATCCGTGGGCATGAGTTGCCTGATTGTTCGAGTAACCGTAATCCTTATAATCAGCCATTTAAAACGCGATTGTATAAATTAATATATTTTTTAACGAGCACTTCATCTTTATAATCCTGACTAATAATCGATGGAGCAACCTCCCGAATATGTGCTCTTTTAATTGTATCTCTATAGGATGAGGTAATTTGTTCGCCAATTTGAATCGGATTTAAAGCGCTTATCCAACCTAAGTCTTTTTCCTTAACGTAATCAGCCAATCCAACGTGTTCAGATACCAATACAGCTGTACCTACACTTAAGCTTTCTATAATTACATTAGCGAAATTTTCATTGTGCGAAGTTAAAACCAGGAGATCAGAGTTTTGCATCAAATCGAATTTATCTTCATTTGCAATCTGCCCTAACCATATTATTTGGTTATTAAGCTTTAAACTTTCAGCTTTGGCCTTTAAGCTTCTTACGTACACTTCATTTCCAGAACCGGCAATAGTTAAAGACCATGAAAAATCCAATAATGCTAGTGCTTCAAAAAGAAGATCAAGACCCTTTTTTTCTTCTATTCTCGATAAAAATATAATTCGAAAAGTGTTGCTGAAATCTTGATCCTCACTAATTGATACTTGATACTTGATACTAGCCTCTCCCTCCAGAAAACCAACCAAATTTGGAATCACAGTAATGCTTTTCGGCTGAACAATTTTCAATATATCCTCTTTTTCTTTTTCGCTAGTGGCATGAATATGAACGTATTTTAACAATCTTTTACCGAGAAGATTATGCAGGATTTTTTTGGAGAGAGAATTTCTATTACCGATGGTGTAACTCGTGAGCATTCCTCTGGGCGATAATATTACTGGGATTTTATACCATTTTGCAACCCAACAGCTTAGCATCGAAACCAAATTCCACCAAGCATGGATGTGAACAACAATATCGTTATTATAATCCTCTAAATTGTTAGATTCAAGTTGAAATGTTTCTGTTTCAAATGAACCTTTTCCACCTTTGGATGGGGGAGCATAAGATTGTGAATGGGCAGGGGGAGGATTTTTATACTTCAAAATTGATTTTCTCAATGCCCACAATAATCCTGGCGAAAAATGGCTGTGATCTTTTGTCCACCTCTTAAAGTACGTTACAGCTACGCTCTCAACAATTTGCATTTTTCCAGCTTCTATATCTAGCTCTTGTTTGCCATTTGCTGTAGTTGTTAAAACATCAATGTTAAAGGATTCACCTTGATCTTTTTGAAGAATTTTATCGTTAACTGTAAAACGCTGTAAAGCCTCGCACAACTTCCCTACAGATTGTATAGGACCGCCATAAATGTAAGCAGGTTTATAAGAAGCGGTGATGTGGATAATCTTCATTTTATATCAACTCGCAAAATTTTAAACGATTTGGTTTTTGCATCATGCTTATCCCCCTCTCGAGGGGGCAGGGGGAGGCTCAATAAAATCACGACATCCTGCTATCCCCCTTTGGAGGGGGCAGGGGGAGGTTCTTCTCTTTTTATCGGTGTATTCCTCTTCAATGCCATCCTAAGCTCATCGAAGGAGTTCTGAGTATATTTTATGTTATGGCTCCATGCTATCCCCCTTTGGAGGGGGCAGCTCTTCTTTTTTATCTGTATGTCCATCTTCATTGCCATACTGAGTCTATCGTTAGTGCATCAATAAAATCACGACATCCTGCTATCCCCCTTTGGAGGGGGCAGCTCTTCTTTTTTATCTGTATGTCCATCTTCATTGCCATCTAAGTCTATCATAACTGCTTCAATAAATCACGACATCCTGCTATCCCCCTCTGGAGGGGGCAGGGGGAGGCTCTTCTCTTTTATCTGTATGTCCATCTTCATTGCCATACTGAGTCTATCGTAAGTGCTTCAATAAATCACGACATCTTGCTATCCCCCTCTGGAGGGGGCAGGGGGAGGTTTTGTTGTTTTGTTAGTAATATTCTCTTTCCAATAATCATCCTTAGCGCTCAAAGAAACCTTAATCAATAAATCACGACATCTTGCTATCCCCCTCTGGAGGGGGCGTAGGGGGAGGTTTTTATTTACTTTAAACTCCTAACCATAAACGGGCTTTAATACCTTCAAAGTCTTCAGCAAATAAAACAAAGCCCACATAATTACAAATCCATAAAAAATATTGTTGAACATAAATTCAAAATTATTACCCCGCCATAAGGTTTGAAAAATACTATTAAAAATAATCACACAGCCCAATTCGTATCCACCAAACATTTCTTCAGCAACATTACAAAGATATTGTGTAAGCAGACCATAAATGAGCATGCAGAAAAATACGCCAGGAATCCCCCAGCTTAGATAAGCATCTACAACTGGCCTGGTTTTAGCCGAAACCGACGACATTTTGTGCGCTACGCCAGCATCATAAACCCGTTGCATAGATACCGTTTCCATATTTGGTTTCCCCGACCAAAAAATCCGTGGAATTAAAGCTTCGAAAGAGTCTCCAACAATTTCCCAATCGTAAAAATCATGCTTTGTAGGTACAAAATCTACAAATTTTGTAAACATACCAATTTCGCTAAGTCGCCCCGTCAAAAATCCCCAGTTGGTATCTTCAATTTGTTCTTCATTGTCTTCATTAAGATTTTCAAAAGCCTGAGTTTGTGCCTCCTCTGCACTAATCTCCCCATTCCAACTTTGGCGGACTGTATTATTATATGTTGGTAAAAAATAAATTAAAATGTAGCCAACAGGTAAGGCCAAGTACATAATTGTTTTTTTATAATAGGGAAAAAATACACAAGCAAGAACAATAACATTAATAATAATCGGTTCTTTGTAACCCGAGAGAGAAGCATGTATAAAATTTAATATAAAAATTGTGGCACCTATGCCCAAATAATTAACATTTCTTTGAGTTACACCTTTTACAAAAAGTACGGCAGCGCAAGAAATTCCAACTGTAGTAAGTGGTATAGCAATTTGGCTTAAGCCAGATATTTGTTGACAAACAGATCCTATTCCAAAAACAATAATTCCAAGCCAGATTAAAAAATCGTTATTTTGAAAAGCCTGAACAAATTTTTCTTTTGTCTTTCCAATGTTCATGGCAAGGATTAAGCCACTCGTCATAGCAGCATGTGCTAATAAACTTAACCTTTGCGCAGTTGCTATTAAATCGGTTTGTTCACTCTCCTTAAATTGAGCACCATAGTTTAGTTCAGTTAAATAGCGATAACCTAAGTGATCCATAAAGTAAAATATGGAAGTACTGCACATAAAACCAGCAAAAACAAATTGAGTTAGAAAAATAGGGCGCATAATCTGCCTATAAATAGGAACCATATGATCGTAATAAGCCGCAGGCGAAAACCAAGTGGTATAGAAAATAAAAAGCGATCCACTCCACGCTACAAAATAAGATATAACCGGGCTACTTACCAAAAAGTAAGAGAAAACCACCGGTATATATAAAATTAGGATTGTTTGAAGTGGGTTTTTAGGTTGCATATTTAAGAATTAAAAGTTTTTAAGAAAGAATCTACCTGCTTTTCAAAAGACCACTCTTTTATAATGATCTTCGAAGCTTCTCCTAATTTGCTTAGTTCATTTTTATCACTAACCAAATAAAGCAGTTTATTTTTCAAATCTCTTAAATCTTCCGACTTAAATACATCACCATTGATTTTAGGTTTTACTAAATCTACGCAACACCCAACCTTATCTGAAACTAAAATAGCTTTGCCAGCTGCCATAGCTTCATTTACGGCCAACCCCCAAGTTTCTCTTGGACCTTTAGATGGTAAACAGAATAAATCACAGGCCTGATAAATTGCTGGCATTTGGGTCTGGTTTTGAAAACTCATAAAATGAATTCGATGATTTGCTTTAGCCTTTACACTTTCAGCTTTAAGGATTTCTCCCAATTCTCCATCCCCAACAAATAACAAATGTACATTCGATAAATCTAATTCAATAAAGGCATTTAATAATATTTCAGGATTTTTCTTTTTTTCTAATTTTCCAGCGAATAGAATCAATATATCTTCTTCCACTATCCCCAATTGTCTTCTTAATATGGACACTTCATTCACTCGGTTTTCTGAAAACCTAATATTATCTATCGCATGAGGAGAAAATCGCAGTTTTTTGCTTGGGAAACCATAATGCATAAAGTACTCTTTATTTTTCTCACCTACGTAAAAGGCAAAATCGAAATGACGATAGACCCAGGTTAAGAAAAGTTTTTTTAAAATGAGTTTGATGCCAGATTTGTTATCGATTAGGGTAGAATCCCCTCTAAAATAAAGTGGGACTTTATGATTAAAATGTCTTATAATTTTTAAATGGCTTTCAAACGCCCAACCGAAAATTAAAATCGAATCTGGTCTGTAATTGTTTATACTTTTAATCGCCATTGGGTTGCTAATTCCTTTAAAATGATGTGTACCAGAGTCGATAGCAAGATTTTCCAAAAATTCATAATCATATCCTTCCAATAAAGGGATATCCCATTTGATTTTTTTATTAAAGCCTTTATCAAACTGGTTAATTAATTGTACTCCACCCGTATAAAAAACTCTTAATGTTATGCCCTTGGCCAACAACCTAAAGGCTGGAGCATAATATTGAATTGGATGTGTTGTTATTATTGCAAGTCTTTTCATATCAAATAGACTCGTTAAAAACATTAAATGAAAGGGAAGTTCGCAACCGCTCTCTTACAAAATCTATATCTCTAATATAAATGGTATTAAATCCTCCAAATGAATTTAAACTAACCAATTCTCTTTTAAAAGGATCATAACTATGCGGAAAAAACAAATAATCTGTTAAATGATGATGCAGATCCTTTTCATTGTAGCCATATCTTTCTCCGCTACCATTTAATTCTATAATAATAGCTTTTAGTTGATTATCATTTAATAATTGTGAAGCGCCATTTATCACTTCAGTTTCAAAACCCTCTACATCAATTTTAATAAGATTTGGCTTATAATCCTCGTAAAAAGAATTAAGTGTAATCACATTTACAACGCTACTGTTTTCTTGAATAGAAGTAACCATGTGGTTGGTTGTATCTAGGTTATTGGTAAAATATAAATCTTTTCCTTCGCTACCAACAGCATTGTTTTTGCAAATAACCAAATCTTCTAAATGATTAAGCATTACGTTTTTGCTCAGTATATTCCATGTAACTTTAATGGGTTCGAAAGCAATCGTTTTAGCTTTTTTTATACCAGAAGCTAAAATTGTATAAGATCCAACGTTAGCCCCTACATCAAAAAAAGTATCCTCAGCTCTCAAGAAATGAATTAAAAAAGACATATCCTCAAATTCATGTAAACCCGAATAAATATTTCCCGTTATCCCAGTTAAACCCTTTTTTGCAAAGAATTTGGTTTCTTGTAGAAATGGAACTTCAATTAAATTTTCTGATGCCCTTGATTTAATTTGCCACCATAAAAATTTAGTATATGCTTTAAACAGGTGCTTTTTTGCCAAAGGATGGCGATTAATGAAACCTAATGTTCGGCTTATTGAAGTCAACATCAATTTAGATTATTAGGTTTGGCAAAAACATTACACGATTTAACTTTATCCAAATCAAATCTTACTAAACCATTATTGGTAACCTCAAAAAACTTGTAACCAAGCGGAGTTAAAATTTCGAAAATATGCGCTGCCGAAAGTTCTGATTTTTGCTGATAATTACGATCAAATTCGAAGACGATATAAGGTTTCTGTTCAGTAATAATCTGTTTTAAACCATCAATTACAAAACTTTCATAACCCTCTACATCAATCTTTATAAAATTAACAATTTCTTCTTTCAGCATTTCATCACCTATTTCACACTTAATGCTCGACCCTTCCCCTTTATTAAATAAACTAAATGCGCCTGGGTTAACACTTTCTTCATTTATACTGATGCTAAATTCTTCCGCTTTATTGCTTAAGGCCAAATTATGTGGATAAATATTTGAGTAACTGTTCAGGCTGATGTTGTGGAGCAAAGATTTGAAATTATATGGAACAGGCTCGAAGGATATAACTTTTCCTGTATTTCCTGATAATTCGGCAAAATATAGAGTGTGAAAGCCGATATTAGCTCCAACATCAATTACCGTGTCGCCTATATTAATGTACTGTTTAAAAATAGATTTTAATTCAGGCTCATAATCTCCAGTAAACATAATTTTTGAACCTATCCAAGTTGATGTGTCACAATTTATTTTAAAATTCCCTATTAACGGAGAAGTTATTTTATTGCCGATATTCAGCTCTTGCCTAACAAATAAATAATTGAATAGTCGGTATTGCCCTAAAAAAGAGGGCCTTCTTAATATTTTTTTTAGGATAGATTTATTGAGCATTAAATTGAGTTTCTTAAATTATTTTATCAAAAAAATCTATTTGTTTTTTGGTTAAGTAATCAGCTGTGTAAGGTTTAAAAGCTTCCCAATTTGTTGCTGGCGATATATTTTTTTCAACTTTTAACAAATATTCCTTTAATAAAATATAATTATGATTTATCTCTTCTTCATGAAGAATTAAATCTCCTGCTTCACACTCGCGTATAATTTTAACAACGCTACTATGCGGATTAAAAATTGCGAGAAGTGGTCTCTTTGCCAAAACATAAGGAGATAATTTTGAAGCTGTATAGGCCGATTCGTTTGACCCAATGATAATTAAACCATCTGCAGATTTTAAATTTTTAATGCTTTCATAAAAGCCAATTCTATTTGTAATCTCTGTAACAAAGGTAGATATCCCCAGTTTTTTCGCTATTGGCGCTATGGTTTCATTGCTTTGACCAATTGGAGCATAACTCGTACCTATAAAATTAAAACGTACTTTTTTAAATAAATCTTCCTTACCATCTATTCCCTTTTTAAAACTTAAAAATAGTGTATTAATGGATTTATCCATATCATATCCACCTCTACCAACATAAACCAGGTTAATTAAATCTTCTTCTTTTTTGTAATGAAGTTTGAGATTTTCCGAATTTTCATCTGCTATTTTAAAATCTAATTCTGATGCGCCGAATGTTATTACTTCGCAAGGCTTTGTATGCAAGTGTGGATATCTTTCTTTCAATTTTTGAATATAGTCATCAGATACACTAATTATCCCAGATACTTCTTTCATTGCAATTGGCTCTAAAAATTTGTGCATTTTGTAAGAAAACCAAAACTTTCTTGGTCGCTCAGCCTTAGGTTTGCTTTTATAATATTCTGAATGCCAAGGATCCTGCATATCAATTATATAAGGAACACCAAATTTCTTTTTCCAATAAGCACCCAAAATGCAAAGTGGAAATTCTGTAGTAGAAAAATAAATCAGATCAAAAAGGTTTTCCTTTAAAAGCTTACTTACATACAATTTATAAAAAGGCAACGATCGCAAAGCTAAACTGCCTAAACCTAATTTGCTCGTCCATTTTTTTGATAGTGCTTTTACTTCGTGAATTTTAATACCCGAAGGAATCGATTGAAGTAATAGGGGATCTTTTATTATGCTATAATAGCTTTGATTTACGGTAACAATTTCGACTTCATAACCGTAATCTTTGAAATATGGTAAACTCATTCTAATCCTCTGCATATCCGCAGCATTGCTGGGTGCGAAATGAGGAGAAATAATCAATACCTTTTTCATCTAAGAAGTTTGGGTTTTAAAAATTGATTCAATGCAGGTTGCAATTTCCTTTCTAGTAAATATGAAAATATATAAACGGAAAAACACAATAGGAGTAGTTTTAAACCCAAATTAAAACTGAAGAGATTGAAAATTACGACAATCAAAATATTGTGGATTAGATATATGCTATAAGAAAGTGATCCTAAATGCTTAAAAGTTTTTAAGATTAAACTATAGTAAATAGTAACGGTCAAAGTTTTGAATGGTTTGATATAGAAAAATAGAAATGAAAAAGGTAAACAGATATATAAAACCTTGCTCACGATCGGATATGTTGGATCATTAATCAAATACAGAAAACCAATAGAGTACGTCATGCAAATAATTAAAATGCAACTAAATTTTTTAATAAGACTGAAATGCGATCTATCACCATTATTCTCCCTAATTAAAAATAGAAATAAAGGAATACTGGCTATTGAAAAGATTAGGTTTTTAATGGGATCGAAATGATTGTGTGTAATGTGTGCCCTTGAAATTATAGGCAAGCAACAAAGGCTTAAAGTAGCCAGAATTAATGATGTATTAAGCTTTTTCCTGATGCTCCAAATAAAAAAGCCAACAATCCATATAGGCGAATAGGCTAGCATAATGGCAAGATAATTTACAAATAAGTTGTTGGGTATTGGATTATAGTAAATTATAAAACTGATTATGCCAAGTACAAACCAGACCGCCATAAATGAATAATTTAGGCCATTTTTTCTGATTGCAAAAATTGAAAATACTGCATAGAAAAATAATTCACAGCTTAAACTCCAAATAACAGGGTTACTGTTCCAAAGCATGGTAACTAAATAACCTTGAAGTGTGCTTACAGGAATTATGTTGCCAACTATAACTATTGTACTTGGTTTAGATTTAAACAAATAAATCTCTATTACCACACTAAAAATTACACTTATAATTAATATTGGATGAATTCTGATCAGTCTTTCAACGAAAAAATTAAATCCAGATCGTGGTCTATTCTCAACAGAAGAATGAATTACGATTCCAGAAAGTATAAAAAAGATTATAACCGCTTCAGCGGACCAATTTCCAATTAGATTAATATAGTGATTTTTGTACTGCATCACTTCGGGAACTCTGTTGATTAAATGATCAATTACAACCAAAAATGCAGCGATGCCTCTAATTACTTCTAAATGTTGGTTTTTAAATGGTTTTGATTTATTATCCATTTAGTTTTTAATCGCCTTGCGCTTTAATAAAAGACCATTAAAAATTGGTTGATACTTTTTCTCTAAAAAATAAGATGCACTATAAGTTACGATCAGGAATAAGGGAATTTTGATCATTAATGGTGCAGTTGTAAAAGTAGCAAGAATAACTAAAATTGGATTGTGGATTAAATATATACTGTACGATAGTGAACCAATATATTTAAATGGCTTTAATATAAAAAACGAATAGAATCTCTGAATTAATCTTTTAAATAGAACTATAAAAATGATACTTGTAGGTAAAAGAATGTATAAAATTCTACTAAATAATGGATAGCTTGAATCATTATAAATGAATAATGAACTAACCAAATAGGTTGTTGAAATTAAAAATACACTCAAATATTTTTCGACAAAACCAAAAGCTTTACGTTCTTTCCGATCTTGTATTAAAAAAAGGAAAAAGGGAATACTGCATAGCGCAAATAATATATTACGGATCGGGTCGTAGTAATTATCTGTAAAATGTGCCCTCGAAACTATAGGTAAGCAACATAGGCTAATCATTGCAATAATAAAGTTGGTATTGAATTTATTCCTGTATCCCCAAATATAAAAGCCAATAATCCAAACCGGAGAATAGGCAAGCATCAATATTATGTAGTTTACAATTACGTTTTTTGAAATCGGATTAAAATAAAAGAATGTAGAAAATATACCCAGAATAAACCATATTAATATGTTACCATTGCTGATTTTATTTCTTTTGATTACAAAAATTGCAAAAGCAAAATAGAAAAACATCTCAAAACTTAGGCTCCAGATAACAGGGTTGCTGTTCCAAAATACATCGACCATATAGCCTTGCATGGTACTAATCGGAATTAGATTGCCTATAATCATTTTTACAGAAGGCATACCGTTAAACAAATAGATTTCTAATACTACACTAATCATTACTGCAACAAAAAGAATGGGATTTATCCTTACAATTCGATCTAACAAAAAATTCTTAGATGATTTGTGTTTTGCCTCAACTGACGAATGAATAACAATGCCTGATAACACAAAAAATATAAGAACAGACTCTGTAGCCCAATTGCCAACCAGATTAGTTAAATGATTTTTACGATGAGCAATTTCTGGTGTTTTAATAATTAGATGGCCTAAAACTACCAAAAATGCAGCAATGCCACGAACAACTTCTAAATGAATATTCTTCTGTGTCTTTTTCAATTTTTATGGTATATAATGCTTTTGACTAATGATAAAAATTTGGATTTTTCTGTTTCCCAATTCAATACGCTGTTTGCCAAATCAAGCGAATTTATCTGTGTTTCTTTTAAGAGTATCCTATTGTTGTAGTAAAGGCTAATGATATCTTTTAAGCTTTCATAATCATCGATTGGATATATACTTCCTACATCCGAATACTTTTTCATAAATGCTTTTTGAGCCATTGTATCTGTTAAAATAATTGCTAATCCTGCACTTAAATAGGTGAATAATTTATTCGTCAAGCACAAATCCCTGTTTCTTGGGTTTCCAGTTTCTGTTGCTAAACCAATATCAAAAGAACTAGCGAAACTAACGATATCATCAGAGGAGATTGGGCTGTGAAAGGTTATTTTTTTATGGTCGAAACCAAAATCTCCTCCAAATTTTTTGAAGTATAATTGAATTTCAAGATCATAATTTCCAAGAAGATGCAACTCAATATCCAACTCATTTAGCTCAGCTAAAGCTTTAAAAACATCTTCTAATCCTCTGCCTTTACCTACGGTTTGTGAAAACCAAAATAATTTCAATCCATTATAACCCTTTTCTTTCGGTGCGATTTTAGCAGGCGGAAATACATTTAAAATTGTTAAGGGATTTAAATTTGGATAAATACTTTGATAAGCCAACCCAATTTGATCACTAGAAGTAGTCAAATAATCAATCTGATTTAAAAATCTGTTTTCTATTTTTGTTTTAAGTTTAACATCAAAATCGTTTTCCGAATTTGAAACCTCATTCCGATGGAAATCCTCCGCATCGAAACCACATTTTGCTTTATTCTTTTTAGCGGCAATTACAGCTGCGGGAAGTGCTGCAAGATTGTGAGCAATGTATAAATCAGCCTGATTTTTTTCTGATTCTGAAATGAGTGAAGTCGTTTCTCTGCCAATCGATAGTAATGAAAAGTTCAGCTTGAAATTAGTCCAGGCCGTTATTTTTTTTGCAATTTTATGTATAAATCTAGACTTTAAATATCTGAATTTATTTTTTTGTGGCGCTCCACTAACAAGAATGGCTTTCCATAATTTTGTCTCTAAAAGCTTTTGATCTAGTACGGTTGCCCAATCGTTATAATATTGATAAATAACAACAACATCATAACCCGCTTCGCTAAGCGCATCAGCTTCTTTTACCAATCTTGGGTTTACAGAAGGTTGGCCAGAAGTAATCAAGACTACTTTAATCGGTTTCACTAACAGGGGATAATTGTTGATTTATGCTATTTAGATTATGGACTGCAAAGTAATTTTCTCTGCTGGGTGTGTAGGTGATTGGAAATAATTTCTTTTCGCCTGTATTGTAGCCAGAAAGTATATAATTATGATTAGCCAATAGATGTAAAATATCATCAACATTATTGGTAGAGTTTTCTACTGTATTGTTTATTTCAAGTTGAATTATATCAATTTTTTTGTTGTTTAATAGATTTACCGCCCCTTTAAGTACACTATACTCAAAACCTTCAACATCAATTTTTGCATAACTTATTTGTTCTATATTGTTTTCTTCAGCATAAGTATCCAGCTTTTTAGTATCTACATTAACGCTTTTATTTGATTGATCGAGATTAATGTGATTTTGTCCATCAAGCCCTAAAGTAAATGGTATAAAACCATTGGTATCTGATAATGCAATGTTATTAAGCTTGGCAGTTTTCACAAGATTATTGATCTCTGCATTTTGCTTAAGTTTTTTAAAGTTTGATGAATCTGGTTCAAAGCAATGAATCTGACCATTTTGGCCAATGAATTTCGAGATCCAAACGGTGTAATATCCCATGTTTGTTCCAACATCTAAAACTGTGTGATCTGCTTTAATGTAATCTTTAATCAGATTAAACTCTTCCCAATCAACAATATAATTATACATGAGCCACATGCTATGAAAAGACTTACTATCCAATAGAATTTTTCTATTTCCCCAAAGTGTGTACTTAACGTTATTTAAGCCAAACAGGCGTATAATCTTCCAAAATATAAAACGGCGAAAAGCAAAAATGGAATGTTTCTTATTGTATTCGTTTTTGTATAAATTCTTTAAGGATTGAAACATTATTTGGTGGCTTTATTATTAGAAAGACAATGCAAATAATAGGCAATATAATCATCTACTATTTTTTTACTCGAAAAATTTTTCTCAGCCGTTGCTCTAACCTCGCCTCGGGAAATTTCTTTTATCTTACCAATTGCAATACATAAATCTGTAAAGCTAGTTGATAAAAATCCATTTTTTCCGTGTTTGATAACTTCAGAAACAGCTCCTCGTGGATAACCAATTACAGGTGTGCCACAGGCAAGTGCTTCGGCCATAACAATACCAAAAGGCTCGTTCCATCCAATTGGCATAAGTAAAGCAGCGCAAGAGCCCAATAATTTGTTTTTTTGAACATCATTTACTTCACCCACATATTCTATTTGATTACTAATGTGAGGCTTAATCTGTTTATCAAAATAGTTTCGGTGCTGTGGGGCAATATTACCAGCAATAATAAGTTTTCTGTTGGTTACCTGGGCAGCTTTAATGGCCTCGTGCGTTCCTTTAATCGATTCAATTCTACCTAAAAAAATTAATGGAGCATCATCACTTATTTCCTTTTCAAATTTATATAGACTAAGATCAATGCCATTATATATGGTTTGTGTTGTGGCGTATGGTATTATCTGATCGCTGATGTAATTGCTACATCCCGTAAAAGAGAGTGAATTGCCTTTTGATAAATAAACCGCCTTCTTAATTTGAGAAAGAGTTGGTTCTCTTTGATAAGACATTATTTTAGGAATGTTTGATTGTAAAAACGGAAGTAAATATGCAAGACGACTGAAGCTATGAATTACATCCGGATTCCATTTTTTTAGCTTGCTTATGGTTTGGGCGTTTTTAAATTGAGCCATGAGGCCATTTCGATCAGAAGAGTAAGCCAGCAGTTCTGAATCGCATTTCGAGTCTTTGTGGGCAACCAATATTACTTCATGTCCATTCTGAACTAAACCTTCAACTAGAAAATGAATAATTCTTTCAATCCCTCCATAATTTAAAGGAGGCACCGGAATAAATGGATCTGCAGTTATTGCTATACGCATATACTTTGGAAGTAAGTTAATAGGGGCAAACTATAATTCTGTGTTATAAACCTCATTAATAATTTCGATCATTCTTTTCCCACTTTTCGCCAACGTAAGGTTTTCAAAAATGTATTCGCGTGGATTGTAAGCATTTTCATTTAGGCCTTTCAAGAATTTGGTTATTTTGCCTTCGAAATCTTTAAAATCAATAAATGAGCTTCCGCATCTCGAATGGAAAAAAGGAATTGATGTTGCAGGTAATGGTTTTCCGTCATTCCAATTAATGAAGTTGGGATCTAAACAATAGCCCTGATTCCATGCAAGTATAGGCACATTATTCGCCATTGCCTCACAGCATGCGAAACCTTGGCTTTCATGTTCGCATAAAAAGATCATTCCTTTGCATTCGCCTAAAAGAGCTTTGTATTCAGATTCTTTATAACTTCCATATACAATTTCCTTAAAGGAAATTTTGTTTTCTGTAAGGAAATTCAAAATTGGGTGCCTAAGATTTTCATTCCAAAAAGATGAATTCCACCTTATTTTATTGTAGATTAAAATTTCCGTTTTTTTATTTTTTTCGAGTGGTTTCCATAAATCGGTATCAATCCCTGAAAACCAAGTATCTGCAATTTTCTCTCCATAATAAGGGATGTAAATATCTTGTGCCCAATCCGAATGTTGGAGGTACTTTGCTATAGGATATTCGGTTGTTAAATTTGGCCATTCTAAAGGATGGTTCATTAATGCGATCCCAGCAATAATTTTATTCGGTTGTTTATAGCCTTCTAAAGCAAGTTTTCCAGTCCCTAATACAATAATTTGATCTGTAGATTTAATTTCGGCGAAATCACTGTTTTTTCTATAAGAGATGCCAATCTTATCAAAACTTTTGCAAAGATTGGTAAATACCTTTTCTACTCCACTGGTTTTCTTTCCTCTTAATAAGCGTCTTAATATCGATAGAATAAATCTGTCTCCATAAATATATTTGTCCTTCGTAGGCGGTTTTTTAAAATAAATATGGATCACACGCTATAATTAGAAACTATTTTAATAGACTTTGACCATTTGAGTGCAAATCTTTCAAAAACCTCATAAAAAATTAATGACATTATGATACAAGATAAGAGCAAAATTACAAAAAGAACGTACGCATTAATTGCAATACCAACAAAAGCCAATAAAACTAAATCGGCCGTAAGTGTATGTGTAAGGTATAAAGAATAAGAAATTTTGGAAAAAAACTTTACGAATGGAATTTTAAAATTCGCATGGAGAATAATTATGGAGGTTAAATAACCAACAATGCCAGTAACAAAGGATATTTTAAAGCAAAGAAAGGCAGCTAAAGAGAATAGAAGAATATGGCCTTCTTTTAAACTGAATTTTTGTTTTTTAATTAGCAAGGTAATTAATCCAAAAACAAAATAATGAAGATTATGTATAATTGGCATATAGCTTCCGTTTAATGAAACAAAAGAACCGGCCAAACCCAAAACTAACAAAACCACCATGAGTACATACTTGTTTGCATCCCTAATTAGTGGGAAAAATAAGCCGATGATAATGTACAATTGAAACTCTACGCCTAATGTCCAAAAAATGCCAGAATACCATTCGTATGGTGTAAATGGAACAAGGTAGAAAATATTGATAAGAAATTTAGATAGATTAAATCGAGGTTCTAGTATAGCACAAACTACAACAATAAAAATAAAAGGTAAAGTTATTCTCACCCATCTTTTAGCTAAAAATGAGAAGAAGTTTTTTAATTTATAATCTACATTCCAAAGTGAATAAGGGATAATGAAAGCAGAAATTACAAAAAAAATAGGCACGCCCTGTTGCCCATAAATTAATATATTATTTATTGAATAATGCTGGATTTCAGTTGCGTAACTCATGTGCGTAACACAAACTGCAAGACTTGCAACGGCTCTTAATAAATCTAAAGAGAGAATGTTATTTGTTTCTTTCTGGATCACTAAGCTTCCAATAATTTACCTAAACTTACTGGAATACTATGATCGTTCAAGGCTCTTTTTTGGCCATTATCTCTCAATTGTTTTCTTTTCAGTGCATCTGCATTTAATTCTTCGATTTTATCTTTTAAGCTTGTTGTATCTGTAAATACTTCAATTTCCTTCCCAATTTCGTATAACTGATCAAGTCCTTCAGTCCATTCTGTTAAATAGCAGGCACCAAGCATTGGAGCTTCAAGGTCTCTTAATCTAGAATAACTATCTGGTTTAGAAACAGGATATCTAAAGCTTGGATAACGGTTAATACCAATTACAATATTACTTTCTCTTGTAATTTTAATATAATCAGCATGGTTTGGTTTAGGTTTCAGCATTATTTTAAGCTGGTTACTTAAAGGCTGAAATGCCTGTCTTGATTTTAGTTTATTTATAAAAGCCGAAAGTCCAAATTTCTTGATAAATGAAAGCTGATTAATTGTTTTTGTGGTAAATGAAGATTTGGTTTGGATAGGTTTTTCTTCATTAGTTAGCCAGGTTGCCCCATAAATATCAATTAGAAGATCAGTATGTTCATTAAAAAAATCTTCGAAGAACAGTTGCCTTTGAATATCTCTTGATCCGATAAAAGAAAGATTCCCATTCTCAATAGAGAGGGGTTTTCGGTATTGTGGTTCAACCCACATGGGCATTGGAAGGTGCATGGCAGGAATTCCTGCTTTTTTGTACATGGCCAATGCTTTATATTCAGGTACCCAATTGTTATCAAATACTCCGAAAATTTTTGGTATTTTTTTAAAATTTCTTACGTTATCGCAAAAGAAATTTACAGAGAGAACACCCATTTTTTTTATTTCATTTATCGCCTGTTCATCAATTTGGTTGGGATACAGGTAACTTAAAAAAACATCTGCCCCATTGGCTTTTAAATAAAGGAGTGTCTTTTCCCAAACTTGCGATTTCCATCTTAATAAGCTTTCTTCAGTTTGCGGAACCAGTCCGTAAGCCCAGTCTACATCTTCTGCTTCTACCCAAGTATGCCCAGCCTCGACTATACCATTTTTAATATAATATTCCCAAAAACTGTAAGCAGAAATATTGTGCTGAATTTTTGATTGTAGAAATGAAAGGAAAATTTTCAATTGATTCCTTTTAGTAAAATTCGTCTAATTTTCAATAATTTTTCAGTTGCGCTAAAGCCTAATGTTCGATAGCAAAAACCAATAAAACCTTTATCTGGAATAATGAAATTAGGATCGAGCTCTTTAATCCAATTGTAAACTGATTTCCCTTCCATTATATTGTCTTTAGCTAGCCAATGCGAAACGGGCCACAACATTTTAATTCCGGCATTTTTTCTTCTTTGTGTTAGTTGCCCGGAGGCACTAAGGAGTTTAAAGGCCATTTTATAAATTTTAAGCGTGGCTAAACTTGCCAAAAACGCTTCTGAGGCTTTGAAATTTTGCAAACGCTCATTTTGATGCATCCGATGTGCTAAAGTTGGACTTTCGATATAGGACGTTATAGGGTTTTTAAGCGCTACTTCAATAATAAACTGACGATCGTCCCGTGCACCGAATTCCTGCCGATGTGGAATATCTGATATAAAATCCTTTTTAAATAAGTAAGCAGAGTAATGAGAAGAGTCTGTTTCGCCTAACTGTTGTGCAATAAAATCGTCGTTAATTACCCAATTATTTGTTCTTATCAGCTTTTCATCAACTGTATAAACTTGGTTTCCAGCAGCAACTACATCTGCATTTTTTAGTTCTGCCTCTTCGAATAATAAATGGGTAGATGAGGGGAGTAACCAATCATCAGAATCAAGAAAGCGAATATATTTGCCTTGGGTATAACGAAAAAAATTATTTATCGCCCAATCCTTCCCTCGGTTGGCTTGCTGAAAGAAGAGAATGTTTGGCTGTTGTTTTAACCATTCGGCTGTTCCATCCGTACTGCCATCATCAATTACAAGTACCTCAATTTTCAGTTTAGTATCAAAACAAGAGCTAACCGCTTTCTTTAAGCTCCACAATCTATTATAAGTTGGTATAATGATGCTTACATCCATTAATCTATAATTCTTTCTGATTTTTCAACCATTCTATATCCAAATAACAATCTATAAATAGGCCTCAAAGTATTAATTAAAAACAATTTGATTTTGTAAGGCATCGATATGGAAAAGAAAGTAAGTAGTTTTGAAGTGGTTTTGGAATATCCATTAGCTAAAAAACCCATTATTTTTGCTTCTTTAATATATGGATGCAAACGATTATGATGCCCTAAATAGTGAACTATTAGTGGCTCAGCCTTATCCAAAAACCATGATTTTTGATATTGTTTATGGCCAGGAGTATTGTAAAGGATGACTTTTCCATTAAGCAAGTCTGAAGAAACCCCTGATTGAAAATTAACAAATTCTGCCATTATGGTTCCATCCTCTATAATTGGTTTTTGTTCGTATATTTCCATAGCCAGCGCCATTAAAACTTCATCGTTGGGCCGATCTCTTAATCTAACAAATCCAATTTCATCGTATATTTTTTCTAGTTCCCTCGCTTTTGTATAAACTTTGGTAGTTATGTCTCCAGCTTCTAAATAATAAATGCCTCCATTAAACTTTGGTAAGTGAGGCACATTATATTTTTGGCAAATCTTTTCAATATTTCCAAACCATTCGCCTTTTGCAATATAATTTCCGATTACTGAAACAGAGTGATTTTTAAACTTTTCGAATATTGGAAGCAAATTGCCATAAACCAAACAGTCGCTATCAATAAATAATGTTTGGCCGGATGGCGCAAGCTGATCTAAATATAATTTTGGGGTAAAACCTTTCCCCACTTCGTCTTTTTCAACCGAAATAATCTTAGCAAAGGAGGTTACATCTTTAGGTAGATAATGTTCCGAATCGGTAACGATAAAAAATGAGATTGGGCTTCGTGGATTCCAATAGGAAAAAGATCTAGCTAAGTTAATTGCTAAATCTACATAGAGCTTTTTCCCCGTAGCTATTGTTAAAATATTTTTATTCATTACAATCTTTGAAATCTATTCTTTAACAGCTTCGATTGCAAGCGTAAATTGTTTAATTACCCCAGTGTGGGTTTCAATATTATCCAGTTGGGCTATTGAAGATTTTGTAGCTTCAGTTTCATGAATTTTAGAAAAACCAACTTCTCTTAACAAAGCAATTAACGTTTTGCTATCGTAGATAAACTTATGCTCATAATTTAAAAATATATCATTAATAAAGAAGGATATGTTTTCTTGCTCGGGTGCGGGCGAGTAATTTTTAGCATTATAAAAACCTGGTCTAATCCATTCACTCATTACATATTTAATGGCTTCATTTTTTAAAGGATCTTCCTGGAAATAGCTTGTTAAATATTTGGTCAAATCAGGCGTACAAACTCGGAAAACCCCATCTTTCTTTAAAACCCTAAATATTTCAGCAAGCATTTTTTTAGCATCTTTGTAATGAATGTGCTCTATATGGTGTTCACTAAAAACATAATCTAAACTTTTTGAAGGGAAGGGAAAGGTAATATTGGTATTCAGAAAATGAATATTCTGCCTTGCAAGGTAATCTGTATTAAACCAATTCGGTATTTGGTTGTGCCCAGCACCAATGTGTAGAGCTTTTAATCCTGGTTGTTTTAAGTAAAGCTTAATGTTTTTTTTAGTCCGATCTGACCAAATTTTGTGTTTTGCTTTTAAGCCTAGTCTATAAACAAATGGGATACTTTTGAAATTGATCATCTAATTATTTGGTAAGATAGGTTCTTCTTAATTTATCAACCCCTTTTTCTATTGTACAGTAACTAAAGTAACATATAAGCGGGATAAGCACAGTGCCAATTAACATCCAGATTAAATAATATTGGTTATTGAAGTGCTGAAGAATTATGGAGTTTTTTAAGGCTATGAGTGGAATATGTAATAAATATAAACTATAACTAGAGAGCCCTATGGCAATAGGAACTTTAAGCCACTTTTTATACTTCAGAAAAAAGGTCTCCTTATCAATTATCCAAATTAGTATTGGAGCCCAAATTAAAATATTCAGAGTGTTTTTAACTAAGTTGTCATTTCTAAAATCTAAAAAATGTAATCCTGCAAACGAGAGAACAATTAAACAACAGGTTATTGCCCAACTTCTCGATTTAAAAAAATATGGCTGATGATGATATATTTCGCATAACCAAGCACCAAAACACCAACCAAACCATAAATTGGTAAATAAAAATATAACAGGAAGAGATAGGTTATTTGAGGAGTAACTGCATATTGTTATACTTAAAGTACTCACAAGAGCAGAGAATAAAAGCGCCTTATTTATGCCTAGTTTTTGATTGATTGAATAGAATATTGGATAAATAATGTAAAATGCTATTTCTACTGTTATTGTCCATAAAACTAAATTTATACTGTTAAAATATTTAATGGTAAAACCTTGTAGAACAGTTATATGTACAGCTATATCCATTACAGATATAATTTTTTGAGGATTGGTATATCCCAAAACCAATAGCGAAAAAATTATAGAAAAAAAGTAAATGGGGTATATTCTCAAAAATCTGCTGGTGTAGTATTTTTTTAAATTTAAAGATTCTTTCCTTGCTGAATTTCTTACACTAGAAAGGTGAATGCAAAAGCCACTTATTAAAAAGAATAATGGTACAGCATAAGTAGATCCAAGGATGTTGGTATAATTAAAAAAATCACATCCGGTAAATTTGGCTAAAACGCCACCCAATTGCTGATGATAATAAAATACCGAAAAGGCGGCTAAACCCCTAAATAAATCAATTGAAATTAAATTATTCATTAGTCAATAGCCTGTCTATCGATTTTGAAAATAGATCTAGATCAATATTGCAATTTCCCCAGTTAGAATCCGAAGTTTTTTCTCCAACTAAATAATGATAATCTAGATTCTTCAAACTTGCTAAGTTGTAATAACAATCTGTTCGGAAATAATCAGGAGAGAATAATTCTAAGACTCGGCAGTTTTTTGGTACAAATAATAAGTTAAAAAGTTCAGCTCCATGAAATGCGACAACGATTGATGCATTGTTAAAAGTTTCTATTTGCTGATCAAATGTCAATTCTTCAGAATCTAAAATTGTAAAGCCCTTATCTTCTAAAATTACAACCAGTTTATCCTCGTTTATAATCTTTCTAGAAGTATGTTTTCCTCTTTTTATATAATATTTAACCTTCCCAATTTGAGTAGGAATAGATTTTAAATTACGCTCTAAAAATTCAATATCTTTTAATGAGCTTCTGCCTTCGCTACCTGATAGACTGCTGACGTATAGATATTTTAAATGTAGTTTTTCATTGGGTTTAACCCTAATCACTTTTTCTGTTGGTATTGAAAAGAGTGGCAATAAATTAATAAAATGCTCAGGAACTGAATCAGGCACCAAGAAATTATCGATTTGATTAATCACCTTTTCATAAAACCGCACTCTAGATAAAACATCAAAAAACCAGTGATAAACATTATCCGATTTTGAGAACAGAAGAGACGCTGTAGTTCCCTGTATTTGCTTAATATTTAAAGAAAAATTTTGAAAAGGTTTATTGTACTGCTTACCCTTTATGGATGAAATATTAAAGTAATGGGCAAAATCTTCAAAAATATAGTTTCTATTTGTGGCAGTAATACCTTCATTGCCAATAATGAATGAATCTGGTAAGAAAAAAAGACATTTCTCAGTGGTTTTATATGTTTGGTTAATAGTAAAGCCATCTAGATATTCCGTTTGTAAACCACTTGGCGATGGTAGAAAATAGGCTTCCTCTACATCTAATAAATAAAATTGTGCCATTCTATTTTTTAAATAGGGCTTAATCTGATTATTTAATTGTTGTATGTAGTTTTTTGCAGAATGAATGAAACCTTTAGGATAAATAAAAGGAAATTGCTTTAGCAAAAATTTAAGGTTTTCTTTAGTCATTTTGTTTATTTGCCATGCTTAATAAAACTAATCCAAGCCGATGTTTTCCATCCAAAATATTTAGTTACAAATCTATAAAATGGCGTATGTGTATAATACCCTGTAATTTTATCTTTATTTAATTGAGTGATGATTTTTTTTACTTCCTTATATAACTTTAGATTTTTAGGATAAAGTTCTACAGCAATAGCCCAATACAACCGACTAAAAATTTTATCCAATAATTTCTGATCTAGTTTTTTGCTTAAATGAGAATATTTCAACTGGGTTGATTTTATAGCACTTCTAAAAGCTTGATCAGTTGTTAATGAACTTAAATTATCGTTGGATTTAAATTTTCTATAATAATTTATACTTTCTTGAGCATATACTATTCCTTTACTTGCAAGAATAACTCTGCAAAAAAATTCACCATCATCATCCAATGTTAATTCTTCATTCCATGGTCCAGCTTTTTCGATTAGAGATTTTGGAACTAGCCAAGAATTCGGTTGGATCATACCTCCATAATTTTCACCAACCAATCTGGCTCCGTAAAGTTTTGTGAGGAAATCGACAGGATTATTTGTTCCATCGCTAAACCATTCTTTTTCTATTGTTGGCGAAAAGAGATTTTCTCCATCATTGAAGTAGGCGGTAGGCCCAAGCCCTAAAGTATCATCTTTTTCTTCAATAAGTTCAAGTTGAAGCCTTATTTTATCCTGATGTAAAAAGTCATCTGCATCTAAAAATTGAATGTAATCTCCTTTAGCGCGATTTATTCCATGATTTCTTGCTGCGCTTGCACCTTTATTATCTTGTTTGATAATTCTTACTTGATCCGAAATGTATTTTTGGGCAATAAAAAAAGATTGATCAGTAGAACCATCGTCGATTATCAATAGCTCACAATTAGAATAAGATTGGTTAATTGCACTTTCTATAGCTATTGCCAACAATTTTTCGGCGTTGTAAACGGGAATAATGATAGATACCAGGGGATTCAATTATTTAGTTTTTTGTTCTTAACTCTGGTTTTAGGATTCTAATTAATTGTTCTCTTAAGTAAATTCCAAAATATGGATTTATTATACAGAACAGTTTTATCAAGAAAGATTCGTGATCAGGGTATCTTCCGCTAAGGGTTGTAGCCAATTTAACTGCTTTATCTGAAGTTTCCCAATCAGACATGCTTGCCAGCGAAGTTGCATTATGCCATAGCTTATAAGCAATTTCTTTTTGATAGCTATGATTTAGCCTATGGGCATTGATTTTCATAACTTCATAATGCGCCTGAGCACATTTTAGTTGATTTGAAGCCGACATAGAACTCGTTATTCGCCAGTTTATTATCGAAATTTCTTTTTCTGAACCGAAGCTAAAGCCTGCTATTGCCAATTTACAATGAAAAGCAACATCTTCATTGTATAATATTTTGGGATCAACATCATAACCACCAACTGCTTTTAACTTTGCTACATTATATAATCCACAAAATGGATTAACCTGATTTAATATTGTATATCTTATTGGGTCTTTTTTAAGCTTAGAATTATCGAAATCTGATTTTCCAATAAGTTGACCAGTATCTTGCTCACGCCATTCAAAATCAAATAATATTACATCCGGACATTCTGATTTTTTAATCCATTGATGTGCCAAGCTCGTAAACCTCGGAAGAAGTTCGTCATCAGCATCATGAAAATGCAGGTAATCACAATTCGTTTTGCTTAAGAGAATGTTTTTTCCGGCAGAACAGCCAATATTAAAATCGCCCGTAATTACAGAAGCCTTAAATTGTAAAGCAATATTGCGAGTTGAATCAGTACTAGCATCATCATAAACTAAAACCTCATCAAATGGGATAAGCTGTTCGTTTACCGATTTTAATAACCTTGGTAAGTAAGCCTCTGCATTGTAAGCAGGAATACAAATGGCAATTCTTTTCACTAATTGGTTTTTTGCTCCAAAAGTTGTTCAAGAACCAACTCAAACCTTTTTTGAATTTGAAAAGGATTATACTGATTATCAACTAACTCTTTCTGAATATTTTCAAAATTATCGAGAGCAAGTTTATCTTTTATCAAACCCAATTGTATCGACATATTTTCTACAATTGGTCCTTCTAGAATTAACGGCCATTTATTTTCTTTCAAAAATTTATAAAATGGGCTGTTTTCTGGTGTTAATGTTATTATTGGAATTTCTAAATGTATATATTCAATAAATTTGCTTGGAAAGCTGTATAAAGAATCTGGATTCTCTGCTTCGCTAATACCATAATTTACTAGAATTGCCGAGGCATTAGATGCAATAAAAGCAAGCGCTTCGCGATTTGTTGGAAGTGATTTTTTTAAATCTAAATTTTGATGCTTATTTTTTAAATCGTCAAGCTTTTCAAGCTCATTGGTAAGCACCACAAGAGTATAATTGTTTGCCTTTAATACAGGTAAAATTTGATCGAAAAGACGAACGTGATGTTGATCTACCGAACCTGCATAAAGCAAAGTATCTTTTTTCTTTAACGGTATTGGTGTCGTATAACCTTCAGGAATAGGCGGAAGTACTTCATAATTTGCATTTAAATCCTGAAGATAAAGCTTAACCAAGTTATCGGTTACAGAAAAAATATAATCACTTTTTTTTATGGTTTTCTCTCCGTAATATAATCTTGATTGCTGTGCTTTCAGTTTTTTGGTTTTATCATCCCAACGATCGTGCAAAAACAATACAAAAGGAATTTTTATCCGATTGCATAAATTGGCCATTACTACACTATAATAATGATAAAGTACCGAAATGGTTACATCAGGCTTAATTCTATTAACAATTTTTCTAAAAGCTTTCTCTAATAGAAACAGTCTAACATTAACTAAAAAAGAATTATGTTCTCTAAATGGAGGCCACAAACGCCTTCTTAATTTAAAGGTATGGACAAAAAAATTTTTTGGATATCCATTGATCACTTCTATGTTGGAGGCATTTTCTGGAATCAAAATATGAATCTCCCAGTTTTGCAATCTTAAAAAATGCCTTAAAAAAACAATCATACCCGATATACCTTCTGCAGGTAATCTATCGTGGACAAAAAGTAATTTTTTTGGGTTATCCAATTGTGTGTTCACTTAAAATTTTGGAAACCTTTTTTCCGGCTACATCCCAATTTAAATTATTGGTATAAGCCTGATAAGACTTATAACTCAAGTCTTGGTATAAGTTTGCATCCAAAAAATATTTTTTAATAAAACTGACATACTCATCGACTGAAGCATTTAATTCAAATGTTTTTCCGTTTACTTCATCCTTAATAATTGTCGGAATTCCACCTGTTTTTGTTGCTAAAGCTGGAAGGCCATAGGCATTCGCCTCACAATAAACCAAGCCATAACATTCTGCCTGAGAAGGTACAAGCAGAAAATGTGCCTCGTTAAATAAAGTTTCGTATATTTTTTTTTGCTCGGGATTTTTTTTGGATAAAAATCCAATCTGTTTAACGTAAGACGGTTCGGTGCCGGCTGTAAATGGTTTACATCCAGAAATTATCAATTGCGTTTTTATTTCACTTTTGTTTAATTTTTCAGTAATCTCTAGGGCTAAAGGTCCTCCTTTTCGGTTCCAGTCCACTCCCGAAAAAAGTAGTTTGCACGTTTCTATCTGTTTGTTTTTAATAACTTTTTTTATTTCGCTTTCTGTTGGTATTCCAGACAAGTTTGCTCCAAAAGGAACAATCTTAATCTTCGCTTCATCGATCTTGTAATTTGCTCTAGCAGTAGAAGCGGCCCATTCCGAAGCAAAAAAGACTAAAGTCGCGTTATCATATGCTTTTTGTTCTAATTTATTTCCCTGTCTTATTGTTTGCTTGTGCAAAAGAGAAAACTCTTGATAATAATTTACTATCCCAGCAAAGGAGGCATCAACCCAAAAAGCTTTTGGTAAATTTCCCGAAGCCAAAGCAATTAGTTCAGAAGAATCGCTAAACAGAAAATCAACATTAGATAAGTTTTTTAACGCATTTTTAATTGATGCTGAATATTGATTATAAAAGGAAGGATAACGATTTGGCTGAATAAATTTTCCAGTTATTTTTGGATATAATTTTTGTTTTAATTTTAAGATTGGACCAACTTTTGGGCTTGCAACCTGGATATAAATAATTTCATTTTTTGCTTTTTCGAGCGCTTGAGAAATGTAGTATGTAAGGCCAGACCAGCTATGAAGATCGGTTGGGTCTGTATTTGTGATATAAGCAATTTTCATTACCAATTGATTATCCTCAAAAACTTATTAATTACTTTGTTTTTAAAACTAAACCTATTGGATTGTGATTTTGCCAACCAATGGTGCACCATTTTATCTAAAGTATTTCTTGGATCTTTAATGTGAGATGGATTTTTGTTAATGTTGATTGAATAGATTTTTGGCCAATCGGGATACCAGATTGCTAGTTTTTTAAAATGTTTTAGACCAAATTGATCAAACCATAAACAAACTTCTTTATCCCACCAATAATTTCCATCGTCTTTAATATCAGCTAAATAAATTTTATTTTCTGTTAATTTTTTAAGCCATTCCGGATTAATTTTTTCTATATTTTTAACTGGAAGATCGATGTGATGGTATTGTCTATAAATATCAATATTGTTTCTGTGCGGGTGCTTAATTTTTTCGAAACATTCGTACCAACGGTGCTTGCTTAAAAGTCTTTCTTTAAGGGCATACTGAAAATGAAGGATTTTTAAAGCTTTAAAAATTACTTTTTTCTCGGTTAAATCTGATGGTACTCTTGGGCTGTGGATGGTATTGCCCTTATGTTTGCGATTATCATTAATGTATCCAAAAAGCATTTCGCCACCCGTTGATGCATAAAAATCCACAAAATCGGGTAAAATATTTAGCCATGGCAACCAAAATGTAGTTCCTGGAGTTTCATTTTTTAAGGCTTCCCATTCTGGGTTATTATGATAGTTAACTAGCAATTCATCGGCAT
This sequence comes from Pedobacter fastidiosus, assembly GCF_014306625.1. GTDB lineage: Bacteria > Bacteroidota > Bacteroidia > Sphingobacteriales > Sphingobacteriaceae > Pedobacter > Pedobacter fastidiosus. The sequence goes on from NZ_JACRYL010000017.1 coordinate 27,036, forward strand.
CTAATGCCATGAATATATTATTGTTGCCTTCAATTTTTCTTGCCTCATCAATGAGTTGAGCTTGTCTTTCTGCTTCATTATAGCCAAGCCCTTTATTTTCGATTAGAATAACTTTTTCAAAAGATTTTGCAATAACAACAGATTCATCGGTTGATCCTTGATCCGAAATAATAATGTGATCTGCCCATAAACTTGCCGATTTTAAAAATATGGGTAAAATCCAAGCTTCATTTTTAATTGGTGTTATACAGATTACTTTTCTAGTCAATTAGCTAAAGTTTAATAATAGCATGAAGCTGATCTCCTGTGTTGGGAATAATAGAAGTAAGTTTGGATAACCAATAGTTGTTATGCTCAAGCGTACTATATTCAATTTCTACAGTCTTTAAATTGAGAGACCTCATTAAATTTCTGACCCCTTTCGACGTAAAATGCCAAAAATGCTGATCCGGAACCCATCCATACCAGATTTTTTTTTGTTTTAAAGGAACAAGGCCTTTAAAATTAGTTTGCACCAAAAGCAATTGCGCACCTTTGTTTAAGTCCGAAATGCTTTTAAGTAATTCTATTGGTTGCTCCACATGTTCCAAAACCTGAGCCATTATAATTAGATCAAACTTTACATTTTCGAAATTTTCATCTGGAAAATAACCCGTCTTAATATTTAGACCGTTATTCCTTGCAATAGCCGAAGCTTTTACGCTGGGTTCAATTCCATAAACACTATAACCTTCGTTTTTTAGAAGCGATAAAAATAGTCCTTGTCCACAACCAATTTCTAAAATATTTCCATTTGGTTTGATATACTTTCCAATCAATTTTAGTTGCTTTAATAAGCTTTTTTTCCATTGCGAAGGCAGATCATTAATAGTATTAAAGCCAAACTGTTGGTGAAAATCTTTTTCCTTATATTCAATCGGTTTGGGTGCTGGGTATGTAAAGGCATTGGTACATGTGTTGCACTCATAAATTTGAACCCTCCCATTAAGTTTTAAGTACAATTTTACATCCGAACTTTTGCATAAACTACAATTAAGCATTATTAGCGATTTTTGTAAGGATTGTTTCTAACTGGTTATGAATAATTAATGGATCAAAAGTCTTTTTATAAAGTTCTGTTACTTTTAATGATTTTTCTAATCTATACGTAGGATTTTGAAGAATGGTAACAGATGCCTTAACTAATTCTTTATCTAATTTGTTGATGTAATTAAAAACTTCTGGATAGCTCTTTGCTAATCTTGCTGAACTACCATATTCTGGCGCTAAAATTAGGATAGGCAAATTAAAACCCATCATGTCAATAAGTTTAGAAGGAAAATTTGTCTCTAAAAATACTTTATCCGTTACATCAAAAGATTGTGCAACCATACAGACATCAATGGTTTCATCAATATAATTAATTAGATTTCTTCGTTCTTTAAAAAACCCAATATTTTTAATGGCTTTATGTTCAGTAAATGGCCCATCCTTAGGGAAACCGGTACTGCTAATGTGTAGCTCAGCATTCAGTTCCAATAAACAATCGGCTAAGAATAGTAAGGGTAGAGCCCCATTACTGATCGAACCAAAGTAGCCGAAAGTTATCTTTTTTTCTGCATTCTCATTATTGATGGATGCTTTAGTGAAGATTGAGCCTCCGATAGGGTAAAGCACATCTCCCCAAACGCCATATCTTTTTTGAAATTCCTCGTTCATACCAGTTGCAACACACAATCGGGCATTAGCAAATTGATAAAATTGTTTTAACCTTTTACGCTTAATAAAATTATTGATAAAATCTGAGCTGATTTGATTTTCAAGATCATCATGGCAAAAAATAACCAATGGGATTTTATGTTTTTTTGATAAACGATAGGCACAAGGTAAAAGATAATCGCTCCAAGTGGTTAAAATCACATCTGGATGATCAATTTTGAATTCATTTTTTGCTTTTAAATAAAGAAGATAAGAAACAATTTCTTCACCAATCCACCTAAGGTGTTTTCTAAAAAAAATCCTTCTAAAAAACTTGATGGCTTTGGTATGAGATAGTTTTATGGTTTCCCATTTCTCTCCTTCTTGATAGCCGGCATACTGATGGGTAATGACTTTCAACTGATGGCCATTTTCTTCAAAATATTTAAAATGCCTATAAATAATTAATGGACCGGCAACATCATTTACAGGTGTAATACTACCTATAAGCCAGATTTTCATTTATAGCCCATAGTTAATTCTCCACTGTTTTGAAGTTTAAATCCATTTTTTAAGAGCTTTGATGTAATCATTTCTCTGCTTTCGTACTCATCATGAATCTCAATGGCAATGCATTTTGTTCTGCTTAAAAAAAATGCAGTTTCCTCGTCGTTTTCAAATAAATACCTTTCAGCACCCTCAATATCAATTTTTAAAATATCTATTGTTTGGATATTGTATTGATTAATTAACTGACTTAAAGTAATAGCGGTAACATCCGAATCGCGTTCTTCCTTAACTTCAACAAGTGAGAATGACCAGCTTTCGCCATCTCTAAAATCTTTGGTTATTTTTAAAAAAGCTTTTTTCCCCCAAACTCCTTTATTAATCACAGTTGTATTTTGAAGATCATTCAACTTTATATTTTGTTTTATGCAGTTTGAATTTTCAAAATCTGGTTCAATACAATAGATAGTTGCTGTTGGAAATGCTTTTATTAAGTAAGTAGTAGTGTAGCCAACATTTGCACCACAATCTAATATTGTGTTTACCGAAATTTTATTTTGCTCAATTAATTTTAATAAAGGTAAATACTCTTGATCTAAAAATATTTGTTTGAAAACATAACTATCGCTTGTTTTCTTTCTTACAAAAGAAGATATTCCGTTTAAATTTTTCACAATAAAACCGTGATCGGCTTTTAATATCTTGCTATTTATTTGGTAAAGCTTTTCTAGTAAAAACCTAGAATGAATTAGGTTTTTAATTTTACCTGTTGAATTAAAATATAGCTCACTTATGAGTGAAATTTTTTCTGTCAAAGAAAAAATTCTAAAGGATTTAATTTTAGCGATTGTTATTGCCAATTTTTCCTGACTTGGATAATTTCTAAAAGAGCAGTTTCAAATGCAACCATCGCATTGCCTACGCTAAAAATGTCTTTGTTTTCAAAATCTTTTTTGCTCTTCTGCATATTTATTTGAAACAACATTTTCTCTGATAGCTCTTCAGTGTTGAGTGGATTAAAATAAGAAGCATAAGCTCCCATTAACTCCCTGTGCCCTTCTAAATCGCTTAATATAACTGGGCAACCTAAATTCGCGGCTTCCAATGGAGGCATGTTAGACGGCCCTAAAAAAGTCGGCATCGTTAATGCGATTGCATTTTTGTAAAAAGTGTATAATTCTTCATTTGATACAAAACCGAGAACTTTAATGTGTTCTCCAAGGTTTTCATTCTGAATATAGTTCTTTATGTAATCTAAATTTCCTTTGTTTGATCCTGTAAAGACAAGTTTTACATTCGGTTTTTCGGCCAATACTAGTTTTAATGAATCAATTAGGATAATATGATTTTTGTGTGCCCAGAATTGTGCAGGATATATAAAAAACTCATTTTCTCTTAATCCATATCGATTTAAAATAGCCTGCTGTTCATCTTTATTTACATTATGATTAATTATTGCCCCAGGAAACATTGGCATTACGAAAATGCGCTTCTCATTTAGATTGGTATATTTAACTAGCTCTTTTTTGCCAGTTTCTGTTTCTGTTAATACCGCCAAAGCCTTTATAATGATCTGTTCGTAATAATGTTTTCTAGATTCAAAGGCTTCTGTAAATTCAGGAAACATATAGGTAGATGAGTGCCCAATATCCCAGTGCGTAGTTACAAAAGGATAATCGAATGTGTTCCCATCTGGATTTGCATAAAACAAAAAGGCTATTTTATTTTCCTGTAAGTGTTGAGCAATGTACAATCCCCTGGCTTTTGCATGCTTGCCTTCAATGCGATTAAGCAATGTCTTGAAATAACCAAATGCTAGTTTTTTTAAAAGGATAATCTTGGTTTTTCTAACAAAATCCTTAAACCCTGCATTTTTAAATGGATGGAAAGAAAGGAGCTGTTTTTTAAACTGAATTTGGCTTTTTCCCGTGAAATCCAAAAAAACGATTTCTATCTGTTCATTAAATTGATGATTATCTATTGCTTTTATAAGCTGCGTAGTATATGAAAAACCTCCACCAGCATTAGGCGCATAGTTCTCGTTAAATGGAATTCCAATTTTTACTTTAAGCATGCTTTTTTGCAATAGAGTATCTTCCGTTTTTAAACAATTTGTTAGTTATAAAGCAAATCATGTACACTTGAATAAAACTTTTCATAACTGCGTTAAAAATCATTATGGATTGTAAAGCAACTTATTAGGACCTGAACGATTTATTTTAGTTTCTTCCTCTATCGTTTGCTCAAAAATATCTTGGTCGGTAGCCTGGAAAGCAGCAATGTCAAAATAAGGAATCACTGAGTTATAATTAGATATATAATTGTGCATTTGATTACTTAAAGAAACATTGTCTGAGTTGGTACTGAGCATAAACCTACCCGTATGATCATAATATGCCAAATATTTGTATCCAAGCTCTTTTATCATCTCAAACAGCAATAATCCATCGTCTCCCGCCTCTCTTAAATGTTGTTCAGAATATTCAAAAAATAAAACAGGATTTTGCCTTCTAATTAAGTTAACTGCACCCTTTAATATTTTAAAATCAAAGCCATCAGTATCGATTTTAAGAAATTTGCAATTTTTGAATAGATGCTCGTTTTGAATAAAAAGATCATCTAAAGTATTTATAGTTATTTTATTGTTGCTTGCAGACAGATCTATTTTTAATGTTCCACTATCGTATTTAAGTTCCCCATCAATTATTTCTGCCTTTTCGCCTAGGAAAGAATTAATGGCTACAACATTGTCAAATTGTTTAATGTTGGCATTTAGAAGTTTAAAATATTTATCATCCCCCTCAATACATATTATGGGTACGTCTGATAGCTGTTTAATAATGGCAACACTGTCTCCAATATTTGCACCCACATCAATTACACTCGAATCGGCAAATTTTTGCTTAACACTCTTAACCAATCTAGAAAGATTTTTATCATAGTTTTCAAATATAAATTTCGAATTATGAATATGACTATGATTCAGTTTCATAATATAATTTCCAATTTTTTTTTCGGTAATCTGATTTGGATCAGTATTATCAGTTAAGGAAATTTGAATCCCTATTGATTGTAAAATTTTCTTGAATAGTTTTTTAATCATGAGGCCAAAGCCGATTTAGTTTAACGCGTAAAAAACATTTTAATGTTAGTTGCTATTTTTCTTATTCTATTTTTAAAGTAGCGACTATCTTTTTGTACTTTTAGTTTATTGCCGTAAAAATCGCTCCGCCCACTATAGCCCAATTCCATTGCCTTTAGTATTTTAGGTAAAACGATGGGTTGAAGAGTTTCAAGCTCTAGCTTTTTTTGAAGTAAGGGAGGGTTTAAGTTAGTTGTATTATGTGTTGCACTACCAAGATATAAATGCTGTGAAGTTGAGAAATTTGGGTATAATGTAAGCCAATTATTGAGAACACAAACTGCCAACCATTGAATATCCCAAGTATTAAATTGTTGTTTTATTTGGGCCATTAGCATTCCCTCCATATCAGAATTATTGTTGAGATTAAATTTTTTCATTAATCTCCTTTCTTTCAGTTCCGATAATAATTTCTCTGCATCATACTCATACTTATTCCATCGGTCTGCCCAGGTTCCCCATCCCCAGCAATCTGCAAATGGAGCAAAAAATGTAGATGGAAACTTTGATCCATTTGCAAAGAAATTACATGATCCTATTTGTCCAACGCGTTTATCCTCTCGATATAAGTCTAAAGCATCGTTTATGTAGGTGAGGAAATATGGCGACAAATTAAGATCATCTTCCAGAATAATTACTTTACCGTATTTATTTACTGTGTCAGTTACCCCAGTTATAATCGAATTTGCTAAGCCAATATTTTTTTCGGATTCGATAATAAATACTTCGTTGCACCACTTGTAGCTATAAATTAATTCTCTTACACTTTTAATTTTATCGAGCTCAGCCTGATTCACATTTTCCTTTACACCATCAGCATAAATGTAAAGTGTAGACTTGTTTGCAAGTTCGTTTTTAGCTAATGAGTCCAAGAGTATTTTGGTGTTCTCAAATCGGTTATAAACAAAAAGTACAACAGGTGCTAAATTCATGCAACAGGCTTTAAAATCCAGTTCTTCATCAAAATCCCTTTTGGTTCTTCGCTTTTTATTGCAAAGCCGCTCCAGAATTGTGGCGCAATAACTTTTGCATTTTTTTTATTTAAATATGCTCCCCACCAGCTAAATGAGCTATTAGAGATTACACAGGTATCAGAATGAACTAAAAACTGAAAATCGGTAATGGCGTTGCTGTTAGAAACATATTTATTATGGATGTAAGAGAACTCATTTTCTACAAATGTTGGATCATCGGAAATGAATACGAAGAAATTTTTTTCAAAATCGAATTCTGAAATCACATCATGATAATAAGCTATTGGCAATGCAAGTTTAATCTCCAAATAATCGGTTCTTCGGACATGAATTGCTATAATATTTTTGTCTTTTGGGAAATTAGCTGTTATTTTTTTAAAAGTAACTTGATGACGGTTTTTGACTTCGAAAAGATGCTTGATTTCATCTTTAGCTGATGAAAAATAATCTTCTGATTGAAAAAAACCTTGGTACATTAATCGGTCTGCAATTTTATATTTTTGTTCATTAAACAATAATTCATTAGAAAATGCTTCTATTTTTAAGCCCAAAGAAATTTTAACTCTCTGATAAAATATCCTCTTTAAGTGATGGCTCAGGAGGTTTTTAAACCCTTTAATTCTAAATAAATAAGTATCAAGAAAATGGATTGCATCCTTTTTAACATTAAAGTATTCGGTTAGTAAATAAGGTTCGATACTTTTATCTAGATAAAATTTAACTCCTAATTTTTTCGCAGTGGCATGGGCAAAAGCATATTGAAACAATTGATTTCCCATCCGACCTTCAATTTGTACTGCGATCAAATCTTTGTCTTTTTAAACCAAAAACAACCACAACCCCAATTTTGGGCATCAGATTGTTCTTTGGTTGCATTTTTTATAATTCCAACGTTAACATGATCATCGGGAATCAATGAAAACTCTATTAATTCTAATGGCTCAAAGTGTAAAAGAACTTGCTCATAAGAATAAATGCGATGAGCATTATACTCGATAACAGGTTTGCCAATAGGAAAAACAACTAATAAATCTCCGCCCTCAGCAAGAACCCTTTTTAGTTCAGACATTGCTTTTAAATCCCCATCATAATCTATTGGGTCGCCATATCTTCCTAAGCCAACATGTTCCAGTGTGTGCATACATGATAAGGAAGAAATCGAATTCGAATCAAAATGAAGTTGAGTTAAATCTGCATGCTCCGATTTTAAATTAGATAAATGAAGATTTGCAGGCCGATAGTCGTAAAATTCAAAAGGAACAAATGCAGATACAAGCGTACAAAATGTTAATGTAGAGCTAATATCAACGTGTTTTATAGGTTTAGTTTGAGCTAAAATTCTCGCTGCCCAAGCGGGGTGATAAGTATAATGAGGTTCAATATTCGTAATAGAGGTTTTATCAGTTAAGATAGGATAAAAATTATAACGCTTGCTGAACCTTATATTCGTTTTTTTAGAGCTGTTTTTAAATTTTTTCAAATCAGCATGATAGGATTTATAATTTTTAAATACAGACAAAAGACCCTTTAAAGTCTTATTGAGGAAAATAAAAAGAAACGAAGTTTTTAGTTTGTTTTTAAATTTATAAATTATGGTTTGTGTATTACTATTCAAATTTTATTAACCTTAATATTTTATTTATCATTCTCCTATACATACTTTGCCTAGGATATACGCTTAAATATAATTTATCTTGCACAATGTCATAGTATCTTAATTTACTAACTGTATCAACAAGAATAATTGGTCTCTTGTGCAAATTATAAAACCAATTATACTTATTCTTAAACATATAACTTACAAATTTTTCATCTATCCTGTCAAAATACGGAAGTAATGCAAACATAATTTTTAGAGAAACCGTCCACATTTTTTTATGTGCGTCGTTAATATAGTAAGAGGTGTTTTGAAGCCTGTGAAAATAATGGGTATGTTCTAATACTATAAATTTAGAATTCATTATTGCTTGCTTAAGACCAAATGTCCATGTATCTAAGGCACCTACACCTTCTGAATAGCCATTAACTTTGCACCAGCTTTTTTTTGTAAATAAATAATTTCCATGTTGAGCTGGAGTATTACTTCCATTTAAAAAGTCGCTTAGAGGAGTTTCTCCTTTTGGTAATGTCCAAGTATATTGAATATCTAATGTCGTCTCTGAAAAATAATGCTGATGTTGAAAGGATGCAGCATCAGCATTATTGTCAATTAAATAATTTTTTAATGAACAAATCGAATTGGGTTCCAAAACATTATCACTATCTAAACAAAAAAGCAGATCATTGTTTGAGTTTTCAATAGCTGTATTTCTTGCGGAGGAGCCTCCTTTGTTCCGATAATGATTTATTATTAAAATTTCAGGATATTTTTCTTTAGCCCTTAACAATACCTCAGATGTTAAGTCTGTTGAACAATCGTTAACAATTACGAGTTCATCACCACTTTCAAAATTGCCGACCATAATCGAATCAATTGATTCCTCTATCGTATTTTCACAATTATAAGCTGGGATAAAGTAAGAGATGCTGTTATGCATAATGCTAGGCTAATTCAAGATTTTTGTGGTACTTAAAGGCAAGTATTTTCTTCTCAAAAAACTGATAACTTAAATGAGAAATCCCGATTACAATACCTAAATAAGTTAAGAAAATCGTAATTTCTAATATTGGATGGTCTGCCAATAGTTTTAAGCCCCCAAAAGGTTCAATAATGAGGCGTAAAAATGCAATTAAAGGATTATGAAAGACATAAATGCCATAAGAAATTCTTCCCAAATATTCCATTATGTCCGACTTGAAAAACCATGAAAAAATAGGTTTATTTAAGATAAACGGTAAGATTAATGAAACTGCTAACAGGTTTACTAGATCGTATAAATAAAATGTCCTGATGTTTATCAAAAAGTATTTTGTCGGCTGAGCTAACCAAAATCCCGGAAAATTATATCCCAAACTTTTCCCTTCAATTAAAAAATATCCAGCTTCTCTTAAAAAGTATAACTGAATTAAGCCAACACACAAGAAAACTGAAGCAACAACGAAGAAAAATAAATAGGTTTTCTTGATTTTGAAGTCAAATAAAACTAGTGCTGCGCCGGCGGCCAAAGCATCTGCCTGGCAGACGGGATTACTGTAAATAAATTCTCCTAACCAATATTTATCCTCAAAAATATTTAGGCCATAAATACATGCCCATAAACGTATAAGTGGACAAATGATAAGAATTGCAATCGTAATTCTTTTTAAGTTTTTTAAAGAAGCATAATATACTATAAATGGAAAAATTAAATAAAACTGTTCTTCGACTGCTAAAGACCATAAATGCCCAAAAAATTGGTTTGAGCCATCGGCCAGATGAAATAAGTATCTAAAATTAATCTTTAAATTATAAGTATAAGTTAGGTAATAAGGCATGTCTTTTATAACTGCATTGTAACCTCCCATCCAAAGCTCATTTTTTAGTAAGCTCGGCATATTATAACTTAAAAGTAGTATTACTGCACTTAATAGCGCTAGAAATAAGTAATAAAGTGGGAAAATTCTTAAGAAACGTTTGTAGTAAAAACGCCCTAGATAATTTCTGATTGTTCTCCCTTTTTTTTCTTCCAACAATATTCTGGTAATTAAAAAACCAGATAGAACAAAAAATATATTAACACCTATCCAACCAAATTTTAAAGAAAGAAAATTACTAGGCCAATGCGTAGATATTACCAAAAGAGCTGATAGAGCTCTAATGCCATTCAATCCTTCAATATAATTAGCAGCTTTAGGAGATTGAAGCATTTAAATCCATAATTACATACTTACACCACTTTTGGTAGTATAAGTTGTCGAAGAATATTTTCTTTGCAAGTTTCCCTTTTTTGAGTGCTTCTCCTTTATTAAGGTTCTTTAATAGATGCGATAATTGTTCAATGTCTTTAACAAAGTAGCTGCAATCATTCCAGTTTATATATTTTTGAAATGGGCGAACATCAATATCGCCAATTAGGCATGGAGCTACTCCCAGTTGCATGGCTTCAAAAAATCGAAACGAATTGGCACTTGTTCCCCTTGGACAAAGGGCAATGTAAGATGCCATGATATTTAGGTTAAATTGTTTCCCTTGAATCCATCTTTTATAAAATCTTGTAGGCAAGTTGCCTCCTAAATTAATTTCCGGATTATCTTGGTAGACATCGAAAAGCTGTTTTCTTAAGGGATGAGTTCCAATGGATCCATTAAATGAACCAATAAATTTCTTTTTAACAGGAAAAAGTGGTCGCTTGTGAAGCGCACATAGAATTGGAATGTCAATACCTTTGTTAATGGTTCTTGCTGCTGTAAATTCTAAAGCATTTCCCAAGTTTAATAAAGTACCCCCATCGAATTGAGTTATCGTAAAGGTTTTTTTTGAATCAATTAGTATATTGTTAACCTTATACTGTAATGTATCCAAACCTTCTCTATTTTCTGCAAAGCTGTGGTTGATGTGCCATCTCGTCCAAAAGACTGGTAAATAATGCCAATTTGCTTTGTCAGAATCTGGAGTTAACAATTCTGGATTTTTATTTAACCAGATTAAAAAATCCTGTTCTACTCCATAATCTACATTGTGATTTGGGTAAATAAAGTTTTGAGGTGGAGGCTGAAGAACCTTATTGACAGGAAGAATAAATATTTTCACAAATTAAACGTCAATTTGAATCCAATTATTAGGGATAATTTTTTTTGGATATTCCCTATTCACTTTATGCCCTAGCCAGTAACGAGGTACATAAATAATTTTATTGGGCTTTTTATTAAGCCAAGCACCCCACCAATGAAATGTACTATTTGAAATGATATTTATATCACTTTCCATAAGAGCAATTAAGCTATCAATTTCATTGTCTATAAAAATGGCATTTTCAATATTGAAGGTGTTTTTAATTTTCTCAATTTCATCTGAAATAAAAAAAATTGTTTTGTCTGTTATATCAATACCATGTAAAACCTGTTTAAAATAATCAATTGGTAGCAGAGGTGTATTATTATCAATCTCGCTAATTTTCCAATTTTCATAATCACCTAAACGAATTGCTACACAAACTCTACTTTTTTTCAGTTGTTCAGAATACTTTTTTAAAAAATTTATTTTATATTTTTTCTTTATTTTAAATATAGATCTAACGCGTTCATTGTTCGCAAAATATTCTTCTGATTGAAAATAGCCATAAATTATTGTGTGATTTTTAATAGAATTAATAATTATATGAGGATTCAAATCTTGGTTTAAATCTGTAAATTGATAATTTTTGAATTTTAATGAAGCTAAATATGTGAGGTATCTGTATTTTCTTTTAAAATAGTTATTATACCCTCCAAGTAAAAAATATTTCTCTAAAAGGGTAGTGTTAAATATGAAATCAGTTTTTAATTTTTTGCTAACTGAATCAGCAAATGCAAATTGAAACATATTATTTCCTAGACCTCCTGAATTTAAAATATTAATCATACTTTTTAAATAAGTTTTTTGCTTTATGAATTAGTCTTCTTAAATATTTAGTTTTTATGTATTTGGCGTGTAAATTCTGATTTTCAATAATTAATTGATCATATTTTTTTTTCAACTCATATGTTTGAATTTTAGATATTATTTCTTGAACCTCTTCTGTTTTACTTATCTTCTTTTTAAAAATTATTAAATTTCCATATTCAAAATGATTTTTGAATAAACTTTCAAAGCTAGTTACCTTATTTACGTCAAAAAATAAATTTTCAATTTCATTTGATTCAAGAATCAAGCCTTGTTCATACCCCAATCTTTTTAAGATATGTAATATTTTAATCACCTTATTAAAGTATTCATGACTCCATCCATTTATACCATTTTTTTTCAACCCACCTCCACCATATTCAAATTCTATTATACAGGGTAATCTTGTTGGATTTATACCTTCTAACTGTTTTAAAATCTCGAATTCAGTACCTTCAGTATCAACTTTCAAGAAAGTAATGTTTATTATAGAATATTTGTCAAGAAGTGTTTGAAACAAAATTGCTTGAACATTTTGTTTGTTTTTCTTATCAATTCCCCACCAATTTTCATTAATTGATGATAAATCTGTTAATTCATTAGAATAAAATGTAATTTCTCCCTCGAAATCATATATACAAACCTTTTCAAAATTAATATTAAGTTCTCTAGCAATATTAACAAATGGTTGATGTGGAATCGGATCAATAGCTATACATTTTAAGCCTGATTTTTTATATTCTACACAATAAAAATTATCAGTACCAATTCCAATTTCAATTGCAAATCCTTTTTTTGTTGGATCAAAATACTCTGTTAATTTATTAATTATTGATTGGCTTAATATTTCTGGAAACATTAGATGATGTTTAAATTATGAGCAAAAGAGACAGTTCCCCTTACTTCGATTGGATACGGTATTATTTTTGAGTCGATAAATTTTTCTGATATTTGAAATTTCAAAATATTTAAAAAATCACCTGAACATAAATCAGAATTTATAAACAAACCAATTGTGTAAGAACCAGGTATCAAATTGATGTTTTTAATATATCCATTTAATTTTAGGAAGTTTTTTTCTTTAGAAGATTTTTCCAATAGCTCACTTCTTAAATCTATAATCGCTACTCTTTTTTCATAACTATTATAAATTAAAAGAGATAAACCTGACATAGGATTTATATTAATCGAATCAATTTCCAAATTGAACATTAGGTCATCAAAGCTTTCAAAAACATTTTTGTTAATTTCAAACTGTTTCAAGCTTACATATGCATTTAGATTTAGGTGTTCAATATTTATAATGTTGCCATCAGAATTTGAAATATATTTTGATACTACTTTATCAACTTTATCTTGAATAATAATTTCACCATTATTAAGTAAAATACAGCTCGAGCATAAACTTATAATCGATTCCATGTTATGGCTTACAAACAACACCGTTCTGCCTTCGCTTTTGCTTACATCGCCCATTTTACCTAGGCACTTTTTTTGGAATTCGGCATCGCCAACGGCTAAAACTTCATCAACTATTAAAATTTCAGATTCTAAGTGGGCTGCTACCGCAAATGCTAATCGGACATACATTCCCGAACTGTATCTTTTTACTGGAGTATCTAAGTACCGTTCTATTCCGGCAAAGTCAACGATTTCATCCAATTTACGCTGAATTTCCTTTTTCCGCATGCCCAAGATGGCTCCATTAAGAAAAATGTTTTCTTTGCCACTCAATTCTGGGTGAAAACCGGTTCCAACTTCCAGCAAGCTGGCGATTCTGCCTTTGCCAGTTATTCTTCCAGTTGTAGGAGCAGTTACTTTACTCAATATTTTCAATAGTGTACTTTTTCCAGCACCATTCCGCCCAATAATTCCTACCGCATCGCCTTGCTGAATCTCGAAGTTGATATCTTTTAAACTCCAAACTACATTACTTTCACTTTTGCTATGCTGATCGTTACTTTCCCCGATGCGCAAAAATGGATCTTCTTTACCTCGAATGCGAGCATACCAACGCTCCAAATCTCTGCTGATTGTACCAGTTCCGATTTGGCCAAGCTGATAAGCTTTCGAAAGGTTTTCTACTTTAATGGCTACCGACATAATATTATTTCAAAAGCCCCTCTCCTCCGGGGAGGGGTTGGGGTGGGGCTCTTTTCCAGAGTTAGGCTAAACCGTATCAACAAAATTTCGCTCCACCTTATTAAAAATTACAATTCCAAAAACGAGTAGGAGCGCAGTAACAGTTGTAGCATACCCCAAACTTCCCCAGCTAAAACTCCCTTCGCCCAAAAAGCCATATCTAAACGTTTCGATGACGGGGGTCATGGGGTTGTATTCGATGATCCAGCTGTATTTTGGGTATTTTTCTAACGCGGTAGATAGGGGGTAAATAACAGTAGTCGCATACATCAGCAATTGGACGCCAAAGCCTATTAAAAAGGCGAGATCCCGATATTTAGTTGTCAAAGCTGAAATAATCATGCCAGCGCCCAGACCTAATAATGCCATTAAAACAACAATCATGGGGAAAAGTAAGATTGCCCAAGAAGGATGGAAATTTGCACCAGAGAAATAATAATAAGCCACTAAGGTTAAGAAGAGGAGCATCTGCACACCAAACCTCACCAGATTACTCACCACAATACTTAAGGGCATAATTAACCTTGGAAAATAAACCTTGCTGAAAATACCTGCATTGTCTTTGAAAACAGAAGATGTTTTATTCAAGCAATCGGCAAAATAATTCCAGGCGGTAATTCCAGCCATATAAAACAGAGGCTTTGGTAAACCATCTGTAGAAATTCCAGCTAAGTTTCCGAATATGAAAGTGAATATGATGGTTGTAAACAAAGGCTGAATAAAAAACCACAATGGCCCAAGAATGGTCTGTTTATAGAATGAAACAAAATCTCTTCGAACCAGAAGCCACAATAAATCTCGATACGCCCAAACTTCATTGAACTTTAAATCAAGTAATGAGGTTTTGGCTTCAATGGTCCAATCGTGATCTTGATCGTTCATTTCTGTTTTATTAATTGATTCCAATAAAATGTATCCTTGGCTATTTACTTTTTTCTTGAAATTACGCTAGCGTTAACGATGGGAGCGGCATCCTTTTTGGTTTTCTCTTCCAAAAAGATACAGCGAACAGCCCCAAAGGGGGTGGCTTTGCCACGTGTTAAAACGCCCAAATTATAAATCAATAAATAGGTTGCCGTTTTAATCAGTGTGTTTAGTGTTAAGCGTTAACAAACTTTTTACCAGTACTTCCATTCTTAATTAATATTTCTATCGCTTTTTTGTATCTATTATAATTGAAAACTTCCATACAATCGCGTTGTAAAATCAGTTTATCGTTTATACTTTGAGGATGATCTAAAAAGTACTGAATTTTCTCTTCTATATCCTTTAAGTTATCAGGGTCGACTAAAGCGCCCAGTCTTCCGTTTCGCAATGCATCAACACTTCCATCTTTGTTGCCAGCAATTACCTGCAATCCGCTAGCGATCGCCTCAATAAAAACGATTCCGAAACCCTCTTTCTTACTTGGCATAATAAAGATATCCGATAGGAGGAAATGATCCGTTACTTCGGCCTCATCTACAAAACCAATAATGCGAATCCGCTTCTCTAATTGATGCTTTTTTACCAGCTCATCTAGTCTGCGTTTTTCAAGGTCATCCCATTTGCCACCCAATAAATAAATTAGGTTTGGGTGTTTCTCCAAAAGCGCTGGGAGCAACTCTATATTATGGTCGTAACCTTTGTATTTTTCCGAAGATGACAATCGGGAAAGCGAAAATAAAATGATGTTTTCTTCGCTCAGATTGTACCTATTTAATAAAGCTTTAGGTTTATCAAAGTTTTTAGAAACGTAATAAAAAGGATCCAAACAGTTATTTAAAACTTCTAATTGTGCCTCTGGAATGCCGTGCATCGTGTGGATCTTACTCGCGGTAAAATGGCTGACACAAATAATTTTATCTAAACTTTTGAGCACATTAACTTTTGCTTCGGGCAAGGCCCTCCAGATTTCTATTCCATGGGCGATTAGGTAAACTTTTTTTTTCGGCTGAAGCCTCTTAATCAGATAACCTACATTGAGTAAATGGATATGACTCAATACAATTACATCCGATTTCAAACCTTTTATAAGTGCCTTGAGCACAAAATATTTTCGATTGAAATTGAATCCGGTGAACTGATCTTTAGTCAAATACCTCGAATCTCTTTCGGTATTTCGATCATACATAGAATAAACACAAGGTTCGATGGTATTTTCTTCACTTAAATCGTAAAAAACTCTACACAATGTTCTACATACTTTTTCTATTCCTCCCGTAAAACCAAATGTTTTCAGCGTTAAAAACAGCACTTTAGCTGGCATGATAAATTCGGTAAAGTGCAAATGCAGAAGACCAATGAAGATTATTATCTCCAAAGGCATGCATCAATGTTTTGGCCCTTTTATTGGTATAACGGTCAGGATCTGAAATATCTTTATTCTTGCGCATCCATTCCTGAAATGGGAAAGTGAATCCCATTTTTGATCTGTTCCAAGTTTCGGCTGGCAAATCGTCTTTATAAGCTTCAACTAAGAGCTTTTTCTTCTGTTCGTAACTAAATTTGATTTCATTTGAGATGGAAAGCACCAAGCTCACAAAATTGCGATCTAAGAATGGAACTCGAACTTCAACACCGTGGCTCATGCTCATAAAATCGGTATCTTTCAAAAGCTGATTTTGCATATACATATTGAACTCAAACCAGCTGGCTCGAGTTTCGTTACTCGTATTTTTGATGTGTGGGCTCACGGGAATATTTTCAAGGCAATCCAGCACCGTCTTCATGTCGATATCTAAAAGTTCTGCAATTACATCGGGCGAATAAACTCCACGCAAACATAAATATTCGCCAATAGGAGAGTCTAAACTTAAATAATACAAGCGTTTAAGTTTGATGTTCTTAAAGTAACGCATACTTTTTAAACTACTTTTACTTAACCAGTTTAAGTTTTGGATTTTATGAATTCGGTCAAATGAAGGGTAACCTCCAAATAATTCATCGGCACCCAAACCAGAAAGAACCGATTTTATCCCGTTTTCTTTCGCCGCCTTACAAACAAACCAGGTATTAATTCCGTCGTTCGTTGGCTGATCCATGTTGTGGAGTACAGTTTCAAAATTTTGGACAAAATCCCGATAGGTTATCAATCGTTCTATTTTGGTTGCATTTATTTTATTGAGCAGTCCTGTTCTCTGTTTATGTTCGGAGAAATCGATTTCATCAAAATTGGCAGAAATACAACTTAAATTATCCTCGCTAAATTGATTGGCGAGAAGCGTTATAATGCTCGAATCAAGTCCGCCACTAAATAAAACCCCAATATTTACGTCAGAAACAAGTTGATGTTGTATGGATTTACTTAATTCTTCTCTAATTCTTTTGATGGCGTAATTTTCATCAGTAATAAATGAAGAGCTCTCAAATTGAAAATAGGATTGAATTTCGCATGCTGCGGTTCTTAAATCGTATCTTAAAAAGCTCCCTTTTGCAAAGCTATGTACATTCTTTAGCGTGGTATACGGTTCAGGAATATGGCCGAAAGCTAGATAATAGATCCTCCAATTTTCATCTTCTTGATTAATATTGGCATGTTGAAATGCTTTTACCTCTGAGGCAAAGGTCAATTGACCATTCTCTAAATGATAGTAAAGCGGTTTAATTCCATTGAAATCGCGGACTAAATACACACATTGTTTGCGCTTATCAAAAATGCTAAAGGCAAAAATGCCATCCAGTTTTTCGAAAGATGCTTCTCCCCATTGTTGGTAAGCGTAAAGAATAACTTCAGTATCGGTTTGGGTTTTGAAAAGAAATCCTAAGGAAATCAATTCTGTTCTAATTTCCTTAAAATTATAAATTTCCCCATTATAGGTAATCGCGAGGTTATGATCTTGACTCTCCATCGGTTGATGTCCGCTCGAACTGAGGTCTAAAATGGCCAATCGCCTATTTCCAAGACAAACATGGGCATCTAAATCTGCATAAATTCCAGAATCATCAGGACCTCCATGTTGCATGCTCTCACACATCGCTTTCACACGATGGCTAAGGGTTTCAACAGATTGATTCCGATCAATAATTCCTGCTATTCGACACATTTTAATAAGGAGAGCTCAAATGATAATATTTGCAAACCAACTAATACAACTGACCAATGAACCAATCACCAATGAACTAAAGACTAATGAACCAAGGACCAATGAACTAATGACTAAATGAACCAATAAACCATCCTTGCACAGCTTCGCCCCTTCAGTCACATTTTTATTTTAAAAAATGACTGATTCATTTATATTTTTTTATTGCTAATCTACTTTGATTAGGCAATCATTTTAACTTCAACTCTTGCCTTTCCTCTTTGCTAGGCCTTACCACTAAATCTCCGTTCTGCTCTCAGCCGGCCTAATTCCAAAGGAATCCCTTTGGGACAAATTTTTGAGGTAGCGATTGTCCAAGCCACCGCACTCGCATGGTGTCAAAAATTTTCAGCCGGCAGTTATTAATCTGTTTATTTTGTTTAAACGGCATTAATGAGCTCGCAAAAAATGC
>NZ_JACRYL010000017.1:45495-45775 GCF_014306625.1 Pedobacter fastidiosus
CTTTTTGACACCAAAAAGAAAGAAGCCCGTCCGGCCAGGACTCCAATAATTATTTTATAAAAAGCATTAAGCAATCGGCTATCGCTCCCTATTTGGCCCATGCACCCAAATCTCTGTTCTCTTCTAAACCAGCCTAATTCCAAAGAAATCCCTTTGGAACAAATTTTTGAAGTAGCGGTTGTCCGAGCCACCGCACTTCCTTTGTGTCAAAAATTTTCAGCCGGCAGTTATTAATCTGTTTATTTTGTTTAAACGGCATTAATGAGCTCGCAAAAAATGC
>NZ_JACRYL010000017.1:45827-55162 GCF_014306625.1 Pedobacter fastidiosus
TTTCACTAGCTATTGTTTTTTTATTTGTGTTCAAGCTAGCTCCGCTGGTCTTTTTGACACCAAAAAGAAAGAAGCCCGTCCGGCCAGGACACCAATCATTATTTAAAAGAACAAGAATTTATTCATTCCTTAAAACTTCTCAATAAATCCCATCGATGTATTAATCTCGATAGCATACCCCATATCTTGTAAACGTAAAATAATACGTTGTTTATTGTGTATAGATACCAATTCTGCTAACATTCCTTTAAACGGCCCCGCCTTAATCATAACTTTTTCGCCAGCTTTAATAGCAAAATCGAAGACTTCTAAATCACCTTCAGTAGCCAATAATAATTTTAAATCTTGTATTTGTTTGTCTGGTAGGCTGGCTACATTTCCGGAGAAATAAATAAACCTTGCGATGCCATTGGTCATTAAAACCTCGGCATATTCTTTGGCCGAAATATACACAAACAGATAAGATTTAATTAAGGGTTCTTCAACAATTTTTTTGCGATCGCTCCATTGTTTAAGTGTCTTTTTAAGAGGGAGATAAGCAGTAATGTTTTTACGGATCAGCTCATCGTAAGCTTTTTTTTCTGCCCTCGAACGCGTATAAACTGGATACCATCTGTAATTATTGTCCATTTTTTGGCGAGTCGCTTATTCGTTTATAGTTGAGTCGTTTTTCGTTCTAGGCTGTTACTGCCGGCCCATGTTATCTAAATTCCTTGTTATCGTAATCGTTTAGAGCGTTTTCAATATTGAATTCCTCAGCGCATTGATCTTGTTCGTCAATGCTTCAAGTTTATCTCTGAAAAGTAAGTATTCAATTTCGTTAATGTAATTTAGATCATAAGCACCAATGATATGATTAATAGTTTCAATTGCACTAGAATAAGACATAACCATAAAATGTGCTTTATCTTTTGATGTAATTCTAGCCGTTCCCTCTGCTAAGCAATCTCCAATGCTACTGGAAGAGCGTTTTATCTGGCTTGTGAGACCATAGATTTCTTCCTTTGGAAATTTCTTGACTAATTCGTAAATTTCTTTTCTAAATTTTCTTGCAAGTTGCCAAACCTCTAATTTTTCAAAAGAATATATGTACATTTTTATATTTTTAGTTTAGTCGCCTTTCAATAAGTTCTTTATCTTCACTTTGCTTAACACCTGCACACTTTTTAGTTTTCTTTCCTAGCATTATTTGCATTTGATAATGCCCCAATACACTCAAACGTCTCAACACCCCAACGCCTCAACATCTTTACATCCAAAAGCCTCAACATCTCAACGCCCAAATGTCTCAACACCTCAACATCTCAACTCGCTATTTCTTCCAAACCTCCCACCATCTCTTATCATGATCATAGTAGCCACTTTTTCCATAACCCGTGTAATTAGAGTAATAATAAGTGCCCGAATTGCCATAAGCATAATTTGTTGTATATATATTCGAATGCAGTTTTTCGTTACCAAAGGAATTCAAAATAATGGCAATGTTGTTTAAGCTATATTCTTTTGATAAGCGATCGGGAATACTTGCCGCCCTATTTTTTGAAACACCAGAACGAATAATGAATAAATTTACATCGGCTTGCCTAATCAATGGAATAGAATCGGATACTAAACCAACAGGAGCGGTATCGATAATAATATATTCATAAGTAAGCCTTAATGTTGCGATAAGTTCTTGAATCTGGGAACTGTGTAAAAGTTCTGAAGGATTAGGTGGAACAGGACCGGAAGTGATGTAATCGATATTGTGTTTTTCATCCCGATTGATGATTTCTTCTAAAAGATTTTGCTTCGATAAATAAGTGCTGAGCCCGATTTTATTACTAGAACCAAAGGCTTTGTGCAGTTTTGATTTTCTTAAATCCGCTGCAATTAGAATGACTCTTTTATCTATAATAGAAAGTGTACCCGCCAAATTTAAGCTAACAAAAGACTTACCTTCTCCAGAGATTTCAGAAGTAACACAGATCACTTTGGTCGCTTTATCACTGGCCATAAAACTTAAATTTGTACGAACTGATCTAACAGATTCTGCAAAAATAGATTTTGGTTTCTCGATAGAAAGTACACTTTGGTTCTCAAAATCTACCTTTTTTGGGTACCTTAGGATCACTCCTATAATAGGAGTGCTAGTAATTCCCTCTATGGTTTCAATATCGTATAGATAGGGATTTAATAATCGAGCTGCCAAGATTAAACCCAAACCTGCAAATAAACCCATAAACATATACGAGGAATATATTTTGCGTGGAATAGGGGAAATCGGAAAAAAAGAAGGCTGTGCCTGGCCAATAATTGTAGCGCCAGAAATTACAGCAGCAGAACTGATTTGAGCAGAAAGTTTACGCTCGAAAAGCATGGAAAACATCCGCTGATTGATATCAAAATTACTTTGTAATTTAGCAAAATCATTTTGTTTTGATGGAATGTTACCTAGAGATTGATTGGCACTATTAATTTGACCATTGATGAAGCTAATGGTTTTTTGATTTCGCTCATGTAATAAGCTAATATTCGTAACAATGGCTTGCTTAACTTCATCAAGTTGCCGTTCAATATCTTTAATGGGTTGAGCTTCCGCATTAAAGTTTTGCAACTTATTTTCTCTAGAGATAATAAGTGTATTCAGTTGGGTAATTAAGCTTGCAAGCAAAGTGCTATTTGTACCTTCCAAATTTAGATTCAATTGAACTTTATCTTTATTACTTTTAACTTGACGCTCTAGTTGTTGTATGCCCAACTCTTGCAATTGAAGTTCTGCTATTTGACTTTGCAATTGAGAAAGTTTAGAACTATTAATCTGCTTATCCGTTGTTGGGTCGATAATCCTGTTATTTGTTTGAAAACTTGATAGTTTATTTCCTGATTTATTTACTTGAGCATCTAAGAAATCAATCTGACTATTCAGATAATCAATGGTCTGTTTTGCAGATCTTTTTTTAAGTTCGGCATCATTTTTAACATACTGTTTAATGATTTCGTTCAGTACATCAGCAGAAAAAGTAGGATTACTATCCGTATGGGTAACCCCCATAATATTGGTATTCTTTTCTTGTTCGTAAACATTTAGGCCACCAGCGGCTCTCCCATATAAATCTCTAATCCCATTAAATTTAAAACTATATTTACCTATCGATGGAATGGGCGACTTAATGGAAAAAAACATATTGCCCATATTGATGGGCTGGTTATACTTAAATTTTTCTTGAGTTTTGAACTGATTGTCGCTTGTGGAAATCTCGAAGGTGTTGGCATCAACAGGGTTCACATTATAAGTAGCGCGACTGAAATTTACAGAATCTTGAGTAATAATATCAATTTTAAAAGGGATTTTAGGATAGAGTTCAGAAGTTCTAACTCGCCCTTCCAAATAATAGCTAATTCTATAATTTAGGTTTTTTAGGGCATTGAGAATCACATCCTCAGACCGCATAATAATTCCTTCCGTTTGAATCTGATTGTTACCAAATCCCCTATAATTCATAGGTGCGTTGGGTAAGGCACTCATCTGCTGATCATTGTTATCTAGCTTTAACGAAGCGGAAGTAATGTAAATAGGTGTTATAGTGCGTAGATAAAGCCAAGCAATAATAAAACTGATTAAGACACAGCCTGCAACCCAGTACCATCGACTCAAAAATATGCGTAGAATTTTCCAGTAATTAATTGTCTGACTGGCAAGTTTTTTTTGCTCTATTTGATTGTGCTGATCCATTAACGAGTGATGGTAAATATTAATACGGCCAAATTTATTACAACCAAGAGTGGTTGTATAATATTATTGGCACTTTGTAATTTATCGCTTATTGCTTGACCTTTGGTTTCTTGCAAAACCACAATATCATTGTTTTGCATAATTAATTTTTTACTGGCCAAGCTATTGATGTCGTTTAGATTTACGTAAATAATTTCCGGATTGCTCCTATCGCCACGAATAATTTTTAATGTTTTAGGGTCTGCAGTTTTGGTAATTCCTCCTGCTTCCCCTATAATATCTATTAATGTAGTATTATCTCTCTCTAATAAAAAGTTCCCTTGTTTGCCAAATTCACCAAGAAGGGTAACTTTTAAATTGACGACCGTTAGCTCGATAATAGGATCTTTAAGAAGCTTTTGTTTATAAATTTCCTGAATCTTTAAAGCGGCTTCTCTCCGGGTTAAGCCCACAACTTCCACTTTTCCGATTGCAGGTAAGGTTACGAAGCCTTCCAAATCAACTGTATAGGATAAAATACTTGAACCTGGTCCTGCCGCTGCTGAGCCAGGGACCGATGCACCAAACTCGAAATTTTGAACATTACGTATAGCCAACTGATCATTGACTTTAATTTTATAATAGGCATCACTAATGCCTTGATCGTTTACAACATAAACCTGCTTAATCGTATCCGTTAACTGGTCAGTTGGGGAATTAAAAAGTGTGCGCTGTTTTCTTATGGAGCAAGAAGAAAATAGGCATAGAGTTGCTAAAATGAGGTAACAGATTCGTAAGTGTTTAGTCATAAAGATGACGATCTAGTTTAATTACGTAAAGTACAAAAATACCTGATAAAAACCCTAAAAAAGAAAATATTGAAAGTTTTAAAGAGAATTTAAGTGTGAAATTATACAGATAATGTTGATATATGTCAATAATTATCAAGAATCTGGACTATGTTTTAGATTTAAATATTCTACATTTGTTTTAATCAAATCCTTATTGTTTTAGCGCAAACCCACGATTAATAGGGCAACTTTTAATCAATGGGAAAGTCTAAACTTTTTTTTCTAATCGGATTATTTTTCTTTTTTTTTAGTAAATCCTTTGCTCAAACGGGATGTATTGGAAGCCTTTCGGGCGACTTGTATTTAACTAATACATCAGGTACAAATTATAGTTATGGTGGTTTTGTGGTGGCAAGTTCCAGTATTTATTCAACCTATTGTATCAGTTCAATAGCTTCTAATGGTACATGCACAATTACGGGTGTTCCGTTTTTTGGTTCAGTTTCAGGTTCTTTAACTATATACGGGCCATTGCCATGTCCAATCGATAACGGAATTTTTTTTATGATTTTTGGAGTATTTACTTTTTATAAGTTATTTGTTAGAAAGGGCTTAATCTGTAGTATTAATTAGTTGTCTTGGTAATTTGGCTGATTCTTGGTAAATTTGTGCTTTTAGACTCATCCCTCATCCCAAGTTTATGAAAAAAATATTTTTAAGTATTTTTTTATTTATGCTACTTTTTCTTAAAATAACATTTGCTCAAAACGGATGTTACATAAATGACGGTAACGGCTCGAGAGTTTTTTTTGTTGCTCATCCAGATGGCAATGCCTTACATTTTACTTCAACTGGTAGTGGTACAAATTATATAGTGCTTAACACGGGTACTTATAACTGCACCAATTATAGTACGAGTACATTTGCAACTAATATAGGAGCATTGGGGGCCGCTTGTGAAGTTCAACAGAATTCTGGTCTTTTAACATATACTGGTAATTTAATTACCAGCTTTCAAGTTTATCAATGCCCCATAGATGAATACATATGGATTTTAGTTGCTGTATTTTCTATATTAGGGTATTTACTTCTAAGAAAAACAATTGTTAAGCAAAACTTAATCTCGTCTTAGGATTTCTTACTAAGTTTACAGCACATCAATAAAATTTAAAGTTTTAGTTAAAAGCTCGGTTCAGCTTTTACTATTTAATATTATCTCTTACATTTTCTGATTTTTTCATCATGAAACGCCTAAAGTTTATCTCAGTAAAGTAAATGATAGATATTTAGGTTAGTTTTTTTTAGACCAAAATTTACAGGCTTTCAACAACGCTAATTATCAATCATTAGAGTAGTTTGGCAAACTTCCACTCGCCTATTTATTTGCAAAAACCAAATGTATAATTAATTCGTATGTAGAGTTTTTATTTTCAATATTTGTAAAAATTGTAGCATTAGAGCTACTTTTTCGTTGTCTATTTTCTTTTATGAAGTTTTTAAAGTTTTACGCTACAAGTGTACTTCTTGTGGTTTGTTTTGGCTTTGCTAAAGCGGGCTCGGGATGTATTGATAATAATCATGGTGGCGATTTTATCTATTCCACGTTAATTTCTGGAACGACTTACGATTATGACGGAGCAAAAGTGCCACACAGTTATGATACGACTACACCATGTAATTCGGAGATTCAAGGCACCTCAAGTTACGCAAGCTGTAATATATATAAAAGTGGTGTTCTATATGGTACGGGATCATTTGTAGATTATAATATAGTTAATTGCCCATTAGATGATAATAGTATATATCTAATATTAGGCCTTTTCATAGTTGGTTCATATCATATAAAAAACTCTTTTTAGATTTCAAATTTAAACATCATATATGCGAGGAATTAAAGTTTTTGTCTTTTGCAAAATATTTTTTTTTGGCTTTGGGTATGATGGGTCAAGGATGCTAAATAAATTTCAACATTTATCCCACTCCTAATGGAACTGCAATAAATGGAGCAGCCACTGTACCGAATTATACAGGTATACCAATTCCCACAGTGAGTGTGAGCCGACAATTGGTCGCAGGATAGTTTTAATTACTCAATCAGGGCGTGCAATGTTAATTCGGCTACTTTAGGCCAAGAATGGACATATGGAGTAATAGATTGCCTACTCGATAATCCTATAGATCTGTTCTGTATTATCACAGTATTATTTCCTTTCATTTTTTAAAAAAAATATTCCATTCATTGCATATCGATTAGATTAATTTATACGTAGTTATTCATTTAGACTTTTCAAATTTTAATTCGAAAATACAGCTTAGATTACTTTTTGTAGTAGTATTGTTCAGTATCGATTACCTCTAAGAACTTGCCAATACACCAAACTGAACAAAAGGAACGTAGGTTATCCCACTCATAAACTGTTTTTTTGATAAAAATGGTTTGATGAAAGTATCAGTTATCTCGTTGATTTTCATTTTGTTGAATTTTATTTCGATAAGCAAAGCTTTCACTCAAGAGTGCTTAATCACTGAAGCAGGTCCTTTTTACAATAGGGTGTACACTTCTCCAAATATTAATTTACTAACGGGGGGCTATGCTATGTATAACAACAGCGCTTCAACTTATAGCGAATGTGGTTGGGCACCTGTTGCGGTAACAGGGAAAGCTTGTGGCGTTTGTAGTTTTTTGGGTCTTTGTGCTGCGGGGATATGTGCCTGTTTGGGTACCATATACACTGGTTATGAAGCCTCAAGTTTCACTATTATAGATTGCCCCCTCGACGATTATACTTGGGCAATCACCTTAGCTTCTGGAACTTTTGGTTTAATCATGATTAGAAGAAGAATCAAGTAACTTTTTTTTCCTCTTTACTTCCATTCCTATTCACCCTTCCTTCACCACATCCCCGTGGTATATGCATAGATGAAGCATAGATGCGTCATAGATGAAGCATAGATAAGGCACACCTAAGCTTAGATTGATAAGCGAGACATTCATTTTTGAGATTGAATCAAATTCCTTCATATTTTTCTAATCTCGGTATTAATTCTATCTTTAGCGTATGATTAATTCTATAGCTTATGCAAAAGTTAAAATTAATCATCCCGCTCTTAAAATCCCCCTCATCCATTTTTCTGAAATTTATAAGTACCACTTTATTTCTAATGGGTGCCCAAAAACTGTCTGCCCAATCTGATGGCTGTCATGTAGTAAGAGGCATTACGGATGTGATATATTACAATCCCTATGGGTCACAATGGATAACTACGGGCGTTGTAGATGCCAGTGGGGCAGAGGGTGGCTATCATACAGATGGTTCTGCAACATTTGGGTGTATTAAAGATCTAGGGGGAAGTTGCGATATCTATCAGCAATATAAAATGGCAGATGGTACAACTGGGATAAGAATCTACATGTCTGGAACTTATGCCAACATTGATCCACTGAACTGCCCAATTGATGATTATCTGCCACTATTTTTTATATTTACGGCAAGCTTCACCTTCCTCAAATTAAAACAGGAAAGAATTCTCCTAAATGAAAATAACCTTAATCACAGTTGTATATAATGGCGAAGCTTTTTTAAAAGAATGCATTGAATCTGTTGTTGCACAGTCTTATAATAACATTGAGTATATTGTAGTAGATGGCAAATCGACGGATAATACATGGAATATTATCGAAGGTTATAAAGGAAGCATTCACAAATTTATTTCAGAGAAAGATGAAGGCCTTTATGATGCCATAAATAAAGGAATAAAACTGGCTACTGGAGAAATTGTTGGCATTTTAAATGCTGATGATATGTTAGCATCAGATGATGTTTTAGATAAAGTCGCAGAAGTTTTTATTGAAAATCCAGAGCTCGACGCGGTTTATGGTGATTTAAATTACATTCATCCAGAAACACAAAAGGTAATCCGAAAATGGAAATCAAGGCAAATAACCTCGGTCGACATTAAAAAGGGGTGGATGCCTGCTCACCCAACGCTCTATTTGAGAAAAGAGTTATTTGAAAAGTTTGGTTCATATGCATTGGATTTAGGAACAACTGCAGATTACGACTTAATATTAAGGTATTTCCACAAACATAAAATTAAGGCGCACTATCTACCAATGTTAATGGTCAATATGCGTGTTGGCGGATTAAGCAATCAATCCTTTAAGAGCAGATATTTAGCGTTTATAAATGATTATAAAGCACTCAAAAGAAATGAAATTCCAAACCCAATTCTAACAATTCTTAGAAAAAAGTTAAGTAAGCTCGTCCAGTTTCTTAGATAATCGAGTAATGACTGACTAAGAGAATATTGTAGTTCGACTCAAATTTAAAGTTAACCTCGGTGCAGGCTTATAAAACTATGAGGGAAACTCCCCTCCTAATTTAGGAGGGGCGGGGGTGGTTAAATTTACAGTAAGCCCATAAATTCCCATCTTTAAAGCATTAAGATTCCCGCCTACGCGAGAATGACGGTCTATGAGGAGTTTCGTGGTAAGCA
Organism: Pedobacter fastidiosus; assembly: GCF_014306625.1. Taxonomy (GTDB): domain Bacteria; phylum Bacteroidota; class Bacteroidia; order Sphingobacteriales; family Sphingobacteriaceae; genus Pedobacter; species Pedobacter fastidiosus. The sequence continues at coordinate 54,810 of NZ_JACRYL010000017.1, forward strand.
CCCAGTTTCTGCACCCTGCTATCCGGCCTCAGGCATGATGGAAGGAAAGGACGTTTAAACTTTTGCACTACCGTTCAAATACTCACTATCCAAAACAGAGGCAAGTTCAATCCTTCATTGAACCTAGTCCACTGTTGACCTAAAAGTTTAGACGTTCCTATCCAACATCAGGACAAAGCCTTGATCTTTTGTTTCTTTTCTATCAAGAGAAAAGAAAGAGCCCCTCGGCGGCGGCGAGCCGATCCAGAAAAACTTTTACCTTTAATACAAACTAACCCAGCCTTATAATTAACCTCGGTGCAGGCTTATAAAACTATGAGGGAAACTCCCCTCCTAATTTAGGAGGGGCGGGG
>NZ_JACRYL010000017.1:55195-90749 GCF_014306625.1 Pedobacter fastidiosus
GTGGTTAAATTTACAGTAAGCCCATAAATTCCCATCTTTAAAGCATTACGATTCCCGCCTACGCGAGAATGACGGGTTCTCATTAAAGTTTTATTTTTGCAACCAGTTTCTACACCCTGCTATCCGGCCTCAGGCATGATGGAAGTATAAAACGTTAAAGCTTTTGTACCAGCGTTCATAATTTACTGTCCTAAGGCAACGCGTCCTGCCCGGTCCTTCATCGGGTACTTGCGTTGCCGCCCTAAAAGCTTTGACGAATTTATCCAACATCAGGACAAAGCCTTGATTTATTCATTATTGTTGTTGTTTTAATTGTATTCATGAGCTCGCAGAAATGCTCGGTTTTTGTTTCTTTTCTATCAAGAGAAATGAAAGAGCCCCTCGGCGGCGGCGAGCCGATCCAGAAAAACTTTTACCTTTAATGCAAGCTAATCCAGCCTTATAATTAACCTCGGTGCAGGCTTATAAAACTATGAGGGAAACTCCCCTCCTAATTTAGGAGGGGCGGGGGTGGTTAAATTTACAGTAAGCCCATAAATTCCCATCCTTAAAGCATTACGATTCCCGCCTGCCACAATAACGACGGACTAGGAGAGTATTCTGTTAAGCACCCAGTTTCTACACCCTGCTATCCGGCCTCAGGCATGATGGAAGGAAAGGACGTTTAAACTTTTGCACTACTGTTCAAATACTCACTATCCAAAACAGAGGCAAGTTCAATCCTTCATTGAACCTAGTCCACTGTTGACCTAAAAGTTTAGACGTTCCTATCCAACATCAGGACAAAGCCTTGAGTTATTCATTAGTGTTTGTTGTTTTATTTGTATTCATGAGCTCGCAGAAATGCTCGGTTTTGGTTACCTTTTCTATCAAGAGAAAAGAAAGAGCCCCTCGGCGGCGGCGAGCCGATCCAGAAAAACTTTTACCTTTAATGCAAACTAACCCAGCCTTATAATTAACCTCGGTGCAGGCTTATAAAACTATGAGGGGAACTCCGCTCCTAATTTAGGAGGGGCGGGGGTGGTTAAATTTACAGTAAGCCCATAGAATCATCCTTAAAGCATTACGATTCCCGCCTGCGCGAGAATGACGGGTTCTCATTAAAGTTTTATTTTTGCACCCAGTTTCTGCACCCTGCTCTCCAGCCTCTGGCATGATGAAAATCCGAGCAATAATTAAGGTTTTACTTAACCATACCGTTAGCTAAAAATTTTTTGATTTAAGTCAAGCTGTATTATAGCACATCCTTAAGTTTTTATGCCTGAAAGTTTTATATTTGTTAGCAAACATTTCCGTGTTGCTTAAAGATATCCTAAATACAAACCCAGAACTTTTCTACGGGGCCATATTTTTATTGGCTTTTGGAATGGTTATGTTCAGTATTCCTTCGGTTATCTACACCTCGCTAAGATATAATCTATTCGATAGAAATGATCTGCACCGTAAAAATCATAAAAGAAATATTTCCCGCTTAGGCGGATTAGCCATAGTTGGCAGCTTCACCATTAGTATTCTGCTTTTTTCAACCTTAACCAATTACAAAGAAGCAAATTTTTTAATTGCATCCTGTATTCTGTTAACGGCCCTTGGATTAAAGGATGATGTTTATGGCACCAATACCAGTACTAAATTCAGTCTTCAGCTTACAGTGGCTTCCATTTTAGTGTTTTTTGGCGGATTCAGATTAACGAGTTTATACGGTGTACTCACCATAGGTGAAATGAATTTGATATGGGGAGGAATATTCTCCTTAATTCTAATCATTTTTTTAAATAATGCTTTTAATTTAATCGATGGAATCGATGGTTTAGCAGGTGTAATCGGTATAATTTCCACAGTTACCTTTGGGGTGCTGTTTTGTATTATGCACCAATTGCCTTATGCCTTTATCGCCTTTGCCTTAGCGGGGGCAATTGGGGGCTTCTTAAAATACAATTGGTTTCCGGCTAAAATATTCATGGGCGATACCGGAGCGCTCATCATCGGATTGGTATCTGCGGCTTTGGCGATTAAGTTCATCGAGCTTAATAAATTTACAGGTACAAATCACCCTGCATTTTTCTCCGCTCCGGCAATAGCAGTGTCTATTTTAATTGTTCCTATATTTGATTCACTTCGGGTTTTCTGCATTCGGATATTTAATAGAAAATCACCATTTAAAGGAGATCGTAATCACATTCACCACCGTTTAGAGAAGCTGGGCATGAAACCCAATAAAATTGTTTGGCTAACAGCAAGCTTAAATGTGGTAACTATTGCAAGTACAATTGCCCTTCAAACGCTTGGTAACTTTTTGCTCATTTTTCTCTTAATTGGAGTCTGTTCGTTGTTCAATATTGTAATTACATGGCAACTGTCAAAAAAGGAATCAAATAAAAATTTATCACCGGTTAAAGCAAATGCAATGTCTTCATTATGATGTGATTTTTTCAGATAACTATCAGTCATTCAACTCTTAATAAAGCTGTCTAAATCTATTTACTTTCAACTGTAATTTAACCAATCTCCCCATAATTCAAATATGAAAATAAAAGCTAATTTTGCGCTCTAATTTATATACAATGAGGCTCGCAATTAATGGTTTTGGTAGGATTGGTAGAACGTTTTTACGCTTGGCTTTGGCCGAGGGTTTTGAGGTTGTCGCAATTAATGATCTTGCCGATGCCAAAACAATGGCGCACCTTTTTAAGTACGATACCGTTCATGGCGTTTATCCAGATCAGGTTTCTGCAATGCCAGATTCGCTGGTGATTGGCCATTTATCTATCCCTGTTTTTTCCATAAAAGAGGCCGATGAATTGCCTTGGTCTGCCTTGAGAGTAGATTTGGTGATAGATTGTACAGGTAAAAATCTTAGCGTAGAAGCAGCAGAAAAACATTTAACCTCAGGCGCAAGCCAAGTGCTCATTTCGGCGCCCGCTGCAGATGAAATTCCGATGGTTGTTTTGGGCGTAAATGATGATCGCATAGATTTAACCAGCCCGATTATTTCGAATGCCAGTTGCACAACCAACAACATCGCTCCAATGATCAAAATTCTGAATGATAATTGGGGAGTGGAAGAGGGCTATATTACAACAATTCACTCCATGACGGGCGATCAAAATCTTCACGATAGTAACCACAAAGATTTGCGCAGGGCAAGAGCAGCATCTTCGTCAATTATTCCAACTACAACTGGGGCTGCTAAAGCAATTACGCACATCTTTCCAGAGTTGGAAGGTAGGTTAGGAGGAGCTGGAATTCGAGTGCCCGTTTTAAATGGATCGCTCACCGATTTTACCTGCATTTTAAAAAATAAAACAACTATAGAACAGATTAATTTGGCCTTTAAATATGCATCAGAAAATTCGTTAAAAAATATTCTGGAGTATACCGAAGATCCAATTGTTTCCGTTGATATTATAGATAACCCGCATTCTTGTATATTTGATGCCCAGCTCACGTCAATTGTTGGCGATTTGGTAAAAGTGGTGGGTTGGTACGATAACGAATATGGTTATAGCAGTAGGTTAATTGATGTGGTAAAGAAAATCGAAGCCTTAAAAGGATAAGGTTATAAAGAGTTTGAGGGGATTAAAATAATTTAAGATATTTATGTTAATCAATCATGCGCTCATTTAAAATTCAATAATTAAACATGGTCAAATTTATTCTTCCAGAAGAAGTTCTTCCCTTAAGAAGTTTGGTTTTGCGAAACGGTAAGGCATTTGATCAATGTATTTTTGATGGTGATGTTGCTTACGATACTTTTCACCTCGGCTTTTTTAAAGAGGAAGAAATTAAATCTGTAGCGACTTTTATGCGCAATGATTTTTTTCCGGAAGAGGGTGAAGGTTATCAGTTAAGAGGGATGGCAACACACCCTGATGAGGGTGGCAAAGGTTATGGAGCTGCGCTTGTTAACTTTGCGATAGAATATTTAAAAGAATATAATACGGATTATTTATGGTGCAATGCTCGATCAACAGCAGCATCATTCTATAAAAAATTGGGTTTCATAAACGAATCGCCCGAATTTGATATTCCCGGAATTGGCTTCCATTACGAAATGAAATTAAACTTAAAATAATAAAAATTAAACATGAAAACGATTGACCAGTTTAACTTTAAAGATAAAAAAGCATTAATTAGAGTAGATTTTAATGTGCCATTAGATGCAGATTTTAAAATTACCGATGATAAAAGAATGCGTGCTGCGCTTCCTACAATTGAGAAAATATTAAATGATGGTGGCTCAGTTATTTTAATGTCGCACTTGGGTCGCCCAAAAGATGGCCCAACAGATAAATATTCTCTAAAGCATATTCTTGGCGATCTTTCTCGCATGTTGGATTTAGAAGTGAAGTTTGCAGATGATTGTATTGGCGAAAGCGCAGTAAGTCAAGCTAAAAATTTATACCCTGGGGATGTTTTATTACTAGAAAATCTTCGTTTTTACAAAGAAGAAGAAAAAGGTGATGTTGCTTTTGCAGAAAAATTATCGAAACTAGGCGATGTGTACGTGAACGATGCTTTTGGTACCGCTCACCGGGCTCATGCTTCTACTTCAATTATCGCTCAGTTCTTTCCAGATGCAAAATATGCAGGCTTTTTAATGGCTGGCGAAGTTGAAAATGCAGAGAAAATATTAAATCACCCTGAAAGACCATTTACGGCAATTATGGGCGGGGCTAAAGTATCGGATAAAATCCTTTTAATTGAGAAATTATTGGATAAAGTAGATAACCTAATTATCGGCGGTGGTATGGCTTACACCTTTGCAAAAGCACAAGGTGGCGAAATAGGTACTTCTTTGCTAGAAGCTGATAAACAAGAACTTTCGTTAGAATTAATCGAAAAAGCTAAAGCTAAAGGGGTTCAGTTAATTTTGCCTGTCGATACCGTTATTGCAGATAAGTTCGCAAACGATGCAGATAAAAAAGATGTAGACTCGGGTCAAATACCTGCAGATTGGATGGGCTTAGATATCGGTCCGAAATCTATCGCTTTATTTCAAGAAGTAATCAAAAATTCTAAAACGTTATTGTGGAACGGACCAATGGGTGTTTTTGAAATGGAGAACTTCGAAATTGGTACCAAAGCAGTAGCAGAAGCGGTTGTTGCGGCAACTAAAGAGAATGGTGCATTTTCACTAATCGGTGGTGGCGATTCTGCTGCGGCCATTGCGAAATTTGGTTTCGAAGATGAAGTAAGCTATGTATCAACCGGAGGCGGTGCTTTGTTAGAATATATGGAAGGTAAAGAGTTGCCTGGTGTTAAAGCACTTAACGACTAATTTACCCCTCTAAATTCCTGAAATTAGTCATAAACCCCGCTGGTTTTCAAAACCTGCGGGGTTTTTTTATAAGCGCATTTTGGAATGTGGGCGAACGTGACACTTACCCATAATTTTGTTGTAAACCCCTTAATTATCAGTAAATAAGCGGTTTTTTAATTTTCTGTTTGGTTTATATTGCGTATCTTTTTAAACCGAAAAAAAGAAAATTAAGGTGTTGAAAACTTTTTTGTGGTAAAAAGTGGTAAAAAGTGGTAAAACTATTTACTTTTACACTACATAAAAAGTGTAAACACCACTATGACCCAACTTTTAGGAGAATTCGATTGTAAACTTGACGCAAAGGGACGCCTTATGGTGCCTGCTGCGCTTAAGAAACAATTGCCTGAAGCGGAGAAAGATGGGTTGGTAATTAACCGTGGATTTGAAAAAAACCTGGTTATTTATCCAAGAAAAGTTTGGGATGCAATTCTTGTAGACCTAAACAAATTGAATATCTACGAGAAAAAGAATCGTGATTTCTTGAGAGCGTTTACGCGTGGTGCAACAGAGCTTTCGCTTGATGCTGCGGGCAGAGTGCTTTTGCCAAAATCTCTTGTTGAGTTTGCTGGAATCGGAGCCGATTTGGTTTTGGCTTGTCAGCTGGATAAAGTTGAGGTTTGGGATAAAAAAGCTTACGAAGATTTATTTGATGATGTTCCTGAAAACTTTGCAAATCTAGCGGAGGAAGTAATGGGAAGCAAAAATAGGAGGGAAGATGGAGAATAATTACCACATCCCTGTAATGTTGCGGCCTTGCATCGATGGATTAAATATTAAGCCTGATGGCGTTTATGTTGATGTAACTTTTGGTGGCGGTGGCCATTCGAGAGAAATACTAAAACACTTGGGGCCAAAAGGAACTTTGATTGCCTTTGATCAAGATCCTGATGCGCAGGCGAATATCCCTGCTGATGATCGCTTGGTTTTCATCGATCAAAACTTCGGCTTCTTAAAAAATAATCTTCGCTTAAAAGGATTCAAACAAGTGGATGGCATCTTGGCCGATCTGGGCGTTTCTTCGCATCAGTTTGATGTTCCTCAACGCGGTTTTTCCATTCGCTTCAATGCAGATTTGGATATGCGTATGGATCCGAACGGAAAATTAACAGCTGCTGAGGTTTTGAATACGTATTCAGAAGATAAGCTTCATAAGTTGTTCGGTATTTACGGAGAAGTGAAAAATGCTAAGACTTTGGCTCGTGCCATTGTTACCGCTCGTTTAGAAAAATCCTTTACCGATATCGATAGTTTCAAAACAGCCATTTCAGAATATATCCCGAGAGGAAAAGAAAATAAATATTTAGCGCAGGTTTTTCAGGCTTTGCGGATTGAGGTTAACGCTGAGATTCAAGTATTGGAAGATTTTCTCGTACAGGCGGCCGATGTTTTAAAACCTGGTGGTCATTTGGTTGTGATGTCTTATCATTCTTTGGAGGATAGACCGGTTAAAAACTTCATGGCTAAAGGTAAGTTTCAGGGCGAAGTAGAAAAAGATTTCTTCGGAAACCAACAGAAGCCATTTAATGTAATTACCCGCAAAGCGATTATCGCTTCTGATGAAGAGATTGCTCAAAATAATAGAGCTCGCAGTGCTAAATTAAGGATTGCAGAGAAAATATGAACAGGTTTAGAGAAGATATAGAAGAAGAGGAGATTGGACCTGAGCCAGAATTAAAAGCTGTGCCTAAAAAACCTAGAACTGCTGAAGAAAAAATGGATAGTAATTCATTCATCAGCAAGCTTTTTAATGATGGATTGGTAACCAAAGAGGCAGCAACAAATGCCTTGCCTTTTTTGTGTTTTCTGGCTTTATTAGGAATGGTTTACATTGCCAACAGCCACTTTGCGGTAAACAATGTACGCCGAATTGATAAGCTGAATAAAGAAGTAAAAGAGTTAAGATGGGAGTATAAATCTTTAAAAGCCGACCTCATGTTTAAAAGTAAATTAACAGAGGTAGCCAAAAAGGTAGATACCCTAGGAATTAAAGAATTAATTGAACCACCAAAAAAAATAATTGTTAAAAGCGATGAATATTAGAGCAAACATCTTGCTTCGTGTATATCTGGCATTTGGCTTAATTGTGCTTTTTGCTTTGGCGGTATTTGTCCGTCTTGGTCAGGTGCAATTTGTACAGGGGCATAAGTGGAAAGCTATGGCAGATAGCCTTTCTACGCGTTATGTAAACGTTGAGGCCACCCGTGGTAACATCTATTCTAATGATGGAAGTCTTTTGGCTACTTCAGTTCCAGAATATGAGTTGCGGATGGATATGTTTGCCGGTGGTATTGCGGATGATAAAGTCTTTAACGAGAAAGTAGATTCATTGGGCATAAAATTGGCTCAGCTTTTTGGAGATAAAACCCCAAAAGAATACGCAAGATATTTACGCGTTGGCCGCCAAGACAGTGCTCGTTACTTATTAATTCATCGTAAGGTTGGTTATGCAGATTTAAAAACAATTAGAACTTTTCCACTTTACAATATTGGTAAATTCAGTGGTGGTTTAATCGCTGTACAACAAAACAAACGCATACTTCCTTTCCAAGCATTGGCTGCTCGTACCATTGGTTACAAAAATGAAAACGTAAAAAATGGTGTGGGTTTAGAAGGTGCATATAACGAATACATTAATGGCGAAACTGGTAAAAGATTAATGCAGCGTATTGCTGGTGGTGTTTACATTCCCGTAAATGAAGAAGCTGAGGTTGCACCGAAAGATGGAGCCGATATTATTTCTACCATTGATATTAACATGCAGGATTTGGCCCAAAGTGCTTTAGAAAAGCAATTGATTAAAAGTCAGGCCGATCATGGTGCCGTTATCGTTATGGAAGTTGCAACAGGCGAAATCAGAGCGGTTGCCAATTTCTCAAAGGTAGAAGAAGGTGTATATAAAGAGAAGTTCAATTACGCAATTGCGGGTAATCAAGATCCGGGTTCAACTTTTAAACTGGCTTCTTACATGGCCTTGCTAGAAGATAAAATTGTGGATACAGGAACTATGGTTGCAACTGGCAACTATCAAATTCCCGGTCACTTAATTAAAGATTCTCACGGAAGTATCGGTGTAGTTACAGTAAAAAAAGCTTTCGAGCAATCATCAAATGCAGCTGTTGCTTACTTAGTTAATAACGGCTATCGCGATGATCAATCGAAATTTACAGATCATTTGTACGATTGGCATCTAAACGAAAAATTAGGTTTACAAATTCCAGGTGAAGCACAGCCAGTGGTTAAAACGCCTAAAAATAAAAGTTGGAATAAGAATATGACTTTGCCTCAAATGGCTTATGGTTATGAAATGCAACTTACGCCATTAAAGATGCTTTCGTTTTACAATGCAGTTGCGAATAATGGAAAATACATTGCGCCAATTTTTGTAAAAGAGATTAGAAGATTGGGCAATCCAATCGAGCAGTTTCAGGCTAGAGTAATCAACGATAAAATCTGTTCTGATAAAACTTTAAGCAAAATTAAAAACATGCTCGAAGGGGTAGTAACGGAAGGAAGTGGTAAACAGGTTGTTTATAATCCGCTTTACAAAATTGCAGGTAAAACGGGTACAGCTCAAGTTGCTGATGCAAATAAGGGTTATAAGGCCAATAAGCAATATCAAGCTTCTTTTGTTGGGTATTTCCCTGCAGATAAACCCAAATATTCAATGATTGTTGTAATCAATGATCCTAAAGGCGCTTATTACGGTGCATTGGTTTCGGGTCCTGTTTTTAGAGAAATCGCCGACCGGATTTACGCAAGTGATATGCAAATGTACGATGATGTACCAACTCGCTTAGTTGGCAATACGGGTAATCCACCAACTAAAGCCGGACAAAGCAAAGCCACACAAAAAGTTTATAAAGCGTTTGGGTTTAAGCCTCTTTTTGCTTCAAAATCCGAATACTATAATACCATTGATACGAGTGCAGGCACTGTTTTTCAGGAAAATAACGAACGCAAAGGGGTTATGCCAAATGTTGCCGGAATGGGATTGAAAGATGCGCTTTATCTTTTAGGAAACGCAGGTTTGAAAACCAAAGCCGTGGGTTCAGGAAAAGTAATCAGCCAATCTATCCTGGCAGGAACAAAAGTTGGAAAAGGATTAGGCGTACAAATAGAACTGAATTAGAAAAAGAGTCCGAAGTCTGAAAGTCCGAGGGCAATGTTATAACAGAGGAAAAGTCTAGATACTTAATACTCGATACTTAATACTAAAAATGCAATTACAGGAATTACTTTATGGCGTAACAATTAAAGAATTGGTTGGTAAAACCGATAGGGAAATAAACACCCTAAACTTTGATTCGCGTAAGGTAACCAAAGATGATGTTTTCTTTGCTGTAGTTGGAACACAGGCAGATGGCCATCAATTTATAGAACAAACTATAGCTCAGGGTGCTGGAGTAATCATTTGTGAAAACCTTCCAGAAATTGAAGATTTTACGATAACCTACGTCAAAGTAGAAAATACTTCTGTAGCGCTTGGTATAATGGCAGGCAACTATTTTGGTAATCCTTCGGCTGATTTAAAATTAATCGGCATAACGGGTACAAATGGTAAAACTACAATTGCAACTATTCTTTATAAGCTGTTTAGAGATTTAGGTTACAAAACAGGCTTATTATCCACGGTAGAAAATTACATAAACGAAGTTGTTGTTCCGGCAACGCATACTACTCCAAATCCAATAGTATTAAATCAATTGTTGAAAGATATGGTTGATGCTGGTTGTGATTATTGTTTTATGGAAGTGAGTTCGCATGCAGTTTCGCAACATCGCATAGAAGGATTAACGTTTTCTGGTGGTGTGTTTTCAAACCTTACACATGATCATTTAGATTTCCATAAAACTTTCGATAGCTATTTAAAAGCTAAAAAAGCTTTTTTTGATGGATTGCCTAAAAACGCTTTTGCCTTAACCAACATCGATGATAAGAATGGGGCAGTAATGTTGCAGAATACTAAAGCGTATAAAAAAACTTATGCGCTTAAGCAGATTGCAGATTTTAAAGCCAAAATTATCGAAAACCAATTTAGCGGTTTGCATTTAGATATCGATAATGAAGATGTCTATTTCAAATTGGTTGGTTCTTTTAATGCATATAACTTATTGGCCGTTTATGGAACAGCCATTTTATTAGAGCAGGATAAGCTTAAAGTCTTAACCCTTTTAAGTCGTTTATCAGGGGCTGAAGGTCGATTCGATTACTTTGTTTCATCAGAAAAAATAATCGGAATTGTAGATTATGCTCATACGCCAGATGCCGTTCAAAACGTATTGAGCACCATTGCAAACATCAGAAAAGGAACTGAACAGGTAATTACCGTTATCGGTTGCGGAGGAGATAGAGATAAAACCAAACGCCCAATTATGGCGCAGGTTGCCTGCGATTGGAGTGATAAAGTAATCTTAACTTCTGATAACCCTAGAACTGAAGATCCGCAGACCATTATTAACGAAATGGAAGCTGGAGTTTCGCCAACAAATAAACGTAAAACGATATCCATTTTGGATAGAAAGGAAGCCATAAAAACGGCCTGCCACTTAGCGCAGAGCGGAGATATTATTCTTATTGCCGGAAAAGGTCATGAGAAATATCAGGAAATTAATGGAGTACGCAGTCATTTTGATGATAAAGAAATTTTACTTGAACAATTAAACCCGAACAGCTAATGTTATATTTATTATTCGAATACCTACATAAGCATTATGACATTCCTGGATTAAGGTTGTTCCAGTACATCACATTTCGTGCGTCTATTTCTATCATTTTATCCTTAATTATTACAACGGTTTATGGTCGTAGAATTATAGATTTCTTGCACAAAATGCAAGTTGGCGAAACCGTAAGAAATTTGGGTTTAGAAGGACAAATGCAAAAACAAGGTACACCAACAATGGGTGGAATCATGATTTTGCTCGGGATTTTGATTCCGACAATTCTTTTTGCAAACATCACCAACGTTTACGTAATCTTAATGATTGTAACCACCATTTGGATGGGTGCAATTGGTTTCTTAGACGATTATATCAAAGTATTCAAGAAAAACAAGGAAGGATTAGCGGGTCGTTTTAAAGTTGTTGGTCAGGTTGGTTTAGGTTTAATTATCGGTTGGACCATGTATTACAATCCAAATATTGTAGTAAGAGAAACCGTTCAGGATAATGTTAAAAATACCTCATCCGTTCCTATGGTTTTACGCCAAAAAGGAGAAACCTTTTATTATACGCAAGATGTAAAATCGACCAAAACAAATATGCCTTTTTATAAGAACAATGAGTTCGATTATGCGAAAGTGCTGAAGTTTTTGGGCGATGATTATCAAAAATATGCATTCATCATATTCTTGGCTTTTACTGTATTTATAATCACGGCCGTTTCTAACGGTGCAAATATTACCGATGGAATAGATGGATTAGCCACAGGCACCTCTGCTGTTATCGGTACAACGCTTGGTATTTTAGCTTATGTGTCTGGTAATACGGTAATGGCCGATTACTTAAACATTATGTATATCCCGAATTCGGGGGAGCTGATGATTTTTGCCGGGGCTTTTGTTGGAGCATGTGTTGGTTTTCTGTGGTACAATTCATATCCGGCTCAGGTTTTTATGGGCGATACAGGAAGTTTGGCCATCGGCGGAATCATAGCGGCATTTGCCATCATGATTAGAAAAGAATTGCTAATTCCGGTTTTATGCGGAGTGTTTTTAATTGAGCTAGTTTCTGTGATTATGCAGGTATCCTATTTCAAATATTCCAAGAGGAAGTTTGGAGAAGGACGGCGGATTTTCCTCATGTCGCCACTTCATCATCATTATCAGAAAAAGGGATACCATGAAGCAAAAATTGTAACCCGTTTCTGGATTATCGGAATCATGCTCGCCATTATCACTGTAGTAACCTTAAAGTTAAGATAACAATAAAATAAAATGAACACCAATAACACTACACAAAACCCAAACAATAGCGCTAAGTCAGGATTGACAGGGCCGGGCCGTGTGGTAATATTGGGTGCCGGAGAAAGTGGAGTTGGTGCAGCAATGTTAGCTCAACAGAAAGGATTTGATGTTTTTGTGTCTGATTTTGGTGTAATTACCGATAAGTACAAATCGATTTTGGAAAAGCTTGCAATTCCTTTTGAATCAGAAAAGCATACAGAAGATAATATTCTTAATGCTACAGAAATAATTAAAAGCCCAGGAATTCCATCAACTGCCCCAATTATTAAAAAGTTGATTGATAAAGGTATTACGGTGATTTCGGAGATTGAATTTGCAAAGCGTTATACAAAAGCTAAAACAGTTTGCATTACCGGATCGAACGGAAAATCGACAACGAGTTTGCTAACCTACCACATCTTAAAAAATGCAGGTATAAATGTGGGTTTGGCTGGCAACATCGGACAAAGCTTTGCTGCCCAAGTGGCCAAAGAAGATTACGATTGGTATGTGTTGGAAATTTCAAGTTTTATGCTCGATGATATGTTTGAGTTTAAAGCAGACATTTCAGTTTTACTGAACATTACACCAGATCATTTAGATCGATACGATTATAAATTAGAAAATTACGCTGCATCGAAAATGCGCATTATTCAAAATCAAACTGAAAATGATGTTTTCATTTACTGCGCAGATGATGAAGAAAGCTTAAAAGCACTAGAAAATATTAAGCCCTTAGCTAAAACCTATCCTTTTTCAATCGTTAAAACTGTTGATCAAGGCGCTTATTTAGAGAACAATACTATCCACATCCTTACAGAACCAAATAACGTACTAACCATGTCTATTTCAGATTTAGCCCTACAAGGCAAGCACAACATTTACAATTCTATGGCTTCGGGCATTGTAGCGAAAGTTTTAGAGCTAAGAAATGAAACCATCCGCGAGAGTATGGGGAATTTCAAAAATATTGAGCACAGGTTAGAGCATGTGGCCAAAATTTCTGGAATAGATTTTATTAACGACAGTAAAGCAACTAACGTAAACTCTACTTGGTATGCTTTGGAAAGTATGACAAGCGATGTAGTTCTGATTATGGGTGGTGTTGATAAAGGAAACGATTACAACATGCTTAAGGATTTGGTTAAAAGTAAGGTTAAAGCAATTGTTTGTTTGGGTAGAGATAACAAACGCATTCACGATGCTTTTGAAGATGATGTGGAAATTATAGTAAATACATTTTCGGCAGATGAAGCGGCTCAAATTGCTTTTCACTTAGCCAAGCGTGGTGATGCAGTATTATTATCGCCTGCATGTGCAAGTTTCGATTTGTTCAAAAATTATGAAGACCGCGGAAATCAGTTTAAAGCGGCAGTTAGAGAATTATAAATAGGAGGCATAAAATGTTATTCCAAACACTACTTAATAAAACAAAAGGCGATAGATGGATCTGGTTGATCATCATCTTGCTTTCGCTTATATCTGTTATGGCAGTTTACAGCGCAACAGGTACTTTAGCCTATAAAAAAGGCGAAGCCGTAGAAAAACTGCTTTTAACTAAGCACCTTATTTTTGTTCTGCTTGGAATAGGAATGATATATATCGCTCATTTACTGGATTATAGATATTACGCCGGGATTTCAAAAATCTTGATGATCATAACCATTCCGCTATTGTTTTATACTTTGGTTTTTGGAGCCAATGTAAATGATGCATCTCGTTGGGTTAAAATTCCAGTTATTGGATTAACCTTTCAAACCTCCGATTTAGCCAAGTTGGCTTTGATTACATTCTTGGCTCGAATGTTAACGAAGAAACAGGAAAACATTAAAAACGTAAAAGAATCATTCATTCCTATTATGGGATCTGTTTGTGTGGTGTTTGTTTTAATTGCTTTAGCCAATTTATCAACCGCCTTAATGTTATTTGGTGTGAGTATATTACTGTTAATTATTGGTAGGATCAGTATTAAACAAATTTCCATTGTATGTGTCGGTGGAGCAATCTTACTTTTGTTTGTTGTGTTTCTAGGTCCAAGAAGAGCAACTTACGCTTCGCGAATAAAGTCCTTCATGCATCCAGAGCAGCAACATTCTGATAAAACTTTCCAGGCAGATCAAGCAAAAATTGCTTTGGCAACTGGTGGTGTTTTTGGTAAAGGACCAGGTAATAGTACGCAACGCAATTTCCTTCCACACCCTTATTCGGATTTTATTTTCGCCATTATTATTGAGGAATGGGGAACATTGGGCGGAATTGTTATTATGATGCTTTACCTGGTGCTTTTATATCGATGTATTAAAATTGTAACTCGAGCGCCTAAGGCCTTTGGGGCACTGCTGGCCGCAGGATTAAGCTTTAGTTTAACCATTCAAGCTTTTGCTAATATGGCGGTTGCTGTAGGTTTAGGCCCCGTAACGGGTGTCCCACTTCCATTGGTAAGTATGGGTGGAACCTCGATGATTTTTACCAGTGTAGCTTTCGGAATTATTTTAAGTGTAAGTAGAGATGTAGAAGAAAATTTAGCTGGTGCTTTGGCAAAAGAAGATAAAGACAAAATAAAAAATAATAAAGTAATTGTTGGTGAGATACCGGCTTTTGGATAAGGATAGTCGTCATTGCGTGGAAGCATGACGAAGCAATCTATTAAATAAATATAGCAAATGAGATTGCTTCGTGCCTCGCAATGACGGACGTAGCGTCTCAGTAATTAAATATAAAATGAATAATTCCCCAAAAATTATCATATCAGGTGGTGGCACCGGCGGACATATTTTTCCCGCCGTAGCCATAGCCAATGCACTAAAACGCATTGTGCCAACTTGTGAAATTTTATTTGTGGGCGCAACTGGTAGAATGGAAATGGAAAAAGTTCCTGCTGCTGGATATAAAATCGTTGGCTTAAACATCAGTGGGATTCAAAGAGGCTCAATTGTAAAAAACCTGGGTTTACCTTTCAAAGTAATTGGAAGTGTGCGCAAGGCGATGCAGATTATCAATGAGTTTAAACCAGATGTAGTTGTTGGCGTTGGTGGTTATGCATCAGGACCTGTTTTATACGCGGCATCTTTAAAAGGGATTCCGTATTTAATTCAAGAGCAAAACTCTTACGCAGGCGTAACGAATAAGTGGTTGGGAAAAAAAGCTTCAAAAATTTGTGTCGCTTTTGATGATATGGATCAGTTTTTTCCTGCCAATAAAATATTAAAAACAGGAAACCCAGTTCGTAAAGAGGTGGTAGATATAAAAGGGAAACATTTTGCAGGCGCAGAGCTTTTAAAACTCGATCCTCAAAAGAAAACCATTTTGGTAACTGGAGGAAGTTTGGGTGCTGGAACTTTAAATAAAAGTATTGAAAAACACCTTCCAGAAATTATTGCTGAAGATGTGCAGGTAATCTGGCAAACAGGCAAATTTTACTACAAAGGAATTATAGAAAGATTGGGTGTAAGTTACCATCCCAATGTTCGGATTCTAGAGTTTTTAAATAAAATGGATTTGGCTTATGCAGCTGCTGATGTAATAATTAGTAGAGCAGGAGCAGGAACGATTGCAGAACTTTGTTTAATTAAAAAGCCAGTTATTTTGGTTCCATCTCCAAATGTTGCTGAAGATCATCAAACAAAAAACGCAATGGCATTGGTTAAGAATAATGCTGCCATTTTAATTAATGATCGTTCTGCTGAAGATATTTTAGTGCGTGATGCATTACAGTTATTAAAAAATGAAGAATTAGGAAATAAGCTTTCAGAAAACTTAGGTAGAATGGCATTGCCAGAAGCGGATGAGATTATCGCAGATGAAGTATTAAAATTGATTAAATAAGCTAAAGGACCAAAGCCTCTATTACTCGTAATTGCAAGGAAAGAAGCAATCTTAATGCAATAGAAAATAAATATAAACTGTAGAAAGAAAGCTATAAGCTTTAGTCTTTCTGCTTTAAGCACAGAATAAAATGGAATTAAGCAAAATTAACAGAGTGTTTTTCGTGGGTATCGGTGGTATCGGTATGAGTGCGCTTGCTCGTTATTTTGCTAAACGTGGTTGCGCAGTATGCGGTTATGATAAAACTAGAACCAAACTAACCGAAACACTAGAGCAAGAAGGAATTCTGATTACTTATTTTGATGAATCATCGGCTTTGCCTTGTGCTTTTTTAGATAATCATGATGATACTCTAATTGTTTACACGCCTGCAATTCCAAAGGATTCGAAAATATTAAACCATTTTAAAAACAAGGGTTTCAGCTTTAAAAAACGTTCGGAGGTTTTGGGCATTATTAGCAAAGGTATGTTCTGCATCGCTGTTGCGGGTACACATGGTAAAACCACAACTTCATCAATAGTTGCTCATCTTTTAAAAGATACAGGTTACGATTGTACAGCTTTTCTAGGTGGAATAACAACCAATTATAATAGCAATGTTCTTTTCGGTAAAAACAATGTAGTCGTTGTTGAAGCTGATGAATACGATCGCTCATTTTTGACATTACATCCCGATATTTCTGTGGTTACTTCTATGGATGCAGATCACTTGGATATTTATGGAGATAAAAGTCAACTGGAAGAATCTTTTAAGCTTTTTGCCGGACAGTTAAAAGATGGCGGAAAACTTTATGTGCACGAAGGTTTGCCTTTAGCAAATAGCACCAGTTATGCCGCTAGTAACACTGCGACAGCAAAAGCTGAAAATTTACGTGTAGAAGGATCGAAATTTGTTTTCGATTATGCAGATGCCAATCAAACTATTAAAGACATCAGTTTGATGTTGCCTGGAAAACACAATGTAGAAAATGCAACTGCTGCCATTGTCATTGCCCTGCAATTAGGAATAGATGCTGAAAAAGTTAAAGATGCGGTTGGGAATTTTAAAGGTGTAAAACGTCGCTTTGAATATATTGTTAACAACGAGAAGCAAATTTATATCGATGATTATGCACATCATCCTGAGGAATTAAGAGCTTGTTTTGATGCAGTTAGGCAGTTATATCCAAACAAAAAATTGACGGTAATTTTTCAGCCACACTTGTTTACACGCACTAGAGATTTTGCAGATGAATTCGCGAAAGTTTTAAGCACCGCTGATGAATTGATGCTATTAGATATTTATCCAGCCAGAGAATTGCCGATTGAAGGTATAAATTCTCAGTTTTTGTTAGATAAAATCACTTTGGAGGATAAGAAAATATGTGGAAAAGAATTTGTGATTCAACACGTTAAGAATACAAAACCTGAGTTACTTTTAACAGTTGGCGCTGGTGATATTGATACATTAATTGAACCTTTAAAAAACACTTTGAACAATGCTTAAACGTATAAACTGGAACGCCATTTTTACAGGCTTTGCTTGGCTAATTAGTCTTGCAGGCGTGGTGGTGCTTTTAAGTTTCATCAATGTTAAAAAGCAGACCGTTAAATGTACCGATGTAAAGATTTTAATTCCTGGAGCTGATAATTTTATCGAAAGAGAAGAGATAGATGCTATTTTAAAACAGGATCAAGGTGTATTGTTGGGAAGAAACATCGAGAAGATCAACATCCATCAGATAGAGAAAAAACTTAGATCCAATCCTTACATTGGCTTTGCGAAAGTGTATATAGATATGGATGGTGTGATGCACATCGAAGTTAAGCAACGTCAGCCTATTCTTAGAATTATGAATGCAAACGGGCAGGATTTTTATATCGATAATGATGGTTTAAAGATGCCAATTTCATCAAACTTTACAGCCAATGTTTTAGTAGCAACAGGAAACATTACCGAGGTTTTTGGAAGTAGGGTAGATACATTGCATACACAACTGGCTAGAGATTTATATAAAACGGCTTTGTACATTAAAAGGGATACGCTTTGGGATAATCAGATTGAACAAATTGATGTAAATACCAAAAATGATATGGTACTGATTCCAAGGGTTGGAGACGAAACCATCATTTTAGGAAATGCAGATTCTCTCGATGTAAAAATGAGAAATCTAAAGGTTTTTTATCACAGAGCATTACCTCAAGTAATTGCAAGGCGCTATAAAACCATTAATATTAAATACAGTAATCAAGTGGTTTGCGAGCGAAGAGATTCCCTTGAATTGGCTCGAAAAGCTAAAACAATTTCAGCTGCTGATAGTGTAAGGTTACATCAAAAAGTATCTGATTCATTAATAAATAATGTAATTGGAGATTTTGTAGAAGCTAAAGCACTTGCAGATGGACCACCAAAACCAGAACCTAAAAAGGTGGAGGTGAAAAAGCCAGAGCCTAAAAAGGTCGAGGCTAAGAAACCAGAGGTCAAAAAACCAACAGCTCCAAAACCTGAGGTAAAAAAGGAAAAAGTAGCATTAGTTGCTAAACCCAAGGTTACAAAACCAGAAGATAAAAAAACAAAAACAACAATAGTTTCGAAGCCAAAAAAAACTGAAGCAGAGCTAAAGTCGAGCCGAGAAAAAGAAATCAGATCCCTAGAAAAACAATATAAAACTCAACAAAATTAACGAATATGGACAAGGCAAAATTTACCAGTCAGTCGCCAATTGTAGTAGGATTAGATATCGGTACTACAAAAATTTGTGTCATCGTTGGTCGTAGAACACAACACGGCAAAATAGAAATCTTAGGAATAGGGAAGGCAGAATCAGCAGGGGTAACACGTGGGGTGGTTTCTAACATTCAAAAAACCGTGCAAGGCATTGCTCAAGCAGTAGAAGTAGCAAGCGGACAATCCAATGTAGAAATACAGGTGGTAAATGTGGGTATTGCTGGTCAACACATTAAAAGTTTGCAGCACAGAGGGATTTTAACAAGAAGAGAACTGAACAACGAGATCGGTAAAAAAGACATCGATAAGTTGATTGATGATATGTTTAAGTTGGTGATGCCTCCTGGAGAAGAAATTATCCATGTATTGCCTCAAGAATTTACAATTGATAACGAACCGGGTATTAAGGATCCGATTGGTATGGCTGGGGTGCGCCTTGAAGCCAACTTCCATATCATCTCAGGACAAGTAACTGCGGTTAAAAATATCATTAAATGTGTAAACAATGCAGGTTTACAAACTCAAGATTTAATTCTTGAGCCATTAGCATCTTCCGAATCGGTGTTGAGCGATGAAGAAAAAGAAGCTGGTATTGCATTGGTTGATATAGGTGGTGGTACAACGGATATCGCAATTTTCCACGAAGGGATTATTCGCCATACGGCTGTAATTCCTTTTGGTGGCAATAGCGTAACGGAAGATATTAGAGAAGGATGTTCGGTAATGCGTAACCAGGCAGAGCTGTTAAAAACTCGTTTCGGTTCGGCATTGGCAGAAGAAAATAAAGAAAACGAAATTATTTGTGTTCCGGGATTACGTGGTCGCGAACCAAAAGAAATTTCTGTTAAAAACCTAGCTTATGTAATTCAGGCTCGTATGGAAGAAATCATCGAGCATGTTTATTATGAAATTAAATCTTCAGGATACGAGAAAAAATTAATTGGTGGAATCGTAATTACTGGTGGTGGTGCATTGTTGAAACACTTAAGTCAAGCGGTAGAATATGTTACCGGTTTAGATTGCCGTATTGGATATCCAAATGAGCATTTATCTAAATATGAAGAAATGCCAAAGGCGATTTATGATGACTTAAAAAGCCCAATGTATGCAACAAGTGTGGGTTTATTAATAAAAGGAATTCAAAAAGCCGAAGAGTTGATTGAAGAAATGAAACAACCAGGTGTGTTTGTTGAAAAGGCAAAAGTGGCGAAAGAAAAAGAAAAACGCGGACCGGGTTTATTCGATAAGTTACTTGCAAAAACTAGAACTTTCATTCAGGATGATATGAATGTAAGTGATGAAGATTACTTGAAAAGTTAATTATTTTTCAACAAAACATGAGTTTTCCACATTATGAACACTTGTGGAAAACGTCTGTTGAAAAAGTGTTAATATTACGTTGAGTAATGAACAGAATTTAAAAATTTTTAAACAACTGATTCATAAAGATATGCAGTTCGAAATGTTAAAAGATAAGTCGTCAATCATCAAGGTAATTGGTGTTGGGGGCGGTGGCGGCAACGCAGTGAATCATATGTACCTATCGGGTATTAATGGTGTGGATTTTATTATTTGTAATACCGACGCCCAGGCTTTGGAGTTTAGCCCTATCCCTAACAAGGTGCAATTGGGTGCTAGCTTAACCGAAGGAATGGGTGCTGGTTCTATCCCTGAGGTTGGTAAAAACTCAGCTATAGAAAACATAGATGATATTAAAGCGATGCTTGGTAGCACAACCAAAATGTTGTTTATAACAGCAGGAATGGGTGGTGGTACAGGTACCGGTGCAAGTCCGATTATTGCTAAAGCAGCCAAAGAACTTGATATCTTAACCGTTGCAATAATAACAACACCTTTTTCTTTCGAAGGAAAAAGACGTAAGCTCCAAGCCGATGAAGGCATGGAAGAACTTAAAAAGTATGTAGATTCTTATTTGGTCATTTCCAATGATAGATTACGTGAAATTTTCGGAAACTTAACCTTAGGTTCTGCCTTCGGTCAGGCAGATGATATTTTAACCACTGCTGCAAAAGGTATCGCAGAAATTATTACAGTACCTGGTTATATAAACGTAGATTTTAAAGATGTACGTACCGTTATGAAAGATAGCGGTGTTGCCATTATGGGTAGCTTTGCTGCCGAAGGCGATGACCGTGCTTTACAAGCTGTAGAAGGTGCATTGGCTTCTCCGCTGTTAAAAGATAATGAAATTGAAGGTGCTCGTTACATCTTGTTAAACATCAGTTCTGGTGTAAGAGAAGTAACAATGGATGAAGTTTCGATTATTACTGATTTTATTCAGGAAAAAGCAGGTTTATCAGCAGATTTAATTTGGGGTAATTGTTCTGATGAATCTCTTGGAGATAAACTTTCGGTAACCATTATCGCTACCGGTTTCCAAACTTCAGAGCAACGCGTAAACGAAGAAAGAAACAAAAAGAAAATATCATTATTAACACCAGAAGAAGCACCATTGGTTCGCCCTGTTGAGCCTGTAAATTCTTTTATTCAGCCTAAAACCACTCCTTCATACGAGCCGGTTATGAAAGCTAAGGAAGAAATTGCACAAGCTGATCTTTTTGGTGGCATGTTTGGCAACAAACAAGAAACCCCTAAAATTCAGGAGCCAGAAAATAATGTGGTTCGCCATACTTTAATTGAAGAAGAACCTCAAACCGAGCAATCACAAGAAACAGGTTTCGAGTTTGAAATTAAATTGGCTGAAACTGAATATGTTTTTGAAACTCCAGTTGCAGAAATTCCTTCAATGTCTATTCCAGAACCTGAGCCAGAAATGCCAGTTGTGGGTTTAGATGATGATAAGAATGATGAATCGATGGAAGAGCAATTGAAAAAATCTAAAGAGCGTATTTTGCGCTTAAAAGATTTGAGTATGAAATTGCGTACCACAAATGGTTTACAGGAATTAGAAAATGAGCCTGCATACAAACGCAAACAAATGCAATTGCAACAAGTTCAGCATTCTTCAGAATCACAAGTTAGTCGTTTCACTTTAAGTAATGATGAAGAAGGTGGTACTGAGATTAGGCCAAACAATTCTTTTTTACACGATAACGTTGATTAGAATAAACCAAATATAATTATAAGGCCCCCGATTTTACATCGGGGGCTTTTTTGGCATAAAATTGGAGTGTTAAATTAAGTTAATTGACAGGCGAGCGATGAAGCTAGTTGATTTTAAGCCGAATAAACCGTAAATTCGCAAAATTTTTAGTACAATAAATACATAATACATTGGATATATTTGATAAGATAGCAAAGCACATGGGCCCACTTGGTCAACACCAAAAATGGTCTCATGGGTATTTCTCATTTCCAAAATTAGAGGGAGAAATTGCACCACACATGCAGTTTAAAGGAAAAGAGCATTTAGTTTGGAGCTTAAACAATTATTTGGGCTTAGCCAATCACCCTGAAGTTAGAAAAGCTGATGCAGACGCTGCTGCCGCTTTCGGTATGGCTTACCCAATGGGTGCCAGAATGATGAGTGGTAATTCTAAATATCACGAACAGTTGGAGCAGGAATTGGCTGCTTTTGTTGGTAAGCCTGACGCATTTTTATTAAATTATGGTTATCAAGGTATGGTTTCTATTATTGATACCTTGGTGGATAGAAATGATGTGATCGTTTACGATGGTGAATCTCACGCCTGTATTATAGATGGTTTGCGCTTGCACATGGGCAAAAGATTTGTATATCAACACAATGATATCGATAGCGCCAAAAAGCAATTAGAACGTGCTACAAAATTAACCAACGAATCTGGCGGTGGAATTCTTTTAATTACCGAAGGTGTATTCGGAATGAGTGGTGCTCAGGGTAAATTGAAAGAAATTGTTGAGCTTAAAAAAGATTTCAACTTCCGTATTTTGGTAGATGATGCTCACGGTTTTGGTACCATGGGTAAAACTGGTGCAGGAACACACGAAGCTCAAGACTGTATTGATGGAATTGATGTTTACTTTGGAACTTTTGCTAAATCTATGGCTGGAATTGGAGCTTTCGTAGCTTCAACTGAAGAGATTACTAACTTCTTAAGATATAATATGCGGTCTCAAACCTTTGCTAAGGCGTTACCAATGCCAATGGTAATCGGTTTGTTAAAGCGTTTAGAATTACTTAAAAGTAAACCAGAATTAAAAGATAAACTTTGGGAAATCGCAATGACTTTACAAAAAGGATTGCGTGAGCGAGGTTTTGATTTAGGTGTTACAAACTCTGTAGTTACACCGGTTTTCTTAAAAGGAGAATTATCTGATGCTACTGCAATTACATTTGATTTGCGTGAGAATTATAGTATTTTCTGCTCTATCGTTGTTTATCCGGTTATTCCAAAAGGAATGATTGAGTTGAGATTGATTCCTACTGCAGTGCATACTTTAGAGGATGTTCAACGTACACTAGATGCATTTAGCGAAGTAGCGACTAAGCTTGAAAATGGTTATTATAAAGAAAACTTGTTTGCCACTGTTTAAGTAACAAATAAATTATACAAAGCCCTTTAAACTTGTTTAAGGGGCTTTTTTGTTTTCTGTTAAATTTTAAAAAATTGATTATCAAGTGATTAGGCTATTTTTTTATTCATATAAATGTTTATAAATAGGCTGATTGTGGAAAAAAACGACTTTTAAGCCTTTTTTTTCTCACGCTAAAAGTTTTTTTATTTCGTTAAACCATTTAAATTAGAGTAAGATAATTAAAACTTAAACCTTAAAGAATTATAGGAGTAATTAAAAAAATGAAAAAATTTGAAGAAGTAAAAAGTTTAGTTGCAGCTTTAGAAGCTGACGCAGACAAGTTTTATAATAAAGGGAACAGCGCCGCTGGAACTCGTATTCGTAAAGGCATGCAAGATTTAAAAAATTTAGCTCAAGCGATTCGTTTAGAAGTGCAAGACACTAAAAACAAAGCTTAAGCAAACCAAAATATTTGAACCAAACAAAAGGCCTTTGAAATTTTCAAAGGCCTTCTGTTTTTCTATCTTACAAATTTGTAATCCTCAGCATCGTCAGATTGCTCATAGCGAACCAACTTTCCTTTGTAAAAATAATAGAAAGAATAAAATGGCGTGCTAATCGAATCAAAGGTTCGTCTCCCTACTCGATAAATACTTGTTCCATCAGCTACTGCAGAAACTAACTCTGCTGATCGGTTAGATTTTTTGAAGTAGGTTTCTGATGTACCAATTGCAAAAATTGCGGGCGTTTTACGGCCAAGCATAACCACTGCTAGGCCTACTAAAAATAATTTTTTCATTTGTGTTTAATTTGTGTGTACACAAATGAATTCAATTATT
The DNA here is from genome assembly GCF_014306625.1 of Pedobacter fastidiosus. Lineage (GTDB taxonomy): Bacteria > Bacteroidota > Bacteroidia > Sphingobacteriales > Sphingobacteriaceae > Pedobacter > Pedobacter fastidiosus. The sequence continues at coordinate 79,309 of NZ_JACRYL010000017.1, forward strand.
AAGCCCAATATATTCCTAATTGATTTAGATAAGTAGAAGTGTTTAATATAGTTTTTAATGCGCTGTAAATCAGTGATTTTTGTATCGTAATTTTTCTTTTACACATAAAAAAACAGATTTTTCCCTCAGCAGTAAGCGCTTCGGAAATAAATCTGCTCCTTATAATGGAATATTATTGTTTGTTGCTTAAATATTTAAGCAAATTGGCTCAATTTTTCAACCTCTGCTATAATTAATTGCTCCAATACTGAAGATGCTTTTACCAATGGAAGTCTAACCGTGTCGCTACAAATATTTAAGTATTTTAAGGCTGCTTTAACTCCTGCCGGATTACCTTCTGCAAAAGCCAAACGAGTAAACTCAATTAGGCTTAAATGAGCAGGCAAAGCAGTTTTAAAATCGCCAGCAAGGCAATTCCTTACCATATCAGAAAACTGTTTTGGTAAAGCATTTCCCACAACCGAAATAATGCCCGATGCACCTAATGCAATCATTGGTAAAGTAATTGGATCATCACCCGAAATCAAAAGAAAATCAGCTGGTTTATCCCTCATAATTTGGTTAAACTGATCAAAATTTCCGCAAGCATCTTTAATTCCGATAATGTTTTCAAAATCATTCGCTAATCTGCAAATGGTTTCTGGACTCATATTACTCGCCGTACGGCCAGGAACATTGTACAAAATTAAATCCAAAGGAGAAATTTCAGCAAGATATTTGTAGTGCTGATAAATTCCCTCTTGGGTAGGTTTGTTGTAATAAGGGCTTACAGATAATATAGCGCTATATCCGGTTGTGTCGAAAGCTTTAATATCCTCAGCAACGGCTAAAGTATTGTTACCACCAATCCCTGCAACCAATGGTAAACGGTTATTATTAATTTCAGCAGTAAACGCCCACACCTTCTTCTTCTCGTCTTTAGTCATTGTGGCCGTTTCGCCTGTTGTACCTAAAGAAACGAGATAATCTATCCCTCCTTCGATCAAATGATTAATCAGGTTTTTTAAACCGTTATAATCAACTGATCCATCTGCGTTGAAAGGTGTAATTAGAGCTACACCTGTACCCTGAAATTTGTTCATTATATTATTTATTGTTTTTTATTTTATAGCGATAAAGATGCTTTTTAAATTGTCTTGTGTATTTAGTGTCTTTGTGGTTAATTTACCTTCGGTGTTAATTAATCATTTCCAACAACTCCGCGTCACTTATAATCGGAACATTTAACTTAGTTGCCTTTTCTAGTTTTGAAGGTCCCATGTTATCTCCAGCAACTAAATAATCTAATTTACCAGAAATAGCACTTAATATTTTACCACCATTAGCTTCAATTAAATCTTTTAACTGATCGCGACTAAAGTTTTCAAAAACGCCCGAAATTACGAATGTTTTTCCAATAAGTTTATCACTTGCAAGCTCAATTACGGTTTCTTCAATTTCAAAAGCCAATCCGGCTAATTTTAGCAATTCAATCTGCTTTATGTGCTCAGAATTTCCAAAATACTCAACGCAACTCTCCGCTATTCGCTGTCCAACCTCTTCAATTGAGATTAAATCGTCGACAGTTGCAGTAGAAAGATTATCGATATTTTTCACACCAGCCGCTAATTTTTTGGCAACCGTTTCGCCAACATATCTAATGCCTAAACCAAATAGCACTTTTTCGAAAGGCATTTGTTTAGATTTCTCTATACCTCCGAGCATGTTTTCTATAGAGCGTTCTCCAAAACGGTCGATGGTTTTCAATTGATCCGATTTTTGATATAAAGTGTATAAATCACTGATGTGGTTAATCAATCCACGCTTAAAAAAAGTTTCAATGGTTTCGTTGCCAAGCCCATCAATATTCATCGCTTTGCGAGATATAAAATGTTGAATTTTTCCAACAATTTGTGGCGGACAACCTTCATCGTTAGGACAATAATGTACTGCTTCGCCTTCTTTTCTGATCAGTTCTGTTCCGCATTCTGGGCAATTGTGTAGATAATGCACCTTGCTTGAATTAGGTAAGCGTTTATCTAAATTTACTTTGATAATCTTCGGAATAATTTCGCCACCTTTTTCTACAAAAACGGTATCGCCCTCATGCAAGTCTAACCGTTCAATTTCGTTTGCATTATGCAAGGTTGCACGTTTAACGGTTGTGCCTGCAAGTAAAACAGGCTTTAAGTTAGCAACAGGTGTAACTGCACCTGTACGCCCAACCTGATAAGTAACTTTTTCTAAAACGGTTTCAACTTCAGCTGCTTTGTATTTGTATGAAATAGCCCATCGTGGAGATTTTGACGTAAAACCTAGTTCCTGCTGTTGAGCGAAGCTATTCACTTTAATTACAATTCCGTCGATATCGTAACTCAGTTTAAAGCGTTCGGTTTCCCAATGATGGATAAAATTAAGAACATCATCAATATTGTTTACCAATCTATTATGTTCGCAAACATGGAAACCCCAATCTTTTACTGCGTTTAAACTTTCCCAATGGGTTTTAAATTCGTTATTATCCGTATAGAGAAAGTATATAAAACCATCTAAAGGGCGTTTGGCAACTTCTTTGCTGTCTTGCATTTTAATCGTGCCGGATGCAAAATTTCTAGGGTTTGCATACTGAATTTCTCCCAATTCTTCTCTAGCTGCATTTAGCTTTAAAAAGGCGGCTTTATGCATAAAAATCTCACCACGAATTTCAAAATGTTCGGGTGCTTCGTTTGTTTTTATTTGATGGGGAACCGTATGAATCGTTCTTACATTATTGGTTACATCATCACCTTTAGTTCCATCGCCACGCGTAACAGCACGTACAAGTTTGCCATTTTCGTAAGTTAAACTGATGGATAGGCCATCAAATTTAAGCTCGCAAACGTATTGGAAATTATCGCCAATAGCTTTGCGAATCCGTTCATCAAAATCACGTAAATCTTGCTCGTTATAGGTATTTCCCAAAGAAAGCATAGGGTATTTATGCTTTACGGTAATGAAGTTTTTTGTAATGTCGCCACCAACCCGCTGAGTAGGCGAATTTGGATCGGAAAATTGTGGATTGGCTTTTTCAAGCTCGTTTAGATGCGCTAATTTTTTATCGAACTCATAATCGGCAATCGTAGGCATCGCCAACACATAGTAGTTATAATTATGTTGGTTAAGCTCGGCAACAAGAGCATCCATTTCTTCTTTTACTGCAAATAGCGACATAAAACAAACTTAGATAAAATTGTTCTTTTTTGCCAAGTAATCATTACATCTAATTCAAATGATTATTACTTATTGTTCTCATTTTGCAAATAACATTATTTAATATTTTAGCGCAGCTTCCAGATCCTCTTTTATAAATTCCCATTCCTTACTATAGAGACAGATTGGGTTTAGATCAAAATCTGCTTTTGTAAAATTTGAGAAATTCTTTATGATGATTTCTGGGTTATGTGTCCACTCAAAACGTAAGCGATGGAAATTAATCATTTCTGGAATTGTATAAAAACGTAACATCTCGTGCAAATCCCAAAAATCCTTTTTACGACCACCCCTTTGAACAACATCTATTTTCATTGCTACGATCTCTGGCTTTGTTGCTAGCCGAATATTATCTTCGATGTAAACATCTTGAAAGAATGGATCCATACTGTAATAAATATCCAACTTAACCGCTTCAGAAATGCTATTTCCAATTAAGTATGACTTGCCCATAGCTGCATTTCTGCCAAAATCTCCTGCAACATAACTGAAATCCTTTTTAAGATACGAGTCTATTAATGAAAAATCGATAGAGCCATAATCTGCATCAGTGAAAAGATCGATATCTACTGATATTCGGTGTCCGAGGTATAAGCTCAAAGCTGTTCCGACAACTAAGCGAAATTCAGATAACTCTTTTGCGCTATTGAGTTTTAATAGTGATTCTTTCAATAAAGGACTTACGGTATTCCAGTAAAGCATGTTAATTAATCTTTAGGTTTTTTAAGATTTTAATTTCTTTTTGTCCAGAGGTTACACCAGTTACTTTTTCCTTTCCGTAAAATCTTATTATTTCCTCTTTTTCTTTTTCATTACCTCGCTCAAATACCCGTTCAATTACTGCGATATATTGCTTTTGCCAATCAATTTTATTTATTTCTGTATCCCAAAAGAGTCCGTTCCGAAAAATGGATAGATCTGGACTATTTGAAATATTATTTTTTTCTTTTTCTTTTTTGATATCGTGATAAACTTGAAAAATCAACATTGTACCTTCTTCAAATCCAAGTGCTTGATCAATTTTTAATGAAAGGCTTGTGGTAAGTCCTCTTTTTCCTTTTGTAATATCATTAAGTATTTGTGGATATTCTCTCAAACTAAGTGCAAAAGGACCTTTCTTTAAATTCCTTTTTGCGAGTTCCCTTTCTAAAATTAGTCCGGGATGGATGCCTTTATACTTATCTAGGAATGAGTTCATAGTCAAATATAAGCAAAAATGTTTATAAATAAATGTTTATTTTTTATGAATTTTTTAAATAAGTTTCGATTCAATTTCATAGAAGATATCCATAAAATCTTTCTCTAAAATGGTTTTGAAAATCCCAAGCTGTATAGTTAATTCAGCAAGCTGTTTTTCCTCTAAACTTTCTGGCCACAACCGCATGCAGATTCTATTTAAGGCGTAGCTTATATTTTCTAATTTTTGATAACTCAACAAATATTTACTGCTAATAAATCGTTCTAAAAAGCCAAAGAAAATAGCTGGATTATTAAGTTTACAATGTTCCAAGAAATCACTCAGCGAATCGTTTTTCACTGCACTTAATTTATCGTAGAAATGATGAACCTGAATTAAATTATGCTCAATTAAAAGATGATCCAACAAAAGTTCTAATCCGATATGGGCTAAGAATGACGGTCTTATAGGTGTGTTTTCCACAATAGGAATAATCAAAAACTTTAATTCAGTGGTTTTCTCTAAGAAAAAATTAGAGGAATGAAAAAGAAGATCTACAGCTAAGTGTCTTTTCCAACCATATAATAAACTTTCTTCATCGGGATTGCCAATAAATAGAAATTCATTTTTTTGAGGGTATAAATTGGCCTCTTTGGAAGCATTTTTTATCAAATCGGGTAACACCGTTCCCATTACAATATTTGCATCAGCATTTAATCGATCGAAATAGTAATGAGATAAAAAGTTCATGTTGCAAGATAATATTTAAATTATACGTAGAAAACATCAACTACAAAATATTGCCTTTCTAATTTGTATTGTTTTGTAAACTAATAATTTATAGATTTATTATACCAATAAACTAATCATGCCTAATGATAAAAACTACCGGATTCTTTCTCTTGATGGAGGCGGATCTTGGGCGATCATCCAAGTTAAATGCTTACGCAGACTTTTTGCCGAAACTTTTGGTAATGCAGATCCAACTGGACACGAAGTTTTGGCAGAGTTCGATCTGGTTGTGGCCAACAGTGGTGGAAGTTTGGTTGCGGCGGCAATGGCAGAAAATCTTCGGCTCTCCGAAATCGAGAAAATTTTCGATGACAAAGATTTAAGGAGTAGGGTGTTCTCCAAGCTTGGTTTTTTTGAAAAGAGCATTCTTTCTAGTGTTGCCCGGATTTTTAAAATCGGGGCTAAATATTCTACTAAACGTAAGCACGAAGCATTAAAAGAGATTTTAAATAAAATTGCGACAATCGATCTTAAAGATGTGCCTGCTTATATTTCGGTTCTGGGCAAAACCAAAACCCATTTTCTCATTATTGGCTACGATTATTATCGAAACCGTGCAGAGTTATTTAGAACTGACTGCGACAGTTTGGGTTCCACTTCATCAATAGAACAAAAGATTAGGAAAGGCCCTGCCAAAACACCGACAGATTGTGTGGTAAGTTTGGTAGAAGCCATTCATGCATCGAGCACCGCACCCGTTAATTATTTTAACGAGCCGGCTATGTTTAAGGTAAATGATAAGCTTAAATATTACTGGGATGGTGGCGTAACGGGTAATAACAATCCTGTTTTAGCTGGCGTAGTAGAAGCCATTTGCAACAAAGAACAATATCAAATAGAGAACGTTCAAGTATTATCGATAGGTACCGGAACGGTTTCTCAGTTACAGTCTGATGAGGAAATCCCAGTTAAGTATTCAGAGCTTTTATCAAAAAAGGAAGAACCGGGTTTGATTCGGGATGTGCAGAAAATGAGTACGAGTATTTTAAATGATCCACCAGATACTGCAACTTTTATTGCTTATATGATTTTAAATCCATCGATGCCAACCAAACCAATTGATTTTATTAGGATGAATCCAAATCTGCGACCGATTTTAAGGGAAGATCCAACAAATAAAATGTGGGATTTACCTGTAGGTATTAATACCGAGGAATATGTTGCGCTTAACAAAATGGATATGGACGCTGTAGAAGACGAGGAAGTTAGCCTAATTAAAAAACTCTGTGATAACTGGCTCAATAACGAAGGTGTTCCAAACCAAACCATTAGAAGCGATGGAAGCTTAAACTGTTTACTTGGTCATGCCGATTTTAACATCGCAAAAGCCGATTTTAAATCTTGGTTTAACCCGATAAACTAATTTTGCTGTAAACTGTGCTAAAATTTTATCTTTGCACGCACAATAATTAATGTGTTTGTACAATGACGAATTTTGTTGAAGAGTTAAGGTGGCGTGGCATGCTGCACGATATAATGCCGAATACTGAAGAAAAGTTAAAGGAAGGTATGACCTCTGGTTATATCGGTTTTGACCCTACTGCAGATTCACTGCATGTTGGCCACTTAACTCAAATCATGACGCTGATTCACTTTCAAAATGCTGGGCATAAGCCTTTTGCATTGGTTGGTGGTGCAACGGGTATGGTTGGCGATCCATCGGGGAAATCTGATGAACGTAATCTTCAAACTCCAGAGATGGTTGAGCACAATCTTGCTGGAATGAAGCGTCAATTATCTAAATTTTTAACGTTTGAAGATGCTGGAAATGGTGCAATAATGGTTAACAATGCCGATTGGTTTAAAAATATGAACTTTTTAGATTTTATTCGCGATGTTGGTAAACACATTACCGTTAATTACATGATGGCAAAAGATAGCGTTAAAAAACGTTTGGAAGGCGATACAGGTATGTCGTTTACCGAATTTTGCTATCAATTGGTACAGGGCTATGATTTTTACTACTTATGGAAAAACCATAATTGTATGGTTCAAATGGGCGGCTCTGATCAATGGGGAAATATTGTTACGGGAACAGAACTTATTAGAAGAAAAGACCAGGGAACTGCTTATGCAATAACTACACAGCTAATTAAGAAAGCAGATGGAACCAAATTCGGTAAAACAGAAAGTGGGGCAATTTGGCTAGATCCTGAAAAAACATCTCCATATAAATTTTATCAGTTTTGGTTAAATGCATCAGATGATGATGTTAAAAAATGGATTAGAATTTTTACCTTAAAAAGTAAAAAGGAAATAGAAGCACTTGAGGTAGAGCATAACGTTGCGCCTCATTTACGAATTCTGCAAAAAGCTTTAGCTGAAGATATTACTATTAAAACCCACTCTTCTGAAGCATTGGAAACGGCAATTAAAACTTCTGAATTTCTTTTTGGAAATGGCTCTTTAGAGTTTTTGAAAAGCTTAACAGAAAATCAGGTAATTGATATGTTCGAAGGAATTCCGCAGTTTGCTCTTTCTAAATCAGAATTAGCCAACGGAATTGATGCTGCAACATTATTGGCTGAAAAATCTACGGTAGCATCATCAAAAGGAGAAGCTAAGAAATTGATTCAAGGTGGCGGTGTATCTATTAATAAAGAAAAGATTGCTGAAGTTGCTCAAATTTTTAACACTGAAAATTTAATTAACGATAAGTTTATTGTGGTTCAAAAAGGAAAGAAAAATTATTTTCTTTTAATTGCTGAGTAATTCTTGAAAAATAACTTTTAAAAGTCTCAATGAAAATTGAGACTTTTTTTATGAGCTATATTTTTTATTTCGGACAAAATGTATATATTTGGGTATAATTGTCTGGTATGAAAAGGAAATTAGAAAAATCTACATCAATAGTTGAGGAGCCAATGGTTGCTTATACAAGTATGAGTACACCAATGGTAGCCATGATGGGAAATACTTATGCTAACCCCACTGATTTTGATTTACTTAATCTTGCACGTAAGGGCATATCAAAAAAAGCTTTAACTGCACTGGCTAAACAAATTTCTTTAACACTAGAAGAAATTGCAGGTATTCTACACATCTCAGAGCGTACCTTACAGCGTTATACGCCTACTACTTTAGTTAAAACCGAATATGCCGATAGGGCCATTGAGCTTGCACGATTATACGAACGTGGTATTGAAGTTTTAGGAAGTGCTAAAGCTTTTAACAGTTGGGTTAAAATGCCAAACTTAGCGCTAAATGGTGAAGTTCCATTTAATTTGTTAGATACCCGCATTGGTTTTGAGATGGTTCTAAATATTTTAGGTAGAATAGAATACGGTGTTTTCAGCTAATGATTTTATATAGAATCTCTAATTGCAAACACGCAAAAGACCACAGTGGTGCAGGAGCTAAATTATTTGGGGGACGATGGAACTCAGTGGGTACACCATTGCACTACATGGCCAGCACCAGGGCCTTGGCTGCTTTAGAAGTTTTGGTGAATAAAAATTCAATGATTAATTCTGAGAATTTATGTCTAACTGTTTTTGAATTGCCAGAAAAGTCAATTCAATCATTAGATAAAGAAAGCCTTCCAGAAACTTGGAAAAATTATCCTGCACCAATAGCTTTAGCTAAGCTAGGAGATGCCTTTGTTAAAGAGAATGAATTTTTACTTCTAAAAGTACCATCCTCAATAATCGAAGATGAATTTAATTTTTTGATGAATGTAAATCACGTTTTAGTTGATGAAATTAAAATTATTGAGGTTAAGCCATTCAGTTTTGACAATAGGTTATTGTAACTTACTGTACCAACAAATTGCAACCTCTAATATCCGCATTATCAAAACGACCTAAAACTTCGAAACTTTGATCTGGATAAATTTTTCCAAGATCTTGGGTTGCAATAAAAGAGCAGGAATTAATATTGGCAAGATCGATTACATTTACACCACCGGTTTTGCCATTGGGGATTAATGTTAAAGGATCATTAGTATCGCGAATCAACACTTTCATCCATGGTGGACAATTAAAAATACCTTCACCTAATGAATAAGCCTGCGAAAGTAATTCTGTCATTCCGTATTCGCTATGAATAGATTTTATCCCGAAACCATTGGTTAGCTGTTCATGTAACTCCTCACGAACCATTTCTTTGCGTTTGCCTTTCATGCCACCAGTTTCCATAATAATTAGGTTTGGGAAATCTATATCGTGTTGCTCAACAAAATCTAATAGGGCATAGGTAACTCCAATGAGCACTGTTTTTTGATTCTTTTCTTTTAGTCCTTGAAGCGTTTGCAAAAGCTCATCGTGATTATATAAAAAGTAGCCGCTTTGTGGATGCTTGCTCTTTTCGATTAAATCATTCACCATGTAAATTAATGAAGAACCCGCTCTCTGTTGATAAGATGGCAACAAAGCTAAAAAGCAATAATCTTCAATATCTCCATAAAATTGATTAAAAGCTTGAAGGTAGCTTTGTTCGTACAACTTAACATTGGTAACATGATGACTGCTCTGAACCATTCCTGTAGTGCCAGAACTGCTGAAAGTTATTTCAATTGAGTTTGTATTACTTAAAATGCTATGGCTTTTAAAAAAACTTATCGGTAGAAATGGAATCTGTTCAATCTCCGAAACTGCTTCAATATTGGTGTGCAAATGATGAATGTATTCCTTATAAACAGCGCAATGCGCTGCTTGGAATTTAAATGTTTCTATGGCCAGTTTTTTAAATTGTTCATCATTTTTAATTGAAAAAATAGCTTCAGCGGTTATATTCACAACGCAAAAGTACGAAGGCTTATGCTATTTTTTCGTCAGTTTTTTTAACGAGCATCGCTTTGCGAAATTGATAACCGCAATAACCGCTTATTCCGGCAGCCAACCCACTTAAAATCCCGGTTACAAGAAGCAATCCCCACCATAATTTTATCCCTGTCATAACTGCAACTCTACTGGCTAAAACATTATCATTAGGTAAGCTTTTGAAAAGTGCGTAACCAACCCAAAGTAAAAATATAGCTAAGAAAGATTGCCAGAAAGCAATTTTACCCGTTTTGCCAATAATGCCACAGGTAGCGAAAGAAATAACAATGATTACCCACCAAGGCATAACCATTTGAAGAAGAAAACAGATAATTAATATGACGATGAAAACCATTTTTTGCTATTTTGAAATTTTTAAACGAGAGATAATTGTGCCTGATTTATCATCGGCAGATTGCATATAAAACAAATCGTAAAGTTTACCACTTGCCCAAGTATCAATCATGTTATCGTAGAATTTACTTCCGGGATTGCCCGATTGCCCGCCCGGATAAACACCATGACCTTTTGGCGTTTTACCTAGTTCGATAACCATTCGCCAAGAAGGACCATTGCTTTCGCCAAGCGCATTTATAGTGCTTTTCGCTCCGCCAATCATCAATACTTTTGATCCAAATCCTGGAATTTTTGCTAAATGTGGAACATTGGTTTGTTTAACATTTGCCCAGTTCCAATCTTTATTTATTGGTCCGAATCTTCGCTCTAAACTATCGCAACTGTATTTAAATGCTTCATTAACTAAATCGGAAAGGGTTTCCTTTTTACTAGTCTTTGTATTGTCGTACCATTTGGAATTTGGTTCTTTTAAAATCATTTCTACAGTACGATCTCTAGATGGATAACGCATTGGAATTCCGTCGACTTCGAAATCATCATTCCAAATGTCGAAACTTAAACGTTTAGTCCAGATTTCGAAAACACTTGCTGCAATTTCTTTTGCATCATATCTTTTATTCCACTTGGTTAAATAAGATAAAGCTTCTTTTTGGGTTGCATTAAGTTGTTCAGTATTGACCAAAGGCACAAGAGCAGGCAATAAATTTTGCGCCATAATGCTATAATTATCAGTTTGCATTAACCTAATGCTATCCAAAGTTGCCTTAGTCATAGCAGTAAGTCGATCGTTAATTCTTTTGCCTCGTTCGTATGGTGCAAACTCCCAATTAATATAATATGGATAAGTTTTATCTGTAGAAGATTGATTTGCAGAACTTACAAATCCTCGTGGTGGATTTTTCACTGTTGGATTTTGACTTGCAGGAATCCATCCTTGCCAATCGTAAGCTGGATCTGTTCCATCCAAAATAAATTTACCCTGATCTTTCCATTTTAACGGAAACTTGCCATTTGGAGTGATGGCGATATCATTATCAACACTTGCGAAAACAAAGTTTTGAGCAGGTGCAGTGTAGAATGTTAAGGCTTTACGGTAATCGTTGTAGTTTTTTCCACGATTTAAGTAA
>NZ_JACRYL010000017.1:90802-106023 GCF_014306625.1 Pedobacter fastidiosus
TAAAAAGTCATGAGTTCGTTCGATTCATCATGAGCAATCCATCGCAATGCGTCGCCTACAGGAACGTTGTTTGCCCTTGCATATTTTGGTTTTTGGAAATATACAACAGGACCATGATGCGTATAATAAACAGTATCAATTTCATCTTTTCCCCCACGGATTTTAATGGTTTCGAAACGTTTAGATGTATTGTTCCATTTGTTGTTGTACCAGTATTCGTTATGCGAATTATCTTTAAATTTAATTTGGTAAAAATCGAGCACATCTGCAGCAACATTGGTTACGCCCCAAGCAATTTTTTGGTTAAAGCCGATAATTACACCAGGTGCACCAGGAAGGGAAACGCCATAGGTATTTACGCCAGGTGCATTTAATTGTATTTGATACCAAATAGAAGGTAAGGTTAAATCTAAATGTGGATCGTTAGATAGAATTGGAAAGCCTGATGCCGTTTTAGAACCCGACAATGCCCAGTTGTTACTGCCAATTCCTTCTACTTTTTCTTTTGTTTTTACATTGCCAGTTTGCGCATTTGTAAAGCTTTCTGGTGTTTTTGGTGTAGGCAAAGGAGAGAAATCCCACTTTGTTCCAACAGGAATAATTGGATCTTCTCGAAATGGATAATCAGGAAAAAGATCTTTAGTTATTTCTGGACCGAATTTTTTCATGATGTTCGTCATGTAAAATTCATCAGAACCCATAGCCAAAACGGCCGACATCTGTTTTAACAGGAGCGCACATTTAACTGGGGTCCAATCTTCAGGTTTAAAATCTAGTATTTTATATTCTATAGGATAGTTTGCGTGCGAGAGGGTTTTAATGTAAGCGTTAATACCGTCGGTATAGGCTAAAATCATTTCTTTCGATTTTGGATCCTGCATCATTCCCTTTAAAGAGTTTTCAGCACCGTAAACCATTCCCATTCTACGTTGATATCGATCTACTTCGATCGCCTTTTCGCCTACAACCTCACTAATTCTTCCGGCAGCAAAACGAGTTTGAAAATCCATTTGCCATAGGCGATGCATTGCGGTAACATATCCCTGTGCCAAATAAAGATCGTGATCATTTTTTGCGAAAATGTGCGGAATCATCCGATCATCGAACACAATTTCAATTTCATCAATTGCGCCTTTAATTTTCGCCTTATGGTTAAACATAAAATGGTTGTTCTCAGCGTTTTGCCAAAAACCCATAAATGGATTTAGAAATTTTAAGAGCGGAGGTGTACTTCCAATTTTTGTATTAAATAGAAAAGCTAATGCTATAGGGATTATGATACAGAAAAGAGCCTTGATTTTATTCATAATGGTTAGCTAAAAATCCAACATCATTTTTTTAGTTATTGCTGAATACATGCAAATTACAACAAACTGTATATCAATCAAAATTAAAAATTTGATAAAAATTATTATGCAAACATAATTTGTTTAATTAAAAAAAAGCATTTAAGTTTATATTAACTAAATAAACAAGTAACCAAACTATAATCATTTATGAGCAGAATCTTTACACAGATCATCTTTGTGTTTTTATTTGTATGCGCAACTTTTGTTGTGGTGCAGGCACAGAGTATAACGGTAAGTGGTACCGTTAAGGATAAGCAATCTAAAGAAGCCCTTGCTGGCGTTAGCATAATTGTTAAAGGCCAATCAGGCGGTACATCTACAAATGGAAACGGTGTATTTACGTTTTCTACTACAGCTAAACTTCCCTTCACCTTAGTTGCATCATCAGTAGGCTTTGGCACTGTAGAGCAACAAATTACAGGAAGTACAACTGGAATAAATATCGAGCTTGAAACTGCAATTGTTTTGGGTGGCGATGTAGTTGTTTCTGCATCAAGAACGCCAGAGCGGATTCTGGAATCTCCGGTTTCTATCGAGCGGATGAGTGCTGCAACAATTAGGGAAATTGCAGCGCCTTCTTTTTACGATGCCCTAAATAACATGAAAGGCGTGGAGAGCAGTATGCAGAGTTTAACTTTTAAATCGATTAATACACGCGGTTTTAACTCAAATGGAAATACTCGTTTTAACCAATACATAGACGGAATGGATAATCAAGCGCCTGGTTTAAACTTCTCTGTAGGTAACATTGTAGGGATTACTGAACTAGATATTGATAATGTTGAGCTTTTACCAGGTGCATCTTCAGCTTTATATGGTGCAGGTGGAATTAACGGCACCTTATTAATGACTTCAAAAGATCCATTTAAGTATCCGGGTGCAAGTTTTCAATATAAAACAGGCGTAAATCATGTTAATGATGATAATAGCAGTGTTCAGCCATTTAATCAGTTGGATGTTCGCGTGGCAAAATCTTGGAACAATAAATTTGGATTTAAAGCCGCATTCTCTTTTTTACAAGCTAAAGATTGGTTCGGTAATAATTACTCGAATTTTGATCGCGTAGCAAATAGTGTAAAACCAGGAACAAGAGCTTCGGATCCAGGTTATGATGGGGTGAATGTTTACGGTGATGAGGTTAATGCAAATTTACAATTCGTAGCAAGAGGAGTTTTGGCTACTCAACCTGCAGCAGTTGGCGCTTTTAATAATTTCATTGGTTTAGGCTTAACCTATCCTCAAATTGTAAATTTGGTTAGCACAAATCCAGCTTATGCAGCTTTAAGGCCAGCATTGCCATTGTTGGGTGTTGCTTATAGTTTAAACAAAGGAACAACTTCTAATCAACAGGTTTCTAGGACAGGTTATAATGAAGAAGATTTAGTAGATTATAGTACAAAATCTCTTAAAACTTCTGGTGCTTTATATTACAATTTCACTAATACCATTCAGTTATCAGCTCAGGCCAATTGGGGAACAGGAACATCTGTTTACACAGGGTCAGATCGTTATTCTCTGCGTAATTTTAACATCGGCCAGTACAAACTTGAATTAAAGGGTCAGGATTTCTTTGTTAAAGCTTATACTACTCAAGAACGTTCTGGAGATTCCTACATCTCGTCTATTTTGGGAAGCTACATTAATGAAAAAACTACACCATCGGCAACGGTTTGGTTTCCAACTTACACAGTAGCTTATTCTGCGGCAAAATCTCAAGGCGCATCTGAAGAAGCTGCGAATGCAGCAGCTAGAGCAGCAGCCGATGCAGGTAGAGCACAGCCAGGTTCGGCTAGTTTTGGAACCAATAAAGAAAATATAAAGAATACCAATATCAGTGCTACAAACTTTGGTACAGGGGTTTATGGCGCTCGATTTGATGACAAAACAAATCTGTATCACTATGAGGGCATGTACAATTTTACGAATGCTTTTAATAACGTAATCGAATTTCAGGTTGGTGCATCAAGCAGATTATATCAACTTAGATCTGGCGGTACAATTTTTGATGATTTAAATCGTAAAATCGACATCGACGAATATGGAGCTTTTGCCCAGGCAGGTAAAAAGTTCGGCGAGTTTTTTAAACTAACAGTTGCTGGCCGTTATGATAAAAGCACCAATTTTGAAGGTCGTTTTACACCTCGTATTACTGGTGTTTTCACCGTTGCCAAAAACAACAACATCCGTTTATCTTACCAAACAGGGTATCGTAATCCAACCACGCAAAACCAATATATAGATCTTTCTGTAGGCGGTGGATCACAAAGATTAATAGGTGGTTTGCCAGAAAGTTTGGCTAAATACGGCTTAGGTACCGATGCTACCAAAGGTTATACTGAAAGCAGTTATCGTGCTTATCAATCGGCCTTAGCAGTTGGCGGTTCTACCACAGGCATTTTACAGAAATATACTTTTGATAGCCGTGGAGTTAGACCAGAAAGTGTTCAAGCTTATGAAATTGGTTATAAAGGTTTGTTAGGGCCAAAATTTTTAATCGATGCTTATGGCTATTACAATCAATATAAAGATTTTATCACAGCGGTAAATGTTTATCAGCAAGTAGGTACAACTACAAATTATGTAAAATATGGTGTTCCAGTCAATGCAGATGGAAAAGTAACCTCTTATGGTGCTGCTTTAGGTTTGGATTATTTAATCGGAAAATATAACATCAGTGGAAATGTTTCTTACAATCAAATTGGAGATCTTCCTGCAAATTATATCAACGATTTTAACACACCAAAAATTCGTTATAATCTAGGTTTAGGAAACAAGGAAATCGTTAAAAACTTTGGCTTTAATGTTTCTTATCGCTGGCAAGATCAGTTTTACTGGAATTCATCATTCTCAGCAGGACAAGTGCCCGCATATAGTACTTTGGATGCTCAGGTTAGTTTAAGAATTCCATCGGTTATGTCTGTAGTTAAATTAGGTGGATCAAATATTTTGAATAAGTATTATTTCACCTCTTATGGTAATCCACAAGCAGGTGCAATTTATTATTTAGCATTCACTTTTAATCCTTAAATTTTACATTGTTTATCTGGAAAGCTTTTCTTGCCTTAAAGCGAGAAAGGCTTTTTTTGTGAATTTATTAAGATGCTTACCTAAAATATTTGTATTATAGTACTTTCTTAAGCACATCCCAGTTTAAGGAGTAATTAATATTAAATTTTTGAATAAATAAGGATGGAAGCGCAAAACGATAAGCCAAACGAGGTTAGCGATCTAATTGATAAAGAACAAGAAATACAGCATTTAAATAACCCAGTAGATATATCTGTTAAGCCAATTGTTAAACAGTATCTCGGAACCGTTAAAAAAGTAAAGAAAGAGGGCAACAGGTTTTATTTCTCTGATGGTGATGCCAGAGTAGAAATAAGAGTAGTTAGCGATGATATTATTCGTGTTCGCTTAGCGCCACATGGAGTTTTCTTAGATGATTTTTCTTACGCTGTACCAGAAGTAGACCAAAAGGTTACGGTCTTCAAAATGCAGGAGCATGAAGATAGTTTTACTGTTTCTACTCACTCAGTTACTTGTAAGATAGAGAAAGCAAATTTTCATATTTCGTTTTCTGATAACATAACCAATCTGGTTATGGTTGATGAAGCAAACTCGATGCATTGGGAAGAAAATACAGATTTCGGGGGTTATTATATTTTTGCCACGAAAAAATGCCATCCAGAAGAAAACTTCTTTGGTTTAGGTGATAAATCTGGAAACTTTAATCTTCGTGGTCGCCGTTTCGAAAACTGGAATACCGATGCCTATTCTTTTGGATGGAATCAAGATCCATTATATAGAACAATTCCTTTTTACATCGGCCTACACAATGAGGCTGCTTACGGTATATTTTTCGATAACACTTTTAAATCTTATTTCGATTTTGGTGGCGAAGATGTAAGCAAAACCAGTTTTTGGTCTGACGGTGGCGAGTTGCAATATTACTATATTCATGGCCCGCATATGATGGATGTTGTTAAGCGTTATGCGAGTTTAACAGGAACACACCCAATGCCACCAAAATGGACTTTAGGTTATCAGCAATGCCGATGGAGTTATTATCCAGAAACTAAGGTTAAAGAAATTGCAAAACAATTTAGAGATCGTAAAATTCCATGTGATGCCATTTATTTGGATATCGATTATATGGATGGTTATCGTTGCTTCACTTGGAACAAAAAATATTTTCCTGATCCGAGGAGGATGATTAAAGAACTTTCTGATGATGGATTTAAAACCGTTGTTATGATTGATCCGGGAATTAAGGTGGATGATGATTACTGGGTTTTCAAAGAAGGTAAAGAGAAAAGATTTTTCTGTCGCAGAAGCGATGATTATTATATGGAAGGGCATGTTTGGCCTGGACGTTGCCAATTTCCAGATTTTACCAACCCTAAAGTTCGTACTTGGTGGGGTAATCTATACAAAGAATTGGTAGATATGGGCGTTGCAGGTTTCTGGAATGATATGAATGAACCTGCCGTATTTGGTTCGGGTACTTTCCCTAATGATGTTCGCCACAATTACGATGGTTTCCGTGGTTCGCACCGTAAGGCACATAATGTTTATGGCATGCAAATGGTTCGATCAACTTATGAAGGACTTAAAAAATTGATGCGCAATAAACGCCCATTTACCATCACTAGGGCAGGTTACGCAGGTATGCAACGTTATGCAAGTGTTTGGACAGGAGATAATATTGCTACATGGGAACACTTAAAAATTGGTAATATTCAGTGTCAGCGTTTATCTGTTTCAGGTGTACCTTTCTGTGGAACCGATATTGGTGGTTTCAGTGGAGAACCCGATGGCGAATTATTTACACGTTGGATTCAATTGGGTACTTTTTCTCCTTTTATGCGAGCGCACTCTGCCGGTGATACGGCCGAACGTGAGCCATGGAGTTTTGGAGAATTTTTTGAAGACATCAACAGAAAATTTATTGAATTAAGGTATCGAATGATGCCATATTTATATTCCGTTTTTTGGGAGCATCACCGTTACGGTTTTCCAATTTTGAGGCCGTTGGTTATGTTGGAGCAAGAAAACATAAGCAATAGTTTCCGTCAGGATGAGTTTTGTTATGGTGATAAATTATTGATTTGCCCTGTTTTAGAGCAAGGGGCAATATCAAGAAAAGTATACCTTCCTAAAGGCACATGGTACAACTATTGGACAAATGAAGTTTTGGTTGGCGAAAACGAATATACCGTTGATGCCAAAATTGATAGCATGCCAATGTTTGTTAGAGCAGGTTCTGTAATTCCAGAATATCCGGTAATGCAATATGTGGATGAAAAGGCCATTACTGAAGTGGTGATGAACATTTACAGCAGTGATTATGAAGTAAATTCTTTCATGTATGAGGATCATGGTGATACTTTTGCTTACGAACAGGATATTTATTTAGAAAAGAAATTCACTGTTAAAGGGGATAGTCAAATATTAAGGGTTAATCAACTCACAGAAGGGCTTTATACACCAAATTATGAGCTCTATGCTTGTAATGTTATGGGTGTAAAATTCCAAGTAAAAAAGATTACCGTTGATAATAAAGAAGTAACAGATTTTTACACCGATGATAAAAACTGTTTACGCTTTAAATGCAATAAAAACTTCTCTGAAATACAGATTTTAAGTCTGTAACAATTAACCCCAAATGCTGTTAAGTATTTGGGGTTTTAATTCTCTAGCCAAAAATATTTATGCCATCTACAAAAAAAGTTCCTGCAAAAAAAGCAGTTTTACCAGAGATTGATCAAAGTAAATCGGTTTGGGCTTTTAGCCTATTTTCTGATTATGATATCGATTTGTTTTTGGTTGGGAAACATTTTCGTTTGTACGAAAAGATGGGTTCACATTTAACAGAGGTTGAAAAAGTACATGGAACTTATTTCTCCGTTTGGGCACCAAATGCAATTAACGTTAGCGTTGTAGGTAATTTTAACGATTGGAATAGAGAAGCTCATGCTTTAAATAAACGGTGGGATAAATCTGGAATTTGGGAAGGTTTTATTCCGAATATATCCAAAGGCGAAGTTTATAAATATTTCGTTAAAGGCTTCGATGAATCGGAGCACGAAAAGGGCGATCCTTATGCAAGAAAGTGGGAGCATCCGCCACAAACGGCATCAATTGTTTGGGATACTGATTACACGTGGAAAGATAAAACTTGGTTAAGCAAACGTCCAAAGCTTAATAATTTAGATCAACCAATTTCAGTTTATGAAATACATCTGGGCTCTTGGCAACGTGATCCCGATAACCCAAAGCGTGTTTTAAATTGTAGAGAGGTTGCCACAACACTGATTCCTTATGTTTTAGAAATGGGTTTTACGCATGTAGAACTTATGCCTGTAATGGAATTTCCATATTCGCCTAGTTGGGGCTATCAAATTACAGGTTATTTTGGAGCGAGTTCTCGATATGGCTCGCCACAAGATTTAATGTACCTAATTGATGAACTTCATAAAGCAAATATTGCTGTAATTTTAGATTGGGTTCCATCGCATTTTCCGGGCGACAGGCATGGACTGTATGAGTTTGATGGCACGCATTTGTACGAACATGCAGATATGCGTAAGGGTTTTCATCCAGATTGGAAATCGTATATTTTTAATTACGATAGACCAGAAGTTCGTTCGTTTTTAATAAGTAATGCAACATTTTGGATCGATCAGTACCATGCAGATGGTTTAAGGGTAGATGCCGTTGCTTCGATGCTATATTTTAATTTTTCTCGTGAAGATGGCGACTCTGCAACTAACGAGTTTGGCGGAAGTGAAAATTTAGGAGCCATTCAGTTTTTAAAAGATTTAAACGAAACCATTTACGGCAATTTTAAAGGTGTACAAACCATTGCAGAAGAGAGCAGTACTTTTGATGGCGTTACCCGACCTGTTTACTCGGGTGGTTTAGGCTTCGGTATGAAATGGATGATGGGTTGGATGAATGATACTTTGAAATATTTTAAAGTAGATCCAATAGGCAGAAAAAACCATCACAATCAGTTAAGTTTTAGCATGACTTACGCTTTTACCGAAAACTTTATGTTGCCATTTTCTCATGATGAAGTAGTACATGGTAAATCGCCAATGCTGTATAAAATGCCTGGTGATGATTGGCAAAAGTTTGCGAATTTAAGAGCTTTATACGGTTATATGTTTACGCACCCGGGCGCAAAACTTTTGTTTATGGGTAACGAGTTTGGCGATACTGGCGAATGGAATTTCAAGCAATCTTTAAACTGGCACTTACTCCAATATGCACCACACAAGGGTATGCAAGAAACAGTTAAAGCACTTAATTTTTTGTATAGAAAAGAACCTGCACTTTATCATTTCAACTTTAGTTATGAAGGTTTCGAATGGCTAGATGCAGATAATTCCAATGAATCTGTTTTTGCCTATATGCGCAAAGGTCCAAAGGCTAAAGATACATTGATTGTTGTAATGAATTTTACACCTGTTGTTCGCGAAAATTATAAGGTGGGTGTGCCATTTAAAACCAAATGGAAGGAAATTTTCAATTCTGATGATATCATTTACTACGGAAGTGGGATTAATAACAAAGGGGATATTACACCTTATTTAGAAGGCTATAATAACCAAGAATTTTCTATTAACATTAATTTACCGCCATTAGCTGTTGTAGTTTTTAAAAGTAAATAAGCAAAAAAATACTTAAAATGCGGAGATTAGACTGTCTAATCTCCGCATTTTTGCGTAGATTAATTTTATTATGCGGAGAATAAGCTTTATATTTACCGCATAATTGCGGAGAATATGTATATCTATGAATATAAAGATTGGCCAAATTTCACTTGGAATTTAGAACAGATTGCAGATTTGCTTGCTGAGGTACGCTTTAATCAAGGTAAACTTCTTGGAGTAATGGAAACTCTTGGCTTTGATATTCAAGAGGAAGCAATGCTAAAAACGCTTACTGCGGATGTTTTAAAATCAAGTGAGATTGAAGGCGAAATACTAAATGCAGACCAAGTTCGATCTTCTATAGCCCGACGATTGGGAATGGATATCGCTGGTTTAGTCTCATCAGATAGAAATGTAGAAGGTATTGTTGAAATGATGCTGGATGCTACTCAAAACTTTGCAAAAAATTTATCAGAAGAGCGTTTGTTCGGCTGGCATGCTAATTTATTTCCAACAGGTAGAAGTGGGCTTTATAAAATAATTGTAGGAGATTGGCGAAATAATTCAAAGGAAGATCCAATGCAAGTGGTTTCTGGAGCAATGGGGCGTGAAAGAATTCATTACCAAGCTCCAGATTCTAAAGGTTTACCTAATGAAACGAAGAAATTTTTCGATTGGTTTAACGCAGACCTAGCCTACGACCCGATTTTAAAAGCTGGTATAGCACATCTTTGGTTTGTAACCCTACATCCATTTGATGATGGAAATGGAAGGATATCAAGGGCAATTGCCGATATGCAACTTTCTAGGGCTGATAAAAGTGCACAGCGATTTTATAGCATGTCTGCACAAATTAGATTGGAACGGAACAAATATTATGATATTTTGGAGCAAACCCAATCAGGCTCTTTGGATATTACAAGCTGGCTTGTGTGGTTTTTGGAATGTCTAAATCGGGCTTTATCCGTAACTGATCATACTTTGGCATCAGTTAAAAGGAAAGCTAAACTCTGGGAAAACTTGAATTTAATAGTTTTAAACGATCGGCAAAAGTTGATGATCAATAAACTTCTTGATGGTTTTGATGGAAAACTGACCTCCTCTAAATGGGCAAAAATTGCAAAATGTTCTCAAGATACAGCAGGTAGGGATATTCAAAACTTGGTAGATAAGGGCATATTAATTAAAGATTCTGCAGGCGGTAGAAGTACAAGTTATTCGCTAAAGGAAAACTAAACAAGAGGCTGTATCATAAATGTGAATTGTCACCCTGAGCTTGTTGAAGGATTACTAAAAAACCCATTTAAAGCATTTCGACAGGCTCAATGTGACCAAAATCTAAATAAAAATTTATTTATGATACAGCTTCTTGATAATAATCTACAGTTTCAGCTTTATTCCTCCGTTAAAAGTTCTTCCTTCGGTGTGCGTCCAAATGTCATCAAAAGTTGGATTAAGGTGTGAACCATTTACCACACTTTTGTATTTGCTCTGCCTTGTATCGGTGAAGTTTTCTGCATTTATAAAAATTGAAAACTTTCCAAAAACTTTTTCGGCCATAAAACCGAACTCCCAAAAAGGACTCGTTTCTAGGTTATTATACAAATATTGTTTGTCGGTAAAGTAACCTTCTAAACCAAGCTTAAAATTCCTTTCTTTCTCATAAAGTAGCGCTAGGTTAAGCTTGTTTTTAGGTAATAGCCTAATGTTTTGAATCACAGGTAAATAATCTGCTTTGGCATCGGTAAAAGTGTAGCCTGCAAAAAGCTTAAAATATTCTTTGAAGATAATCTTTGCATTGGTTTCAAAACCTAAACTCTGAACCGGTTTCGTGGTGTTTTCAAAGTGAAAAAAACCAGTATTATCCTGTAATAAAATGGTTGAATTCGTGATTCTTGTATAGAAAAACATCTGGTTAAAACTTAACATCCAATCGTCACCAATGCTTGTCTTATAATTTACGTCGGCAGTTCCTCCATAGCTTTTTTCTGCCTCAACTTGGTTTAATGGCAATAAATTCTGGTATTGAAATGTTTCTGTTTGCTCTGTAAAAAGAGTAGGGGTTTTATAACCTAAACCACCGCCAACTCTAGAACTCCACTTTTCATCAAACTTAAATAGCGCCGAGATTCTAGGAAGAATAAAGAATTCCGTTTTACTATAAAAAGTATTGAAATAGTGAACGAGATCTGTCCTTATTCCACTTTCAAGTTTAAACTGATCAGAGAGGTCCCAAGTTTGTTGTGCATACAAACCGGCTGTTTTGGTATTAAAATTTTTAGCCAAAGTTTGTGTTTGATTTTGCTCTAAAAATTCATCATATACTAGATTTGCCCCGAAAATTAAACTCTGGTTTTTAATGTTCTTTAAATAGCTGATATCGGTATAAGCATTATAATTTATTCCGTTGAAACTATAGTTTGGGATAGAAATATCACGCTTAAAGTAGTTGAAACTGGTTTTAACTTTTAATAAATCGAGTTCTCCTGTTTTATAGCTAAAATCTAAAGTAGAAGTATTTCTGATGCTATTGTTGGTTTCGAAGTATTTATGGTTTGCATCCTCGCCATTATTTATCACAAAAATATCGCCACCTGTTCTGTCGCTTTTGGTAAAGGCATTACCAATAATCAACGTAGTTTTATCATTCGGATAGATAAATAATTTGGGATGAATCGTGAAATCCTTCGTTTTAGGAAGTTCTGTAAAATCATCTTTATCTACATCATAAGGCCTTTGAAAATTAACCAAGGCCAATAAACTGTAACCAATTTTTTTGTTTCTTTTCATTCCAAAACCACCAATATTTGTTTGCCCAACATTAGATTGATTTAGAATAAAATTAAACTCGGCTTTCTCTTTTGGCGTTCTTGAAACAAAGTTAACAACTCCCGCAATAGCACCAGCGCCATATAAGGTTGATGATGGACCTTTAATAATCTCAACCTGACTTAAATCTAATGGAGGAATTTCTAGAATGCTCAATCCACTGGCGAAATTCCCGAAACTGGCATAACCATCCTTTAACAGTTGGGTATATCTGCCATCTAAGCCCTGAATCCTGATGCTCGCATTTGCACTGGTTGCAGAAGTCTGCTGAACGGAAATTCCTGTGCTTTCATGCAAAATCATAGAAACATTTGCTGGTCGCATGTTGCTTTTTTCGTCTATTTCCTCCAGCTCAATAGTTTCTACACGGGTGGGTGTATTCTTAATTGTTCGGCTGGTTCGGGTTGATGAAACAATTACTTCTTCCAGCTCGTCTTCTGATTCCTGTAAAAAAACTTCCAGTGGAGTAATTTGATTTGTGGGGAATGCTATAGTAATGGTTTGCTCCGCAAAACCTACATTTCTAATAATTAAAACTTGATTGCCATCGGGAATATTGGTGATGGTTGCAATTCCATTTTCTGCAGTTTTTGCCATTAGGTTTGTGCCCTTAACAAGAACAGTTACTGCTGATAAGTTGGCTTTGCTTTCTTTGTTTTTGACCAAAATCTTAAAGTTATTTTGTGCGTATGCACTTGTTATACACGCAATTGTGCATAGCAATAATATTATTTTTCGCATTATAATTTAATGAATATTGAATAAATAAATCAGCGTAAACTGATTGTGAATTATCGGATTTAACCGATTATGGATTTATTCAATTTTGGCGGTTGCCAGATATTTTGGATGTAATCGCTCACGAATTGATTTTCATAATCGATTTTCTTTCTGCTTACAGCTTGCACTTTTAAAAAAGGAAAAGACGCAATAGATAGGGTGCTTAATATCGGTTGACCGCAACAATTGCAAGTACAAAGTGGCGAGCAATTGTCTTTTTCTGTATGCGAATCTGGAGTGTGGATACTAGCATTTGAAATTTTTGCTATGCCATTAACTGTGAATTCAGGCAAATCCTCGCAGGTAATGCAAGAAAGCAAGAGTATACTCAGACTTAATATGTAGCTTAAAATTTTCATTTTGTGTTGCAAATGTACAAATCGAAATTGCATTCAAGCTAAACTTTCGTAGCAGATCTTATCTTTCTCAATTTCAAAATTATAAATCCAGTTGTTTATCTTAAAAATTATTTTGAAAATTGAATGTAATTTAGCTATAGCACAAAGTAAAAAGGGCTTTTAATCTGTTTTAAAAATTGAAATTTGTGATCGCATTATTTACATAAATGCCGACACAAATAGAGGGGATATTTGTTTAAGAAATACTTTATAGATAAGTCGATGACTGAAGATAAAATTTTACTTACCGCCCGCTACGTTGAGGGGGACATGGATGAAACTGAACGAATTGGTTTTGAAATACGTGTGCAAAATGAGCTCGATCTGCAACAGCATTTAAAAGACTATAATGAGATTCATCAAAATTTAAAAATTCATTTGGCGCCAGATCAAAAAAATGAGCTTCTTCGGGATACACTTTATGCTGTTAACAAACAATATTTTGTAGAAGAAGCAAGGGTTGCATCCATTACACCCATAATTAATTGGATGACAGGAATCGCAGCGGTTCTTCTCTTAGGTTTTTTAATTTGGGTACCTTGGCGAAATAATTTATATAGTGTATATGCTGGAAATAGTGCAATGAGCGTAACAAAACGTAGTGCAGAAAAGAAAACAGATTTAGATCAAGCAGCTCAGTTGTACAACCAAAAGAATTTTAATGCTGCAAAGCCCTTGTTAGAGAAACAATATATGGCTGAGCCTGAAAATGCAATAGTGGCTTATTATTATGGAAATACTTTGGTAGAAACCAGTAATGTAGATGATGCTAGAGCAGTACTGAATAATGTTTATTTAGGTACTTCGAAATTTAAATATGATGCAGCATATTCTATAGCACTTAGTTATTTGAAAAATGACCGCAAAGCTGAGTGTAAAATTTGGCTTCAAAAAATTCCTGCAGGAACGGCACATTACAAAGATGCGATCGAATTGTTTAATAAACTATAAATGGCTTTGCTGCGGATGTTATCATTCGAGCAGTTCAGCTTTTCTAAATATTTGAAAATGAACGGTTCGGTGGTTAATTGCCGATTGTAGTCTGTGCCGAATTTATTCCTTTTAAGTTTCCTGCTAAATCCCCGAGAGAAAAAATCGGGGATAACGCTTCAACAGAGTTTATAGATTTTCTCTTGTGGTTCATCTTATTATTATATCATATAAATATCTTACTGATTATCTGTGAATTAAAAATATTTGAAGATTTTTATTTGCCATTCCTTTTAGTTGTTAGATTTAATTTTCAATTCCAGAACAATAAGGATTTAATACTGTTAAGCATCTATAATCATTGATTAAATAATGCAAGCATCTCTATCCAATATAAGCCTTCAAGAAGAAAATCAAAACCCAAAGGCTTGGGTAATTGGTCAAGAGATATTTTTACAGAAACTGAAAATGCAAGATATTCAAGTATTTAAGTCTTTATACAAACAGTATTCGGCTTCTTTATACGGATCTATAATAAGAGCAGTTGGCGATGAAAAAAGAGCGAACGCTATTCTGCATGAAACTTTTCTCGAAGCTTGGGATTCCCTTCAAACTTATCAAGAATCTCAGTGCAAAATGTTTACTTGGTTAAGCAGAATTGCAAAACGTAAGGGTAATACAGCATAATCTTTAAATAGATATTATCTTCTCTCATTCCTGCCTTAAATTATAGATGCTGTTTCTCCCTACTATATAGCATAATTTATATTTTTGATTAACAACTTCCTACTGGGTTAGAATAAGTTAAAATACTGAGCATTAATACGTGAAATCATCGGTTGCAAAACAATATCAAAATTAAAATGGTTATCCCTCAGGATGGCTGAACAAACAAACTGTTATTCAATTTAGGGCAAATAAAGATAAAGCAGGTACACCTTCATATCTGTTTTATCTTTAATATAATATTGGATAAGATTTTGGTATAGATATGAAAAGAATTGGGAAGATTGTTTGTATTAATTGCCTCGGAAGAATGGGCTTAATAAATGATGAAAACAATCAACGAATTGCATTCTATTTAAAAGAATCTGATCAAAGTTTTAAAGTTAGAGATAAGGTAGAGTTTGAAATCACTTTAACTTGCAATGGGCTCACGGCTATTAATGTAGTTTCTTTTGCATAGCAAAATTTTATTTATCATTAAGTTTTCTGATTTCATTACGAATTTCCCATCTGGCGCAAGCGTCCGCTTGTGTCTCTCAATATTTAATCAA